>NZ_LZKL01000084.1 GCF_001668725.1 Mycobacterium sp. E787 | reverse complement strand
TGATCAACCTGTCGCTGCCGGGGTTGCCGAGTTTCACGTTGCCGCCGTTGCCGGGGCTGCCGTCGATCACGCTGCCCAACATCGGTGCGGACATCAACGCGGCGCTGAACGCGGCGCTGAATCTGACGTTGCCGGGGTTGCCGCCGATCAACCTGTCGTTGCCGGGGTTGCCGAGTTTCACGTTGCCGCCGTTGCCGGGGCTGCCGTCGATCACGCTGCCCAACATCGGTGCGGACATCAACGCGGCGCTGAACGCGGCGCTGAATCTGACGTTGCCGGGGTTGCCGCCGATCAACCTGTCGTTGCCGGGGTTGCCGAGTTTCACGTTGCCGCCGTTGCCGGGGCTGCCGTCGATCACGCTGCCCAACATCGGTGCGGACATCAACGCGGCGCTGAACGCGGCGCTGAATCTGACGTTGCCGGGGTTGCCGCCGATCAACCTGTCGCTGCCGGGGTTGCCGAGTTTCACGTTGCCGCCGTTGCCGGGGCTGCCGTCGATCACGCTGCCCAACATCGGTGCGGACATCAACGCGGCGCTCAACGCGGCGCTGTCGGGGGCGTTGACGCTGCCGCCTTTCACCTTCCCGGCCCTGCCTCCGTTCACGCTGCCTAACCTGGGTGCGCTTGGTCTGGGTTTGAGTGCGGCGCTGAACGGGATCGGTGGCTCGATCAGCGCGTCGCTGAATGGGTTGGGTGCGTCGCTGAACGTCATGTTGTCGGGAGGCCTGAACCTGGGCACCAACCTCAACGCGTTTATCCAGACCGGCGAGGCGCTGGCGGCCAACTTCGCCGGCAACCTCGCAGCGGGCCTGAACGCGGCGATCCAGACCGGCGAGAGCCTGGCCGCCAACTTGGCTGCCGCGCTCTCGACGCTGTCGCTGCCCAACTTGGGACTGTCCATCAACGCGGCGCTGTCGGCTAACCTCGGCGCTGCGCTGAACGGCCTGGTGCAGGCCACCGGATCCCTCGCGGGCGGCCTCACCGGCGGCCTCGGAGGCCTCATACACGCGGGTGAAACCCTGGGCGGGAGCCTGGCGACGGGCTTGTCCGGGTTGGCCGGCACAGGTAACGCGTTGGCGAATATCTGGGAGAACACCGCAGCCCAGATCGGTGGCGCGCTCTTCGGTGGTTTCGCGGCGACCCTGGGCGTCGGGGCTCCCGGCGTGCTCGGGCTCGGCACGGCCCTGGCGACCGGCCTCTCGGGCGCAGCCACCACGCTGGAGCAGACGGGCGGCTCGCTCGTCGTGTCGCTGAACACGGCGCTGACCGACCTCGAGCTCTCGCTGCAGGCCGCCGTGGATGCCAGCTTGGGCATCGGGATCGCCGCCTAGCCCGGTGGCGCCCAGGAGACTCGTGTAGGCCCGCGCTTTTCCGAAGCGGAGCCTTTGCCCGACACGATCTCCTGGGCGCACGCCGCCCGGCCATCGGTGGAATGGATTTGCAAACTGTTGCATAACCATGCACAATCGTCGAAATGGCCGACGTATTGAGGGTCGCGGTTGCCGGTGCCACCGGCTACGCGGGCGGGGAGATCCTTCGGCTGCTGCTCGGGCATCCCGCCGGCGCCGACGGCCGGCTGACCATCGGGGCGCTGACCGCCGCGGCCAGCGCCGGCAGCACGCTCGGGGAGCACCACCCGCACCTGATCCCGTTGGCCCAGCGCACGATCGAGCCCACCGATCCGGCCGTGCTCGCGAGCCATGACGTGGTGTTCCTGGCCCTGCCGCACGGGCATTCGGCGGCACTGGCCGAACAGCTCGGCGCCGAAACACTGATCATCGACTGCGGGGCCGACTTCCGGCTCACGGACGCCGCCGCCTGGGAGCGGTTCTACGGATCGACACACGCCGGCAGCTGGCCGTACGGGCTGCCGGAGCTCCCTGGCGCGCGCGAGCGACTGCGTGGCGCCCGGCGCATCGCGGTCCCGGGCTGCTATCCGACGGCGGCGCTGCTGGGGCTGTCGCCCGCGATGGCCGGGGACCTCATCGAGCCGGCCGTCACGGTCGTCGCCGTCAGCGGCACCTCCGGGGCCGGCCGCGCGGCCAAGGCCGACCTGCTCGGCTCGGAGGTCATCGGCTCGGCCCGGGCCTACAACATCGCCGGTGCGCACCGGCACACCCCGGAGATCGCGCAGGGCCTGGGCGCCGTCACCGAGCGCGACGTCACGGTGTCGTTCACCCCGGTGCTGATCCCGACATCCCGGGGCATCCTGGCCACCTGCACCGCGCGCACCCGGGCGCCGCTGTCACAACTGCGGGCGGCCTACGAAAAGGCTTATGGCGCCGAGCCTTTCGTCTACCTGATGCCCGAGGGGCAGCTGCCGCGCACCGGGGCGGTGATCGGCAGCAACGCGGCGCACGTCGCCGTCGCGCTGGACGAGGCCGCCGAGACGTTCGTGGCGATCGTCGCGATCGACAACCTGGTCAAGGGCACGGGCGGCGCCGCGGTGCAGTCCATGAACCTTGCGCTGGGTTGGCCTGAGGCCCAAGGGCTTTCGGTGGTCGGGGTCGCGCCATGACCGGGACGACGGAGGCGCGGTTGCTGCGCGAACAGGGCGTGACCGCCCCGGCCGGGTTCCGGGCAGCCGGCATCGCCGCCGGCATCAAGACATCCGGAAAGCCGGACCTGGCGTTGGTGTTCAACGAAGGACCCGACTACGCGGCGGCCGGGGCCTTCACCCGCAACAAGGTGAAGGCCGCCCCGGTCCTGTGGACACAGCAGGTGCTGACCACCGGGCAACTGCGCGCGGTGATCCTGAACTCGGGCGGCGCCAACGCCTGCACCGGCCCCGGCGGCTTCCAGGACACCCACGCCACCGCGGAGGCCGTCGCCGCCGCGCTGTCGGACTGGGGGACCGACACGGGTGCCATCGAGGTCGCGGTCTGCTCGACCGGGCTGATAGGGGACCGGCTGCCGATGGACAAGGTGCTCGCCGGGGTGCGTGAGATCGTGCGCGAGATGGCGGGCGGGCTGTCGGGAGGGGACGAGGCCGCCCAGGCCATCATGACCACCGACACCGTGCCCAAACAGGTTGCGTTGCATCACCCCGACAACTGGACGCTCGGCGGGATGGCCAAAGGCGCGGGCATGATCGCCCCCTCGCTGGCCACCATGTTGTGCGTGCTCACCACCGACGCGGCCGTCGAGCCGGCGGCGCTCGACCGGGCGCTGCGCAACGCCACCGCGCACACCTTCGACCGGCTCGACATCGACGGCTGCTGCTCGACCAACGACACCGTGCTGCTGCTGGCATCGGGCGCCAGCGAGATCACCCCGTCGCAGGCCGATCTCGACGCGGCGGTGCTGCGGGTCTGCGACGACCTGTGCGTCCAGCTGCAGGCCGACGCCGAGGGCGTCACCAAGCGCGTCACCGTCACCGTCACCGGGGCCGCCTCCGAGGACGACGCGCTGACGGCGGCGCGGGCGATCGCTCGCAACAGCCTGGTCAAGACGGCGGTGTTCGGCTCCGATCCCAACTGGGGCCGGGTGCTCGCGGCCGTGGGCATGGCACCGGTAACCCTCGAGCCGGACCGAATCCGGGTGTCGTTCAACGGTTCCGCGGTCTGCATCGACGGGGTCGGGGCGCCCGGCGCGCGGCAGGTCGACCTTTCCGCGGCCGACATCGACATCACCGTCGACCTCGGCGTCGGCGACGCGTCCGCCGCCGTCCGCACCACCGACCTCTCGCACGGCTACGTCGAAGAGAATTCGGCCTACAGCTCATGACCGTTCGCGTTGACGCGCTGCCCACCGGAGTCAAAGCGCAGGTGCTGGCCGAGGCCCTGCCCTGGCTCAAGCAGTTGCACGGCAAGATCGTCGTCATCAAGTACGGCGGCAACGCCATGACGAACGACACGCTGCGGCGCGCTTTCGCGGCCGACATGGCGTTCCTGCGCAACTGCGGCATCCACCCCGTCGTCGTGCACGGCGGCGGGCCGCAGATCACCGCCATGCTGCGCCGGCTCGGCATCGAGGGCGATTTCAAAGGCGGCTTCCGCGTCACCACACCCGAGGTGCTCGACGTGGCGCGGATGGTGCTGTTCGGGCAGGTCGGCCGCGAACTGGTCAACCTGATCAACGCGCACGGACCCTACGCCGTCGGCATCACCGGCGAGGACGCGCAACTGTTCACCGCCGTGCGGCGAAGCGTCACCGTCGACGGCGTGGCCACCGACATCGGCCTGGTCGGCGACGTCGACAAGGTCAACACCGCGGCGGTGCTGGATCTCATTGCGGCGCGGCGCATTCCGGTGGTGTCGACGCTCGCGCCCGACGCCGAGGGTGTGGTGCACAACATCAACGCCGACACCGCCGCGGCGGCGCTGGCCGAAGCGCTGGGAGCCGAAAAGCTGCTGATGCTCACCGACGTCGAGGGCCTGTACACCAGCTGGCCGGACCGCGATTCCCTGGTCAGCGAGATCGACACCGCCACACTGGCGCAACTGCTGCCCACGCTGGAAGCGGGCATGATCCCCAAGGTCGAGGCGTGCCTGCGGGTGGTCACCGCGGGCGTTCCGAGCGCCCACATCATCGACGGGAGGGTCGAACACTGTGTGTTGGTCGAGCTTTTCACGGATGCCGGCACGGGAACCAAGGTGGTGAGCGCATGACGGCCACGGATGCCCTGCGCAGGCGCTGGGAAGCCGTGATGATGAACAACTACGGCACCCCTCCGCTGGCCTTGGCCAGCGGGGACGGCGCGGTGGTCACCGACGTCGACGGCAAGACCTACGTGGACCTGCTGGGCGGCATCGCGGTCAACGTCCTCGGCCATCGGCACCCGGCCGTCATCGAGGCCGTCACGCACCAGATGGCGACGCTGGGCCACACCTCCAACCTGTATGCGACGGAGCCGGGCGTCGCGCTGGCCGAGGAGCTGGTGGCGCTGCTTGGCGCGGACGCACCCGCGCGGGTGTTCTTCTGCAACTCCGGCACCGAGGCCAACGAGGTCGCGTTCAAGCTGTCGCGGCTGACCGGTCGCACGAAACTGGTTGCCGCGCAGGAAGGTTTCCACGGCCGCACGATGGGCTCGCTGGCGCTGACGGGCCAGCCGAGCAAGCAGGCGCCATTCGAGCCGCTGCCGGGTTACGTCACCCATGTGCCCTACGGCGACGTCGACGCGCTGGCCGCCGCGGTCGACGACGCCACCGCCGCGGTGTTCCTCGAGCCGATCATGGGGGAGAGCGGCGTCGTCGTCCCGCCCGAGGGTTACCTTGCCGCCGCGCGGGACATCACCGCGCGCCATGGCGCCCTGCTGGTGCTCGACGAGGTGCAGACCGGAATGGGCCGCACCGGAGCGTTTTTCGCCCACCAGCACGACGGCATCACCCCGGACGTGGTGACCATGGCCAAGGGGCTGGGCGGCGGGCTGCCCATCGGGGCGTGCCTGGCCGTCGGGCCGGCCGCCGAGCTGCTGACCCCCGGCCTGCACGGCAGCACCTTCGGCGGCAACCCGATCTGCACCGCCGCCGCGCTGGCGGTGTTGCGGGTGATCGCCGCCGACGATCTGGTGCGGCACGCCGAGGTGCTGGGCAAGTCGGTGCGCCACGGCATCGAAACGCTGGGCCACCCGCTGATCGATCACGTGCGCGGCCGCGGATTGCTGTGGGGCATTGTGCTTTCGGCGCCGCGGGCCAAGGACGCCGAGGCGGCCGCACGGGACGCCGGATTCCTGGTCAACGCCGCCGCGCCGGACGTCGTCCGGCTGGCGCCACCGTTGATCATCACCGAGGCCCAGGTCGACGGCTTCCTCGAAGCGCTGCCGGGCATCCTCGACACCGCAGGGGCCACAGCATGATTCGGCATTTCCTGCGCGACGACGACGTATCGCCCGACGAGCAGGCCGAAATCCTGCAGCTCGCCGCCGAGCTCAAGAAGGATCCGTTCGGCCGTCGACCGCTCGAGGGGCCGCGCGGCGTCGCGGTGATCTTCGACAAGAACTCCACCCGCACCCGGTTCTCGTTCGAGGTGGGCATCGCCCAGCTCGGCGGGCACGCCGTCGTCGTCGACGCCCGCAGCACCCAGATGGGGCGCGACGAGACGCTGGGCGACACCGCGCGGGTGCTGTCCCGCTTCGTCGAGGCCATCGTCTGGCGCACGTTCGGGCAGGACCGGCTCGAGGCGATGGCCGCGACCGCGAGCGTGCCCGTGGTCAACGCGCTCTCCGACGACTTCCACCCCTGCCAGGTGCTGGCCGACCTGCAGACCATCGCCGAACGAAAGGGGTCGCTGAAGGGCTTGCGGCTGTCCTACTTCGGCGACGGCGCCAACAACATGGCGCACTCGCTGATCCTCGGCGGGGTCACCGCGGGCATCCACGTCACCGTCGCCGCGCCCGACGGCTTCGCGCCCGACCCGGCGCTGCTGGCCGCCGCCCGGCGGCGCGCCGACGCGACCGCCGGGTCGGTCACGGTGACCGCCGACGCCGACGCCGCCGCCAAGGGCGCCGACGTCGTCGTCACCGACACCTGGACGTCGATGGGCCAGGAGGACGACGGCCTGGACCGGGTGGGGCCGTTCCGGCCGTTTCAGGTCAACGAGCGACTCGTGGGGCTGGCCGACCCGGAAGCCGTTGTGCTGCACTGCCTTCCGGCTCACCGCGGCGAGGAGATCACCGACGAGGTGATGGACGGCCCGGCCAGCGCGGTGTGGGACGAGGCCGAAAACCGCCTGCACGCCCAGAAGGCGCTGCTGGTGTGGCTGCTGGAGCGGTCCCGATGACCCGCTCGAAGGCCACCGCCGAAACGACCCGGGCCGGCCGCCAGGACCGCATCGTCGCGATCCTGTCGTCGGAGTCGATCAGCAGCCAAAGCGAGCTGGCCGCGCGGCTGGCCGGCGAGGGGATCGAGGTCACCCAGGCCACGCTGTCGCGCGATCTGGAGGAGCTGGGCGCGGTGAAGCTGCGCGGCGCCGACGGCGGCGTCGGGGTCTACATCGTTCCCGAGGACGGCAGCCCGGTGCGCGGGGTGTCCGGGGGCACCGCGCGGTTGTCCCGGCTGCTGAGCGAGTTGCTGGTGTCCGTCGACGCCAGCGCCAACCTCGCGGTGCTGCGCACACCCCCCGGCGGCGCCAACTATTTGGCCAGCGCGATCGATCGCGCGGCGTTACCGTACGTCGTCGGCACCATCGCCGGCGACGACACCGTGTTCGTGGCGGCGCGGGAGCCGATGACCGGCTCCGAACTTGCCAGCTCCCTGGAACGCCTGAAGTAACTAAGGAGATCTATGTCAGAGCGCGTGATCCTGGCGTATTCCGGGGGCCTGGACACCTCGGTGGCGATCAGCTGGATCGGCAAGGAGACCGGCCGGGAGGTGGTCGCGGTCGCGATCGACCTCGGTCAGGGCGGCGAGGACATGGAGGTGGTGCGCCAGCGGGCCCTGGACTGCGGCGCCGTGGAGGCCGTCGTCGTCGACGCCCGAGACGAGTTCGCCGAGGGCTACTGCCTGCCGACGGTGCTCAACAACGCGCTCTACATGGACCGCTATCCGCTGGTGTCGGCGATCAGCCGGCCGCTGATCGTCAAACATCTGGTCGCGGCGGCCCGCGAGCACGGCGGCAGCACGGTCGCGCACGGCTGCACCGGCAAGGGCAACGACCAGGTCCGGTTCGAGGTCGGCTTCGCGTCGCTGGCACCCGATCTGGAGGTGCTGGCGCCGGTCCGCGACTACGCGTGGACGCGGGAGAAGGCGATCGCGTTCGCCGAGGAGAACGCCATCCCGATCAACGTCACCAAGCGCTCACCGTTCTCGATCGACCAGAACGTGTGGGGCCGGGCGGTGGAAACCGGCTTCCTGGAACACCTTTGGAACGCCCCCACCAAGGACGTCTACTCCTATACCGAAGACCCCACCCTGAACTGGAGCCCGCCCGACGAGGTGATCGTCGGGTTCGAGCGCGGCGTGCCGGTGTCCATCGACGGGAAACCGGTGTCGATGCTGCAGGCGATCGAGGAGCTCAACCGCCGCGCCGGCGCCCAGGGCGTGGGGCGGCTCGATGTCGTCGAGGACCGGCTGGTGGGCATCAAGAGCCGCGAGATCTACGAAGCGCCGGGGGCGATGGTGCTCGTCACCGCCCACACCGAGCTCGAGCACGTCACCCTGGAGCGCGAGCTGGGCCGGTTCAAGCGGCACACCGACCAGCGCTGGGCGGAGCTGGTCTATGACGGGCTGTGGTACTCGCCGCTGAAGGTCGCGCTGGAAAGCTTCGTCGCGAAGACCCAGGAGCATGTCTCCGGCGAGATCCGGATGGTGTTGCACGGCGGGCACATTGCCGTCAACGGTCGGCGCAGCGCCGAATCCCTGTACGACTTCAACCTGGCCACCTACGACGAGGGCGACAGCTTCGACCAGTCGGCGGCCAAGGGCTTCGTGTACGTGCACGGGCTGTCGTCGAAGATCGCGGCTCGCCGGGATCAGCAGTGACGCTTACCTTTCTTACGCCACCAGACACAAAAGCCCCCGACACGCCGGGCAAGAAGGGGCTTTTGCGTCTGGTGGCCGGGCATGGCCCGGCGAACACCGCTGGACGAAGATGAGCACCCGCGAGGGTTCGCTGTGGGGCGGGCGGTTCGCCGAGGGGCCGTCGGCCGCGCTGGCGGCGCTGAGCAGATCCACGCACTTCGACTGGGTGCTGGCGCCGTACGACCTCGTCGCCTCGCGGGCGCACACCGTGATCCTGTTCCGCGCGGGGCTGCTGAACGAGGAGCAGCGTGACGGGCTGCTGGCCGGGCTGGACAGCCTCGCCGCGGACGTCGCCGACGGCAGCTTCGCGCCGCTGGCCACCGACGAGGACGTGCACGCGGCGCTGGAGCGCGGGCTGATCGACCGGGTCGGGCCCGACCTGGGCGGCCGGCTGCGGGCCGGGCGGTCGCGCAACGACCAGGTGGCCACGCTGTTCCGGATGTGGCTGCGCGACGCGGTGCGCCGCGTGGCCAAGGGGGCGCTCGACGTGGTGGCCGCGCTGGCCGGCCAGGCCGCCGCGCACCCGGCGGCCATCATGCCGGGCAAGACCCACCTGCAGTCCGCGCAGCCGATCCTGCTCGCCCAGCACCTGCTCGCGCACGCCCATCCGTTGCTGCGCGACGTGGACCGGATCGTCGACTTCGACAAGCGCGCGGCGGTGAGCCCCTACGGGTCGGGGGCGCTCGCGGGTTCCTCGCTGGGCCTGGACCCCGACGCCATCGCCGAACAGCTGGGTTTCGCCGCCGCCGCCGAGAACTCCGTCGACGCGACCGCCGCGCGCGATTTCGCCGCGGAGGCCGCGTTCGTGTTCGCCATGATCGGCGTCGACCTGTCCCGCCTGGCCGAGGACATCATCCTGTGGAGCTCGACGGAATTCGGCTACGTCACCCTGCACGACGCCTGGTCGACGGGCAGCTCGATCATGCCGCAGAAGAAGAATCCCGACATCGCCGAGCTCGCCCGCGGCAAGGCCGGGCGGCTGATCGGCGACCTGGCCGGGCTGCTGGCGACGCTCAAGGCGCAGCCGCTGGCCTACAACCGCGACCTGCAGGAGGACAAGGAGCCGGTCTTCGACGCGGTGGCCCAGCTGGAGCTGCTGCTGCCGGCGATGGCCGGGCTGGTGGCCAGCCTGACCTTCGATGTCGAGCGGATGGCGGCGCTGGCCCCCGCCGGCTACACGCTGGCCACCGACATCGCGGAGTGGCTGGTGCGCCGGGGTGTCCCCTTCCGGTCCGCGCACGAGGCCGCCGGCGCGGCCGTGCGGGTCGCCGAGAACCGCGGTGTCGGGCTCGACGAGCTGACCGACGACGAGCTGGCCGCCATCAGTCCCGACCTGACGCCCCAGGTTCGCCAGGTGCTGACGATCGAGGGCTCGGTGTCCTCGCGCGACGCCAGGGGCGGCACCGCGCCGGTCCGCGTCGCCGAGCAGCTGGAGGCCGTCCTGGCCAGGTGCGCGGAGCTCGGGGACCGGCTGGGAGTCGCCAGGTGAGCGACCTGGGCATGTGCCCGGTGGTTCTGAAAACGCTAAACTTCCGGACTTATGGGATCGAGTTGAACCACTCGGCCTGTGTCGTCGTCACCAAGGGATGGGACCAATGAGCGTCATCGCCGGCGTCTTCGGTGCGCTGCCGCCGCACCGCTATTCCCAACGTGAGCTCACCGATTTCTTCCTCCGCATTCCCGGTTTCGAGGATTACGAGGACATCGTCCGGCAGCTGCACGCCAGCGCCAAGGTCAACGCCCGCCACCTGGTCCTGCCTTTGGAGCAGTATCCCGCGCTGACCGACTTCGGCCGGGCAAACCGGATCTTCATCGACAAGGCCGTCGACCTCGGTTGTGAGGCGCTCGAAGGCGCCCTCGGCGAGGCGGGCCTGCGGCCGCAGGATCTCGACGTGCTCATCACGACGACGGTGACCGGGATCGCCGTCCCGTCGCTGGACGCCCGCATCGCCGGGCGGCTCGGGCTGCGTGACGACGTGCGGCGCGTGCCGCTGTTCGGCCTGGGCTGCGTGGCCGGTGCGGCGGGCGTGGCCCGCCTGCACGACTACCTGCGGGGCGCCGTGGACGGCGTCGCGGCGTTGGTCTCGGTCGAGCTGTGCTCGATGACCTATCCCGGGTACAAGCCGTCGCTGGCCGGGCTGGTCGGCAGCGCGCTGTTTGCCGACGGGGCCGGGGCGGTGGTCGCCGTCGGAGAGCGCCGCGCCGATCTGATCGGCGCCGGCGGCCCCGACATCGTCGATTCCCGCAGCCACCTCTACCCGGACTCGCTGCGCACGATGGGCTACGACGTCGGCGGCGCCGGTTTCGAGCTGGTGCTGTCCAAGGACGTGGCCGCGGTGGTCGAGCAGTACATCGCCGACGACGTCGGCACGTTTCTGGGCGCGCACGGCCTGACCACCGCCGACATCGGCGCCTTCGTCAGCCATCCCGGCGGTCCGAAGGTGATCGAGGCGATCAACGCAAGCCTCGGCCTGCCCCCGGAGGCGCTCGAGCTGACCTGGCGCTCGCTGGGCGAGATCGGCAATCTCTCGTCGGCCTCGGTGCTGCACGTGCTGCGCGACACCATCGCCAAGAAACCGCCCAGCGGCAGCCCGGGCCTGATGCTGGCGATGGGTCCGGGATTCTGTTCCGAACTCGTCCTGCTGCGGTGGCACTGATTCGTCGTGCTCGTGGATTTTTCGTCGTACCGTAGGACTCGGCCTTCGGGGCCCGATCCGGCCTTGGGGCATGTGATGGCGGCGGGACGGCGAAAGTGTGGTTGGGGGTTCCTGGGGGCTGGGCAAGGCGCGATCGATGACAGTGGGGGCATCGTCGCGCCGCTTCGCACCCGTTCCGATGAGTAGGCCGAGGGGCCGGGTGGCATGAACAGCACCCAGGACGACCTCGTCGCCGCGCTCCGGAAATCCCTGAAGGAAAACGAGCGGCTGAAGCGGGAGAACCGCCAGTACCTCGCCCAGATCGCGGAAGGGCCCACCGAGCCGATCGCGGTGGTGGGAATGGCGTGCCGCTACCCGGGCGGCGTGGATTCGCCCGAGGGTCTGTGGGAGATGGTGGCCGAGGGCCGCGACGTGGTGTCGGAGTTTCCGGCCGACCGGGGCTGGGATCTCAGCGGCCTGTTCGACCCCGATCCCGACGCGGCGGGCAAGTCCTACACGCGCTCCGGCGGGTTTCTGGCCGACGTGGCCGATTTCGACGCCGCGTTCTTCGGGATCGCTCCCAGCGAGGCACTGGCGATGGATCCGCAGCAGCGGCTGCTGTTGGAGGTGTCCTGGGAGGCGTTGGAGCGGGCCGGGATTGATCCCCTCGCGTTGCGGGGCTCGCCGACCGGCGTGTTCGCCGGCGTGTTCCACGGTTCGTACGGCGGCCAGGGGCGGGTGCCGGGAGACCTGGAAAGGTACGGGCTGCGCGGTTCCACCCTGAGCGTGGCCTCGGGCCGGGTGGCCTACGCGCTGGGCCTCGAGGGCCCGGCGGTGTCGGTGGACACGGCGTGTTCGTCGTCGTTGGTGGCCATGCACCTGGCGTCGCAGTCGCTGCGCTCCGGCGAGTGCGACCTGGCGCTGGCCGGCGGTGTGACGGTCATGGCAACCCCGGCGATGTTCATCGAGTTCAGCAGGCAGCGAGCGCTGTCCGCCGACGGCCGGTGCAAGGCGTACGCGGGCGCAGCCGACGGCACGGCGTTCTCCGAGGGCGCGGGTGTGCTGGCGCTGGAGCGGTTGGCCGATGCCCGGCGATTGGGCCATCCGGTGCTGGCCGTGCTGCGTGGATCCGCGGTGAACCAGGACGGCGCCTCCAACGGGTTGGCCACGCCCAACGGGCCGTCTCAGCAGCGGGTGATCCGGGCCGCGCTGGCCAATGCGCGGCTCGGCGCGGCGGAGGTGGACCTGGTCGAGGGCCACGGCACCGGAACCACGCTGGGGGATCCCATCGAGGCCCAGGCGCTGTTGGCGACCTACGGTCAGGACCGGCCGGCGGACCGGCCGCTGTGGCTGGGCTCGATCAAGTCGAACATGGGGCATACCTCGGCGGCCGCGGGCGCGGCCGGGGTGATCAAGCTGGTCCAGGCCATGCGGCATGGTGTGATGCCCGAGACGTTGCACGTCGACGAGCCGACGCCGCACGTGGATTGGTCGGCCGGAGCGGTGTCGTTGTTGACCGAGCCGCGGCCCTGGCCGGTGCAGGACCGGCCGCGGCGCGCGGGGGTGTCGGCGTTCGGGATCAGCGGCACCAACGCGCACGTCATCGTGGAGCAGGCGCCGCTGGAGGCGGAGAATCCCGAGTGCCCCGGCGACGACGCTGCGGCGCCGTGGGTGCTGTCGGCGCGGTCGGCCGACGCGTTGGCCAACCAGGCCGCCCGGCTGCTCGCGCATGTGGAAGCGCATCCGGCCCTGCGCCCGGTGGACGTGGGATGGTCGCTGGTCTCGACGCGGTCGCTGTTCGAGCATCGCGCGGTGGTGGTGGGCGCCGACCGCGACGGGTTGACCGCGGGTTTGGCGAGCCTGGCCGCCGGTGAGCCGGGCTCGGGCGTCGTGGCCGGGCGGGCGCGGGCGCTGGGCAGGACCGTGTTCGTGTTCCCCGGCCAGGGCTCGCAGTGGGCCGGCATGGGGGCCGAATTACTGGACACCTCAACGGTATTCGCCGAACAGCTGCGCCGCTGCGACAAGGCGCTCGCCGAGCACGTCGAGTGGTCGTTGCTCGACGTGATCCGCGGCGTGCCCGGCGCGCCGGGGCTCGATCGGGTCGACGTGGTGCAGCCGGCGCTGTGGGCGGTGATGGTGTCGCTGGCCGGGCTGTGGCGCTCGATGGGTGTCGTTCCCGACGCGGTGATCGGGCACTCGCAGGGCGAGATCGCGGCGGCCTGCGTGGCGGGCGCGCTGTCGCTGGAAGACGCCGCGCGGGTGGTGGCACTGCGCAGCCGGCTGCTGGTGCGCCTGTCCGGTGCGGGCGGCATGGTGTCGCTGGCGTGCGGACCGGCGCGGGCCGGTGAGTTGGTGGCCGCGTGGGGCGACCGGCTGAATATCGCGGCGGTCAACGGCGTTTCGGCGGTCGCCGTGTCGGGCGACGTCGACGCCTTGGCCGAGCTGATGCGGCGGTGCGAGGCCGAGGACATCCGGGCGCGCAAGATCGACGTCGACTACGCGTCGCACTCCGCTCAGGTCGACGCCATCCGCGAGCCGCTCCTCGAGGCGCTGACCGGCATCGCGCCGCGTCCTTCCGAGATCGCGTTCTTCTCCACCGCGACCGGCGATCTCATGGACACCGCGGGGTTGGATGCCGACTACTGGTACCGAAGCATCCGCCAGACGGTGCAATTCGAACGAGCGCTGCGCCGCGCCTGCGACGCCGGGCACCGGGTGTTCATCGAAGCCAGCCCGCATCCGGTTCTGATCGCCGGGATCGAGCAGACGCTGGCGGGCCAGGCCGACGACGCGGTCGTCATTCCCTCCCTGGGCCGCGACGACGGTGGCCTGCAACGGTTTTGGCTGTCGGTGGGGCAGGCGCACGTAGCCGGGGTGCACGTGGATTGGGGGTCGGCCCTGGCCGGTGGTCACCGCGTCGACCTGCCGACGTACGGCTTTGTGCGGCGCCGATTTTGGCTCCCGGACGGGTCGACGGGCTCCGGGGATGCGGCGAGCCTGGGCGTGGAGAGTGCCGAGCACGGTTTCCTGCGCGCCGTGGTGGACCGCCCCGATTCCGGTGGGGTGGTCCTGACGGGCCGGTTGTCGGTGGCCGCCCAGCCGTGGCTGGCGGGTCACGCGGTGGCCGGCACCGTGTTGTTCCCGGGCGCCGGGTTCGTCGAGCTGGCCATCCGGGCGGGCGACGAGGTCGGCTGCGGGACGATCGAGGAGCTGACGCTGTCGGCCCCGTTGGTGTTGCCCGCGGACGGGGCCGTGCAGGTGCAGGTGGTGGTCGACGATGCCGGAGACTCCGCGCACCGCGAGGTGTCGGTGTACTCGCGTGCCGCCCAAGCGGATTCGGAATGGGTGCTGCACGCGCAGGGCCTGCTGAGCGAACGGCCGGTGACGCCGGGCGCGGACCTGTCGGTGTGGCCGCCCGTCGGCGCGACTTCGGTGGACGTCGCCGGCGCGTACGAGCGGCTGGCGGGCCGGGGCTACCAGTACGGTCCGGCGTTTCAGGGCCTGCGGGCCATCTGGCGGCGGGGCGAGGAGCTCTTCGCCGAGGTCGACGTTCCGCAGGACGCCGGCGCTCAGGCCGGCGGCTTCGGGATGCACCCGGTGTTGCTGGACGCCGCGCTACACGCGCTCGTGGCCGGGGGCGACCAGGCGCAGACGGTGTTGCCCTTCTCGTGGCAGGGTGTGTCGCTGCACGCCGCGGGCGCCGCCCGGGCGCGGGTCCGCATCGCGCCGGCCGGCGCGGACGCGGTGTCGGTGGAGCTTGCCGACGCGACGGGGTTGCCGGTGATGTCGGTGCGGTCGCTGGTGATGAGGCCGGTGTCGCGCCAGCAGCTGTCGGCCGCAGCGGCTCCGGCCGAGGGGTTGCTGGAGGTGGTGTGGTCGCCGATCAGCTTGGGCGCCAACCAGACTGGTGACCACGTCGCGGTCTGGGAACTGGCCGCCACCGGCCCGGACGTGGTGGGCTCGGTCCATGCGGCCGCCATCGAGGTGCTGGGAGTGTTGCAGTCCTGGTTGGCCGGCGAGGGGTCCGCGGTGTTGGTGGTCCTCACCCGCGGGGCCGTTGCCCTCGCCGGCGAAGAGGTTTCCGATCTGGCCGGTGCGGCGGTGTGGGGATTGGTGCGGTCGGCCCAAGCCGAGCACCCCGGCCGGGTGGTCCTGGTGGATTCCGACGGCTCGGTGGAGGTGGCGGCGGCGATCGGTTGCGGCGAGCCGCAATTGGTGATTCGCGGCGGTGTGGTCCATGCGGCGCGGCTGGCGCCGGTGGCGGCGGCATCGGTGCTCGAGCTGCCGTCCCGGGGTTGGCGGCTGGACGCCGGGGGCGCGGGCACGCTGGAGGACCTTGTGCTGAATCCGCTCCCGCGGGTGGAGTTGGCGCCCGGGCAGGTGCGGGTGGCCGTCGCCGCGGTCGGCGTGAACTTCCGCGATGTGTTGGTGGCGTTGGGCATGTATCCCGGCGGCGGTCAGCTGGGCGCGGAGGGCGCCGGGGTGGTCACCGGAGTGGGCCCGGGCGTGACCGGGGTTGCCGTCGGCGACTCGGTCATGGGGCTGCTGGGGGTGGTCGGTTCCGAAGCGGTGGTGGACGAACGCCTGGTGGTGCCGGTGCCCCCCGATCTGCCGCTCGTCGAGGCGGCGGGGGTGCCGGTGGTGTTCCTGACCGCGCTGTACGGGCTGTCGGTGCTGGCGGGGCTGCGCACCGGTGAGCGGGTGCTGGTGCACACCGCCACCGGCGGGGTGGGGATGGCCGCGGTGCAGCTCGCGCGGCATTGGGGTGCGGAGGTCTTCGCCACCGCCAGCCGCGGCAAGTGGGAAACGTTGCGCGCCATGGGCTTCGACGACGACCACATCGGCGACTCGCGCACCCTGGAGTTCGAGGAGAAGTTCCGGGCCGCCACCGGGGGCCGGGGCTTCGACGTGGTGCTCAACTCGCTGGCAGGCGAGTTCACCGATGCGTCGCTGCGGTTGTTGGCCCCAGGCGGGCGCTTCATCGAGATGGGCAAGACCGACCTTCGCGACCCGGCGGCCATCGCCGGGCAATACCCCGGCGCGGCGTACCGGGCGTTCGACCTGATGGAGGCCGGGCCCGAGCGCACCGCGGCGATGCTGGCCGAGGTGCTGCGGCTGCTGCGGGACGGTGCGGTACGCCCGCTGCCGCTCAAGACGTTTGACGTTCGCTGCGCCGCGGCGGCCTACCGGTTCGTCAGCTCCGCCCGCCACATCGGCAAGGTCGCGCTCACGATTCCCGACGGGCCCGCCGGCGTCCTCAGCGGATCCGGCGGGGGGCTGGCCGGGGGCAGCGTCCTGATCACGGGCGGCACCGGCATGGCCGGCTCGGCGCTGGCCCGCCACCTCGTCGAGCGCTACGGGGTGGCCCGGGTTGTGCTGGTCAGCCGCGCCGGCGCGGACGCCCCCGGGGCGGCCGAGCTGGTGGGCCGATTGGAGGACGCGGGGGCCCGGGTGTCCGTGGTGGCCTGCGACGTGGCCGATCGCGAAGCCGTGGCGGGGATGCTCGCGCAGCTACCCGCGGACTACCCGTTGCGCGCGGTCGTCCACGCCGCCGGGGTGCTCGACGACGGGTTGATCTCCTCGTTGACCGCCGACCGGGTCGATGCGGTGTTGCGGGCGAAGGTCGACGGCGTCTGGAATCTGCACGAGCTCACCAAAGACCTGAATCTGTCGGCGTTCGTGGTGTTTTCGTCGATGGCCGGGATCGTCGGCACCCCTGGACAGGCCAATTACGCGGCGGCCAACAGCTTCCTGGACGGCCTGGTCGCGCATCGACGCGCGGGCGGGCTTCCGGGCTTGTCGGTGGCGTGGGGGCTGTGGGAACAGGCCTCGGCGATGACGGCCCACCTCGGCGAGCGGGACAAGGCCCGGATGAGCCGCATCGGGTTGGCGGCCCTGTCCACCCAGCAGGCGCTGGAGTCCTTCGATACCGCCATGCTGGTCGACCGCCCCGTGGTGGTGGCGGTGCGGGTGGATCGAATGGCCTTGTCCGACAACGCCGCCGGGCTGCCGCCCTTGTTGCGGGCGTTGGCGGCCCGCCCCACGCGCCGCGTCGTCACGGACACCGATCACACCCCGTCGACGACGGGCCTCAAGGCGCGCCTGCACGGGTTGAGCCCCGAGGCGCGCCGGCGCGAATTGGTCGACCTGGTCCGCGCCAACGCCGCGACCGTGCTGGGGCTGCCCAGCGGCGCCGACATCGCCGCCGACCGCGCGTTCCAGGAACTCGGGTTCGACTCCCTGACCGCGGTAGAGCTGCGCAACCGCCTCAAAGCGGCGGCCGGCCTTACGCTCTCGCCCACCCTGATCTTCGACTACCCCACGCCTGCGATCCTTGCCGACCACCTCGGCGCGGAACTGGCCGGCACCGCGGACGGGCCCGCCCTGGTGTCCCGCTTCGACGACATCGTCCGCGAATTGCAGGCCCTGCTGGGCTCACCCGACTGCAAGCCCGACGACAAGCTGCAGCTGAGCGCCCGCATCCAGCACCTGCTCGCCACCCTGACACCTACCGACGGCCCCGACCCCGAACACCTTGACGACGATCTCCACGCCGCCGACGAAAGCGAACTCTTCGCGATCCTCGACGAAGAACTCGGCCGCGACTGAACCAGGAATGACCCAGCGATGACGACGCCGAGCACCGAAAAGCACGTCGATTACCTCAAGCGCCTGACCGCGGACCTGCGGCGGGCGCGGCGACGGATCGCCGAGCTCGAGGGCAAGCTGTCCGAGCCGGTGGCCGTGGTCGGCATGGCGTGCCGCTACGCCGGCGGGGTGGATTCGCCGGAAGCCTTGTGGCAGCTGGTCGCCGAAGGCCGCGACGCGGTGTCCGATTTTCCCGCCGACCGCGGCTGGGAGGTCGACGCGCTGTACGACCCGGACCCCGACGCGCCGGGCAAGATGTACACGCGCCAGGGCAGCTTCTTGCGGAACGCCGGCGACTTCGACGCCGGATTCTTCGGCGTCGGTCCCAGCGAGGCGCTGGCGATGGACCCGCAGCAACGACTCATGCTCGAGGTGTCGTGGGAAGCGTTGGAACGGGCCGGGATCGACCCGTTGTCGTTGCGCGGCTCGCCAACCGGGGTGTTCGCCGGGGTCATCCACGCCGGCTACGGCGGTGAGGTCAAGGGCGAGCTGGAGGGCTACGGGCTCACCGGCTCCACGCTGAGCGTGGCATCGGGCCGGGTGTCCTACGTCTTGGGCCTGGAAGGGCCGGCGGTGTCCGTGGATACCGCGTGCTCGTCGTCATTGGTGGCCATGCACCTGGCGGCGCACTCGCTGCGCAGCGGGGAGTGCGATCTCGCGCTGGCCGGCGGCGTGACGGTCATGGCCACACCGGCCGCATTCGTGGAGTTCAGTCGGCAGCGGGCGCTGGCCCCCGACGGCCGGTGCAAGGTGTACGCCGGCGCCGCCGACGGCACGTCGTGGTCGGAGGGCGCCGGGGTGCTGGTGCTCGAGCGGCTGGCCGCCGCGCGCCGGCTCGGCCATCCGGTGCTGGCGGTGCTGGCCGGATCCGCGGTGAACCAGGACGGCGCCTCCAACGGCCTGACCGCCCCCAACGGGCCGTCACAGCAGCGGGTGATCCGCGCCGCGCTGGCCGACGCCGGACTGACCGCGGCGGACGTGGACGTCGTCGAGGGACACGGCACCGGAACCGTGTTGGGCGATCCCATCGAGGCGCAAGCGCTGTTGGCAACCTACGGGCAGGACCGGCCCGCGGACCGGCCGTTGTGGCTGGGGTCGATCAAGTCCAACATCGGTCACACGTCCGCCGCGGCCGGGGTGGCCGGGGTGATCAAGATGGTGCAGGCGATGCGCCACGAGCTGATGCCGCAGACGCTGCACGTGGATGTGCCGACGCCGCACGTCGATTGGTCCGCGGGCGCGGTGTCGGTGCTCACCGAGCCGCGGGCCTGGAAGTCCGAGCCGGCAACGAATGCGCCGCGGCGGGCCGGGGTGTCGTCGTTCGGGATCAGCGGGACCAACGCGCACGTGATCATCGAGGAGCCGCCCACCACGCCGGAAAGCGCGGCGCCGCAACGCGACACCGCCGATCCCGTCATCCCCTGGGTGGTGTCGGCCCGTTCGGAGCGGGCGCTGGCCGATCAGGCGGCGCGGCTCGCGGCGCACGTGGACGCGGACCCGGGCCTGGACGTCGTCGACGTCGGCTGGTCGCTGGCGACCACGCGGTCCGCATTCGAGCACCGGGCGGTGCTGGTCGGCAGCGACCGCGGGGCCCTGATGGAGGAGTTGGCGGGTCTGGCGTCCGGGCGTCCGGGCGCCGCGACGGTGGTGGGCAGCGCGCGGTCGGTGGGCAAGACCGCGTTCATGTTCCCCGGCCAGGGTTCGCAGCGGTTGGGGATGGGCGCGGCGCTGTACGGGCGCTTCCCGGAATTCGCCCGCGCCTTCGACGAGGCCGCCGAAGCACTGGACGGTCACTTGCGGTTGCCGCTGCGCCAGGTGATCTGGGGCACCGACCCGGAGTTGTTGGAAAGCACCGAGTTTGCGCAGCCCGCCCTGTTCGCCCTCGAGGTCGCGCTGGCGGCCTTGTGGCGGTCCTGGGGTGTGGTGCCCGACGTGGTGATGGGCCATTCGGTGGGCGAGCTGGCCGCGGCGCACGTGGCCGGGGTTTTGTCGCTGGCCGACGCGGCGAGCGTGGTGGCGGCGCGGGGCCGGTTGATGGCGCGGTTGCCCGCCGGCGGGGTGATGGTGGCCGTCGCCGCCACCGAGTCCGAAGTGGCTCCGCTGCTGACCGGGGGCGTGAGCATTGCGGCGCTGAACGGCCCTGAATCGGTGGTGGTTTCGGGTGAACGGGCCGCGGTCGACGCGGTGGTGGACCAGCTCGCGGAGCGGGGTCGTCGCGTGCACCGGCTGGCGGTGTCGCACGCGTTTCACTCACCGCTGATGGATCCGATGATCGACGACTTCGCCTCGGCGCTGGACGGTATCTCGGCCGGTGCGCCGCGGATCGCGTTGGTGTCCAACCTGACCGGGCAGCTGGCCGGCCCGGGGTATGGGTCGGCGGCGTACTGGCTGGCGCATGTGCGCGAGCCGGTGCGGTTCGTCGACGGGGTGCGGTCGGCCGAGTCGCTGGGCGCGACGGTTTTCGTGGAGGTGGGTCCCGGCGCGGCCCTGACGGCATCGCTGCCTGCGTCGCTGACCGCCGAACCGGCGGCGTCGGTGATCACGATCGCCAAAGACCGCCCTGAAATCGATTCCGCACTGCACGCCGCCGGCGGCCTCTACGTCATCGGCGTCGGCATCGACTGGGCCGCGGCGTATGACGGCCTCGGCGCCCGGCGGGTCGCGTTGCCCACGTACGCCTTCCAGCGGCGCCGGTTTTGGCTGCCGGCCGAGCTGGTCGGGTCGACCGACGTGAGCACCTCGGGGCTGGCCGGGGCGGAACACGGCTTGTTGGGTGCGGTGGTGGAGCGGCCCGATTCGGGAGGGGTAGTGCTGACGGGCCGGCTGTCGACCGCCGCCCAGCCGTGGCTGACCGACCACGCGGTGGCCGGCATGGTGCTGTTTCCCGGTGCCGGCTTCGTCGAGCTGGTGCTGCGCGCCGGCGACGAGGTCGGCTGTTCGGTGATCGAGGAGTTGACGTTGTCGGCGCCGCTGGTGCTGCCGACGGCCGGCGCGGCACGCGTGCAGGTGGTGGTGGGTGCCGCCGGAGCAGCGGGGCGCCGGGCGGTATCGGTGTATTCGGCCGGCGCTCAACCGAATTCGGGCTGGCTGCTGCACGCTGAGGGCGAGTTGAGCGCTGGCCCGGCGGAGCCGGTCGCCGATCTGTCGGTGTGGCCGCCGGTAGGGGCGACGACCGTCGACGTGACCGGGGGCTACGAGCGGTTGGCCGAGCTGGGCTACGAGTACGGCCCGGCCTTCCGCGGCCTGCGAGCGATGTGGCGGCGCGACCGGGAGATCTACGCCGAAGTCGCGGTGCCCGCCGGTGTCACGGTCGCCGGCTACGGGATACATCCGGTGCTGCTGGATGCGGCGCTGCATGCGCTGGGCATCGGCGACCCACACGCCCGGGCCGCCTTGCCGTTCTCCTGGCAGGGCGTGTGCTTGCACGCGGCCGGGGCGTCGCGGCTGCGGGTGCGGTTGGCCCCGGTGGGCGCGGGCGCGGTGGCGGTGGAGCTGGCCGATCCGGCTGGCTTACCGGTGTTGTCGGTGCGGGAGCTGGTGCTTCGTCCGGTGTCGGCCGAGCAGCTGTCGGCGGGCGCGGCCCGTACCGGCGGCGGGGGCCTGTTCCAGCCGGCCTGGTCACCGGTGCCGTTGCAGCCCAACGGCATCGGCGAGGCCACTGTGGTGTGGGAGCCGGGCTCGCAGAACGGCGCCGGCCTGCCGGGTTCGGTGTACGCGGCCACGCGCGAGGCGTTGGGGGTGTTGCAGTCCTGGCTGGGCGGTGACGGGCCGGGCGTGCTGGTCGTGCTGACCCGCGGGGCGGTGGCGTTCGGCGACGAGGACGTCACGGATCCCGCGGCCGCTGCGGTGTGGGGGTTGGTCCGTTCGGCGCAGGCCGAGCACCCGGGCCGGGCGGTGCTGGTGGATTCGGACGGGTCGGTCGACGTCGACGCCGTGATCGCCGGTGGCGAACCGCAGGTGGTCGTGCGCGCGGGCGAGGTGTATGCGGCGCGGTTGGTGCCGGCTGACGCCGGCTCGACCTTGGCCCTGCCGCCGGGGGAGTGGCGGTTGGCGGCCGGCGACGCGGGCACGCTGGAAGACCTGGTGGCGCGGCCCGAGCCGCGGGCGGAGGTGGCGCCCGGACACGTGCGGGTGTCGGTGGCCGCGGTCGGGGTGAACTTCCGGGATGTGTTGGTGGCGTTGGGAATGTACCCCGGCGCCGCCGAGTTGGGCGCGGAGGGCGCCGGGGTGGTCACCGAGGTGGGTCAGGGCGTGACCGCGTTGGCCGTCGGCGACGCCGTGACGGGGATCTTCGGGCTGGCGGGCTCCGAAGCGGTGGTGGACGAGCGCCTGGTGGTGCGGGTGCCGCCGGAGTGGTCGCTGGCCGAGGCGGCGGGGATGCCGGTGGTGTTCCTGACCGCGCTCTACGGGTTGTCGGATCTGGCGGGGCTGCGCGCCGGCGAGCGGGTGCTTGTCCACGCCGCCGCGGGCGGGGTCGGGATGGCCGCGGTGCAGTTGGCGCGGCACTGGGGCGCGGAGGTTTTCGCCACCGCCAGTCGCGGTAAGTGGGACACGCTGCGGGCCATGGGGTTTGATGACGACCACATCGGCGACTCGCGCACCCTCGAGTTCGAGGAGAAGTTCCGGTCCGCCACCGGCGGGGCCGGCGTTCATGTGGTGCTCAACTCGCTGGCCGGCGATTTCACCGATGCGTCCCTGCGGTTGCTGGTTCCGGGCGGGCGCTTCATCGAGATGGGCAAGACCGACCTTCGCGATCCGGCGGCCATCGCCGGGCAATATCCCGGCGTGGCGTACCGGGCGTTCGACCTGATGGAGGCCGGACCCGACCGCATCGCGGCGATGCTGGCCGAACTGGTGAGCCTGTTCGCCGCCGGCTCGCTGACGCCGTTGCCCGTCAAGGCTTTCGACGTGCGGCACGCCACGGAGGCCTACCGCTTTGTCAGCCAGGCCCGCCACACCGGCAAGGTGGTGCTCACCCTGCCCGACGGCCCGGGCGGCCTGGCCGGGGGTACGGCGCTGATCACCGGCGGTACCGGCATGGCCGGTTCGGCCCTGGCCCGCCACCTGGTCGAGCGGTATCGGGTGTCGCACCTGATGCTGGTGAGCCGCGGGGGTGAGCGGGCCGACGGCGCCGCCGAACTCGCGGCGGAGTTGCGGGAAGCCGGCGCATCGGTGTCGGTGGTGGCCTGTGACGTCGGCGACCGCGACGCGGTGGCGGGATTGCTGGCGGCGGTGCCCTCGGATCGTCCGCTGCGGGGCGTCTTCCACGCCGCGGGCGTCCTCGACGACGGGCTGATCGCCTCGCTGACCCCCGACCGGCTGGACACGGTGCTGCGGGCGAAGGTCGCCGGGGCCTGGAACCTGCACGAGCTCACCAAGGACCTGAACGTGCCCGCGTTCGTGATGTTTTCGTCCATGGCGGGCATCGTCGGGGCGCCCGGCCAGGGTAACTACGCGGCGGCCAACAGCTTCCTCGACGGGCTCGCGTCCTACCGGCGCGCGCAGGGATTGGCCGGATTGTCGGTGGCGTGGGGGCTCTGGGAAGAAGCCAGCGCCATGACGCGCCACCTCGGGGACAAGGACCGGGCCCGCATGAGCCGATCCGGGCTGGCACCGTTGTCCAGCCGGCAGGCGATGCAGCTCCTCGATGACGCGCTGGCGGCCGACCGCCCGGTGCTGGTGGCCGCGCGGCTGGACACCGCGGCGATGGGTGACGGCGCGATGCTGCCGCCGATCCTGCGCGGGCTGGCCACCCGCCGCTCGCGGCGCGTCATCGCCGATGCCGCCACGACGGCGGCCTCGACATCGGAGTTGCGTGCGCGACTGCACGGGCTCACCGCGGAACAGCGGCACCGCGAGCTCGTCGACGTGGTGTGCGGCAACGCCGCCACCGTCCTCGGCCACGCCACCGCGGACGTCAACGCCGACAGCGCTTTTCAGGACCTCGGGTTCGACTCGCTGACGGCGGTGGAACTGCGCAACCGCCTCAAGACGGCGACCGGGCTCACGATGTCGCCCACCGTCATCTTCGACCACCCGACACCGTCCGCACTGGCCGAGCACCTCGACGCCCAACTGGCCGAAACACCCGTCGACGACCGGCCCGACCGCATGGCCCGTTTCAACGACGTCGCGCGCGAACTGCAGGCGCTGATCGACCAACCGGGCTGGAGCCCCGACGAGAAAGCACGGCTGACCGCCCGGATCGAAACGCTGCTGGCCGCCTCGAGCGCCCCGGTCCCTGAGCTGGATCCCGGTGAGCTTTTCGACGACAGCCTCGACACCGCGACCGAAAGCGAGCTGTTCGCCATCCTGGACGAAGAAGTCGGGCCCTGACCCGTGCCAGCGACAGCCATCGCCGTCATCGGGCTCGCCTGCCGATTCCCGGGAGCCGGTAGCCCGGGCGACTTTTGGCGCCTGCTCCGCGACGGCGCCGAAGCCACCGGGTTGCCCGGTGACGTCGCCGAGTTCGACGCCGACTTCTTCAACGTCTCGCCGCGCGAGGCGGCCGCGATGGACCCCCGCCAGCGGCTCGCGCTCGAGCTGGCGTGGGAGGTCCTCGAAGACGCCTTCATCGTGCCGGAAACCATGCGCGGGCAACCCGTCGCCGTGTACCTGGGCGCGATGAACGACGACTACGGCGTGCTGACGGTCGCCCAGGAAATCGATCACCACTCCTTCGCCGGGATCAGCCGGGCGATGATCGCGAACCGGATCTCGTACGCGCTGGGGCTGCGCGGCCCGAGCTTGACCGTCGACTCGGGCCAATCGTCGTCGCTGGTGGCGGTGCACCTCGCGTGTGAAAGCATCCGCACCGGCGACTCGACCCAGGCCATCGCCGGCGGCGTCCACCTCAATCTGGCCGGCGAAACCGCCTTGCTGGAAACGGAATTCGGCGCGGTGTCCGCTTCGGGTCACACCTATGCGTTCGACGCCCGCGCCGACGGCTACGTGCGAAGCGAGGGCGGCGGGCTGGTGCTCCTGAAGCCGTTGCCGGCCGCCCTCGACGACGGGGACCGGATCCGCGCGGTCATTCGCGGCAGCGCGGTCGGCAACGCCGGGCACAGCGCGGCCGCGCAGACGGTGCCGTCGGTGCCCGGTGAGGTCGACGTCATCCGGCGCGCGTTGCGGACCGCCGGCCTCGACGCCGGGCAGCTGCAGTACGTCGAGGCCCACGGCACCGGAACCGAAATCGGCGATTCGGTGGAGGCGACGGCGCTGGGCGAGGTTTTCGGCGGACGACCCCGTGATCCGCTGGGCCTGGGATCCGTGAAGACCAACATCGGTCACGCCGGCAGCGCTGCGGGCATCGCGGGTTTGCTCAAGACCGTGCTCGCGATCGAAAACGCCGCCATCCCGGCAAGTCTCAACTATGCCGGCCCCGCGCCGGGTATCGATCCGAAGAGCCTGGGGCTGCGCGTCAATTCCGCGCTGGCCCCCTGGCCGGCGGGCGAGGGACCGCGGCGGGCGGGGGTGTCCTCGTTCGGCATGGGCGGCACCAACGCGCACGTCATCGTCGAACAGGCGCCCGCGCCCCCGAAAAGCGCCGCGTGTGACCATGACTGGGCGCCGACGGCGTGGGTGCTGTCCGCCCGTTCGGAACGGGCGCTGGCCAATCAGGCCGCGCGGCTGCTGGCTCACGTGGCCGACGACCCGGGGCTGGACCCCGGCGATGTGGCATGGTCGCTGGCGACGACGCGGTCGGTGTTCGAGCAACGGGCGGTGCTGGTGGGTGCCGACCGTGCGGCCCTCACGGCGGGATTGGCGGGATTGGCTTCGGGAAAGGCGCACCCCGAGGTGCTGGTGGGCCGTTCACGCGGCGCGGGCAAGACGGCGTTCGTGTTTCCCGGACAGGGCGCTCAGTACGTCGCGATGGGTGCGCAGTTGTACGGCCGGTTCCCCGCGTTCGCGCGGGCTTTCGACGAGGCCGCCGAGGCGTTGGACGAGCACCTGCGGCTGCCGCTGCGCGGCGTGATGTGGGGAGACGACGCAAAGCTGTTGGACAACACCGAATTCGCCCAGCCGGCGTTGTTCGCCATCGAGCATGCGCTGGCGGAATTGTTGGGGGACTGGGGTGTCGTCCCCGATGTGGTGATGGGCCATTCGGTGGGCGAGATCGCCGCGGCGCACCTGGCGGGGGTGTTGTCGCTCGCCGACGCCGCCAAGCTGGTGGCCGCCCGCGGCCGGCTGATGGCCGGGCTGCCCGCGGGCGGCGTGATGATCGCGGTCGCGGCCGGGGAGGCGGACGTGACCCCCTTGCTGACAGACGGACTGGCGATCGCGGCGGTCAACGGCCCGGACGCGGTGGTGATCTCGGGCGCGCATGCCCCGGCCGGCGCGGTCGCGGACACCCTGGCGCGGCGGGGCAGGCGAGTGCATCGGCTCGCGGTCTCGCACGCGTTTCACTCGCCCCTGATGGAGCCGATGATCGATGAATTCGCCGCCGTGGTGGCCGATGTGTCGCCGGCCGAGTCGCGAATTCCGTTGGTGTCCAACGTGTCCGGAGAGTTCGCGGGGCCCGGATATGGGTCGGCGCACTACTGGATTGAGCATGTGCGCAATCCGGTGCGTTTCGCCGATGGGGTACGCGCGGCCGAGTCGCGGGGTGCCGCCGTGTTCGTCGAGGTCGGTCCCGGCGGCGGCCTCGGCGCCGCGGTGGAGCAATCCCTGATCACCGAGCATCCCGTGGCGGTGGTCACGCTCGCCAAAGACCGCCCGGAAGCCGAAGCGCTGCTCACCGCGGGCGGCCGGCTGTTCACCGCCGGCGTGGCGGTGCGGTGGGGCGCCGCGCTGCGGCGCGGCCAGCGCGTACCGCTGCCGACCTACGGCTTTGCGCGCCAACGGTTCTGGTTGGGCGCCCGCACGGACAAGCCATCGCCGGTGGCGTCCAGGCCGGCCGAATTGGCCGAACGCCTGCGCCGGCTGCCGCGCCACGAGCAGCGCCGCGAACTGGTCGAACTCGTGTGCGGGCACGCGGCGCGCGTGCTGGGACATTCCGATAGCCGCGCCGTCGACGCCGAACGCGCATTCCAAGACCTCGGGTTCGATTCCCTGACCGGGGTCGAATTGCGCAACCGCCTCAAAGCGGACACGGGGCTGGCGCTGTCGCGCACCCTGGTTTTCGATTATCCAAACCCGGCGGTATTGGCCGAGCACCTCGCTCAACAACTGCTGGGCGACGGCGCAGACTCCGATGACGAAAAGTTCTGGGCCGCGCTGCGAAAGATTCCGCTCGGTGAACTGCGCAGGACGGGGCTGCTCGACAAGTTATTGCTGTTGGCCGGCGATCCGGAGAAATCGCTTGCGGATTCCGCGGTTGCCGATGACACGATCGACTCGCTGAGCCCCGAAGCGCTGGTCGCGATGGCACTCGACACCGACGAAACCGGTGGCGTTTGAATGATGAAACACCCGCCGGCGGAATTGATTGAAAAACGTGGCCGGCGCACGCAATTAGACAGATGTTGAATATCAACCAGATTGCGATGTCGCGTGGAAGCTTTTAAGCTTTTCGACGGTGCCGAGGAATCTCAGCCACCGATGCGTGGGTCTTCATCGGGTCGCGACCTAAAAGGGTAATGAGCATGAGCGTTATCGCGGGCGTCTTCGGCGCGCTGCCGCCGCATCGGTATAGCCAAAGCGAGATCACCGACCAATTCGTCGAGTTTCCCGGATTGAAGGAACACGAGGAGATCGTTCGGCGTCTGCACGCGGCCGCGAAGGTCAACAGCCGCCATTTCGTCCTGCCGTTGGAGCGCTACCCGACGCTGACCGAGTTCGGCGAAGCCAACGAGATCTTCATCGACGCCGCCGTGGACCTGGGCTGCGAGGCGCTGCTGGGGGCGCTGGACGAGGCCGGACTGGAAGTCGGAGACATCGACCTGATCGTCACCACCACCGTCACGGGCGTCGCGGTGCCGTCGCTGGACGCCCGGATCGCCGGACGGCTCGGCCTGAAACCGGACGTGCGCCGGATGCCGCTGTTCGGCCTGGGCTGTGTGGCCGGTGCCGCCGGGGTGGCCAGGCTGCACGACTACCTGCGGGGCGATCCCGACGGCGTGGCGGTGCTGGTCTCGGTCGAGCTCTGCTCGCTGACCTACCCGGCCGTCAAGCCGACCGTGTCCGGCCTGGTCGGCAGCGCGCTCTTCGGCGACGGCGCGGCGGCGGTGGTGGCCGTCGGCGAACGCCGCGCCGCGCAGGTTCGGGCCGGTGGTCCGGACATCATCGACTCGCGCAGCCGCCTCTACCCCGAATCGCTGCACATCATGGGCTGGAACGTCAATTCCTCGGGGCTCCAGCTGGTCCTGTCGCCCGAGCTGACGAAGGTCATCGACCGCTACCTGGCCGACGACGTCAAAGGGTTCCTCGCCACGCACGGGCTGACCAAGGACGACATCGGCGCCTGGGTGAGCCATCCGGGCGGTCCCAAGGTGATCGACGCCATCAGCAGGAATCTCGAGCTCGGCCCCGACGCGCTGGAGCTGACCTGGCGCTCGCTGGGTGAGATCGCCAACCTGTCGTCGGCCTCGGTGCTGCACGTCCTGCGCGACACCATCGCCAAGCCGCCGCCCAGCGGCAGCCCCGGACTGATGCTGGCGATGGGTCCCGGATTCTGCTCCGAATTGGTGCTACTGCGCTGGCACTAGATCGATGGTGGCTTCCCGCCGCGCCCGGCGGCGCCGCGCTTGCGATCAGCCACGAGATCGATTGGTGGCTTCCCGCCGCGCCCGGCTACGAGTCCAGGAACCGCTGAACGACCTCGGTCAGGATCCGGCCGCCGCGGGTGTTGAGATGAACGCCGTCGATGTGAAACTCCCACCCGTTCATTCGCGAAATCTCGTCGAAGCTGCGCCGTAGGATCGCTTCCCGGACCAGGTAGTCGCGGTAGAACGACCCGAAGGGAAACCGGGTGAACGGCTTCGCCGTCCCCGCGCGGTCCAGCTCTTCGACGAACGCCTCATGGAAGGCGATGTAGTCCGTCCCCTCGCGCGACGAGACGTCCCGGATGACGTCCGCGTAGGCGGCGAACAGCTCGTTCAGCCGGGACTGAACCGGATCCACCGAATGGGGGTCTTCGCCCACCGGCGCGAGGGAGCTCAGCGCGATCCTCGCCTCGGTCTCGCGCCGCAGCCTGCGGGTGATCAGGTGCAGGTTGTCCCGGAATCGCTGCACCGTGGGCTCGTGCGGCAGCCCCTTCCAGACCCGCACTCCCCTGCGGAAATTCGGAAAGACGCTCGCCAGGATGTCGTTCGTGCCGATCAGGACGATGACCCGATCGGGCCGGATGTCGATCACGCGGGGCAGACGCCGCACAACGTCGAAGGACAGGTCGCCGCCCACCCCGAGGTTGACGAACCGGAACCGGCTGTTCTGCGGCCGGCGCGCCAGTTCGGGGATCCACGGGTAGGTCCCCTTGGACGCGGTGGTGCTGGACCCGACGCACGCCACCGTCTCTGAGCCGTCCCGGCCGGAATTCACGGTTCGATTATTCGAGTAGCTCCGAGAGCTCCAGCCAGCGGCTCTCGGTGGCGGCGACCTCCCGTTCCAGGCCGCGCAATTCTCCCGTGAGCCGCGTCAGGCCGACGTGGTCGGACTGGTCGTGGTCGGCGAGCTCGTGGTGTTTGGCCGCGATCCGCTCGGCCAGCCGCGTCAGCTGGCGGTCGACGGCGGCCAGCTCCTTCTCGGCGGTGCGTCGCCGCGCCCCCGACATGGCTGCGGGAGCGGGCTCGCCCCGCGGGCGCTCGGGAGCGACCGGACGGTGCGCCGCCAGCCGCAGGTACTCGTCGATCCCGCCCGGCAGGTGCCGCAGCCGGCCGTCGAGGATCGCGTACTGCTGATCGGTGACCCGCTCGAGCAGGTAGCGGTCGTGCGAGACGACGATCAGGGTGCCCGGCCACGAGTCGAGCAGGTCCTCCACGGCGGTCAGCATGTCGGTGTCGACGTCGTTGGTGGGCTCGTCGAGGAGCAGCACGTTTGGCTCGGCAAGCAGTGTGAGCATCAGCTGCAGCCGCCGGCGCTGACCTCCGGACAGGTCGCCGACGCGCGCGGACAGCTGGCCGCGCCCGAACCCGAGCCGCTCCAGCAGCTGGGCCGGCGTCACCTCGCGGCCGTCGACCTCGTAGCCGCCGCGCAGCCCGCCCAGCACGTCGGCGATCCGGTCGCCGGCGAGCGCGGCCAGCTCCTCGCCCCGCTGGTCCAGCACGGCCAGCCGAACCGTCTTGCCGCGCTTGACGCGCCCGGTGTCCGGCGTGACGGTTCCGGCGATCAGCCCCAGCAGCGTCGACTTGCCGGCGCCGTTGGCCCCGACGATCCCGGTGCGTTCGCCCGGCGCGATCCGCCATTCGACGTCGCGCAGCACGGGCCGGCCGCCAAACGAGACCGACACGTCGAGCAGGTCGATGACATCCTTGCCGAGCCGCGCCGTCGCCAGCTTGGCCAGCTCGACGGTGTTGCGCAGCGGCGGCACGTCGGCGATCAGCTGGTTGGCGGCCTCGATCCGGAACCTGGGCTTGGAGGTGCGCGCCGGCGGTCCCCGGCGCAGCCACGCCAGCTCCTTGCGCATCAGGTTCTGCCGCTTGGCCTCGGTGGCGGCGGCCACCCGGTCGCGCTCGACGCGCTGCAGCACGTAGGCGGCGTAGCCGCCGTCGAACGGCTCGACGATCCCGTCGTGCACCTCCCACGTCGTGGTCGCGACCTCGTCGAGGAACCAGCGGTCGTGCGTCACCAGCAACAGCCCGCCGGTGTTGCGCGCCCAGCGGTCCCGCAGGTGGCCGGCCAGCCAGGTGATGCCCTCGATGTCCAGGTGGTTGGTGGGCTCGTCGAGGGCGATCACGTCCCACTCGCCGATCAGCAGCCGGGCCAGCTGGACGCGGCGACGCTGCCCGCCGGACAGGGTGTCGACTGTGGCGTCCCACACGATGTCTGACACCAGCCCGCCGACCACGTCGCGCACCCGCGCGTCACCCGCCCACTGGTGCTCGGGCGCCCCGCCGACCAGCGTCCAGCCCACGGTGTGCCCGGGGTCGAGGGTGTCGGCCTGGCTCAGCGCGCTGACCCGCAGCCCGCTGCGGCGGGTGACCCGGCCGGCGTGGGGCGGCAACTGGCCGGTCAGCAGGCCCAACAGGCTGGATTTGCCGTCGCCGTTGCGCCCGACGATGCCGATGCGCGCGCCGTCGTCGACGCCCAGGGTGACCGACTCGAACACCAGCTGATTCGGGTATTCCAGGCGTACGCCCTCGGCTCCCAGTAGGTGCGCCACCCGGCAATTATTGGAGGGTCAGCAGCGCGTGGTCGACGTGGGTTCGGGTGTCGGGCGAGGCCTTGCCCGCCACGGCGTCCAGGAAGCGGGTGGCGAGGTCCCGAACCTTCAGGTTGGTCTCCTGCGACCGCCAGACCAGGATGTCGAACGCGCGCTCCGCGGAGATGCCGTAGGCGGCCATGAGCACGCCCTTCGCCTGTTCGATCCGGGCGCGGGCGTCGGCCACCGCCTCCAGGACGTTGGTGATGTCGGTGTGCAGCGAGTCCGTGACGTCGACGTAGAAACCCGAGGTGCCGGCCAGCGCGCCCTTGTCGTCGACCATCCGGTCACCCGCGACGACGACGCAGCGGGTCTGTCCGGCGGTGTCGATGATCCGGTGCCGGCTGCTGAACGGCTTGCCCTTGAGCACGTGGTCCAGGACGGCCGCGACGCGCTCCCGGTCCTCGGGGTGCTTGTGCTGCAACAACAATTCCGTAGTGGGCTCGACCTGTCCCGGCTCGTAGCCGTGCATGCGCGCGACGGCGTCCGACCATTCCCAGCGCTGGCCGTCGAGGAAGAACCGGAACCGGCCCACGCGCTGCGGCTCGCCCAACCCCAGCACCATGTCGACCGCGCCCAGCTCCTGTTCCTCGACCACATCGGACATGAGTGCCTCGGAGGGTGCCGCGCGCTCGGCCTCCCCGTTGCGACGCTCGGCCGTCTCATCGTCGAAGTTCACACTCATCGCCTGTCTCCCCGGACTGCCTTGATGCTTGTTGCATATCAATGCCCGTTTTCAGGCAGCTTCATGCACGGGTTTACGACGCGCGGCGGCTCCTCAGCCGACCCGGTACTCCTCGGCGTCGCGGTGTTTGAACTCCAGCCCCAGGCCGGGCCGGTGCTGATCGGGCCGCAGCGCCCCGCCGTCGGGCGGCAGGGCCCCGTCGAAGAGCATGTGCTCGATGCGGTGGTGGTCGTGGAAGTACTCCAGGTGCCGCAGGTTGGGAATCGCGGCGGCGATGTGGGCATGCAGGTTGGGCGCGCAGTGCCCCGAAACGTCGACGTTGTGCGCGGCGGCGACGGCCGCGGCCCGCAGCCAGTCGGTGATGCCGCCGCAACGGGTGACGTCGATCTGCAGGCAGTCCACCGCCTCGGCGGACAGCATGCGGCGGAAATAGTTCAGGTCGTAGCCGTATTCGCCGGCGGTGACATCCGGGGTCACCTGGTCGCGCACCTCCCGCAGCCCGGCGAGGTCGTCGGACGAGACGGGCTCTTCGAACCAGGTGACGTCGTGGTCGGCCATGGCGTGGGCGACCCGGATCGCCTGCTTGCGGCGGTAGCCGCCGTTGGCGTCGACGTACAGTTCGGTGTCGGGGCCGATCACCTTGCGCGCCAGCGCGATTCGGTCGAGGTCTCGGCGCTCGTCGGAACCCGACGACTCACCGATCTTGATCTTCACGCGGGGGATCTTCCACGTGTCGACCCAGCGCTCCAGTTGGGTGCGCGTCTCGCGCTCGTCGTAGGTGGTGAAGCCGCCGCTGCCGTAGATCGGCAGATCCGGGCGCGCCACGCCGAGCAGGCGGCACACCGGGAGTTCGAGGAGCTTTCCCTTGAGGTCCCACAGCGCGGTGTCGACCGCCGAGATCGCGCAGGAGACCAGGCCCGGGCGGCCGCTGTTGCGGATCGCCCGGACCATCGACTCCCAGGCGCCGGGGATGTCGAGGGCGCTGTGTCCCTTGACCGCGCCGGCGAGCGGCCCGGTGATCAGCTCGCGGCAGGCGCCGGCGGCATAGGTGTAGCCCAGCCCGCGGCGGCCGCCCGCGACCACCTCGGCCAGGACCAGCGTGGTCGAAGACCACGCGAACGTGCCGTCGGCTTCCGGTGCGTCGGTAGGGATTTCGTACGCCTGCGCCGTGACCTCGTCGATGCAGGCGTCGCCCCGCGTGCTTGGTGACATGACGGGCTCCTCAGGTTTTCAGGGCGGCGCGAACGTCGCCGGGCATCGTGTACCGCGCGACGGCTTCGGCGATGCGGTGCCGAAGCCGGACGAGGGTGGCCAGCGCGTCGCCGGTCGGGCCGTCCGCCACCGCGGGCGTCCGACGCGCCTGGGCGGCGCCGGCGACGGCGAACAGGCCGGCGGTCGCGGCGCTCAGCAGCGTCAACCGTCGCGACCCGCGGTCAACCGCCGCCCAGAGGAGCATCGTGGCCGCGTGCACGAAGTCGACCTCGGCGCCCAGCGCCACGCTCACCGCGTCGGGCCGGATGTCGGTGACCGCGGCCTGGGTCAGCAGCCGCGCCCCCAGGACGCGGGTCACCGCGCGCTCGCGGGTGGTTGCCGTCTTGCCGGATGCGAGTCGCAGCAGCGGAGTCGGGGCCGCGAGGAGCGCCAACCCGTAGACGATTCGCGCCCAGGCCGTCATCGCGCCCGCCGCAGCGCCAGCAGCGCACCCAGCCCGAGCCCCAGCGCACCGGTGCCGCCGGCGAGCGGATGCTGGGACAACCACACCTGCGGGCTGTGGGAGTGCGACTTGCCGTCGAACTCGCCGTGCGCGCCGTGGTCGCTGCCGGGCTCCTGATCGACCGGCTGCCAAAGATTGTGCGGCTGTTGGCCGTTCACCCGCTCGTGGGTCTGCTGAGAGTCGAATCCGGTGCGGCCGAGGTAGCGATCGAGCAGCGGCGCGACGAACTTCTGCGCGAGGAGGGTGACCGCGGTGCTGTCACCGACCCAATACTGTTTGCGCCCGGGATGATCCGCGGCGTACACGACGCCCCGGGCCGCGACCTCCGGCTGGTAGATCGGCGGCACCGGCTGCGGATGCCGGGGCAGCCGGGACAGCACCCAGGAGAACTGCGGGGTGTTGACCGCCGGCATCTGCACGACGGTGATCCGCACGTTCGAGCCCTCGTGCAGCAGCTCGCAGCGCACCGATTCGGTGAACCCGTTGGTGGCGTGCTTGGCGCCGCAGTAGGCCGACTGCAGGGGGATCGACCGCTCGCTGAGCGCGGAGCCGACCTGCACGATGGTGCCGCGGTCGCGCGGGCGCATCTTGGCCAGCGCCGCCATGGTGCCGTGCACGTAGCCCAGGTAGGTCACCTCGGTCACGCGCTTGAATTCCTCGGCGGATATCTCCCAGAACGGCGCGAACACGGAGGTGAACGCGACGTTGACCCAGGTGTCGATGGGGCCGAAGGCGGATTCGGCCTCGTCGGCGGCGGCCTCGACGGCCGAGCAGTCGGCCACGTCGGTCGGGATGGCCAGCGCCTTGCCGCCGCCGGCCTCGACGTCGCGGGCCGCGCCTTCCAGCCCGGCCGCGCCGCGGGCGAGCAGGGTGACATTGGCGCCGCGCTGTCCGAACAACTGGGCGGTGGCGCGGCCGATGCCGGCGCTGGCCCCGGTGATCACCACGTTCTGTGTCATAGCGTCTGCCTTTCGTCTCGGCGGGTCAGTCGTGATGGATGGCGTCCTCGGCGAGGGTGGCCGTGCATTCGAGGAGCAGGGCGTGCGCGAACGCCTGCGGCAGGTTGCCGCGCAGCTGCCGCTGCCTGACGTCGTATTCCTCGCAGAACAGCCCGGGCGGCCCGCAGGCGGCACGGTTGCGTTCGAACCAGCGCATCGCGCAGTGGGCATGGCCCAGTTGGTGTTCCGCCAGGGCCATCATGAATCCGCAGAGTAGGAACGCTCCTTCGGCATCGCCGAGGTCGCGCTCGTCGTGCCGGAAGCGGTACACGAACCCGTCGTGGGTGAGTTGTGCGCGGACGGCGTCGAGTGTGGCGCGGGTGCGCGGGTCGTCGGCCGGCAGCGCGCCCCGCACCGGGGGCAGCAGCAGCGACGCGTCGACGCCCGAAATCCCGGGGCTGCGTTGCCAGTAGCCGTCCTGCGGGTGCAGGCTCTTGGCCGCGGTGTCGGCGAGAATGGCGTCGGCCAGCGAGGCGGAGGAGGAGACCTCCGTGCCGCCGCCGGCCACCTTGGCGATGGCGCGCAGCCCGGCCACACAGGCCAGGCGCGACTGCGTCCAGTACTCGTCTTGGAGTTCCCAGATCCCCGCATCCGGTTCGCCCCAACGCTTTTCGATCGCGGCGATCGCCATCTGGGCGGCGCGCCAGCCGTCCGCATCGAGCCGGTCGGCGGCGGCGGCCCTGGCCAGCAGCTGCAGCGACTCGCCGAAGACGTCGAGTTGGAACTGCTGGTTGACCCAATTGCCGATCTTGTCCGTGCCGCCCGGGTAGCCGGGCAGGTCGAGCGTTTCTTCGCTGGGAACCGGGGCGCCGCTGACGGTGTAGGCGGGCTTGAGCTTCGGGCCCTCGTCGAGCAGCCGGCCACCGACGAACTCGACGGCCCGGTCGAGCAGCTCGGTTGCCCCCACGGCCGCCGCGGCCATGCCGGCGTACACCTGGTCGCGGATCCAGGCGTAGCGGTAGTCGTAGTTCTGGTTGGTGTGCGCGCGTTCGGGCAGGCTCATCGTCGCTGCCGCGACCATGCCGCCGCCGCTGCTGGTCAGCCCGCGCAGCACCGCGTAGGAATGCCGCCCGTCGCGAGGGGCGATGGTGCAGTTGAGCTCGGGCATGCTGCGCTGCCAGGCGGCCGCGGTGGCGTCCCAGGTGGTGTCGGGGTCGGGTGGCCGGTCGGGCAGTTCGTGCTCGGACAACTCCAGCACGAGGTCGTGGTGCCGGCCCTCGTCGATGGTGATCTCGCACGCGAGCAGCTCATTGCGGTCGCGGGAGCAATGCGCGGCGCGCGCGTCGTCGCCGCCCGCCCACCGCCAGCGCAGCCGCCCCGATCGCCCGCTCCATATGCCGTCGTCGAGGCTGAGCTTCCCCGCGCCGTGTCGGCCGAATTCCGCGCTCGGCCGCAGCAGCACGCGCACGCGCCCGGTCCCCTGGCAGCCCATCAGCCGACGCAGCAGCACCACCCGATCGGGGTCGCCCGGAAAGGCCAGCGCCTCGCGGCATTCCACGATGCCGTCGCGGGTGATCCAGCGGTTGCGCCAGATCAGGCTGCCCGGCTCGTAGTAGCCGCCCCACACGTGCCGCGGATCGGTCGGGGTGATCGCGTACACCCCGTCGCCGCCGATGAGGTTGGAGAAGACGGCGTCGGAGTCCCAGCGCGGCGCGCACAGCCACGCGACGTCGCCCTGGGGACCGACCAACGCGCCCCGTTCGCCGTCGGCCAGCAGCGCGTACTCGCGCAGCACCCGCGGGGAAAACTCCGCATCGACGACGGTGGTCCGCTCAGCCACGGGCCGCCGCCTCGGACCGCACCGGACGGCTGCCACCGGGCGCCGCGGCGCAGATCTTTCCGGTTGCCATGCGCTCGGCCAGCCGCGAGGCCAGCGCCATGATGGTCAGCGCCGGGTTCGCCGAGCCCTGAGTCGGGCAGACCGAGCCGTCGGCGAGGAACAGGTTCGGCACGCCCCACACCCGGTGGTCGGAGTCGACCACCGAATTCTCCGGGCCGGTGCCCATCCGCGCGCCGCCGATCAGGTGGGCGAAGCGCTCGATGGTGAGCACGTCCTGCGCGTCGGCGGCGTGCAGGATGTCGCCGATCACCTTGGTGGAGTAGGCCATGTTGGCCCTGTCGTTGTCGCAGAGCGAGTAGTCGAAACGGGCCACCGGGATGCCGTACGGGTCTCTGGCCTCGGCCCCAGAGGCCAGGGTGACCCGGTTGTCCGGCCGCGGCAGCAGCTCGTTGAGCACCCCGATGGTCGCCCAGTGGTTGTAGTCGCGCATGTACTCGCGCAGCGCGCGGCCCCAGTGCCCGTCGGCCATCACGTGTTCGGCCCAGCCGATGGGCATCGGCGACACGGTCTGGATGGAAAAGCCGCGGGCGAAACCGCGATCGGGGTCGGTCTCGTAGAACTGTTCGGAGGACACCTCGGGGGGAGGCGCCTTGTACATCCGAACCTCCTCGGACCAGCGGCCCGCGGACTGGGTGGCGCCCTGCACCATCACGTAGCGCCCGACCTGATCGTCGTTGTTGCCCAGCCCGTTCGGGAAGCGGTCGCTGACCGAGTTGAGCAGCAGGCGCGGTGTTTCGATCGAATACCCTGCCACGGCAACGGCTTTGGCGCGTTGCAGGCGTTCGGTACCGCCCACCTCGTCGTAGTAGACCACGCCCCGTGCGGCGCCGCTGTCGTCGAGTTCGACGCGGGCGGCCATGCAGTTGGCGCGGATCTCCACGCCGTGGGCCAGCGCGTCGGGCAGGTGCGTGACGTACGGGCTGGCCTTGGCGTTGACCTTGCAGCCTTGCAGGCAGTAGCCGCGGTAGATGCAGTGCGGCCGGTTGCCGAAGGTTCCGTTGACGATGCCGACGGGCCCGACGCGCATCTCGATGCCGAGCTTCATCGCGCCGCGCCACAGCTTGGCGGCCGCCCCCGAAATGGGATGCGGGGCAAAGGAATAGCGGTGCTTATGGCCCCATGGCCAGTCCTGGCCGGCGACCGGCAACTCGAGCTCGACGCGCTCGTAGTGGGGCAGCACGTCTTCGTAGCGGATGGGCCAGTCCGCCCCGATCCCGTCGAGGGTGCGGGTCGCGAAGTCGCTGGGGTGAAACCGCGGGCAGTAGCCGGCATAGTGCACCATCGATCCGCCGACCCCGCGCCCGGAGTTGTTCTTGCCCAGCTCGATCGGGTCGTCGCCGCCGATGATGCGCTTCTGCGTCCAATACAGGGAATGGGAGCCGGCCTCGTCGGACACCCAGTCCTCGTCGGGGTGCCAGAACGGGCCGGCCTCGAGGATCACGATCCGCCACCCGGCGCGGGCCAGCCGTTGCGCCAGCACCGAGCCGCCCGCGCCGGCGCCGACGACGACCAGGTCCACCTCGTCGTCGTCACGGAAGCGCCGCATGGTCTTCTCGCCGGGCAGGTCGCGGGAGTGCACGTCGAGCAGGAACCGCGAATCGTTGTCCTTCGGGCCGACCGCACCCTTGAGCAGGCCGCGCAGGAAGTCACCCATCAGATCTCGCCCTTCTGCACGACTTCGACGGGATCCTCGTCGGTGGCGCCGCGGGTCTCGAACGGTTCACGCGCAGATGCCGGGCCGGTGGCGCCGCCGAGGCGCATGAAGCCGCGCGGGTAGGCCGGGCCCCCGAAGCCGATCTCGTTCCACGCCCACGGGTGGGAGTAGAAGCCCGCCAGCGTCATTCGCATGCACACCGACCAGGCGCGCTTGACGTTCAGGCGCTCCCAGGCCCCGCCCTCCAGCTCGCCCTGCGAGAACTGGTCGATGATCGCCTCGCGGGCGGCGGGCTCGGCCTCGGCGAACGCCCTGCCGTGGCGGCGCAGCGCGGTCTCGTCGAGGGCGCGCAGCACCAGCCGCCAGGTGTCGCGGTCGTCGGGCATGTCGGCGTACTGGTAGCCGTCGAGGCGCCCGTCGGCGAGCTTGGAGTCGACCGACTCGGCCGCCGGAACCCGCGGCTCGGCGTCCTGCGCCAGCACGGTGTCACAGAACGCCCGCAGGCAGGGCTCCTCCTCCGGGGTGAAAAAGCGCAGCGGGCCGGGCGGTTCCAGCCGGGCCAGCACCACCTTCCTGGTGGCGTCGTCCCACGAGTCGGCGGTTTCCAGCACGTCGAAATCGGGGTAGCGCCCGATCATTTGGGGCGTGGTGCCGCGGCGCTGTTTGGGAAGCCAGGACGGGTGCGGGGGCTGGCGATCGGCCCGCAGGTTGGGCAGGTGGTCGGGGCGGGAGGTGTCGGCCATCATGTCGAACCCCGCCTATCGCCGGAAGCTTTCGCGGCGCAGGAGCGAGGCGAGCAGCCCCATCCCGCCGACCATGCACATCAACCCGGGCGCCGCGATCGGCGGGCCCATCGGCACGTTGTAGGAGGCGTTCTTCCAGCCGCCCGGCTTGCGGGCGACCCCGCGCGCGTGCAGGTACTCGCCCATCAGGCCGTTGGCCGTGTAGATGCCGGCGGTGATCGGCAGCCACAGCTTGGCCCAGCGCCGTGAGAACACCCCGCCGATCCCGGCGACCACCACCGGCGGGGTGACCACGATCGGGCTCCACATCCACTTGTTGCCGAAGCTGGCCTTGTAGTGCTCGAAATAGATTTCCGCGGTCGTGACGACGGCCGCCATCGCCGTCAGGCCGGACAGCGAGCGTTCGAAGCGACCGTGCGCGACGTCGTACAGGGCCCGCTCGGCCAGATGTTCGGCCTCGCCGGCTTTGCGCCGTCCGCCGTTGCCTAGCAACAACATTTGGATTCCCTTTCCTGGCGTCCAGCGGGCAGCAGGGGGCCCGCGTGAATTGATTGGCGAATTGCGGGGTGCCCGGACGGCCGCCGGCGACCGCCGGTCAGAAAACTCGCGGATCGGGCCATCGTCGTGCTCATCAGGCCACCTCACTCCCGCACGGAAACACGCTCCAGCGGCCACCCCGACGACACCGGTTCAAAACGAGTCGAGATGACTGCCCAGAGAACTGGTTAAGCGCCCAGCTGCGTGTTTCAACCGAGGTGGTCCTGACGGCATGCGGGCACGCGTCGCGAACCATGCGCTTCGGTTAAATACCCGGATTCACGTCCGCTAATCATCGAATTCGGTCCGGTGTAGGCGTCGCGCGTATCACCATGGGAGGCAACGCAAATCGTCGCCGCCGGGTAGGCGCCGATCCGCCGGGACGGAAGCGTCGGGCCGGACGCGTTTCAGTCGCGCCATCCCCGTCAATCCTGCGGCCAGAAAGGACTGGGGCACAGTGAGCGCAGACAACGGACTCCAGGCCGGACCCGACCTCCAGGTATGGGATGACGTGGACGCCTTCCGCACCGGACAACGAGCCGAGCACGCGCGGCTATTGGCCAGGGCGGCGCAGCGATCCGCGGCCAAAAGCTTGGACAGGTCCGCGGACAGCCACGAGCGAACCGCGAACGCCTACGACGAGGCGGCCGAACACGACAATCCCGCAAGCGATGAGTACCGCGAACACGCGGCCGTCCACCGCGAGTTCGCGCGCGAAGATCGCCAGATCGCGGAGCGGCTGCGCCGGATGGCCGACATCGGACCGATGGATTTCGTGGTGCTGTAAAGCCCCGCCGGGCGCCCCTAAAATTGACGGCCCCGACGAATTCCGCGGGCGCACCCGAGCGCACGGGGCCGGGAGCGGGGGACGCTCCGGCAAACCGCCTGACCAAAACCGCCGGCCGCGCCGATGTGCCATGATGGCGGAGCTGTCAAGAGTCAGGGAGCAGCGGTGGATCTCAATTTTTCGGTGGTCACGCGGCCGGTCGGGCGTCTGGTGGCCACGGCACAAAACGGACTCGAGGTCTTGCGCCTGGGGGGGTTGGAAACCGGAAGCGTCCCGTCGCCGTCCCAGATCGTCGAGAGCGTCCCGATGTACAAGCTGCGCCGGTATTTCCCACCGGACAGCCGGCCCGGGCATGCGCCGGTGGGGGCGCCCGTGCTGATGGTGCACCCGATGATGATGTCGGCCGACATGTGGGACGTCACCCGCGAAGACGGGGCGGTGGGGATCCTGCACGCCGCCGGGCTCGATCCGTGGGTCATCGACTTCGGCTCGCCCGACAAGGTGGAAGGCGGCATGCGCCGCAACCTGGCCGACCACATCGTCGCGCTCAGCCAGGCGATCGACACGGTCAGGGACGTAGCGGGCAGCGACGTGCATTTGGTCGGCTATTCGCAGGGCGGAATGTTCTGCTACCAGGCCGCTGCGTACCGGCGTTCGAAGAACATCGCCAGCATCGTCGCGTTCGGCTCGCCGGTGGACACCCTGGCCGCGTTGCCGATGGGCATTCCGCCGAACTTCGCCGCGCCCGCGGCAAACTTCATGGCCGATCACGTCTTCAGCCGACTCGACATCCCGGGCTGGTTGGCGCGCGCCGGTTTTCAGATGCTCGATCCGCTCAAGACGGCCAAGGCCCGGGTCGACTTCGTGCGCCAGCTGCACGACCGCGAGGCGCTGCTGCCGCGCGAACAACAGCGCAGGTTCCTCGAGCGCGAGGGCTGGATCGCGTGGTCGGGCCCGGCGATCTCGGAACTGCTCAAGCAGTTCATCGCGCACAACCGCATGATGACCGGCGGCTTCGCCATCAACGGTCAGATGGTCACGCTCACCGACATCACCTGCCCGGTGCTGGCCTTCGTCGGCGAGGTGGACGACATCGGGCAGCCGGCCTCGGTGCGCGGGATCCGGCGGGCGGCGCCCGACGCCGAGGTCTACGAATGCCTGGTCCGCACAGGACATTTCGGTCTCGTCGTGGGATCCAAGGCGGCGCGGGAGAGCTGGCCCACCGTCGCGGCGTGGGTGCAGTGGCTGTCCACCGGCGGGGACAAGCCCACCGGCATCGACCTGATGGCCGACCAGCCGATCGACCACACCGACAGCGGCGTCGCGCTGAGCTCCCGGATCGCGCACGGCCTCGGGGAGGTCTCCGAGGCGGCGATGGGCGCGGTGCGCGGCACGGCGAACGCCGTCGTAGCCGCGAACAAGTCGATGCGCACCCTGGCCGTGGAGACGGTCCGGACGCTGCCGCGACTGGTCCGGCTGGGACAGATCAACGACCACACCCGCATCTCGCTGGGCCGCATCATCGAGGAGCAGGCGCACGACGCCCCGCAGGGCGAGTTCCTGTTGTTCGACGGCCGCGTGCATACCTATGAGGCCGTCAACCGCCGGGTGAACAACGTCGTCCGCGGGCTGATCGAGGTCGGGGTGCGGCAGGGCGACCGCGTCGGTGTGCTGATGGAGACGCGGCCCAGCGCGCTGGTCGCCATCGCGGCGCTGTCCCGGCTCGGTGCCGTCGCCGTGGTGATGCGCCCCGACGCCGACCTGGTCGCCTCGGTCCGCCTCGGGGGCGTGACCGAGATCCTGACCGACCCCACCAACCTCGACGCGGCGCGCGACCTGCCCGGGCAGATCCTGGTGCTCGGCGGCGGCGAGTCGCGAGACCTGCACCTGCCCCACGACTCCGACGTCATCGACATGGAGAAAATCGACCCCGACGCCGTCGAGCTGCCCGCCTGGTACCGGCCCAACCCCGGGTTGGCCCGCGACCTGGCGTTCATCGCGTTCAACGCGGCCGGCGGCGAGCTGGTCGCCAAGCAGATCACCAACTACCGGTGGGCGGTGTCGGCCTTCGGGACGGCCTCGACCGCCGCCCTGGACCGCCGCGACACCGTGTACTGCCTGACGCCGCTGCACCACGAGTCGGCGCTGCTGGTCAGCCTGGGCGGCGCGGTCGTCGGCGGCACCCGCATCGCGCTGTCGCGCGGCCTGCAGCCCGACCGGTTCGTGCAGGAGGTGCGGCAGTACGGCGTGACGGTGGTGTCCTACACCTGGGCCATGCTGCGCGACGTCGTCGACGATCCCGCGTTCGTGCTGCACGGCAACCACCCGGTTCGCCTGTTCATCGGTTCGGGCATGCCGACCGGGCTGTGGGCGCGCGTCGTCGACGCCTTCGCCCCGGCCCGCGTCGTGGAGTTCTTCGCCACCACCGACGGGCAGGCCGTGCTGGCCAACGTGTCCGGCGCCAAGATCGGCAGCAAGGGCCGGCCGTTGCCGGGCGCCGGCCGCATCGAACTCGGCGCCTACGACGCCGAGCACGACCTGATCCTGGAGGACGACCGCGGCTTCGTCCAGGTCGCCGCACCCAACCAGGTCGGGGTGCTGCTCGCGCAGTCCAACGGGCCGATCGACCCGAGTGCCTCGGTCAAACGCGGGGTGTTCGCCGCGGGCGACACCTGGATCGCAACCGAGTACCTGTTCCGCCGCGACGACGACGGCGACTACTGGCTGATGGGCCGGCGCGGCTCGGTGGTCCACACCGCGCGCGGGCTGGTCTATGCCGAGGCGGTCACCGACGCGTTGGGCTGCATCAACGGGGTCGACCTCGCGGTGACCTACAACGTGCCGGTGGGGGACCAGCAGGCGGCGGTGTCGGCGGTGACCCTGCTGCCGGGCGCCACCATCACGGCGGCCGACCTCACCGAGGCCGTCGCGAAGATTCCCGTCGGGCTGGGGCCCGACATCGTGCACGTGTGCCCGGAAATGACATTGAGCGCGACGTACCGGCCCACCGTCAGCGCCCTGCGCGCGGCCGGGATCCCCAAGCCGGGACGTCAGGCGTGGTACTTCGACGCCGCCGCCAACGAGTTCCGCCGGCTGACACCCGGAGCGCGGTCCGAACTGAGCGGCGCGTAGTGATGGTCGACGACGCCCTGCTCGCCATCCTGGTCTGCCCGGCCGACCGGGGCCCGCTGCTTCTGATAGACCCGGGCGATGGTGAGTTGCTCTACAACCCGAGGCTGCGGCGCACCTACCGCATCGAGGACGGCATCCCGGTGCTGCTGATCGACGAGGCCCGAGACGTCGACGACGACGAGCACGCCCGGCTCATGGCACGAGCCCGTCCGGCAGCTTCCCGGTGAGGTAGCGCTGCAGGTTGGGCGCGATGGTTCGCGCGATCTGTTCGGCCGGCAACGACGCGAACGGCTCGAGTTGAAATATGTAGCGCGCCATCACCACTCCCACCAGCTGGGACGCGACGAACTGGATGCGGATGACGCCGCTGCCCGGCGGATCGTCGACGCGCGAACCCACTTCAACCGCGATGATGTCCTGGATGAACGTGCGGAACAGGTTGACCTCCGCGCCGGCCAGGACCGACCGCAGCACCGCGATGAAGCCGGTGCCCAGCTCGGAATCCCACAGCGGCAACAACATCGACGGCAGCCGGTAGCCGATCTCCTCGATCGGGACCTCGCGCAGCGGGCCGATGATGTCCATCGGGTCGATCGGGATGTGGACGGCCGCGGCGAACAGCTTTTCCTTGGTGCCGAAGTAGTGGTGCACGAGTGCCGAGTCGACGCCTGCCGCCGCGGCGACCGCGCGGATCGACGTGTTGCGAATCCCCTTGCTGGCGAACAGCTCCCGGGCACTGCTCAGGATCCGCTCCCGCGTGTCGGACGCTCCGGCCGGTCGTCCGGGCCGCCGCCGCCCGGTGGTGGTATCCGTCATGCTAGGGCGTCCGCCGCCGCAGGGTCGCCGCGGCCAGGCACAGCGCCGCGATCGCGAAGCCCAGCACGACGACGATGTCGCGCACCGCGATGGAGGTCAGCTCGGAGTGCGCACCCACCTGCTGCAAGGCCTCCAGCGCGTAGCTGGCGGGCATCACGTTGCTGACCCACTGCAGCCAGTGCGCCATCAGCGCGCGGGGCACGATGATGCCGGCCAGCAGGAACTGCGGGACCATCACCAGCGGGATGAACTGCACCGCCTGAAACTCGGTGCGCGCGAACGCGCTACAGAGCAGGCCCAGCCCGACGCCCAGGATGGCGTTGACGATCGCGATCACGAACACCCACACCGGGCTGCCGGCCGTGTCGAAGCCGAGGAACCAGAACGAGACGATGCAGGCCAGAATCGCTTGCACCGCAGCGGCTATCGAGAACGCGGTGCCGTAGGCGATCAGCATGTCGAGCCGGCGCAGGGGAGTGGTCAGGATGCGCTCCAGCGTCCCGGAGGCCCGTTCGCGCTGCATGGTGATCGACGTGATGATGAACATCACGAACAGCGGGAACAGGCCCAGCAGGATCAGGCAGGCGTTGTTGAAAGGCGACGGCGTGCCCGGGCGGTGCGGCGCGTTCTCGAACATGAAGTACATCAGCGTGATGACCAGGATCGGGACGAACAGGATCAGCGCGACGCTGCGGTGATCGGCGGCCAGCTGGCGCAGAATCCGCGTGGTGGTCGCGGCGTACGCCTTGAGCCCTAACCCGCCTTTTGCTTCGTGCCGCGCTTGATGATGGACAGAAACGCGTCCTCCAGTGACGTGCATCCGGTGTCCTCTCGTAGTCGGGCCGGGGTGGTGTGGGCCACCAGGTGGCCCTCGCGCATGAGCAGCAGGTCGTCGCAGTGGTCGGCCTCGTCCATCACGTGGCTGGAGACCAGCAGGGTGGTGCCCGCGCGGGCCAGCTCGGCGAACTGCTCCCAGAGGTCGACGCGCAGCACCGGGTCCAGGCCCACGGTCGGCTCGTCGAGCACCAGCAGCTCGGGCTGGCACACCAGCGCGCATGCCAGCGACACCCGCGTGCGCTGCCCGCCGGAAAGGTTGCCGCAGAAGGCTGTCCGGTGATCGGTGAGGCCGACCCGGTCGATGGCGGCGTCGGCGGCGCGGTTGTCGAAGCCGTACAGCGAGGCGAAGTAGCGGACGTTGTCCACGATGCGCAGGTCGTTGTAGATCGTCGGGTCCTGCGGCATGTATCCGACGCGGCGGCGCAGCGCCGGGCTCCCGGCGGGTCGCCCCAGCACCGTGACGTCGCCCGACTTCAGGATCTGGGTGCCCACGATGCTGCGCATCAGCGTGGTCTTGCCGCAGCCGGACGGGCCGAGCAGGCCGGTGATCGTGCCCTGCGCGATCTGCACCGAAAAGTCATGCAGCGCAATGTGTTTGCCTCGGACGACGCGCAAATGCTCGACGCTGACGGCGACGCGGTGGCCCTGCGCAAGTAATTCATCACTTGATGAACTCATCATGCGATGAATAATCGTCCCCCCGATCGGGCTTGTCAAGGGGTGCCGAAAGTGCAATGACCGTCGGGCACACTCGCGGAATGCGTCGGCAGACGCACTCTCGCGGTTACGCGGAGGGCAATCCCGGCCGGCGCTGCGGAAGATGCCCGTACACACCTTCGGCGTAGGCGGTTTCGGCGTGCTGGGTGAGGTCGACGCCGGTGGTCTCGTCCTCGGCGCTGACCCGGAAGCCCATGGTCGTGTCGATCAGCTTCGCAAGAATGAACGACACGACAAACGCGTACAGCGCCACCACGACGATCGCGAGCGCCTGCTTGCCCAGCTGGCCGAACCCGCCCCCGTAGAACAGGCCCCGCGGGCCCGACGTCATGACCGCGGTGGCCAGCAGCCCGATCAACGACACGCCGACCACGCCGCCCACGAAGTGCACGCCGACCACGTCGAGCGAATCGTCGTAGTTGAAGCGGAATTTCGCGCCGACCGCGAAGGAGCACACGACACCGGCGGCAAGCCCCACGACCGCGGCACCGAGCGTGTCGACCGTCCCGCACGACGGCGTGATGGCGACGAGACCGGCGACCACACCGGACGCCGCGCCGAACGTCGTGGGCCGGCCGTCGCGGACCCGTTCGACCGCGAGCCAGCCGAGCATGCCGAGGCAGCCTGCGACGAGGGTGTTGAGGAAGATGGCCGCGGCGGTTCCGCTGGCGGCCAAAGCCGAACCGGCGTTGAACCCGAACCATCCGAACCACAACAGCCCCACCCCGAGCAGGACGAACGGCAGGTTGTGCGGACGCATGGCGTCCTTCTTGAAGCCGATCCGCGGCCCGAGCACCAGCGCCAGGGCCAACGCCGAGGAACCGGAGACGATTTCGACGACGAGGCCGCCCGCGTAGTCCAGCACGCCCAGCTTGGCCAGCCAGCCGCCCGGCCCCCACACCCAGTGCGCGACAACCGAATACACGACAATCGCCCACACCGCGACGAACGTCATCCAGGCCGCGAACTTGGCGCGGTCGGCGATCGCGCCGCTGACCAGTGCGGCCGTGACGATCGCGAACGCGAGTTGGAACGTCGCGTACAGCAGTTCGGGGACCGTGCCGTGGACGGTGTCGGGGCCGATGCCGAGCATCCCGACGTGTCTGAGGTTGCCGACGAGCCCGCCCGCTCCGTCGTCGGAGAACGCGATCGTGTAGCCGACCAGCAACCACGCGACCGTGACCAGCGGGATGGAGATGAAACTCATCATGATCATGTTGAGCACCCCGGTGGTGCGCACCATGCCGCCGTAGAAGATGGCCAGGCCGGGGGTCATCAACAGCACGAGTGCGGTGCTGGCCAGCAGCCACGCCGTGGCGGCGGGGTCGATCGCATGCATATTTTGGGCTCCTTTGCCACGCGGCAACCGGGATACTGCCATGTCCGCGGTGCCGGTAGGTTCGTTGGGTGGTTGCGGACCGGCTGGTGGTGGACCCGGTCGCGGCCGCCCATCGGCTGCTCGGCGCCACCCTCACCGGACGAGGCGTGCGCGCGATCGTCGTCGAGGTCGAGGCCTACGGCGGGGTGCCCGACGGCCCCTGGCCCGACGCCGCGGCCCACTCGTTCCGCGGCCTGTCCGGGCGCAATGCGGTGATGTTCGGGCCGCCAGGGCGGCTCTACACCTACCGCAGCCACGGGATCCACGTCTGCGCCAACGTCTCGTGCGGCCCCGACGGCACCGCCGCCGCCGTGCTGCTGCGGGCCGCGGCCGTCGAGGACGGCACCGACGTCGCGCGGGCCCGCCGCGGCGAGCTCGTCCGCACCGCGGCGCTGGCGCGCGGCCCCGGCAACCTGTGCTCGGCGCTGGGAATCACCATGGAGGACAACGGAATCGACCTCTTCGACGCCGCCAGCCCGGTCACCGTGGAACTACACGACCCGCTGAGCGCCGTGTCGGGGCCGCGCGTCGGGGTCAGCCAGGCCGCCGACCGGCCGTGGCGACTGTGGCTGGGCGGCCGGCCGGAGGTGTCGGCCTACCGGCGCAGCCCGCGCGCGCCCGCGCCGGGCCACAGTGACTAACCCGCCGAGAGTGGGTGATATGCACGAAAATTCCATCAAATCCGTACATGACTCCCACCCTCGGTGGGCAGGGGCGAGAGCGACTAGACGGCGGCTGGAGCGACGGCGCGGAAAGCGGGGTCGACGCGGCGCGCGAGGAGGATGAACGTCACGGCCAGCAGGGGCGCGACGGCACTGTATACCGCGGCCGGCGTGGCCATTACGGCGCTGTTGAGCAGCTGCGGGCTCAACGCGATGCCCATCGCCACCACGGCGTTGTGCATGCCGACCTCCAGGCTGACCGCGACCGCCTGCCGCGGGGCCAGCCGCATCAGGCGCGGCGCCAGGTAGCCGACCGTCAGGCTCACCGCGCAGAAGGCTACGACGGCCCCGCTCAGCAGGCCGATGTTGTGCCACAGCGTCGTTCGTCCCCCCGCGATGGCCGCGACGATGGCGAGCACGAGCAGCGTGATCGCGGCGATCCGGACCGGTTTCTGCAGTCGCCGGGCCAGCTCGGGGAAGCGGTGGCGGATGGCGACGCCGATCGCGATGGGAAGCAGCACCAGCCCGATCACCGCGAGGAACTTGTCCAGTGGCAGCGGCAGGAACCGCCCATGGCCGAGGAACCAGGTCATCGCGACCGCCAGGATCGCGGGCAGGGCGATGATCGACAGCACGGCGTTGATTGCGGTCAGCGTGAGGTTGAGCGCCAGGTCACCGTTGAACAGGTGGCTGAGCAGGTTCGACATCGTCCCGCCGGGGGTCGCCGCCATCAGCATGAGCCCGACGGCCAGGTGCGGTTCGAGATGAAAGGCCTCGGCGATCAGCAGGCACACAACCGGCAGCAGCAGAGACTGGCAGGCCAGCGCGACGACCAGCGGTTTGCGCAGCGTGGCGGCCCGCTTGAAGTCGTCGACCGTGAGCGTGAGCCCGAGGGCGAGCATGATGATCGCGACGACCAGCGGCCAGTATCGGTTGTCCATGACGCTCCGCGGTGTTGGTGCGCTGACGGGGAAAGGCGATAGCGCCACGATGCGCCACGTAGTTAGCTTGCCTTAGGGAGCGCCGCGGGGGCGAATCGTGCGCGCGAGAACGACTAAAGTCGTGCGCGATGTCTTCCGGGATCCTCGACGAGCTGCGCTGGCGCGAACTGATCGCGCAGTCCACCGACCTCGACGCGCTCGCCGCCGAAGCGCGGCGCGGGCCGATGACGGTCTACGCCGGCTTCGACCCCACCGCCGCCAGCCTGCACGCCGGCCACCTGGTCCCGCTGCTGACGCTGCGCCGGTTCCAGCGCGCCGGGCACCGTCCCATCGTGCTGGCCGGCGGGGCCACCGGCATGATCGGCGACCCGCGTGACGTCGGCGAGCGCACCCTCAACGAGGCGAACACCGTCGCGGAATGGACCGAGCGCATCCGCGGGCAGCTGGAGCGCTTCGTCGACTTCTCGGATTCTGGCGAGTCGCCGACGGCTGCCGTCGTCGTCGACAACCTGGACTGGACGGGCCCGCTGTCGGCCATCGAGTTCCTGCGCGACATCGGCAAGCACTTCTCGGTCAACGTGATGCTGGACCGCGACACCGTGCGGCGGCGCCTGGAGGGCGAGGGAATCTCCTACACCGAGTTCAGCTACATGCTGTTGCAGGCCAACGACTACGTGGAGCTGCACCGCCGCTACGGCTGCGTCCTGCAGATCGGCGGCTCCGACCAGTGGGGCAACATCATCGCCGGGGTCCGGCTGGTGCGCCAGACGCTCGGCGCTGCGGTGCATGCGCTGACCGTCCCGCTGGTGACCGCCGCCGACGGCACCAAGTTCGGCAAGTCCACCGGGGGCGGCAGCCTATGGCTGGACCCGCAGATGACTAGCCCGTACGCCTGGTACCAGTACTTCGTCAACACCGCCGACGCCGACGTGATCCGGTATCTGCGGTGGTTCACCTTCCTGTCGGCCGACGAGCTGGCCGAGCTGGAGCAGGCCACCGCCGAGCGTCCGCAGCAACGCGCCGCGCAGCGCCGCCTGGCCCACGAGCTGACCGTGCTGGTGCACGGCGAGGCGGCCGCCGAGGCGGTCGAGCACGCCAGCCGGGCGCTCTTCGGGCAGGGTGAACTCGACCGGCTGGATGAGCCGACGCTGGCCGCGGCGCTGCGCGAGGCGTCGGTGGCCGAGCTCAAACCCGGCGGCCCCGACGGGATCGTCGACCTGTTGGTGGCCAGCGGCCTGTCGGCCAGCAGGGGCGCCGCGCGGCGCACCATCGGCGAGGGCGGCGTGTCGGTGAACAACGTGCGCATCGACAGCGAGGATTGGTCGCCGCAGCCGTCGGACTTCCTGCACGGCAGGTGGCTGGTGCTGCGGCGGGGCAAACGCAACATCGCCGGGATCGAGCGGGTGGACGGCTGAACCTTTATCGCGTCGTGTCCCGGACGTGACCGCCGGCGACCACTGTGGTCACGGTGACTAGCGCGACACGGGTGCTGCGGGTCGTCGGAGTGGGCGCGGGCGTGGCGGGTTTGACCGCGCTGCTGGCCGCCCCCGTGCACGCCGACCTGCGGGGCAACGCGTTCCTGCGGGCGCTCACCAACGCCGGCGTTCCGGTGTCGCAACCGGACACCGCGATGGCGTTGGGCCAGTCGGTCTGCCCGATGCTGGTGCAGCCCGGCGGGTCGTTCGACTCGGTGATCGCCGCCGTCGCCGACGGCCACGGCATGTCCCCGGAGGTGGCGGGGGTGTTCACCATCGTCGCGATCGCGACCTACTGCCCGGCGGTGCTGGCGCCACTGCTGACAGACCGCGGCCCGGCCTAGGCGGACTCGCTCCGCAGAGTGTGAACTCACGGCGTTCGGTGTGTACTCAGGGCTGAATCCAAGCCGGTTTTCTCGCCCTGGAAGCGCACTCAAAGCCGTCACCGCACACTCAACGGCCGAGCCGCAGCCGCGTCCGTATCCTTTGCAGGGTGGTCGACGACAGGCAGGGGCGCGACGGTAGGCGGCGACCTCGCTCGGCATCCGGATCCTGGTCGGGCCCGGGCCGCGCCCGCCCGGTGCAGCCCCGCGGCGCCGGCCAGGACGGTCAAGACGACCACGGGGCGCCCCCCATTCCGCCCGGCATCGAGGCCCGGCAGCTGGCGCCCGACGTCCGGCGCGAACTGAGCACCCTGGACCGCGCCACCGCCGACGCGGTGGCGCGCCACCTGGTCGCCGCCGGAGAGCTGATCGACGAGGACCCGGAGGCCGCGCTGAGCCATGCCCGCGCGGCGCGGGCCCGCTCCAGCAGGATCGCCGCGGTCCGCGAGGCCGTCGGGATCGCCGCCTACCACTGCGGCGACTGGGCCCAGGCGCTGGCCGAGTTGCGCGCCGCCCGCCGGATGGGCAGCAAGTCGCCGTTGCTCGCGCTCATCGCCGATTGCGAACGCGGACTTGGCCGTCCGGAGCGGGCGATCGAACTGGCGCGCGGCGAGGAGGCCGCCCAGCTCTCCGGCGACGACGCCGACGAGTTGCGCATCGTCGCCGCCGGCGCGCGCGCGGACCTCGGCCAACTCGAGCAGGCGCTGACCCTGTTATCCACGCCGCAGCTCGACCCGGGCCGCACCGGTTCGACGGCGGCGCGGTTGTTCTACGCCTACGCCGACACGCTGCTGGCGCTCGGCCGCACCGACGAAGCGCTGCACTGGTTTTTGCGGTCGGCGGCCGCCGACGTCGAGGGCGTCACCGACGCCGAAGAGCGGGTCAGCGAGCTAGCCTGAGATGAAAAGCCTTGCCCAGCAATATGATTGCCTGCTCGTCGACCTCGACGGGACGGTCTTCCGCGGCGCCCAGCCCACCCGGGGCGCGGTGCAGTCGCTCGACGACGTGGACAGCCGCAAGCTCTATGTGACCAACAACGCCTCGCGCAGCGCCGACGAGGTTGCGCTGCACCTGCGCGACCTCGGCTTCACCGCCGCGGCGGATGACGTCGTCACCAGCGCCCAAAGCGCGGCCAGGCTGCTGGCCGATCAGCTTCCCGCGGACTCCCGCGTGCTGATCGTGGGCACCGACGCGCTGGCCAACGAAATCGCCGCCGTCGGGCTGCGCCCGGTGCGCCGCTACGACGACGAGCCGGTCGCCGTCGTGCAAGGCCTGTCCACGACCATCGGCTGGCCGGACCTCGCCGAGGCCGCACTGGCCATCCGGGCCGGCGCGCTGTGGGTCGCGGCCAACGTCGACCCCACCCTGCCCACCGAGCGCGGGCTGCTGCCCGGCAACGGATCGTTCGTCGCGGCGCTCCGGGCGGCCACCGGCGCCGAACCGCGGGTCGCCGGCAAGCCGGCGCCGCGCCTGCTGCAGGACGCGGTCGCCCGCGGCGATTTCCGCACGCCCCTGGTCGTCGGCGACCGGCTGGACACCGACATCGAGGGCGCCAACGCCGCCCGGTTGCCCAGCCTGATGGTGCTCACCGGCGTCAGCACCGCGCGCGACGCCGTCTACGCCGACCCCGTCCGCCGCCCCACCTACATCGGCCATGACCTGCGCTCGCTGCACGCCGACGGCGACCTGCTCGCGGTGCGGCCCCAGCCGGGCTGGCGCATCGACGTCGACGACAAGGCGGTGACGGTCAGCGCCAACGGCGCCGACGACGGCGACGGGCTGTCGGTCGTCCGCGCCGTCGCCAGCGCGCTGTGGGGCGTGCAGGGCCCCGGGCCGTTGCGCATCGAGGCCGCCGACGAGCGGGCGCGCGAGGCGCTGCAGCGCTGGTCTTTGGTGCGCGGCGACTAACGTAGGTACGCGATGACTATCGATCCCGATCAGCTTCGCGCTGAAATCGACGCCCTGGTTACCCAGCTGTCCGAGGTGGGGGATCCGGAAAACCCCGACCGCGAGCCGACTCTTGACGAGCTCGAGGAGATCGCGCGCCGCCTGTCCGAGGCGCACGACGTGCTGCTCGCCGCGCTGGAGTCGGCGGAGAAGGGCTGAGTCCGGCGGTGGCACGGCGCGCCCGCGTCGACGCCGAGCTCGTCCGCCGCGGGCTCGCGAGATCCCGCCAGCAGGCCGCGGAGTTGATCGGCGCCGGCAAGGTGAGCATCGACGGCCTGCCGGCCCGCAAACCGGGCACCGCCGTGGAGGTCACCGCCGCCCTGACCGTCCTCGACGACGGCGAGCGCGGCTGGGTGTCGCGCGGGGCGCACAAGCTCATCGGCGCCCTCGACGCTTTCGGCATCGGGGTCGCGGGCCGCCGCTGCCTGGACGCCGGCGCGTCGACGGGTGGGTTCACCGAGGTGCTGCTGGACCGGGGCGCGGCCGAAGTGGTGGCCGCCGACGTGGGCTACGGCCAGCTGGCGTGGTCGCTGCGCTGCGACCCGCGGGTGACCGTCGTCGAGCGGACCAACGTCCGCGACCTGACGCCCGAGGCGATCGGCGGGCCGGTCGAGCTGGTGGTGGCCGACCTGTCGTTCATCTCGGTGGCGAGCGTGTTGCCCGCGCTGATTGGATGCGCTTGGCCGGGCGCGGATATCGTTCCCATGGTGAAGCCGCAGTTTGAGGTGGGGAAGGGGCGCGTCGGCGCCGGCGGGGTCGTCCGCGACCCGGGCCTGCGCGCCGACGCGGTGCTGGCCGTCGCGCGACGCGCCGGCGAGCTGGGTTGGCGGACCGTCGACGTCACCGCCAGCCCGTTGCCGGGCCCGTCGGGCAATGTCGAATACTTCTTGTGGTTGCGCGCCGAGACCGATCGGGGGCTGTCGGCTGATGGGCTGGTGGACGCGGTGACGCGGGCCGTGGCAGAGGGCCCGCAATGACGCCCGAAAAGACCGACCACCGAACCGTGCTGCTGGTGGTCCACACCGGCCGCGACGAGGCGACCGAGACCGCCCGTCGCGTGCAAAAAGTGCTGGGCGACAACGGCATTGGGCTTCGACTTCTGTCCGCCGAGGCGGTCGACCGGGGCTCGCTGCACCTCGCCCCCGACGACATGCGGGCCATGGGCGTCGAAATCGAGGTGGTCGACGCCGAACCGTCGGCCGCCGAGGGCTGCGAACTGGTGCTGGTGCTGGGCGGCGACGGGACGTTCCTGCGGGCCGCCGAACTGGCGCGCAATGCCGGCATTCCGGTGCTGGGCGTCAACCTGGGCCGCATCGGGTTCCTGGCCGAGGCCGAGGCGGAGGCCATCGACCAGGTGCTGGATCACGTGGTGGCCCGCGACTACCGGGTGGAGAATCGCCTGACGCTGGACGTCGCGGTGCTGATCAACGGTCGCGTCGAACACGGGTGGGCGCTCAACGAGGTCAGCCTGGAAAAGGGCCCCCGGCTGGGTGTGCTCGGCGTGGTCGTCGAGGTCGACGGGCGCCCGGTGTCCGCGTTCGGCTGCGACGGCGTGCTGGTGTCGACGCCGACCGGCTCGACGGCCTACGCGTTCTCGGCCGGCGGCCCGGTGCTGTGGCCCGACCTCGAGGCGATCCTGGTGGTACCCAACAACGCTCACGCGCTGTTCGGCCGTCCCATGGTCACCAGCCCCGAGGCCACGATCGCGATCGAGACCGAGGCGGGCGGTCACGACGCCCTGGTCTTCTGCGACGGCCGCCGCGAGATGGTGATCCCGGCGGGCAGCCGGATCGAGGTGACCCGCTGCGACACCCCGGTCAAATGGGCGCGGCTGGACAGCGCTCCGTTCACCGACCGCTTGGTCCGCAAGTTCCGGTTGCCGGTGACCGGTTGGCGCGGAAAGTAACGGCGCTCGCACGGTGCTCACCGAGATCCGCATCGAGTCGCTGGGCGCCATCAGCGCCGCGGTGGGGGAGTTCGGCCGCGGCCTGACGGTGCTGACCGGCGAGACCGGCACCGGCAAGACGATGGTGGTGACCGGCCTGCACCTGCTCGGCGGGGCCCGCGCCGACGCCACGCGGGTGCGGTCCGGCGCCGAGCGCGCCGTCGTCGAAGGCCGTTTCACCACAACAGATCTCGACGACGCGACGGCGGCGCACCTGGATGGGATGCTGGAAGACCTGGGCGGGGAGCGCGACGAGGACGGCAGCGTGATCGCGCTGCGCTCGGTCAGCCGCGACGGACCCTCGCGCGCGTATCTGGGCGGCCGCAGCGTCCCCGCGAAGTCGCTGGGCGACTTCACCACCGAGCTGCTGACCCTGCACGGCCAAAACGACCAGCTGCGGCTGATGCGTGCCGAGGAGCAGCGCGGCGCGCTGGACCGGTTCGCCGGCGCCGGTGCGGCGCTCGAACGCTACCGCAAGCTGCGTGACGCCTGGCTCACGGCGCGGCGCGACCTGATCGACCGCCGCGACCGGGCCCGCGAGCTCGCCCAGGAGGCCGACCGGCTGAAGTTCGCATTGAACGAGATCGACACCGTCGACCCGCAACCCGGGGAAGACGACGCGCTGGTCGCCGACGTCCTGCGGCTGTCCGAACTGGACACGCTGCGCGAGGCCGCCGCCACGGCGCGCGCGGCGCTGTCGGCGGACGATGCGGACGAGCTCGGCCAAAGCGCCATCGACAGCATCGGAAAGGCAAGGGCCGCACTCGAATCCACCGACGACGCGACGCTGCGGGCGTTGGCCGGCCAGCTCGGCGAGGCGCTCACGGTGGTCGCCGACGCGTCGCACGAGCTCGGCGGCTTCCTCGACGAGCTGCCGGTCGACGCCAGCGCGCTGGAGTCCAAGCTGGCCCGTCAGGCCGAGCTGCGCACGCTGACCCGCAAATACGCCGCCGACGTCGACGGGGTGCTCGAGTGGGCCCGGGAGTCGCGCGAACGGCTCGCGCAGATCGACGTCTCCGAAGAAGGCATGGCGGCAATCGCGAGGCGGGTCGACGAGCTGGCCCGCGAACTGTCCGAGGCCGCAGCCGATCTCAGCAAGGTGCGGCGCAAGGCCGCCAAGCGGTTGGCCAAGGAGGTGACCGCGGAGCTGTCCGGGCTGGCGATGGCCGACGCCGAGTTCACGATCGACGTGAGCCTCGACGCCGCGGGCCAGGACGATCCGGGCACGCTGGCGCTGCCCTCCGGCGAGCTGGTCCGCGCCGGCGGTGACGGCATCGACCAGGTCGAGTTCGGCTTCGCGGCCCACCGCGGGATGACGGTGCTGCCGCTGGCCAAGAGCGCGTCCGGCGGGGAGTTGTCCCGGGTGATGCTGGCAATAGAAGTGGTCCTCGCCACTTCCCGTAAAGAGGCGGCCGGCACCACGATGGTGTTCGACGAGGTGGACGCCGGCGTCGGCGGCCGCGCGGCGGTGCAGATCGGCCGGCGGCTGGCGCGGCTGGCCAGCACCCACCAGGTCATCGTGGTCACGCACCTGCCCCAGGTCGCGGCGTACGCCGACGTGCACCTCGTGGTGCACAGCGCTGGACCCAAGGGGACCAGCGTGGTGCGGCGGGTCACCGACGGTGACCGGGTGGCCGAGCTGGCGCGGATGCTGGCCGGGCTGGGCGACTCGGACAGCGCCCGGGCGCACGCCCGCGAACTGCTCGAAACCGCGCAGAACGACAGGGACTGACCCGTCCCCATGCCGCGAGTGTGCGTGTTTGTACGCCGACACGCCGCGCAGCCCGTACAACTGCGCACCCTCGCCGCGACCAAGGCGTAATGGCTCTGTTACTGATGTGACTCTAGATAACTTATGAGGCGGATGTTACGGCGCGCCTACTCGCCTGTCCCGGGCTTCACGGACAGAATCGCCCCCATGAAGATGTCAGGTCTGCTATCGCGTAACACGTCCCGGCCCGGCCTCACCGGCACCGCCCGGGTCGACCGGAACATCGACCGCCTGCTGCGCAGGGTGTGTCCCGGCGACATCGTGGTCCTCGACATCCTGGATCTGGACCGCATCACCGCGGACGCACTCGTCGAGGCCGACATCGCCGCCGTCGTCAACGCCTCGCCGTCGGTCTCGGGCCGCTACCCGAACCTGGGGCCCGAGGTTCTGGTGAACAACGGCGTCACCCTCATCGACGAGACCGGACCCGAGGTCTTCAAGAAGGTCAAGGACGGCGCCAAAATTCGCCTCTACGAGGGTGGGGTGTACTCCGGCGACCGCCGCCTGGTCCGCGGCACCGAGCGCACCGACCACGACATCGCCGACCTGATGCGCGAGGCCAAGAGCGGCCTGGCCGCCCACCTGGAGGCGTTCGCCGGCAACACGATTGAGTTCATCAAGAGCGAAAGCCCGTTGCTGATCGACGGTATCGGCATCCCCGACATCGACGTCGACCTGCGCCGCCGGCACGTGGTGATCGTGGCCGACGAGCCCAGCGCCGAGGACGATCTGCGCTCGCTCAAGCCCTTCATCAAGGAGTACCAGCCGGTGCTCATCGGTGTCGACACCGGCGCGGATGTGTTGCGCAAGGCCGGGTATCGGCCTCAGATCATCGTCGGCGACCCCGACAAGATCAGCACCGACGCCCTCAAGTGCGGCGCCCACGTGGTGCTGCCCGCCGACGCCGACGGCCACGCGCCCGGGCTGGAACGGATTCAGGATCTCGGCGTCGGCGCCATGACGTTCCCGGCCGCCGGTTCGGCGGTGGATCTGGCCCTGCTGCTGGCCGACCACCACGGCGCCGCGCTGCTCGTGACGGCAGGCCACACCGCCAACATCGAGACGTTCTTCGACCGGACGCGTGCGCAAAGCAACCCCTCGACGTTCTTGACAAGGCTTCGGGTGGGGGAGAAGGTGGTGGACGCCAAAGCCGTTGCCACGCTGTACCGCAACCACATTTCGGCGGGCGCCATCGCATTGCTGGCGCTGACCATGTTGATCGCCGTCATCGTGGCGCTATGGGTGTCCCGCACCGACGGTGTGGTGCTGCACTGGATCACCCACTACTGGAACCACTTCTCCCTCTGGGTGCAGCACCTGATCACCTAGTTCGAGGACGGTGCGGTAAATGATCTCGTTACGCCAACATGCCCTGTCGCTGGCCGCCGTCTTCCTGGCGCTGGCCGTGGGAGTCGTGCTGGGCTCCGGATTCTTGTCGGACACCCTGCTTTCCAGCCTGCGCGCCGAGAAGCGCGACCTCTACACCCAGATCAGCGGGCTCAACGACCAAAAGAACGCGATGAACGAAAAGCTGGCCGCCGCAAACAATTTCGATAACCAGCTGGCCGGCCGGATACTGCACGACGCCCTGGGCGGAAAATCGGTGGTGATGTTCCGCACCCCCGACGCCAAGGACGACGACGTCGCCGCCGTCGCGAAGTTCATCGGTCAGGCGGGCGGGACGGTGACCGGAACGGTCTCGCTGACGCAGGAGTTCGTCGACGCCAACTCCGCGGAGAAGCTTCGGACGGTGGTGAACTCGTCGGTCCTGCCCGCCGGTCAGCAGCTGAGCACCAAGCTCGTCGACCAGGGTTCGCAGGCCGGTGATCTGCTGGGCATCGCCCTGCTCGTCAACGCCAACCCGGCCGTGCCGCCCGTGGACGATCCGCAGCGCGACACGGTGCTGGCCTCGCTGCGCGACACCGGGTTCATCACCTACCAGCCCGCCGAGCACCTCGGGCCGGCCAACGCCGCCCTCGTCGTCACCGGCGGCGCGCTGCCGCAAGACGCCGGCAATCAGGGCGTCAGCGTGGCCCGGTTCTCGGCCGCAATGGCCCCGCACGGCTCGGGCACCCTGCTGGCGGGGCGCGACGGTGCGGCGACGGGCGGCGCCGCGGTGGCCGTCACCCGGGCCGACGCCGGCATGTCGTCGGCCATCAGCACCGTCGACGACGTCGACGTCGCACCCGGCCGCATCACGGCGGTCCTGGGCCTGCACGACCTGATCAACGGCGGCCATGTCGGGCAGTACGGCACCGGCCACGGGGCCACCTCGATCACCGTGCCTCAGTAAGGGTGAAGTAGCGGGCGTGTTCCCCGCGACTCGGCGTCGTGGATGTTAGGGTGGATTTCCGTGGGTCGGCAGGCCCATCTAGTTAATCGCTAGACAAACTTCAAGCCCTGCCCGTCTTCACGGAGGTCGCCTGTGCGAAAGCACCCGCAAACCGCCACCAAGCACCTCTTCGTCAGCGGTGGGGTCGCTTCCTCGCTGGGCAAGGGTCTGACCGCCAGCAGCCTGGGGCAGCTACTGACGGCCCGCGGGTTGCACGTGACGATGCAGAAGCTCGACCCGTACCTCAACGTCGACCCGGGCACGATGAACCCGTTCCAGCACGGTGAGGTGTTCGTCACCGAGGACGGCGCCGAGACCGACCTCGACGTCGGCCACTACGAGCGGTTCCTGGATCGCGACCTGTCGGGCTCGGCGAATGTGACGACCGGGCAGGTGTATTCGACCGTCATCGCCAAGGAACGTCGCGGCGAGTATCTCGGCGACACCGTCCAGGTCATTCCGCACATCACCGACGAGATCAAGCGGCGCATCATGGCGATGGCCCTGCCGGATGCCGACGGGCATCGCCCGGACGTCGTCATCACCGAAATCGGCGGCACCGTGGGCGATATCGAGTCGCAGCCCTTCCTGGAGGCGGCGCGGCAGGTGCGCCACGACCTCGGCCGGGAGAACGTCTTCTTCCTGCACGTCTCGCTGGTGCCCTACCTGGCCCCCTCGGGCGAGCTCAAGACCAAGCCCACCCAGCACTCGGTGGCCGCGCTGCGCAGCATCGGTATCACCCCGGACGCGCTGATCCTGCGCTGTGACCGCGACGTCCCCGAGGCGCTGAAGAACAAGATCGCGCTCAGCTGCGACGTCGACATCGACGGCGTCATCTCCACCCCCGACGCGCCGTCGATCTATGACATCCCGAAGGTGTTGCACCGCGAGGAACTCGACGCGTTCGTGGTGCGCCGGCTCAACCTGCCGTTCCGCGACGTCGACTGGACCGAATGGGACGACCTGCTGCGCCGGGTGCACGAACCGCACGAGACGGTGCGGATCGCCTTGGTGGGCAAGTACGTCGAGCTGTCCGACGCCTACCTGTCGGTCACCGAGGCGCTGCGCGCCGGCGGGTTCAAGCATCACGCCAAGGTCGAGATGGTCTGGGTGCCGTCCGACGACTGCGCGCAGGCCCATGACGCCGCGGCCGCACTGGGCGACGTGCACGGGGTGCTGATCCCCGGCGGGTTCGGCATCCGCGGGATCGAGGGGAAGATCGGCGCGATCCGCCATGCCCGTGCGCGCGGGCTGCCGGTGCTGGGGCTGTGTCTGGGCCTGCAGTGCATCGTGATCGAGGCCGCGCGCTCGGCGGGTCTCACGGAGGCCAACTCGGCCGAATTCGAGCCGGGCACACCGGATCCCGTCATCTCGACGATGGCCGACCAGGAGCACATCGTCGCCGGCGAGGCCGACCTCGGCGGCACCATGCGGCTCGGTGCCTACCCGGCGGTGTTGGAGCCGGATTCGATTGTGGCCCAAGCCTATGGCGCCACGGAGGTGTCCGAGCGGCACCGGCACCGCTACGAGGTGAACAACGCCTACCGCGACAAGATCGCCGAAAGCGGCCTGCGTTTCTCGGGGACCTCGCCGGATGGCCACCTGGTGGAGTTCGTCGAATACCCGCCCGAGGTGCACCCGTTCATCGTCGGCACGCAGGCCCATCCCGAACTGAAGAGCCGGCCCACCCGGCCGCACCCGCTGTTCGTCGCGTTCGTCAAGGCGGCCCTCGACTACCAGGCGGGCGAGCAACTGCCGGTGGAGATCCCCGAGCAGCACTCGCCCAACGGCACCCAGCACCGAGACAGCGTTGAGCGGCCGCTACCCGAGCCCGCGGCCCGTGGCTGAACACGTTTTCGAGACGGCGTCATCCGAAACGGTGCACACCGGAAAGATTTTCGCGCTGCGCCGCGATCGGGTGCGGATGCCCGGCGGCAAGATCGTCACCCGTGAGGTCGTCGAGCACTTCGGCGCGGTGGCCGTGGTGGCCATGGACGACGACGGCAACATCCCGATGGTCTATCAGTACCGGCACGCGTTCGGGCGACGACTGTGGGAACTGCCCGCCGGGCTGCTCGACGTCGGCGGCGAGCCTCCCCAAGTGACAGCCGCGCGGGAGCTGCATGAGGAGGCGGGGCTGAAGGCCGACACCTGGCGGACGCTCGTCGACCTCGATTCCACGCCCGGCTTCAGCGACGAATCCGTGCGCATATATTTGGCCACCGAGCTCACCCAGGTGGACCGCCCCGAGGCGCACGACGAAGAGGCCGACATGACGCTGGCCTGGTATCCGCTCGAGGAGGCCGTCCGCAAGGTGCTCAGCGGCGAAATCGTCAATGCCATTGCGGTGGCGGGGATTTTGGCCGCGCACGTCGTCACCACCGAGTTCATGCTGACGCGGCCCGCGGACAGCCCGTGGATCGACAAGCCGACCGCGTTCGCCGCGCGAAAGGCCGCGCAATGACGGCGCCGGCGCTGGACGTGCAACTGCAGGGCTACCTCGATCACCTGACGATCGAGCGAGGGGTGGCGAAAAACACGCTCAGCTCTTATCGCCGCGACCTGCGCCGCTATTCGAAGCACCTGGCGGACCGCGGAATTCACGACCTGGCAAAGGTCGGCGAGGACGACGTCAGCGAGTTCCTGGTGGCGTTGCGCCGCGGCGACCCGGAGGCCGGGACGGCGGCGCTGTCGGCGGTGTCGGCCGCGCGGGCCCTGATCGCGGTGCGCGGCCTGCACCGGTTCGCCGCCGCCGAAGGCCTCGCCGAACTGGACGTGGCGCGGGCCGTGCGGCCGCCGACCCCCGGCCGTCGGCTGCCCAAGAGCCTCACGATCGACCAGGTGCTGGCGCTGCTGGAGGGCGCCGGCGGCGACAGCCCGAGCGACGGCCCGCTCACGCTGCGCAACCGCGCGCTGCTGGAATTGTTGTACTCCACCGGTTCTCGGATCTCCGAGGCCGTCGGCCTCGACGTCGACGACATCGACACCGAAGCCCGGTCGGTGCTGCTGCGCGGCAAGGGCGGCAAGCAGCGACTGGTGCCGATCGGGCGGCCCGCCGTGCAGGCGCTGGACGCGTACCTGGTGCGCGGCCGGCCCGACCTGGCGCGCCGGGGCCGCGGCACGCCCGCGATCTTCCTGAACGCCCGCGGCGGCCGGCTGTCGCGGCAGAGCGCGTGGCAGGCGCTGCAGGACGCCGCCGAGCGCGCCGGCATCACCTCGGGGGTGTCGCCGCACATGCTGCGGCATTCCTTCGCGACCCACCTGCTCGAGGGTGGCGCGGACGTCCGGGTCGTGCAGGAGTTACTCGGGCATGCCTCGGTGACGACGACGCAGATCTACACGCTGGTCACCGTGCACGCGCTGCGCGAGGTGTGGGCGGGGGCGCATCCCCGGGCCCAGTAGTTGGCGCGAGCAGACGCAAAAGCTCCCATTTCGTGCCGAAATAAGGGGCTTTTGCGTCTGCTCGCGGCGGGTACCGCTAGCCCAGGTATTCCGACTCGAGCACCAGGTCGGACACCAGCGACTGGTACTCGACGTGCGTCTTGTGCTCGACGGTGTTCCACCGCCGGCCCTGCTGCCCGCGCATGTAGTTGCGGTACTTCGGCGCGCCGGGGATTCTGACGTTGTCGGCGACGACGATCGCGCGCGGGCGCAGCCAGCCCCGGTCCACGATGCTCATCAGGTCGCCCAGGTAGGCGTTCTTGTCGTGGTCCAGGAACACGAAATCGACTGCGCAGGAAGCGAATCCATACTCATTGGCCAGAGCGTCCAACGTACGCCCGCCGTCACCGATGGTGCCGACCACGCACGTCACGCGGTCGGCGACCCCTGCGTGCTCCCAGATCCGTCGGGCGTTGGCGGCGTTGGCCTCGGCGAGCTCGACGGAGTACACCTTCGCTGTGGGGGCGGCACGGGCGATCCGCAGCGCGCCGTAGCCGCAGTAGGTGCCCAGCTCGAGCGCCAGCGCGGGATCGGCGCGCCGCACGGCCGCATCGAGCAGCAGCCCTTTCTCGTCTCCGATGCTCATCAGCATCGACTTCTCGTACGCGAACTTGTCCAGGGTGGCCAGCACGTCGTCGATGTCGCCGGCGCGGGCGTTCCGCAGCACGTATTCGGCTGCGGCGGCCTCGCGCCCGTCGCCGATCTGACCCGTCGTGGTGATGTTGCGCGCGCCGGTGGCCATCCGCCACACCGACCACCGCAGGATGGGCAGTCGCCGCTTGAGATCCATGTAAACCCACGATAGCGCCGGCCCCCGCCGCGACCGCAATGGTGCTGGTGTGACTGGAGTTAGCCCTGCGCGCAAAGGTGCGCTCCACCAGCGATTTCTGCACATATTGGCTGGTGACTCGCCCGCGCGGCGCCCGGCTTAAATGGTCGAAGCCGCTAGACTTTCGAGCGATGTTCACCTCCCGAACACGCCGGGCGTGATGACCGAGCACCCGGACAACGGCGTCGAGATCGGCTTGACGGGACGCCCCCCGCGGGCGATCCCCGAGCCGGCGCCGCGCACGTCGCACGGCCCGGCCAAGGTTGTCGCGATGTGCAACCAGAAGGGCGGCGTCGGGAAGACCACCTCGACGATCAACCTTGGTGCCGCGCTCGCCGAGTACGGTCGGCGGGTGCTGCTGGTGGACATGGACCCGCAGGGGGCGCTGTCGGCGGGCCTGGGCGTCCCGCACTACGAGCTGGAGAAGACGATCCATAACGTGCTGGTCGAGCCGCGGGTGTCGATCGATGACGTGCTGCTCCACACCCGGGTCAACCACATGGATCTGGTGCCCAGCAACATCGACCTGTCGGCGGCCGAGATCCAGCTGGTCAACGAGGTGGGCCGGGAGCAGACCCTGGGCCGCGCGCTGTACCCGGTGCTGGACCGCTACGACTACGTGTTGATCGACTGCCAGCCGTCGCTGGGGCTGCTCACCGTCAACGGTCTGGCCTGCTCGGACGGCGTGGTGATCCCGACCGAGTGCGAGTTCTTCTCGCTGCGCGGCCTGGCGCTGCTCACCGACACCGTCGACAAGGTGCGCGATCGGCTCAACCCGAAACTCGAGATCAGCGGCATCCTGCTCACCCGCTACGACCCGCGCACCGTGAATTCGCGCGAGGTCATGGCCCGCGTCGTGGAGCGCTTCGGCGACCTGGTGTTCGACACCGTGATCACCCGGACCGTCCGGTTCCCGGAGACCAGCGTCGCGGGCGAGCCGATCACCACGTGGGCGCCGCGATCGACCGGCGCGATCGCCTACCGCGCGCTGGCCCGCGAGTTCATCCACCGATTCGGCGCGTGAACGGCTTGCAAAATGGAGGGGCCAACGGTGAGGCGCCAGCCAAGGACGGCTTCCGGGTTCGCCTGACCAACTTCGAGGGGCCGTTCGACCTGCTGCTGCAGCTGATCTTCGCCCATCGCCTCGACGTCACCGAGGTGGCGCTGCACCAGGTCACCGACGACTTCATCGCCTACACCAAAGAGATCGGTTCCCAGCTGGGCCTGGAGGAGACCACCGCGTTCCTGGTGATCGCGGCGACGCTGCTCGACCTCAAGGCCGCCCGCCTGCTGCCGGCCGGGCAGGTCGACGACGACGAGGACCTGGCGCTGCTCGAGGTGCGCGACCTGCTGTTCGCGCGCCTGCTGCAGTACCGTGCCTTCAAACACGTCGCCGAGATGTTCGCCGAGCTGGAGGCCGCGGCGCTGCGCAGCTACCCGCGCGCGGTGTCGCTGGAGGACCGGTTCACCGAGCTGCTGCCCGAGGTGATGCTCGGCGTCGACGCCGAACGGTTCGCGCAGATCGCCGCGGTCGCGTTTACCCCGCGCCCGGTCCCGACGGTGGCCATCGGTCACCTCCATGAGCTGCAGGTCTCGGTCCCCGAGCAGGCCGAAAAGCTGCTGGCGATCCTGGAGGCCCGGGGCAGCGGCCACTGGGCGACCTTTTCCGAACTGGTCGCCGACTGTCAGGCGCCGATCGAGGTCGTCGGGCGCTTCCTCGCGCTGCTCGAGCTGTATCGGACGCGGACGGTAGCATTCGACCAGTCAGAGCCGCTCGGCGTGCTGCAAATTTCGTGGACCGGGCAGCGTCCGGTGGAAGTGCGGGACGAATAATGGACCGCGCCGCCGACGATGCAGCGCGCAGCGGTGAGGAGGAGCGGCGCAGATGACGGACGAGCTGCCCGAAGTCGATCTGGACTACGGCATCCCGGACATCGCCGAGGCGGCGCCGATGGACGCCGACGAGCTCGGCTCCGTGCTCGAGGCGCTGTTGCTGGTGGTGGACACACCCGTCACCGCGGAGGCGCTGGGCGCGGCCACGCAGCAACCCGTCTACCGCATCGCGGCCAGACTGCAGCAGATGGCCGCCGAGCTGACCGAACGCGACAGCGGCATCGATCTGCGGCAGACGAGCGAAGGCTGGCGGATGTACACCCGCGCGCGGTTCGCGCCGTACGTCGAGAAGCTGCTGCTCGACGGCGCGCGATCCAAGCTCACCCGGGCCGCGCTGGAGACGCTGGCCGTGGTCGCCTACCGGCAGCCCGTGACGCGGGCGCGGGTCAGCGCAGTGCGCGGCGTCAACGTCGACGCCGTCATGCGCACGCTGCTGGCGCGCGGCCTGATCACCGAGGCCGGCGTCGACGACGACACCGGCGCGACGACGTTCGCCACCACCGAGCTGTTCCTGGAGCGGCTGGGGCTGACGTCGCTGGCCGACCTCCCCGACATCGCGCCGCTGCTGCCCGACGTCGACACCATCGAGGACCTGAGCGAATCCCTGGACAACGAGCCACGTTTCATCAAACTCGCGGGCGGTTCGGCCTCCGCGGAGTCCTTGTCCTTCGACGTGGACAAGGATTGATGGACGACAGTCAAGGGGTCCGCCTGCAAAAGGTGTTGTCCCAGGCCGGAATCGCGTCGCGCCGCGCCGCCGAGAAGTTGATCGTCGACGGCCGCGTCGACGTGGACGGGCAGGTGGTCACCGAGCTCGGCACCCGCGTCGACCCGGACGCCTCGGTGATCCGCGTCGACGGCGTCCGGGTGCTGCTCGACGACTCGCTGGTATACCTGGCCCTGAACAAGCCGCGCGGCGTGCACTCGACCATGTCCGACGACCGCGGCCGGCCGTGCATCGGGGACCTGGTGGAGCGCCGGGTGCGCGGCACCAAGAAGCTGTTTCACGTCGGCCGGCTGGATGCCGACACCGAGGGGCTGATCCTGCTGACCAACGACGGCGAGCTGGCGCACCGGTTGATGCACCCCTCCCACGAGGTGCCCAAGACGTACCTGGCGACGGTGAGCGGCACGGTGCCGCGCGGGCTGGGCAAGAAGCTGCGCGCCGGCATCGAGCTGGAGGACGGGCCGGCGCGCGTCGACGATTTCGCCGTGGTGGACGCCATTCCGGGGAAGACGTTGGTGCGCTTGACATTACACGAGGGCCGCAACCGGATCGTGCGCCGGCTGCTGGCGGCGGTGGGCCACCCGGTGGAGTCGCTGGTGCGCACCGACATCGGCGCGGTGTCGCTGGGGGAGCAGCGCCCGGGCAGCATCCGCGCGTTGCGGCGCGACGAGGTCGGGCAGCTGTACAAGGCGGTTGGGCTGTGACCGGCGTGGTAGTTGCCATCGACGGCCCGACCGGCACCGGGAAGTCCTCGGTGTCAAAGGGTTTGGCGCGCGCGCTGGGGGCCCGCTACCTGGACACCGGGGCGATGTACCGGATCGTGACGCTGGCGGTGCTGCGCGCCGGCGTCGATCCCGCCGACGCCGAGGCGGTCGGTTCTCTGGCGGCGCAGGTGCAGCTGTCGGTCAGCTACGATCCCGATGCCGAACGGTGTTACCTTGCCGGCGAAGATGTTTCGGTGGAGATCCGCGGCGACGAGGTCACCCGGGCGGTCTCGGCGGTATCCGCTGTGCCGGCGGTGCGCGCCCGACTGGTCGCCCTGCAGCGGGCGATGGCCCAGGGGCCGGGCAGCGTCGTCGTCGAGGGCCGCGACATCGGAACGGTGGTCTTGCCCGATGCGCCGGTGAAGATCTTCCTGACCGCCTCGGCTGAAACCCGGGCGAAGCGCCGCGACGACCAGAACGTCGCGTCCGGCCTGCCCGGTGATTACGAGGCGGTGCTGGCCGACGTACGGCGCCGCGATCACCTCGATTCCACCCGGGCGGTGTCGCCGCTACGCGCGGCGCCCGACGCGGTGGTCGTCGACACGAGCGACATGACCGAGGCGCAGGTGATCGCGCACCTGCTCGCTTTGGTGCGGGAGAAGAGCGGGGCGGTGCGGTGACGCAGGACGGCACCTGGGTCGACGAAAGCGACTGGGAGGCGGTCGATTCCGAACTCTCCGACGTCGACGAGCCAGGCCCCGCGCCCGTCGTCGCAGTGGTGGGCAGGCCCAACGTCGGCAAGTCGACCCTGGTCAACCGGATCCTCGGCCGACGCGAGGCGGTGGTGCAGGACATCCCGGGTGTCACGCGCGACCGGGTGTCCTACGACGCGCTGTGGACCGGGCGGCGGTTCGTCGTGCAGGACACCGGTGGGTGGGAGCCCGACGCCAAGGGCTTGCAGCAGCTCGTGGCCGAGCAGGCGTCGGTGGCCATGCGCACCGCCGATGCGGTGATCCTGGTGGTCGACGCGACCGTCGGCGCCACCGCCGCCGACGAGGCCGCCGCGCGGATCCTGCTGCGTTCGGGCAAGCCGGTCTTCTTGGCGGCCAACAAGGTTGACAGCGACAAGGCCGAGGCCGACGTCGCCGAGCTGTGGTCGCTGGGGCTCGGCGAGCCGCACGCCGTCAGCGCGATGCACGGCCGCGGCGTCGCCGATCTGCTCGACGAGGTGCTGGCCGCGCTGCCCGAAGTGTCGGAGGCGGCGCCGGCGGCGGGCGGTCCGCGGCGGGTGGCTCTGGTCGGCAAGCCCAACGTGGGCAAGAGCTCACTGCTGAACAAGCTTGCGGGCGACCAGCGTTCGGTGGTTCACGATGTCGCCGGGACGACCGTGGATCCGGTCGACTCGCTCATCGAATTGGGCGGCAAGGTCTGGCGGTTCGTCGACACCGCGGGTCTGCGGCGCAAGGTGGGCCAGGCCAGCGGGCACGAGTTCTATGCGTCGGTGCGCACCCACTCGGCGATCGACGCGGCCGAGGTGGTGGTCGTGCTGATCGACGCGTCGCAGACCCTGACCGAACAGGATCAGCGGGTGCTGTCGATGGTGATCGAGGCCGGCCGTGCGCTGGTGCTGGCGTTCAACAAGTGGGACCTGGTCGACGAGGACCGCCGCGAGCTGCTGGAGCGCGAGATCGACCGCGAGCTGGCGCAGCTGCGGTGGGCGCAGCGGGTCAACATCTCCGCCAAGACGGGCCGCGCCGTGCAGAAGCTGGTGCCGGCGATGGAGACCGCGCTGGAGTCCTGGGACACGCGGATTTCGACCGGGCAGCTTAACGCGTGGATCAAAGAGGTGGTGGCGGCCACGCCGCCGCCGGTGCGCGGCGGGAAGCAGCCACGCATCCTGTTCGCCACCCAGGCCACCGCCCGCCCGCCGACGTTCGTGCTGTTCACCACGGGTTTCCTGGAGGCCGGCTACCGGCGTTTTCTGGAGCGGCGGCTGCGCGAGACGTTCGGGTTCGAGGGCAGCCCGATCCGGATCAACGTGCGGGTGCGCGAGAAGCGGGGAGCGAAACGCCGCTGAGCGCCTGGGATGCGCGCGGCTTTTCTGGACCATTAGGCGGCTCTCGAAAACGGTAGCGCCAGCGGTATAACTGAGCTGTTGATCCCGCAGTGTGGGATGTGAAAGCCGTATCACAGGACGATCTGTTGACTTTGCGCCGCCCGGCCTCCTACTGTCTCTTATAGTGCGGGTTGACATGCCCGCATCGTGGGAGTACGGAGGCAACCGTGTCGCGTTTCAGCGTGCAGGGCAAGTCGATCCTGATCACCGGCGCGACCGGCGCCCTCGGTAGCGTCGCCGCCCGGGCGCTGGCCGAAGCCGGCGCGCGGCTGACGCTGGCCGGCGGCAACGCTGCGGCACTGCGGGACCTCGGCATCGATGACGCCGCGGTGGTCACCCGTCGCGCCGACACCCCGGCCGACGCCCAGGAGATGGTCGAGACCGCCGTCGCCCGGCACGGCCGCCTCGACGGGGTTCTCGTGGCCTCGGGCATGAACCACGTCGCGCCCATCACCGAGATGGCCGTCGAGGACTACGACAAGGTGATGGGCGCCAACGCCCGCGGGGCATGGCTGGTGTGCCAGGCTGCCGGACGGGTGCTGCTCGAGCAGGGGTCCGGCGGCAGCGTCGTGCTCGTGTCCTCGGTCCGTGGCTCCCTCGGTCATCCCGCCGGCTATAGCGCCTACTGCCCGTCGAAGGGCGCCACCGACCTGCTGGCCAAGAGCCTGGCCGCGGAGTGGGGCCCGGACGGCATCCGGGTAAACGCCCTGGCGCCAACGGTTTTCCGCTCCGAGGTGACCGAGTGGATGTTCGCCGACGACGAGAAGGGCCGCCAAACCCGCGAGGCCATGTTCGCCCGAATCCCGTTGCGCCGCTTCGCCGAACCCGACGACTTCGTCGGCGCCCTGATCTACCTGCTCAGCGACGCGTCGAGTTTCTTCACCGGCCAGGTGATGTATCTCGACGGCGGCTACACCGCGTGCTGATCGAAAGGAAATCATGAGTATCACCTGGCCCCTCGGCGACGCCGAATCGAAGCTGGAGTTCTACGACCTGTCGCATCCGTGGGGGCATGGCGTGCCGGCGTGGCCGTACTTCGAGGACGTCAAGATCGAGCGCCTGCACAACATGGCACGAAGCCGGGTGCTGACCCAAAAGGTCACCACCGTCATGCATTCCGGCACCCACATCGACGCGCCCGCGCACGTCGTCGAGGGAACGCCGTTCCTGCACGAGATCCCGCTGAGCGCGTTTTTCGGCACCGGCGTCGTCGTCTCGATCCCGAAGAAGAAGTGGGAGGTCGTCACCGCCGAGGACCTGGAGAACGCCACACCGCAGATCCGGCCCGGTGACATCGTCATCGTCAACACCGGCTGGCACCACACCTACGCCGACAGCGCCGAGTATTACGCCTACTCGCCGGGGTTCTACAAGGAGGCAGGGGAGTGGTTCGCGGCCAAGGGCGTGAAGGCCGTGGGCACCGACACCCAGGCGCTGGACCACCCGATGGCCACCTCGATCGCCCCCCACGGCCCGGCCGAACACACCGGCGGCCTGTTGCCCTGGGCGGTAAGGGAATACGAGCAGGAGACCGGCCGCAAGGCGCTCGACGACTTTCCCGAGTGGGAGCCCTGCCACCGCACGATCCTGTCCAAGGGCATCTACGGCTTCGAAAACGTCGGGGGAGACCTGGACAAGGTCACCGGAAAGCGCGTCACCTTCGCCGCGTTCCCCTGGCGCTGGGTGGGCGGCGACGGCTGCATCGTCCGCCTGGTCGCGATCGTCGACCCGACCGGGACGTATCGCCTCGAGACCGGGCGGGCGGCGTGACGTCCGACGGCGCCGGCATCCAGGTGATCGCGCGTGCGGCCGAGATGCTGCGGCTGCTGCAGGCGCACCCTGGCGGACTCAGCCAGGCCGAGATCGGCGAGCGGCTGGGCATGGCGCGCTCGACGGTGAGCCGGATCCTGGGGGCACTGGACGACGAAGGCCTGGTGGCCTCGCGGGGTGCGCGCGGCCCATATCGGCTCGGGCCCGAGATCGCGCGCATGGCCGCCACCGTGCGGCTCGGCGTGGTGATGGACCTGCACCCGCTCATGGAGGAGCTGTCGCGCGAGCTCGAGGAGACCGTGGACCTGTCGATCCTCGACGGCGACCGCGTGACGTTCGTCGACCAGGTCGTCTCGCCGCACCGGCTGCGGGCGATCAGCGCGGTCGGGGAGTCGTTTCCGCTGCACTGCTGTGCCAACGGCAAAGCGCTGCTGGCAAGCCTGCCGCCAGAGCAGCGAGCGCAGGCCTTGCCCAGCCGGCTGGCCCGGCTGACCGACAACACCATCACGACGCCGGCGGCGCTGCGCCGGGAGCTCGAACGCGTCCGGATTGAGGGCGTCGCATATGACCGCGAGGAGCAGACCGAGGGCGTCTGCGCGGTCGGCGCCGTGCTGCCCGGCGTGGGCGAGCAACTCGTGGCGGTCAGCGTGCCCGTTCCGGCGCAGCGGTTCTACCGGCGCGAGTCGGAGCTAGCGGAGGCCCTGCTGGCCTGGGTGCAGGAGAGTCGCAGGTCACTCGGGCATTAGTAAGGTGGCGGGTCGTCTGCTGTAGGCTGTCGACCTGCTGCCGGTGATTCAGGCGGCATCCGGGCTGTGGCGCAGTTTGGTAGCGCACTTGACTGGGGGTCAAGTGGTCGCAGGTTCAAATCCTGTCAGCCCGACCATGTCAGTCCGAGGCACGAAACAGGCGCAAGTGCTCGGTCACGACACTCGACTCGAGGAGATGCCTCCCAGACCGCTGCGCCAGTTTGCCTTCAACGGGCAAACCCAGCGCCCGTATTCGACGAACCTCATGTCCGTCGCAGACGCGTTCATGTTGACAAGGCACAATGGCGCTAATGACAACTCCCCAGGGGCCCTCGCGCGGCGATTCCCCGGAATGGAATCGTCCCGCCGAGCCGCCCGGCCGCAGCGGGGGACCGGTACGTCCAGGGCCCCAGCCCGCGCCCCCATCGGGATCTCCGACCCGACAGATTCCTCAGGCCGGCCGGCCATACCCGCCGCCACCGCCGAATCGACCACAGCCGCCCGGCCGCCCGCCGACTCCGCAGCCGTATCCGCCGGGCCGCCCGCCGACCCCGCGGCAGCATCAGCCCGGCCCGCCGCCAAGACAGCCGGAGCAGGCGACCACTCGGCTGCCTACTCAGCAGCCGCGGAGCGAAGCGCCGGCCCCACGCCGACGCCGCTTCTGGGGCAACCGGCGGTCGATGGCTCTTGTCCTGGCCATCGTGCTGGTGGTCATCCTGGCCGCCGTGGTCGGTGCCGAGCTATTCCTCCGCCACCTGGTCGGCAGCAAGGTGGCAAGCGCAGTGGCGTGCGAGGTGCAGGACAGCGCCACCGTGTCGTTCGCCTCCATGCCGCCAATGCTCTGGCAGTACTTCAGCGGCCAGTATCCCGACATCTCTGTGCAGACTGCCGGCAATCAGGTGCGCAGCGCCAAGGGCATGAAAGTCAACATCAATATCAAGGACCTTCGCCTCAGTGACACCAACAACTCCAAGGGCACCATCGGCGCGCTCAACGGCACCATCACCTGGTCATCGGACGGCATCAAGGAATCGATCCAGAACGCCATCCCGGTGCTGGGCAGTTTCGTGACGAGCAAAGTCACCACCAACCCCGGCGATGGAACGATCCAGTTGAAGGGTCTCCTCGACAGCGCCACTGTCAAGCCGCAGATCGCCAATGACGGGCTGTCACTGCAGGTGGTCAACTTGACCGCGCTGGGCTCCAAGATGTCGACGGACAAGGTGCAGACGAATCTAGACAGTCTCACGTCCAAAGCGACCCAGAACTATCCGCTCGGCATTCACGCCGACAACGTCAAGGTCACGGATACCGGTGTGGAGGCAACGTTTTCCACCACCAACGCGACCATCCCGGCGGCATCGTCGTCGTCTCAGACCGGTCAAGACTGCTTCAGCGGAGTCTGATTCGGCTCAGCCCATCGCAGCGGGCGTGGGTGGGAGATCGCGCGGAGCGTAGCCATGGCGCCGACTGACGTTGTGGAGTGACGTGCTTGGGCCTCCTAGGCTGCTGTAAGGCGTTGCTGATTAACAAGTTTCGCTTATCGAAAGAGAATTGCCTTGTATCAATGGTGATTTCACTAGGGTCGTTGCGCCTGGCGAGCTGAATTCGTTGTCAACTCACAGCTACTCGTAGGGCACCGTGGAGCTTTCGTGCTTAGCGTCATCGAAGGCCGACCTTGATCACGGAAGTTCTGGGGGATTGCCGATGAGCCGGGCGCAACGCATTGCGAATTGGAATCCCGAGGACCTCGCGGCTTGGGAGGCGGGCAATAAGAAGATCGCCCGGCGGAACCTGATCTGGTCTGTGTTCGCCATGCACGTCGGCTACTCGGTCTGGTCGATCTGGTCGGTGATGGTGTTGTTCATGCCGAGGTCCGTGTACGGCCTTTCGCCGGCCGACAAGCTTCTGCTGGGTGCTACCGCGACCCTCGTCGGTGGCTGTCTGCGCATCCCGTACGCGGCGGCGGTGGCCAAGTTCGGCGGCCGCAACTGGATGGTGTTCTCTTCGCTGGCGCTGTTGATCCCGACGGTTGGCACGATCCTGCTGCTGGCCAACCCCGGTCGGCCGTTATGGATGTATTTGGTGTGTGCGGCGTTGACCGGCATGGGCGGCGGCAACTTCTCCGCTGCGGTCGCCAATGTCAACGTCTTCTACCCGCAGCGACTCAAAGGCGCGGCGCTGGGCATTGCCGGTGGCGGTGGAAACATCGGGGTGCCGATGATCCAGGTGATAGGTCTGGTAGTGCTCGCGACCGCCGGTAACCGGCAGCCCTACTGGGTATGCGCGATCTATCTGGTGCTGTTGTCACTGGCCGCGCTCGGGTCGGCATGGTTTCTGGACAACATGGAGCTGCCCCGCGCCGAACACAAACCCATGCGAGCGGCTCTGGTGCACCGCGACACCTGGATCCTGGCGGTGCTCTACGTCGCGACGTACGGCTCATTTATCGGATTCTCGTTCGCCTTCGGCCAAGTGCTGCAAATGAACTACATGGCCACCGGGCAAAGTGCGCTGCAGGCGTCGTTGCATGCCGCCCGCGTCGCCTTTCTCGGACCGCTGCTAGCGTCGCTGGCCCGGATGTATGGCGGCAGGCTCTCCGACCGCCTCGGCGGAGGCGCCGTCACCCTGGGAGCTCTGGTTGCCATGATTGCTGCTGTCAGCGCGCTGATCGAGGTGAGTGCGCACGCCGACAATCGCTCCGGCCCCTTGAGCGCCATCACCATGACCGGCTACATCGTCGGTTTCATGGCACTTTTTGTTTTGTGCGGGATCGGCAACGGCGCCGTGTACAAGATGATCCCGGCGGTTTTCGAATCGCGCAGCCGCGCCGTGAACGCCGCCGAGGCCGAACGCCGCCACTGGGCTCGTGCGATGTCCGGTGCCGTGATCGGAATCGTCGCCGCGATCGGCACGTTCGGCGGTGTATTGATCAATCTGGCACTGCGACAGTCCTATCTGACCACAGGCTCGGAAACGACGGCGTTCTGCTTTTTCTTGTTGTGCTACCTCATTGGGTCAGTGCTGACGTGGTGGGTCTACGTGCGGCGGCCCCCCGCCGAGGCGAAACCAGAGTTGCGCGAAACATCGCTTGTCGAGACCGGTGGTCCTTAGGCGCGCCGCGGTCACGGGTACTGACACGTCACGATGGGCGCGGCATCTCAATGCCCCTTCGCAGAATCCGCATGAGCCTCTGCACAAGATGAGTTGCTGGTCACCGGTCGAGGAACTTTTGGCGGTCAACGATTACGCGATCGATTTCACCGCGAGCAACAACCTGCCCTGAATCGTCGGTCGCCTTCACCTCGAACGTCAGCCGCCGCCCATCGACCGGCGATAGGGGCTCGGCAGTGACCTCTACCGTGCCGCCTACGTGGGTCGCGCGCCGGTGCTCGATGCGCACCGCGGTACCGACGGTCGTCTGGCCAGAACCGGCGAACGGCGCAGCGGCTTGCACGGTGGCCGCTTCCAGCCATGCAATGAGCCGTGGAGTCGCGAGCACCGGCACATCGCCGCTGCCGATCTGTGCGGCGGTGTCGGCGTCGGTCACTTGGTAGCGCATAACTACACGCTAACGCGTCCGCCAAAAGCCCTTGATCGCCGGCACCCAACCAGAACGGCCATCCCGACGATTCTGCGGGCACAGCGCGTAAACATCGGTGCGAGAACGCAACAGCCCAAGAGAACCGCACGTTATCAGCGGCGCCGGCACCCGTGGTCACCGGTGAGGCGGGTGCTCCCGTCGGTGTCGCCTGGTAACGCGCCGGTTCCCCGCTTCCCTCGCGAACCACGCCTAACGCTGGTTAGTCTGACTCGGGTTCGGTTGCACAGCGTCGCGGCCTAAGGAGGATCACCGTCATGGACGCCGATCTGAAACGCTGGCTGGACTCCGGCGAGTACTTCGACTACCTCGGCTTCGACATCTTTTACCGCGTCGAGGGGAGCGGGCCGCCGCTGCTGCTGATCCACGGCTATCCGTTCAACACCTTTGACTGGGCGGCGATCTGGCCCACACTGACGCAACGGTTCACCGTCGTCGCACCCGACATGATGGGTATGGGATTCTCCGCGAAACCCGTGGCCTACGAATACTCGGTCACCGACCACGCCGACATGCACGAGGCGCTCCTACAGCACCTCGACATCCACAACGCGCACATCCTGGCCCACGACATCGGCGATTCGGTGGGCCAGGAACTGTTGGCCCGTCACGAATTCGGGCAGCAGGCGTACGGCGAATGGCGCATCGACTCGATCACCTGGCTCAACGGCGGCATGTTCATCGAGTCGTACACGCCCAGGGCGGCGCAGAAGCTGATGTCGGGCACCCCGTTGGGCGACGTCTTCAGCCATGTGCAGAACAGTCCGCTGTCCCGGCGGCTACTGGAACCCACACTGCGCGAGATGTTCGGGCCCAACACCAAGCCGACCCGGCGCATGATGGACGTGTTCAACCAGATCTTGGACTACAACGACGGCCGCCGAGTGCTGCACAAGGTCGGACGGTTCATCAACGATCGGTACAAGCACCGCAACCGCTGGGTGCGCGCCATGCGCCAGACCACGGTTCCGATGCGGCTGATCGACGGGCCGGTCGACCCCAACTCCGGTGCCCACATGGCCCGCCGCTACGCCGAGGTGATCCCCGACCCCGATGTGGTGATGCTCGCCGACGACATCGGGCACTGGCCGCAGATCGAGGCGCCCGACGCGGTATTGACGCACTTCCTCGCCCACATCGAACGGATCTCCCGGCGCGACGAATAGGCACCCACCAAGTCGCTGCCCTTAACGGAGACCCGGCGCGGGCCGCCACGCTGCATAATTGTGAACATTGGGTTCAGTTATTTGCGTGTAGAGGTGACGGGTGGCTGAGGATCCGAGGTCTCGTCCGGGCCGACCACGCAGCGAGCAGTCCCGTTCGGCCGTCCTGCGCGCCACGTCGGAATTGATCAACGAGGTAGGCCTGCGTGCGATGACGACCGACGAGATCGCCACCCGCGCCGGCGTGAGCAAGGCGACGATCTACAAGTGGTGGCCGAACAAATACGCGGTTGCAGTCGAGGCGTTCCTGTCGGAAATGGCGAAGGAGTCGCCGGACCCCGACACGGGGTCGGCCGAGGAAGACTTCCGCCAGGCGCTCCGGGGTCTGATCCGCTTCTACCGCAGCAAAAATGGCCGAGCGTATGCCCAACTCATCGGGGAGGCGCAGTTCGATCCCCAGATCGGCAAGGAACTGCGGGAGCACCTCGTGAGCTCTCGACGGGAATTGGTGCGGGCGATCCTGGACCGCGGCGTCGCGCGGGGGGAGCTGCGGCCCGACGTGGATTCAGAGGCCGCGATCGACCTGATCTTCGGGCCCGCGATGTACCGGCTGGTCGCCGGTCACGCACCGCTTGATCGCAACGCCGCCGACGCGATCGTGGACGCGGCGATGCGCGGCCTGGCGCGCTGAGACTGACATCACAGATCCGGCGGGATCAAAGCCGCCTTGCAGCGTGTTGGCTGCATTCGGAAACTAAACGTTCAGTTTTTAGAGGAGCCTGGTATGACGAACGCCTTTCCGGTCACAAAACCTCCGACGCCGGTCGCGGCGCGTCGGCCCTCGACCATCCGCAAGATGACCGTCGAGCTGATCGGCACATTCTTCTTGGTGTTCACCGTCGGGGCCACGGTGCGCGGCGGCGCCGCGCTGGCTCCGCTGGCGATCGGGTCGGCACTGATGGTGATGGTGTATGCCGGCGGGCACCTCTCCGGCGGCCATTACAACCCGGCCGTGACGCTCGCCGCGCTCGTGCGCGGCCGGATCGAGCTCACCGACGCGTTCGGCTACTGGATTGCCCAACTCGTCGGCGGTGTCGCGGCTGCTCCGGTGGTCCGCGCGGTTGTCAGTGCTTCGCAGGCCCACGCCGTCGCACCGGCCGGTCATGCCATGACGAGTGCGCTCGTCGGCGAGTTGCTGTTCACCTTCGCGCTCGCCTATGTCGTGCTCAACGTGGCCACGAGCAAGGACAACACTGGCAACTCCTTTTACGGCCTGGCGATCGGGTTCACGGTGGCGGTCGGGGTCGTCGCGGTCGGCGGGATATCGGGGGGCGCCTTCAACCCCGCCGTGGTCGTGGGCGGCGCGGCGATGGGACTGTTCGCCTGGTCGACGCTGAGTTATGTGGCCGCACAACTGGTTGCCGGCGTCTGCGCCGGCCTGGTGTTCCGCGTCCTCAACCCCGACGACAAGTAACGGCGGATCATGAGCCCAAATGCGAAGGTGGCCCGATGCGGTTCGCCTGATCCCTGCGCCGCGATTTGGTCTTGCGGCGCAACCTGTCTTGCTCTAGCTGTTGAGCCAGTCCGTTGATGATCAGTTGCAGCCCGAACTCGAATTCATCCTCCAGCGGCACGGGAAGGTGCTCCGCAACGGCGGCGGTGGCCGGAAACGCATGAGGGTCCAGGCCTTCGAACTGGGCCGAGAATCGCGGATCGGCCGGGCCCTCGGCGGTGGTGTGACCGGACCACTGCATAGCGAAGCCCAACACGTAACGAGCCAACGTCGCGTACGAGCGCGCAGCGAGTTCACGGGGGAACTCGTTGTCGAGCAGCAGCGCCACGAATCTTTCCCGGTAAGCCATCGCGTAGGGGCCGACCGGAAGCTGCTCGGCGAGCAGGGATGCGGCATTGGTGTGTCGCCGCAACGCCTCGAACATGGATTCTGCGGCTGCATGAATGGCTTGCTGCCACCCCAAGCCCTCCAGCCGCTCGGCGTCGAACTCGATCTCGGCGAAGACCCGATCGACGACATGCGCGATCAGTTCGGCTCGGTTGGCAAAGTGCCGGTAGAGCGTTGCCGTACCCGAACCCAGACGTTGCGCGAGGGCACGCATCGATAGGGCATCAGCCCCTTCCTCGTCGACGATCTGCAGGGCGGTGGCGATGATCCCGTCCACCGGGATCGCGGGTCGTCCAGGGGAACGGCGGGGTACCGGCTCGGCGGCCGTTCTCTCGCCACGGGTGCTCGTCACATACGCAAGTATGTCCTTGGTTGACAACCGCGCCAATAACGGCAACACTGTTACCGAAACAACGGGGTGCCGCCTTGTAGGCGCAACTATCTGGCGGGCACCACAAATGCAACCCGATCGAAAGAGTTTCACCCCAATGCTGCTGCCACTAGCAACCAAGCCCTTCACGGTCCCGACAGACCGGGACATGCTTCCGTCGGAGCGGCGAGAGTTCGTCCGCACTCACCGCACGTGCGTCTACGGTTTTCGGCGCAAGCAGGACGGGCCCGCAATGTCCATCGTGTACTACATCCCCACCGACGGCGACGAACTTCTGGTGGCTACCATGGCGGGCCGCGGCAAAGCCCGTGCCGTACAGCGCGACGGCAAGGCGAGCATTTGCGTCCTGGACGAACGATGGCCGTTCGCGTATCTGCAGGTATACGCCGACGCCGTGATCGACCGTGACCACGAGACCGTGGTGGATGTGATGATGGCAGTGGCCGGGCGCATGTCCGGTCAACCGCTCGGCGATGACGCCCGGCCCCACATCGAGGAGATGGTGGTCAAGGAAGATCGTGTCGTCCTGCGTTGCAAACCGTACGCCACGTTCGCGTCGCCGCCGCGGCACCTTTATCGCAACGACCAAGTCGCCCAGCTCAATCATTGGTTGGGGTCCGCCGTTCCCTGGGACGCCCCGGACCCGGAATAGGACCGGGTGGCTCGCCATGAGGCGGACGCTGCTGCGCGGTGCGCGGGTGATCACGATGGCGCCCCACCGGCCGGACACGGAAAGTCTCGACATCCTCGTTGAGGACGATCGCATCGCAAGCCTCGGCGATCACCCCGACAGCGACGGCGCGGAAATCGTTGACCTTTCTGGTCGTATCGTGATCCCCGGGCTGGTCAACGCCCACTTGCACACCTGGCAAACCGCTCTGCGGTGCGTGGGCGCCGATTGGACCTTGCCGCAATATCTGCGCCACGTGCACGGCGACGTTGCGCGGCGCTACAGCGCCGAAGACATCTACATCGCCAACCTGGTCGGCGCTCTCAACCAAATCAACTGCGGCATAACCACACTCGGTGATTGGTGTCATAACAACCGGACCCCCGAACATGCGGACGCGGCCGTCGACGCGTTGCGCCATGCCGGCATCCGCGCGGTCTTCTTCCACGGCATCCCGGACCGGTCAGCCGACACTGCCCATCCGCTGCACGAAATCGACCGACTGCTCGACGGCCCGTTCCACGACCATTCGTTAGTCAGTCTCGGGATGGCGATCAGCGGTCCGCAATACTCCACACCCGATGTGGCTGTGACTGATTTCCGCGCCGCCAAAGATCGCAACCTCGTCGTCTCGATGCACCAGAGCGGTGGCGAACCCGCGCCCGGATGGGAAGCCGTGCGCACCGCCGGGCTGTTCGGACCGCGGACAAATATTGTGCACGGCTGTGGTCTGACGGCCGGCTGGATCAAGGCCCTCGGCGAAGCCGGCGTCACGTTCACGATCACACCCGAAAACGAGCTCAGTCACGGCCACGGAACTCCGATCACCGGCCCCCTGCTGCGAGCCGGTGTGGCGCCGTCCGTGGGCACCGACACCGAAACCGCGTCATCTGGCCACATCCTCACCGGCGCACGGATCGCGTTAGCTCATCAGCGCGGCCTCGAGCACGATCGCACCCGAGAAGCGACAGGCGCCTCGTCGGCGACGAACTCGACCACCGGCAGGCAAGCTTTATCGTGGGCGACGTTCGAAGGAGCGCGTGCACTGAGTCTCGCCGAACAGGTCGGCCAGATTCAGCCCGGCATGCAGGCGGACCTGGTAGTCATCGATGCTGCGGCGATCAACCTGTGGCCGTCGCATGACGCGATCGCCGCGGTGCTCTGCGCGGATATCAGCAACATCGAAGCGGTCATGATCGCCGGGCGGTGGCGCAAACGCAATCATCGCCTTGTCGGAGTGGAACTCGCCGGCCTCCAGGACAGGCTGCTCGCCTCGGGCCGTCGCCTCCTTCGGCGCCCGACGCGGCGTTGACGATTCTCTCTCCCCACATCGACCGAGTAGCCGGCTGAACGAATAGGCATTCGTCGTCGGGGCGACCGGATCGGGTACGACTAGGGATGTGATGAACAAGCAGGAGTTGACCCGGGAGCTTGGCCACCCCGGCGCCCGAGAGTTGCTCTCCGGCTCCATGGCGAGGCTCGCCTATAACGGACTTGACGGCTTTCCGCGGGTCATCCCCGTCGGGTTCTACTGGACCGGCGAACGCATCGTCGTCTCGACCGCACCGACCTCCCCGAAAGCCCGCGCGATTTCCTCCCGCCCGCAGGTCGCATTGACCATCGACACCGGCTCCACGCCAGAAGAGGCCAAGTCCCTCCTGGTGCGTGGCCTCGCCGCACTGGAAACCGTCGACGGCGTCACCGACGAGTACCTGGCAGCAGCGAGGCGATCAATGGACGAAACCCAGCTTGCCGAGTTCGAAGACAACGTGCGGTCGACGTATAGGCAGATGGTGCGCATCTCCATTGAGCCGCAGTGGGCGCGCTTTTATGACTTCGGTGCGGGTCGGTTGCCCGCTTTCCTCGCAAAGCTGGTCAACGATGGTTAGCGCATGGGTCAGCGGGCGCCGAACGCAAAAACCGTTGTCGAATCGTACGTCTGGCCCGGGTTGAGCGTGGTGGTGGGAAACTCCGGGTGATTCGGAGAATCGGGGTAGTGCTGGGTCTCCATCGTGAATCCCGCGCCCTGCCGATAGATTCGCCCGCTGGTGCCCGCGAACGCCCCGTCGATGAAGTTGGCAGTGTAGAACTGCACACCGGGTTCGGTGGTGGAGACAGTCACGGTGCGCCCCGACATCGGGTCCTCGGCCCGGGCCGCCTCCACCAACCCGGTGTTGTTGCCGCGATTGATCACCCAGTTGTGGTCGTAACCGCGGGCCGCCAACAGCTGCGGGTCATTCGCGGTGATATTCGCGCCGATCGCGGTCGGTGACGTGAAGTCGAATGGTGTGCCCTTCACCGGGGCGATCTGCCCCGTCGGGATCAGGGTGGGGTCGGTCGGCGTGTAGTTGTCGGCATTGATGGTGATTTTCTGGGCGTAGACGTCGCGTGTGTGCTCACCCGCCAGGTTGAAGTAGCTGTGATTGGTCAGGTTGATCACGGTGGGCGCATCGGTGGTCGCGTGGTAGTTGATGCGCAGTTCATTCTTCGGGTCCAGCGTGTAGGTGACGGTGGTCGTCAGCGTCCCGGGGTAGCCCATTTCGCCTGCGGGACTGACATATTGAAGCTTCAGCCCCACGCTGTCGCTGCCGTTCTGTTCGGTGGCCTGCCACACCTTGGTATCGAAGCCCGCAGTGCCGCCATGCAGGCTGTTGCCGTCATTGTTGATCGGCAAGTGATATTCGTTGCCGTTCAACGAGAAAGCTCCCCTGGCTATCCTGTTGGCATAACGGCCGACGATCGCGCCGAAATACGTCTTGGCCGACCCGGTGTTGTTCAGGTATCCGTCCAGCGTCGGAAAGCCCAGCACCACATTGTCGACATGTCGTGAGCGATCGGGGACCTCGATCGATTGGATGACGCCGCCGTAGGTCAGGATTCGCACGCGCATGCCGCCCCCGCTGGTGAGCGTGTAGCGGCTCACCGGGTTGCCGTCCACCTGGCCGAACGGCTCGCCGGCGATCGACGGCGACCCGGCGGGCATCGGTGGATTGCCGCTGTTGGTGGAGTTAGTTGTCGCGTTGCTACATGCCGCCAAGCCCGCAACACCGGCGTTGGCGATCAGTTGAAGTATTCGTTTACCGCGCATGGGCGCTCCTCGCATTCGTGCCGAGCCACCTGCGCGGCTCGTGACGAGGAACCTCGTCAGGCCCGGGACGAGGATAGCCTGGTCGCGCCGGCCGACATTCGCGCCGCGGACAACCTCTGCCAATTAAGCCCGCGACCAGGGTAGGGTGGTGGGCGCGGTTGGGAGACGCCAAACTGCACCCCCTCGGTGCATTGCAGATTGCCGGCCGGACGGCATCAGATTCAAGTCCGGCCACACGACAAATCGGCGCGTCTCAGTAAATCCCTGCCACAGGAAGAAGTCATGCCCACCGTTGAGGCGCAGCTCCGTCAGGACTTGCGCGACTACGCCGTCGAATTACGGCAACTCGCCTACACGCTGCCCGGAGGTCTGGGCGAGCACGATCTGCTTGGCTTGTCTGGCCGGATGCGCGCTACCGCCGATCAGGCCGAACTACAGCGAAGTGTTGGCAATGGCTGACCGCGTCATGAGGGGCAGTCGACTCGGCGCCTTGAGTTATGAGACCGACCGCAACCATGACCTCGCGGCGCGCAAGATCGCGCGGTACCGCACCGAGAACGGCGACGAGTTCGACATGCCGTTTGCCGCCGACGCCGACGTGCCTAACTCCTGGCTGTGCCGCAACGGCATGGAGGGCACCCTGATCGAGGGCGGGGAACTCGCCGAACCCAAGCAGGGCAAGGCGCCGCGCACTCACTGGGACATGCTGCGGGAACGCCGCTCGATCGAGGAACTGGATGATCTTCTCAACGAACGCCTCGAGATCATCAAGTCACGCCGACGCGGCAGCTAAAAATCGGCTACCGCGCCTTCCGGAGATCGCCGAGCGAGTTGCGCAGCCCACCGTCCATGCGGATCTGGATGGCGGCCACCGCCAGCATCACGCCGGCGGTCACCAGGTGCACCACCGCGTCGGTCGTGTTGTTGGGGAACGTGAAGACGAACGCCACCTGATGTGAGAAGAACGCCCAAATGCCCGGCAGCGCACCGGCTATCGCGGCGAGCAAGAGATACAACACCGCCCACGACTTGCGCGTCGCGAACACCAACCCAGGGCCGAACAGGGCAAGCCCGGCGCCCGCGTGCCAGCCGTTGTAGTCCATCCCGAACAGTTGGACGGTCGGGGCACCAGGCCCGGTCGCGAAGCTGGGCTCCAGGATGAAGCCGATCACCGCCTGAATGACGTGCACAACACAGATGATCAGGAGCCCGATCTGGGCGAAACTCCACCTCACGTTGCACCTCCTTGTGCACGGTGGGATCGCCCCGAATACTACGCCAGGTAGTAGATCATGGCAATGTCACTTGCGGCCGGGCAGCCGCATCACCGCGCGCACCATAGGCACTAGCGACTTTTGCCACAGGGTCGACGGAACACCAAGCGGCGGATCGAGATTGAACACCCGCGCCGCCGCGATCGTCTGCGATTCGGTGTACTTCAGCAGGCCCTCGGGCCCGTGCCGGCGGCCGACGCCGGACTGGCCCATCCCGCCCATCGGCGCGCTGAGGCTGCCCCACGCGAACGCGTAACCCTCGTTGACGTTCACCGTCCCCGACCGTAACCGGGCGGCGATTTGCTCACCCTCGGTGGCGGAGCCCGCGAAAACGCTCGCGTTCAGCCCGTACTCGGTGTCGTTGGCCTTCTCGACCGCTTCGTCGACATCGGCAACGGGGTAGATCGAGACGAGCGGCCCGAACGTTTCGTTCGCCGCGCACTCCATCTCCGGCGTGACATCCGTCAGCACCGTCGGCTCGTAGAACAGCGGCCCTATGTCGGGTCGGGCTTTGCCGCCCGCAATCACCTTGGCGCCCTTGGCTTTCGCGTCATCAACGTGGTCGGTCACCGTGTCCAGCTGACCCGCGGAGATCAAGCTGCCCATGTCGACGGAGAAGTCATAGGCGGTGCCGAGCTTCATGTTCCGGACCGCGGTGCCGAACTTGCTGGTGAACTCGTCGGCGATGTCCTTCTCGACGTAGATCCGCTCGATGGAGATGCACAGCTGGCCCGCGTTGGAGAAGCATGCGCGGGTGGCCGCCTTGGCTGTCTTGTCGAGGTTGGCCCCCCGCGTGACGATCATCGCGTTCTTGCCGCCGAGCTCGGCCGAGAAACCGATCAGCCGACGGCCGCAATGCTCGGCGAGCTGGCGGCCGGTGGCGGTCGAGCCGGTGAACATCAGGTAGTCGCAGTTGTCGATGATCGCGGTGCCGACGACCGAGCCCGGACCGGGGACGACCGCGTAGAGCGCCCGTGGCAGGCCGGCCTCGTACAGCAGCTCGGCGCAGGCCAGCGCGCAGTACGGCGTCTGGCTGTCCGGCTTGAGCACCACGGCGTTGCCGGCCAGCAGCGCCGGCACCGAGTCGGAGGCGGTCAGCGTCATGGGGTAGTTCCACGGCGAGATCACCCCGACCACGCCCTTGGGCTGGTAGGCGACGATGGTCTTGCCGATGCCCGGAAACAGCGCCTGCACCGTGCGCGGCTTCAGCAGGTCGGCGGCGACGCGCACGTAGTAGTTCGCGTTCGCCATCAGGTCGACGATCTCCTCCTGGGCGGCCCAGCGGGCCTTGCCGGCCTCGGCCTGCAGCAGGTCCATGAGGAACTCGCGGTTCTCGACGACCAGGTCGCGGTAGCGGCGGATGACATCGACGCGCTCGCCGACGGGTCGGTTCGCCCACTCGACCTGCGCCGCGCGGGCCTCGGCGAATGCCGCTTCGACGTCGGCCGCCGTGCCGATCGGGATTGTGGTCAGCGGTGTGCCGGTGAAGACCTCATCGATCGTCTTGGTCTCACGTGCGGTGGTGTCCTTGATCGCTGCCAGCTGGCGCAAACGGTCGAAGACCGAGGCTGATGGTGCAGGCATGTCGTTACCCCTCGAGAGCGCAGGCGTACAAAGCACCAGCCTATAGCCGCGACTACAGTGCTTGACCGTGAAGCCAGACCCGGTTGCCTTCAGCCAGCAGTGGGTGGATGCGTGGAACGCCCACGACGTGGACTCGGTCCTCCGGCATTTCGCCGAGAACGTTGTGTTCACGTCACCCGTGGCCGCCACGTTGCTGACGGAAACAGCCGGAGTGATTTGCGGTAAATCCGCACTCCGCGACTACTGGACCCGGGCATTGCGGCGCGTCGCGAACCTGCGGTTCGCCGTCGAGGGCGTCTACGAGGGCATCGACACCATCGTCATCGCCTACCGCAACCAGGACGGTGGTCTGGTCAGCGAAGTGCTCCGATTCAGCGATGGCCTGGTCGTCGAGGGCCACGGAACCTATCTGGTTGACGCGCAAGGTGTTACGGGCTCGATGAGTTGAGCGGACTCGGCGGGCGGTCCGGCTCGGCGGCGGTCGGCAGGTCGAGTTGCATCCAGGCGACGTCGTGCCATGCGTTGTGTTTCCATCCGACGCGGCGGTACAGCCCCGCCTCCCGAAAGCCGAAGGAGCGGTGAAATGCATTGCTGGCTTCGTTGGGTTGCGTGATGCCGGCGAAGGCGCGGCGATAACCGCGCTCGGTGAGCCGGCGCAGTAGCTGGGTGTAGAGCCTGCGGCCGGCGCCAGAGCGGTGATGTCCGTCGTCGACGTAGACACTGGTTTCGGCCGACCATTGGTACGCGGCGCGGGGATTGAATGCGTGCGCGTAGGCGTAGCCGATGATGTGATCGCCATCCTCGAGCACGAGCCAGTCGTGGGTGGCTCGGGCAGCGGCGATGCGCGCGGCCATCTCGGCGGCGGGCGGCGCTTCGATTTCGAAGGTGATCGCCGTGGTCTCAACGTAAGGGCAGTAAATCGCGAGGCAGCCGACGGCGTCCTCCGGCACCGCCGATCGCACCGTGTCACCGCTCGCTGCCATGGAAGTAGTGTCGCACTGCGAATTCGCAGGCGCCTCAAGTTATTCAGTGACTGCCGCGGCGAGTTGTTGCCGGGCCGCCTGCACGATCAAGCCGGCGGTCAGGAAAGCGGGTTTGCCTTGGTCGCAGTCATCGATCGGCAGGTCGGCCGCGCGGCGCAGCACCATCACGGCCAGCGCGGTGTAGGTGGCATACGGGATGACCAAAAGGTTGACGTGTGACTGCCCGCCGCTGAACGTCATCACGTGCTGGCGTTTGTGTTCCCATCCCGCCCAGTTGAAGTCGGGCGGCCGTTGCAACGGCGGCCAGTTGACGTTGATGGATTCGATGCCTCCGAGCAACGGAGTCAGGGCCGCAACGAGGCTGGGCAGTTCATTGGTGATCCGGTCGGCGCGCGGCCACCAGGCGCCGTCGATGGCGCCGCCCAAGTGGCGAGCGACGGACACCCGGACGGGATCGATGCGGCGCCGGCCTTCGCGCGGATACGTCATCGCTCAGCGAATCGGTGCGAGGAGCATTACTACGGTTGACGCTGTGCGATCCACGGGCTGGTCCTTCACGTTCTGCATCGTCCGCCCCGCGGGTGCGGGCCGAGCGGAGAAATCGCATTGCCCGGGATGGCGGTGGACCACAGCTGACAACGAAACGGCTCGCGGTTGACGCTACGCCACCCGCGGCCGGGCGGATCCGTCGGCTGACCAGCGGGGAGCGCAAATCCCACGTAGGGTTGCGGCAACAACAACAGGATGGATGAGATGCCCATAGAGAATTGGTGCGACGCACCCCAGATCCATCCGTCGCAGGTCCGGGTCGGTGACGTCATCGGCACGTTGCAACCCACCAAATTGCGCCTGACCGTCAAGCTGATCGGCGGGCCCCAGACCACCCCGCGGCAGTGGACCTTTTTCACCCGCGACGACAACGGCCTGCAGCGCACGAGCACGTTCGGCGAGGACGAGCTGGTCCGCCGGTACGTCAAAGCCTCGTAACGACACCCTCACTTCGACAGTAAGATAGCCGACCGGTCGGCTAATATTAGCGTCATGCCACGCCCGCCGAACCCGGAGGTGCGCCGCCGCCTGCTGGAGGCGGGGCGCGAACTCGTACACGCGCGGGGTTTCACGGCCAGCGGCGTCAAGGACATCACCGACGCGGCCGGCGTGCCGAAGGGGTCGTTTTACGCCTATTTCGACAGCAAAGAGGCCTTCGCCGCGGCGATCCTCGAAGACTACTGGGCCGATATCGAGTCCCGGCTCCTGCCCATCCTGGATGCGGACGGGTCGGCTCAGGACCGCATCACGCGCTTCTTCCATGCGCTCGCCGACGAACACGAGGCCGGCGAATTCCTGCTCGGCTGCCTGGTCGGCAACCTGTCGCTCGAGCTCGGCGGGTCCAGCGAGCCGGTGCGCACTGAGCTCGTCCGCATCCTCGACCGCTGGGACGCCGCCCTCACCGCCTGCGTGCGTTCCGGTCAGCGCGGCCCCGGGGGCATCCGAGGGGACCTCGACGCGGGGGAGCTGGCCGCGCGGCTGATCGAAGCCTGGGAAGGCGCGGCCCTGCGCGGGAAAGTCACGCGCAGCCGCACCCCGTACGACCGGTTCGAAGCGATCACCGTCCCGGCGCTGTTGCATTAGCTCCGTCAGCAAGGGAATGGGCGGCCCGCACTCGCCGTTAAATAGACGACTGGTCACCTACCATAGTTGACAACCCTGATGGAGGCCGAAATGGCAACGAATCACGATCTGGGGCAGCGCAGATTCGCCTTGAACAACGGCAGGGGCGAGATTCCGGCGCTCGGATTCGGGACCTCGCTGTCCGACAACACCAAGACGCGTGACGCCGTCAGGGCCGCGGTGCAGGTGGGATTCCGTCACCTCGACGCCGCCGAGCGGTACCGCAACGAAGCGCAAGTCGGTGCGGCGCTGAAAGAATTGTTCGCCGATGGCACCGTGCGCCGCGAAGAACTGTTCGTCACCACCAAGCTGTGGAACAACAACCATCGGCCCGAACGGGTCAAGCCGGCCCTGCAGGCCAGCCTGGACAGGCTCGGCCTCGAGGCGGTCGACCTGTACCTGGTGCACACCCCGTTCGCGTTCCGGCCGGGGGATGATCAGGATCCGCGCGACGCCCACGGAGCCGTCGTCTACGACGACGGCGTAACGCTCGATGAGACCTGGGCGGCGATGGAAAGCCTTGTCGACGAAGGACTTACCGGGGCGATCGGCCTGTCTGACATCGACGCCGCCGGCGTCCGCGACGTAATCGATAACGCCCGGATCAAGCCGGCGGTCGTCGAGGTCGAGTCGCACCCGTACCACCCGCAGTGGGAGCTGCACGGATTGTGCGCGACGCACGGGATCATCCTGCTGGCATTCGCGTCGCTGGGGCACGCGCTCGAACCGCGGCTGCTCGACGACCCCCTGATCGTCTCGATCGCTGCCAGGGTGGGCAAAACTCCCGCACAAGTGCTGTTGGCGTGGGGCATCCAGCGCGGGAGCGCCGTTCTGACGGCATCGGTGACGCCCACGCGCATCCGCGAAAACTTCGACGTCACGGCGCTTCCTGAGGGCGCGATCCGCGAGATCAACGAGCGTCTCCGAACCCGGTATCGGTTCAACTCCGTCGTGGACGCGGGAGAGCCGGGGTTCGCCGAAGTGCCCCAGGGGAGTTGAGAACATGGCCGTCCAGAGCCGGCCGGGCTTTCACAGCGGCGAGTTGGCCACGCAACGACAAGCAGGCGTCGAAGCGGACGCGGCCCGGCTCGCGCCGATGATGGCCGGCGGCGTACTGCGCGCCGGCATGGCCGCATTCCTGTCCGAGGCGCCGTTCGCGGCGATCGCGGCGCGCGACGCGACCGGGCGGCTGTGGACCTCACCGCTGCTGGGGCCACCCGGATTCCTGCGCGCCGCGTCGCCGACCACGCTGCAGATCCGCACGTCGCCGCCGTCCGCGGACCCGCTGCACGGCCTGCCCAGCGGGCAGCCGGTGGGCCTCATCGCGATGAACTTCCTGACCCGCCGGCGTGCCCGGATCAACGGCCGGCTCGTCTCCACCGAAGGCGGGCTCACCGTCGACATCGACCAGGCCTACGGCAACTGCCCGCAATACATTCAGCAGCGCCGCATCCAACTCGAGGGAACCCCGGGCGCCGGCCGGGTGCGCCTGTATGAGGGAAATGCGTTGCGGCCCAGCGATATCCGCCTCATCGAGAACGCCGACACGTTCTTCTTGGGCACCTCCCACGTCGCCTCGGGCAATGACGCTTCGCATCGCGGTGGCCCGCCCGGGTTCGTTCGCGTCGAACCCGGAGAGCTGTGGTGGCCCGACTACCCCGGCAACAACATGTTCAACAGCCTCGGCAACCTGTCCGCGGATCCCACCGCGGCCCTGCTGTTCCTCGACTTCCGCGCCGGGATCGCGGTGCAGCTGTCCGGCAGCGCGAGCGTTCGCTGGAGCGCTCCGGGCGACGCCGGCGAGACCGGCCGGCGCGTCCATTTCGTTCCCCGGCGGGTGATCAGCACGGCGCTGCCCGGCGTCGGCGAGACGGACCACGCCCCTTATCCGAGAAACCCGCCGTTGAGCCGATAGCGCATCGCCCTGATACCCCAAATCCAATACGGGTTGGATTCAACAACTAAGTTTGTACGTATGGGGGACGACGAACGGGACGAATCCGCGTTCACCTGGCAGGGCCGGCGCGGGCTGGTGAGCCGCGTGCATGCACAGCTCGACGATCTGGTCGCGGCGCGAGACCAGATGGAGCAACTCGTGCGGGTCATCGTCGAGATCGGTTCCGATCTGGACCTGGATGTGACGCTGCACCGAATCGTCGACGCCGCCATGGAGTTGACCGGTGCGCCGTACGGGGCGCTGGGCATACGCGCGCCCGACGGGTCCCTGGTCTCTTTCGTCTACGCGGGAATGGACGATGAAACGGCGCGGCGGCTCGGCGACCTGCCGGTCGGTGCGGGTCTGCGCGTCGATGATGTGAGTGCTGACGCGCAGGCCGGCGGGCTGCGCGCGCACGATCCGCCGCTGCGGGCGCTCCTCGGAATACCGATCACCGTGCGCGCGGCTGACTTCGGCAGCCTCTACCTGGCCGACGACCGGCCGGGCCGGGTGTTCTCCGACATTCAGGAGGGCGCCGTGCGGGCGATGGCCACCGCGGCGGCTGCTGCCATCGACAACGCGCGGCTGTTCGAGCGGGAACGCGAATCGGCGAAATGGACGAAGGCCAGCCGCGAGATCACCACCGCGCTGCTGTCCGGGGCCCCGCAGACGGGACCGTTGCAGCTGATCGTGAACCGGGCGCTGGAGCTGTCCGACGCCGAGCAGGCGATCCTGCTGGTTCCCCGGGAACCGGATCTGCCCGCCGATGAAGTCGACACGCTGGTAGTGGCCGCGACGGCGGGCCGCTACTCCTCGGAGGTGATCGGCCGGCAGGTACCGATGAAGGGCTCCACCACGGGCGGGGTTGCCCGCCGGGGTCTGCCGCTGATCACCGAGTCCTTCCAGTATCCGATCGAGGGGTTCACCGACGTAGGTGAACGGTCGGCGATCGTCATGCCGCTGATTGCCGACGAAAGGGTGCTCGGTGTGATCGCGGTCGCGCGCCACCCGCAACAGCCGCCGTTCGGCAACGATTACCTCGAACTGGTCAGTGATTTCGCCCGCCACGCCTCGATTGCCTTGGCGCTGGCCGCGGGCCGCGAACACGCGCTCAACCAGGAACTCGCCCAAGCCGACACCGTCGACGACGCACTGCAAGCCGTCGCCGAGGAACTGCGACGGCTGTGGCGGGCGCGCCGCGTTCTGGCCGTTACCTTCCCGGCCCACGGTAGCTCCGCTGAAACCGCCTACAGCGCACCACAAGTGGTGTCCGTCGGCGAGGCCACCCAGTGGGCCGACCTGCCCACGGCTACGCGACAGATGCTCGCCGCATTGCGCGACGGCGATCTACTCACCCCCAACGCGACCACGCCCGGGACGGCCGGCATCGCCCTGCAGCATCCCGAAGGCGTGCTCGTCGTCTGGATGGATCTGGCCGAGCAGCGCCCGTTCACCCTCGAGGACCAGACCTTGCTCACCGTGCTGGCGGGTCGGCTGGGCCAGGGCCTGCAGCGCGTGCACCAGGTGGATCAACAGCGCGAGACCGCCCTGGCGTTGCAGCACGCGATCCTCGGTCCCGCCGACCTGCCGCATGGGTTCGCGGTGCGCTACCAGGCCGCAAGCGCGCCCCTGCAGGTGGGCGGTGACTGGTTCGACATCGTCGATCTGGACGACGGCCGCATCGCGTTGATCGTCGGCGACTGCGTCGGCCACGGCCTCGCCGCCGCCACCGTGATGGGGCAGATGCGCAGCGCCTGCCGGGCGCTGCTGTTCGACAACCCCAGCCCGGCCGCCGCCCTCGCCGGGATGGACCGCTTCGCCGCGCGGCTGCCCGGCGCGCAATGCACCACCGCCGTCTGCGCGGTGCTCGACCGCGCAACCGGCGAGCTGGTGTACTCCAGCGCGGGTCACCCGCCGCCCATCCTGGTCCACGCCGACGGCACCGCCCGGACGCTCGACGGCGGCCACACCATCGCCCTGGGGGTGCGATCCAACTGGCCCCGCCCGGAAGCCCGGGTGACGATCCCGGCGCGAGCGACCCTGTTGCTCTATACCGACGGCCTGGTCGAACGTCGCCGCAGCGCCCTGCACCACGGCATCTCCCGCGCCGCCACCCTGCTCCAGGAGGGCCGCACCTCCACGCTCGATGACTTGGCGAACCAGATCATGTCGGGCCTCGCGCCGAGCGGCGGATATCAGGACGACGTGGTCCTTCTCCTCTACCGCCATCCCGCCCCGCTGGAGCTGAAGTTCCCCGCGGACGTCAGCCAGCTTGCCCCCGCCCGCACCGCATTGCGCACCTGGCTGACCCAGGCCAGGGTGGACCCGGACCAGACCGTGGACGTGCTCGTCGCGGCCGGGGAAGCCGTCGCCAACGCCATCGAACACGGTCACCGCCACACCCCGGAGGGCACGATTGTCCTGGGCGCGACCGCACTGGTAGACCAGGTGCAGTTGACCATCACCGACACCGGCTCGTGGAAGCCTCCGCAACCGGCCGCCGAAGCCAATCGCGGCCGGGGTATCACGCTCATGCGAGGGCTCATGCAGGACGTCACCATCAGGCCCGGCGCCGCGGGCACCACAGTTCACCTATCCGCGAGGATCACCGGATGACCACGCCCCTCACCCTCGACACCGCGCGCCGCAACGACGGGAATCTCGTGCTGATCGCCGCGGGGGAAATCGACCTGAGCAACATCGACGCCTTCAACCAGGCCCTCAGCACCGCCAGCAATGAAGCCGGCGGCAGCGGCGAACCTCTCACCGTCGACCTCAGCGCCGTGGAGTACCTGGACAGCGCCGCCATCAACGCCCTGTTCGCCCGCGCCGACGACATCCGCCTCGTCGCCCACCCCCTCCTGATGCCGATTCTCAACATCAGCGGTCTGACCGAGCTGGTCGCCACCGAGTCCGCGCCGCCCGCCGAGCACCGACGCGCCGACAGCTGATGATCCGCGGCAAGTCTGTTCTCGTAACAGGGTCGACGTCGGGTATCGGTCTGGGCATCGCCCGCGCCTTCGCCGCGGAGGGCGCGAACGTGACCCTCAACGGCTTCGGCGAACCGGAGGCCGTGGAGGAGCAACGACGCGGCATCGAGCAGGATTTCGGGGTGGCGGCGGCCTATTCGGGCGCGGACGTGACCAAGCCGGACGAGATCGCCGGCATGATCGGCGGCGCAGAAAAGACCTTCGGAGCAATCGATGTCCTCGTCAACAATGCGGGCATCCAGTTCGTGGCGGAGGTGGAGGACTTCCCGGTCGAGAAGTGGGACGCCGTGATTGCCACGAATTTGTCGGCCGCTTTTCACACTTGTCGGTGTGCACTGCCGGGGATGAAAGGCCGTGGCTGGGGTCGAATAATCAATATCGCCTCGGCGCACGGCCTTGTTGCCAGCGCGGGGAAGGCGGCGTATGTCGCGGCCAAGCACGGGATAATCGGACTGACGAAGGTGGTCGCAATCGAAACCGCCGACCACGGCGTCACGTGCAACGCGATCAGCCCCGGATGGGTGATGACACCTCTGGTGGCCAAGCAGGTCGAGGCGCGCGCCGCCGCGACGGGCAAGCCCTTTGACGAGGCCAAGCAAGAATTTGTTGCCGAAAAGCAGCCGATGTCCCGCTACACGACTCCCGAAGACATTGGCGCCCTCGCGGTCTTCCTGGCCGGCGACGCGGCCGCCACCATCACCGGCGCAAGCTATTCGATCGACGGCGGTTGGACCGCCCAATGAGGCGCGATGGACTTCGTGAATTGGCGCTAAAGGCCCTATGACTCGACAAAGACATTCCATTCGGGTTGCCAATTGCTGAAAAGGCGAATTTTCGTGGCTATTTTGTGCCTTTCCCATTAGAGTCATGTCACTTAGGTCGTCGGGCGACCATCGCATCCGATCGAACTGGAGGCGCATGTGTCATATCTGGTGACCGCACCAGACGAGGTGGCGGCGGCGGCTCGCGATCTGGCAGGCATTCGCTCGTTGTTGGCCGGGTCCGCCGCATCGGCCGCGGCGCCCACGACCGCGGTGGCCGCGGCGGCACAGGACGAGGTCTCGGCCTTGGTCGCAGCGATGTTCAACGATTTCGGTCAGGATTTCCAAACCCTCAACGCCCAAGCCAGCGCGTTCCACGGGGAGTTCGTCGGTTTGATCAAGGCGGGCGCGGACGCCTACCTCAGCACTGAGGTGGCCAACGCCGCGGCCGCCGCGATGGGCGCCATCAACGCGCCCGTCCAGGGAGTGCTCGGGCAGTCGATCCACAGTGCCGCCGCCGCCGACCTGAGCCTGTCGTCGATCCTGGGCGGCAGCGCAAGCCTGTCGCTGGACGGTGGTGTGGTGAGCCTGCCGCCGATCCTGGGCGGTGGCGTGCTGAGCGTGCCGTCGCTCATCGCGGGCGGTGCGCTGACTCTGCCACCGGTACTCGGTGGCGCGCAATTGACCGTGCCGCCGCTGTCCAGCGTCGGTCCCGCCGTTGTCAGCGCCATAAGCCCCATCATCAACGGCGGCGTGGTGGCCCTGCCTTCCTTCCTGGGCGGCGGGGAGCTGGACGTGCCGTCGATCCTGACCGGCGGTGTGCTGAACCTGCCCGCATCGCTCGGCGGCGGAATCCTGAGCCTGCCCTCGATCCTCACCGGTGGCCTGCTGAGTCTGCCCTCGAGCCTCGGCGGTGGCATCTATACCGTGCCGCCGATCACCAGTGTCGTGAGCGCGATCGTCAACGGCGGCGCGGTGACGCTGCCTCCGATGCTGGGCGGTGGGCAGCTGAGCGTGCCGTCGCTCCTCACCGGCGGCTTGTTGACGTTGCCGCCCATCGCCGGCGGCGGAAACGTCGGCATCCCCTCGATTCTCACCGGCGGCGTGCTGACCTTGCCGCCGGTCGCCGGCGGTGGGGACGTCGGCATCCCCTCGATTCTCACCGGTGGCGTGCTGACCCTGCCCGCGAGCCTCGGCGGGGGCCAACTGACCGTGCCCCCGGTGCTCACCGGTGGCCTGCTGGGCCTGCTCGGTTAGGCCGGTTCGCTAAGGCCTTGCGGCCGCGGCGTTCCCGCGGTCGCCGCCGCCAGGATCTCCCGGATGCGCCGACGCGACCGACCCCAGCCGCGCACGCGCTCTTCGCCCACCGTGTGGCCGTCGCGCTTGATCACGATCCGCCACGGCAAACCGAGCCAATGCGCCACAAACCAGAAGGGCCACCACAACCCGATGACCACCACGCTGGTGACCAATGTCGCGGGGCTGACGCCCCCGGAGTCGGTGAACATCCAAGCGGACAAGCGATACCACCGGCGCCGGCGCACGGACCACACGGCGCCACGGGGGTCGGTTACCTGTGTCATGTCGTCCTCGTTCCTTCGCCCGGAATGACTCCTGCCGCAACGCGCGACGGGTCATCCGCAGCTTGGGGGTGAGGCCTTGGAGGATCCTTGAGGTCGGCCGGGATTGGGGCTCTCCCCGTCAATGAATCACTGTGGCGGCGCCGGGGTCATCGACCCGATGTAATAAGTCTCGTGCCCGGTGGGGTACCCGCCGCCGTTGGTGGCGATGTGGACGTGGTCGTAGTGGTTGAGGGTTTCGTTGCCGTAATCCGCGGTCCAGCTCGGCGAGCCGACGCCCGGATAGATCTTCTGCCGCCAGATCACGTGGTTGATTCCCCACCTTTTCGCATTCGCCAATGCGTACCCGGCGATCTCGTTGCCCAGCTGGATGCCCTCAGGGGAGGCGTGGTTGGGAATCATCACGTCGATCGCCAAGCCGTTGGGATGCCACGGCAACGGATCCTCCCGGTACCCGTAGATCGTGGTGATCTCAGGGAACAGCACGCTGATGGCGCGCGCCGCCCAGATGGTCTTCACCTGCAACCGCTGTTCCGACGCGACACCGGGGGACAACGGGAACAGGAATTGCTGGGCAGCGGCGGGAGCACCTGCCGCCAGCTTTTCCACCTCGGCCGGGGTGGCGATCTGCGGCGGGGCGGCCGCGGCTGCGGGCGGCGCGCCGGCCACCATGGACGGCGGGGCGGCGGGGCCGGACGCCGGTGCCGCCGGGCCGGGAGCCGGGTTGTCCACGCAGCAGGGCGGTTTGGCGCTTTCGGCGTGCAGGGGCTTGGCGCCCTGGGCGTAGACGATCGCGGCCGACACCACAAGGGAGGCCGCCAATGCCAGCCAGCGGCTCCTGCCGACGGCTAACACACCTCTGCCCACGAACAGCAGCTTAGTGGCGTGCGCAACGCCTGTGGCAATCTTTTCCATTTCTTATCGCTCCGATGCCCGACGAAAGGGGCCCGGATGGCGATAGTGAGCGGCGAGCGGGGGCGGCTCCGCACTCGAACCCGAGGCCCTGCGGGATCGTTTCCTCAAGCGGCACAGGTGTTTTCACGGCCGGACCCGGTCCGAGCGCGACGACCGATCGCGCGCCGGCAAGCGGCGGCCGGCTGTGGGTCGGCGCCCGAGCCCGGCGCTCCCGAGGGCAACCCAAGGGCAAGTTGTGGGACCATGCCCGTTATGGACTCCGACGATCCCGAAAAGCGAATCAGGGAGTTGGAACGGCGGCTCGCTGACGCTTCAGCCGGCCCGCCGGAGTCTGTTCCGGCCGGAGACGAGCCGGGTTCCCAGTACGACCTCCTGCGCCGTCGGCGATTCGGCACCATCTGGCTCATCGCCTTGGCGCCCTTCGCCTTGCTGTTCGCCATCCTCGTGCTCCATCCCTACCGGGCCGAGAGGCATCCGGCGCCGGCCACGTCCTCGGCTGCTGCGGAACCCACCGCGGACCTGTCGGGGGCGCTCACCGTGGTTCCGGGTGGAAACCTGACCGAGGAGCCCAGCCACGCCAGGTTCACGGTGGTCTGCGATCGCGCCGAACTGACAATTGCCGGCAACGCAAACGCGGCCTACGTGGCCGGCCACTGCTCGCAGCTCATCGTCAGGGGCTCGCACAACAAAGTGGTCGCCGACAACGCGGACGCGATCGACACGGATGGCTCCGGAAACCGGGTGGTCTACCGCGCCGGGACGCCACGGATCTCGATCAGGGGCACCGACAACGTCGTCACACCGGGCTGAGTTCGCCCGACGACACCTGCATCGGAATTCAGGGCACCATCCAGGACAGCAGCGAGGCCTGCAGTCCCGACAGGACGCAGATGAATGCCAGGAACACCAGGCTCCAGATGAACACGCGGCGGAAGATGTCGCCCTCTTTGCCGTGCACCCCGACCGCCGCAGCACCGATCGCGAGGTTCTGCGGCGAGATCATTTTGCCGAGCACGCCGCCGGAGCTGTTGCCGGCGGCCATCAACACCGGCGACAGCCCCGCCTTGGCAGCCGCGGTGACCTGCAGCGCGCCGAACAGAGAATTCGACGAGGTGTCCGATCCGGTCACTGCCACACCGAGCCAGCCGAGTATCGGGGAGATAACCGCGAACGCGCCGCCGGTGCCGGCCATCCAGGTGCCCAGCGTGATGGTCTGTCCGGACGCGTTCATCACGAAAGCCAGTGCGAGCACGGACATCACGGTGACGATGGCCCAGCGCAGCTGATGCAGCGTCGCGGCGTACGCGCTGTGCGCCCTGATCGGCGACAGCCGCAGCGCCAACATGGTGAGGACGCCCGCGACGAGCATCTGGGTGCCCGGCGTGGTGAGCAGGTTGAAGGTGAAGTTGGGCAGCGCCGACGCGGTGCCCTTGGCCGTGTAGAGATGCAGTCCCGGCCAGTGCACGGTGAAGGTGGCGTGATCGAGCAGCTTCTTCACCGCAGAGATCTGGCAGATCACGAAGACGGCGATGATGATCGCGTAGGGCGCGTAGGCGCGGAGCACGTCGCCGCGTGAGTCGGCATCCTCACCCTCCTCGGGGGGCGGCGCATCGGCACCGGCGCCCGCGGAGACCATGGCGCGCGTGTGTTCGGCCTGCGGCGGCCGCACGCGCACCATCGCCACCACGGCGCCGGCGGAAAGCAGGGAGGCGATCACGTCGGCCAGCGGCACAGACAAGAAGTTCGAGGTGGCGTATTGGCCGAGGCCGAAAACCACGCCGCCGGTGAGGGCGGTGAGCCATGTTTCGCGCACGCCGCGCGCCCCGTCGGCGATGGCGACGAGCGCCAAGGGGACGAAGACGGCCAGGATCGGGGTTTGCCGCCCGACCATGGCGCCGAGCGTGTCGGTCGGCAATCCGGACGTCTTGGCAAGGGTGATGATCGGTGTCGCCATCGCCCCGTATGCGACCGGCGCGGTGTTGGCGACGAGCGCAAGGACCGCCGCCTTGAGCGGTTTGAAGCCCAAGGCGAGCAGCATCACGGAGGTCACCGCGACCGGCGTGCCGAATCCGGCCAGCGCTTCGAGCAACGCGCCGAAGGAAAACGCGATGATGATCGCCTGAATGCGGTGATCCTCGCTGACGGTAGCGAAACTGCGCCGCAGCACATCGAAATGGCCTGTCTCGACCGTCATCTGGTAAACCCAGATCGCGTTGATCACGATCCAGAGGATCGGGAAGAATCCGAAGACCGCGCCTTCGCTGCCCGCCAGCACGGCCTGCCCGATGGGCATCGCGTAGACCGCGGTCGCGATCGCGATCGCGACCGCGAGGGACACCACCGATGCCAGCCAGGCCCTGATCCGCAAGACGCCAAGCATCACGAAGAGCGTGGCCAGCGGCAGGACGGCCACCAGCGAGCTCCAGGCCAGCGAATGGGCGACGGGATCAAGGATTTGGCGATACATGCCGGGCACCTTCCGAAATGAGGGGGGCGGGTGTTGATCGCAAACGATCCGCCAAAGCCGCGAAAGGGATCGGCGACCATGGGTTGCACACGGTCAGACCGCGCATCCGACAAAGCTGCCCTGGGGCCTTCTCAGCGGCCCGCAGAGTCAACACAGATTGGCATGTGGAGGGGTAGGTGACCGTGTACGGATCGTAACCCCCGGTGGCGCCGAATGCAGGGCGCGTGGCCGGGCCGCCACGAGACCGAACAAGGGTCCGGGCTGAAATCGCCTGGCTTGCTGGGCATCTGGCCGTGTGCGCCGGCGGCCCCACGGTGCGGGGGTCGCGCGCGCCGGGCGGTCAAACCGCGATGGCCTGATCAGCCTCGTCTTCGGGCGTCAACGCCAGCAGTTCCAGGTCCTGCGCCGCGAACCGCTCGACGAGAAGCGGTATGTACTCGCGGACCGGCCTGCCGTCGAAGCGGGCATGGATGTGCCGCACGACCGCACTCACGGTATCTGCCGAAATGCTTGGATATTTCCTGGTCAATCGACCGGCCACCCCGTCGATGATCTGCTGCTCGCTCAACTCGATCACGGCGACAGGCTCGCATGCGTTCACAGCGAAGTCAAACGCCGTTCATAAACGGGACGCCACGGGCACTCAGCGCGCACTCCTGGGTATTATGTACCATACTCAGCATGGCGGAAAAACTTCCCCGGCGGCTGGCCGACCACCCCACCGTGCGCCGGGTGCGCTCGCGCACCAGGCGGCGGCCCGGTGCGCTGGACGCCGAGTGGCTGCGCGAGATTTGCCTGGACGCCGGCGTCGACGACGTCGCGTTCGCCAGTGTCGACAATCCCGACCTCGCATCCGAGGTCGAACACGTTGAGGCCGCGCTGCCCGGAGCCAAGAGCTACATCTCGCTGGTCGTCAAGATGAACCGCGACAACGTCCGATCGACGGCGCGCAGCGTGGCAAATCAGGAGTTCCACCGCAGCGGCGAGGTGCTCAACGAGGCGGCTCACCGCATCGTGCGCCGGCTGCAGGACGTCGGCTACCGGGCGCTGAACCCCTCGGCGACCTTCCCGATGGATATGGACAACTTCCCCGGCCGGATCTGGGTCGTGGCGCACAAGCCCGTCGCCGTGGCCGCGGGCCTTGGCGTGATGGGCATCCACCGCAACGTGATTCATCCGAAGTTCGGCAACTTCATCCTGCTCGGGACGATCCTGGTCGACGCGCCGATCAGTGCCTACGGCCGGCCGCTGGACTACAGCCCCTGTCTGGAGTGCAAGTTGTGTGTGGCCGCGTGCCCCGTCGGCGCGATCGGCAAGGACGGCGACTTCGACTTCGTCTCCTGTTCGGTGCACAACTATCGCGAGTTCATGGGCGGGTTCACCGATTGGGTGCAGACCGTCGCAGACAGCGCCGACGCGGCGGACTTTCGTTCGCGGGTAAGCGATTCGGAGAACGCCTCAATGTGGCAGAGCCTGTCGTTCAAGCCCAATTACAAGGCCGCCTATTGCCTGGCGGTGTGCCCGGCCGGAGAGGACGTGATCGAGCCGTACCTCGACAACCGCAAGGGGTTCATGGACCTGGTGCTGAAGCCGTTGCAGGACAAGAGGGAAACGTTGTACGTGCTGCCGAACTCGCGGGCAAAGGCGCACGCCGAACGCCGTTTTCCGCACAAGCCGGTGAAAGTCGTCGACGGCGGAGTGCGTGGCCGCTGAACCTATTCGCTCACCGTGACCCGATATTGCGGGCAATACGCCGCCGTCGAAATGCCCAGGAAAAAACCGGCCTGCCTTGCGGAGAGATTCGTGTCCCGCATCAGCCGCAGCAAGAGCAGGGGCCGGGTTGTGCCCTGGTCGAGCAGGGTGCACATGATGCGGCCTTCCTGGACCGCGGCGTTGGCGTCAGGCACCGGAATCCCTTGGCCCACAAGCGCCGCCACGAAGTCATCGTCGGCCTGATCGGCGGCTGCCGGAGTTGCGGTGAGCGCCGCGGCGGCGCCCAGCAGGATCGCGACGAGAATCCGCGCAGGTGCACCTACCCTCGAATGGGCCATGGTTCCTCTTCGCGCGGACGAATGGCGTCCATGCAAAAATAACTCGACCACACCTCAGGTAAGACGCGCCTCACATCATCGGGGGAAACGGCACCGCCCAATTGAACGAATTGTCGGTCTTGCCCCGATATTGCGGGCAGTAGGCGGCCACCGAAACGCCGACGAAGTAACCGGCTTGTTTCGGCGAGAGCGGGGTTTCCCTGACGATCCTCATCGCCACCTCGGTTGAGGGTTGACCCTGATCGAATCCGGCGCACACGGTATGCCCCAACGACACCTCGGCGTTGCGGTCGGACATGGTGATCCCGTTCTTCGCGAGCGCCGAGACGAACGCATCGTCGGTCGGATCGCCGATCGCCGGCGCCGCGCAGAACACCCCGGCGGCCGACAGCAGGATCGCGCCGAGCGCCGGCCACTTCGCGCGACCGATGTCTGTCCGGGCCATGCGTCCTTCGATGCGGGTGAAACGGGTGCGAGTCAAGAACGACCTGGTTGAACGCTAGCTGAAATCCAGACATTCCTCTCGCCGAGCGGCCGCAAGAATTCCGCAAGAACTTCGCGATCAAGCGGCAAGCGGCGGGGAGCACCGTTTGTGCTGCCGGTCACAGCGACCGTTCCGCAAGAAAGTGTCCGACCGCGGGGGAGCGGTGGCTCTTACCGATGCGAGCGGCCCACCGCGCGTCCGTGGTCCGAGATGTTGGGACCGGTAGCCGAGCGAACCGGGTCGACTGGCACACAACCACAGACCATTCATCGAGAGGAAACTCCCCGTGACCGCCGACCTCGACAACGCGCCGACGCTGCGCACGCGGACCGTCAGCACGCTGACCGCCGCGAGCGAGCCCCGCATCGCCCACCGCGGTTGCTGTACGACGGGATCGCGGGCGCTCGGGTCGACGGACACGGCCACGCTTCCCCGCGTCAATGTCCTCACCACCGCGGTGGTCCCGCGGCCCACGGCAGCGCTCGAACGCGCTCCCCGGAAATGGCAGGGCCTCTACGCGCTGAAGCCGTGGTACACCCGCCGGCTGACACCGATCGTGAACGTCGCCGTCGCCCGGCGCATCTCGCCGGATGTGTTCACCGCGGGCGGGGTCGTGGCGGCGGGCGCGGCAGGCGTTACGGTCGCGCTGGGATGGTGGCCGCTGGCGGCCCTGTTCCTCGCGCTGCGGCTGGCCGGGGCCAATCTCGACGGTGCGGTCGCTCGCGCCCGCGGCGTGAGCCGGCCATGGGGATTCGTCGTCAACGAAATCGGTGACCGGGCCTCGGACCTGCTGACTTTCGCCGGCCTGGCGGTGTGGGCGGCGCGGCAGCGCGGGCCCGGGCTGCATTTCTTGTCCTGGCCGGTGCTCATGGTGCTGGTGGCCGCGCTGGCCGCGACGCTGCCGACCTTCGCGTCGCTGGCCGGCGCGGCGGCCGGAGCGCCGCGGCGCAACGGCGGACCGCTCGGCAAGACCGAACGCTGCGTGTTCGTGTTGCTGGCCACCGCGTTCCCGGTCATCCTGCCCGTGGTCTGCACCCAGCTGGTGAACGGTTCGCTGATCACCGCCGCGCTGCGGCTGCGGGCGGCGCACCGTGAGCTGACGGCCAAGCGCGACGGCGAGGTGCCGGCGTCATGACCGCGACCCGGATCACCGGCGTGCTGCGCCACCGGCTGTGGCGGGCGGTGTGCGCCGTCTCCGGCGGGCTGACCGTCACCGGGCGGTGGCGCGTGTCGGGTGGCTGCGTGGTGGTGGCCAACCACTCGTCGCACGCCGACACCGCGGTGCTGCTGGCCGCGCTGCCCGCCGGCGCCCAGCCGGTGTTCGCCGCGGCGGCGGACTACTGGTTCGACGTGCCGGTGCGCCGTTTCGTGGCGTCCTCGCTGATCGGCGTGCTGCCGGTGCGGCGATCCGGCTCCGACACCTACGCCCAGTTGCTGGCCGCCGCGCGTCCGGCGCTCGAGGCCGGGCGCACCGTCGTCATCTACCCGGAGGGCACCCGCTCGACGGACGGGACCGTCGGCGAATTCCGTTCCGGCGCGCTGCGCTTGGCGCGTGATTGCGGCGTCCCGCTCGTTCCGGTCGCCGTGCTGGGCACCGCCGAGGTGCTCCCCAAGGGCGCCGGCTTCATCTCCCACGCGGCCATGCGGGTCCACATCGGCGACCCGGTTGACCCGGCCGGCACGTCGGCGTCGGAGCTGCGGGCGCAGGTGATGGCGCTGCGGGACGGCTCGGCGTCGCAGCCGCTGCGGCTGGCGGCCGCGGCATGAGCGGCCCCTAAGCCAGCAGATACGCCAGCGGGAGAACCAGCAGTAACGAGTCGATCCGGTCGAGCAGGCCGCCGAAGCCGGGCAACCACGTGCCCGCGTCTTTGACCTGGGCCTGCCGCTTGACCATCGACTCGACCAGGTCCCCGAGCACGCCGCCGAACGCCACCGCGACCCACAGTCCGACGGTGACCGTTCCCAGCAGCATCAACACGAGAAACGCACCGACGACCGCGCCGACCAGGCCGCCGACCGTCTTGTTCGGGCTCAAGGGGGACAAGGGCTTTCGGGCCCACCCGAAGAACCGCAGCCCCTTGCCGCCGCACCAGGCCGCGACGTCGGTGGCCGCCGCCGCGAAGCACACCAGGTAGGCGTCCGACCACAGCGTCACCAGGTGCGCCAGAGACCAGCAGATCCACACCGAACCGAACGCGGTGAACGTGGTGCGCCTGCTGCCGTTCTCGACGTCGCCGCCGAACACCGACGGCAGGGCGCACGCCAGCACGACGATCGGCGCCAGGCGCAGCAGCGGCGGGTGCAGCCACGCCGCGAGCGGATACAGCACCGCCAGGCCCAGCAGCAGATAGGTGTCGACCTTACCGAGCTTGACCAACCGCGCATACTCGAACACCGCCACCACGGCCAGCGCGGCGGCCAGCGCGGCGGTGGTTCCCCGGCCGATCCAGATCGGGATGCCGACCACCGGGGCGATCATCACCCACGTCGTCCAACGCCGGATCAGCTCCCGCCTGCGCGACGCGAACACCGCGACGCCGGCGACCAGCAGGATCACCACGGTGACCCACATGAAGAACACCGATCGCGCGTACAGGTGCACGTGCAGCGGACCGAGGTCGAAGTTGAGCGGCATCCGCCGATCCCATTGCAGGATCCGCAGCGAGTCGCCGGTGAGCATCAGCGCGGCCAGGCGTGTCGGTGGAGCGGAGCGGTCGAGCGGTACCGGCCGAACGGCGTCCCGTCCACATCAGCCTCCCAGCAAACTGTGGTCCAGGAAACGATAAGCGGTGCGGCCCTATCCGGGAAACGAAAACGGCAGAACCGGGTCGGCGTTGGCTACCCATCGCCTTGGCCGCACTGTACGAGCCAGAACGCGTCCCGGTAGGGTCAAAGGAGTGTGTGGACTCACCGGTGAGGTTCGACTCGACGGCCGGGTCCCCGATCTAGCGGCGGTATCGGCGATGGCCGCCGTGATGGCGCCCAGGGGCCCGGACGCGGCGGGGGCCTGGTCACAGGGCCGGGCCGCCCTCGGCCATCGCCGCCTCAAAATCATCGACCTGACCGAAGCCGGCGCCCAGCCGATGGTCGACGCGGAACTCGGCCTGACGATCGCGTGGAACGGCTGCATCTACAACTACAAGGAGCTGCGGCGCGAGCTCACCGGGCACGGCTACCGGTTTTTCTCGCACAGCGACACCGAGGTCCTGCTGAAGGCCTATCACCGCTGGGGCGACGACTTCGTCAGCCACCTGCACGGGATGTTCGCCTTCGCCATCGTCGAACGGGACAGCGGCCGGGTGCTGCTGGGGCGCGACCGGCTCGGCATCAAACCGCTGTACCTCACCGAGGACGCGCAGCGGGTCCGGTTCGCCTCAGCCCTGCCGGCCCTGCTGGCCGGCGGCGGCGTGGACACCCGGATCGACCCGGTCGCGCTGCACCACTACATGACATTCCACTCCGTGGTGCCGGCGCCGCTGACGATCCTGCGCGGGGTGCGCAAGGTCCCGCCCGGCTCGCTCGTCGCCATCGAGCCCGACGGCAGGCGCGCCACCACCACCTACTGGACGCCCGACTTCACCCGGCGAGACGACCGCGCCGACTGGTCCGAGCGCGACTGGGAGGACGCGGTGCTGTCCGCACTGCGGGTCGCGGTCGAGCGCCGGCTCGTCGCCGACGTGCCGGTCGGCTGCCTGCTCTCCGGCGGCGTCGACTCCAGCCTGATCGTCGGGCTGCTCGCCGAGGCCGGTCAGCACGGGCTGTCGACCTTCTCCATCGGCTTCGAGTCGGCCGGTGGCGTGCGGGGTGACGAGTTCCAATGGTCGGACATCATCGCCGAACGGTTCGACACCGACCACCACCAGATCCGCATCGGCACCGACCGGATGCTGCCCGCCCTCGACGGCGCGATCGGCGCGATGAGCGAGCCGATGGTCAGCCACGACTGCGTGGCCTTCTACCTGCTCAGCCAGGAGGTCGCGCGGCACGTCAAGGTGGTGCAGTCGGGCCAGGGCGCCGACGAGGTGTTCGCCGGCTACCACTGGTACCCGCCGATGGGTTCCCCGGCGGCCGCGACGCTGCAGGGGGCAGTCGCCGAGTACCGCGGCGCCTTCTTCGATCGCGATTCGGCGGAGCTGGCGGGCCTGGTCGGTCCGGCGTACTTCGCCGACGGCGACCCCAGCCGGCGCTTCGTGGCCGAGCACTTCGCGCGCGCCGGCGCCGAAACGGGCATCGACCGCGCGCTTCGGCTGGACACCACGGTGATGCTCGTCGACGACCCGGTGAAGCGGGTGGACAACATGACGATGGCCTGGGGGCTGGAGGGGCGGGTGCCCTTCCTCGACCACGAGCTGGTCGAGCTGGCGGCGAGCTGCCCGCCGGAGTTGAAGATCGCCCACGAGGGCAAGGGCGTGCTGAAACAGGCTGCGCGACGGGTGATTCCCGCGGAGGTCATCGACCGGCCCAAGGGCTACTTCCCGGTGCCCGCGCTGACCCACCTCGAGGGGCCTTACCTCGATCTGGTTCGCGACGCCCTCTACGCGCCGGTGGCCAAGGAGCGCGGGCTGTTCAACGCCGAAGCCGTCGACGCCCTGCTGGCGGACCCGAACGGCAAGCTCACCCCCCTGCGCGGCAACGAGCTCTGGCAGATCGCCCTGCTGGAGCTGTGGTTGCAGCGTCACGGCGTGACCGGGCAGGCCGCGTGACCGCCGTCGACCCCTCCGACGACCACACCGAGGCCATCACCATGGGCCTGCACGACGCGTCGCCGCCCGAGCTGGTCGACGCGATGGCCAAGGACGTCGAGCTCGAAATGGGTTGGGGCAGGCTCATTTTCGGCCAGACCTTCGCGGATGCGGACACCCTGGCCGAGACGCTGCGGCGGGAGGTGCCGGGCCGGCGCGACATCTGCATCTACGCGCGCGAGTCCCATGTGGTGGTCGCCGGTGCGCCGACCGAGCTGTTCATCGACCCCAGCCACACCTATCGACTGCGCTTCCACCCGGACGATGAAGAGTCGGTGCCGACGCCGATCGGCGTCACGGTGCGCACCCTCAACGACCCGGCCGACGCCGACGCGATGAACCGGGTTTTTGTGCGCTGCGGCATGGTGCCGGCGCCGGTCGAGACGATCTGGGACAACCATCTGCACGCGGAGGCAGTGACGTACCTGGTCGCCGTGCGCGACGACGACGGCGCGGTGGTGGGCACGGTGACCGGCGTCGACCACGAGTTGCTCTTCTCCGATCCGGAGGAAGGGTCGAGTTTGTGGACCCTGGCCGTCGATCCCGCCGCGGCGCTGCCCGGGGTGGGCGAGGCGCTGACCCGGGCGCTGGCCGACCACTTCCGCCGCGCCGGCCGCGCCTACATGGATCTGTCGGTGGCGCACGACAACGCCGCTGCCATCGGCCTCTACGAAAAGCTGGGCTTCGTCCGCGTTCCGGTGCTGGCGATCAAGCGGAAGAACGCGATCAACGAGCCCTTGTTCACGTCACCGCCGGAAACGGTCGAGGATCTCAACCCCTACGCCCGGATCATCGCCGACGAGGCGATGCGCCGTGGGATCTGGGTCGAGGTCCTCGACGCCGAGACCGGGGAGATGCGGCTCACCCACGGCGGTCGCAGCGTGATCACCCGCGAATCGCTGTCCGAGTTCACCTCGGCGGTCGCGATGTGCCGTTGCGACGACAAGCGTTTGACGCGCCGGCTGGTCTCCGAGGCGGGCATCACCGTCCCGCGCGCCCGCCTGGCCACCTTCGACGATGGCGACTACGCATTCCTGCAGGAGGTCGGGGAGGTCGTCGTCAAACCGACCCGCGGGGAGCAGGGCAAGGGCATCACCGTGGGCATACCCGCCGAAAAGGGGCCCGACGAGCTGGCCGCGGCCGTCGCGCGGGCGCGGCAGCACTACCCGGAGGTGTTGATCGAGGAGCGGGTGGCCGGCGACGACCTTCGGCTCGTGGTGATCGACGGCCGGGTGGTGGCCGCCGCGCTGCGGTTGCCGCCCGAGATCATCGGCACGGGGGAGCACAGCATCCGGGACCTGATCGCCGCCGAAAGCCGGCGGCGTTCCGCGGCCACCGGTGGCGAGTCCAAGATCCCGATCGACGATCTCACCGAGGCGACGGTCGCCGAGGCCGGCTGGACGCTGGATGACGTGCTGCCCCAGGGAACCCGGCTCCGCGTCCGGCGCACCGCGAACCTGCACCAGGGCGGCACCATTCACGACGTCACCGCGGTGGTCAACCAGGAACTGTGTCGCGTGGCGGTGGCCGCGGCCGAGGCGATCGGCATCCCGGTGACGGGCATCGACCTGCTCGTCCCCGACGTGACCGGCGCCGAGTACGCCTTCATCGAAGCCAACGAGCGACCCGGGCTGGCCAACCACGAACCCCAACCCACCGCCGCGGCTTTCATCGACTACCTTTTCCCGGGTCAGCCCGGCCAGCCACCGGCCTGGACCCCCGAGGAGTCGCGCCCGGACCGGGATTGAGGCTTGCCGTACCGCGTGGGTGGGTAATTCTGTGCTCACCCAGATAGGAGTCAGATGAGCGCGGGCGTGCAAACCGGAACCATCACCACCCATGTGCCGGCACGGCTGGACCGGCTGCCCTGGTCGAAGTTTCACTGGCGCGTCGTCATCGGTCTCGGTGGGGTCTGGATCCTCGACGGGCTCGAGGTCACCATGGTCGGCAACGTGTCGTCCCGCCTCACCGAGAAGGGCAGCGGCCTCGGACTCACCCCGGCGCAGATCGGGATGGCCGCCGCCTTCTACATCGGCGGGGCCTGCCTGGGTGCGCTGTTCTTCGGCCACCTGACGGACCGCTTCGGCCGGCGCAACCTGTTCATCCTGACCCTCGCGGTGTACCTGATCGCCACCGTCGCGACCGCATTCGCCTTTGCGCCTTGGTATTTCTTCGTTGCCCGCTTCTTCACCGGCTCCGGCATCGGTGGCGAATACGCCGCGATCAACTCGGCGATCGACGAGTTGATCCCCGCCCGCGTGCGCGGTCGCGTGGACCTGATCATCAACGGCACCTACTGGCTCGGTTCGGCCGCGGGCGCGGCCGGCGCGCTAGTCCTGCTGGACACCTCGAACTTCCCGGCCAACATCGGCTGGCGGCTCGCGTTCGGCGTCGGCGCGATCTTCGGCATCTTCGTCTTGCTCGTCCGGCGCAACGTTCCGGAAAGCCCCCGGTGGCTGTTCATCCACGGCCGCGCGGAAGAAGCCGAGCGCGTCGTCGGCGAAATCGAGCAGGAGGTGCAGCGGGACACCGTCAAGCCGCTGCCGCAGCCGGCCGGTCGTCCGCTCAAAGTGCGTCAGCGCGAGACGATTTCGTTCCGGGAGATTGCCAGGGTGGCGTTCACCCTGTATCCGCGGCGGGCGGTGCTGGGGCTGGCGTTGTTCACCGGGCAGGCGTTCCTCTACAACGGGGTCACGTTCAACCTCGGCACGCTGCTGAGTGGCTTCTACGGCGTGCCGTCCGCCAAGGTGCCGCTGTTCTTCATCCTCTGGGCGCTCAGCAATTTCGTCGGCCCGCTGGCGCTCGGGCACCTGTTCGACACCGTCGGCCGCAAGCCGATGATCACCGCGACCTACCTCGGATCGGCCGTCGTGGCCGTCATCCTGGCGGTGCTGTTCGTGACGGGGACCGGCGGCGCCTGGACGTTCATCGCCGTGCTCGCGGTGGCGTTCTTCCTGGCCTCGGCGGGGGCGAGCGCGGCCTATTTGACCGTCAGCGAGATCTTCCCGATGGAGACCCGGGCGCTGGCGATCGCGTTCTTCTACGCGGTCGGGACGGCGATCGGCGGCATCACCGGCCCCCTGCTGTTCGGCCAGTTGATCAACTCCGGACAGCGCGGCGAGGTGGTCTGGTCGTTCCTCATCGGTGCGGCGGTGATGGCCGTCGCCGGCCTGATCGAGCTCTGGCTCGGCGTCGCGGCCGAACGACGCCCGCTGGAAGAGCTGGCATTGCCCCTCACTGTGGCCGACGCCCAGCGCGAGGACGACGAGGAACAACCGGCGGACGCCCCGGACGACGCAGGGTAGACGTCGCCACCGCCGCCGACGCCCGGCGAGCATGGCGGCACAGCGATTGGTTGAATTGCACGGTGATGCGATCCCGGCGCCTGGTTCAGATCCGTCGGCTGCGCGAATGGCTGGCGCTGTGCGCCGCGATCGCGCTGATCCCGTGGACCATCTTTCTGGCGTTGACGCTGCCGCAGAGCTACCCGGCTCAGCATTGGCAACTGACCTGGGTCGGCTTCGACCTTCTGCTGCTGGCCTTCATGATCGCCACCGCGGTACTCGGCTTCCTGCAGCACCCCCTGCTCACGCTGTTCGCCTTCGCGACGGGAGTTCTGCTCGTGTGCGACGCCTGGTTCGACGTGCTGACGGCCAGACGTGGCGACTTGATGGTATCGGCCCTGACCGCGGGGCTGGGGGAGTTGCCGCTTGCGGCGGTGCTGATCGCAGGTACGTTGCGGATCGCGCGGCTGCAGGGCCCGCCTTTCGGCCGGTCATGGCCGCCAATCCCGCTGCGGCGGTTGATTGTCCACGCGAAGCGGTCGGGCGCTTCGCCGCCGTACGTAAGCCCTCGGGGGTCGCCCAGAATATAGAATTCGGTCTAGAATCGAGATCATGGCGTTGAGCATCAAAGATCAAGAGGCGGATCGGCTTGCCAGGGAGCTCGCGGCGCGGACGGGCGAGACATTGACCGAAGCAGTGGTGGTTGCGTTGCGGGAACGACTCACCCGTGTCGCGGGGCACAGCAGGTCCATCCCGTTGCGCGAAGAGCTGGCTGCGATTCGGCGCCGTTGCGCGGCGTTGCCGGTGCTCGACACCAGGCCCGCCGAGGACATTCTCGGCTACGACAAGCGTGGGTTGCCGGCCTGATGGTGCTCGACACATCCGCGTTGGTCGCGATGCTCAGCGATGAGGCAGAGGCAGAACTGTTCGAGGCGGCGGTGGAGGGAGATCCCGTCCGGCTGATGTCGACGGCATCGTACGTGGAGACGGCAATCGTGATCGAAACAAGATTCGGTGAACCGGGCGGTCGTGAGTTGGATCTGTGGCTCCATCGTGCCGCAGTCGACCTTGTCGACCTCAACTCCGTTCAAGCCGACGCCGCCCGCGTTGCCTACCGCAAGTATGGCAAGGGGCGCCATCGCGCGGGCCTGAACTATGGCGATTGCTTCTCCTACGCCCTCGCCAAGGTCAGCGGCGAGCCCCTCCTCTTCAAGGGAGACGACTTCGCGCACACCGACATCGGCGTGGTTCTCACGGATCGTTAATAGGCCGACTCGTGCGCTGGCATGCCTTTTCGCCAGACTTTCAACACATCGTCGACGCATTGGCGAACCCGATCTCGCGCGGCCGCCCGGTTGACACCTGACATCAGCAGTTCGTCATAGTTTGTGTCGAGATGCCGGACCGATGCCGCAACCGCGAGGTCAACGGCATCCGGGTCGAGCGCCCGCCCGGCCGCGCTGCGTCCGATCCGGCCGCTACCGCGCATCGCCGCGTATCGCGCTATGTCATCCGCCCGCCCAGCCGGACAGTAAGGAAACAGGTCACGGATGACGGCGGCGAATTCCGCTTGGAACTGGACATCCTCGGATGCGCGCCGCGCCTGATCCCGCTCCTGGCGGCGTGAGCGGGCTTCGGCATCCGATAGACACTCTTGTTCGGCGCGTTCGATCGCGTCCGCCTCCGCCAGAATCCCCTGCCGTTCGTAGCGGTGGCGCGCTCGGCTCCAGCGCACAACGACTGCCGACAGCCCGCTCAGTCTCTTGGCCCGCCTGGGTCAGAGCCGCATCTCCAGACTGCAAGAAGACATGGTGCCCGAGATCGGCGCAGTCCATGCATAGCGGACCGCCGTCTTCCATCCGCAAGAAGCCGCCCGTGCCCCCGCACGACGCGCACGTCCAGTTATTCACCGCTGACACGACGATCAGGTTCGGCGAGCGGTTACGCGGTTCGGTCACAGGCTTCTCGCATTCGGCTGCCGCCTTCGCCGGCGCACGCGCATCACGATAGCGCTCGGCCGCGGGGCGCTGGACCCGGTCGTGCGTCTCACGATCGCAATCATTGCGGACCCAGGGTTGACATCGGCGTAACAGATTCGCCATCGAACGTTCCTACTGTGGGGCGGTCCGCTTTCCGGAACGGAAATCGCGGGCCCCCCTCAGCGATAGGAATTCAATTGAGCGGAAACGCCGTCCGCCTGCAGGCGATCAACAACGTCGAGGCGTATGTCCCCCCGGCCATCAGCTTCGTGCCCGGCGAACCCCCGGGTGAGATCTTCGGGTCGAACGTCTTCACCAAGGCGGAAATGCAAGCGCGGCTGCCCAAATCGGTATACAAGTCGGTCGTGGCGACCATCGAGAAGGGCGCCAAGCTCGACCCCGCGGTCGCCGACACCGTAGCGGTGGCAATGAAGGACTGGGCGCTGGAGAAAGGCGCCACCCACTACGCCCACGTGTTCTACCCCATGACCGGCCTGACGGCCGAAAAGCACGACAGCTTCCTGGAACCCATCTCGGACGGGCAGACGCTGGCCGAGTTCGCCGGCAAGACCCTCATCCAGGGCGAGCCCGACGCCTCCAGCTTCCCCTCGGGTGGGCTGCGCAGCACCTTCGAGGCGCGGGGTTACACCGGCTGGGACGTCACCAGCCCGGCGTACATCCTGGAGAACCCGAACGGCAACACGCTGTGCATCCCCACGGTTTTCGTCTCGATGACCGGCGAGGCGCTGGACTACAAGACCCCGCTGTTGCGCAGCCAGCAGGCGATGGGAATCCACGCCGAACGCATCCTGAAGTTGTTCGGCCACCAGGAGCTCAACAAGGTCGTGTCGTTCTGCGGCCCGGAGCAGGAGTACTTCCTGGTCGACCGGCACTTCTTTTTGGCCCGGCCGGACCTGGTCAACGCCGGTCGCACGGTGTTCGGCGCGAAGCCGCCCAAAGGCCAGGAGTTCGACGACCACTACTTCGGGGCGGTGCCCGAGCGCGTGCTGGGCTTCATGATGGACACCGAGCGCGAACTGTTCAAACTCGGGATTCCCGCGAAGACACGGCACAACGAGGTGGCGCCGGGTCAGTTCGAGGTGGCGCCGATGTTCGAACGGGCCAACATTGCCTCGGACCACCAGCAGCTGCTCATGACGGTCTTCAAGACCATCGCCAAGAAGCACGGCATGGAATGCCTGTTCCACGAGAAGCCCTTCGCCGGCGTCAACGGCTCGGGTAAACACGTCAACTTCTCGGTGGGCAACTCCGAGCTGGGCTCGTTGCTGGTCCCGGGCGACACCCCGCACGAAAATGCCCAATTCCTGGTGTTCTGCGCCGCCGTGATCCGCGCGGTGCACAAGTTCGCCGGGCTGCTGCGGGTGTCGGTCGCGTCCGCCACCAACGACCACCGGTTGGGCGCGAACGAGGCACCGCCCGCGATCATCTCGATCTTCCTCGGCGAACAGCTCGCCGACGTGTTCGAGCAGATCGCCAAGGGCGCCGCCACGTCGTCGAAGGGCAAGGGCACCATGATCATTGGCGTCGACACCCTGCCCCCGCTGCCCACCGATGCCGGCGACCGCAACCGCACCAGCCCATTTGCGTTCACGGGCAACAGGTTTGAGTTCCGGGCCCCGGGCTCCGGGCAGACCGTAGCCGTGCCGATGATCGTCCTCAACACGATCATGGCCGACTCGTTCGACTATATGGCCACGATCTTGGAGCAGGCCGTCGCCGACGGCGAGGACTTCGACACGGCGGTGCAGAAACTGCTCACCGACGTCATCACCGAGCACGGCGACGTCGTGTACAACGGCGACGGGTATTCGGAGAAGTGGCAGATCGAGGCCGCCGAGCGGGGACTGCCCAACCTCAAGACCACGCTGGACGCGATCCCCGAGCTGATCAAGCCCGAATCGGTCGAACTCTTCGAGAAATACGGTGTGTTCAACGAACGCGAGCTGCACAGCCGTTACGAGGTCCGCTTGGAACAGTACGCACTGACCATCGCGGTCGAAGCAAAGCTGGCGCTCGAGATCGGGACGACGGTCATCCTGCCGGCCGCGATCCGGTACCAGACGGAGCTCGCGCAGAACGTCGCGGCCTTGAAGAAGGCCGGTGTGGAGGCGAGCACGGCTGCCCTGGAAGGGGTTTCGGCTCCGCTTGCCGATCTGTCCGGGGCGCTGGTGACGCTGAAGTCGGCGCTGGCGGATCACTCGGCATCGTCGGCTCTCGAAGAGGCCGAACATGCACAGCGCGCGCTGCTGCCGGCGATGGACGCGGTGCGCGCGGCCGCCGACGCGCTGGAAAATGTTGTCGCCGACGATCTATGGCCGCTACCCACCTACCAGGAGATGCTCTACATCCTTTAAGCGACTTCGTCCGAATCCTTCTGAGGGACGAACAGACTTCGTCGGGCGTGGGGGTCGGCCGCGCGAGCGGTGGTGATCCGCGGCCCCCACGCCCGGCGATCCGCATCGCGGAAGCGCAAGAATTCCGCAAGGACTTCACCAAGATCTGACAAGTCCTGTGCCGCAACCTTTCCGCTGACGGGCAATCGCTCGTCGGGCGGAAAGGATCTGAAGTGCCGAAAAGCCCGAATGACAGGCCGTACGATGTCGCCATGTCGCTGGAGGTCGGCCAGGTGTTCGCCGGATACACGATCCGGCGGCTGCTCGGCTCGGGCGGCATGGGCCAGGTGTATCTGGCGGCGCACCCGAGGCTGCCGCGCGAGGACGCGCTCAAGGTATTGCCGCCGGAACTGACCGTTGACCCGGAGTTCCGGGCTCGCTTCCTGCGCGAGGCCGACCTTGCGGCGGGGTTGTCGCATCCGCATATCGTCCGGGTTCACGACCGCGGTGAAGAGGACGGGCACTTCTGGATCTCGATGGCCTATGTGCCCGGCACCGACGCAGGCCGGCTGCAGCGCGAAAACCACCCCGGCGGAATGCCGCTCGATGAGGTGGTGTCGATCATCACCGCCGTCGCCTCGGCGCTGGACTACGCGCACCATCGGGGGCTGCTGCACCGCGACGTCAAGCCGGCCAACATCTTGCTGACCGATACCGACGCGCAAGGGCGGCGGGTCTTTCTGGCCGACTTCGGCATCGCGCGGCGCATCGAGGACGCGACGGGCCTGACGGCCACCAACATGACGGTGGGCACGGCGGCCTACGCGGCGCCCGAGCAACTCAAGGGCGAGCCGATCGACGGGCGCGCCGACCAATACGCGTTGGCGTGCACGGCCTTTCACCTGCTGACCGGCGCGGCGCCGTACCTCGACTCCAATCCCGCCGTGGTGATCAGCCAGCACGTCAACGCCCCACCGCCCTCCCTCGCAGCGCGGCGGCCCGAACTGGCCGCCCTCGATCCGGTGTTCGCCACCGCGATGGCCAAGGAGCCCGCGCGCCGGTTCGGCAGCTGCGGGGAGTTCGCCGCCCTGCTGGGCGGTCAGGCGAGCCCGGGCTACGCGTACGCCGGTCAGATTCCGCCCCGTCCGGACAGCGAAACCACCCAGCCTTCGTTCGGCGTCGCCGCGCCCACGGTGCCGCTGCCGCCGAAGAAACGGTGGGGCCGGCGCCCCGCCGTTCTGGTCCCGGCCGTCGCGGGCGTCGCGCTGCTGATCGCGGGCGGCGTCCTGGCGGGGGACCGGCTCACCCGGTCGCATGAGCCGGCGAACGCCGCGGCGTCCACCGCGGCGCCGACACCCAAGCCCCCGCCGCCCAACACCGGTCCCTTCACGGGCGTGTACCGGGCCGACTTTGCGCGGATCACCAGCATCGAGGGGATGCCGCCGCCGGGTGCCGCGCCGACGACCGAGACGTGGGGGGTGAGCTCGGCATGCCGCCCCACCGGGTGCGTGGCAACCGCGACACGTCTCACCGGCGAAACGATGCAGGTGCCGACGATCGTGCTCGACCAGGTCGACGGGAGTTGGGTGTCGGTGACCGCGGGATCGAGCACGTGCAACAACGCCGAGGGCGAAATCTGGGAAACGTTCACGCTGCAACCGCGTCCCGACGGCACGCTCGCCGGCGAGGCCACCGAGATGATGGCCAAAGGTTGCGCCAACAAACGGAACGTGACCTTCACCCGCACCGGAGACGTCGACGTCAAGAGCGTGGCCGACCCCAACACCCTGCCGCCGCGGGTGGTGTCGCCGGCCGCGGGGGTGCACGGCCATTACCGGGAGACGGGCACCCAGCCGAACGGCTACCGGGAGCAGAACGACTTTGCGGTCCGCACGGACTGCCTGCGCACCGGCGACCGGTGCATGAGCTTCTTCCACAAACCACCCCTGTCGGCGATGGCGCTGGTATTCGACGGCGGCGCTTGGACTTACGACCGCGAGTTCGACATGCCCTGCACCAGGGGCGCTGCCATGGAACACACCAGGATCGTGGCGCATTTTCCCTTGCCGCAACCGCCGGAGGACCCGATCACGTTGATCAGCGGCCGCGGCCACGAGGACGTGACGGGGCCACCGTCGCCTTGTAAAAGCACCGACATCGACGTGAAGTTCGCGCGCACCGGCGATTAGGCGGGCCCGGTCGCTGGCCGCGGCGTGGCCGCCGGCGGGGCCGGGGGCTTCACCGGCCGCCGCGCGGACCCATCATGCAGCCGCCCATCATCTGCTGCATCATCGCGGGCATGCCCTGCTCCACGAACCCGGTGACCTCCCGCGCATGCGCGCGGATGGTATCGGTCAGGGCGGGGTCGTCGGCGGTCTCCTCGGCAACCACACCGGTTGCGGTGAAGGTGAATTGGCGGCGGTAGCCGCCGGCGTGGCGAAACAGCGTCGGCAGGCTCTGGCTCATGCATCGGACCTCGGACCCCTGATCGAGGTGGGCGTACATGCTCGAGACATGCGCCTGCAATTGGGCCGCAAGCTCCGGGGATTTCGATTCGGTGGTGGTGCGGACCCCGCCCGGAATCTCTTCCACGGCGCGGCTGATCTCGCGATGCCGCGCGAACATCTCCATGTAGCGGCTCATGTCCATCGAATCGGCACCCATGAAGCCCCCTCCGTTGGTGAGGCGGATCTGGGCATTGCCGGATGCGGGCAGGCCCCAGCGCACTATTCGCAGACCAAGGGCGCCGGCCGCACCGAATGCCCCGAGCGCGGCAAGTGCCGCCCGCCGCGTGAACTCAGCCATTGCCCTACCTCCACGTTCTGCCGCACCGTCCGGGGCCAAGCTGACCACCTTCGCGGCCCGCGAGCTAGGGCCGATGGTCCCTACCCCCGGTGGGTATATGTGTGGGATCCTTCGAGCCATGACGGAAACACCAGAACCCACGATCGAACCGACCACAGTGACCGGACAGCCCCGGTATGACAACCGATACGGCGCGCCGAGCCGGCTGGGCCAGGCTGCGGCGTGGGTGGTCATCGTCGCCGGGACGCTCTTCGTCGTCTCGGTGATCCTGTTCTGGGGGCTGTTGTTGGGTTGGTCCTCCGGCAGCCACTACGGCTGGTACCGCGGGTATTACGGCGGCCACGCCGGCACCTGCCCGATGACGGGATCCGGCGGCATGATGGGCCCCGGGATGATGGGCCCCGGCGGGATGATGGGCCCGGGCGGCATGATGGGGCCGCCGCAGACGCCCACGACGTCCACCCCGCCGACGCCGCACCCGTAAAGCGCCGCGCGCGCCGAATCGGCTGGCGCAGCAGCCTCATCCGATCAGCTTGGTGAGCCAGGTCGCGTCCTGGTAGTTGACGGACTTGGTGCCGTCCCAGACGAACGGCGTGCCGGTGGCGTTGAGCCCGCTCAACGTCGCGTCGCCCGCCGCGGCCTTGGCTTTGGCGGTGCCGACGTCGTCGCCGCCTTTGATGCAGTCGATCACGCTGGCGTCGACGCCGACGGTCTTGGCCAGTTGGGCGAGCTCGCCATCGGTGCGGTCTTCGGGGGCGTTCTCCGCGGGCTGGAAGGTGCTGGCGAACAACCCGGAGTAGAAGGCGGAGTACAGCTTCGGGTCCTCCTGTGCCGCAACGCAATACGTGGCGGCCACCGCGCGCGTCGAGTAGGTCTTGCTGTGTGACTTGTCATCGAGGAAGTTGAGCAGGTGATAGCGCACCGCCAACTTCTTGTTGTTCACCGCGTTGTCGATGTCGGCGGCGTTCGACCGGATGAAGCTGCCGCACGGCGGGCAGATGGGCTCGTTGAAGATGTCGATCGTCGTCGGTGCCGCCGAGCTGCCGATGGACACGCCGTCGTCGAGCACGCGCAGCTCGACCGCGTCGGGCGGGGGCGGCGCCGGCGTCGGGCTGGACGTGGCCCGCGGCGGCGACGATTGCCACGGATGGGTGGCGACGAGGGCCAATACGCCGACGACGGCCACCACGACGGTCACGGCCGCGCCCACCCACAGCCACGGCTTGCGTCCGGCCCGCGGCGGCTGGCCCCACAACGCTGCGGCGCCGCTGCCCATGTCGCCCGTGCCCCACGTCGGCGTGCCGGGCCACCCCGTCGGCTGCGGCACCGGCCCGCCACCGATCACCGGTGACCCGGTGGCCGGGGTCGCCGGCCACACCGGAGCCTGCGGCGCCCCGTGATTCGCCATGGCGGGCGGCGGCACGGACGCATACCCGCTTGGTTGCTGGCCGGCGAACGCGGCGGGCAGCTTGGCCACCTGGCTGCGCTCCAGGATGTCGGTGGCCCGATCCTGGTCGGGTGTGGCCAGCGCCGCGTAGGCGGCCGACGACAGGTCGCCGCAGGTGGCATAGCGCTCGGCGGGGTCCTTGGCCATGCCGCGGGCGATCACCGCATCGAACGCCGTCGGAATGCTCGGGCGCGCGACGCTGGGCCGCGGGATCGCCTTGTTGAGGTGGGCTCCCATCACGCTGACGGTGTCGCCCGTGTACGGCGGCGTGCCCGTCAGGCATTCGTACAGCACGCAGGCCAGGGCGTAGATGTCGGCGCGATAGGTCACCTCGCCGTCGCTGAACCGCTCGGGGGCCATGTATTTGACGGTGCCGACGGTGGTTCCGAACTGCGTCAGCTTTTCGTCCGACGTGGCGCTCGCGATCCCGAAGTCGACGAGATACGCGAAATCGTCGGCGCTGACGAGGATGTTCTCGGGTTTCACGTCGCGATGCATCACCCCGGCGGCATGCGCGGCGTCGAGCGCCGAGCCGATCTGGCGCACGATCGCCACCGCCCTGGGCGGCGAGAGCGGCCCGAAGCGACTCAGCGTGGTTGCCAGGTTCTTGCCGTCGATGAGGCGCATATCCACGTAAAGCTGGCCGTCGATCTCACCGAAGTCGTGAATCGGCACGACGTGGGGTTCCTGCAGCCGGCCCGCGGTGCGGGCCTCGCGCTGCATGCGCGAGCGGAAGACCGGATCGCCGGACAGGGTCGGCGACATCAGCTTGAGCGCCACGATCCGTTCCCGCACGGTGTCCTCGGCCTCGTAGACGTCGCCCATGCCCCCACGACCCACCAGCCGCCGCAGCCGATACGGCCCGAACTGCGAACCCTCCCGCGAATCCGCGGTCGTGTCACCCATCGCCGACTCCTCACCCGCCGCCGCGCGCCGCAAACACAGGAAAGCGTGGCCTGCCAGGCATAAGGCTAATGGTTTCGGCGACTTGGGGGCACTGTGAATAGGGAGAAAGCCGACTCACCGCGGCTTTGCTGGCGATCGCGGCTCAGGGCCTCAGGGCCGGACCGCCGGGGCGGGGCGAGGCCGCGACCGGATCAGCGACATTCCTCGTCGCCGGCTTTGCGCTCGCTGAGCCCCTCCCGGGACAGCGCCCGGACGAAGCCGTAAGCCTGCATCCCCGCCGGGCCGGGATTCTTGCCGATCCACTCGTTGATCTTTCCCAGGGCGCTGGCCAGGTCGTCGCGCCTGACCCGGATCAGGTATGTCTTTCGGTCGTCGTGCGGATCGTCGAGGGATTCCGCGACGGCGACGGGGTTGCGGAACGCGTACGCGATGCCGTGCACCGAGTCGTGGTTGAGCGCCCACTGCAGTTCACCGGGCCGTAGCCGGTTGACCGCCAGATTGCGGTATTCGTCCTCGTCGTTCGAATCGCTCACGTGGCCGCTGACCCTCCTTTCCGGTGCCCGCGAGTGGTTGGACGACGACGGACTGAAGGTAGTGTCGCGCAGGCAATTCGACGAAAATATTCCAAGCTTTCATCATAGGAAGCCGCATCACCCGCTGCATGCCGAGCGGCCGTCCAGCAATCGCGACGGCACTCCCGTCGACCGGCCGACGCGACGTAGAGTGACCTCCAGCGCAATTTATGGCTATCTCCGCCGGCTGCGAGGACTGATGACCGAACGCATCGAGACCAGTCGCACCATCCGGGCTCCCGCGGCCGACGTCTTCGCCGTGCTGTGTGACCCGCAGGGCCACGTCGCGATCGACTCGTCGGGCATGCTGCAGGGCGCCGAGGGCGACCCGGTGACGGGGGCCGGCGACAGCTTCGTGGTGCACATGGACCGCGAGTCGCTCAACGACTTCCCGCAATTGGGCAGATACGACGTCACCGTCAGCATCAAAGACTTCGAGCGGGATCGGCTGATCTCGTGGACGGTTCTCGGTCAGATCCGCCCGCAGATCGGCCACGTGTACGGTTATCGGCTCGAACCCGCCGACGACGGTGCGTCCACCGTGGTCACCTCGTTTTACGACTGGTCGGACATCGACCCGAAGTGGCGGGACGCCGGAATCTTCCCGGTGCTGTCCGAGGGCGCCCTACGGGCGACCCTCGGCATCCTCGACCGCACCGTGCGCCGGGGCTACCCCCGCGGCTGACCCCTCAGCGGCGATATTTCAGGAACAGATAGTCGTCGTAGGCCAACGCGTGCTCGAGCCGCATCGCGACCGGCATCGACAGTCGTGCGGTGCGCCGCAGGCCCACGGGCTGGCCGCCGGCGAGCTTGGGCGCCAGCGTCACGCAGATCTCGGCGATGGCGTCGGCGTCCACCAGTTCGTCCAGCAGGGTGGGTCCGCCCTCGCACAGGATGCGGTCCATCCCCTGTGCGCGCAACAGCGCGACGGCTCGGCCCACGTCGACGGAATCGTCCCCGGCCACCAGCGCCCGCGGCCGCCGATCGTCGCCGAGGCCGCCCCGCGCCGCGGACCGGGCGCAGGTCACCAGGATCGGCGGCTGACCGGGCTCGCTGAACAGCCTGGTCGGCAGTTCACCGGTCCGGCTGACCACCGCGATCGGGGGCGGCGCCGTCCGCCCTTCGGCGTCCCGCCTCTCCCGTTGGGCATCGGTGAGCCGCACCGGGCCGTAGTTCTCGGCGCGCGCGGTACCGGCGCCGACCAGGACGACGTCGGCGAAGCCGCGCAGGATCCGCAGCAGGTGCTGATCGGTGGGGCACGACAGCGGCCCGGCGCGACCACCGAAGGCGGCCGCGCCGTCGGCGCTGAAGATCATGTTGGCGCGCACCCCGGCCGGGGGATCGGCGTAGTGCGACGCCAGTTCGGTGACGTCGCCGACGGCGCCCACCTGGACAGGATCGGTCACGTCAGGCCTCGTGGCCGGGTTCCAGGTGGCGCACGTCCCCGAACGTCACCCATTCCTCCAGCTCCCGGGGCGGCTGACCGTCGACCGGCTCCAGCAGATGCCCGACGTGATCACCGAGGGAGAACCGATCGAGGATCTTGCCGACGAACCAGGCCGCCGCGTCGTCGAGGATGGGCAGTTGCGCCGGCCCGCGATGCCACGCGCACCGCTCGAACTTGTTGACGGTGTCGCCGGTCTGGCTGCCGAAGAATTCCGGGACGTCGATGTGCTCGCGGTCGAAGACGTGCACCGCGAGATGGTCGGCGTCGGCGGCGACCCGGAACGTGTGGTTCTTCTTGGAAAGCCCGACCAAGAAGCGCGGCGGGTGGATGCTCGTTTGGCTGGCGAACCCGACCAGGCAGCCGGCGTCGACGCCGTCGGCGTGCGTGGTCACAACGAACATCGGATAGTCCAGCAGGGCTACCAGCTTTTCGAACGCTTCCGCTGTTGCGGACTCTTCCGCTCCGGGCTCGGCCATCCGCTCAGTCTTCCCGTTCGGATCGCTCGGGAATCGTGGCGGGACCCCTAGGCCTGGCAGCAGGGCTCGTCGGTGGTTGCTCCGAAGGTGTCCGAGTCGGCGATGACGGTGTAGACCTCCCAGCGTTCCCCACCCGGGCCGGTCACCCACACTTTGTCCTGGGCGGCGAAGCAGCAGGTGGTGTTCATCTCCTCGTCGGTGACCAGCCCCTGATCGCTGAGACGGGCGATCTCGGCGTGCACGGTGTCGCTGGAGGCGACTTCGACGCCGAGGTGGTTGAGGGTGCCGCCGTGGCCCGGGTTCTCGAGCAACACCAGCTTGAGCGGGGGCTCGGCGACCGCGAAGTTGGCGTAGCCGGGTTTGACCTTGGCGGGTTCGGTGTCGAACAGTTTGGAGTAGAACGCGATCGCCTCGTCGAGGTCGTCGACATTGAGCGCGAGTTGCACGCGGGACATGTTGGCTCCTTTGTGGGTGCGGGTCATCTGGTGGTGGAGGTGGGCAGGAGTTCGGTGATCAACGCGCGGACGCGGTCGGCGATGTCGTCGCGGATGGCGCGCACGGTCGCCAGCGGTTGGCCCGCGGGGTCGGGCAGCTGCCAGTCGCGGTAGGCCACGCCGGGGAAGTAGGGGCAGGTGTCGCCGCAGCCCATGGTGATCACGACGTCGCTGGTCCGCGCGGCGTCGGCGGTGAGGACGGTCGGGGTGGCGGCCGTGATGTCAATACCGATTTCGGCCATGGCCGCGACGGCGACGGGGTTGACCTCGTCGGCGGGTTCGGTCCCCGCGGAGCGGACTTCGATCCGGTGGCCGGCCAGGCGGCTCAGCAGCGCGGCGGCCATCTGCGAGCGTCCGGCGTTGTGGACGCAGACGAACAGGACGCTTGGTTTGTCGGTCATCGGCGGCCCGTGGGGTTCGGCTCGGTTCGGAACAACCGGGCGCGCAGCGCCAGCGATACGTAGACCAGCCCGACCAGCACGGGCACTTCGATCAGCGGCCCGACCACCCCGGCCAGGGCCTGCCCGGAAGCCGCGCCGTAGGTGGCGATGGCTACGGCGATGGCCAATTCGAAATTGTTGCCGGCGGCGGTGAATGCCAGGGTGGTGGTGCGGGCGTAGCCCAGCCGGAGCAACAACCCAAGGGCATATCCGCCGGCCCACATGATCGCGAAGTAGGCCAGCAGAGGTAACGCGATACGGGCGACATCCCAAGGCCGCGAGGTGATCTGGTGGCCCTGTAGGGCGAACAGGATGACGATGGTGAACAGCAACCCGTACAGGGCCCACGGTCCGATGCGGGGCAAGAAGCGGGCCTCGTACCAGTCGCGCCCGCGGGATCGTTCACCCAGCCGCCGCGACAGGTACCCGGCCAGCAGCGGGATGCCCAGGAAGACGAGCACGGATTGGGCGATGCGCCAAGGGGAAACGTCGATGCCGGTTCGCGGCAGTCCGAGCAGGCCCGGCAGCACCGCGAGATAGAACCAGCCCAGCGCGGCGAACATGGCGACCTGGAACAACGAGTTCAACGCGACCAGCACGGCCGCGGCTTCGCGGTCGCCGCGGGCCAGGTCGTTCCAGATGATGACCATCGCGATGCAGCGCGCCAGCCCGACGATGATCAGCCCGGTGCGGTACTCGGGGAGGTCCGCCAGCAGCAGCCAGGCCAGGGCGAACATCACCGCGGGCCCGATCAGCCAATTGAGCACCAGCGAGCTCACCATCAGCCGGCGGTCGGCGGTGACCTCGTCGAGCCGGTCGTAGCGGACCTTGGCCAACACCGGATACATCATGACCAGCAGGCCGATCGCGATGGGCAGTGAAATGCCTTGTACCGCAATGGCGCTCAACGCCGATCCGAGACCTGGAATGAGTCGGCCCAGCAACAGGCCGACGGCCATCGCCGCTCCGATCCACACCGGCAGGAACCGGTCCAGCATGGACAGGCGGGGCGCGATGGCGTCCGGGGCGGTCACCGTTTCGGTCATGATCCGGTGTCCACGCGCAGGACATTCGAAAGCTGTTGCAAGGCAGAAGGAATCACCCAGTAGTAGACCCAGGTGCCCCGCCGCTCGCAGTCCAGCAGACCGGCCGAACGCAGCAGCTTGAGGTGATGGGAGATCGTCGGCTGCGAGACGTCGAACGTCGCGGAAATCTCACAGACGCAGGCCTCGCCGCCCGGATGGCTGGCGATCAGGCTCAACAAGCGCAGACGCACCGGGTCGCCCAACGCCTTGAACATCGCCGCCAGGTCCGCGGACTGCGCCTCGTCCATGGCGGCGGCGCCGAGCGTCGGGCAACACCCGCGGCTCTGATTCGACATCCATCTATATAAGCATTCATCGAATCAGTGCGCAAGCCCAGCTGCCGTCAGCCTTGGCGCAGCCCCCGCCGCAGCGCGTAGGCGGCGACACCAATGCCCAGCACGATCGCGCCAGCCAGCACCGAAGACAGCGGCATCGCGAAGGCCAGAACGATGCACCCGACCAACCCGATCACGGGGAGCGCGCGGTGCGGTCGGCCCTCATCGGGTCGCAGGGTGAAAGCCGAGGCGTTCGCGACCGCGTAGTAGATCAGTACGGCGAACGACGAGAAACCGATCGCTCCCCGGAGGTCGACGGTGGCGGCCGCGACCGCCACCAGGGCGCCAATCAGCAGCTCGGCGCGGTGCGGGACCCGAAACCTCGGGTGCACGGCGGTCAGCGCGTGCGGCAGGTGGTGGTCGCGCGCCATGGCCAGGGTGGTGCGGGAGACCCCGAGGATCAGCGCGAGCAGCGAGCCCACCGCCGCCACCGTCGCGCCGACCTGGACCACCGGCGCCAGCCAGCCGATCCCCGCCGCCCGCACCGCATCCGACAGCGGCGCCGGGGACTCGGCCAGGCGGCGCGGCCCCAACGCGGTGAGCGCGGCGACGGCCACCAGCGCGTAGACGGCCAGGGCGATGCCGAGCGCGAGCGGGATCGCCCGCGGGATGGTGCGCGCCGGGTCGCGCACCTCCTCGCCCAACGTGGCGATGCGGGCGTAGCCGGCAAACGCGAAGAACAACAGCCCCGCAGCCTGGATCACCCCGCCGACGGTGACACCCGTCAGCCGCAGGGGGTCGGCGTCGACGCTGTGGGAACTGAACACGGCGACGACCACCGCGGCCAGCACCGCCAGCACCACCGCGACGATGATGCGGGTAAGCCAGGCCGACTTCTGCACGCCGGCGTAGTTCACCGCCGTCAGGGCGACCACCGCGGCGACGGCCACCGCGTGCGCCTGCGACGGCCACGCGTAGGCGCCCACGGTCAGGGCCATCGCCGCGCAGGATGCGGTCTTGCCGACGACGAAGCCCCAACCCGCCAGGTATCCCCAGAAATCGCCGAGGCGCTCGCGCCCGTAGACGTACGTGCCGCCGGAGGCGGGGTAGAGGGCGGCCAGCCGCGCGGAGGAGGTGGCGTTGCAGTAGGCCACCACCGCCGCCACCGCGAGGCCCAGCAGCAGCCCCGTGCCGGCGGCACGCGCGGCGGGGCCGAGCGCGGCGAAAATCCCGGCGCCGATCATGGACCCCAGGCCGATCACCACCGCGTCGAACACTCCGAGGGTGCGCCGAAGCTCACGGTTGGTCGCGTCCACGGGCCCTAACCTATCAAACCAGTTTGATGTATTGTCCGAAGGGTGGCAGCGACCGATCGGGCTGTGGTCCCGCAGCTGATGCAGATGGCGTCGCATCCGGTGCGCTGGGCGCTGCTGACCGAGCTCGCGAACAGCGACCACCGCGTGCGGGAGTTGGCTGCCGCCGTTGACGAGCCGCAAAACCTCGTCTCCTACCACCTGCGGCTCCTGCGTTCGGCCGGCCTCATCGACGCCCGGCGCAGCAACTTCGACGGCCGCGACACCTACTACCGCCTGAACCTGACCAGCTGCGCGGGGGCATTCGCGGAAGCTGCTGCCGCACTTCACCCGTCGCTCGCGGGAGCCCCCACGCGGCCGGCCGGGTCGGTGCTGTTCTTGTGCTCCGGGAACAGCGCGCGCTCGCCGATCGCCGAGGCGCTGCTGCGAAAGAAGGGCGGCGGCCGCGTCCGTGCCGCGAGCGCGGGCAGTCATCCCAAGGCGCAGATGCACCCCAACGCGGTACGGATCATGCGCGACGTATACGGCATCGACCTCGCCGGTAGCCGGCCCCGGCCGCTGTCGGCGGTCGCTCGCCGGCGCTTCGATTACGTGATCACCTTGTGCGACAAGGTCCGCGAATACGCTCACGAGCACGGCGTGGCCGCCGCGATGCATTGGAGCCTGCCCGACCCGTCGGCGGTGACCGGCGGAAGCCGGGCGAGCTACCGCGAATTCCGCCGCGTGGCAACCGAACTGGACAGTCGCATCGACTCCCTGCTGCCCGTGCTGGCCCTGCACCCGTCGCCCCGGGAAAGGTGATGATGACCGTCGATCGACGTCGATTCCTGAAAGGCGGTGGGCTGGCGTTGATCGCCGCGGGCGGCAGCGCCGGCCTGGCAGCGGAGGCGTGTTCGCGAAGCGCGCCACCCGGTCCGCCCAACGGCAAACCCGACTACACCCTGCGGATCGGCACCGGACCGGTGGAGCTGGCACCCGACCACATCGTGTCGACCCTGACCTACAACGGCCAATTCCCCGGTCCGCTGTTGCGGTTCAAGGAGGGCCAACGCACCTGGGTGGACATCTTCAACGACACCGATTCCCCCGAGCAGTTGCACTGGCACGGCCAGCACGTGGGTGTCGACGTCGACGGCTCCGCCGAGGAGGGCACGCCCTACATCCCCGCGCGTGGCATGCGGCGCATCTCGTTCGTCCCCGGCCCGGCGGGCTTCCGCTTCTATCACACCCACGTCGTCCCGCGCGCGGATCTGTCCCGCGGCCAATACAGCGGCCAGGTCGGGCCCGTCTACATCGAACCGCGAGAAAACGCCGGTTCCTACGACCAAGAGATCTTCCTGACCCTCAAGGAATTCGACCCCACTTTCAGCCGGGGCGGCGACATGGCCGCCGACTTCCTGGCCGGCGAGCCCGAACCCGACCTCAAGGACAAGGGCGAATCGTCGATGAAGGCCTCACTTGACCGCGGCGACCCGCGCGGCTACGAGGTCAGCTACGGGGCGTTCGCGATCAACGGGCGCATGCTCGGTCACGGCGACCCCATCCGCGTCCAAACCGGTCAGCGGGTGCTGCTGCACGTCCTCAACGGCAGCGCCACCGAGTCCCGCAGCCTGGCGTTGCCCGGGCACACCTTCAACGTCGTCGCGCTGGACGGCAACCCGGTGCCGAACCCCGCATCCGTGCCGGTGCTCTGGCTCGGTGCGGCCGAACGCATTTCGGCGGTGGTGACCATGAACAATCCGGGGGTGTGGGTGCTGGGGGACCTCTCCGACGACGACCGCGGCCACGGCATGGGCATCGTGGTGGAATACGCCGGGCGCGGCGGGGACCCGCAATGGGCGCCGCCGCCACCGTTCAAGTGGGACTACCGGCTGTTCGCGCCGCCCAACCCCGCGCCGTCCCCGCCGCCCGACCGCACCATCGAGATGCTGATCGAAAAGCGCAACGCCGCCGACAACGGCTTCAACCGCTGGACGATCAACGGCACGCCCTTTTCGATGGACACCAACCAACCCGTGCTCGATGTGCAACGGGACAAGCGCTACCGGCTGCGCTTCCGCAACGCCAGCGACGACCTGCACCCGATGCACGTCCACCGGCACACCTTCGAAATCACCCGGATCGCCGGCACACCCACCGCCGGCGTGCGCAAGGACGTCGCGATGCTAGGCGGCTACCAGAGCATGGAGGTCGACTTCGTCGCCGACCAACCCGGCCTGTCGCTGTTGCACTGCCATCAGCAGATCCACATGGACTACGGCCTGATGCTGCTGCTGAACTGCACGTGAGGGGGCAGACCTTACGATTTGCCCATGTCGCTTGACCCAGGGCGGGTGTTCGCCGGGTACACGATCCTGCGGGTGCTGGGCGCGGGCGGCATGGGTCGGGTGTACCTGGCCGCGCACCCACGATTGCCGCGTGAGGACGCGCTCAAGGTGTTGCCGCCGGAAGTGACCGCCGATCCGCAGTACCGCGAGCGGTTTGAGCGCGAGGCCGAGCTGGCCGCCGGTCTCTCGCATCCGCACATCGTGGGCGTCCACGACCGCGGTGAATTCGAGGGCCGGTTCTGGATCTCGATGGACTACATCGCCGGCGCCGACGTGGCCCGCCTCCTGCGCGAGCGGTTTCCGGGCGGGATGCCGGTGGACGAGGTGATGGCGATCATCACCGCGGTCGCCTCGGCGCTGGATTACGCGCATCATCGCGGCTTGCTGCACCGTGATGTCAAGCCGGCCAACATCCTGGTCACCGAGTCGGACGAGCAGGGGCGGCGAATCTTTCTGGCCGACTTCGGCATTGCGCGGCGCATCGATGATGCGGCGGCCCTGACGTCGGCCAAGCTCGCGGTCGGTACGCTCGCCTACGCGGCGCCCGAGCAGCTGATGGCCCGACCGGTGGACGGTCGGGCGGACCAATATGCCTTGGCGTGCACAGCCTTTCACCTCCTGGCCGGCGTGCCGCCGTACGGCGGCCCCAACCATGCGGTCGTCATCGGCCAGCAGCTCAGCGCCCCGCCGCCTTCGATCGGCGCCCACCGGCCGGAGCTGGCCGCGCTGGACCCGGTGTTCGCCACCGCGATGGCCAAGGAGCCGTCCGGGCGGTTCGGCAGCTGCGGGGAGTTCGCCCGGCAATTGCATCAGCACCTCACCGCGCCCGCGCTCGCCGCGCCGCCCACGGCGTCATCGCCGGGCCGGTCGGGCCGGCGCCCCGCCGCGGTGATCGGCATTGTGGCCGGCATCCTGGTGCTGGTCGTGGCCGGCGTGATCGCGGGCCTGAAACTCACCGGGCAACATCACCCGGTCCCGGCCGCGGGACCCTTCACGGGCACGTACCGCACCGACTTCGGGCTGCCCACCGCGCTGGACGACACTGCGGATTCCGCTGCGCCACCCGCGCTGACGAGCACCTACGGGCTCCGTTCGGTATGCCGCCCGAATGGCTGCGTCATGACGGCGCAACGCCTCAACGGCGGCGCCGTGGGCGCACCCACGCTGGTGTTCGACCAGATCGGCGAAAGCTGGGTGGCGGTGGCGACCGCGTCGGACAACTGCCGCGACACGCCAACGGAGTTCTGGCAGGTGTTCACGCTGCGACCGGGCCCCGGCGCAAGCCTTTCCGGCGACTACACCGCGACCACCGCCAATGCCTGCGCGGAGAAGCGGACCGTGACCTTCACCCGCACCGGGGACGTCGACGTCAACGCCGTTCCCGACCCGGCCGCCAACCCGCCGCGGGTGGTTTCGCCGGCCCAGGGGCTCTTCGGCCACTACCACGTGACGTGGACGCTGGCGGACGGGACTCGGCTGCAGGAATTCGACACCGCCGTCAGCACCCACTGCCTGCGCACCGGTGACCGCTGCATGAGCTACTTCCACGAACCGTCGAACGACCTGCCGTTGGTGTTCGCGGCCGGAACATGGACCTGGAACGTCGACGCCACCAGCATGTGTCCGAGGTCGTCGGACACCACGCACCTCAAATCAACCGGCCAGTACCCGTTGCCGCAACCGCCGCAGGATCCCATCGCGAAGCTCACCGGGCGCGGCCACCAGGAACAGACCGCGCCCTGCCCGCTCAACGCCGATTTCGACCAAACCTTCACGCGCACCGGCGATTAGGCCTACGGTGCCGGCAGCCCCACCGGTGGCGAGTCCGGTCCTGCGCGAATTGCCGGTGCGGCGGCGGCCTCAGCATCTACGATCTGCCCATGTCGCTTGAAGTCGGCCAGGTGTTCGCCGGATACACGATCCTGCGGATGCTGGGCTCGGGCGGCATGGGCCAGGTCTATCTCGCGGCGCACCCAAGGCTGCCGCGCGAGGACGCGCTCAAGGTCCTGTCGGCCGAATCGGCCGGCGACCCCGAGTTCCGGGCCCGCTTCCTGCGCGAGGCAGACCTGGCGGCGGGGCTGTCGCATCCGCACATCGTGGCGATCCATGATCGCGGTGAGGAAGACGGCCGGCTTTGGATCGCAATGGATTACGTGGCCGGCACCGATGCCGGCCGGTTGCTGAGCGAAAGCCACCCCGGCGGAATGCCGCTCGAACTGGTGGTCGCCATCGCGACCGCCGTCGGCTCGGCGCTGGATTACGCGCACCATCGGGGGCTGCTGCACCGTGACGTCAAGCCGGCCAACATCTTGCTGACCGATACCGACGCGCAGGGACGCCGGATCTTTTTGGCCGACTTCGGCGTCGCGCGCCGGGTCGAGGATGCGACCGGGCTGACGGCGACCAACATGACGGTGGGCACCGCGGCCTACGCGGCGCCCGAGCAACTCAAGGGCGAGGCGATCGACGGGCGCGCCGACCAATACGCGTTGGCGTGCACGGCCTTTCACCTGCTGACCGGTGCGGCGCCGTACCTCGACTCGAATCCCGCGGTGGTGATCAGCCAACACATCGGTGCGCCACCGCCCTCCCTCGCAGCGCGGCGGCCCGAACTGGCCGCCCTCGATCCGGTGTTCGCCACCGCGATGGCCAAGGAGCCCGCGCGCAGGTTCGGCAGCTGCCGCGAATTCGCCGACCACCTGGCCGCAGCGCTGGGCGCCGGCCCCTCCGGGCCCCGCGCCGCCGCGCTCCTCGAAACCCAGCCCGCGGTGGAGGCGACCATCCCCGCCTTGCGACCGACCGCCGCCATGCGGCCCGGGCGGCGTCCGCGCGTGCTGATCGGCGCGCTGGCGGGTGTCGCGTTGCTCCTCGTGGCGGCTGGGTTCTTCGCCGGTCTGAAACTCCTGCGGCACCACGATTCGCGCCACGCCGTCGGGCCGAATCCGGCCGGGGCGCAGGGCAATTCCGCGGCCCCGGCGCCAAACACGGGCCCGTTCACCGGGGAATACCAGGCGCATTTCGGGCAGGGCGGCACCCTCGACGATGTCCCTGCCTCGGCCGCCGCGCCGACGACGGACACCTACGCGGTTCGTTCGGCGTGCGGGCCGACCGGCTGCCGGGCGACCGCGGCAAGGCTCAGCGGCGAGCTGAGGCTCGCGCCGACCTCGGTGTTCGACGAGGTAGACGGGCGCTGGGTGGCCGTGAGCCTGGGCTCGGACAAGTGCAGGGACTCCCCGAAGGCCGAGGTCTGGCAAGTGCTGACCCTGCAGCCTCGGCCCGACGGCACCCTGACCGGCGAATACCGGGGCGCATCCGAAAACGCCTGCAACGAAAAGCGAACGGTGACCTTCACCCGCACCGGAGACGTCGACATCACCAAGCTCCCCGACCCGGGTGCCCTGCCGCCGCGGGTCGCGTCGCCCGCCGAAGCGCTACACGGCCGCTACCACGTCACGCGAAAATTCAAGAGAGCCGTCCCGCCCCAGCAGGGCGACCAGGCCGTCGTCACGGACTGCCTGCGAACCGGGGACCGGTGCATGAGTTATCTGCACTCCAAGACGATCGACACGCCGCTGCTGTTTGCGGGCGGAGTCTGGAACCTGCACGTCGAGCATGACGACAACGACCCCGGCTGTGGCGGGCCGGTGTACGCGAAAGCCACGGGGCAATACCCACTGCCACAGCCGCCACAGGATCCCATCGCGGTGCTCACCGGACACAATCACCTGGACGAGTCCGGCGGCCCCAACTGCCAGTGGAGCCTGGATTACGACGAGACGCTCACGCGCACCGGCGATTAGGGCACGCGACCACGACACGGGCGAGATCAAGAGCTGATCCCACGCACCGGCGACTCCCCGAGTGGCCGGTTTTCCCGGACTCCGCGGTACATGCCCCACCGGACGATCCAGGGCATCACCACCCGCTCGACCGCCCATGGCGGGAAGCGGAACGCCTGACCCGTCGGGAAGAAGACCTCGAGCCCGTTGGGCTGGATACCCAGCAACGAACCCCACCGGCGTCCCGGCGTCCGGAAGCGCCGCAGGTCACGGCCGGCGAACTCGGCGCGAATGTTGCGGGCCACCAGCGCATCCCCACGATTGCGCGCCGAGCTGCGGAGCGGGTCGGTGGCCGCGACGTCGCCGACCGCGAAGACGCCCCGATGACCGGGCACCCGCAGCTCCGGCGTCACCCGCACGAACCCGTGTCCGTCGAGCAGTTCGCGCGGCAGCCAGTCGGTGTTGGGTCGGGCCCGGCCTATCGCCCACAGCACGGCGGCGGCGGCGGCCGGCGGCTGGCCGGTGCTCCAGTGGACCGGTTCGGCGGTGATCCGGTCGCCGGCGAAACCGTCGCAAACCAGGGCGCGATGCCCGGGGTGCAGGCCCACCCCGAGGCCGGTGAGTCGGTTGCGGATGCGCCGCCAGGTGGCGGGGTGGTACTCGCCCAGGGCGCGTTCTCCGGGGAAGTACAGGTCGATGCGCTTGTCCGGCCAGGTGGTCGCCATGTTGACGGCGCTGCTGACCGCGGCCGCGCCGCCACCGACGACGATCACCGAATCGGCGGCGGACAGCCGGTCGTGCGCGGCGCGCAGCTCGGCGCCGATGTCGCCAGGCGACTGCAGCGTCGGCAGACGCCAGAATCCGTTGCTGACTCCCGTCGATATGACCAGCGCGTCGTATTCCTCGGCAACGGGTGTGCCGTCCGCGCGCCGGCCCAGGACGGTACGGCCCGCCAGATCCAGCCCCGTCAACCGGGCCTGCTCCGTGCGCACCCCGTCGAGACGGCGAAACCTGTCGAAGGGGATCCAGTAGTCGCGCGCCCAGTCGTCGGGGCGGGAGAGCCGGACGCCGAGCTCTTGGCCGCTGACCAGCGCGGGTTTGCTGGAAATGCCGACGACCTCGGCGTGCCGGGCCAGCCGGATCGCGGTCAGGACACCGACATCGCCCAGTCCGGCGATGACCACGCGCCTGCGGTTCATGTCACCATCACGCGACGCTTTCCTTCCCGCGCGACGCCCGGTTGGCGTCCCGCCCCCGCCCCCAGGTGGGCAAACTGTAACACGTTCTACCGGGGCGTCATTGGGCGTCGGCTCACCCACCAGCCAGTAGCATGAGCCAGCGGCCCCTCGGCCCGTCGAGCACTTGTCCGAGAACGACGAAAGGAGCGGCTCAGATGACGACACCGGCCGCCGTGCATCGCCACAATCCGCAGTTGATTCCGCGCCGGCTCCTGCGGGGCGGGCAGGTTCACCACCCGGCCGTTCTGGACGAGGCCCGCAGGCGCAGCGGCAACTTCCAGCTGCGCCTGGCCGACCGGATCACCGCGTTTGCCGGATCGATGAATTTCGTCTGGCTGCATGCGGCCCTGTTCGGCGCGTGGATGCTGTTGTTGGAACGCAGCCCCTGGCCGACGCTGACACTGGCGGTGTCGCTGGAGGCGATCTTCCTGTCGACGTTTGTGTTGATCGGGCAGAACCGTCAGGCGGCCTTCCAGCAGGCGCGAGCCGACCATGACTTCCAGGCGCAGGAATTGGAGCTCAGGACCGACCTCGAGCTGACCCGTCAAATCCACATCCTCACCGAGGAGTTACATAGCCGCATCATCGGGAAGGGCGAGCGGGATGGGTAACGAATTGCATTGAGAGGGCAGTCTTTAACGACTCTTGCGGGGGAGCAGATGTCGGAGTTTGACGCGGCGGTGCGTCCGTGGGTGGACGGCGCGCTGCGCGCCGCGGTGCGGGCATCGGCCCCCCGCCCCGCGGCGGCTCGGCAGGCCGCCAAGGATTTGCAGCAAGACCTGTGGACGGCGGTGGGCGCCGAGATCCGCTGGGCGTTCACGCCGCCCCGCACCTGGCTGATGGGAGTGCTGGCCAACATCGTCTTCGCCGCGACGTGGTTACTGGTGCAGCCGCTGACCACCGGCCGCCACCACTCCGACTGGGTGATCCTGATCGGCACGTACTTTTCCTCGTGGGTGCTCGCCGATGTGACCACGACCAACCTGCTCGGCGCCGATCACTACCGCGTGCGGCAGGCGCTGTCCGACGGGGTGCCGTTCTGGCGGCTGCTGTTGATCAAGAATCTGGCCCTGCTGACGATCGTCGGCCTGCCGACATTGGTGGCGGCGATGGCCCTGACGCTGTGGTTGGAAACGCCCGCGCGCCTGGGGATAACGATCCCCACCGTCGCGGTGCCCATCGTGTCCTGGCTGGGTGTCGGCAACTTCGTCTCGGTACTGCACCCGGTGAGCGTTCAGCCGCTGATCCGCCGGTGGCGGCAGCGCGGCGATCGCCGCCGCACCCGCGGCTGGCTGCTGGCCCTGATGCTGCCGTATGCGCTGTACTACGTCGCCGACCCGATGAACGGCGTCGAGCACCGGGTGCTGTGGACGCAAGTGCCCAGACTGATCTGGCCGGTGTTCGGACGGGACACGAAAAGCTTCGTCCACCTGGCCATCGCCACCGGCGTTTACGTTGCGGGGACCGTTGCCGCCCTGCTGTGGGTCCGCAGGCGGGGGTTTCGGATCAGGTGAGCCTCAGCCTGCGAAGCCGGGCCCTGCCCACGGTGCTCCGCCTTACCCGCGGCCGCACCTACCGAACCGCGCAGAGCGCCCGCGAGCACATCGAGCAGCGGGCATCGCTTCGGCAGTCGTTCGGGCCGCCGCCCCGGTTGCGTTCCGACGTCGACGTCCAGATGGAGCTTCGCTCGGACTGGCCCATATACACCCTGACTCCGAAGGACGGCACGACGGCGCGCCGCACCGTCTTCTACCTCCACGGCGGTGCCTGGGTCAACGAGATCACCTCGCAGCATTGGCGATTGGCTGCGCAGATCGCCGCGCAGGCGGGAGTGCGGGTGGTCGTGCCGATCTATCCGCTGGTGCCGTTCGCCACCGCCAAGGACGTCATGCCCGCGGTCGCCGAGTTGGTGGCCGAGAAGGCGGAGCCCGACCACAGCGTGTGTCTGGCCGGAGATTCGGCCGGGGGACAGATGGCTTTGTCGGTGGCGCTGATGCTGCGCGACGAGCGCCGCCTCGTGTTTCCGCGGACCGTGTTGATCTCGCCGGTCCTCGACGTTGCGCTGACGAACCCGTTGATCGCCGGCGTCGACGATCCGTGGCTCACCCGCGACGGACTGCTCGCATTCGCCGCTCGCTGGCGCGACGACCTGCCGAGGACCGACCCGATGGTGAGCCCGTTGCACGGCGGGCTGGCCGGCTTGGGACCCTTGACGGTGTTCAGCGGCACCCGGGACATCCTCAACCCCGACGCGCGGCTACTGGCCGACAAGGCCGCGGCGGCCGGCGTCGACGTCGACTACCACGAACGACGCGGCCTGGTCCACGTGTATCCGCTCACGCCGACGCCGGAGGGCCGCGCCGCGCGCGCCGTCATCGTCGAACGTCTGCGCGACGACTGACGGTCTCATCAAGCCCATCGCGGGACAAATCCGGGTCGCCGGTGCAATGATGAGCCTCGACATTGATCACGGCAGGTCAATGCCCCTGGCGAGAAGTGGTGCTGATGCAGCAGGCCAACTGTGAAGGCTGCGCCCGGCCGGAGCGTAATCGGCTGAGCCGCAGTGGAATTCATGCGCCAAGAATCCTCCAAGGTGTCTACGCCAACATCGCCGTGACCGGCCGCAACGACCCGTAACAACACCGATCGACCTTCAGAAGAGAGGGCAACACGATGACCGAACAACCTGCCGCGGGATGGTACCCCGACCCGAGCGGCGGGCCCGGGCAAATGTATTGGGACGGCCGGCAATGGCGCGCGGAAGCGACTGCGCCGGCCGCGGGTGTCGCCCCGTACGGCGGCGGCGCGCCGTACGGCGTCGACGCCTACGGCCGCCCGCTCTCCGACAAGAGCAAGGTGGTCGCGGGGCTGCTGCAGATCTTTCTCTCGACGTTCGCCGTGGGTCGCTTCTACCTCGGTTACACCAACATCGCCATCGCCCAGATCGCGGTGTCGCTGCTGACCTGCGGCATCGGCGCCCTGTGGCCGTTGATCGACGGAATCATGATCATCATGGGCAAGGTCCCCGACGCACAGGGGCGCACGCTGCGCGATTGACGAGCCCGGGCCGGTGGCGATGGCCGAAAGTCAGTGACCGCAAGGCGAATTGAAAGCCTTGGCTGCGGCCATCCGGCGCACCGATGCTTCGATGCTCGGCAGGCTCAACTCGCCGTCGTTGAGCGCCGACACCAACCGGTCGAGTACCGCCGGAACCGCGGTGGTGCTCACCCACAGCGCGGTGTCATTGCCGGCCTGCAGGGCCTTCAGTACCGCCTCGGCGACGCCGTAGCGATCGGTGATCGCCCGCATGCTCCCCAGGTCGTCGGTGAAGACCGGGCCGTCGAACGGAGGTGCGCCGTAGCCGATCCCGTTGCGCAACAATGCGATCGCGGCCGGGCTCAGGCTGGCGGGGTCGCTTCCGGTGAGGCCGGGAACCTGCATGTGGCCGATCATCACTCCCACCGGCACCTGGGCGACCAGCGTCCGATAGGGCACCAGGTCGGCGCCTTGCATCTCGTCCAGCGGCGGCGTCACCACCCCGGTGGCGTGGGAGTCACCGGACGCGCGCCCGTGGCCGGGAAAGTGCTTGAGCACCGGCAGGACTCCGGCGTCACGCAGGCCGCGCGCGTAGGCGCTCGCGTACCGGGTGACCACCGCGGGGTCGTCGCTGAACGACCTGTCGCCGATCACGGTCTGGTCGGGCGCGTCGGTGACGTCGACGACCGGGGCGAAGTCGATGGTTATGCCGAGCTGGCGCATCTTGCGGCCGCGGTCCAGCGCGAGTTGGTATACCTGGTCGGCCGGCTCGCTTCGCGCCAGTAAGCGCGCCGACGGTGCCTGACCGATCAGCGACGACAGCCGCTCGACCCGGCCACCCTCCTCGTCGACGCTGACCGCCAGGTGCAAGGGCCCCGCCGAGCGGGCGATCTCGGCCAGGGACCCGTCCGTGAGCATGGACAGGTTCGTCCAGCTGGCGACGAAGATGCCGCCGACGTGGTGGTTGGCGACGACCGCGCGCGCGTCGTCCGCATCGGTCACACCGACCATCAGCAGCTGCGCCAGCTTGTCCCGGTTCGACATCGATGCGAGCAGCGACGTGATGTCGCAACCCGGCGGTTTCGGAGAGGCCGGGGCTCCGTGCGGTGCCGTCGCCGACGTCGGCGAGGAAGCGCTGTGCCGGGAGCCGGCCAGGCGGACGCCGACGATGACGCCGCCGACGACGAGGGCAACGGCCAAGACGCCGGCGGCGATGACGGCGGTGCGCGGCCACGAGCGGCGTGACCGCGCGGTTCTGTCCGTGTCTTCCATTCGAGCCAAGCGTCTAACCGGCCGCATTGCGCGCCGCGATGTAGCCGTACACGAGCCCCTGCGCGATCGTCGCGCCCGCCCCCGGATAGGTTGTGCCGAAGGCGTTCGCGGCGGTATTGCCGATGGCGTAAAGCCCGGCGATCGCCCCGCCGTCTTCGCGCAGCACGCGCGCCGCCGAGTCGGTCTGGAGCCCGCCGCACGTACCCAGGTCGCTGAGCACCATTTTCACGGCGTAGAAGGGGCCTTTGAGCAAAGGGCGCAGGTTCGGGTTCGGTTTGATCGTCGGGTCGCCGTAGTACCGGTCGTACGCGCTGCGGCCCCGGCCGAAGTCGGGATCGACACCGGCAGCGGCGTTTTGATTGAATCGCGTCATCGTCCCGCGAAACTCCGGCACCGGGACCTTCATCAGTGCGGCGAGCCCGGACAGGTCTTCGGCCCGTACCGCGATGCCGGCGTCGTACCACGCCTGCGGGATACGCATGCGCGGGAACAGTTGGGCGCCAAAGACATAGCTGTTCCGGTACTGCTGATCGAACACGATCCACATCGTTTCGACCGGACTGCCGGACCGCTCCAGCGCGAGCAGCCGCTGACCGAACGACATGTAATCCGCCGACTCGTTGGCGAACCGGCGGCCGTTGTGGTCAACGATCAGACAACCGGGCAGCGACCGTTCGGCCAGCATCACCGCCGGCGCCTTGCCGGGCAGGGGCGCGATGGCGGGAAACCACCACGCCTGATCCATCAACCCGATGTCGGCGCCCAGTTCCTGACCCGCGCGGATCCCATCGCCGGTGTTGGACTCCGCGCCCAGGCTGAGGTTGGGTCCCAACGACTCTGACTGGAACTTCCAGCGCATGTCCATGCTGTGGTCGAAGCCGCCGGTGGCCAGCACCACCCCGCGCCGGGCGGCGATCGTCACCTCCCGTCCGTCGTGGTCCACCACCGCGCCGGTCACCCGCTCACCGTCGCCTTTCAGGCGCGTGAGCGCGGTGTCGGTCCACACCGGGATCCCGGCGCGCAGCACGCCCGCGAACAACCCGGCCATCAGCCCCTGCCCGCCGGCGGCGTAGCGCCGGCCGATCAGCCGGCCGCCGAAGCCCTGGGCCAGCCGCTTGCCGAAGGTGGGAATGCCCTTGGCCGGGACCCGCGTCACCAGATTCATCCACCGGTAGTCGGCACCGGTCGTCGGTATCGAAAAGCCGGCCTCCAGCACGCCGGGCCGAAGCCGGGTGCGGTGCTCGCCGAGGATCGCGGTGTCCAGCGGGTGGCACTCGCAGGTGCGGCCGGCCGCGCTGCCGCCCGACTCCTCGGGGTGGTAGTCGGAGTAGTCGCGGGCCCAGAACAGCCGCAAGGGGGTCGTTCGCCGGAGCATGTCGACCGTCGCTGGCACATGCGCGAGGAATTCGGTCGAGCGGTGTGGGGGAGCCGACCCGGCCACCACCGAGCACAGGTAGGCCGCCGCGCGATCAACGGTGTCGTCGGCGCCCGCCTCCCGCAGCACGGGGCTCGCGGGCAGCCAGAGCGCGCCCCCGGACCGCGCGGTCGAACCGCCCACGTACGACGACTTCTCGACGATCAGCACGGACAGGCCGCGTTCGCGGGCGGCGAGCGCGGCGGCCAGGCCGCTGCCCGAGCCCACCACCAGCAGATCCACGGTCGTGTCGGCGACGGTGAGGCCGGCCGGGATCGTCCTGCTGTGCGAGGCCACGTTCAGCACCGTATGCCGCCGCGGCGGCGAAAGAGAAGTCTCGTCCTTGCAGCGGCACCAAGGCCGCAGCGCTTCGAGCGTCCGGCTGTCACGCCTCACGGGCTCGCGAACGTAACCTGGCTGCCATTTTCGGCGGGGGTTTTCGCGGTGTGGTTACGCTCGCCGGCAAGCCGCCGACCGGCCCGCGCGGCGGCCGTAGAAGCTGCCGTCCCCGAGCGAGACGCCGCTGGCGTAACCCCACGCGGCCAGCCCCGCGGTCGAGCGGCCGGCGGCGTATAGCCCCGGGATGGGCTCGCCGCTGACGTGCAGCACCTCTGCTTCCAGCGTGGTGGCCAGCCCACCCAGGGTGAACCCGCCGGTGTTCTCCCGCAGATCGATTGCCCCGACCGGCGAACCGATCGGCTTGACCCATTCCGGCTTCTTGTGCAGCAGCGGGTCCTCGCCTCGCGTGGCGCCCTCGTTGTAGGCGGCGACGGTCGCCTGCAGCGAACCGGGCGCCAGGCCGATGTCCTGTTCCAGCTCGGCGACGCTATCGGCCACCCAGGTCGGTTGCCGCAGCATGAACTTCGGCGACCAGGAGGCCATCGCCTCCTGCTGCGCCTCGTCGTCGATGATGAGGTACGCGATGTTGTCCTGCTGGTACAGGGTGAGCTGCCCGATCCGGCCCGGGTAGGTGTCCTCGGGGACGTAACGCTGCCCGCGGCCGTTGACCAGGATGCCCCGCACCAGTTGCTGCGGATCGATGAAGATCGCGACCTCGGTGGCGTCCATGTGGGCCAGGTCGGCGCCCAGCGCCTGGGCCATCCGGATCGCCTGACCGTCGTGTTGCTCGATGGACGCCGCCGGGCGCCCGGCGATCCGCGGCGCGTACCGCGCCACCATCGCGTCGTTGTAGGCGAAGCTGCCCGTCGCGAGTACGACGCCCCGCCGGGCACGAACGCACATCTCATTGCCGTATTGCCGGGCTTGGATCCCGACGACCCTGCCGTCGGACTCGACGATCAGGCGTTGCGCGCGCACGTCGTAGAGCGCCCGCGCGCCGGCGGCGGTGGCGGTTTCGACGAGCGGCTTCATCAGCATGTAGCCGGCGCTGGCTTCGCCCTGCTTCTTGTTCGACATCTGCGGGACGTGGCCGCGCGGGGCCGGCGTGGCGATCGTGTTGAACGGGTAGGCGTTTTCGCCGCCGCTGTACATCAGGCCCTGGTCGCCCATCGGTTCCCAGCCCGGTTCGGCGAAGAACTCCGCCTTGAACGGCACGCCGCAGCCGACGAGCCATTCGAAATGGGCGACGCTGCCGGCGCAGTAGTCGGCGATCCGGTCCTCGTCGGCGCCGGGGCCCATCGCGACGTTGAGGAAGGCCGCCATGTTCTCGACGGAATCGTCGAAGCCGCAGGCCTTCTGCAGTGGCGTGCCGCCGCCGAGATAGATGAAGCCACCCGCCATCGCCGCCGCGCCACCCCAGGACCCGGTGCGTTCCAGCACCAGAACGGAGGCGCCGGAGCGGGCCGCCTCCACCGCCGCGGCTGCGCCGGCGACCCCGTACCCGGCGACGACGACGTCGGCCTCGTCGTCCCACGACGCGATCGAGGACGCCGGAAGCGGCGTGACGTCCCGGTCGGGCGTCATGGCTTCATCGCGGCGGGCATCTCACCGATCCACTGGTGACCCCAGTAGCTGTCGGCGGTGATTTCCTCTGCCGTGTAATAGGTTTCGTCGACGCGCATGCCGTCGGTGCCGAACTCGATGTCCCAGTCGCCCGGCGCCCGGACGTAGAACGAGACCATCTTGTCGTTGGTGTGGCGCCCCAGGGTGGACGACAGCTGGAAGCCCTCGGCGTTGACGCGGTCCAGCGCCTGACCCACCGCGTCGAGGCTGTCGACCTCGACCATGATGTGCACCAGGCGCGGATCGCGCTGGTGCATCGCGGGGACGATCGCCATGCTGTGATGGCGCTCGTTGATGCCGAGGAAGCGCACCCGCACCGGGCCGAACTCCTTGGGCAACGGCACCCGGAACGCGCCGCGAGAACGGAAACCCAGCACCTCGGTGTAGAAGTCGAACAGCCCGCCCGGATCCATAGTCGGCACCACGACATGGCCCATGCCCTCGTCGCCGGTGACGAACTTCGCGCCGAACGGGGTGATCACCGGGCTGTGGTCCAGCACCGCGCCGTGAAACACCTCGATCGTGGTGCCGGCCGGGTCGTCGAAGCTGATCACCTCTTCCACCCGGCGGCTCTCGGCCTCATCGACCGACAGCTGCTTGAACGCGACGCCGGCGCCGTCAAGGGTGGCCTTGACCCGTTGCAGCGCCGCGTGGTCACGCACCTCCCAGCCGATGGTGAGCACCCGGTCGGTCTCGCCCGGGAAGACGATGAGCCGCGCCGCACGCTCGTCCATCCGCAGGTACAGCGCCGACGGGTCCGGCCCCTTACCCTCCGCGAAGCCGAGGACGCCGAACGCGAAATGCCGCCAGCGGTCGATCTCGGCGGTCGAAATCGTAATGTAGCCAAGGCTTTTCAGGTCACTCACGGTCGCGTCCTCCTAGATCAGGGCCCGCAGCGGACCCTCGGGCGGCTCGATGCCCAGGGAACTCAGCGCCGACGCGTGATACGTGGTGCCGGGGACGTGAATGGCGTGCAGCAGGCCGACGTGCGCGTCGCGCCAGTACCGCTGAAGCGGCTTGTCCATGCGCGCGGCGTTACCCCCCGACCTGGCGAAGATCTCGTCGACCGCGCCGACCGCGCGCCACACGGCGCGGATCTGGGTGCGCCGCCCCGCCGCGCGGTCGGCGAACGACACCTCCTTGCCCGCGGCGACCATGTCGTAGATGCGGTCGGCGTTGGCCAGCAGCTCCTGGCGGGCGGCGTTGATGTCGGCCGCCGCCTCGCCGATCGCGTGCATGACGTATGGGTCGTCCTTGATCGCGGTGCCGGTGGCGCCGACGCGTTCCCGTTGGTAGTCGAGGTGCGCGGCCAGCGCTCCCTCGGCGATGCCGATGGTCGCCGCCGAGATGCCCAGCGGGAACATCGTCGACCACGGCATCAGATACAGCGGCTCGGTCATGCCGGCCTCACGCTGCGCGGTGCCGTCCATCACCTTGGTCGCGTCCATGGTCCGGTAGGCGGGAACGAACGCGTCCTTGACGATCACGTCCTTGGAGCCGGTTCCGCGCAGCCCCACGACATTCCACGAGTCCTCGACGATCTCATAGTCCTTGCGCGGCAGGATCATGTGCAGCATCTGCGGCGGCATGATCGGGATGCCCTGCTCGTTGCCGAGCATCGCGCCCAGGATGATCCAGTCGCAGTGGTCGGTGCCGGAACTGAACTGCCAGCGGCCGTTGAACACATACCCGCCGTCGACCGGCTTGGCCACGCCCTGCGGCGCGTAAGGGGACGCCATCCAGGTGTCGACGTCGTCGGCCCAGACCTCGGCGGGCACTTTGGGATCGGCGTAGGCCAGCTGGTAGGGGTGCACGCCCACCACGCCGACGATCCAGCCGGCGGCCGGGTCCAGCGCCGCCGTGGCCATCACCGTCTCGGCGAACTCACGGGGGTGGACCTCGAACCCCTGGTAGCCCTTGGGCTGCAGCAGCCGGATCAGGCCGGCCCCCTTCATGAGCTTGACGGTGTCGTCGGTGAGCCGGCCGATTCGTTCGGCTTCGGCCGCCTGGTCGCGCAGCTGATCGGCCATGGCGATCACGTGGTCGATAACCCGCTCGCTCATCTTGTCGTCCTAACGTCCGGGGGCTTAGGTAATGGTCTACCGCAGTCTGCGCCAAACCCGAAGGCATTCCGGGCGAGCGGACGAAAAGGAGGAGCACAATCCATGACCGATCTGGACGACCTGGCGGCCCGACTGCGCCGGCTCGAGGACGACCGCGACATCAGACAGCTGATCGCGTCCTACGGCCCGGCGGTGGACGCCGGGGACGCGGATGCGGCCGCGGGGCTGTGGGCGAGCGACGGCGTCTACGACGTCGACGGCTGGCGCATGGCGAGCCGGGCGGACGTTCGCGCGATGGTCGCCTCGGAGGCCCACCAGAAGCTGGTGGCCAAGGGCTGCAGCCACTTCCTGGGGCCGTGCGTCGTCACGCTCGACGGCGACCGGGCGGTGGCGGTCTGCGAATCCCTGGTGCTCGTCCGCGACGGTGACGGCTATCGCGTGTGGCGGGCCACCGCCCACCACTTCGCGCTGTGGAGGACCGACGACGGCTGGCAGATCACCACCCGCACCAGCCGGGTCCTCGACGGCAATCCCGACGCGCACGCGCTCTTGACGAGGGGCCTGGCGGGCCGCTAGCGCTTCAGGAACGCCAGCACCGTGCTTTCGAACGCCTCCTTGGCCTCGATCATGGCCCAGTGTCCCGAGTTGGGGAAGATGTGCAGTTCGGCGTTGGGGATCGTGCGCATCGGGATCAGCGCCATGTCCGGTGGGCTCACCCGGTCATCGCGGCCCCAGGTCAGCAGGGTCGGCGCCGCCAGCTTGTGCATCACCGCCCACGGCTGCGGCCGGTCGGAGGCCGCCATCGCGGCGTTCATCGCGGCGAATGCCGCCTTGCCGTACATCCGGCGCGCGGCGGCCAGGGTCTCGGGATCGGTCGCCAGTTGCCAGCGTTCCTCGATGAGTTCGTCGGTGACGAGGGACTGGTCGTACACCATCGACTTGAGCCAGTCGACGAGCCGCTGGCGGGTCGGGTCCTCGACGAACTCTTGCAGCAGCCGGATGCCCTCACTGGGGCTGGGGCTGAAGATGTTGGTGCCGATTCCGCCGATCGTCACCAGCCGGCCAACGCGGTCCGGGTTGCGGATGGCGAAGTTGATGCCGACACCGCCGCCCATCGAGTTGCCGACGATGTGCACCTTGTCGACGCCCAGCGTGTCCAGCAACGGCGAGACGGCGCCGAAGGCGTCCACCATCGGGTGCCCGCCGAAGTCGTCGCTGACCCCGAATCCCGGGAATTCCAGGACCAGGCAGCGGTAGTGCTCGGCGAACGCGGGCAGGATCCCGCGAAAGTTGCGCCAGCCGGTGACGCCCGGGCCCGAGCCATGCAGGAAGAGCAGCACCGGAGCGGAATCCGGGCCGCCCTCGTAATAGCGCAAAGCCCCTTTCGGGGTGCTGATTTCGCGGAGGTCTTGCTCGACGGTCGCTTTCGCACTGTTGGCCACGGATGTCACCCTGCCATGCCGCCCCGCCGAGCGGGAGCGGTGTTCCGCCCATCGGTCGGCCGGGCCCTGGTCTACAGTCTTCGGGCATGCGGTTGCTGGTCACCGGCGTGGACGAATCGGGGCGGTCGTGCGCCGCGGAAGACGCCACCGTCGCAATGCAGGGCGACGCCGGCCGCGGCGGCCTCCTGTATTCGGTGCTCTACGCCTCGCCGTCCCTTCCGGCGATGTCGACCGGGGGAGGGCGATCCGCGGACCTTCTCGACCTGGTGGTGGCGCCCGGCGCGCTGCGCTGGACGGCGATCGAGTACGCACCGGGCGCGGAGTTCTCCATGCACCACACCGACACCGTCGATTTCGACGTGGTGCTGACGGGCTCGGTGGATTTGATCCTGGACGACGGAACGCACCGGCTGACGGTCGGCGACAGCGTGGTGGTCACCGGCGTCGACCACGCCTGGCTCGCCGGCCCGCAGGGCTGCCGGCTCAGCGTCCTGACGATCGGGGCGGCGGCCGGGCCATCGTCGAGCCCGGGGCCGCCCAATCCGTCGACACCGTCCGATGCCTGATCAGCCAGGTCCCACCGTCGGGCACCAGGATGTCGCGATAACGACCGAAATGATCGAGCCCGATCTGGGTGACCACGGTGAAGTAGGACGCCACCTGCGCCTCGTCGGGCGTGAGACCGGTGAACAGCACGTTGGTGACGATGTGCCGGACTACGGGCTTGAGGCCGGCGCGGGCGGCGACGCGCCCGGTGACGCCGCCGAGGAAGGACGCGATCTCGGCCCGCCCGCGCAACGGCTCCGACCCGCGAACCTCGAGGACGCCGTCCGCGCAGAACGTTTCGGCGAGGCCGTCGGGCCGGCCGGCATCGCCCGACCAGTTGTAGCGCGCGAGCGTGTCCCGGATCCGCTCACGGGCGGCCAGTTCCCACATCTCCACCGGCGTGAGCCTAATCGCGTTACCTCACGAGATAGGGCCGGAAACCGCGGTGCGCCGGCGCCGGGGTGATCCCGTTCAGTTCGAAGACCGCGATGAGGGCACGCAACAGCGCGGGGGACCAGTCGTCGAACGGTTGGGCGTCCATTCGGTCGAGCAACTCGCGGCGAAGGTACTCGATGCAGGTCGGCGGCTGGTGATCGGTCATGTCGATGACGACGCTAGAAGCGACGGCCAGGGGTGTACAGCCGACTGGCCATATTCAAATCTGATTCAGACGGGAATGAATCGCGGCCTGTGCCGGTAGAACAACGCATGAGACTCAACGACGCCGCTCGCGAACTCATCGGCAAGGGGGCCGACGCCACCCTGGTCACCATCAATCCCGACGGCAGCCCCCAGGTGAGCCTGGTCTGGGCCGCCCTGCAGTCGACGCCCGACGGGGACGAACTCGTCACCGCGCACCTGGCCGAACACAAGAAGGTGCGCAATATCCGCAGGGATCCGCGCGTCGCCGTCACCATCGTGTCGCTCAGCCCGAGCCCGGGGATGCGGCCGTACCTCTCGATCGCCGGAACCGCCCGAATCGTCGAGGGTGGCGCGCCCGAGCTGCTCAGCGAGCTCAACCCGGTCCTGGGCGACCCGAACATGAAATTCCCGCCGGACGATGCGCCGCCGGGACTGCTCACCCGCATCCGCATCGACAAGGTCGGCGGCATCGGCCCCTGGGCGTCCTGACGGGGAATTTTGCCACTTCCGCTACCGACAGTAGCGGAATACAGTGGGTGGGTGGCGACCGGCGACGACGGCAGGCATCTGCGCACCTGCCCCCTGTGTGAAGCCATGTGCGGCTTGGAGATTCACGTCGAAGGCGGCAGGGTCACCGGCATCCGCGGCAACCGCGACGACGTCTGGAGCCGCGGACACCTGTGCCCGAAGGGCGTATCGCTGGCCCAGGTGCACGACGACCCGGACCGCCTCCGCCGCCCGATGATCAACCTCGACGGCCAATGGCACGAGGTCAGCTGGGACGCGGCGTTTCGCCGCTGCACCGAACTGCTGACCCCGGTGATCGAGAAGTACGGCATCGCTGCGGTCACCGCCTACACGGGTAACCCACTGGCGCACTCGTTTTCGTTGGCCCGGTATGCGGGCGTGCTGCTGGGCATGTCGGGGATGCCGGTGACGTATTCGCCGGGCACCGTCGACCAATGGCCCAAAAACCTGTCGTCGCACCTGATGTACGGCCTGTGGTGGAATTTCCCGGTTCCCGACATCGAGCGCACCGACCTGTTGGTCATCATGGGCGCCAACCCCGCGGCATCGCAGGGGTCGCTGCTGGCCGCGCCGGACGTGATGGGGCTGATCAACGGGATTCGCAGACGCGGCAAGGTGATCGTGATCGACCCGGTCCGCACCCAGACCGCCGCCCAGGCCGACGAGTGGCTGCCGATCGTGCCGGGCACCGACGCGGCGCTGCTGCTCGCCGTCGCGCACACCCTCTTCGACGAGGGCCTGGTCGATCCCGGCCCGCACGTCGACGGTGTGGAGACGATGCGCCGCGTCGCCGCGGACTGGCCGCCCGAGCGGGTCAGCGCCGCCACGGGGATCGACGAAGACCGCATCCGCACACTGGCGCGCGAACTCGCCGGCACGGAGAGGTCGGTGGTGTATGGCCGAATCGGCTTGTGCAATCAGGAATTCGGCAGCCTGGCCAGCTGGCTGGTCGACGTCATCAACATTTTGACCGGCCACTTCGACACCCCCGGCGGCGCGATGTTCCCCAAGCCGGCGGCCTGGTCGATCACCACGCAGCCGTTGCCGGGTCTCGAAGGCGGCCTTCCCGAGTTCGGTCGCTGGCGCACCCGGGTCCGCGGCGCCAAGGAGGTCCTGGGCCAGGCCCCGGTGTCGTGCATGGCCGAGGAGATCGCCACACCCGGCGAGGGCCAACTCAAGGCGTTGATCACCGTCGCCGGCAACCCGGTGCTGTCCACACCCGGCGGCGACAAGCTCGACGAGGTGCTGCCGATGCTGGAAGCCATGATCTCCGTTGACCTTTGGCTCAACGAGACGACGCGCCACGCCGACGTCATCCTGCCGGGGCTGTCGCCCCTCGAGCAGCCGCACCACGACGACCTGATCCTGCTGTTCGCGATCCACAGCATCGCGAACTACTCGGCGCCGGTGTTCGATCCCGGCGATCGCCCGCACGAATGGGAGATCCTGATCCGGTTGACCGGCCTGTGCGCCGGCACACCGGCCGAGGACGTCGACGTCGCCGCGATCGACGACGGGTTCTTCGACTACCTGGCGTTCACCCGCGGAGTCGACGGTGCGGAGATCCGGAAGCTGTACGAGCATGGCGGACCCGAGCGGATGCTCGACCTCACGCTGCGGACCGGGCCCTTCGGAGATCAGTACGGCAAGTACCCGGGCGGGCTCACCCTGGACATGCTCAAGGCCAACCCGAACGGAATCGACTTCGGCCCGATGGTGCCGCAGCTGCCCGACATCCTGGGCACCCTCGACAAGAAGATCCGTCTCGCGCCGCAATACCTGCTCGACGACCTGCCGCGGCTGGCCGCGCGGCTGGAGCGGCCGGTGGAGCCGCTGGTGCTCGTGAGCCGCAGGCACCTGCGATCGAACAACACCTGGATGCACAACGCGCCCGCGCTGATGAGGGGCAGGGACCGTTGCACGCTGCTGATCCACCCCGACGACGCCGCCCGCTGCGGCGTCGCCGACGCCGACGTCGTCACCGTGAAGTCGGAGGCCGGCGAGATCAGGGTGCCCGTCGAGGTCACCGACGCGATCAGGCCCGGCGTGGTGTCCCTGCCGCACGGCTGGGGGCACGGCAAGCCGGGCACCCGCCTGTCGGTGGCCAACAGCTCGCCGGGGGCCAACACCAACGTGCTCTCACCGCCGACGTTCATCGACGAACCGTCGGGCAACGGGGCCCTGAACGGCATCCCGGTGACGATCATCGACGAGCAGGCGCGATTTCGGGCCGACCTCACAGCGAATCGATAACCACGATCCAGCCCGCTGCTAACACCGGGGCGCAGCCTTGGCGGCATGGCGCACATGCAAACCACAATCATACGAACGATTTTCGCCGGCGTCGCGACCTTCGCAGCGCTGGTGCTGTTTCACGCCGCGCAATCCGACTACCCGAAAACCGTTGGGACACCGGGGTCGATGAGCGTGGTGAACCGAGCCGATGGCGACGACGACGAAGCCCAACTTCAGCAACAGCTGCAGGCCGACCAGCAGATGCAGCAGGCCGAGCAGCAGGCCGAAGAGCAAGAGCAACTGGACCTTCAGCAAGCCCAGCAAGATGAGCAGCAAGGCCTGCAGGTGGAGCAGCAGGCCACCCTGTCGGTCCCCGGAAGCTGACCACATACACGACGGGGACGCCGGCCCGGTTCACCACCGCTGTGAGGCGCCGCGCCGGATTGTGTTTCGGCTCACCTTCCCGACGATCCGATGAACCGCGGTGGGGCAGCGGTCGTCGGCTGGGCATGACTGCAACCAGGTATTCCACATCCACAACCCATGCCGCCGTCGACGCGCGAGGCGCCCCGCGCATCGCCGGCACCGCGGTGGCGTTCACCCCGCACCGCTACGACCAGGACGAGGTGGCGCGCGAGCTCACCGAATTCGTGGAACCGGGCTTCATCCGGTTCGCGCGGACGGCGGGCGTCGACAATCGCAGCCTCGCGCTGCCGCTGTCGCGTTACCCGAAGCTGACCGGGTTCACCGAGGCCAACAACGCCTACCTCGAGGTCGCCGTCGACCTGGGCGAGCGGGCGGTGCGCTCGGCGCTGGCCGCGGCGAACATCGAACCCGCCGAGGTCGACACCATCGTGATGGTCTCCAGCACCGGCATAGCGGTGCCGACGATCGACGCGCGGCTGATGTCGCGAGTCGGGCTGCGGCCCAACATCAAACGCGTCCCACTGTTCGGGCTCGGCTGCGTGGCCGGTGCGGCGGGCATGGCACGCGTCTACGACTACTTGCACGGCTACCCGGGGGATGTGGCTGTGCTGTTGTCGGTCGAGCTGTGTTCGCTCACGCTGCAGCGGAGCGACACCTCCATCCCGGCCCTGATCGGCGTGTCGCTGTTCGGCGACGGCGCGGCGGCAGTCGTTGCCACCGGTGCGGACCGGCTCCCGTTGGGGGACAAGGCGAGTCAAGGTCCGCGCGTCCTCGCGACGCGGAGCCGCGTGGTCGCCGAGACGGTCGACGTCATGGGGTGGAACGTCAGCTCCAACGGGTTCCAGCTGGTGATGTCGCGTGACGTCCCGAAGATGGCCGACGACTATCTGCGCGGCGAGGTCGACACCTTCCTGGCCGATCACGGCCTCTCGGTCGCGGATATCACGACCTGGGTGTGCCATCCCGGTGGTCCGAAGGTCCTCGACTCGATCGAGAACGCCCTTGGTCTGTCACCGCAAGCGTTGGTGCACAGCCGAAACTCCATGCGCGAGAACGGAAACATCTCGTCGGCGTCCGTGCTTGACGTCCTGCGCAGAACCCTGGCCGAGCCGCCGAAGGCGGGATCCTACGGGGTGATGCTCGCGATGGGTCCGGGCTTCAGCTTCGAACTGCTTCTACTCCAGTGGTGAGGAACTAGACCATGTATTACTACCTGCTCATCCTCGCCATCGGTGCGGAGCGATTGGTCGAGCTTGCGGTCGCCCAGCGGAACGCGAGGTGGTCATTCGCTCACGGCGGCAAGGAGTTCGGCCGCGATCACTACCCGGCGATGGTCAGCATGCATGCGCTGCTGCTGATCTCGTGCGTCGTCGAAGTGTGGACCCTGGGCCGGCCGTTCATCGGTTGGCTCGGATGGCCGATGCTCGGCGTCGTGGCGCTGAGCACCGCGGTCCGGTGGCGTTGTGTCGCCGTGCTCGGCAAGCGCTGGAACCCGCGGTTGATCGTGATCCCCGGTGCGCCGGTGATCCGGGACGGGCTGTATCGATGGGTCCGGCACCCCAACTACACGGCGGTGGCGGCAGAGGTGGCGGCGCTGCCGCTGGTGCATTCGGCGTGGCTGACGGCAATCATGTTCAGCGTCGCCAACGCGGTGGTGCTGAACGTGCGGATCCGCGCGGAGAACGCCGCATTGGGCTACGCCTAACGATCAGGGTGTTCAGGCTTGAAAGGGACGATTTGTCCACTCCCGCCCGGGCCGGCGCGACGAGCGGAACCATCCGCCCGCCGCGCCGGTCCCACCGTCGGTGGGGATGGTGTGGCCGGTGACAAAGGAAGACAGGTCGGAGGCCAGGAACAGGATCACGCGGGCCTGATCCTCGGGCAGCCCCATCCGTCCGACCGGCACCCACTGCGGCCACTGCGTCTGCTCCTCGGCCGACAGCCACTGCGAGTACGGCACCTGCAGCGATTCGGTGACGTCGGGCCCGATCGCGTTGACCCGCACGCCGTCCCGACCCACCTGCACCGCGAGGCTGCGGGTGAAGTGGATGACGGCGGCCTTGAAGGCGGCATAGACCGGGTCCTCGGGGTAGCCGCGAAGCCCCTCGACCGACGAGACGTTGACGATCGCGCCGGCGCGCTGCGCGACCATCGCGGGCAGGAATGCGCGGGTGAGGAGGAAGACGTGGTGCAGGTTGACGCGGTACAAGTCGTCCCACAGCCGCGGGTCGGTATCGACGAAGTTGCCCGGATGCCGCAACCAATGGCCCACGTTGTTCACCAGCACGTCGATGCGGCCGTAGCGATCGAGCACCGACCGCGCCAGGCCGCTGACCTGCTCGGCCTCGCGGACGTCGATCACGACCGGCAGGGCCGAGCCACCCGACGCCGCGATGTCCTCGGCGGTCTGCCCGGCCAGCTTCTCGTCGATGTCCGCGATGACGACGTGCGCGCCGTGCAGGGCGAACAGCCGCGCGGTCGCCGCTCCGATACCGCCACCGCCCCCGGTCACCACCGCGACCCGGTCGGCCAGCAGCGCGGTTCCGCGCGTCGCCTCATCCATGCCCAATATCTTGAGCCACCTGCGAGATCGGTAGCGGTACCCACCCCGCCTGCCCCTCAAACAGTGATGAAGGCGACATTTGCCAAGGATTCACCCACCGTTTTCGCGCTGCGGCGGCGGGTACTCCCGCTTGCACTAGGAGTTGAATGCGAATGACCATGAGCGCGAACCGTTATCACATATTGCCCAGCCAGGCAATGAACCGGCGAGTTCACCATGGCCACAGCCCGCAGTCTTTTGCTGTGTCGCTGGCCAGCCGGTTGCTGGTGAAAAATCTGGTGCGCGCTTGGGCCATTCAGCCGAATCTGCACTGGCCCTTTCAATACGTGGACGGTTTGGCGGGCTTGATACCCCATGTCACGCACTCGGCAAAGATCGAACCGATCCGGCTCGAGAACTGTGCTGCTGAATGGGTGCGGGCGCCCGGCGTGTCCGCCCAGCGGGCGATCCTCTACCTGCACGGCGGCGCGTTCCTCACCTGCGGCCTGAACACGCACCGGTCCCTGGTGACGCGCCTGTCGAAGGCCGCGGACGCCGGTGTGCTGACCGTCGGGTACCGAAAGTTGCCCACACATCAGATCGCCGACGCGATCGAGGACGGCATGAACGGCCTGCGCTGGCTGGAGGAGCGCGGCTACGACGGGGACCGGATCGTCGTGGCGGGCGACTCGGCCGGTGGATACCTGGCCTTCATGATCACGCTGGCGGCCATTCGGACCCGTTTCCTGCGGCCCGCCGGCATCGCGGCGATCTCGCCGTTCACCGACGCCGACCCCGCCCGCAAACTGCGGCACCGCAACGCGCGCCGGTGCTCCATGTTCACGCGGGCGGCGTTGTCGATGTTCGCCCGCTACCTCGGCGAGGCGCGACTTCCGCACGACGGGGAAACGTGCACGCGCATCGAGTCACCGGTGGACGCGGATCTCTCGTCGTTGCCCCCGGTGGCCATCCACGCCAGCTCCGACGAGTTGCTGCTTCCGGACGCCGAGCTCATGGCAGAACGGTTGCAACTCAGCGGAGTTCGCTGCGATCTGCACCTGTGGGACCGCCAAATTCACGACTTCCCCATCGCGGCCGACATCCTGCCGGAAGGAAGGCGGGCGATTCGCTACATCGGCGACTTCATCAAAGAAGTCAGCGGTGCAATGGAGGGTTTGCCCAGCCGCCGCCGACACGACCTCGCGCGGCAACGGTCGAATTTCGCCGCCGCGGCCGGATAACGCATACCGCGGCGACCCGCCGAAGCGCCAGACCGAATCTCGGGTGCAAAATCCGTCGGCAATCATTCGTCGTCGCTCGGTTTTGCCCACTCTGCGGGTGCACGCGGCGGTGACCCGCCGCCGGTGAACCGCGTCGGCGACTTGGGCCGCAATCGGGCCCGCTGCCGATACAGTGGGTGCTCGTGAGCCCACCAGTCCCACCTGTGCTGACCGTGCGGTACGAGGGATCCGAGCGCACCTTCGCAGCAGGCACCGACGTCGTCATCGGGCGCGATCTCCGCGCGGACGTGCGCGTGGCGCACCCGCTGATCTCGCGGACCCACCTCATCGTGCGGTTCGACCAGGGGCGATGGATCGCCATCGACAACGGCAGCCTCAATGGGCTCTACGTACACAACCGTCGTGTCCCCGTCGTCGACATCCAGGACGGCATGCGGGTCAACATCGGCAACCCGGACGGCCCGGCGCTGACCTTCGAGGTCGGCCGCCACCAAGGTTCGGCCGGACGGCCCCCGCTGACGACGTCCATACCGATCTACAACCCGGCCAGCGGGCCGGGCGCCAGGGCGCCCCAGAGCCAGCCGCAGCAGGGCGCCCCGCAGTGGCCCGGCCCGCCGCAGCAGCCGTCGGGACCAGTCCGCCAGCAGCCGCATCCACCCGCTCCGCGGCCGGTCCACCCGCCCACCGGTCCGCAACCGGTTCATCCGCCGAGCGGATACCAGCCCGTCCACCCGTCCAGCGGCCCGCAGCAGGCGCCGAAGATCTACCGCCCCCAGACCGGGCAGCTGCCGCACGTCGCCGCGGGGCAGCCGGAGACCGCCCGCGTTGCGGAGCCCGCGGCAGGCGAGACCGGCCGCGTCGCCGATGCCACCAACATCGCCACGTCGATGATGAAGATCCTCCGGCCGGGCCGCACGTCGGTGGAGTCCATGCCCGGCGCGATCAAGATCGGGCGGGCCAACGACAACGACATCGTCATTCCCGAGGTGTTGGCCTCACGGCACCACGCCACCTTGATCCCCACGGCGCACGGCACCGAAATCCATGACAACCGCAGCATCAACGGCACATTCGTCAACGGCGCCCGCGTCGAGACGGCCGTGCTGCACGACGGCGACATCGTCACGATCGGCAACATCGACCTCGTCTTCGCAGGCGGCACCCTGGCCCGCCGTGACGAGACGGCGACCGCGACGCGCACCGGCGGCCTGGACGTGCGCGGGGTGACGTGGACGATCGAGAACAACAAGGTCCTGCTCGACGACATCTCGCTCGGCGCACAACCGGGCACGCTGACGGCCGTGATCGGTCCGTCGGGCGCGGGAAAGTCGACGTTCGCCCGGTTGGTGGCCGGCTACACGCACCCGAGCAAGGGCACGGTTTCCTTCGAGGGCCACAACGTGCACGCCGAATACGCCTCGCTGCGCAGCAGGATCGGGATGGTGCCGCAGGACGACGTGGTGCACGGTCAGCTGACTGTCCAGCAGGCCCTGATGTACGCCGCCGAACTGCGGCTGCCGCCCGACACCACCAAGGCCGACCGCGAACAGGTGGTGGCCCGGGTCCTCGAGGAACTCGAGATGACCCAGCACCTGCACACCCGCGTCGACAAGCTGTCCGGCGGTCAGCGCAAGCGCGCCTCGGTCGCACTGGAGCTGCTGACCGGGCCGTCGCTGCTGATCCTCGACGAGCCGACGTCGGGCCTGGACCCCGCGCTGGACCGGCAGGTCATGACGATGCTGCGGCAGTTGGCCGACGCCGGCCGTGTGGTGCTCGTGGTCACCCACTCGCTGACCTACCTGGACGTCTGCGATCAGGTGCTGTTGCTGGCGCCCGGCGGCAAGACCGCGTTCTGCGGGCCGCCCAGCCAGATCGGTCCGGCCATGGGCACGACGAACTGGGCCGACATCTTCAGCACGGTCGCGGGCGACCCCGACGGCGCCAAGGCGCGCTACCTGGCGCGGACGGGCCCGCCCCCGCCGCCACCACCCGCCGAGCAACCCGCCGAAATCGGCGATCCGTCGCACACCAGCCTGCTCCGGCAGTTCTCCACGATCGCGCGGCGCCAGGTGCGGCTGATCGTCTCGGACCGCGGCTACTTCGTGTTCCTGGCGCTGCTGCCGTTCATCATGGGCTCGCTGTCGATGTCGGTACCCGGCGATGTCGGCTTCGGCAAACCGAACCCGATGGGCGCGGCGCCCACCGAGCCCGGGCAGATCCTGGTGCTGCTCAATGTCGGTGCGGTCTTCATGGGGACCGCGCTGACGATCCGCGACCTGATCGGTGAACGCGCCATCTTCCTGCGCGAACAGGCGGTTGGCCTGTCCACGTCGGCGTACCTGCTGGCGAAGGTCTTCGTCTACACGGTGTTCGCGGTCATTCAATCCGCGATCGTCACGATCATCACGATCGTCGGCAAAGGCGGCCCGACCCAGGGCGCGGTGGCGTTGGGCATACCCAACGTGGAGCTGTTCGTCGACATCGCGATGACCACCGTCGCCTCGGCGATGCTCGGGCTCGTGTTGTCATCCATCGCCAAGTCCAACGAACAGATCATGCCGTTGCTGGTGGTGGCGGTCATGTCGCAGTTGGTGTTCTCCGGGGGCATGATTCCCGTCACCGGCCGGATCGGCCTGGACCAAATGTCTTGGGCGACACCGGCAAGGTGGGGCTTCGCGGCATCGGCCTCCACCGTCGACCTGCTCACCCTGGAACAGGCCGTCCCCTCGGTGCCGCACGACTCGCATTGGCGTCACACGCTCGGCGCCTGGTGGTTCGACATGGGCATGCTGATCGTGCTCAGCATCGTGTATCTGGGCTTCGTGCGCTGGAAGATTCGCCTCAAGGGCGGGTGATCGTGAGCTGGCGTTTGAGTTTGCGGTCAGGGTGTTGAGTGTGCACTCAGTGCGGCGAAATCGCGATTGTTCCGCCCTGGCTTCACACAGAAGGCCTTGCGCTCACACGCAACGCCCTGGGTTCACACTCAACGCCCTAGGCGCCCTTGCGCACCGCTTGCTCGGCGGCCGCCCGCATCCGGTCCGACAACTGCAGCAGAGCATGTTCGCCCACCCCGTGCGGCACCGTGTAGGCAAGTTGCCGTAACTCGAGCGCGCAGTCGCGCAACTCCTGGCGGAGGCGTGTCTCAAGGGTGGGCATGGTTTCTTCCTCTACGAGGCCGTACCGAAACTCTGTGCAACAAATTTTCGCAGCCAACGGCCGGATACGCGACGGCGGCGAAGTGTTTTTACGGGAGGTTGACAGGGTTTTTACAGTCGAGGCCGGTTCGGTGACGTGGCCGTGAACGCGCAGCCGATCGGTGAGCGCCGGGGGGCGCCGGCTTATCGCGCCGGGCGTGAAGGCCGGGCGAAATGCCGGAGTGAATTTCGCGATGGCGTTACGCTGACGCGGCCTGATGGAAGGGTTAGGTTGCCGGGATGGACTTCGAACTCGACGCCGGGCAACGCGCGTGGCTGACCGAGGTTCGTGAGTTCCTGCAGGAGAACGTCACCCCCGAGTTGCGGGCCGAACTGGCCGAGCACGATCTGGAGCTGCGCGACGGCGAGGTGGCACGGTTTCGCCGCAAGATCGGCGAGAAGGGCTGGTTCGGCCTCAACTGGCCGCGCGAGTACGGGGGACTGGGGCTCGGCGCGCTTCATCAGCACCTGCTGATGAGCGAGTTCGAATACTGGGGTGTGCCCGGCCCCGACCTGACGGTCACCTCGGTGGCGCCGATGATCATGCGCCACGGCACCGAGCGGAACAAGAATGAATGGCTACCGTTGATCGCCAAGGGCGAAATGGTCTGCGCGGTCGGATATTCCGAGCCGGACGCGGGCACCGATCTGGCCGCCCTGCGCACGCGCGCGACGCTCGACGGCCAGGATTGGGTGATCAGCGGCACCAAGATCTGGAACAGCGCGGCGCAGCGTGCCACCCACGAATGGCTGTGCGTGCGGACGGATCCGAATGCGGTGCGGCACAAGGGCATTTCGGTGATCATCGTGCCGATCGACAGCCCGGGCATCGAGATCCGCCCGCTCTACTCCTGGTCGGGCTATCGCACCAACGAGGTGCATTTTCGCGACGTGCGGGTGCCGGTCACCAACCTGATCGGTGAGGTCAACCGGGGGTGGACGTACATCACCGGCGCGCTCGATTTAGAGCGTGGGGCGCTGACCAACGCGGGCGACCTGCGCCGCGCGGTCGACGACTTGCTGCTGCTCGCGCGCGGCCCACGGCGTGACGGCACGGTGCCCGCCGACGACCCCGCGCTTCGGCGCAGGCTGGCGCGTGCCGAAGCCGACGTGGAGGTGGCGACGCTCATGGGCTACGAGGCCGCGTCGATCCTGGACGGCGGCGCCATCCCGACCGTGGAAGTCAGCGTGGAGAAGGTCTTCACCAGCGAGCTGCGCCAGCGCATCGCCGACCTGGCGCTGGACCTGCTGGGGCCCGACGGCCTGCTCGCGCATCGCGGACCGGACGCGCCGCTGGCCGGCAGGTTCGAACGGCTGTACCGCGCCGCCCCCTTGATGCGGTTCGGCGGGGGTACCAACGAAGTCCTGCGCGACATCATCGCCCAGCGCGGCCACGGAATGCCCTCGTATGGACGTTAGACCCAGCGCCGAGCAGCGCCAGTTCGCCGCGACGCTGCGCAAGCTGCTCGCGGCGGAGAGCCCCGCCGGCCTCGTTCGCGGCCTGCACGAACCCGGCGCCGACCGAAGCACCCCGGCGCTGTGGAAGGCCCTTGCGGACGCCGGTGTTTTCGGCCTCGCCGTCGCCCCGCACGACGGCGGCTCCGGCGGCTCCCTGGACGACCTCGGCGTGTTCTGCACGGAGGCGGGCCGTGCCCTGTGCCCGACGACCGTGCACAGCACCATTGCGGCCGCGCTGGCGATCGATCAACTCGCACCGCCCGCGGGCAAGTCCGGGTGGCTTCCGGGGCTGGCGAGCGGCGCGATCCGCGGCACCACGGCGTTGTGGAGTGCTCGCGACGCCGCGGACGTCTCGCCCGCGCTGGCAGCCCATCCCGACTCCGGCGGTGCCTGGCGGCTCACCGGAACAGCGGACTACGTCGCCGACGCCGACGTCGCCGACCTGATCGTGGTGTCGGCCGCCGCGGCCGGGCGCACGCTCGTCTTCGTCGCGGACGCGCACGCGACCGGGGTGACCGCGGACCCGCTGGCGATGGCGGGGGGCCACCGGGCGTTCACCGTGCGCTTCGACGACGTGACCGCCGGCGCCGGCGCGCTGCTCGCCGAGGCGGACCGGCGGGGGCTGCGCCGCGTCGCGAACACGGCGGTGGCGCTCGGATCGCTCGACCTGGTCGGGGTCGGGCAGGCGGTGCTGGAACGGACCGTCGAGTACACCAAGCTGCGCCACCAGTTCGGCCGCCCGATCGCGTCGTTTCAGGCCGCCCAGCACCTGATCTCCAACATGCACATCGCCTTGGCCGCCGCGCGATTGGCCGCGCACTCGGCGATCTTCTGGCTGGCCCGCGGCCGGCTCGCGAGCAGGGAAACGGCGATCGCGCGCCTGCACGCCGCCACCGCCGCGAGGCTGGTCACCCTGGACGCCCACCAATTGCACGGCGGAATGGGCTACGTCACCGAGACCGACCTGCATCTGTGGAGCGAACGAGCGAGGCTGGGCTCGACGCTGGGCGGCGGAGCCGACGTCGCCGCGGCCTGGCTGGAAGAGGAGCGAGCCGGTGAATGACGACTCCCTGATCGACGCCGAGTCGGCATCGCGGGTGGGCACCGTTGCCGCCTCTGCCACCGGCGAGGTGAATCGGCGCGACTGGCAGCGGTGGGCGGCCGCGGTCGGTGACCACAACCCGCTCTGGTACGACCCGGAATACGCGCGCGCCAACGGCTTTCGCGACATCATCTGCCCTCCGCTGTTCCTGCAGTACGCGGTGCTCGGCATCACGCACCTCGAGGCGCTGCGGCCCGACGGGTCGTCCGGCGCCGTCTCCGGCGGTCTCGCGTTTCCCCGCGCACCCAAGCGGATGGCCGGCGGCGAGAGCTTCACCTTTCACCTCCCCGCCTACCATCGCGACGAGATCGAGATGGTCCGCACCATCGAGGCGATCGTCGAAAAGCATGGCCGCTCGGGGAGATTCGTCCTGGTCACCTGGCACACGGTGTACCGCAACCAACACCGCGATCTCGTCGCCGAAGCGTCGACGTCGATGATCGCCCGGCCCTAGGATCGCTCGTGACCGGCAACCAGGTGTTCTACGAAGACGTCGGCGTGGGGGATTCGATTCCGGCGCTGGCCGTCTCCGTCGACGAGACGCAGCTCTTCTTCTTCAGCGCCGCCACCTACAACGGCCACCGCATCCATTACGACAAGGACTGGGCCCGCGGGGTCGAGGGCTACGACGACGTGCTGGTCCAGGGCCCGCTGCAGGCGGCGCTGCTGGCCCGCGCGCTCGGCGACTGGATCGGTGGACGCGGCCGCCTGGTGTCGTTCTCGGTGCAGAACCGCGCCGTCGCGTATCCCGGCCAGCGCCTCAGCTTCGGCGGCGAGGTGACCGGGAAGCGCCTCAGCGAAAGTGGCGCGGGGCTGGTGGATCTCGAGATCTCCGGCCGCCGCGACGCCACCGTGCTGATGCCGGGAACCGCGACGGTCGAACTGCCGCGGCGCGGAACGCCGTCGTGACGGGTCTGCGTGGCGAGGCGGCCATCGTCGGCATTGCCGAGTTGCCCGCGCAACGGCGCCCCACCGGGCCCCCGCGGTTCACGCTCGACCAGTACACCCTGCTGGCGAAGCTGGTGATCGAGGACGCCGGCGTCGACCCGGCGTGCGTCAACGGCCTGCTCACCCACGGGGTGGCCGAGTCCGCGATGTTCGCGCCCGCCACGCTGTGCGAATACCTCGGCATCGCACTGGATTTCGGGGAACGCGTCGACCTGGGCGGGGCCACCTCGGCGGGGATGGTCTGGCGGGCGGCGGCGGCGGTGGAGCTCGGCATCTGCGACGCGGCGCTCGCGGTGGTTCCGGGTTCGGGTGCGCAGCCGCAATCCGACACCAGGCCGCCACCCGCCCCGAATTGGTATGGGGCGTCGTCCAACAACTACGGCTCGCCGCAGGCCGAATTCGAGATCCCGTACGGCAACGTGGGCCAGAACGCGCCGTACGCGCAGATCGCCCAGCGCTACGCCGCCGAATTCGGCTACGACCCCGAGGCCGTCGCCAAGATCGCCGTCGACCAGCGCACCAACGCGTGCGCGCATCCTGGCGCGGTCTTCCACGGCACCCCGATCACGGTCGATGACGTGCTCGCCAGCCCGATGATCGCCGACCCCATCCACATGCTCGAGACGGTGATGCGGGTGCACGGCGGGGCCGGCGTGTTGATCGCCAACGCGGACATCGCGCGCCGAAGCCGCCGTCGTCCGGTGTGGATCAAGGGCTTCGGCGAACACATCGCGTTCAAGACCCCCACCTACGCCGAGGACCTGATGCACACACCGATCGCCCGCGCCGCCGGCAAGGCGTTCGCGATGGCCGGGCTGGACCGCGCCGACGTCGACGTCGCGTCGATCTACGACTGCTACACCATCACGGTGCTGATGAGCCTGGAAGACGCCGGCTTCTGCGGCAAGGGCGAAGGCATGTCGTGGGTTACCGGCCACGACCTGACCCACCGCGGCGACTTCCCGCTCAACACCGCCGGCGGTCAACTGTCCTTCGGCCAGGCCGGGATGGCCGGCGGCATGCACCACGTCGTGGATGCGGCACGCCAGGTCATGGGCCGGGCCGCCGACGCGCAGGTGCGCGACTGCCACACCGCGTTCGTCACCGGCAACGGCGGCATCATGAGCGAACAGGTCGCGCTGCTGATGCAGGGGGACTAGCAATGGGGACAGTGCCCGTACCCGTGCCCGAGCCGACGCCGGTCTCCCGGCCCTTTTGGGACGGCCTGGCCCGGCATCGCATCGTCGTGCAGTACTCGCCGTCGCTGGGGCGCTACGTTTTCTATCCCCGCACCCTCGCGCCGGGTTCGCTCGCCGATGACCTGGAGTGGCGCGAGATCGACGGCGGGGGAACGCTCTACACCTACACGGTCGCCCGCAGGCCGACCGCGCCGCCCTGGGCGGACGCGGTGCCGCAGCTGCTCGCGGTGGTGCAGTGGGACGCCGGGCCGCGGATCAGCACCGAACTGGTGGACGTCGACCCGGGCGGCATCCGGATCGGGATGCGCGTGCGGCCCGTGTTCTACGATCTTGACGACAAAATCACTTTGCTGAGGTACCGGCCGGCATGACCGACGCAACGGTGCGGGCGGAGGCGCACATGGACCAGGCCCCCGACGGCCCCGACGGCACTGTGCGGGCGATGTTGCGCGAGTTGAACGCCGGCTTCCCCCGCGTCGAGGCGATGACCGGTCCGGAGGCGCGGGCCGCGGTGGCCGCCCGGCGCGTGCCGGCCACCAACATCGCGGACGTCCGCAACACCGTCGACCATGCGATCCCGGGCCCGGCCGGCGCCATCGCATTGCGCGTCTATCACCCGCACGGAAAGGCCGACGGCCCGCGCGCCGGGATCGTCTTCTACCACGGCGGCGGATTCGTGTTCTGCGACATCGAATCCCACGACGGCTTCTGCCGGGCCCTGGCGCGCGGCACCCAGGCCGTCGTCGCGTCCGTCGGCTACCGGCTGGCACCCGAGCACCCGGCGCCCGCGGCCGCGCTCGACGCGTTCGCGGCATTCCGGTGGGTGATCGAACACGCGGACGGCCTTGGCGTCGACGCCAGCCGGACCGCGGTCGCCGGCGACAGCGCCGGCGCGAACCTGGCCGCGGTCACCGCGATCCTGTGCCGCGAGAACGGCGTCGCCCGTCCCGCCGCGCAGTTGTTGCTCTACCCGGCCGTCGATCCGTCGTTCGACACGGACAGCTACCACCGCTACGGCACCGGCTACTTCAACACCCGGGCGGCAATGCAGTGGTATTGGCATCAATACCTCGGCGGCGAACGGGATTTCGACCCACCCTGGATCGTCGCGCCGGCTCGCGCGGAAAGTCACACCGACCTGCCCCCGGCGGTGATCGTGACCGCGGGCCTGGACCCCTTGCACAGCGAGGGATGCGACTACGCGCGCCGGCTACGCGACGCCGGAGTGCCCGTCGTGCACCGGGACTTTCCCGGGTTGTTCCACGGCTTCCTGACGATCCAGCCCTTCCCGCCCGCGGATTCGGCGCGCGAGCTGGTATGCGGCGACCTCCGGGAGCTGCTCGCCCCGATTCGCTGTGAGTCGAGGTGACCCCGGTGCCTTCGGCCGACGTCATCGTCATCGGCGCGGGATTCGGCGGGCTCTACGCCGTGCACCGGGCCGCCTCGGCGGGCATGTCGGTGATCGGCATCGAGGCGGCTCCCGACGTGGGGGGCACCTGGTATTGGAACCGGTACCCCGGCGCGCGTTGCGACGTCGAAAGCGTCGACTACTCATACTCTTTCGACGCCGAGCTGCAGCAGAGCTGGACGTGGAGCGAACGCTTCGCCGCGCAGCCGGAGATCCTGGCCTATCTGCGGCACGTGGCCGATCGATTCCATCTGCGCCGCCACTACCGGTTCGGCGTCGACGCGATCGGTGCCGATTTCGAGCAAGCGGCCGGGCGCTGGCGCGTGCGCACCGCCGGTGTTGCGGAGGCCGGCGAGACGTACACCGCGCAGTTTCTCGTGTGTGCCACCGGCTGCCTGTCCGCGGTGAACCGCCCCGACATCCCCGGCGTCGGGGATTTCGCGGGCGAGGTGTACTTCACCGCAGCCTGGCCGCGGGAGGATCCCGAGCTGCGCGGCAAGCGGGTCGGGCTGATCGGCACGGGTTCGTCTGGGATTCAGGCGGTTCCGATCATCGCCGGCGAGGCCGAACAACTCGTGGTGTTCCAGCGATCGGCGAACTACAGCATCCCGATGCCCAATCGCCCGTGGACCGCGGAGGAACAGCGGCGGATCCGGGAGGACTATCCCGAGCGGCGCCGGCTCTCGGCCTATGCGTCGGCGGGCACACCGCACGGCACCTACCACAAAAAGGCGCTCGACACCGAACCGCACGAGCGGACCGAAGCCCTGTGGCGGCGCTGGCGCGAGGGTGGGGTCCTGTTCGCCAAAACCTTCCCCGACCAGAACTCCGACCCCGCCGCCAACGACGTCGCCCGGGAGTTCGCCGAGGAGCGGATCAGGGAGATCGTCCACGATCCCGTCGTCGCCGCGGACCTGATCCCGGTCGACCACCCGATCGGTACGAAGCGCATCTGCACCGACGCCGGCTATTACGCCACCTTCAACCGGGACAACGTCCGGCTGGTGAACCTGCGGCGCGAGCCGATCGACGCGATCGTCCCCGAGGGGGTGCGAACCGCCGCGGCGACCTACCCGTGCGACGTGCTCGTCTTCGCGACCGGCTTCGACGCGCTGACCGGCGCGCTGGCCCGCATCGACCCGACCGGGCCCCGGGGGGACCGGCTGCGCGACATCTGGGCCGACGGCCCCGTGACGTTTCTGGGGCTGATGGTCCCCGGCCTGCCGAATCTGTTCACCATCAGCGGCCCAGGCAGCCCGTCCGTGCTGGCCAACATGGTGCTGCATGCCGAGGTTCAGGTCGACTGGGTCCTGGAACTGATGTTGACGGCCCGCGGGCTGGGTGTGCGCGAGGTGGAACCCCGCCGGGATGCGGCGGACGCCTGGACCGATGAGGTCGCACAAGCCGCCGGGAAGACGTTGTTCCCGAAGGCTTCGTCGTCGTGGTATCTGGGCGCCAACATCGAGGGCAAGAAACGGGTCTTCATGCCCTACGCCGGCGGATTCGGCACGTACCGGCGCCATTGCGAGGCGGTGGCCGAACGCGGCTATCCCGGATTGGTGCTGACGACCCGATGAGCGCACCAGGGCCGGAGACGGTTCAGCAGCTGCTGCGGCAGCGCCGCAACGACGACACCGCCGCGATCGCCCACGGCGAGCGGACCTGGACGTGGCGCCAACACCTCGCCGACGCGGAGGCCGAGGCCGCCGCGCTCATCCGTCTCGCCGATCCGGACCGCCCGCTGCATGTCGGCGCCCTGCTCGGCAACTCCCCGGCGATGCTGCGCGCCATGGCGGCCGCCGCACTGGGCGGATATGTGCTGTGCGGCATCAACACCACCCGCCGCGGTGCCGGCCTGCTCGCCGACATCCGGCGATCCGACTGCCAGATCCTGCTCGCCGACGACGAGCACCTGCCGCTGCTGAACGCCTTGGATCTCAACGGGATTCAGGTCATCGACGTGGGTTCGGGGCGTTACGCGCAGGCCGTGGCCGCGGCACCACCGCTGGTGGCCCACCGCGAGGTCACCGCCGCCGACACCCTCATGATGATCTTCACCTCCGGCACCAGCGGTGACCCCAAGGCCGTCCGGTTCGCGCACGGGATGGCGATCATGTGTGGGGCCAGCCTGATCTTCCAGTACGACGTCACCGCCGATGACGTCTGCTACCTGGCGATGCCGCTGTTTCACTCCAACGGGATCGCCGCGGGGTGGGCCGTCGCGATCGGCAGTGGCGCCACCATGGTCCCCGCCAGGTTCTCGCCGTCGCGCTTCATCGACGACGTGCGCCGTCACAACGTCACCTACCTGAACTATGTCGGCAAGCCCCTCGCCCTGATCCTCGCCACCCCCGAACGCCCCGACGACGCCGACACGACCCTGCGGATCGCGTTCGGCAACGAGGCCACCGATCGTGACATCGCCGAATTCGCAAGGCGTTTCGGCTGCCGGGTGATCGACAGCTTCGGCTCCAGCGAGTTCGCCGTGATCGTCGTCCGCGAGGACGGCGCCCCGCCCGGATCGATCGGCAAGCCCTACCCCGGCGTCGCCGTCTACAACCCGGCGACGTTGCAGGAGTGCGCCGTCGCGCGCTTAGACGAACACGGCGCGCTGGTCAACTTCGACGACGCGGTCGGTGAACTCGTCAACACCCAGGGCGCGGGGCCGTTCACCGGCTACTACAACGATCCGGCCGCGACGGCGCAGCGCATGCGGCACGGCATGTACTGGTCGGGCGATTTGGCCTACCGCGACGCCGACGGCTGGATCTATCTGGCCGGCCGCACGGCGGACTGGATGCGCGTCGACGGCGAGAACCTGGCGGCGGCGCCGATCGAGCGGATCCTGGAACGGCTGCCGCAGGTCAGCCAGGTCGCCGTCTACGCGGTGCCCGACGAGCGCGTCGGCGACCAGGTGATGGCCGCCGTCGTGCTTCGCGACGGGATGCCCTTGGAGCCGGCGGATTTCGAGAAGTTCCTGGCCGCGCAGCCCGACCTGTCGCCGAAGGCGTGGCCGCGCTACGTGCGCATCAACGACGGCCTGCCGGCGACTGCCACCAACAAGGTCCTCAAGCGGGAGTTGATCGCCGCCGGCATCAGCGCCCAAGGCGGCGTGCTGTGGACGCGTCCACCGCGTGGCACGACCTATTCGGCTTATCCCGCGGCGGAGACCTAGCCGGACTCGGCGGGAGTGGGGGCTTCGCCGAAGCGGGCCAAAACCAGCGTCGCCGACACCGCGACCACGAATCCGAGGACCACCAACCAGCCGAGACCGTCGCGGGCGCTGTCACCCAGCCACACCACCCCCACGAGCGCGGGAGCGATCGTCTCGCCGACGACCATGGCGGCGACCGTGGTGGTCACCGAGCCGCGGTGCAACGCGGAGGTGAGCAACAGAAATCCCGCCGCCCCGCCGCCGGCGGCCGCGTACAGGGCCGGGTTGGTGTAGAACGCGGCCTTGGTCGGATCCATCACATCCATCAGGCGCACGCCGACCTCGACGACACCGAATCCACTTCCGGCGCCGAACCCGAGGGCGAGCGCGCGTTCGCGATCGCGGAGCCGGCCCGCGGCCGCGCCGGCGACGAATATCGCGGCGACCACGCCGATGAGCGCCCAACCCAGCCCGGCCGGGGCGTGACGGAAGTGCCCCGGCCCGGCCGCGCAGGCGAGCGCGACGAGGCTCGCGCAGACCACCCCGACGGCGGTCCACTCCGGCCGTGACAACCGCGCCGACAGCACCCAGGCGGATACGATGCCGGTGACCGCGATCGAAGCGGCCAGCGCCGCGGCGACGACATAGATCGGCACCAAACGCAGCGCGATCACCTGCAGCAGAAACCCGAGGCCGTCGAGGCCGATGCCGGCGAGGTAGCGCCACTGCCGGACGGCGCGCATCAGCAATACCGCGTCGACGCCCGACCTGCCGGCGGGTTCCACCGACCGCGTCGCGACGGCCTGCAACACCGAGGCGGCGCCGTAACAGACCGAGCAACCCAGCGCGAGCAGAAACCCGATCAGCACAGAATGACCATACGAGACGAAGGGACGCGCCATGAACGGCATCGAGGGGAAGGTCGTCGCGATCACCGGCGCGAGCAGCGGGATCGGCGAGGCGACCGCGCGGCTACTCGCCGGGCGAGGCGCCAGCGTCGTCCTCGGCGCACGGCGCGCCGAGCGCCTCGACGACGTCGCACACCGGATCCGCGCCAGTGGGGGAGCCGTCGCCACCTGCCCCGGCGATGTCGCGCGCCGTGCGGACGTCGAGCGGTTGGTCGATAGGGCCGTCAACGACTTCGGCCGGCTCGACGTCCTGGTGAGCAACGCCGGCATCAGCAAGATCGGGCCGATGGCAGACGGCGACGTCGACGGCTGGTCGGCGATGATCGACGTCAACCTGCGCGGGGTGCTGCACGGCATCGCCGCGGCCCTACCGGTCTTTCGTCGCCAGGGCCGGGGGCACTTCGTGACGACCGTGTCGACGGCCGGGTTGAAGATCGTGCCCACCATGGCGGTGTACGCGGCCACCAAGAATGCCGTGCGGACCGTGATGGAAGCGCTGCGTCAGGAGTCGACCGACGGCGTGATCCGAACCACCTCGATATCACCGGGATTCGTCGACACGGAACTCGACTCGTCCATCGACGACCCGGCCCTGCGCGAGCAAACCCGCCGCACGATGAGCGATTTCGGGCTGCCGCCCGCGGCCGTGGCGCGCGCCGTAGCTTTCGCGATCGAACAACCCCACGATGTCGAGATCGGCGAGGTCGTCATTCGCCCGACGGTCCAGGGCTAGGGCCACGGTGATGGCCGACCGGACCGGCTCACAGTTCGGAGATGATGCGGAGTCGGCGCGCGCTGTACTCGGTGTCGCTGATGGCGCCGTCGGCACGAAGCCCCTCGAGCTCCCGGAGCTGCTCCGAGACCGAGGCCTGCGCCGGCGGTTCCGACTGCGAAAGCGCGATCGGACGCATCGGCGCCGCGACGTCGCGGCCCACATCACCGGCGCCCCATCCCGCGCCGAGGTTGATCAGCCGCAGCGCGAACAGCACACCGGCGGCGACGATCGGCAGCCCGAGGTAGAGCATCCACCCCGGCGGCAGGCCCGAGCGGCTCAGCGCGAAATACCGCGCCAGCAGCAACAGGGCGAACAGCGCCCCGAACAGCAGGATTGCGGCCTTGATCTTCATTCGCGGGTTCCTCCTTGCGCAGCGCCGCCGCGTCGCAGCGGTCACGCGGCAAGTGGAAACCCGCTGCGTCGCTACCGATCCCAAGAACCGGCCGGCGCCCGATACAGGTAATGCAGCACCAGCGCGGTGACGACCCCGTAGCCCAGGTGCGGGACCAGATCGCTGATCCACCCCGCGACGCCCCACGTTCGCGGGTCGGTCACCCCGAGCACGGTCATCGGCCCATTGGTGCCGATCAGGGCGATCGCGGTGGCGACCAGCGTGGCCACCAGCAGGCGCGGGCGCCACCCCAGGCCGTAGGCCAGCCCCAGAACCAGGCCCATCCCGATGCCCGCGGCATAGCCGGTCAGCGCGCCGAGGCCGAGGAGTCGGTTGGCCAGGACATCGCCGGTCCCGGGCACCGTGCAGCCGAACAGCCCGGCCATGGCCTCGACGGTTCTTTCGGGCGTCGTGCTGATCGGCCGGCCCCGCACCGCAATATCCAGGTAGGTGATCACGTCGAGCGCCGTGGTGCCCGCCGCCCCGGCGACGGCGCCGCCGAGCAGCCCCGGCCAGAGCCCGGCTCTGCGCGTGGTCCGCATGGGCCACCGCCTCCCGTGCTGGCAGCTTTCGTAGGATTTGACTAAAGCACCCTGTGTCGCTGTGCGCATCTCGCGAACGGAAATTACAGTGAGAGCCGTGACGAATCGCAAAAGCAAACCGGCCGCCGCGGCGTGCGGGGCCGCGCTGCTGTTTGCGGTCGGAGTGGGCCTCGCGGGCGGGCAGTTCGGCGCCGGCGAGCCGCCGCACACCGCGGCCAGCGCTTCGTCCGCCGTTGCCCAGACCGACAGCGATGGGGGCGGGGCCCTGCCCGTGCAGCCCGCCGGTGGGGGCGCCTGCATTATCGGCCTCAACTGCGGCTGCATTCCGCGCATCACCTGCCCGACGCCGCACCCCCGCCCGGGCACCGCGGGCACCAACCAGCACAACCCGCCCGCCCCGCAGAATCCGTAGGGCGCCGCGACGGGGCTTCCCAACCCATTCAGGGGCCGTTTTCCTATCATTTGGGAATGAGCGCCGCTGGGCTGGATGCTGTGGGCTCGCCGGCATTCACCGACGAGGACGCGGCCCGGTTCCGCGCCGCCGGTTGGTGGTCCGATTCGACGCTGTCGGACGCGGTGCGTCGCAACGCCGAATCGGCACCCGAACGTCCCGCCTACATCGACGATCTCGGGGCGTCGCTCACCTGGCGTGAATTCGACCGTGCGGCAACCGAACTGGCGGAGCGACTGGCGGGCGCCGGTGTGCTGCGCGGCGATCGGGTCGCGGTGTGGCATGGCGACTCCACCGCCATCCACGTGCTGTTCGTCGCGATCGAACGGTGCGGCGCCGTCGTGGTCGGCGTCGGTGCGCGCGCCGGGACCCGCGAGCTGGCGGCGATACTGCGCAATTCGCGACCGAAGATGCTGATCAGCGACCCACAGCACGGCGAGGCGGCCGCGCAGGTGGCCGGCGAAACCCCGGTGTCCGTGCTGGTCCTGAGCGGCGAGCCCGCCGCGCTGCGGCTCAACGTCGACACCCCGCCCGGGGCGTTGAGCGCGTCCTCACCGCTGGGCCCCGACGACGTGTTTCTCATCAATTCCACCTCCGGCACGACCGGCCTGCCCAAATGCGTGGTACACACGCAAAACCGCTGGCACTACTTCCACCGCAAGGCCGTGGCCAACGGATTGCTGACGCCGGACGACGTCTTCTTGCCGGTCATCCCCACGCCTTTCGGCTTCGGGCTGTGGACCAGCCACACCACGCCGATCTACCTCGGCGCCACGGCGGTGATCATGCAGCGGTTCACCGCGCGCGCGGCATGCGAGGCGATCGCCCGCCACGCGGTCACCGTGTTGTGTTGTGTGAGCACGCAATTGACGATGCTGATCGCGGATCCGGCCTGTCGCGAGCACGACCTGAGCTCGCTGCGCGTCGTTTTCGCCGGCGGCGAGGCATTGCCCTACCGGCCGGCCGCCGAGTTCGAGGAGCTCACCGGCGCGAAGATCTTGCAGTTCTACGGCTCCAACGAGACCGGGATGCTCAGCGCGACGACGGTCCATGACTCGCGCGAACGCAGGCTCCGCACGGGCGGCCGCATCGTTCCGGAAATGGCGGTCCGGCTCTTCGACGGGGACCGCGACGTCACCGCATCGGGGCGCGGCCAGCCCGCGTGCCGGGGGCCGGCGACCAGCCTCGGGTACCTCGGCGGGACCGATCACGACAAGCTGTTCACCGCCGACGGCTGGATGCGCATGGGCGACCTCTGCGAGATCGACGCGGAGGGCTATCTGACCGTCACGGGCCGCACTTCCGACTTCATCCTGCGCGGCGGCAAGAACATCAGCGCGACCCAGGTCGAGGACACCGTCGCAACCCACCCCGCGATCGCGGTGGCGGCCGCGGTCGCGATGCCCGATCCGGTGTTCGGCGAAAAGGTCTGCGTGTACACCGAACTCGTCGACTCTGCGACCATCGACCTGCCCGAGCTCGTCGACCATCTGCTGGCGCAGGGGGTCTCGAAGGAACTCCTGCCCGAGCGGCTCATCGTGGTCGACGAACTTCCGCGATCGTCCGGGGGCAAGGTTGCCAAAGGCGTGCTCCGCGAGGACATTCGAACCAGGATGGAGGCCGATCATGAACGCTCCTGACGCGCGGCGCGGTGGTCTCGAGGTGTGGGCGCCGTCGGTGGTGCCGCCGATCGGAGTCGAGCTGTCCGACGAACAGGCGCTCGCGATCGCCTTTCGCCACCTCGCCGGCATCGGATTCGCGGAGAACATGGCCGGACACATCACCTGGCAGCTCGACGGCCAAACGGACATGTTCGTCAACCCGTGGGGACTGTGGTGGCAGGAGCTCACCGCATCGGACATCTGCGTCGTGGACAGCGACGCGCGGGTGGTCCGCGGTCGCTGGGATGTGACGCCGGCCATCCACATCCACACCGAGCTGCACCGGGTCCGCGACGACGCCCGGGTGGTCATTCACAACCACCCCTACTACGTGTGCGTGCTCGCCGCGCTGGGCAGGCTCCCCGAGCTCGTGCACCAGACCGGTTCGCTCTACCTCGACGACCTGTGCCTCGTCGACACCTACGACGGGGAAATCGACAGCCCCGCCCGCGCCGCCGATCTCGCCGCGCGCATCGGCGGCGCCAACCTGACGATCCTGGCCAACCACGGCGTGATCGCGACCGGCCGCAACCTCCCGGAGGCCGTATACCGGGCGGCATCGATCGAGCGGGTGTGCAAGCTGGCCTACGACGTCATGCTCACCGGCAAGGAGCCGGTGCAGATGAATTGGTCGGACATGGCGGGCATGCAGCGGTCGCTCATCGAGCGTGCCGCCGACGTGTACTGGGCGGGGGCCGCACGGATGACGATCAAGGCCGACCCCGATGTGCTCACGTGATCGCCCTCGAGTGTGCGGTGACGGCGTCGAGTGTGCAGTCATGGTGGCGACACGCCGGGCGGCTGCGCCGTCAGCTCACACACAAAGCCATAACTGCACACTCGAGCGCCCCGCCGCGGCAAGGAGATTGACGAGTGAAATCGATCGATGAGCTGGCCGGTGACCTGAACTTCACCACGGCGAAAACCGGGGAGCAGCGCTCGGTCACGTTCTTGCCCGACCCGCCCCGGGCGCCACGCCGCTACACGGTGATCTCGGCCGACGACCACATCGTCGAACCCCCGGACACCTTCACCGGGCGCCTACCGCGAAAGTTCGCCGACCGCGCACCCAGGGTCGTGGAGACCGGGAACGGGGGACAGACCTGGGTCTACGACGGCCGGGAACTCCCGAACGTCGGATTCAACGCCGTGGTGGGGCGGCCGGTCGCCGAGTACGGGTTCGAGCCGGTCCGCTTCGACGAGATGCGCAGGGGCGCTTGGGACATCCACGAGCGCATCAAGGACATGGACCTGAACGGCATCTACGCCTCGCTGAATTTCCCGTCCTTCCTTCCGGGCTTCGCCGGTCAGCGGCTGCAGCAGGTGACGGCGGATCGGGACCTGGCCCTGGCCTCCGTGCGCGCCTGGAATGACTGGCACCTCGAGGTGTGGGCGGGTTCGTATCCCGACCGCATCATCGCCTGCCAATTGCCGTGGCTGCTGGACCCCGAACTCGGCGCGAAGATGATCCGCGAAAACGCCGAACGCGGATTTCACGCCATCACGTTCAGCGAGAACCCGGCGATGCTCGGACTGCCGAGCATCCACTCCGGCCACTGGGACCCCATGATGGCGGCGTGCGCCGAGACGGGCACCGTCGTGAACCTGCACATCGGGTCGTCGGGATCCTCGCCGTCCACCACCGACGACGCGCCCCCGGACGTCCAGGGCGTGCTGTTCTTCGCCTACGCCATCTCCGCCGCGGTCGACTGGTTGTACTCCGGCCTGCCCAGCAGGTTCCCGGAACTGAAGATCTGCCTGTCGGAAGGCGGAATCGGGTGGGTGGCCGGGCTGCTCGACCGCCTCGACCACATGCTCAGCTACCACGCCATGTACGGCACCTGGGAGGCGCTCGGCGAAAGCCTCACCCCGGGCGAGGTGTTCACCCGGAACTTTTGGTTCTGCGCCGTGGAGGACAAGTCGTCGTTCGTGCAGCGCGACCGGATCGGCGTGGACAACATCATGCTCGAAGCCGACTACCCGCATTGCGACTCCACCTGGCCGCACACCCAACAGACCATCCATGAACAAATCGGCGACCTGCCGCCCTACGCCATCCGGAAGATCAGCTGGGAGAACGCGTCTCGCCTGTATCGGCATCCGGTTCCGGTCGAGGTCCAACGGGATCCCGAGGCGTTCTGAAACCGTCCTCGCGGCTCAATTGCCGGGGGCACGCGCAGTCGCCGCCGCCCAGCGCGACTCGCCGACCGAGCACAACGCGCAAAAGTGTGGGGCAGACGGTTGCGGGCGCGGGTTTCGAACCGCGGGTCTTCGGGTAGCCGAGCCTGGACGTCCGTCTTTGCGTCCAACGCACGATCGTCAACAAGGTCGCACGGGATTGGCAGGGCGAATGAACACCCTCGTATTGCTGGCCGGCCGCTACGAGGTGCGCGGCAGGCTGGGCGGTGGCGGCATGGCCGAGGTCCGCGACGGCTGGGACACCCGGTTGGGTCGCCCCGTCGCCATCAAGCTGCTGCACCCGGCGCTCAATACGCGGACCGACATGCGCAGCCGATTCGACGCGGAGGCGCGCGCGGCGGCCGCGCTGAACCATCCGAACATCGTCGCGGTCCACGACAGTGGCGAGCACAATGGGATGCCGTTCATCGTGATGGAGCGGTTGCCAGGCATCACCCTGGCCGACCAGATCGCGGGTGGTCCTCTCCCGCCGCCGGACACCCGCGCGACGCTCGACAACATTCTCGCCGCGCTCACGGCGGCGCACCGTGCCGCAATCCTGCATCGGGACATCAAGCCGGGCAACGTTCTGCTGTCCGCCGACGGCGGAGTCATGAAGGTCGCGGACTTCGGGATCGCCAAGACCCCGGGTGTCGCGTACACGCAGACCGGCCAGGTCGTCGGCACCATCGCCTACCTGAGCCCCCAGCGCCTCGCCGGCGCGCCCGCCACGGTGGCCGATGACCTGTATGCCGTCGGCGTCGTCGGCTACGAGGCATTGGCCGGGCATCGGCCCTTCCCACAGGACAACATGGCCGCGCTCGCCCGCGCCATCCTGCACGACCGGCCGCCGCCGCTTGCCCGGTTGCGCCCCGACGTCGACCCCGCCCTGCTCACCGTCATCAAGCGCGCGATGGCACCCGATCCTCGCCACCGTTTCGGTAGCGCCGAGGAGATGCGAGACGTCTTGCACGGCCGCCGGATCACTGGCGCGGTCGCCGCACCGCCGCGGCCGCCGACCAAGGTGCTGGACATGCCGCTGCCTCCCCCTGTCGTGAACCCGTCTGCGCCGCCGCCCGTCCCGCGGCTGTCGGGCCGCCACAAGAAGCTGCTGGCCACCCTCGGGGCGGTGCTGGCGGTGCTTGTCGTGCTCTTCGCGTTCGCGGCCAACCCCGCGCCGGTGCCCACGCCCACCGAACCGGTGACCACCAGCACCCCGTCGCCGGTACCCGTCAACAATCCCGTGCCGCCGCCCCCTCCGACGGAACAGCCTCCGGCGCCGGCTCCGCCACCGCACGGGCCCGGTAAGGGCCACGGCAAGGGACACGACGGCCCGGCAGGCGACTAGCCAAACCGGGCGAATCACGTTGCGCAGCAAGGGGTCTGATTCCCGGCCCGGGTGACCCGAGTGCCGGTGAGCACAATGCGCAAAAGCTGAAAATCGCTTGTTGCGTGGCTATTGCGCACAAGCGCGCCGGCGCCGGCGCCGCTCCGTAGCTTCGAGTGCACAAGGTGTCGGGACCCGCTCGACATCGCACCGAGCAGGAGTCCGCCGTGTTCACTCAGCCAGACCTGACTACGGGAACAAATGCGTATCGCGCTGCCGCCCAGCCGTTTCCGCAACGACTGGACGCCAAGCGCAACGGTTATGTCGAGCGCACTGTGGTCACCAGCGACGGCGTGCGCCTGGCGGTCCGCGACCACAACCCGGCGGGTCGCGAGCACACCGTGGTCCTGCTGCACGGCCTTTGCCTCACGCAGGCGAGCTGGGAACTACAGGTCCGGCACCTGAAGCGCCAGTGGGGCGACCGCCTTCGGATCATCACCTACGATCACCGCGGCCACGGTGGCTCGACCGGCGCCGACATGCACACGTACCGCATCGACCGGCTCGCCGCCGACCTGTCCGAGGTACTCACCATCCTGCGCGTGGACGGACCGCTCACGCTGGCCGGCCACTCGATGGGCGGCATGACGGCGCTCGCATACCTGGCCCGCCCCGCCGCCGAGCGCCCGGTGGACCCGCAGGGCCTCGTCCTGGTCGCCACCGCGGCGGGTCGGCTGGCCGAGCGCGGGCTCGGCCGCTTGCTGGGCAGCCGCGCCACCGAGCTGCTGTTCGACCTCGTTCACCACCTGCCCCGCCGCGCCATGGACAAGACGATCAGGGGATTTGTGCGGCCCGTCGTCGACGGTCTGATCAAGTACACCGGCGCCGACCGCAACGGCGCCGCGGCTCTCACCGCATCCGCCATCCGCTCGGTCTCGCTGACGACCGCGGCCGGCTTCCTGCCCAGCCTGAAGCGCTACGACCAGTACGCGGCGCTGGCCTCGATTGTCGCCAACACGATCGTCATCAGCGGCGGAGCGGACAAGACGACGCCGGCCGAGCACGCGCGGGACATGGTCGCCGCGATACCCGACGCGACCCACCTGCACCGGCCGGGGGCCGGGCACATGCTGCTCGGGGAGCACCCGCAGTGCGTCGGCGAGGCGATCGACCGCGTGATGGGCATGCGGGCACCGGCCGTTCGCGGTGCGGCCAGCTGACCAGCGGAGGACGCGTCAGAAAGCGAAGCGGTTGAGCACGTCGTAGTTGCGCAGGGGCGTGGCGTTGACCAGGCGCCACAGCAGCCGCAGCGGCGCCGAGGGTATCCGCTCGCAGAGCGCCCCCGCGGTGGACCGCTCGAGGAGGCGCAGGCGCGGGTTCCATCGCTCGATCTCGCGGGCGTCGCGGATGCCCCATTTGGTGATGCCCTTGGTGAACAGCTTGGACAGCCGGGGACCCATCGGCGACACGGTGTCGAACAGGAGTTCCCCGCTGCCGAACCGGTCGGTGAGGCGCCGCAGCAGCGTGCGCACCTCGGGTTCGGTCAGATACATCACCAGCCCCTCGGCGACCATCAGCATGGGACGATCCGTCGAGACCTCGTCCAGCCAGTCGTCGGTCACCGACGAGCCGATCATCCGGTAGCCGTCACGGTCGTCGTACAGCTTGCGGCGCAACGCGATCACGTCGGGTTGATCGACGTCGAACCACCGCACGGTATTCGGTGGGTTCAGCCGCAACGCCCGGGTGTCCATGCCGCAGCCGAGGTGCAGCACGACGGCGTCCGGATGGCGGCGCAGGAAGTTGGCGCTCCAGTCGTCGAGCTGTTTGGCGCGCATGGTGACCATGTACTGGTTGGAGCCCGGGCGCATGGCGCGACGCATCCGGGCCCAGTCGTAATCGATGCGGTCCACCGCCTCAGCGGCGGCGGTGTCCCCGAGAATGGGCGCGGGCGAACGGCTTTCGTATGCCCGTAGATACAGGGTGCACAGGTTCGTCCACTCCACCGAACCCCACGCCACGTCGCTGAAGTCGACTTTGTCCGTCAAAGTCATGGCTGCCTTTTCCCCTCCCGATATTCGGTCCACAGGCGCATCAGCTCCTCGCGATAGTCCCGGGTGCAGAACTCGCAGAAATCGCGGAAGTCCTCGACACGCTGCCGTTGCTCGGCGCGGTCGTCACCCAGCACGGACAGAGCGAACTCGGCGGGCTCGATGCCCAGCCGCATCAGCGACAGCTGCGTTTCCAGCACGCTGGTGAACCCGCCCGGCGCCACCCGGTAGAGATGCTGGCGGTCGGGGCTCGGCAGGCGCTGCACCATGCCGCCTTCCAGCAGTTGCCGGGCAACGGTGCTGATGGACGCCTTGCTCACCGACAGCGCGTCGGCCAGCTGGGTCAACGACTGCCGCGGCGGATCGCAGATCAGCAGCCAGCCGTACACCCGGCCCATGGTGCGGGTGGCGCCGAGGAGCTCGAAGAACAGCCCGAGGCGGTCGACGAACTCGGCCTCTTCCGGCGACATCACGACCTCACACTGTTCGTTCAGTACGTACTAAACGTAATGTACAGCGCCGTGCCGGCTGTGGGAAGGGACGAGGCGATGATCAGAGGCCGGATGCCAGCCGCCGCAGGATGTCCGCCGCGGGCTCGGCGGTGGCCTGCCGAAACCCCGTGCCCGCCCAGAGGTGGACGTAGTCGGGCTTGCCCGCGGCCGCGGCGGCTTTGCGCATCCCGGTGGTGAGGTAGTGAATCGCCGGATAGCCCAGCGGGGCCTCGGCTTCGTGGGCGTCGATGAACGCGTTGCGCAGTCCGCGCGCCGGGCGGCCGGTGAACGCCCGGGTGATCACCGTTTCGGTGTAAGCCGGATCGGTCAGGGCCGCCTGGTGGGTGGCCGAGGCGCCGCTCTCGGTGGCGCGCAGCAACACGGTTCCGACGACGGCCGCCGCGGCGCCCGCGCCGATCACGTCGGCCACCGCGGCCGGGGTGGCGAGCCCGCCGGCGGCCATGATCGGCAGCGGAACGGTCGCCGCGACCTGTCGCACGAGGTCCGCGATCGGCACCGGCGTCAGTGGCCGACGTGGCGAGAGCGTGCCCGAATGCCCCCCGGCGGCCGCCGCCTGTACGGCCAGCATGTCGGCGCCGGCTTCGTGGGCCAGCGCCGCCTCCTCCGGCGTCGTCACCGTTTGGACGACGACGCTGTCGGCGCGTTGCAGGGCCGCGATGACGTCGCGCGGCGGTATGCCGAAGGTGAACGACACCATCGGCACGGGGTCGTCGAGCAGCAACGCGATCTTCTCGTCGAACCTGTCGGTGTCCTCGATCGGCTCCGGCGGCAGGGTAATGCCGAACTGGTCGGCGTCCTTCTGGACGATCGCCGCATAGGCCCGGTAGTCGTCGGCGTTGATCGGCAGGGGATTGGGCGCAAACAGGTTGATGCCGAACGGGATTCCCTCGGCGCGGACCTTCTTGATCTCCGCTTCGACGGCGTCGACGCTCTTGTAGCCGGCCGCCAGCATGCCCAGGGCGCCCGCTCGGGTCGCGGCCGACACCATCGCCGGCGTGGTGGGACCGCCCGACATCGGGGCGGCGACGAGCGGAACGGACATCCCGAACTCTGCCAGCATTCATCGACAATAGCCCGCTGGTGCCGAGGCGGCTCCGGCGTTCCATCCCGGCCCCGGACCTGACAGGATGCTTGACCGTGAAGCGACCCAACTTCCTCGTGATCGTGGCCGACGACCTCGGGTTTTCGGATATCGGCGCGTTCGGCGGCGAGATCAATACGCCCAACCTGGATCGGCTGGCCCGCGCGGGCGTCCGGTTCACCGATTTTCATTCCGCCCCGGCCTGTTCACCCACCCGGGCGATGCTGCTGACGGGGACCGACCACCACATCGCCGGGATCGGCACGATGCTCGAGGTCGCGGCGCCCGGATTTCAGGGCGCGCCCGGCTACGAGGGCTACCTGAACGACCGCGTGGTGGCGTTGCCCGAACTGCTGCGCGACGCCGGATATCTGACGTTGATGTCGGGCAAGTGGCACCTCGGTCACACCATCGAGACCTCGCCGTGGGCTCGGGGGTTCGAGCGTTCGTTCGCCTTGCTGCCGGCCGGCGCCAGCCATTACGGCCCCGCCGCGGGCGGCGGATTCTCGCCGGTGGCAACGCTTTACACCGAGGACGACCAGTTCGTCACCGTTGGCGACGACTTCTACTCCTCCGACTCCTACACCGACACGCTGCTGCGGTACCTCCGCGAACGTCCCGGCGACCCTGAAAATAAAGACCGCCCGTTCTTCGCCTACCTGCCCTTCCAGGCGCCACACTGGCCGCTGCAGGCGCCGGACGAATCCATCGCGGCCTATCGCGGCCGCTACGACGCGGGCCCGGACGCGTTGCGCGAGGCCCGCCTGGAGGCGCTGAAGAAGCTCGGCCTGTGCCCGCCCGACGTGGTGCCACACCCCGTCGTGGCCGACGGCGCTCCCGAGTGGGCTGACATGACCGACGACGAGCGCGCGCGGTCGGCCCGCAGCATGGAGGTTTACGCGGCGATGGTGGACCGGATGGATCACAACATCGGGCGGGTGATCGACTACCTGGCCGAAACGGGGGAGCTGGACGACACGGTCGTGATCTTCTTGTCCGACAACGGCGCCGAGGGCGCGATGGTCGAGGCGATGCCGCTGCGTGGCCCCCAGATCGTCGCGCAGATCGAAAAGTATTGCGACAACAGCCTCGACAACCTGGGCCGAGCCAGCTCGTTCATCTGGTACGGCCCCCGGTGGGCGCAGGCCGCCACCGCGCCGTCGCGCCTGCACAAGGCGTTCACCACCGAAGGCGGGATCCGGGTGGTCGGCTTCGTCACCTGGCCCGGCTTCGCCCGGCAGGCCGAGATCGGCACGGCGTTCACCACCGTGATGGACATCGCCCCGACCGTCCTCGAACTCGCGGGCGTCACCCACCCCGGCACCACCTACCGAGGCCGTGCGATCGAACCCATGCGCGGTCGCTCGCTGGTCTCCTATCTGTCGGGCGACAGCGAGACGGTACACGGCTCCGAAACCGGCACGGGGTGGGAGTTGTTCGGGCGCCGGGCGATTCGGCAGGGCGACTGGAAGGCGGTGTATCTGCCGGCGCCGTACGGGCCGGGCGCCTGGCAACTCTACGACCTCTCCGGGGACCCCGGTGAGATCGACGATCTGGCCGACGCACGGCCCGACAAGCTCGCCGAGTTGCTGGCGCTGTGGGACCGCTACGTCGAGGAAACTGGGGTGCTCCTCGGCCCTGTCTCGGTGTACGACGCCGACCTGTAGCGGCCAGCCCTCACAGGAAACCACCAGGCGCATCGGCTATCTTCGGCGCGTATTTGCGGCGGGCAAGGGCGGGGGGCTGGGATGACGCGCGGAATCGAGAAGTCCGTGGCGGCGGCCGATCTCGACACGATGACGGCGGCCAGGGAGACGCTGGAGGATTACACGCTGCGCTTCGCGCCGCGCAGCTACCGACGGTGGTCCACCGCGGTGGTGGGCATCTCGGCCCTGGGCGGCATCGCGTATCTCGCCGACTTCGCGATCGGCGCGAACGTCGGGATCGCCTACGGCACCGGCAACGCGTTGTGCGGCATCGCGATCTTCGCGGGGGTGATCTTCCTGACCGGATTGCCGCTGGCCTATTACGCCGCGCGCTACAACATCGACCTGGATCTCATCACCCGCGGTAGCGGTTTCGGCTACTACGGGTCGGTGGTCACCAACGTCATCTTCGCGACGTTCACGTTCATCTTTTTCGCGCTCGAGGGCTCCATCATGGCCCAGGGCCTCCAGTTGGGGCTTCACGTGCCGCTGTGGCTGGGTTACGCCTGCTCGACGCTGCTCATCTTCCCGCTGGTGATCTATGGCATGAAAGTCCTTTCCCAGCTGCAGGTTTGGACCACGCCGCTCTGGTTGATCCTGATGGTCGCCCCGTTCGTCTATCTGCTGGTCGGCCACCCGCACTCGATCGGCCAGTTCTTCGCGTACGGCGGCCGCGCGGGTAACGGCCAAATGAACATCGGCTCAACATTGTTGGCGGCCGGGGTGTGTCTTTCGCTGATCGCCCAGATCGCCGAGCAGATCGACTACCTGCGCTTCATGCCGCCCCGGACGCCGGCCAACGCCCGCAGCTGGTGGACCTGGATGCTGCTGGCCGGCCCCGGCTGGGTGGTGTTCGGGGCGATCAAGCAAGTCATCGGCCTGTTTCTCGCCGTCTACCTGATCTCCAACGTCGCCGGCTCGACGCCGATCGCCAACCAGCCGGTCCACCAGTTCCTGCTGATCTACCGCAACTTCATGCCGCCGTGGCTGGCGCTGACGCTCGCCGTGGTCCTGGTGGTGATCAGCCAGATCAAGATCAACGTGACGAACGCCTACTCGGGCTCACTGGCGTGGACCAACTCGTTCACCCGCGTCACCAAGCACTATCCCGGGCGCGTGGTGTTTCTCGGCGTCAATCTCGTCATCGCGCTGATCCTGATGGAAGCCAACATGTTCGACTTCCTCAACACCATCCTCGGGTTCTACGCCAACTGCGGGATGGCGTGGGTGGTGGCGGTGGCGTCCGACATCGTGATCAACAAATACCTGCTGAAGCTGTCGCCGAGGACGCCCGAGTTCCGACGCGGCATGTTGTACGCCATCAACCCGGTCGGCTTCGGTTCGTTGCTGCTGGCCGCGGGGCTGTCGATCGTCGCGTTCTTCGGCGGCCTGGGCGCGGCGCTTCGGCCGTATTCGCCGCTCGTCGCGATCGTCCTGGCGGTGGTCATGCCGCCCGTCCTCGCGATCGCGACGAAGGGCAGGTACTACCTGCGGCGCAGCGACGACGGCATCGACCTGCCCATGTATGACGGCCACGGCAACCCCTCGGCCGAGCAGTTGAAGTGCCACGTCTGCCATCACGACTACGAACGCCCCGACATGCTGGCCTGTGCAACCCACGGCGCGCACGTCTGCTCGTTGTGCTTGTCGACCGACCGGGTGGGCGACCACGTGCTCCCGGCCCGCGCGTGACGATTCCGGCGAGTTCGGGCCTGGGCGCCGACGTCGATTTCAACGGTGGCCGCGGCGGATCTGACCAAGTGCTAGCGTCTGACCCGTGGCTGAAAATCGGGCTCCGATCCGGTTCGGGATCCTGGGTGCGGCCCGCATCGCGCCCCTCGCGCTCGTCAACCCGGCCAAGGAAAGCGGCGAGGTCGAGGTGGCCGCGGTCGCGGCACGCGATGCGTCGCGCGCGAAGGCCTTCGCCGGCAAACACGGCATCGCCCGCGTGCACGACAGCTACGAAGCGCTGATCGCCGACCCGGACCTCGACGCGGTCTACATCCCGCTGCCGAACGGCCTGCACGGCCGGTGGACCCGCGCCGCGCTGGCCGCGGGCAAGCACGTCCTGTGTGAAAAGCCGTTCGCCGCCAACGCCGCCGAGGCGCGCGAAATCGCGGATTTGGCCGCGAGTTCGGACCGCGTGGTGATGGAGGCCTTCCACTATCGCTATCACCCGTTGACCCGGCGCGTCGAGGAGATCATCGCCTCGGGCGAGCTCGGCAAGCTCCAGCGGGTGGAGGCCGCCCTGTGCTTCCCGCTGCCGAGATTCTCCGACATCCGCTACAACTACTCGCTGGCCGGCGGGGCGACGATGGACGCGGGTTGCTACGCGGTCCACATGGTGCGCACGTTCGGCGGTTCGACCCCGGAAGTCGTTTCGGCACAGGCGAAATTGCGGAACCCGCGCGTCGACCGGGCCATGACCGCCGAGGTGAGGTTCGCCCGCGGGCACGCCGGCCGGGTGCGCTGCTCGATGTGGTCGTCGCGGCTGCTGGAGATCAGCGCGCGGGTGGTCGGCGAACAGGGCGAGGTACGCGTCCTGAATCCGGTGCTACCGCACCTGATCAATCGGCTGAGCGTCCGGTCGCCCGAGGGCAAACGCGTGGAGCGATTCTCGCGCCGTCCCTCCTACGCCTATCAACTGGACGCTTTCGCCGGGGCGGTGCTACGCGCTCAGCCGTTTGAGACGACCCCGGAAGACGCGATCGAGAACATGACCGTCATCGACGCGATCTATCGCGCCGCCGGGCTTCCCCTGCGCAATCCGAGCTGAACCTGCACTGCGCGCCTGCCCGGGGTGTAGGGGTTTGGCCCCGTTCGAGCCCAGGGCGCTGCTCCGCGGCCAGGACCGAGCCTTTCGGCCAGGCCGCCCCGATGGCCTGACGCGGATCAAGGAATCTCGGCCAGCAGCCGGCGCGCCGCTTCGACACAGGGGCGGAAGCGATCGACCGGGGCGACACCGGCCAGCGCCAGCGACCGCCGTGGCACTTCGATTTCGATGACGATGTCGGGCGGTAACGCGGAAAGGATTTCGCGCAGCGGCAATTCGCCCTCGCCGGGCACCATGCGCTCAAACATGGCTTCCTCCATGTAGTTGTCGCCGCGCGGACGCAAGGTGGTGTCGTTGAGTTGGGCATAACCGATGTGGCCGGGGTCGATCGCCGCCAGCTCGGCGGCGCCGGAACCCGATCGCACCAGGTGCATGGTGTCGATCAGCAGGCGAAAATCGGGCCGCGCCACGTGATTCACAGCGGCCAGTGCGGTGCGCAGGTCACCGACGGTCAGGCCCGGTACCGGCTCGACGACCGTCTGGATCCCCCGTTGGGCCGCAAGCTCCGCGAGAAGCGCGAATTGGTCGAAGGTGCGGTCGAGGTCGGGGTCGAGGCTGACGACGTTGATCCGGGGAACGGCCAGTTCGGCCAGCACATCGAGATCTTCGGCGAAGCCGCCCATTTCGGCGCCGGGCAGGACCAGGAACCCGTCGCCGAGCGAGATGGTCACGTCGCGCTCCCGCATGGCCGCGAGGATGCCACGCCTGAGCGGCGCATCGCGCAGCGAGTAGGGCTGATAACCCAGGGGCACCAGCGGCGCTCCCCGCACCACAACGGACATGTGCCTGCAGCCGAGGTCGCCGGTGAGGTTGACGAATTCCACTGGCGGGAGCCCGAACCCGCCGAGGAAACCGATCCCGAGCCGATCCACAGGCTCACCTGTTTCTTCGATGATCGGCGCCACCGGGGTGCCCACCGAAACATTTCACCACACGGTTGCCGGAGACACGGTTGCCCCGACCGGTGCCGGCCGACGGTCGCTCGTCTCTTTACCAACACTACGAATATAGAGTAGCCTTACGGTCCGGAATAACGCCATGGACAAACGACGGAAACCCAACCCCACCGAGCGCCGCCGTGATCTGTGCGATGCGGCGATCCATCTCCTGGCGGACGAGGGGGCCAAGGGGCTGAGCCATCTCAAGGTCGACCGACAGGCGGGCGTGCCCGACGGCACGACCTCGTTCTATTTCCGGACCCGCTCGGCGCTGCTGCGCGCCGTGGCCGAGCGCCTGGCGGACCTCGACCTGGCGACGCTGCAGTCGGTCGCCGACGACGACTCCGCCGACCGCCTGCAGCACCCGTCGCCGTCGCGGTTGTCGCAGGTGGTGATCCAAGCCGGCAGCGAACCGCAGTTGTCGCGGACGAAGGCCAGATACGAGCTCACGATGCAGGCCAGCCGGGATCCGGCGCTGGCCGCGATCCTGCAGCAGGCCACGGACGGATTCACCAAGCTGCACCGCGAAATCCTGGTGCAGCTCATGCCGCGCGGCGGCGAGTTGGAGCCGGCGGTGGTCGAGGACATCAGCAACATCACCCTGACCTTCATCAACGGGCTGCTGCTGCGCTTCGCCCACGGCGACCGGATCGTCGACACTCCCGAACAGCTCGATGGCATCTTGACGGCCATGGCCACGGGCATTCTGAAGAGCTCGGACAAGGGGCGGCTCACCCGGACCGGGGGCGCACCGGCGGGCCGGCGCCGGGCGGCCGCCCCGGGTTGAGCGCACCGACCATGTTTCGCCCCGCCGGGTCTTGCCAGGGCACCCGCCGTATGGTTCTCTACGAGAATAGAGTAATCCGGCATTCACGCGCTTTAAGCGGTGTGTACAAATTGCCCGGACCGATTCCGGAAAGCGCGGCGACAGGAGGCATTTCGTGACGGCGAGCACCGACAGCGATGTTCATTTCGACCCCTACGACGTCGAGCTGATCGCCGACCCGTATCCGATGTTCGCCCGCCTGCGCGACGAGGCGCCGCTCTACTACAACGCCGAATACGACTTCTTCGCGTTGAGCCGGTACGCCGACGTCAACAAGGCGCTCGTCGACCATGGCACCTACAGCTCGGCCCGGGGCGTCATCCTCGAGCTCATCAAGGCCAACCTCGAAATCCCCTCGGGGATGCTGATCTTCGAAGATCCGCCGATCCACGACGTGCACCGCAAGCTGTTGTCGCGCATGTTCACCCCCCGCAAGATCAACGCGCTCGAGCCGATGATCCGCGAGTTCTGCGCACAATCGCTGGATCCACTGGTGGGGTCGGGGCGGTTCGACTTCGTCACGGACCTGGGCGCGATCATGCCGATGAAGGTCATCAGCGCCCTGCTCGGGATTCCCGAAGAAGATCAGCAGTACATCCGCGATCGCGGGAACGCCCAACTGCGCACCGAACCCGGCAAGCCGATGAGCGCCGCCGAGCACGGCTTGTCGGTGGGCGAGCAGTTCGAGGCCTACATCGACTGGCGCGCCGACAACCCGTCCGACGACATCATGACCGAGCTGCTCAACGTCGAGTTCCTAGACGAGACCGGCACCACCCGGCGGCTCACGCGCAGTGAGATCCTCGTGTACCTCAACGTCGTTGCCGGAGCGGGCAACGAAACGACGACCCGGCTGATCGGTTGGGCGGGCAAGGTGCTCGCCGAGCATCCCGGCCAGCGCCGCGAACTCGTGCAGAACCCCCAGCTGATCCCGCAGGCGATCGAGGAGTTGCTGCGCTTCGAACCGCCCGCGCCCCACATGGCGCGCTACGTTACGCGCGACGTCAGCCTGTATGGCAAGACGGTGCCGGAGGGCAGCGTGATGATGATGCTCCTCGGGTCGGCGTGCCGCGACGAGCGCCAATTCGGTCCCGACGCGGGTGAATTCAACATTCATCGCCCCGCCCGCCCGCACCTCACCTTCAGCGTCGGCGCGCACTTCTGCCTCGGTTCGGCGCTGGCCCGGCTGGAAGGCCGTGTCGCCCTGGAGGAAATCCTCAAGCGCTTCCCCGAGTGGGAGCCCGATCTGGCCAGCGCCAAGCTGAGCCCGACGTCGTCGGTGCGGGGCTGGGAAACCATGCCGACGGTAGTGCCCTGATGACGGGGCGGGTAGCAGGGAAGGTTGCGCTCATCAGCGGCGCCGCCCGGGGCCAGGGCCGCAGCCACGCGGTGCGCCTGGCGCAGGAGGGTGCCGACATCATCGCGGTCGACATCTGCGGACCCATCGACAACCTGGCCTACCCGCACTCCGCCCCGGCCGATCTCGCCGAAACCGCCGAGCTGGTGAAGGCCCAGAATCGGCGCATCGTGACCGCCCAGGTCGACGTGCGCGATTACGACGCCCTCAAGAACGCGGTGGACGGCGGGGTGGAACAGCTCGGCCGGCTCGACATCATCGTCGCGAACGCCGGCATCGGCACCTTCGGCAACAAGCTGCACAAGATCGGCGAGAAGGTCTGGCAGGACATGATCGACGTCAACCTGTCCGGTGTGTGGCACACCGTGAAATCCGGTGTGCCGCACATCATCGCCGGCGGGCGCGGTGGGTCCATCGTGCTGACCGGTTCCGTCGGATCGCACAAGGCCATGGCCTACACGGGCCACTACATCGCCGCCAAGCACGGCGTGATCGGGCTGATGCGCGCCTTCGCCGTCGAGCTGGGCCAGCACATGATCCGCGTCAATTCGGTGCACCCCAGCCAGGTCAACACCCCGATGACCATGAACGACGTGACGTTCCGCCTCTTTCGCCCGGACTTGGAGAACCCCGGACCCGACGACTTCGCCCCGTTCTCGCAGATGACCCACACGCTGCCGGTGCCCTGGGTGGAGGCCGCCGACGTCAGTAACGCCGTCCTGTTCCTCGCCTCCGACGAATCTCGTTATGTCACCGGCGTTTCGTTGCCGGTTGATGCGGGCGCCTTGCTCAAATAACTCAAATAGCAGAAGTGGAGAAAACCCTATGCCCGAGTACGACTACGAGAAGCTGAAGAAGGAAGCCGAGCAGTACATCAAGTTCGAGAAGGACAAGAAGAACCGCATCGCCTACATCACCTTCGACCGCCCCGACGCCCAGAACGCCACCACCTTGGGGATGCGGCAGAACTACGCCGACCTGATTCACAAGTGCAACGTCGACGACGACGTCAAGGTCGTGGTGATCCGCGGCGAGGGTGAGGATTTCGGCAGCGGCGGAGACTTGCCCGAGCAGCGACCCATGCTGGAGAACCCGGGCCTGCCGCTGCTGCACGAGCTCGCGATCAACGACGACGACGTCAAGTACCCGCCGGGTGGGTCGTACCGCTACCTGTCCACCGTCACCGACTTCTACGCCAAGGCCCGGGCCGGGAACCGGCCGCTGCAGGAGTTGCGCAAGATCAGCATCATCGAGGCGAAAGGTTACTGCTACGGGTGGCACTTCTATCAGGCCGGCGACGCCGACCTGGTCGTCTCCTCCGACGATGCCCTGTTCGGGCACCCGGCCTTCCGCTACGTGGGCTGGGGACCGCGGCTGTGGTGGTGGGCCGAGACCATGGGCCTGCGCAAGTTCTCCGAAATGCTGTTCACCGGGCGGCCTTTCAGCGCCAAGGAGATGTACGAGTGTGGCTTCGTCAACAGCGTGGTGCCCCGCGAGAAGCTGGAGGACGAGACGCTGAAGTATGCGATGGCCTGTTCCCGTTCCCGTCCGACGGACACCGTGGCCGTTCAGAAGACGTTCCTCGAGCTGTACAAGCAGCACAAGGGCGAATACTTCGGCAGCCTGCTCACCGGCCTGGTCGAGGGCATGCTGCCGCTGATCCAAAACGACGCTCAGGAAGTCGACCTCACCGAGGGCACCTTCGAAAAGGGGCTCAACAACGTGGTCAAGGACAACGACCTGAACTTCCCGCCGGAGTGGCGCCTGAGCCGCTCGGGCCGGAAGAAGCCCTGACCGCCCGAGGGCGCGCCCATGTCGGCGTTGACGGGCTTCAGGATCGTCGAGTTGGCCGGGACGGTCGCGGGGGAGTACTGCGGAAAGCTGCTGGCCGATTTCGGCGCGGAGGTGATCAAGGTCGAGGCGCCGGGATGCGGCAGCCCCACCCGCGCGATGGCACCTGTTCTCGCCGACGGGTGCGAAGGCAGCGCGCTGTTCGCCTACCTCAACACCAACAAGCGCTCCGTGGTGCTCTACGATCCCGACCGCCTGCACAGCCTGATCGGCACCGGGGACGCGGTGCTCGAAGACCGCGCAACCGGCTGGTCGGAACGGCATCCGTCCGTCGTGTTCTGCTCGATCACCCCGTTCGGCGTCGGCGCGCCCGCGGAATTCGACAACGCGAAGAGCCTCAACGTTTTCCACGCCAGCGGCTGGGGGTATCACACGCCCAGTCACGCCGATCCCGCCAGGCCCCCGTTGCGGGGACCCGGACGATTCCTGGCCGACTACGAGGCGGGGCTGGACGCGGCCCTGTGTGTCGCGGCGTCGCTCTTCGGGCGGATGCACACCGGGCGTGGTGAGGTCATCGACGTGTCGCAGCACGCCGCGCTGGTCTCGCGCGCCGACTGCATCCTGGGCCGTTTCATCACCGGCGAGGTGCCGGCCGAGGGGCGCCGGGGCGATTACGACCAGGCCGGACCGGCGGCGTTTTTCGCGTGCGCCGACGGCTTCGTGTACCTGTACATGACCAGCCGCGCGCACTGGCTCGGCGTCAAGAAGCTGATGGGTCACCCGGAGTGGTTGACCGCCTTCGACGAAGACTGGCTCGAGTTCTCCGTCACCCCGGAAAAGGTTGCCACGTTCCGGCGCGAATTCGCCGCCTGGGTAGCCGATTTGGACAAGGACGCGGTGGCCGACCGGGCGCAGCGGTTGGGAGTTCCGCTGGTCCCCGTCAACGATGCCGCTGACTTGCATCGGTCGCCGCAGTACCGGCACCGCGGCTTCTTCCAATCCGTGCATCACCCGGTGCTGGGCGACGCGGCATACGCGACCGTGCCGTACGCGCTCAGCGCCTCGCCGGCCCGAATCGGTTCTGCCGCACCGGCCCTCGGTCAGCACACCGCCTCGGTCCTGGACCGGCTCGATGATCCGCGCACACCACCCTCGGCAAGGGCGCCGCAACTCAAGCCGCCCGGGCGCCGCCGCGGCGGGCCGCTGGAAGGGGTGCGCGTCGTCGAGCTCACCAAGGTGTGGGCCGGTCCCTACGCCGGCAAGCTGCTGGCGATGCTGGGCGCCGAAGTGATCAAGGTCGAAACCGCCCGCAGCCCGGAGGAGATGCGGGCCTACGGCGGCACCGACGTCAATCACGCCCCCTACTTTCTCAGCATCAACCCCGAAATCCTCAGCGTGGAGCTCGACATCAAGTCGACCGAGGGCATGGCCCGGCTGCGCGAGCTCATCGCCCGCAGCGACATCGTGATCAACAACCTGCGGCCCGGCGCCATGGAGCGTCAGGGCCTGGGCTACGAACAACTCACCGCCATCAAGCCGGACATCATCTCGGTGTCGATCAAGATGTGGGGCAACGACGGGCCGCTCGGTCATCAAACCGGTTACGCGCCATGCTTTGCCGCGCTGGCCGGGCTCGCCGCGCTGGTCGGCTGTCCGGGCGGCCCGCCGCTCGGGACGAGCATGCGCTACGGGGATTCCACCGTCGGCGCTGTCGGCGCCTACGCCGCCGTGGTGGCGCTGCTGCATCGGGAGCTCAGCGGCGCCGGCCAATTCGTGGACGTGTCGGCGGTGGAGGCCCTGTCGTCGATGATCGGGGACTGCCTGCTCGAGGAAAGCCTGACCGGAGAACCCCTGGAGCGCAACGGGAACGCGCATCCCGATATGTGCCCGCACGGCTGCTACCCGTGCTCGAACGACTCCTGGGTCACGGTGGCGGTGGCCAACGACGCCGAATGGCGTGGGCTGTGCTGCGCGCTGGGCGCCGTGGCACTGGCCCATGACCCGCGGTACGCCACCATGGCCGCGCGACGCCGTCACAGCGAAGCGCTCGACGCCGAACTCTCGGGGCTGACCCGCAACCACGACGCCGAGGAGCTGGCCCACCGGCTGCGGGCCGCGGCTGTGCCGGCGGGCAAGAGCGCCACCGCAATCGATGTGATCGGCGATCAACGATTGTGGGACCGCGAGTTGTTTCGCTTCGTCTCCGACCACCGCGAGGGCCAGCGCCCGATAGTGGGACCGTCGTGGCGGATGGCCCGCTGTCCCACGCGGATCGAGCGCGGCGCGCCGGACCTCGGCGAGGACAACGAGTACGTGCTACACGAAATACTTGGCGCATGAGGCCGACACTCGCACACACCGCGGCCCTGGTGACCGGCGCCAGCAGCGGCATCGGGGCCGCGACGGCGAAAGCGCTGGCGGCCGAGGGCGCGGCGGTGGCCCTGCTCGCGCGCCGCGCCGACCGGCTCGCCGCACTGAAGGCCGACATCGAATCCGCCGGCGGCACAGCGTTGCCCGTCGCGGCCGACGTCACCGACGCCGAGCAGGTGGCGGCGGCCGTCGAGCGCGCCGTCGCCGAGTTCGGCCGCCTCGACACCGTCGTGAACAACGCCGGGCTGATGCGCTCTGGGCCCGCGGCCGAGGCCCGCCTGCAGGATTGGGACGACATGGTCGCGGTCAACGTACAGGGGGTCCTCTACGTCACCCGCGCAACGCTCCCGCACTTGATCGCCGCCGCCGCCAGTTCGCCCCGCGGTGTCGCCGACCTGGTCACCATCGGTTCCACCGGCGGCTGGGTGGCGCGGCCGAACACCGCGGTCTACTCGCTGACCAAGTTCGGTGTCAACGCGTTCAGCGAAGGCGTCCGGCAGGAAGTGCTGGGCAAGCGCGTGCGGGTCGGGGTGGTCAGTCCCGGCACCGTCGACACCGAGATCTTCAGCCACCTGGCCGAACCGGCGCGCGAGGCGGTCGAGCGTCAGACCGCGGGGATGGTCAAGTTGCGCCCGGAAGACATCGCCGACGCCGTTCGCTACATGGTGACGCGGGACCGCCGGGTGGCGGTCAACCACATGCTGGTGCGTGCGGCCGAGCAGACGTGGTGACCGGCGACCAGTTCGGCCTGGAAATCCCGGTCGACCCGGCCGCATTGCGCAGCGTCGGGGCAGGCTTTCTCACCGAGGCGTTTCGGGCGTTCGGCGTGCTCGCGGCCGACAACGGCGTCAGTGGCATCACGGGGTTCCGCGAGGTCGCCGGCGGCAGCACCGGGCGAAAAGCCGTCCTGTCGGTCGAATACCAGGCCTCGCAACCCGGCCTGCCCACCGAATTGTTCGTCAAGTTCTCCCGCGATCTCGACGATCCGGTGCGCGACGGGGGAAAGACCCAGATGGAGCCCGAGGTCCGGTTTGCCGCGCTGGCCCAACTTCCGGGATTTCCCATCGCGGTACCCGCCGTGCAATTTGCCGACTACGAGCGCCGGACCGGAACCGGAATCCTCATCACCGAGCGAATCCGGTTCGGCGGCAACGGGATAGAGTGCCAATATCACAAATGTCTCGACTATGACATGCCCGATCCCGTCGAGCACTACCGCGCACTGCTGACCGCGCTGGCCCGCCTCGCCGGCACGTATGGGCCCGGACGCCTGCCCAGCCACCTGGTCGCGCACTTTCCGCTCGACATTCAGGCCGCCACGGTGGGCGAACGTGCGCCACACAACGCCGATCGATTGGATCGCCGGGTGGCCCGGCTGGCCCAATTCGTCGAAACCCACCCCGGGTTGGTGCCCGCCAATGTCGGCTCGCCAGATTTCTTGGCGCGCTTACGCGACGACGTGCCACGCGTGGCACACCACGAGCACGCGATCATGCGCCGGCTGGCCGGCGACCTGGAGTACGTTGCGCTGTGTCACTGGAACGCCAACGTCGACAACGCCTGGTTCTGGCGGGACGCCGACGGAGCCCTGCGTTGCGGCCTGCTGGACTGGGGATGCGTCGGGCAGCTGAACATGGGCATGGCGATCTGGGGAGCCATGTCCGGCGCCGAAACAGAGTTGTGGAATGTGCATTTCGGCGAATTACTGGACCTGTTCGTGGCGGAAGTTCGGCGTTGCCGCGGCCCGCGCCTGGATCCGGGGCGGCTGAGCCGGCACACGCTGCTCTATGCGGCGGTGATGGGCGTGGCCTGGTTGCTGGACGTGCCGGCATTGCTTCGCAAGCGGTTCGGGCCCGCCACACCCGCGAGCCGCATGGATTCGAGAATCCGCGACGACGAAAGCGTGCGTGCGCCACTGCAGATGTTGTGTAACCTGTTGAACCTCTGGGAGCGCCACCGCGTGGGCGACCTGCTCGACGCGGCGCTGGCCGAAGGCGGGTCGAGCCTGCCCGGGCTTGGCGGCAGTGCGATCATGTCGGCCGTACGTCGCGCGGATACTTCATAATCCCTTGTGTCACAGTAGTTTCAGTGGTAACAGGACCGGCCGTTTTGTCGGTGGGGGTTCGTAGGGTTTGGGGTATGGGTGCGAGCAGTCGTGAGGAGATCGTCGAGGTCTTTCGCGCGCTCGATGCGGCCGT
>NZ_LZKL01000083.1 GCF_001668725.1 Mycobacterium sp. E787 | reverse complement strand
GTCGCGTCGAACAATCGCGGTGTGATGGATGCGCGCATGCAGAGCGGCCGCAGCCTGCTCGGCGCGGTACTCGTTGAAAAACCCCAGTCCGACGCTGGCAGCGAGGATCACGCCGATGATCAACGCCTGGGTGTGGTCCCCGAGGAAATAAGACAGCACGGCGGTGACGGCCAGCAGGATCAGCACGGCGTTGTTCAGCTGGCGGGCCAGCACCGCCCACGCGCTGACATGGTGGGTCCGGATTACATTCCGGCCGAAGCGTGTCAAACGCTCGTTAACCTGGGCGCCGGACAGTCCATCCGGCGAGGTTTCCAGCAGGCGCAGAACGTCTTCGATGGGCGCGGCTGCCACCGCACCAGCGGACATGGGTTCGCGAACTGCCGCGGCGGGCGGCTTGAACATCATCCCCGCCTCAGAGCATGCGGCGAGACCCCTGACGCCAAAGACTGCACCGCCGCAGACTAAACCGGCGGCGGCCCGGCGGGGAGGAGCCGTTTAGACACCGTTCGGATGGCTTTTGTCACTTGTGAAATGTGCCGAAATGAGGTGAGGCTGTTACCCATGCGAACCGCATACCACGAGCAGCTGGACCGCTTGGCCGCGCAATTGGGGGAGATGTGCGGACTGGCCGGCACCGCCATGAAACGAGCGACCCAGGCTTTGCTGGAGGCCGACGTCGCCGCCGCGCAGCAGGTGATCGGTGACCACGAACAGATCGTGGCGATGCGAGCGCAAGCCGAGAGAGAAGCGTTCGCGCTCTTGGCTTTACAGCAACCGGTCGCCGGCGACCTGCGGGCCGTCTTCGCCGGCATCCAGATCATCGCCGACGTGGAGCGCATGGGCGCGCTGGCAGTGCACGTGGCCAAGATCGCCGAGCGCGAGTACCCGACGCGGGTGCTTCCGGAAGAGGTCCGGCAATATTTCGCCGACATGGGCAAGGTGGCGATTGCCTTGGGCGACAGCGCAAAACAGGTGCTGATCTCCCGGGATCCCGAGTCGGCCGCCCGGCTGCACGAACAAGACGACGCGATGGACGAGCTGTACCGGGGTTTGTTCCGCGTGCTGATCGATGACGATTGGCAGCACGACGTCGCGGTGGGCGTGGAAACGGCGTTGCTGGGCCGCTTTTACGAGCGCTTCGCCGACCACGCCGTGGAGGTCGGCCGCCGAGTCATCTTCGCGGTCACCGGCGAGCTGCCCGCCGAGGACCAGATATCGACCTACTGATTGACGGCAGTTGAACAACCGGTTTCGTGGAATCGACTCAGGAGAGCCCCGCAATGCCGTTGTCGACCAAGGTGACTGACGCGCCCGACTCCTCCGCGCTGACCGCCACCCGGGTCGCCGCGGCCACCGCCGAGGAGGTCCTGGGCTGGCTGGACAGCTCGGCCGCCGGCCTGTCGAGCGCCGAGGCCGCCGCGCGGCTGGCGCGCCACGGCCCGAACGCCGTGCGGACCCACCACGTCAACGCGCTCGCGGTGCTCGGTCGTCAACTGCGCAACGCGGTGCTCATCCTGCTGGCCG
>NZ_LZKL01000082.1 GCF_001668725.1 Mycobacterium sp. E787 | reverse complement strand
CGCCAAATTCGACCTGGCGCTCGGCAAGCTGAACCTCGAGCCGGGGATGACGCTGCTCGACGTCGGTTGCGGCTGGGGCGGTGCGCTACAACGAGCGGTCGAGAAGTTCGACGTCAACGTCATCGGAATCACCCTCAGCCGCAACCAGTTCGAGTACAGCAAGGCCAGGCTGGCCAAGGTCCCGACCGGGCGCAGCGTCGAGGTGCGGCTGCAGGGCTGGGAGGAATTCGAGGACCACGTCGACCGCATTGTCACGATCGGCGCCTTCGAAGCGTTCAAAGCGGACCGTTGGCCGGCGTTTTTCGAACGGGCCTACGAGATCCTGCCCGACGACGGCCGGATGTTGCTGCACACGATTCTCGCGCATTCCCAAAAACAGCTCCACGAGCTCGGCGTCTCGCTGACCATGAGCGACGTGCGATTCACGCGATTCATCTACACCCAGATCTTTCCCGGCGGGCAGTTGCCGGCGCAGGAAGACATTCTGAAATTGGCGCCCGCGGCCCTCGAGGCGAACAAGGAGACGGCGCTCGCCATCCAGTCCCAAGAGGTCTACGACCGGTACATGAAGTACCTCACCGGCTGCGCCAAGCTGTTCCGCGAGGGCTACACCGACGTCAACCAATTCACCTGCGAGAAGTAGCCGGGCGCCCGGGAGCGCCCGGCCAGCGGTGCGCTACTTACTTGGCCAGCGTGAACTGGCCGACGTTGCTGATGCCCTTCAGGAAGAAGTTTTCACACCCCGTCAGGTAGTGCATATAGCGGTCGTAGACCTCCTGGGACTGGATGGCGAGCGCCGTCTCCTTGTTCGCCTCGAGGGCCGCGGCCCACGTCTCCAGGGTCCGTGCGTAGTG
>NZ_LZKL01000081.1 GCF_001668725.1 Mycobacterium sp. E787 | reverse complement strand
GCCTCGAGGGGTTCCAGCTCGGCGCCGGTGAGAGTGCCCTTGGACGCCAAACCCAGGTCATTGCAGACCTTTTCGGCCACCCGAGGGTTGTCGCCGGTGGCGATCTTCACCTCGATTCCCAGCTCGGCAAGCTGATCAAGGGATTGCCGGGCGGCGGCCTTGGGCTCGTCGGCAAAGACGCAGAACCCGACCAGCATCAACTCGGATTCGTCGTCGGCGGTGATCGTGGACAGGTGTGGCGCCGGCTTGGCCGCCACGGCAACCACTCGGCGCCCGGCCGCGAACAACTCGGACAACGTCTGTTGAGACTGATCGGGTGCGCTCGAGCAGCGGGCCAGCATCTGCTCGGGTGCGCCCTTGACCACCAGCAGTCGCTTTCCATGGTCATCGACCAAGGCTGAGGTCGCACGGCGGATGTGGTCGAACGGCAAAAAGGCCACCCGGTCCATACCGTCGCCGACGAGCTGCCGTGCGGCGGGGTGCGCCCAGAGCGCGCCGTCCAGCGCGTTGGTCGCGGCGCCGCCCGCGGCCGGATCGATGTCACAGGCCAGCAGGGCCAGCCGCAGCACCGAGTCGTTGCGCACTCCGGCCGGGTTGACGGTGTCGACCAAGCTGATGCGGCCCTCGGTCAGGGTGCCGGTCTTGTCGGTGATCAGGATGTCGATGTCGCC
>NZ_LZKL01000080.1 GCF_001668725.1 Mycobacterium sp. E787 | reverse complement strand
CTCGGTTCTGGCCGCGACGGCCGCCTTGATCAGCTCCGATTTGTTGGGGAAGTAGTTGTACAGGCTGGCGCTGGTCACCTCCGCGGTCCGGGCGATCTCGCGGATGGTGGCCTTGGAGTAGCCGCGCTGGGCGACACAGCGCATGGTGGCGACGAGGAGCCGGCGGCGGGTCTCCTCGCCGCTGGCGCCGACGGGGCGACCCAGCTGCGCCCGCGTCATGCTGATGTCCTCACTCCTGCGTCCTTTTGACCGGCTCCCTCGAATATAATCGGGCGATCAATTATCCTCCGGCTTCGCCATCCCAGCTCGGCCGCCCAGTCGGCGCCAGCGGCGAGCAGACCCGTGCCCGAATCATCGCCTCGGCGATGCGCTGCGTGGCCGAAGTGGGCCACTCGAAGGCGACGATTCGCGAGATCGCCCGGGCCGCCGACATGACCAGCGGCAGCCTCTATCACTATTTTCCGAACAAGTCGGAGCTGCTCGCGGCGACGGTCGCGGAAATCGACCTGATCGCATCCCGACGGCTACGCGAGGCCGCCGACCGCTCCGGTGACGTCGTCGACCGCCTCGAGGCGGTGCTGGACGAATCGGGAAAGTTGATGCGCGAGTTCCCGGACCTCGCGGCTTTCGAGTGGGCGATCCGGGCCGAAAGCCTGCTCGAATCCCAAATCGACGGCGGC
>NZ_LZKL01000079.1 GCF_001668725.1 Mycobacterium sp. E787 | reverse complement strand
CCAACGCCACCGCCTTTCTCGTCGTGCCGGGCGGGGGGGGGGGGGGGGGGCGGGTCGGGGCGGTCCAGGTCGGCGGGGTCGGGCTGGCCGCGGAAGCGGTGCCACAGCCGGCGCCCGGCCAGCAGCACCAGCACCGCCGCGGCGGACAGCGTGATCGCGAACAGCACCTTGCCGTAGGCGTTGGAATGGACCGACAACCGCACCGGCTCGCCCAGCCGCATCCCGTCGGGGGTCCGCAGCGTCACGTCGACCGCGACGCGCTGGGTGAAGTTCACCTCGATCGGCACCCGCAACGGCAGGTAGCCCGGCGGCAACTCGATCTGGCCGACGTCGGTGACCCGCATGCCGGGCGGCGCGTCGACCTGCAGCCGCACCTTGATCGGCACGGCGAGGCCGTTGTGCAGCGCCAGCGGCAGGGGGCTGTGCTCGGTGGCCAGGGTGTAGGAGCCGCCCGGGTTGACGATCGTGACGGCGCCGAACAGGTCGTTGATCGTCTTGGCGACCACCGTGAGGCGCTCCTGGGCCAGCCCGTTGCGGGTATCGGGCGGTTCGGACTGGCTCAGCGCCCGCAGCATGTCCTCGCGCAGCGGCGCGGTGTACTGCACGCCGGTCAGCCCGGTGCGCTCGTCGGTGGTCAACGCCGACGTCAGCCCCCACAGCCGCCCGACCTGGCCGGCGATGGTGCCGGTCACGTCGTCGCTGAATCGGCCCCGCAGCACTCCGTCGGTGGCCGCCCGCGCCGGCTCGGCGCGGCCCTGCGGGGCCTCGTTGGCCTCTGCGATGACGGCCGGCAGCGGTCGGGGCAGCGCCAAACCGGACCGGATGGTGGTCGCCAGCGCGGTGAGGATGACCTGCGCGTCATCGGCCTGCAGGTTCCACGTCGCCGGCGGGACCAGCAGCTGGGTGCGCGGCGCGGCGTCGCGCTGCAGGGCGTGCCAGAAGATGGAACCCAGCGCGTCCTCGCGCCGGGCGGTGGTCGAGTCGTGCGAGAGAGGAACGGCCAGCGCGGAGTCGAGGTAGGTGGGGGTGATGGGGCTGTTGCCCGCGCCGGCCAGCGCGGCCCCGACGGCCGGGTCGAACGGCGCGACCACCACCTGCGGCGACAGCCGCCGGGGCGCGGTGTCGACGCCGGCGGGGGTGTCGCTCGCCGACTCCTGGGCGGATAGGTCCGCGGCGGCGATCGCGACGGTGCTGTCGTTGCTGCCGAGCAGGCCGACCGCCCGGCCCGTCAGCGGGCCGTCGGGCAGCGGCGTCGCCCCGCGGATGGAGGCCACGTCGAGGATGCGATCGACGATGCCGCCGACGCCGGTGGTGGCCGCCGCGGTCAGCCCCGGGTCATTGACGCGTTGCAGCGCGTCCAGGTCCGCCTGGGCATAGGGCAGCGGCGTCACGCAGGTGCGGTGGGCCAGCGTGCGCAGGCGGTTCAGCCAGTCGGTTGCGGCCGCCTGTCCGGTGCCCGGATGCGTCGGGGTGCCCGGCAGCTGCGCGGGGCCGTCGGGTGAATCGGACACCACGTAGCCGAGGGTCATCGCGTTGACCGTGACCAGCAGGTCGGGGTCCACGGCCAGGCACAGCGCGCGGCCGACGGCGCCGTCGGGGTCGACGTCGTGGCTGGTGGCGACCTCGGCCGCGGACAGCAGGATGTCGAGGCGGCCGCCGGTGGCCAGCGAGGTGGCCAGGTCGTCGTCGACCAACCGGACCGGGATGGTGCCGCCGGGAACGCCGGGGGCGAGCCGCGGCCGGTCGGCCAGCGGCCACAGCATCGTCATCAACACCGGTTTGGAGGTGTCGGGCGCGACGGCGGAGTTCACGTCGTCGGCATGATCGGGCGGCACGCCGACCACCGGCAGCAGGAAGCGCGCGTTGTCGAGCCGGGCCGGGGCCCCGTAGTCGGGTGTGCCGTTGACGTTGACCAGGACGGGATAGATGCCGGGCTTGTCCATCCCCAGCGACGGCTTGGCCGCCGCGCGCAGCGGGGCGGACAGGGTGAAGCCGGCCTGTTGCCCGCGCTGCAGTTCGGGGGCGACGGTGAGGAAGTCGGCGGCCGGCTGGTACTGGTCGGTGCTGCCGTCCAGGGAGGTGCGCAGCGCCGCCGAGTCGGCGACGGCCGGGGCGTGCTCGAGCCGGACCATGACGTCGCGGACCGGGCGGTCACCGATGTTGGTGACCATGCCGCTGACGGTGACGACGGGCGGGCTGGTGGTGGTGACCATGTCCGGGGTCACCTGGTCGATGCGGACACGGACGAAGGGGGTGTCGCCCGGCTCACCCGCGGCGGCGCGCGGGGCGGGCCCGACGAGCACCGCACAACCGGCCACGATGGCAACCACTGCGGCGAGGCGCAACAAGCCGGCCCAGCAGAGTCGCGGCGGCGTCACGGCCCCGGCCCGTGACCGTTCTTCCGGCCCGCGACGCGCTTGTCAGAATGCCGGGTGCGCGAGTGCGTCTGCGGGTGTCGCCGGGGCGTGCTGGGGGGCAGCGACGGCAGCGCGTCGGGACCGTCGCTCTGCAGCTTGTCGATCAGCTCATGGGCCACCTGGGCCAGGCGGCGCTCGTCGGCGTAGGCCAGCCGGGACGGCAGTTCGTGGATCGGCACCCACGCCACCTCGGCCACCTCGAGGTCCTCGTCGGACAGTTCGCCGCCCGAGAAGCGCATCAAATAATGATGCACCGTCTTGTGCACGCGGCGGCCGTCGGTGACGAACCAGTAGTCGATGCGTCCCAGCGCGGCCAGCACGCTGCCGCGAATACCCGTTTCCTCGGCGACCTCGCGGATCGCGGTCTGCTCGGCGGTCTCGCCGACCTCGATGTGCCCCTTGGGCAGCGACCACAGCATCCGCCCGCGCCGGTCGACGCGACCGATCAGCGCCGCGACCTGCTCGTCGCGCGGCCCGTCGATGCCGTCGATGACCAGCCCCCCGGCCGACGTTTCGTGCACGGTCTTGAGTCGCTCGGGCACGCGGCGAGGCGGCCGCGGCCGCCGCGGTTTGGCTGCTGGGGCGTCGCCGTTCGTGGGGGTGTCGCTGGGCTTCTCGGCCGCGCCGGCGCCGCCGCGACGTCGACGCCGACCCCGGCGTCGACGCGGTCTGGCTTGTTCGGCGTCGGACACCCAAGCGATAGTAGCTGGCGGGGGTCGCTCTTCAGGACATACTCGCCGCTGGCGGCATGGGCGGCGGCCTGGCGCGATGAAGATATACTTTGTCCGTAAAACGTATATATCCGGCGTCGGAGAAGTTATGCCCAAGCGACTGATCGATTTGGATGACGACCTTCTTGCCGCGGCGCAGCGTGAATTGAAGACCACCGGTATTTCGGACACGGTGCGGGCGGCGCTGCAGCAGGCGGCTGCCGCCTCGGCCCGGGCGCGCCAGGTCGAGTGGCTCGAACAGGGGGGCTTGGAGGGCATGGCCGACGCGGGCGAGCGTGGCGAAGTGTGGCGCTGATCGCGCGCTATCTCGTCGATACCAGTGCTGCCGCGAGGATGCGCCACCCCGATGTCTCTCGGCGCCTGCGGCCGCTGATCGAAAGCGGTGCGGTGGCCACGACGGCATCGCTGGACGCCGAGGCGCTTTACAGTGCGCGCGGGCCGGGCGAATACGAGCAATTGTCGGCCGACCGCCGCGCCGCCTACGAGTATCTGCCGACTGATGACGAGCACTGGCAAACCGCACTGGGCGCGCAGCGGGCACTGGCAAGAACCGGGCAACACCGGTCCGTCGGAATGGCTGGTCTCCTCACCGCGGCGATCGCCGCCGCGCACCGACTCACCGTGATTCACTACGACGCTGACTTCGAGACGGCCGCGACAGTTCTGGAGTTCAGGCACCGATGGGTGTTGCCTCGGGGAACGGTGTAGCCGCGCTTTCCTTCCGGCGCCCAGCATGGTCGCCGGGCCGTCCGACTACGCTGATCGAACGTGCCTGACGCCGCCCAGGATGCCGAGCTGCTGACCGCCGCCGCGGTCGCCCTGAACAAGCACGCGCCCGTGCTGCGGGACCTCGGCGCGATTTTCGATGCCGCCGGCCACGAGTTGTATTTGGTCGGCGGTTCCGTGCGGGACGCGTTGCTGGGCAGGCTGAGTCCCGACCTGGACTTCGCCACCGATGCCCGCCCCGAGCAGGTGCAGGAGATGCTGCGCCGGTGGGCCGACGCGGTGTGGGAGACCGGCATCCGGTTCGGCACCGTCGGTGTCGGCAAGGGCGACTATCGCCTGGAGATCACCACGTTCCGCGCCGACGCCTACGACCAGGTGTCGCGCCATCCCGAGGTGCGTTTCGGCGAGCGCCTCGAGGACGATCTGGTGCGCCGCGATTTCACGGCCAACGCGATGGCCGTGCGCGTCACGCCGGCGGGGCCGGGCGAGTTTCTCGATCCGCTGGGCGGTTTGGCGTCGCTGGCGGCGCGGGTGCTCGACACCCCGGCGGCGCCGCAGGTGTCCTTCGGCGACGACCCGCTGCGGATGCTGCGCGCGGCGCGGTTCGTGTCCCAGCTCCGCTTTGCGGTTGCCCCGCGGGTGTACGAGGCGATCGAGGAGATGGCCGGCGAGCTGGCCCGGATCAGCGCCGAGCGGGTGGCCGCCGAGCTGGACAAGATGCTGCTCGGCGACGAGCCGGTGGCCGGCATCGACCTGCTGGTCGAGACCGGGATGGGTGAGGTGGTGCTGCCCGAGGTCGGTGGCATGCGGATGGCCATCGACGAACACCATCAGCACAAGGACGTCTACCAGCATTCGCTGACCGTGCTGCGCCAGGCGATCGCGCTGGAAGACGACGGGCCCGATCTGGTGTTGCGCTGGGCCGCGCTGCTGCATGACATCGGCAAGCCCGCGACCCGGCGGCACGAGGCCGACGGCGGGGTGAGCTTTCACCACCACGAGGTGGTCGGCGCCAAGATGGCCCGCAAGCGGCTGCGGGCGTTGAAGTATTCCAAGCAGATGGTCGACGACGTCTCGCAGCTGGTGTATCTGCATCTGCGGTTTCACGGCTACGGCGAGGGCAAGTGGACAGATTCGGCGGTGCGCCGCTACGTCACCGACGCCGGCCCGCTGCTGCCGCGGTTGCACAAGCTGGTGCGCGCCGACTGCACCACCCGCAACAAGCGCCGGGCCGCCCGCCTGCAGGCCAGCTACGACCGGCTGGAGGAGCGCATCGCCGAGCTGGCCGCCCAGGAGGATCTGGCCCGGGTCCGCCCCGACCTGGACGGCAACGCGATCATGGAGCTGCTCGGGATCCCGGCCGGTCCGCAGGTCGGCGAGGCGTGGCGCCATCTGAAGGAGCTGCGGCTGGAGCGTGGCCCGCTGACCACCGAGGAGGCGACCGCCGAGTTGCTGTCCTGGTGGCAATCGCGAGGGAACGCCTGAGCGCGGCCATACGTCCGAGTAGGCATGGACTATTGCCTCGCGAATGATGATGGCGCAGCGGCCATCTGGAACGGCCAGCCCAACCTCGACCTGGATGGCGATGGCCGCCTTGACGCGTTAGGCCTTGATCTCGACGGCGACGGGATGCGGGACGACGCGCTGGCCGATTTCGACGGCGACGGGGTGGCCGACCACGCCGTCCGCGATCTCGACAACGACGGCGCCCCGGAGACGTGGTTCACCGACGAGGGAACGGGGACGTGGGGGGTTGCCGTCGATCGGGGTGGGCAGCTGCGGTGGTTCGGGCTGGACGGAGTCGAGCACACCGGCGGCCCGCTCGTCGACTTCGACGGCCACGGCCGCGCCGATGACCGGCTCCTCGACTCCGACAGCGACGGGGTGGCCGACCGCGTGCTGTGCGCCGACGACAACGGCGTGACGGGCTACGTCGACACCGACGGGGACGGCCACTGGAACGTCGCGCTGACCGACACCGACGGCGATGGGTTGGCCGATGGGGCCAGTGAATTGACCAGCAACCACGGCGCTAATAGCTTTACGGCGGGTCAAGGAGGGGGGTAGCGATGTTCGTCGACACGGACTTGCTGCACGCGGGAGCCGACCAGTCTCACCGTGCCGGCGGCCACGCGCAGGAGGGCGTCGACCGGCTGTCGCGGGCGCCCCTCGCTTCCGGCATGTTCGGCGCGTTTCCGGCCGCCGCGACATTTCACGCGGCGGTGACCGCTGCGCGCGAACAGCACGTCAACAACCTGCAGGCCCACCAGGAGACACTGACCGGGCTCGGCCACAACGCGCACTACGCCGCCAACGCTTTCACCAACGTGGATGACCGGAACGCCGCACAAGAGCGGGCGGTGCGATGGACCTCCGCCACATCAGCAGTCGGGACCTGATAGCCGAAGCCGGCGGTGACCCCTGGGCGATCAACGAGAGCCTGCAGGCCGGTCGGCCGGCGCAGATCGCGGCCTTGGCGCAGGCATTCCACGACTCAGGGCGGTGCACCGCCGAATCCGGCACGGCCTTCGATGAAGCGCGCCGCCGCTTCGAGGCGTCCTGGAATCGGGTCCACGGCGAGCACCCGATCAACGACCTCGCCGAAGTAAGGCGCACTACCCACGCCCTCGGTGCCCAGTCCTTGCAGCTGCCGAAGATCGGGGCGGACTTGGAAAACGCCGCGGCCGCGCTCGCCGAAGCCCAACGCGCCGCCGCGGTGCTCATCTCGACGCTGGAGACCCAGCTTCGACAGCTCGACGACCTGCTGGGTCAGGCGCTGGCCCTCGAGAGCGGTACCGGAGTCGGCGCGGCGGATCGCGCCGCGCTCGATGCGCTCATCCGCGCGCTCGAGCAGGAGGCCATCGACGACACCGCTGGCGCGGTGGGCCGGCTTCGGTCGGAACGCCGCAATTACTCGCAGTCCTTGCAGAGGGCGCTGACCACCCTGCGCGCGGACGGCTATGACCCGACGGTTCTGCATGCGGTGGACGCACCGTCGGCGAATTCCGAAGAGGCCGCGAGGATTCCGCCGCCGGAAACCACCGCCGAGGAGGTCAACCGGTGGTGGCAAACGCTTGACCCCGACCAGCAGCGCCGCCTGATCGCCGACCACCCACCAGAGCTCGGCAACCTCAACGGCGTGCCGGTCGCCGTGCGAAGCGCTGTCAACCGAGCGGTGATGAACGACGACCTGCGCCGTGTGCAGGACGTCGCCGCGCAGAACGGTGTGTCCGCGGACGACGTGGTCGACGCCCCCGGCGACTATGGGTTGACCGCGCTCGCGGTCGCTCGCTATACCAATGCCTCGCGTACCCGACAAGGCCTGAACGCCTCGGAAGCCGCCTTCGACGAGCGGGTTCATCCGGGCGCATTTCTCCTGAAATACCAGCCGGAGGCTTTTGGGGGTGAAGGTGCCGCCGCCGTCGCCGTGGGAAACCCCGACACGGCCACCCACACCGCGGTGTTGGTGACGGGGGCCGGCAGTGGTGTGCGCGACGGAACGCTCGCCAAGACTGAGGGCGCCCGTCTGTACGAGGAATCGGTCCGCGCGGATGGGCGCCGAACCGCGGTGGTGACCTGGGTCGGCTACGACGCCCCCGACAACTGGTACGACACCGGTCTTCGGGAGCCGGACATGGCCCGCGGCGGCGCGCGGGCACTGGCCGCCGACGTGAACGCGTTGGCGGTCACCCACGGGGGCGCGCCGACGCACCTGACCGTGGTCGGCCACTCGTACGGGTCCACCGTCGTTTCGGATGCGGCGGTGTACGGGATGCGCGCGAATGACGTGGTGCTGGTGGGCTCGCCGGGCACGGACCTCGCCCATGCGGCCGCCGACTTCCATCTTTCCCCCGGCGGCCATCTGTATGTCGGCGCGGCGTCGGGAGACGCGGTCACCTGGTCGCCCGCGCGGGTGACGGGGCCCGGGCTAATCGGCTTGAACTTCGGCGGGCTGGGAGACGATCCCGCTACAGACGGCTACGGCTCCACCCGGTTCAAAGCCGAGGTGCCCGGCAATTCCGCGAACCCGCTCTACGACCACTCGCATTATTTCGACGATGGGTCGGAGTCCCTGTTCAGCATTGCCGACATCGTTTCCGGTCACGGGGATGCGCTGCGGCACGACGGGATGACCGCGCGTCACCGGGGTGAGTATGGCGTGGGCGGTTGGGTCGATCCAGAAATCGCGCGACCCGCGACGACTGGGCATCGACATCACGCGCCGGCGAGCTGAGGGAAATCGCCGGAGGGACCGCGTCTCCGTAACCCGGTCGCGATCATCTACCTGGACGGACCGGCGTGGTTGTCGGTGTTGGCAAGTCCACGAACAATGTTGGATCGGCAATGACAACGGTGGGCGGCGTGTCACCGACGCGTGCCAGTGTCATCGGGATCCGCCAGACCGTACCTTTCAAGCCGCATTCATTGGTGGCCGCGGTTCTGATCAGGGCACCGCGAAGTGTGCCGTCGCTTTGTGGCTCCCACGACACGTCCACTGTCAACGTTTCAGTGACTGGTCCCTTCGTGCCGGGACACGGACTTGATGGCGAATCATAGGGCGTGAATTGCTGCCAGTGACCGTCCACGAAGCGATAAACCTCAGCAGCGCCCGTGGCCACTTGCCGGTCTCCGCTGGCCACATCCGCCTCTGTGGCGATGCACCCAGACGAAGTGCACACGGAACGAAATGCCATCCAAGCCGTCCGGGTGTCATTGAGGGTCCGGGAAGCTCGAACGCCGTTGACGGTCTCCGCACCCTTGTCGAGGTCGACGCGATAGGTGCCGTCGAGTCGCGGACCCGGCACTGCGGGCGGTGAGCTGCTGCTCGTCGCAGATGCGGCGGCCGCCACCGGATCGGCTACGGTGACGCCCTGTGGCACATCGCCTTCCCGTACCAACGTGACGGGAGTGATGTAGACGGCGCCTTGGGCCGGGCCGCATTCATTGCCGATGACGGTGTCGGTCTGCTCGCCTTGGAGCCTGCCGTCAGCCTGCGGTTCGACCGACAACACAGCAATCACGGCGCCGCTTTCCGCCATGTCTGATGCGCATGGGCTGGAGGTTCGATCTGGAATCTCTCGCCAGCGACCGTCGCCGAAACGGAAGACTGCTCTATCGCCCCCGCCGTCTCTAGATGCCACTTGGTGGTTGTTGTCGTCGAGCTGAGTCGCCGCAGCAATACATCCGGTAGGCGTGCACGATGAACGAAACGCCCACCAGCTGCTATGACCTTTCGTGTCGCGAGATGGGGCGCCGTTGGCGGTGCCCTTTGGATTGTCGTAGTCGATTCGATAAGTGCCGTCGAGCACGACAGTGGGCCGCGCTGGGGTCGCGATGCCACCTGCCGGAGCAGAGGTTGTGTGCCGCGTCGGCTGGATCAGGTAGCCGACGATGCCGACGGCGGTCAGCAATACCGCCGCGATCGCAGCCGCGAGGACGACCCGAGACCGCTTGCGCTGCTGCTGTTTTGCGCTCTTGAACGGTGGTTGCATTGCGACTTGGGTATGGGGGCCCACGACAGGTGCAAAGACGGTGGGAGTTGCTCCGGTGCTGTGATCATCCACCGGGTAACCCGCGTCAGCATGCGCATTCAAGGCCGCGGCGAAGTCACGGCACCGCTCGAATCGGTATGTGGGGTCTTTAGTCAAAGCCTTCAACAGCACCGGATCGAGGTGCGCCAACTCGGGACGCCGGTCGGCGAGTCGCGGCGGTGCCGCATTGAGGTGCTGGCTGATAACAGCTACCGGATTGTCGTGCTGAAACGGCGGCGCACCGGTGAGAAGGTGAAACGCGGTGGCAGCCAGGGCATATTGGTCGGCGCGGCCATCGATCTGTGCACCCATCAACTGTTCGGGCGCGGCATAGGAAAGGGTGCCGACGGTGAAATTGGTCGCCGTAAGTCCGCTGACGTCGCCGAGTGGTCGTGCAATGCCGAAGTCGGCCAGCAGAATTCGTCGCCTGCCGTCCTCGGGCTCGGTGAGCAGGATGTTGGCCGGTTTGACATCCCGATGCAACAGCCCGCGCTTGTGGGCGTAGTCAAGCGCGTCGGCGACAGCGGAAACGACGGCGCACACGTCCCGTATCGGCATACCGGTTCTGTAGCGGTCTTTCAGGAGTTGGCCGGCATCGGTGCCCTCGACGTAATCCATTGCAATCCAAAGGCGTCCATCGAACTCCCCGCGATCATGTACGCCGACGATGTGCGGGTGCCACAGCCCCGCGGCCAGGTCGGCCTCGCGGTGGAACCTTTCACGGAAGTCGTTGTCAGCCGTCATCGCCTCAGGCATGACTTTTAGCGCGTCGCGCCGTGGCAGCCGCGGATGCTGAGCCAGATAAACCTCGGCCATGCCGCCAGAACCCAACATCCGCAGGATGGTGTAGCCCGCGAATGTCCCCCCAATTGTCAGTGACACGCGGCGAATAGTACCGACGAACCCGCGCCCGGGAGTCGGGATTACGCGCCGATTCCGCGGCTAACACCTTCATTACTTGGTTGTGGTTGTGCGACAAATCTGGATTACGCGCCAGCCACCCAGCGCCGGTGTTCTCGAGCGGCCAGCACCCCGGTGCCCCCGGGCGACAGTTCAGAAAGCCGCGCGCGGACGCTCACCAAATGACAACCACACAGCAACTCCGGGCGACATGCGCTTTACCTACTGCCTGAATGGCTTCGGCCACCGTGCGATGGAGCCTAGGGCAGTGGGCATCGGGCCGGCCAGGGCCATCAAACCGCGGTTGTGGGCAGCCATCTGCAACGCGGCCGCCCTGCGTCTGCCTGAAACACGCTTGAGTGGCTGGTCTGAAGTGACATCGTCCTGCTGACGATTAGCCTTGATCAGGTGATGGATCCCCAGCCGCCTCCTGCGACGCAATGGCCACAACCCGGTCCACCCGGCAGGCCAGCATCGAACGGACCGCTGTCCGTTGTTGCGCTGGTTGTCGTCGGCTTGATTGCCGTGGCAGCGCTGGTTGTGAGCATCATCGCCCTGAGTAGACCAACGTCGACGGCCACTGGCAACGCTCCCACGCCCTCAACGCCGACCCCGACCTTCACTCCAGACCAGGTCGCGAGCGCGAAAAAGAACTTGTGCACGGTCTATCAGCTCGCATCGAAATCAGTGAACCAGGATACTAATGGAGGCGACATAGCAATAGCCCGTATCTCATTGACCAACGGCGGGGCCATGCTTGACGCGGCATCGGCAAATCCCGCATTGGGCCAAAACGAGCGGGGCGCTGCACAGAACCTCGCGGCCGCATACCAATCGGCAGTTGCTATAAGCAGTGTGTTTGACAAGAGCTCATCTGTGTTTCAACAGTCGATAGACGACATAAACCGCCTGGACGGACCGATGGCAGCTATTTGTCGATAGGCCGAATGCGGTGGGCTGGTACGACCACTGCGCTCTGCCGTCAAATTATTACCGAAAATCTGCGGAAGCGTGCGACTTTAAGGAGGGCGTTCGTGACGGCGGACACGCCTCCGGGCAAGTATTCGGCCGCCCTGGTCGGAGCTTGGTGGCCGCAGCCGTCCGCAACGCTGAGATTGGGTGCTTCGAATTGGAAAGCTCAGCTGCAACAGCAGGAACAATACGCACAAGATCTGCATAGCCAGTGGTCGGAACTAGCAGCGCATAACCAGGGCCATACCGTGGACGACCTCGTCTCCCGTTTCCAGGATGGTGAGAAATACCACCTAGATTTAGCTGAGAAGTACAAGGTAAAAGCTGATGCTTTTGAAAAGGGAGCGGACGCAATAGATAGCCTCCGCGAGGGACTTAGAGGAATAGCTGACGAATATAATCAACGCATCGCGCGAGTCGAAGATTCGAAGGAGCCGGTGCCCGTTAAAGCAGCGGAAATCGAGAGACTGATAGCTGAGGCTAATGGATTCGCGGCTCATAAGTCTGGCACCGCCGTCGCGGCAATTACGGACGCTATTCAGAAAGTTCTTACCGCTGAGGGAATGACGACGTCTCCGTCAGAATTTCTCAAGGCCCAAGGACTGACTGGCGGTCCGGCTACGCCGCCGGCGAAGGCCGGGTACGCCGCGGGTACTGGCAGCCACGGCTTTGCGCCCGGCGCCACGAAGGCGGGTACTGGGGCGGGCGGTTCACCGCGGGTCGGCAGCGTTGTAGGTGCAGGGCATGTCGGTAGCGACGCAGGGGCCACCGGGCTGGGCGCGGCTGGACCAAGCAGTGAAGTCGGCGGCGGAGGCCCAGTTACCACGCCGGTCGTTGGCGGCGGGCATACTTCCTCTGCCCCCGGCGTGAGCTCGCCACTGCCCGCGGGCGGCGGGCTCTCACCAGCCGCCACTGTCGGTGGCCTGTCACCCAACCAACTGGGCAACTCATTGGCCCAAGGAATGATGACCGGTCAGCCAGCAGCGGCCGGTGCTCATGACTTGTCCCAGGGCTTGGCGAACGCGGCGGGGTCCGCAACGGCGCCGCCGCCGCAAGTGCCCGTCGCGCCGCCAGTATCTGCACCGACTGTGGGTGCTGCTGGTGTCGAATCCGTCGGCGCTGAGCATGGCGCCGCGGCGCCGGCGCCAGCCGGCCCAGCCGCCCCGCCTTCGCCGACGGGCGGCGCCATGCCGGTAGCCGCGGCGATGCCGGTGTCAACGCCGACGGCGCCGGTAACTGGCGGCCCCGCCATCCCGGCGGGTCCACTGCCTGCGTACGGGTCCGACCTGCGTCCCCCCGTCGTCACCCCGCCGTCGATGTCACCGCCGACTGCCCCGGTTTCTGGCGCGCCGGTTGCGCCATCGCCATCGACGTCGCCCTCAGCGGGAAGCCCGTTGATGTCGACGGTCCAACGGGGCGCTGCAGCAGGGCAGGCGGGCGCAAGCGCGGCGACGCCGGCCGGCGCCTCTGCGTTGGCCGCGACAACCGGCGCCGTGGCCGGCGACGTATCGAGTCGTGCCGCCGACCAGCAGAGGCTGCAACGCCTGGTCGACGCGGTAGCTCGGCAGGCGCCGGGCCTCTCATGGGCCGCAGGGTTGCGCGACGACGGGACAACTCTATTGGTCAGCAACATCGGGTGCGGCTGGATCCCACCGAACGTGAAAATCCCTCTCGGCGTGAACCGACTCCTCGAGCCGGCGCTTCGCCGACCCGACGCGAGCGTGGTCGATCTGCTGGGTGTCGTCACCGCTGCGGCGGTGCACAAATCCCACGGGTTCATCGCCAAGCCGGGACCCGACGAGCCCGCTCTTACCGGAGACCGTGTGGCACGCGCCGGACCGGAAGTAGGCGAGCTGGGCCCGGCGCTGGTGGAGGCCGTGCGTCGGCGTGATGGCTTGCCGCGGATCGCTCAGACTTTGGCGCAAGCCGCCACCCGAGGAACCGGGGTTACCGACAACGAGATTGATGTGTTGCAGCACGAGCAGCGGCTCGCCTACCAGAAGGCGCAGGACGATCCGCACCACTTGTCACTGGCCGCGGACTGGATGCTGCTGGCAGCGATCGACGCCCTCATCAAAGGGCACGAATCCCTCGCGCACTACCACGTCGCCTGGTACGAAGCGATTTCGGCGAAATCCCGGTGACTACAAATAACGCGGTCGGCGCTCTACCATTCGATCCACGAGGACAGGACGCGAGTGGTTGCGGCAGATCGAGTAGCCAGCGACACGTGAGGCTTGGGGTGTTTGCATGACGACGGCTGGGGGCCCCTTCAAAGTAAGCCCAGCGGACTTCGCTGGGATTGCTGGGGCGCCACAGTCACCGCCGCCGATAGTTCCGAACGGACTTCCGCCGGGGACCGGTGCACCCGCTGATGCGGCCCAAGCGGCCCTGGCTGCTGCCGGCAATCTCGGCGTGCCCGGAGATCAAGCGGCCAGCGTCCAGGGCGACGCAGATCGTCGGGCGCACGCGCTCGACGCCGCCCAGAAGTTCCCGGCGAACGAGGCTGAGTCGTCGCAGCAGATGCAGCAACTGACGCAGATGGTCCAGCAGATGGCGTCCGGCATCGCGGGTGCGATCAGCGGCGCGCTTGGCGGCGTCATGCAGCCGCTCACCCAGGTACCGCAACAGGCGATGCAGGCCGCAGAGAGCGCCATCCAGCCGCTGATGGGAGCGGCGAAGGGCGGCGGAGCGGCGGAGGCCGCCCTGACCGGAATGTCGGGGGACCAGGCGGTGCTGGATAGCGCCACAGAGGGCGGCGGCGGTTCCGGCGGGGGTGGCGGCATCGGCGCGGGCGGTGGCACGACGCCGACCGGCTATCTGGGCCCGCCGCCGGTGCCGTCGTCGTCTCCCCCCACGACGCCCGCGGCGGCGTCGGTGAAACCGGTGACCGTGACGCAAGCCGGTGGCACTGCGACGCCGACGGGCCCGATGGGCATGACCGGCATGCCGATGATGCCCGGCGCCATGGGCGCCGGCGGTGAAGGCGGGAAGGACAAGCCCGTTGAAAAGCGGGTGACCGTCCCGGGTATCCCCAACGGCCAGCCGGTAAAAGGCCGCTTGACTGCGCCGCCGAGCGTTCCGGTGACGAAGTCCGAAGGAAAGCCGCCCGTGGTCACGAGGCCCAATCGGCGCATCGTGATCGTGCCGACAGACGAAGAGCAGCAGGAGTAAGCCGTCGTCGAGAACGGCTATTTTCAGAACGCCGCTCGCCAAATTGTATTCACGTACTAATGGGGTCTGTCCGTGCACCGGCGGCCAATGATGGTCGCTGACAGCGGTTTCGGAAGTGAGTGGTCCGGCGGTGCCCGAGGCAGTAATGTCATCGCCGTGTGGCTATCGTCGAAACGCCGCCGGTTTGGGATTCGCTGAGGTTGGCGTGGGTTACATGACTGCTACCGAAAAGCCTTTGAGCGCAACGGCTATTGCTGAACCTGCGAACGTGCTGCGGGATCGCATGTCGACGAAAAGAAGCGCGGCCGGTATTTGTGTCGAATGTTATGGGAGTTGTACCTGAGGTGTCCGGAGCGGATGCGATGCGCCCGGACGCAGGGACGGATAAGGCATTGGTCGACCAGGTCCTGGCCGACCTGAAGGCGAATTTCGAGAAGTGGGAGGCGGTCCTGGCGGCCCAGGAGGCGGTGACTTTCACCGCCGACGTGGGTGACGTCTACGCGGTGTGCAATTCGGACGGGCGGCTCACGGGGCTCTCGTTGGCGCCGCAGGTGATGACGTCGTATACCTGTCGCGAGTTAATGGATCGGCTGAATATGGTGTTCGAGGCATTGCGCGAAGAAGCGCAGGCTGATTTCGATCGGAATTATGGTGGGGGAATCGTTGAGTGATCCCGCGATGACGCAGGCGGTGAAGGCCTTGTCACGTGGCCACAACTTGTTCGCCGGTGCCGTCACCGGCGACGATGCTGGTGAGATCCCCGCGCAGGTGCGCTCGCGCGGGGAGGAGACCCGACGGGCCGTACGCACAACCGGGTGGCCGGCAAGGGCGGCGGCCCGGTCGCAAAGCGCGGCGGAAGACCTTCGTCGTATGGCTGATACCGACGTGGCGTTGGCCGGCATCCTGCGGAGGGCCCGCGCCGACCACGCGGGTGCGCGCGCCGCGACGCGCATGAACTTGGACGCCGCTTTAACCGATGCCATGCCCGCAGTGGATACACCGCTGGGCCGCCGCGAGGCGATGGCCCGAATGGCAGCGCGGTTGCGCGCGCAGCACGGCCACATCGTGCGGTCGCGCGCCCGGGCGCGCCTGTTGGCTGGGCGGCTGCGCCGGCTGCGATACTCGCGCTCACGGCCATACGCCGCGAGCCGCGGTCACGGCACAGCCGGACGCGCCTCCGTCCGCACGGCAATCCGTAAAGCGTTGGACATCAAGGGTATTCACGACCCGGCCGCGCGTGCGCGGTGGGAGCGCGGCATGGACCTGGTCGCCCGCCGCGAGTCGAACTACGACGCCTACGCCGAAAACGATTGGGACGTCAACGCGGCCAGGGGCACGCCGAGCAAGGGTGCGTGGCAGTTCATCGGTCCGACGTTCGCGGCCTACCACAAGCCGGGAACGTCGGCGAGCATCCACGATCTGGTAGCGCAGGCATGCGCGTTCATCAACTATGCGCGCGGCCACTACGGCGTCGCCGCCGACGCGTCGGATCTGGCCGATCGAATCCAACAGGCCGATCCCCGCCGGGCACCGAAGGGCTATTGACCAATGCCGTTGAGTTTGTCCAACCGCGACCAGAATTCGGGCCACCTGTTCTACAACCGGCGGCTCCGGGCCGCGACAACCCGCTTCTCGGTGCGGATGAAGCACGACGACCGTAAGCAGACCGCGGCGCTGGCACTGTCGGTGGTGCTGGTGGCGATCGCCTCGGGCTGGATGGTGCTGCTGAATGTGCTCAAACCCAGTGGGGTGGTGGGAGATTCGGCGATCATCGGAGATCGCGAGTCTGGCGCGATCTACGCGCGCATCGACGGCCGCCTGTATCCGGCGCTGAATCTGACCTCGGCGCGGCTGGCAACGGGCACCGCGGGGCAACCAACCTGGGTGAAACCGCCCGAGATCGCGAAGTATCCAACCGGGCCGCTGGTCGGCATCCCGGGGGCGCCGGCGGCGATGCCGGTCAACCGGGGCGCCATGTCGGCGTGGGCCGTCTGTGACACGGCCGGCCGGCCGCGTACTGCGGATAAGCCAGTGGTGACTTCCATTGCGGGGCAGCTCATTGGCGGTCGGGCGATGCCGATGGCCAAGGACGCCGGCCTGCTGGTGACGTTCGAAGGTGCCACCTATGTGATCTGGGGTGGCAAGCGTTCCCAGGTCGAGCCCACCGACCGGGCGGTGACCTTGAGCCTGGGGCTTGACCCCGGAGTGACGGTGCCCGTGGAGATTTCGCGGGCGCTCTTCGACGGGCTGCCCGCCACCGAGCCGCTCCGCGTCCCCAACGTGCCGGAGGCCGGTAGTCCGTCGAAGTTCCTGCCGGGCTCGCAGGTGGGTGCGGTGCTGCAGAACCAAACGGCGGGAGGGGGCAGCCAGTTCTACGTGTTGCTGCCCGACGGGGTGCAAAAGGTCGGGGGCTTCGTGGCGGATCTGCTGCGCAGCGCCAACTCCTACGGTTCGGCGACGCCACGGACGGTGACCCCGGATGTGCTGGTCAACATTCCCGAGGTGAATTCTCTGTCGGTGGACTACTACCCGACCGGACGGCTGAATTTCATTGACTCGGCGGCCAATCCGACCACCTGTGTGGGATGGGAGAAGGCGTCGACCGATCCGCAGGCCCGAGTCGCCATCTACAACGGGCGTGGGCTACCGGTCCCCTCGTCGATGGACAATCGGATCGTGCGCCTCGTCCGCGACGACCGCGACCCGGCGTCTGTCGTGGCCAATCAGGTGCTGGTCCTGCCGGGCGCCGCGAACTTCGTGACGTCGACCAGCGGGGTGGTCACCAGCGACAGCCGGGAATCGCTGTTCTGGGTGGCCGACAACGGCGTGCGGTTCGGCATCGCCTCCGACGAATCGACGCTGCGCGCGCTGGGCCTGGATCCGGCGGCGGCCGTGCAGGCGCCGTGGCCGCTGTTGCGGACTTTTGCCGCGGGTCCGGTGCTGTCGCAGCAGGCCGCGCTGGTGGCGCGCGACACGGTGCCTGTGCTGGGGCAGGCGAGCGTGCTGACGACATCGGCAAGGGCGGGAGGCTAGAAGTGTCGAAGAGGGCTTTTCCGATCAACCGCATCAGGATCCAGCCGCCGAAACCGGTTCGCGTGGCGCCGAACGCACCGATAGCGCTGCCCGAACGCGAGCCGCGCAATATCTGGGTGATGATCGGCGTACCGGCGCTCATCGTGGCGCTGATCGGCACCATCGTCATGCTGTACGTCTCGGGGGTGCGCAGCCTGTCCACGGGTTTCTTCCCGCTGATGGGGATCGGTGCGTTCAGCATGCTGGCCTTTTCGGGCCGGCTCGGGCGCGCGCGCAAGATCACCTGGGGCGAGTTGGAAAAAGGCCGTCGGCGCTACCTACGTGACCTCGACGGCAACCGCGACGAGATCCAGACCGCGGTGTGCGCGCAGCGGAATTGGCAGCAGGCCGTGCATTCCGATCCGCGCGGCCTCGGCGCCATCATCGGCGGCCCGCGGATGTGGGAACGCGGGCGCGCCGACGTGGACTTCCTGGAGGTGCGGCTGGGCACGGGCGTGCAGCACGCACCGGATTCAGTGCTGTCGGTGACGTGGCCAGACATCGCCTCGGATGAGGAGCTGGAGCCCGTCACCGGCCAGGCGTTGCGCGATTTCATCTTGGAGCAGCGCAAGATTCGCGATATCGCCAAGGTGGTCAACCTGCGATCCGCGCCGGGGTTCAGCTTCGTCGGCGAGGACCTCAACCGGGTGCGCTCGCTGATGCGTTCGGTGCTGTGCTCGTTGGCGGTGTTCCACAACCCGCGCGACGTCAAGTTGATGGTGGTCACCCGCAACCCCGAGTTGTGGTCGTGGATGGTGTGGCTGCCGCACAACCTGCACGACGAGTTGTTCGACGCGTGTGGGTGGCGGCGGCTGATCTTTGCCACACCCGAAGAGCTCGAGCAGGCGCTGGGCGCGGAGCTGCACATGAAGGGCAAGCGCGGACAGTGGACGCCGTTGGCGGCGGCCAGCCCGACCACGCTCGGTTCAGCCCTGGAGACAGGCCAGCCCGGCGCCGGGGCCGATCTTGGGCCGCACTGGGTGATCGTGGACGACAACACCGGCAGCCCCGAGGCCTGGGAAAGCGTCGTCGGCCAAGTCGGCAAGGCCGGAATCACGGTGCTGCGCATCGCTTCCCGGGCCGGCGTCGGCGTCGGGTTCGACAAGGACCAGCGCTACGAGATGAGCGAACGGCACACCGCGACGGCCGACGGCTCAACCAATGGCGCCGCCAAGGCCGGGCGTGACGGCGACGGCACCGAGGACGACGATGGCCGTCCCGCACCGCTGCTGCGCGCGGGGGGCAAGTTCTTCGCGCACGCCGACCAACTGTCGATCCCGCGCGCCTACCGGTATGCGCGCGCGATGGCCCGGTGGTCGCCGACCAGCAGCACCGAAATCGCCGACGCCGCCAGCGGAGCCGCAGAGTTATTGCGCGCACTGGGAATCAGTGACCCGCGCGATTTGGACGTGGACCGACTGTGGGCCGAGCGGCGCGGCCGCGGCGACGAGCGGTGGTGCGAGATCCCGGTGGGCGCCAAACCGAACGGTGAGTTGCAGAACGTCATCATCCGCGCAAAGGACTTCGGCGGCTTCGGTTTCCACTCGGTGGTCATCGGCACCAGCGGCTCGGGCAAGTCGGAGTTCTTCCTGTCGCTGGTCTACGGCATCGCGCTCACACATTCACCGGAGACGTTCAACGTCATCTTCGTCGACATGAAATTCGAGTCGGCGGCCCAGGACATCCTGGGCATCCCGCACGTGGTGGCCGCCCTGTCGAACCTCGGCAAGGACGAGCGACACCTGGCCGAGCGCATGCGCAGGGTCATCGACGGTGAAATCAAGCAGCGCTACGAACTTTTCACGTCGGTGGGCGCCCGCGACGCCAACGACTACGAGGAGATCCGCCTTGCCGGACGCGATCTCCCGCCCGTGCCGGTGCTGCTGGTAATCGTCGACGAATATCTCGAGCTGTTCGCCAACCACGACAAGTGGATCAACCTGATCATTCACATCGGTCAGGAGGGTCGCGGCGCCAACGTCTTCTTCATGCTGGGTGGGCAACGGCTCGACCTGTCGTCCCTGCAAAAAGTCAAGTCCAACATCGCATTCCGGATCGCGCTGCGCGCCGAATCGGGCGATGACAGCCGTGAGGTGATCGGCACCGACGCCGCCTACCACCTGCCGTCGAAGGAAAACGGCTTCGCGCTGCTGAAGGTGGGCCCGCGTGACCTGGAGCCGTTCCGCTGCTTCTATTTGTCGGCGCCCTTCATCGTGCCGAAGAAGGCCGAGGTGGTCAGGACCGTCGACATGACCTTGACGCAGCCCCGGCTCTACAACTGGCAATACCAGCCGCTGGACGAGGCCGACGCCGCCGCGCTGGAAGCCGCGTCGGCGGCCGACGAGGAACCCGACGAATTCCTTTTGCACGAGGACGGTTTCAAGAAAAAGAAGATCGTCGACGTGCTGCGGGAGTCGTTGCACACCGTGCCGCACCGGGCGCCGCGGCGGCCGTGGCTGGAGCCACTGGAGAATCCCGAGCCCGTCGATGCGGTGGTGGCCGGGTGGCGCGGCAAGCCCTGGCACGTCGACTACGGCCGCAACCCGGGCCTGGTGTTCCCGGTGGGCGTCATGGACATCCCCGAGGAATCCAAACAGGTCGTGCATTCCATCGACGCGCTGCGCAGCAACATCATCGTGGTGGGGGCCAAGCAGCGCGGCAAGACCACCACGCTGATGACGCTGATGTGCTCGGCGGCAATGATGTACACCCCGTCGCGGGTGACATTCTTCTGCGTCGGCGGGGCGACCATGGCGCAGATCGGGTCGCTGCCACACATCGCGGACATCGTGTCGCCCAAGGACACCGAGGGCATCGAGCGGATCTTGAGCAGCATGGACGCGTTGATCGATGCCCGTGAGGACGCATTCCGCCGCGCCAACATCGATCTCGACGGTTTCCGGGAACGGCGTTTCGGGCCTGGCAGCGACGGCCTGGGCGGCACCGATCCCAATGATCCGTTCGGCGACGTCTTCGTCGTGGTCGACGACTACGACGACCTCTACACGAAAGACATGATGCTGGGCGATCGCATCATCTCGCTCAGCAGCCGCGGTCCCGAATACGGGGTGCACGTGATGTGCAGCGCCGGTGGCTGGATTCACGGGCAGCGGCAGAAGCTCTTGCAAAACGCCACCGCGCGAATCCAATTGCGGCTCGCCGAACCGGGGGAGAGCCAGATGGGCCAGTCGGCGATCGAGTCGCGCGAGGCGGCCCGGCGAACATTGGACCGCCCAGGGTTCGGTCTGACGGACTCGCTGCACGAACTGTTGGTCGGCGTTCCCGTGGTGGTCGATCCCGCCACCCGCACGCTGGTGGACACCCCGGGCGTCGGCGCCCGTGTCGCCGAAGTCGCCGGCGTCACCAAGCACGCGGTCCTGCAGCGGCTACCGGAACGCGTTGAGCTGAGCGCGATCCTGGCTGCCCACGCCGCCGCGGACGATCTGTCGATCGCGTTCGCGATCGGCGAGCGTCATCAGCTGGGCCCGGTTCCCCTCCGGCTGGCGGAGAGCCCGGGCCTGATGATTCTGGGCCGGCAGGGCTGCGGCAAGAGCTTGTCGCTGGTCGCCATCGGCGAGGCGGTGATGAGCCGGTTCAGCCCGGAGGAGGCCCAGCTCACGCTGATCGACCCCAAGGCCGCCCCGCACGGGTTGCGTGACCTGCATGCACCCGGTTACGTGCGTGCCTACGCCTACGACCAGGACGAGATCGACCGCGTCATCACCGAGCTCGCCCAGGAGATCCTGCTGCCGCGGCTGCCACCCAAGGGCCTGAGCCAGGAGGAGTTGCGCGCGCTCAAGCCATGGGAAGGGACTCGGCATTTCGTGCTCATCGACGACGTCCAAGACCTGCGGCCGGCGCAGGCGCAGAGTTATCCCGCGACGGCTCCCGTCGGGGCGGCGCTGTGGATGCTGATGGAACGCGCGCGCCAGATCGGGCTGCACGTTTTCACCACCCGCAACAGCACCAACTGGGCGACGCTGCAGATGGACCCGTGGATGCGCTATCAAACGTCGGCGAAGGTCGCGCAGCTTTATATGGACAACGATCCGCAAAACAAGATCAACCGGCTTCTTCGCGCTCAAGCCTTGCCGCCGGGGCGCGGATTGTTGGTGACGGACGAAGCCGACGTCGAGGGGATTTTGGTCGGTATGCCGTCCGCGATCGCCGCGAAATAGTCGGCGCAAGTTGGGTCCCATTACGGCCGAATGCGGTCGGCGGGTGAAAATGCCAATTTCAGTTAGACCGGTGCTGAACTGGCAACCTCCCAGCACTTGTCGGCGCCCCGGACGCAACCTTGGGTGACGCGTTACGGGAGTGGCAATAGCGATATTTGGGGTGCCAGTGGCATTAATTAGACGCAAGTACAATTGCGCGCTGGGCGCCGCCGGTTGGTGAATTGCTACCAGCGAGATCTGCGGATAAAAATTGTGAATACGCGATCTGCGTTCAGGCACTAGACTTGCCCGCATTCGCAGGGATCGGCTGCGAGATCGTTCGGAGGGAAATATGTCGTTTGTCGTACCGCCGGAAGCTGTTTTGAGCTCAGCCGGGGCCGAATCGGCCGTCAGCGCCGAGGTCGAGGGGGCGGCCGCGGCGGCCGCGCCGGCGCTGCTGGGCACCACGCCCATGGGCAATGACCCTGACTCGGCTCTCTTCGCCGCGGCACTGAACGCATGCGGGGGTGCCTACCTGGGCGTGGTGCAGGAGCACGCGGTGCAGCGGGGATTGTTCGCCGGAACGCAGAACATCGCGGCCTGCGTCTACACCGCCACCGAGGCCGCGCGCGCGTTGACGCTCGGGCTGTAAGCGACACCCATGCCCGATCCGGGGTGGGCGGCGCGTCCACCCGAAGCCAACGACCTTCTGCTCAAGACCGGGACCGGCGTGGCCACCATGTTGGCCAACCAAGCCGCCTGGACGGCCTTGGGCGCCAGTCACCACGCTTCGGCCAGCGCGTCGATGATCAATACCGTCGTGACCTCCGCAAGCTGGACCGGGGTGGGGTCGGCGGGTTCGGCCGCGAGCGCCACCGCGCTCAACGCGTCGCTGCACGGATTGGCCGGCTGGGTCGACGTCAAGCCGGCGGTGGTCGCGGCCGCGATCTCGGCCTACCAGATGGCCAACGCCGCCATGCGTCCGGCGCCGGAGTGCAACGCCAACCGTGACGAGGAGGCGGCCGACAACATCGCCAATCCCAGCGTGCTGTGGACGCTGACGCCGCGGATCATCTCGCTCGACACGGAGTACTTCGGCGTGATGTGGCCCAACAACTCCGCGGTCGGCGCCAGTTACGGTGCCATTCTCGCCGGGCTGGCCGAAAGCCTGGCGATCCCGCCTCCGCTGGCGACCATGGGCGCCTCACCCGCCGCCCCGGCGGAAGCGGCGGCGACGGTCGGGCAGGCGGCCGGCGATGCGGCGGCGGGCGACGGGATGCGCGCCGCGTTCCAGGGAGTCCAGACGGGTACGCAGGGTGCCGGCCAGGCGGCGTCGGGCGACCCGGACATGGGCGGCCAGGTGAGCACCTTCATGCAACCGCTGCAGTCGATGATGGGTGCGGTCCCGCAGGCGCTGCAGGCGCCGTCGCAGCTGATGCAGGCGCCGATGAGCGCGATGCAGCCGCTGCAATCGATGATGGGCATGTTCGCCAATCCGGGCGCACTGGGTGCGGGCGCGGGGGCACCCGCCTCGGCGGTCAGCGCGGTGTCCGCGGCGCCGAGTGCGGCGGCCGGTGTCGGCGGTGGCGGGGCCTCGCTCGGCGGCGCCGGTGTGCCCGCGACCACCTTCACTCGCCCGGTCAGCGCGTTCGAGCCCGGCAGCAGTGGGCGCCCGGTCGGGCTACGTCCCAGTGGGGCACTGGGCGTCGAGTCGGTGCGGTCCCCGACGACGACAACGCCGGCGGCCGGCGGCACCGGAGTCGGCGGCATGCCGGTGGGCCATGCGGCCGGCGGCCACGGCGGGTCGCACAAGAAGAACGAGCAACCCGCGACGGTGCGCGTGGTCGACGAGAGACTCTGAAAAGGCCTGCTCACAGGGTGAATCGACACATCGGGACGGCCGCCATACACTTCGACGCAACCCGAGAAACCAACGGGAACAACACAATAAAGAAAAACGCCTAACCGGATAAGGAGAAATCAACCGTGTCAATTGTTGTCGATGCCAACGTGCTGCGAAGCACCAGCGATGCGATTCAAGCGCACATGGAACACGCGATCGCGATCGCGCAGGGCTACTTGGCCAACCAAGAAAATGTCATGAATCCGTCCACCTGGTCCGGCGACGCGGTCGTCGCCTCTCACATGACGGCGTCCGAAGTTTCCAACGACCTCAACAAGGTCTTGACGGGCGGCACCCGCCTGGCCGAGGGCCTCAAGCAGGCCGCGGCCCTGATGGAAGCCCACGAGGCCGATTCACAGCACGCGTTCCGCGCGCTGTTCGGCGGCTCCGCACAAAACCTCGCTTAACTGCCAACCCATTTCGCTTCAGAGAGGACATCACCATGACAGGCCCCATCGCTTACAACCCGGGCCCGGTGGCCGACTTCGCGGCCGACGTCGGTTCCCGCGCCGGTCAGCTCGACGCCATTCACGCCGACGTTGCCAACAAGACCAACTCGCTGCAGGAGTTCTTCGCCGGCCACGGCGCGACGGGGTTCTTCGACGCGCAGTACCAGATGCTGTCGGGACTGCAGGGCCTCATCGACACGGTGCGCCAGCACGGCCAGACGACCGGCCACGTGCTCGACGCGGCGATCCAGACCGACACCAACATCAGCCACCTTTTCTGAAATCGCCTGCCCCAGCGGCACTGTCGTGTCCAGGGGCGGAGACCAAGGTGGGGCGCCCACGCCTCGCATGTGCCCCACCTTCGGTGTGCCCGGCGACCTGTCTGAGGTGAAAGCGGCTTGCTGACAACGACAATCGACGGCCTGTGGGTGTTGCAGGCGGTGACCGGCGTCGAGCAGCTGTGCCCCGAGCTCGGCCTGCGGCCGTTGCTGCCTCGGCTGGAAACCCCAGAGCTGGCGCTGCGCCACCCGGTGGTCGCGGAACTGAAAGCCTGCGGTGCCCTCGACGAGGCCGGCAACGCGGACCCGATGATCCGGGAATGGTTGACCGTGCTGCTGCGGCGCGACCTCGGGTTGCTGCTGCACATCAACGTGCCGGGGCGGGATCCGACGCGCGCGGCAATCTGCCGGTTCGCCACCTGGTGGGTGGTGTTGGAACGCCACGGCGACCTCGTGCGGCTCTATCCGGCCGGCACCGCCAGCGAGGCGGCCGCGGCCACGGAACTCGTGGTGGGGCAAGTCGAGCGATTGTGCGGCGTGGCGGAAGCCGCGCCGCTCCGGCCGGTCACCGTGGACACCAAGGAGCTGCTGGAGTCGGTGCACGACGCCGCCAGCCTGAAATCATTTCTGCTCAGGCAGCGCTTGGACGTCGACCAGCTGCACATCGTCACCATGGCCGCCGATCCGGGGCGGTCGGCCTCGGCGGCCATCGTGGCGGTGCAGGCCGGTGTCGGCCCGGACAAAACGGCCCGATTGGCGATCGGGGAGTCGGCCGTGGCCATCGTCGACACCGCCGCCGGCCGGCTGTGCGTCGAAGGCATGACGTCGGGTGGGCGGCGCTACCAGGTCCTGTCACCGGGATCGCGCAGCGACATCAGTGCGGCGGTGCAGCGGCTCATCCAGAACCTGCCCGCCGGCGAGGAGTGGTACTCCTACCGGCGCGTGGTTTGACCCACGCCGCAAAAGTGTCCGTTACACCAATCACGGGAATGGTAAAGCCCAACTCGGTTCTAATGCACTTCGCGGTTTAGTGGACGGGGAAACGGACTATCGCGAATCGTGTTAGCATCGACGGTCGTGACGACACCTTGGAATGACCCCAATATGTTTGACGAAGAGAGGCTTGGGCGGGGGGATCCGTCAGCGGTGCGCCACCGGGATTCGGTATCGGACACCATGCGTATCACCGATTTAGCCGCCCCCCGAAAAATTCCCCCGGGTTCGGGTTGGCGGAAATTCATTTACGGCCTTTCGTTCCATAAAATAAACCTCGGAGAATCGCCGGGCGAACGCCATTATCGCGAATTAAAGGAACGCATCCGTAGGCACATTCGGCGGCAATTTGTCATCACGCTGGTCTCCGGCAAGGGCGGCGTGGGGGTGTCGACGATGGCCGCGTGCATCGGGGGTGTGTTCCGCGAATGCCGGCCCACCAACGTGATCGCAATCGATGCGGTGCCGGGCTTCGGCACCCTGGCGGACCGGATCGACGAATCGCCGCCCGGTGACTACACCGCGATCATCAACGACACCGACGTGCAGGGTTACGCGGACATCCGCGAACACCTGGGGCAGAACGCGGTCGGGCTCGACGTGCTGGCCGGCAACCGGACGTCGGACCAGCCGAGGCCGCTGGTGCCGGCGATGTTCGCCGGGGTGCTGGCGCGGCTGAGGCGGACCCACAACGTCATGGTGGTCGACACCGCCCCCGACCTTGAACACCCGGTCATGAAAACCGTCCTGGACAACACCGACACCCTGGTGTTCGTCTCCGGCATCACCGCGGACCAGTCCCGGCCGGTACTGCGCGCCATCGACTTCCTCAGCGCGCAGGGCTATCACGAGCTCGTGTCGCACAGCACCGTGATCATCAACCACACCGACAGCGCCGTCGACAAGGACGCCCTGGCCTACTTGACCGAGCGGTTCACCAAGGTCGGCGCGACGGTGGAGGTGATGCCGTTCGATCCGCACCTCGCCAAGGGCGGGATCATCGACACGGTCCACGAGCTGAAGAAGAAGTCGCGGCTGCGGCTCTTCGAGATCACCGCCGGGCTCGCCGACAAGTACGTGCCCGAAGCAGGCGCCGAGAGGGCCCAGCAGTGACGTCGCCCCACAAGGTCGCCTTCCCGGCGCGGTGCGCAGTCAACATCTCCTATGACAAGCACCTGTGCTCGCAGGTGTTCCCCGCGGGAACACCGGTGGAAGGCTTCTTCGAGGGCATGGTGGAGCTGCTCAGCGACGACCTGAAGCGCAAGGGTTTCGACGGCGTGGCCCTGCCGCCGGGCAGCTACGAGCTGCACAAGGTCAATGGGGTACGCCTGGACGTCAACAAGAGCCTCGACGAGCTCGGCGTCCAAGACGGTGACACGCTGGTGTTGGTGCCTCGGGTCGATGGGGAATCCTTTGAGCCGCAGTATGAGTCGCTGTCGACGGCCTTGGCGGCCATGGGCAAGTGGCTCGGCCGCGACGGCGGCGACCGGATGTTTGCTCCGGTGACGGCGCTGACCGCCGCCCATACCGCGATTGTGATCGCGGTGATGGCGGCCGCTGTGGTGGTGGGCCTGACACTGCGGCAACGGACCGTCAGCGACAGCCTGATCCCGGCGGCCGTTGGCGGCGCGGTCGGGCTGCTCCTGGCCATCGCCGCGGTCGTCGTGTTCACGGGATGGCCGCAGCGCCGTGACATGTTCAGCGGATTCGCCTGGCTGACGGTGCTTTTGGTTGCCGTTGCGGGGAGCTGCGCGCCCCCCGGAAAGCTGGGGGCGCCGCACGCAATGATCGGACTGGTCGTCGTGATCCTGGGCGCCATCGCGATCAGCGTGGCGACGCGGAAACGGTGGCAGACCGCGGCGGCGACGGCGGTGGTGACCGTGTGCGGGATCATGGCCGGCGTGGCCGCCGCCCGGATGTTTCGGCCGGTGTCGGTGCAGGTGCTGTCGATCTGCGTGCTGTTCGGTCTGCTGGTGCTGGTGCGAATGGCGCCGACGATCGCGCTGTGGGTGGCGAGGGTGCGGCCGCCGCACTTCGGATCCATCACCGGACGCGACCTGTTCGCGCGCCGCGAGGGCATGCCGGTGGACACGGTGTCGCCGGTGAGCGCCAACGAAACCGAGGACGAGGACGACGAACTGACCGACATCACCGCCCGCGGGGCCGCGATCGCCGCGTCGGCGCGGTTGGTCAACGCGGTTCAGGTGGGCCTGTGCGCCGGGGTGTCGACGGTGTTGCCCTTCGCGGTGTGGGGCGTCCTGGCGCCGGGTCGCCGTTGGGCGTGGCTGGCCCTGCTCGTGGCCGGACTGGTGGTGGGCATCTTCATCACCCAGGGCCGCGGATTTGCGGCCAAATACCAGGCGGTCGCCCTGGTATGCGGGGCATGCGCGGCGGTATGCGCCGGTGTCGTCAAGTACGCGCTGACCGGGCCGAGGAACCTCGAGACCGGGCTGATCTGGCCGGTGGCGCTGGTCGTCGCCTTCGCCGCGCTGGGTTTGGCCGCGGCGCTTTTGGTGCCCGCGACGCGGTTCCGGCCGTTGATCCGGTTGACCGTCGAATGGCTCGAGGTGTTGGCCATGATCGTCTTGCTGCCGGCCGCCGCGGCGCTGGGAGGGCTGTTCACGTGGCTTCGCCACTGATACCGGTGTGCACCCGCGCCGCCGCTGTCGTCGCAACCCTGAGCCTGATCGCGGTTACGGGCAATATTCCTGCCGCCCAAGCTATTTCACCACCCAAAGTCGATCCGGCGGCGGTGCCGCCGGACGGGCCGCCGCGGCCTGACCAGCCGATGCGTCGCGCCAACAGCTGCTCGGTGCCGATCACCGTGAAAACCCCGGACGTGTCGCAGATAGCGCCCGGCTTCGACCTGCTCAACATCAGCCACGCATGGCAGTACAGCACCGGCAACGGCGTGCCGGTGGCCGTCATCGACACCGGCATTTCGCCCAATCCGCGATTGCCGGTCGTGCCCGGCGGTGACTACATCATGGGCGAGGACGGCCTGTCGGATTGCGACGCGCACGGGACGGTCGTGGGCGCGATCATCGGCGCCGCGCCGCAAGGGCTTACCCCGATGCCGCGTCCCATCCCGCCGGCGCCCGCGTTTCCCCCGCCGGCGGCACCGCCGCCGGCCGCCGGGGCGCCGTCGCCCCCGGTGGAGGTTCCGCCACCGGCGCCGCCCCCGCCGCCACCACCTCCGGTGACGATCACCCTGGTTCCTCCTGCGCCTCCGCCGCCACCGCCCCCGGCGCCGGAAGCCGGCGCGATGGCTCCCTCGAACGGGCCGCCGGATCCGCAGACCGAGGACGAACCCGCGGTGCCGCCGCCCCCGCCCGGGGCCCCCGACGGGGTGGTGGGCGTGGCGCCGCACGCCACCATCATTTCGATACGGCAGTCCTCCCGGGCCTTTGAGCCGGTCAACCCGCCGCCGGCCGACCCGAACTCGGACGAGAAGGTCAAGGCCGGCACGCTGAATACGCTGGCGCGGGCCGTCGTTCACGCGGCGAACATGGGCGCGAAGGTGATCAACATCTCGGTGACCTCCTGCCTGCCGGCCGCGTCCTCTACCGACCAGCGCGCGCTGGGCGCGGCGCTGTGGTACGCGGCGACCGTCAAGGACGCCGTGGTCGTCGCCGCGGCCGGCAACGACGGGGAGGGTGGTTGCGACAACAACCCGATGTATGACCCCCTGGACCCGTCGGATCCGCGCGACTGGCACCAGGTCAAGGTCATCTCGTCGCCGTCGTGGTTTTCCGATTACGTCTTGTCCGTGGGCGGCGTCGACGCCGGCGGTGCGCCGATCGACAAGAGCATGTCGGGTCCCTGGGTTGCCGTGGCCGGGCCGGCAACGCACATCATGGGACTGTCGCCGCAGGGCGGGGGGCCGGTGAACGCCTACCCGCCGTCGCGGCCCGGTGAGAAGAACATGCCGTTCTGGGGAACCAGCTTTTCGGCCGCGTACGTCAGCGGAGTCGCGGCGTTGGTTCGGGCGAAATACCCTCAGCTGACGGCACATCAGGTCATCAACCGGATCGTGCAGTCGGCGCACAACCCACCGGCCGGCGTCGATAACAAGGTGGGCTATGGCCTGGTCGACCCGGTCGCCGCGCTGACGTTCAACATCCCGCCCGGCGACCGGATGCCCCCCGGGGCGCAAAGCCGGGTGATCACGCCACCGGCACCGCCGCCGCCGCCAGATCACCGGGCGCGCAACATCGCCCTCGGGTTCCTGGGTGCCGTGATCGCCGGTGTGCTGGTGGTGGCGACGGGCGCGCGGCTCCGGAGGGCGCGATGAGATCGGGGCTGACCGGGTTCAGCCCGCGCAGCAATCGGCGGGTCGTCGGGATCTTGGTGGTGTTCCTGCTCGCGCTGGCGGGCTGGGCGGTGGGCGGCTACGTCGGCGCTGCGGTGGCCGTCGTCGCGGGCATCGCCGTGGTGTTCGTGCGGTGGCGGGGCCAGCCGGCCTGGTCGTGGGCCGTTTTGGCGCTGCGGGGCCGGCGGCCGATCAGCTGGAGCGACCCGATCACCGTGGCCAGCAACCGATCTGGCGGCGGGGTGCGCGTCCAAGATGGGGCCGCCGTGGTGGCGGTGCAGCTGCTCGGCCGGGCGCACCGCCCCACCACGGTGACCGGCTCGGTGAGCGTCGAGACCGAGAACGTCATCGACATCGTCGAACTGGTGCCGATGCTGCAGCACCCGCTGGGCTTGGAACTCGACTCGATCAGCGTCGTCTCGTTCGGGTCGCGGTGCGGCGGCGTCGGCGACTACCCGCGGGTGTACGACGCCGAGATCGGCACCCCGCCGTACGCGGGCCGCCGCGAAACCTGGCTGATCCTGCGGCTGCCGGTGATCGAGAACACCGGCGCGCTGCGCTGGCGGACAACCCTTGGCGCAACGGCGATCTCGGCCGCCCAGCGGGTGGCCGGGCAGCTGCGCTGCCAGGGGCTGCGCGCGAAGGTGGCCACCGCCACGGACCTGATGGAGCTCGATCGCCGCCTCGGCTGGGACGCGGTGTCGGGCACGATGCAAAAGTGGAAGGCCATCCGCGGCGAGGCCGGCTGGATGACGACGTACGCCTATCCGGCGGAGGCGATCAACTCTCACGTGCTCGCCCAGGCCTGGACGCTGCGCGTCGACGAGGTCGTCCAGAACGTCACCGTCCACCCGGACGGGACCTGCACCGCAACGGTCACCGTGCGCACACCCACGCAGGCGCCCAGCCCGCCGAGCGTGGTCCTGCGCCGCCTCAACGGCGAGCAGGCCGCCGCGACCGCCGCCAACATGTGCGGGCCCCGGCCCCTACTGCGTGGTTTGCATCGAAGTCCGTTGCCGCACAGCCTGATCGTCGAGATCGGGCCGTCGGGGGTGTTGGTGGGCAAGCTCGGCAACGGCGACCGACTGATGATCCCGGTTACCGATGCAGGCGAGCTGTCACGGGTCTTCGTCGCCGCCGACGACGCGATAGCCAAGCGGATCGTGATTCGCACCGCCGGTGCGGGCGAGCGGGTCAGCGTGCACACCCGCGACCTGAAGCGCTGGGCCAGCGTGCGGATGCCGTTGGTCAGCGTCGTCAACTCCTCCCGGCCGGCGCCGCGCACTACCGTGAGCGTGGTCGAACACGCCGTCCAACAGGGCGGCGACGTCGCGATCTCGCCCGCGCCGCGGCCCGCCACCGTGATGACGATCGCGCCGGCCGGCACTCCGCTTCCGGACGGACACGGACATGCCTTCGAGGTGGCCGTCCAGCAGGTCAGCGGTGCGACGGTGAAAGTCACTGCGGCGGGCGAAAGTTGGCTGGTCGACATGGACCTGTTCCGGGCGGAGAACCGATATGTCAACCTGGAGTCTGTCGCGATGTCATTCGCCACGTAGCGTCGAGGATGGTGCAGACGATGGGGGATTTGCTCACGGCGCGTAGGCATTTCGACCGCGCCATGGCAACCATGGAGCGGCAGGGGCGCGTCGCGGCGTTGCCTGAGTTCATTGCCGCCACCGAGGCCGATCCGTCGATGGCCGACGCCTGGCTGGGCCGCATCGCCTGCGGCGACAACGACCTGGCCTCCCTGAAGCGGCTCAACCATCACCGCGAGTGGCTGCATCGTGAAACCACGCGGATCGGCCGGGCACTGGCCGCCGAGATGCAGCTGGGCCCCTACATCGGCATCACGGTCACCGACGCATCCCAGGTGGGTCTGGCGCTGTCGTCGGCGCTGACGATCGCCGGTGAATATGCCGACGCCGACCGGCTTTTGGCCAATCGCGAGCTGCTTGACTCGTGGGGCAACTACCAGTGGCACCAGTTGGCCCGGGCATTCCTGATGTACGCCACGCAGCGCTGGCCGGACCTGTTGTTGACGGCCGCGGAGGAGCTGCCGCCGCAAGCGATCGTCATGTCCGCGGTCACCGCGTCGATCTGCGCGCTGGCCGCGCATGCCGCCGCGCATCTCGGGCAGGGCCGGGTGGCACTGGACTGGCTGGACCGCGTCGACGTGATCGGCCAGAACACATCGTCGGGCCGGTTCGGTGCCGAGGTGCTGACGGCCTCGATCGGTCCGGCCGACATCCCGCTGCTCGTCGCCGATTTGGCGTATGTGCGGGGGATGGTGCACCGCCAGCTGCACGAGGAGGACCGTGCCCAGATCTGGCTGTCGAAGGCCGCGATCAACGGGGTGCTGACCGACGCCGCCAAAGCCGCGCTCGGGGACCCGAACCTGCAGTTGGTCGTGACAGACGAACAGACCATCGCCAGCCGCACCGACAAGTGGGACGCATCGACCGCAAAGAGCCGTGAGCAGCTGGAGGACGACGACGCGGCCGGCCGGCGCGCCGAGCTCCTGGCCGAGGGGCGACGCCTGCTGGCCAAGCAGGTGGGCCTGGCGGCGGTCAAGCAGGCGGTGTCGGCGCTGGAAGACCAGCTCGAGGTGCGCATGATGCGCCTCGAGCACGGGCTGCCGGTCGAGGGCCAGACCAATCACATGCTGCTGGTGGGACCGCCCGGCACCGGAAAGACGACCACCGCCGAGGCGCTGGGCAAGATCTATGCGGGCATGGGGATCGTGCGGCATCCGGAGATCCGGGAGGTGCGGCGGTCGGATTTCTGCGGCCACTACATCGGCGAATCCGGGCCGAAGACAAACGCGCTGATCGAAAAGTCGCTGGGCCGAATCATTTTCATGGACGAGTTCTATTCGCTGATCGAACGCCACCAGGACGGCACGCCGGACATGATCGGCATGGAGGCGGTGAACCAGCTGCTGGTCGCCCTGGAAACCCACCGGTTCGACTTCTGCTTCATCGGGGCCGGCTACGAGGAACAGGTGGACGAATTCCTCACGGTGAACCCGGGTTTGGCCGGCCGGTTCAACCGCAAGCTGCGTTTCGAGTCCTATTCGCCGGCCGAGATCGTCGAGATCGGGCACCGGTACGCCGCACCGCGGGCCAGCCTGCTCGACGACGGCGCCCGGGAGGCCTTGATGAATGCGGCCACCACCATCCGCAACTACACCACGCCCGGTGGTCAACACGGCATCGACGCCATGCAGAACGGCCGGTTCGCTCGCAACGTCATCGAACGCGCCGAGGGGTTCCGCGACACCCGGGTGGTCGCCCAGAAGCGCTCGGGCCAGCCGGTGACCGTCGAGGATCTGCAGATCATCACCGCCGCCGACATCGAGGCCGCGGTGCGCAGCGTGTGTTCGGACAACCGCGACATGGCCGCCATCGTCTGGTAGGTCGCGGCGTCCAGTGACGTGTCGATTGGTGCGACCGAATTGCCGCTACGCCGGCTCGAATCGGAACACGGCGAGCCGGCCGGCCAAAGCCTCGAATTCGTCGGCGGTGCCGTCGCGCACCATCCCCGAGCGCTTCGCGAACGCCACGCCGACCGGGACTTCGGTGGGAAACGCGCGCAGCACCGGCCGTGCTTCCTCGGGGCCCAGCTCGACGATCTTGACGGTGCGCGACCGTCGGCCCCGGCTCAACGTGCCCGTGCCGGCGGCGCGGGCATTCGCCGCCCAGTCGGCACCGGGGTAGCCCGCGACGACGTAGAGGCCACCGCGAAACTCGAACGGCGTCATCGGCGTGCTGCGCGGCTGACCCGATTTGCGGCCCGGCACCGTCAGCACCATGGCCGGACCGGTCGGTATCCCGAGCCGCTGGACGGCCATCATCACTTTGTTCATGCGCTTGAGGTAGCGCGGCGGGCGTGGATCGGACATGTCAGCTCTCCTTCGTCTCGGACTTTGCGAACAGGTCGCGGTGCTCCGACACCCACTGCGCGAACGGGGTCGCCGGGCGGCCCAGGATCTTTTCCACGTCGTGGGTGACCAGCGCGGGTTTGTCGAGGGTCTCCGCCTGCATGGCGATATACGCGTCGGCGAACTCGGCGCCCAACCCCAGACCGATGAACCGCTGCCGCACCATTTCCGCCGGCGCTTCGTGGTATTGCAGCGGGCGGCCGAGAACCTCGCCGATGACCCCGAGCAGCTCCGAGTTGGTGAACGCCTGCGGACCGGTCATCGGGATGCGTTGTCCCACAAGGTCATCGGTGAGCAGCGCGCGCGCCGCGACGGCCGAGATGTCGCTTTCCACGATCGGCGCCGACGATGCCGCGGCGTACGGTCCGCCCACCACGTCCCCGGCGCGGAGTTGCGCGCCCCACATGCCGGCGAAGTTGGTCGCGAAGACCGAGGGCCGCAGGCTCACCCAGGCCAGGCCGGAATCCACGGCGAGCTGCTCGGCCTCCTTGTTGCGATCGCCGCGGAAGCGCGAGGGCTGGCGCGAGAAGTCGTCGTCGGCGTTGATCGCCGACAACGCAACGAGCTTCGTCACGCCGGCGCGCCCGCAGGCGGCGACCACGTCGGCCAGGTGCTCGCCCAGGGCCCGCGAATTGAGGAACACGGCAGAGGCGCCCGGCAGGGCGTCGGCCGGTGCGCCGACCGCCTCGACCTCTTCCGGGAACCCGGCGGCGTCGGGCGTGCGGGTGACGGCGCGCACCCGGGCGCCCGCGGCGAGCAGTTCGGCGACGAGCGGGCGCCCGACGTTGCCGGTCGCTCCGGTTACGACGATTGTCATGGGGGTGGGTCCTTCCGTGAGTTTTCCTGACTGCGCATACGACGGCGCCGGAGCCGGGAAAGTTACAGCCGCAACGCGTAACTTTTTGCGGCCCCACATCGTCGAAGGAACATGAACCAGTCACCGTCGCCCCGCGACCAGGTCGCCGAGGCCTGGCGCCTGCACCGCCCCTATCTGGTCAACCTCGCCTATCAGATGCTCGGCGACGTCGGCGACGCGGAAGACGTTGCGCAAGAGGCTTTTCTGCGGCTGTCGCGGACCGAACCGAACGAGATCGACGACGTTCGCGGCTGGCTGACGGTGGTGGCGAGCCGGCTGTGCCTCGATCAGGTGCGTTCGGCGCGCGCCCGCTACGAGCGGCCGGGCGAGGTCGACGAACCGTCGGCGACGCCTCGCTCTGACCCCGCCGACCGTGTCACGCTGGACGACGAGGTCCGTACCGCGCTTCTGGAAGTCTTACGGAGGCTCAGCCCCGGGGAACGGGTGGCCTTCGTGCTGCACGACGTGTTCGGCGTCCCGTTCGACACGATCGCCGAGACCGTCGGACGCCCCGTCGGCACCTGCCGCCAGCTGGCGCGGCGCGCTCGAACCAAATTCACTGCGGCACAACCGAAATTGAACGACGTCGCCCCGTCCGAGCACCAGCTCGTCACCGACAAGTTCATCACCGCGTGTGCCAACGGCGACATCGCCGGATTGACCGCCGTGTTGGATCCCGCGGTCTGGGGGGTGGGCACGGTGCTGGCCGACCCGGCCCCGCCGCCACAGGTCAACCACGGGCCCGATGCGGTGGCCACCAACCTGATGCGCTACCTGGGGCCGGATGTGACCCTGGTCAGCGGTCCCGCCGGGGGGCCGGCGGTGCTGGCCTTCGCCGACCGCCGGCTCTTCGCCGCGATCGTGCTGACGGTCCGCGGTGGCCTCGTGACCAAGATCGAGGCCGTCGCCGACCCGCTGGCGCGGTTGGGTGCCGAGCGGCGGCCCTAACGCGGCGCGGGACGCTCCGGGCGCGCCGCGAAATGACCCGCGATCGTCGCGGTGATCTGGAGAAACTTGCGCCGCGTCGCCGGGGCCATCTCGCCGTCCACGTCGATCACGCCACCGGGCCGCAGGTGGGGATCGTAGGGGACTTCGATCACCGGCTGCCCGTGCTCGACGAACTCGCGGGCCAGCAGCTCCCGGGTGCGCTTGTCGGCGTGGCCGTCCGAGTCGTTGAGCACCACGATGGTGTGGCGCAGCAGCGTTGTCAGCCGTTGTTGTGACAGCCATTCGATGGTCCTGGCGGCGGCGTTGGCCCCGTCGGCCCACGGCGAGGTCACCACGACCAGCGCGTCCAGGTCGCGCAACACCTCCTGGGTCACCGGCGAATCCATCGTGGAGCCGCAGTCGATGACCGAGATCGTGAAGTGGCGGTCCAGCCGGCGCGCGGCCTCCCGGTAGACCGCGGGATCGAGGACTCGCCGGGGGCCGGATGCCGGTTCGCCGCCGAGCACGTGCAGGCCGGCGGCATTGCGGCCGAGGCGCCCGACCACGTCGGCGTACGACTCCAGATTCTTGTCGGAGGTCAACCCCCAGAACGAGCTGCTCGACCGTGGGTCGATCCGGTAGCCCAACCGGCCGAACGCGGTGTCGGCGTCGATCGCCACGACGTGGTCCTGCGGACGCAGTTCGGCGAAAAGCGATCCGACGCTGGCGGCCACCGACGTCTTCCCGACGCCGCCCTTGCCCAGCACGCCGACCTTGTAGTGGCCATGAAGCGGGATTCGGATCTCCGATTCGTACTGTGCCTCCTGACGCTGGGCGGCCGAGGGACCGGGCCTGATCAGACCGAAGGTGGCCAGGCGCACGACGCGTCGCCAACCCCGGTCGGGCGGCCCGGGCGGCTCCGCCGCGGGCGGGGTCTCGCGCGCAGGCTGCGGGGGTGGTTGTCGGGCGGGGGGGGGGCGCCCCGGGGC
>NZ_LZKL01000078.1 GCF_001668725.1 Mycobacterium sp. E787 | reverse complement strand
TCCTGGGCCCACATCTGCTCGTATTCGGCCTCGGCCGCCGCGATCGCCGGCGCGTTCTGGCCGAACAGGTTCGACATCACCAGCGACACCAGCTGGCCGCGATTGGCCGTGATCGACCCGGGGTCCACGATGGTCGCCAGCGCGGCCTCGTAGGCGACGGCCGCCGCCCGCGCCTGGGCCGCCGACTGCTCGGCTTGCGCGGCCGCCCCGCCCAGCCAGTCCACGTACCCGGCGGCCGCGTTGGTCATGGACGCCGCCGACGGGCCCTGCCAGGCCTGCCCGGCCAGGTCCGAGGTCACGGAGCTGAATGCGCTTGCCGCCGCGCTCAACTCACTGCGGATCCCGTCCCAGGCCGCCGCCGCCTCCAGCATCGGCCCCGGGCCCGGCCCATCAAGCAGGAGCACCGAGTTGACCTCGGGCGGAAACACCGAAAAGTTCATCACTGCTCCCCTCGATCGTCGTTGATCAGACCTTCAGCAGCCACTGGAGCAACGTACATTCTCCGGCCTGCCCCATACCCCGTTAGGCGGGAATCCAATCCCGGCCGCCGCACGATCGTTGCGGACCGGACCGCAGGGATCAAGCGCTCGCAGTCGCGGTTGCGTGTGAACCCGAGCGAAGGCACACTTTGGCTCCCGGGGCTCGCTGCTGAGAAGGGACCGCGGTCATGAGCTTTTTGGTGCTCCCGCCGGAGATCAATTCGTCCCGGATGTTCTCCGGTGCCGGGTCAGCGCCAATGTTGGCGGCCGCTGCGGCGTGGGACGGGCTGGCCGATGAGTTGAGTGCGGCCGCGGGATCGTTTTCCTCGGTGACCTCGGCGTTGGCTGGTCACGCGTGGCAGGGTCCTGCATCCGCGGCGATGGCCGCCGCAGCCGTTCCGTATTCGGCGTGGTTGACCTCGGCGGCGTCTCAAGCTGCGAGTGCGGCCGCGCAGGCCAAAGCGGTGGCCGGTGCGTTTGAGTCGGCGTTGGCGGCGACGGTGCATCCGGTGGTGGTGTCGGCCAATCGCTCCAAACTGGTGTCGTTGGTGAACTCCAACCTGTTCGGTTTCAACGCTCCCGCGATTGCGGCTGTGGAATCCGACTACGAGGCGATGTGGGCCCAGGATGTCGCCGCGATGAGCGGCTACCACGCCAGCGCGTCGGCGACGGTCGCGCAGCTGGGCAACT
>NZ_LZKL01000077.1 GCF_001668725.1 Mycobacterium sp. E787 | reverse complement strand
GCAGACCTTTTCGGCCACCCGCGGATTGTCGCCGGTGGCGATCTTCACCTCGATTCCCAGCTCGGCAAGCTGATCAAGGGATTGCCGGGCGGCGGCCTTGGGCTCGTCGGCAAAGACGCAGAACCCGACCAGCATCAACTCGGATTCGTCGTCGGCGGTGATCGTGGACAGGTGTGGCGCCGGCTTGGCCGCCACGGCAACCACTCGGCGCCCGGCCGCGAACAACTCGGACAACGTCTGTTGAGACTGATCGGGTGCGCTCGAGCAGCGGGCCAGCATCTGCTCGGGTGCGCCCTTGACCACCAGCAGTCGCTTTCCATGGTCATCGACCAAGGCTGAGGTCGCACGGCGGATGTGGTCGAACGGCAAAAAGGCCACCCGGTCCATACCGTCGCCGACGAGCTGCCGTGCGGCGGGGTGCGCCCAGAGCGCGCCGTCCAGCGCGTTGGTCGCGGCGCCGCCCGCGGCCGGATCGATGTCACAGGCCAGCAGGGCCAGCCGCAGCACCGAGTCGTTGCGCACTCCGGCCGGGTTGACGGTGTCGACCAAGCTGATGCGGCCCTCGGTCAGGGTGCCGGTCTTGTCGGTGATCAGGATGTCGATGTCGCCGAAGTCTTCGATGCAGACCAGGCGTTTGACCAGGACCTTGGCCTTGGCCAGTTGCCGCGAGCCGGTCGCCAGGCTGGTGCTCACCACGGCGGGCAGCAGCTGCGGCGTGATGCCGACCGCGATCGCCAGCGAGAACAGCACCGAATCGATGATCGGCTTGTGCAGCAGCAGGTTGCTGACCAGGATGACCACCATCAGCGCGATCGCGACCTGCAGCAGCAGGTAGGAGAACCGGCGCAGCCCCACCTGGAAATCGGTCTCGGGTTGGCGCTTGTCCAAACCCGCTGCGATGCGGCCGAATTCGGCATCCCTGCCGGTGGCGTACACCACCCCGGTGCCCTCCCCGGCGCTCACGATGGTGCCCATGAAAGCGAGGTCGGTCGAATCGGCCAGCTCGGCGCCGGCCGGCACAGGCTGCGGCGATTTCTCCGAGCCCGTCGACTCGCCGGTCAGGATGCTCTCGTCGCATTCCAGGCCGGTGACGTCGATCAGCCGGACGTCGGCGGGCACGGCCTCGCCCAGCGACAGGCGCACCACGTCACCGGGCACCAGGTCGGTGACGCTGGTCGTGACGAACTTCGAGTCGCGGCGCACCACGGCGTTGTGGTGCACGGCCGCGTGCAGGTCGGCGGCGGCCCGCTCGGCCCGATACTCGTTGACGAACCCCAAGCCGATGCTGGCCGCCAGGATCACGCCGATGATGATCGCCTGCATGCTGTCGCCGAGAAAGTAGGAGACGATCGCGGTGCCGGCCAGCAGGATGAGCACCGCGTTGCGCAGTTGACGACCGAGCACCGCGAGCGCGTTGACGTGGTGGGTCCGCACG
>NZ_LZKL01000076.1 GCF_001668725.1 Mycobacterium sp. E787 | reverse complement strand
TAGGCCACGCCGCCGATCGCGGTCATCGCGACCACGGCGCACATTCCGATGACCAGCTGGGACAGCCGAAGGCGCCGCCAGGGGCTCTCCCTGGGCGGCTCCATCACGTTCAGCCGCATGGACCAGCCGGCCGGACCATCTTCGTCAAAGGCGGCGGGGCTGTACGGCACCCGGATGTCTGCGCCGTATTCCGTTTGTGACCACGCCAATTCGCGATCCGTGAGCGCATCGTGGTCGATCACCAACACGTCGCCGGCGGGCAGGTCGAGCACGTCGGCGGCGGCGGACGCGGTGAGCAGGCCGATAGACGTGCGGGTGCGCAGATCCAGCTCCTCACCGCGAGACGCCAGCTGCAGGGCGCCGAGGGCGGCCGCCAGCGCCGGCTCCGACGGGCTCACGACGGGCCGGCGGCCGTGCACCGAAAGCCGTTCGGTGACAAGCGGAATGCTGGCGCCGCCGCCGACGGCGACCACCGCCGACAGGTCCGCCCAGCTGCGCTTGTGGCGGGCCAGCATGTCGTCGAACGCATAGATGAAGCCCGACAACCGGTCCTGGATCAGGTCGCCCAGCTCGTCGCGCGTCAACCGCATGGTGCACCTGCGCCCGCCGAGCTCGGCGGCGAACTCGACCGCCGTTTCCGTGGACAGTTGCTCCTTGGCCGTGCGGCACTGCTCGCGAAGCAGTCCGAGCTGGCCGACCCCGGCGGTGCTGGCCGGGTCGATGCCGCTGCCGTGCCCGAGCTCCTCGAAGACCTTGAGCAGCACGGCCTGGTCGATCTCGTCGCCGGAGAAGGCCGTGTAACGCATTGTGGGGCTCTTGAGTTCGAGGTCGCCGGCGAGGCTGACCAGGGTGGCCGATGTGCCGCCGCCGCCGAAATCGAGCAGCCCGACCACTCCGGTCGCCGCCAGGCACAGCTCCGCGTTCGCCGCCGTCAG
>NZ_LZKL01000075.1 GCF_001668725.1 Mycobacterium sp. E787 | reverse complement strand
GGTCTGCGCGTGGACCTCGAAACGGCCCGCCATCGCCCGCATCTCGTGCGGGTCGGTCATAAAACGTGTTGCCATGTTGCCTTTCTCCTTCTGGATTTAACTTCTCGGATTTCTCATACGGTTGGTCTTGGTATCCGGGGCTTCTCGATCAACCCGCCGCCGGAGAATTCGGTATCACGCTCGTCGTTCGCGGCATGTCGAAGCGGGGTTCGGCCTCGCCCTCCCAGGCGGCCCATTCGTCCCACTCGTTCCATTCGTCCGTGCCGTCGGCGCCCGCCTCGGGGTTCAACCCGTCGCTGGCTTGCTCCTTGGCATCGGCGCCCTCTTCCGGCTCCGGTGCCCAGTGGTCGTAGTCGTCCGGGGGAACCGCGACCCCCCACTTCAGCGGAACCGATAGACCGCCGAGCATCCCCGACTCACCACGCTTTGCCGCCACCGAATCGTCCGGCAGCGGCGAACCTAGAGGCAAAAGCACGTTGCCCCCTTCCACAGCCGTCTCGTTCACGTTGAGCACTCGATGGCGAACTCGTCACCACCAGGCGCTTCGTATCGTAAGTCACTCCTGAGGACAATATCCGGGATTGACCGATTTCGCTTCGTTGCGAAACAGTGCGCGATCCGGGGCAAAACCCGTGATCAAACCCGTGTCCCGTGGGGCCGCCAGCCGCAACCCCGACGTAATCACCCTGCCCTTTCCGACGACCTACCCAACTCCGGTCCGCGGCACCACGCTGGGCCGCTGCTGCACCACATGATTCGGGCTGGCCCCGCCGCGCCCCAACATCCCGCCGGGCATGCCCGCCCCGGCGCCCATGCCACCCATGGGCATCGGCATCATCGGCATCCCGCCGCCCGCCGGCGCTCCGGCCGCCGCCGCGGCAGGCATCTCGGGGCCCACGCCCGACATCGCTGCGCTGACCATCCGAGACGGCGCCGATCCCTGCCAGGTCGGGGGCACCGACATCGCCCCGACCAGGCGCGCCTTGCCCAGGCCGGCCGAGGCGCCGCCCAAGCCGCCCAGCCCGGCACCGCCGAGCCCTTTCGCGTCGGGCACGGCGCTGCTGACGAACTTCGCCGGGTCGAGGGCGCCGGCCGCACCCGTGGCCCCGGCCAGCGCCGCCGGATTCGCGCTCATTCCCGCTTGGGCCGCCATCATGATCGGCGACATCATCATGCTCACCGGCATCATCCCGACCTGCGCGACCGTCGACAGCCCGGACACCGGCACCGACGAAGCCAGCGAGGACACCTGCGCCACCGCGGACCCGGCCATCGCGGTCACGCCCAAACCGGAAACCGCGCTCGTCACCGACGACGCCACGTTGCCCAGCGGTGACGCCAAGCCCGTCAGCGGCGCCGACAGCACCCCGGCCAAGCCCGCCAGGTTCACCGGCGGCACGCTGAACGCCGGCAGCGCCGCGGCCACTCCCATCGCGCCGCCGTGATAGCCCACCATCGCGGCCACGTCCTGGGCCCACATCTCCATGTACTCGAACTCGGTCATGAAGATCGCCGGCGTGTTCTGGCCCAGGATGTTCGTGGCGATCAGCGCCATCAACTGGGCACGATTCGCCGCGATCGCGGGCGTGGGTACGGTCGCGGCCAACGCGGTCTCGAACGCCGAGGCCGCCGTTCGGGCCTGCAGCCCGGCCGATTCGGCCTGTGCGGCCGCCGCACTCAACCACCCGACGTAGGGCGTCGCCGCCGCCGCCATGGACATCGACGCCGGACCCGACCAGGGCCCGTCGGTCAGCCCGGAGACCACCGTTTGAAACGACGCCGCCGCCCCCGAAAGGTCAGACGCCAGGGAGTCCCATGCGGCGGCCGCCATGAACAAGGGCCCCGAACCCGCCCCGGCGAACATCAACGCCGAATTGATCTCCGGCGGGAAGAACGTAAAAGCGGGAACCATCACACCCCCAAGCCAGCCAGCCGCATGAACGGCACAGTCCAACGATCGACAGACACCACTGCCTGATAGTAAGGCCATCGCCCGTGAAAAGTCCGGGGTTTCACCAAACAGTCCAGCCCGTCGTGACGGTGAATTCGCATCGGAGACCGGTTCTCGTTACCCGCGCGGGCGTATGGGTGTGGGGCAGCGCCGCAGGCGCGGGTAACACCGCGGTGTTACCCGCGCCCTTGGGTAGCCGGCTAGGCCCAGCTCGACCCGACGGCGCTGTCGGTGCTGGCCATGTTGCTACCGGCGCTCTGCACCTTCTGGCCGTGGGCGTTGGCCTGCTCGTAAATCACCTGGAAGTTACGACCCAACTGGGTGATGAACTCCTGGCAGGCCACCGAACCGGCGCCACCCCAGAAGTCACCAGCGGCCAGCACATCGCGAACGATGGACTGGTGCTCGGCCTCCAACGACGCCGCCTGGGCGCGAATCGTCGCGCCGTGGGCGTCCACATCTCCGAACTGGTAATTAATCGTCATCGCACAACCCTCCTAAAGTCTCGTGGAGCAACTAGCTGCTCAAAATTTGCTGCGAAGCCTGCTCTTGCTGCTCGTAGTTGTTCGCGTCGCGGATCAGCCCGTCACGAACGCCCTGCAGCATGTTCACAATGTTGTGAAACGCCTGATTCATCTGTCCCATCGTGCTGTAGGACGTCGCCTCAGCCGCGCCACTCCAACCAGCGCCAGAAATGCTTTGGGATGAGGCCCACATCCGGCGCGCCTCGTCCGAAACCGTCTGCGCATGCACGTCGAAACGACCTGCCATCGCCCGCATCGCATGCGGATCGGTCATAAACCGTGTAGCCACCACACTGCTCCTTTCCTTACAAACAAATGTTTCAGTTAGGCGCCGCCATGGCGCCCAACGCGCAGTCCCGACCTATCACCCCCGCCCTAACCAACTCCGACCCGCGGCACCACACTGGGCCGCGACTGCACGACATGGGGGCTCGCTCCGCCGCGGCCCATCATTCCGCCGGGCATGCCGCCGCCGGCGCCCATACCACCCATCGGCATCGGCATGAACGGCATCCCGCCGCCCGCCGGCGCCCCCGCGGCCGCCGCGGCCGCGCCGGGCACCTCGCTGCCCAGACCCGACATCGCGGCACTGACCATTCGGGCGGGCGTCGACCCCTGCCACGTCGGCGGCACCGACATCGCCCCGACCAGGCGCGATTTGCCCAGTTCCGCCGACGCTGCGCCCAGCCCGCCGGCGCCGCCGAGCCCCTTCCCGAGGGGAGCGGCTTCGCTGACGAACTTCGGCGCGTCGGCGGCCAGATTCGTGGCACCCGCCAGCGCCGCCGGATTCGCGCTCATGCCGGCCTGGGCCGCCATCATGATCGGCGACATCATCATGCTCACGGGCATCATCCCGGCCTGGGCGAGCGTCGACAGCCCGGACACCGGCAGCGACGACGCCAACGTCGATGCCTGCGCTATCGAGGACCCGGCCACCGCCGTCACCGACGTCAGCGGAGCCGCCAATGCGCCCCCTGCCGACGACGCCAACCCGGCGACAGCCGACGTCACACCGGCCAACGGCGCGGTCAACAGCCCCGCCAGGTTCAGCGCCGGCAGGCTGAACGCCGGCAACGCCGCGGCCGCCGCCATAGCCCCGCCGTGATAGCCCAGCATCGCGGCCACGTCTTGCGCCCACATCTCCATGTACTCGAACTCGGTCATGAAGATCGCCGGGGTGTTCTGCCCCAGGATGTTCGCGGAGATCAACGCCAGCAGCTGCTCGCGGTTCGCCGTGATCGCCGCCGGGGGCACGGTGGCCGCCAACGCCGACTCGAACGCCGTCGCCGCGGCGCGGGCCCCGGCGCCCGCCGAATTCGCTTGCGCCGCCGCCGCGTTCAGCCAGCCCACGTAGGGAGTCGCGGCCTCCGCCATGGCCGCCGACGACGGACCCGTCCACGCCCCGTTGGTCAGTCCGGTGACGACGGAGTGAAACGACGATGCCGCGGCCGACAGGTCGGACGCCAGGGCGTCCCAGGCCTCCGCGGTCACGAACAAGGGCCCCGACCCCGCACCGGCGAATATCCGAGCCGAATTGATCTCAGGAGGCAGCCACGAAAAGTCGAGGACCATCACAACCACCACCCTGCGCGCCGCTCCAACGGCCGCGTCGCACCCCGAAAATCAATAGACACCACGACCGGATCGTAAGGCAAGAATCGCCAAAAAGCCGCAGTTCTCCCTAAACTTGAGTCGATCCGGGAACGTAAACTTGATCGAATCAACAAAGCAAACTTGATTCAATCCGAAAACGACTTGTCCTGCAGCGTCCGCACGAGGACCGGACAATGGGCCGTAAAGCGCCAACGACGTCGGGCGATGGTATGTGTTCGGGTCAATACCGAGCGAATAATCGGACCGGATTCGAATTTGATCGCGGAAGGCATTCAATAGTGAAAATAATATATGGGTGCAATTGATTTGCGAAATCGCCCGGCCAATGAAAGCCGAATATTCGAGGACCGGAATAGCGGTAATTGGGCAGGGACGCCACGGCTGAGAACAGGCGTGAAAGCCGCCCGTCGGTCGTTGGCGGCCCGGGCGTCCGCCCGCCACCAAGACCTTTAGGCGAGCCGTGGCGGCTAGCAGCCCTTCAGACGCGCGGCCAGGTAATCGGAGACGGCGCCGATCGCGACCCGGTCCTGCGTCATGGCGTCGCGCTCACGCACGGTCACGGCGTCGTCTTCCAATGAGTCGAAATCGACCGTCACGCAGAACGGCGTACCCACCTCGTCCTGCCGCCGGTAGCGACGACCGATGGCGCCGGCGTCGTCGAAATCGATGTTCCAGCTCTTGCGCAATTCCGCCGCCAGGTCGCGGGCCTTGGGGCTCAGGTCGGCGTGCCGCGACAACGGCAACACCGCGGCCTTGACGGGCGCCAGGCGCGGGTCGAGGCGAAGCACCGTCCGCTTCTCCATGGCGCCCTTGGCGTTGGGTGCTTCGTCCTCGCTGTAGGCATCGATGAGGAACGACATGAACGAGCGCGTCAGCCCTGCCGCCGGTTCGATGACGTAGGGCGTGTAGCGGGTGTCGGTCACCTGGTCGTAGAACGACAGGTCGGCGCCGGAATGCTTTGCGTGCGTGGACAGGTCGAAGTCGGTTCGATTGGCGACGCCCTCCAGCTCGCCCCACGGATTGCCGACGAAACCGAACTTGTACTCGATGTCGACGGTGCGGTCCGAGTAATGCGACAGCTTCTCTTTGGGGTGTTCATACAGCCGGAGGTTCTGCGGATCGATGCCCAGGTCGACATACCACTGCAGCCGGGTGTCGATCCAGTACTGGTGCCATTCCTTGGCCGTCGACGGTTCGACGAAGAATTCCATCTCCATCTGCTCGAACTCCCGGGTCCGGAAGATGAAGTTGCCGGGGGTGATCTCGTTGCGGAAGCTCTTGCCGATCTGCCCGATCCCGAACGGCGGCTTGCGGCGCGCGGTCGTCACCACGTTGGCGAAGTTGACGAAGATGCCCTGCGCGGTCTCCGGACGCAGATAGTGCAGCCCCTCCTCTGTCTCGATCGGCCCGAGGTAGGTCTTGAGCATCATGTTGAACTCGCGCGGCTCGGTCCATTGCCCCTTGGTGCCGCAGTCGGGGCAGACGATCTCGGTCATCGGGACCGAATCGGGGTCGGCGACGCCCTTCTTCGCCGCATAGGCCTCCTGCATGTGGTCCTGGCGGTGCCTGTGGTGGCAGTTCAGGCACTCGACCAGCGGGTCGTGGAAGACCTCGACGTGGCCGGAGGCCACCCATACCTGCCGGGGCAGGATGATCGACGAGTCGATGCCGACCACGTCGTCGCGTCCGGTGACCACCGCGCGCCACCACTGACGCTTGATGTTCTCCTTGAGCTCGACGCCCAGCGGGCCGTAATCCCACGCCGATTTGGTGCCCCCGTAGATCTCGCCGGAGGGAAAGACGAAGCCCCGCCGTTTGGCCAGGTTGACTACGGTGTCGATGACGGACGCCACGGGGCTGTGCACTCCCTCTCGAAGGTCGATACAAACGGGACGGCGGGAACCGCCCCTCGCAAAACATCAGCCATGGTATCGACCGGCGCGGCGATCTTTGACATGCGTCATCATGCATGTGACAGTGGAAAGCGCCGACCGCGATTCCCCGGCGGCACTCCCCCTACCCGGCGCTTCGAGGTGATGACGTTCCCATGGCGATGTCCTCCCCGATGCCCTTGTCGAAGTCTTCGGCGCAGCCGGCGGCCGACGGCGCCACGGGATCCGGCCTCGACGCCGCGGCCCACGAGCATGGCGCGGCCGTATCGGGCGAACACGCGGAGTTTCCCGAATATCCCGTCCCGCCGCCGCGGGAGATCCTCGACGCCGCGGGTGAGCTGTTGCGCGCGCTGGCCGCGCCCGTGCGGATCGCCATCGTGCTGCAGTTGCGCGAATCGCACCGCTGCGTGCACGAACTGGTCGACGCCCTGGGTGTGCCGCAGCCGCTGGTCAGCCAGCACCTGAAGATCCTCAAGGCCGCGGGCGTGGTGGCCGGGGAGCGGTCCGGCCGCGAGGTGCTGTACCGGCTGGCCGACCACCACCTCGCGCACATCGTCGTCGACGCCGTCGCTCACGCGAGCGAGGACACCGTATGACGCGCGCCGCGACGACGCCGTGGGGGTACCACCCACTTGCGGGGGAGAGAAGCGGTGCAAATGACTAACGCGAGCGTGCGCTCGACCCGCCAGCGAGCCGCGATCGCCGCGCTGCTCGAGACGCTCGACGAATTCCGCTCGGCCCAGGAACTACACGACGAGCTGCGGCGCCGCGGCGAGAACATCGGCCTGACCACCGTGTACCGGACGCTGCAGTCCATGGCGTCGGCCGGACTGGTCGACACGCTGCGCACCGACACCGGCGAGTCGGTCTACCGCCGGTGCTCGGAACATCATCACCACCACCTGGTGTGCCGGTGCTGCGGCTCGACCATCGAGGTGGGCGACCACGAGGTCGAGCAGTGGGCGGCCGAGGTGGCGGCCAAGCACGGCTACTCCGACGTCAGCCACACCATCGAGATCTTCGGCACCTGCGCCCAGTGCCGTTCCTAGGCCGCTGACCCGTCTCAGCCGCGGCACTCCGTGAAAAAGATTTTCTGAAAAAGTGTCCGACACGCGTCCGCCGCGTGCTCCTACCCATGAGTGGCCCACGGGCCGAGACAACACCCTCAAGGGAAGCGAGAAGACGATGCGGAACGAACTGTCGCCCCACCTGCGGCCGGTACGCGAGATCGAGGCCCCGTCACTGCAATTCCGGACGATCCACGGCTACCGCCGCGCCTTCCGCATCGCGGGGTCGGGACCGGCCCTGCTGCTGATCCACGGCGTCGGCGACAACTCCAAGTCGTGGGAACCGGTGCACGCCAAGCTTGCGCAGCGGTTCACGGTCATCGCGCCGGACCTGCTGGGTCACGGCGAGTCCGACAAGCCGCACGCCGACTACTCGTTGCCGGCCTTCGCGAACGGCATGCGTGACCTGCTCGCCGTGCTCGGCATCGAGCGGGTGACCGTCGTCGGGCATTCGTTCGGGGGCGGCGTCGCGATGCAATTCGCCTACCAGTACCCGCAGCTGGTCGAGCGCATCGTGCTGGTGAGCGCCGGCGGCGTCGACAAGGACGTCAGCATGGCGCTGCGGCTGGCGGCGATGCCGATGGGCGCCGAGGCGCTGGGTGTGCTCCGCGCGCCGGGCGTGATGCCCGCGATCCGGCTCGTCGGCCGCGCCGTGCAGACGACGCTGGGCTCCACCAAGTTCGGTCGCGACGCCGCTGACGTCGTCGACCTGCTCGAGGGCTTCCTGGACCCCGCCGGGCTGGCGGCGTTTGCGCGCACCTTGCGTTCGGTGGTGGATGCGCGCGGCCAATACGTCACCATGCTGGACCGCAGCTATCTCGTGAAATCCGTTCCGGTGCAGATCATCTGGGGCGAGGACGACTTGATCATCCCGGTGGACCACGCGCACACCGCGCACGCGGCGATGCCCGGTTCGCGCATGGAGATCTTCACCGACTCCGGGCACATGCCCTTCCACGACCACCCCGACCGCTTCGTCGAGGTCGTCGAACGGTTCGTCGACGCGACCCGGCCCGCCGCTTACGACCCGGACGTCATGCCCGCGCTGCTGCGGACGGGCGGCCGCGAAGACACCGCGCCGGGGGCCGCCCCGGAAGCCGCGGTGTCCTAACCCGATGGTGGCGACCCGCAGCGCCCGGTCCCCCAGCTTCGCGGGCCACCCCCCAACGCCGCGCTTGCGATCGCCCCTAGCCGGTCAGCGAAGCACGGATCTGCGCGCCCGTGTCGAGCACCAGCAGGACCAGGGTGCGCAGGGCGTCGTCGGTCAGGCCGCCGCCGGGAAAGTTGTAGCGCAGCATCACGTCCGCGGTCTTGGCCGAGCCCTTGCCGGAATTGCGTTGCACCGCTTTCTGGTTCACCTTCTCGACCAGCGTCACGCTGCCGAAGTTGCTGTCGCGCGCCTGCTTGGCGATCTGGTCGCTGACCTTCTTCGTCAGGGGCAGATCCCAGGCCAGGATCTGGGTCAGCGACACCAGGTCCAGGCCCTCGGCGATGTTCACGACCCGCAAGGACGCCAGCGTGCCGTTGTGGCGCAGCGTCAGGGCGCCGTCGGCTTCCTCCTCGACGGGCAGGACGTCGCGCAGTATCGACGCCAGGCGTTCCTGCAGTGATGGCACTAGGCGCTCCCGAACCGTCGATTGCGGTCGGCGTATTCCTCGCAGGCCGCCCACAGGTCGCGGCGATCGTAGTCGGGCCACAACTTGTCTTGAAAGATGAACTCGGCGTAGGCCGCCTGCCACAACATGAAGTTGCTTGACCGCTGCTCCCCCGAGGTCCGCAGGAAGAGGTCCACGTCGGGAATGTCGGGCCGTTGCAGGTGGCGGGAGATCGTCGACTCGGTGATCCGCTCCGGGCTGAGTCGTCCCACCTCCACCAAACGGGCGATTTCCCTTGTGGCTTCGGTGATCTCGGCACGGCCGCCGTAGTTGACGCAGTAATTGACCGTGATCACGTCGTTGTCGGCGGTCATGGCCTCCGCGATCGCCAATTCTTTGATCACGCTGCGCCACAGGCGGGGCCGCGAACCAACCCAGCGGATCCGGACCCCGATCGCGTTGAGGTTCACCCGGCGCATGCGCACCACGTCGCGGTTGAAACCCATCAGGAAGCGGACCTCCTCGGGCGAACGCTTCCAGTTCTCGGTGGAGAAGGCGTAGAGGCTCAACCACTTGATTCCGATTTCGATTGCGCCGCAGACGATGTCGATGACGACCGCCTCGCCGGCGCGATGGCCGTCGGTCCGGCTGAGGCCGCGCTGGGTGGCCCAGCGGCCGTTGCCGTCCATCACGATGGCCACATGATTGGGCAATCGGTCCGCAGGGATGCGCGGCGCGGCCGCCTTGGAAGTGTGCTGCGGCGGGCGGCGCGGGCCACCTGCGGGGGACGGCGGCAGCTCCGGGAAGACGACCGGCCAGGTGGACTTGTCGGGAAAGACGGGGTAGTCGTCGGGCGCGGGGGGCAGTTGCGGGAAGTCGGTCGACTTCGGCTTGCGCTCAGCCACAGGCCGTATCCTGCCCGATCAGCGCTGCGCGCCGCTCGGCGATGGTGCGGTCAGCCTGATAGGTCCGCTCTACCAGCGGCAACGTTTTGAGCTGCCGTTCCAGATGCCATTGCAGGTGCGCGGCCACCAGGCCGCTGACATAGCTGCGGTGCGATTGCGGCGACGCCTCGGCCGCCTCCCAGTCCCCGTCGTGCAGCGCGGCCATCAGATCCAGCACACCCGGCGGCGGGGTGGTCGAGCCGGCCGGTCGGCAGTGTGGGCAGACGCTGCCCCCGGCGGCGACGTGAAACGCCCGATGCGGACCGGGTGTGGCGCACCGGGCGCATTCGGTGAGCGCCGGCGCCCATCCGGCGATGCCCATGGCTCGCAGCAGATAGGCGTCCAGCAGCAGGTCGCGGGGCCGGCGCCCGTCGGCCACCGCGCGCAGCGCGCCCACTGTGAGCCGGTGCAGCGCCGGGGCGGGCGCCCGCTCCTCGCCGGCGAGGCGTTCGGCGGTTTCCAGCATCGCGCACCCGCAGGTGTACCGGCCGTAGTCGCTGACGATGTCGGTGGCGAACGCGTCGATGGCGACGACCTGGGTGACGATGTCGAGGTTGCGGCCGGGGTGCAGTTGCGCGTCGATGTGGGCAAACGGCTCCAGCCGCGCCCCGAATTTGCTGCGGGTGCGGCGTACGCCCTTGGCCACCGCGCGGACCAGCCCGTGGTCGCGGGTCAGCAGGGTGACGATCCGGTCGGCTTCGCCGAGCTTGTGCTGGCGCAACACCACAGCTCGGTCTCGATATAGCCGCATCACAATAGTTTTGCACCCCGCCGCGACAATGCGGGTATCCGCGCCGTTAGTCTCGTACCCCGTGATCGGCGCTTCCGGGGCGGGCACCGGGTCCATCTCCGGATCCGGCAACCAGCGCCTGCCCACGCTGACTGACCTGCTGTATCAGCTGGCCAGCCGCGCAGTGACGTCCACCACACTGGTGAGCCGTTCCCTGCACGCCATCCATTCCAGTCAGCCGACGCTGAACGCCTTCCGGGTGGTGCTGACCGAGTCGGCGCTGGCCGACGCGGCGAAGGCCGACCGGCGCCGGGCGGCGGGTGACACCGCGCCGCTGCTGGGCATCCCCATCGCGGTCAAAGACGACGTCGACATCGCCGGCGTGCCCACCGCCTTCGGCACCGAGGGATATGTCGCGCCCGCGACCCAGGACGCCGAGGTGGTGCGCCGCCTGAAGGCCGCCGGTGCCGTGATCGTCGGCAAGACGAACACCTGCGAGCTGGGCCAGTGGCCGTTCACCAGCGGACCCGGTTTCGGCCACACCCGCAACCCGTGGTCGCGGCGGCACACCCCGGGTGGATCGTCGGGTGGCAGCGCGGCCGCCGTGGCCGCGGGCCTGGTCACCGCCGCGATCGGCTCCGACGGCGCCGGCAGCGTCCGCATCCCCGCCGCATGGACGCACCTGGTGGGCATCAAGCCGCAGCGCGGCCGCATCTCCACCTGGCCGCTGGCGGAGGCATTCAACGGCATCACGGTCAACGGCGTGCTGGCCCGCACGGTGGCCGACGCGGCGCTGGTGCTCGACGCCGCGTCGGGCAACGTCGAGGGCGATCGGCACAAACCGCCCCCGATCACCGCGTCCGACTATGTCGGCAAGGCGCCCGGCCCGCTGAACATCGCGCTGTCAACCCGGTTCCCGTACACCGGTTTTCGGGCCAAGCTGCATCCCGAGATACTGGCCGCGACGCGGGCGGTGGGCAGGCAGCTCGAGCTGCTCGGCCACACCGTGGTGCCCGGCAACCCGGACTACGGCCTGCGGTTGTCGTGGAACTTCCTGGCCCGCTCGACCGCCGGCCTGCTCGAATGGGAGGAACGCCTGGGCGACGGCGTCGTCTGGGACCCCCGCACCCTGGCCAACCTGCGCATGGGCCACGTGCTCGGGCAGGCGATCCTGCGCAGCGCGCGCCGCCACGAGGCGGCCGACCAGCGTCGGGTCGGCTCGATCTTCGACATCGTCGACGTGGTGCTGGCACCGACGACCGCCCAGCCACCGCCGTTGGCGCGTGCCTTCGACCGGTTGGGTGGCTTCGGCACCGACCGCGCCATGATCGCCGCGTGCCCGCTGACGTGGCCATGGAACCTGCTCGGGTGGCCGTCCATCAACGTGCCGGCCGGCTTCACCTCGGAGGGTTTGCCGATCGGGGTGCAGCTGATGGGTCCGGCAAACAGCGAGGGCATGCTGATCTCGCTGGCCGCCGAGCTGGAGGCCGTCTGCGGCTGGTCGACCAAGCAGCCACCGGTGTGGTGGCACGCCGGCGCCGACACGCCGCCCGCCGGGGCGCCGCCATCGCGCCGATGAGCCGCCGCTGATCCGAGGCCGCGCTCTTAGCTCGCGGCAACGCGGGTATCCCCCAGCGCATGGATCAATCCGACGCTCCACTGCTGAACGCCCTGGCCGACTACCGGGAAAAGAACCGGTACGGGTTCACCCCACCGGGGCACCGGCAGGGCCGCGGCGCCGACAACCGGGTGCTGGCCGTGCTGGGCCACGAACCGTTCGCCGACGACGTGCTTGCCAGCGGCGGGCTGGACGATCGCCGGACCAGTAGCGGATACCTCAAACACGCCGAGGACCTGATGGCCGACGCGGTCGGGGCCGACGTCGCATGGTTTTCCACCTGCGGCAGCTCCCTGTCGGTGAAGGCCGCGATGATGGCCGTCGCCGGCGGCGACGGCAGCCTGCTGGTGAGCCGGGACAGCCACAAATCCATCGTGGCGGGCCTGATCTTCTCCGGCGTGCAACCCCGTTGGATCACCCCCCGCTGGGACGCCGAGCACCACTTCTCGCACCCGCCGTCACCGGAGCAGGTCGAGGAGACCTGGGAGAAGTATCCCGACGCCGCCGGTGCGCTCGTCGTGAGCCCCAGCCCGTACGGCACGTGTGCCGACATCGCCGGCATCGCCGACGTGTGCCACGCCCGCGGCAAGCCGTTGATCATCGACGAGGCGTGGGGCGCGCATCTGCCGTTCCACGAGGACCTGCCGACCTGGGCGATGGATGCCGACGCGGACCTCTGCGTGGTCAGCGTGCACAAGGTGGGCGCGGGCTTCGAGCAAGGCTCGGTGTTTCACCTGCAGGGCGACCGCATCGACCAAGATCGCCTTTCGGCGTGCGCGGATCTGCTGATGACCACCAGCCCCAACGTCCTGGTCTATGCCGCGATGGACGGATGGCGGCGGCAGATGGTCGAGCACGGCCACGAGTTGCTCGGAGCCGCGCTGGAATTGGCCCACGAGGTGCGTCAGGACATCGAGCTGATTCCGGACGTGCGGGTGCTCGACGACGAGTTGCTGGGGGTGCAGGCGTCCCACGACCTCGACCGATTGCAGGTGATGATGGACGTGTCGGAGACCGGCACCTCCGGATATCAGGCCGCCGACTGGCTGCGCTCACACGCTCACATCGACATCGGGATGAGCGATCACCGCCGCATTCTGGCGACCCTGTCCTTCGCCGACGACAAGACCACCGCCGGCCGTCTCACCCACGCCCTGGCCGAATGGCGCAGGGCGGCAAGTGATTTCGAACCGCCGCAGCGGATCGACCTGCCCTCACCCGAGGAATTGCAATTGGACAACGTGTGCCCGCCGCGCGACGCGTTCTTCGGGCGGGTCGAGGCGGTGCCCACCGACCGTGCCGCCGGACGGGTCTGCGCCGAACAGATCACGCCGTATCCCCCGGGCATTCCCGCCGTCGTGCCCGGCGAGTGCCTCAACGACGCCGTGCTCGACTACTTGTGTTCCGGTGTGCGGGCGGGGATGAACGTCCCGGACGCGGCCGATCCGTCGATGCGGACGATCCGGGTGCTCGCCTAGCCGGCGCGCGGCATCGACATCACCCTGTTACCAACGGCTTTCACCCGGTCGGGCAACACGCGGTTCGCCATGCCCATGGCTTTGACCATGACCGAGCCGGCCACGACCTTCTGATCCCGGTGCGCAGGTCCACCTGCACCGCCTGTACGGCCGAGCTCCATTGAGACAGCTTTTCGGGGACGTCTCTGATGGCGTCGTCATCGGCGGCCACGACGAGGTCATAGCCGTGTTGGGCGAACTGCTTGGCCAGCTCCAGCCCAATGCCGCTGGAAGCGCCGGTCACCAGGGCTAACTGTGGTTGCGTCATACGCGACGGCTACCCGTGCCACCCGCGGTCAAACCTCTTTAAAAACCAAGCCGTCCAAGCTGTTTAGGGTCGCTCTGCCAGTTCTTGGCGATTTTGACCCGCAGGTCGAGGTAGACCTTGGTGCCCAGCAGCTTCTCGATCTGGGCGCGCGCGGCTGTGCCGACTTCCCGCAACCGCGCGCCGCCCTTGCCGATCACGATGCCCTTCTGACTGTCCCGCTCGACGTAGAGGATCGCGTGTACATCGATGAGATCGTCCCGCCCCTCCCGCGGGTTGACCTCGTCGATCACCACCGCCAAGGAGTGCGGGAGCTCGTCGCGGACCCCCTCGAGCGCGGCCTCGCGGATGAGCTCGGCCATCAGCACCTCCTCGGGCTCGTCGGTCAGCTCACCGTCGGGGTAGTAGGCCGGCCCGGCGGGCAGCGCCGCGGCCAGCACGTCGATCAGCACGTCCACCTGCTCGCCCGTCACCGCCGACACCGGGACGATTTCGGCCGAGTCGCCGACCAGCTCGCTGACGGCGACCAGCTGGGCCGCCACCCGGTCCTTGGGCACCTTGTCGATTTTCGTGACGACGGCGACCAGCGCGGTCTTGGGAGCGACGGTGCGAATCTGCTCGACGATCCACCTGTCGCCCGGGCCGATCGGCTCGTCGGCCGGGATGCACAACCCGATCACGTCGACCTCGGCGTAGGTGTCGCGGACCAGTTCGTTGAGCCGCTTGCCCAGCAGCGTCCGCGGCCGGTGCAGGCCGGGGGTGTCGACCAGGATGATCTGGAAGTCTTCCCGGTGCACGATCCCGCGGATGGTGTGCCGGGTGGTCTGTGGCCGCGTCGAGGTGATCGCCACCTTCGCGCCGACCAGCGCGTTGGTCAGCGTCGACTTGCCGGTATTCGGCCGCCCCACCAGACATACGAACCCCGAACGGAATTCAGTCATGGCAACCCATCGCCGAGCGTGAACTCAGGGCGAGTTTTTCCGCAATTTTTCGCCGTGAGTGCACGTTCGGCGTCATGGCAGGGCCCCGTCCGTCGAACCGTTGGATTCCGCCGGGCTCAGCAGGACGGTGTTGATCCGCACCCGGCCCCGGTGATCGGGGCCGCCCTCGGCGCGCAGGCGCAAGCCATGCGACACGACCTCGGCGCCGGGCAGCGGCACCCGGCCCAACTCCAGAGCCACCAGGCCGCCCACCGTGTCCACGTCGAGGTCGTCGTCGAATTCCACGTCGTACAGTTCGCCGACGTCTTCGATCGGCAGTCGCGCCGACACCCGAAACCTTTTGTCGCCCAGATCTTCTATCGGGGCCGTCTCCGCCTGGTCGTACTCGTCGGCGATCTCCCCGACGATCTCTTCCAGCACGTCCTCGATGCTGACCAGGCCGGCGATCGCCCCGTACTCGTCGACGAGCAGGGCCATGTGGTTGCGGTCGCGCTGCATCTCGCGCAGCAACGCGTCCAGCGGCTTGGAGTCCGGCACGAAGACCGCCGGGCGCATGACTTGCGACACCTTGATCTCGCGGCCGCCGTCGGGCGACAGGACCATCTGTTGCACAAGGTCTTTCAGGTACACCACACCGACGATGTCGTCGACGTTCTCGCCGATCACCGGGATGCGCGAGTGCCCGCTGCGCACGGCGAGGTTTGTCGCCTGGCTGGCGGACTTGTCGCTTTCGATCCAGATCATCTCGGTGCGTGGCACCATCACCTCGCGCGCCGGGGTGTCACCGAGCTCGAAGACCGACTCGATCATCCGGCGCTCGTCGGCGGCGACGACGCCGCGCTGCTGGGCCAGGTCGACGACCTCGCGCAGTTCGATCTCGGAGGCGAACGGCCCGTTGCGCAACCCCCGGCCGGGGGTGAGCGCGTTGCCCAGCACCACCAGCAACCGGCTCAGCGGCATCAGCAACCACGAAATCACCCGCAGCGGAAGGGCTGCCGCCAGGGCAATGGAATAGGCGTGCTGGCGGCCGAGGGTGCGGGGGCCGACTCCGATGACGACGAAGCTGGTCACCACCATGATGGCGGCCGCGCCGAACAACCCCCACTTGATGCCCCAGTTGTCGTAGAGGAACACCACCAACAAGACGGTCGCGGTGATCTCGCAGATGATGCGCAGCAGCACCATCAGGTTGATGTAGCGCGGCCGCTCGCTCATCACCTGGAACAGCGACACCGCGCCGGGTCGCTCCTCGCGCACCAGTTCCTGCACGCGCGCGAGTGACACCGTGCTGATGGCGGCGTCGATCGCCGCGAAAAGGCCGCCCAGAGCAATCAATGCGATCGCGCCCAGCAGCTGGGAAACGCCGGTCAATTGTCGAAATACCTTGACTTGTCCAGCAATCGGCGGTCGCGTTCCTCTTGGCGGTCCTGCCGGTAGGCCTCGACCTGTTCGGCGACCCATTCTTCGAGCAACCGGTCCTGCAGCGCGAACATCTCTTTTTCCTCGGCCGGCTCGCCGTGATCGTAGCCGAGCAGGTGCAGCACACCGTGAATGGTCAACAGCGCCAACTCATGTCCGAGGCTGTGGCCGGCCGCGGCCGCCTGTTCGGCGGCGAATTCGGGGCACAGCACGATGTCGCCGAGCATCGCAGGTCCCGGCTCGGGCGCATCAGGGCGACCGCCGGGCTCGAGCTCGTCCATCGGGAAGCTCATCACGTCGGTCGGCCCGGGCAAGTCCATCCAGCGCATGTGCAGGTCGGCCATCGCCGCGGTGTCCAGCAGCACCATCGACAGCTCGGCGCTCGGGTTGACGTCCATCCGCGCGATCACGAACTTCGCGACGCTGACCAATTCGACCTCGGACACGTCGATGCCCGACTCGTTGGAGACCTCGATGCTCATCGGCGGCTACGGGCACCCGACGCCCGCCGGGCCGCGCGGTTCATCCCGGAGCCGGGCTCCTCGTAGCGGGCGTAGGCGTCGACGATCTCCGAAACCAGCCGGTGGCGCACCACATCCACGCTGGTCAGCTCCGCGATGCAGATGTCGTCGACGCTGTCGAGGATGTCGATCGCAGAGCGCAGGCCCGATCGTGCGCCGCCGGGCAGGTCGATCTGCGTCATGTCACCGGTGACCACCATCTTTGACCCGAAGCCCAGTCGGGTAAGGAACATCTTCATTTGTTCGGCGGTGGTGTTCTGGGCTTCGTCGAGGACGATGAACGCGGAATTCAAACTTCTCCCGCGCATGTATGCCAGCGGCGCCACCTCGATGACCCCGGCCGACATCAGCTTCGGGATCAGCTCGGCGTCCATCATGTCGTACAGCGCGTCATACAGTGGCCGCAGGTACGGATCGATCTTCTCGCTCAGCGTGCCCGGCAGAAACCCAAGGCGCTCACCGGCTTCCACGGCCGGCCGGGTCAGGATGATCCGGCTCACCTGCTTGGTCTGCAACGCGTGGACGGCCTTGGCCATGGCCAGGTACGTCTTGCCGGTGCCGGCGGGGCCGACGCCGAAGACGATGGTGTGGGCGTCGATGGCGTCGACATAGCGCTTCTGGTTCAGCGTCTTGGGCCTGATCGTGTTGCCGCGCCAGGACAACACGTCCAGGGTGAGGACCTCGGCCGGTGACTCGTTGCCGGTGCCGACCAGCATGGCGACGCTGTGGCGCACCACCTCCGGCGTCAACGGCTGGCCGCCGGCCACGATCGCGATGAGCTCCGAGACCGCCCGCTCGGCCAGCGCGACGTCGGCCGGCTCGCCGGAGATCGTGACGGCATTGCCGCGCACGTGCAGGTCGGCGCTCAGGGTGCGTTCGAGGGCGCGCAGGTTTTCGTCTGCGGAGCCGAGCAGGCCCACAACGAGGTCGGGCGGAACGTTGATGCTGCTGCGAACTCGAGCAGAGCCCGAAGATGCGCCGACAGCGCTGGTTTCGCGGGGCGTCACGTGGTTTCCGATACCTGCTTCCTCGGCTTGTCAGGGGTTTGCTCAGCTGACTCAGTCTACGCCGGGGGCTCCCGATGGTCAGCCTTCTAGTCACCGTCGCTTGCGGTAAGGGCCCGGATCAACCGGTCGATGACCGCGCCGGCTTCCCGCCGTGCAGTGTCATGATCGTCGGCCCTCGCGACGAAAAGGGTGGCCTCGCGCATGGCGCCCAGCATCGTCAGCGCGGTCGCTTCGATCGGTTGTGGCGGGATGCGGCCGGTCTCGATGGCGCTGGACAGCAGCGCCCGCACCAGCCCGATGTTGTAGCGGTTGCCGATCTCGGTCCACCGCGTCCAACCGAGCACCGCCGGCGCGTCCACCAACGCGATGCGCTGAATTTCGGGATCGGAGCAGGCGTCCAACCAGAACGCGGCGCCCAATCGCATGACCTCTATGGCGTCGGTTTCGCCTGCCGCCGCGATGGCCTCGGCCATCCGGGCGGCGACCTCCGCCTCGACTTGCTCGAACACGGTCGCGAACAGCTCGGTCTTGTCGGCGAAGTGATGGTAGAGCGCTCCGCGGGTCACGCCCGCCGATCGCACGATCGCCTCCAGAGCGACCTCCGCGAAACCGTTGGCCGCGAACAACGGCCGTGCCGATGCCACCAGTGCCTCCCGTGTCTCGGCGGAGCGCTCCGCCTGGGTGCGGCGATCGTCGTTCAAATCGGTTGCCTTTCATACATACTGTATGTAGGTTCATACATACTGTATGAATCTCGCTCTCAAGATAGCAGCGGGACGGCCGAACCACGGAAAGGGACACGTGAGATGAGCTCAGCGATACAGGCGGTCGAGGCGGACCGGGCGGCGCTGCTGAAGATCTTGTCCGAGCTGCACGACTCCGACTGGGCCCGGGCGAGCGGGTGCCCGGGCTGGTCGGTGCGGGACGTCGTGTCGCACATGGCGTGCAGTTTCTGGCTGGCCGTCGACCCGTCGCACCTGCCCGATCCCGGCGGCCTGCCCGCCGAGCGGGCAGCGGACCTTTACGTCGAGTCGCGCCGCTCCATGACCTCCCGGGAAATCGTCGACGATTACGAATCAGTCAGCTCGAAGGGCCTCGAGGTCCTCGCCGCCGCGGAGGGCCAAGACTTCGAGGTGCCGCTGGGGGATGTCGGGACCTATCCCGCGTCGGTGATTCCCACCGCGTTCGCCTTCGAGCATTATGTGCACATCAGACATGACCTATTGCAGCCGCATGGCCCGCTGCAGGCGGAGCCCCCGGCCTGCGACGGATTGCGGCTCGAGCCAACCGTCGACTGGATCGAGGCAGCACTGCCCCAGCAGAACGCTGCCCTGCTCGGGCGCATCGACGACGCGGTCGAGATCCGCCTGACCGGAGGTTGCGCGCGCACGCTGCGCTTCGGCGAGGGGGACGTGACCGCCCAAATCACCTCCGACGGCGACGCATTCGTGCGGTGGATCAGTCAACGCGGAAACTGGGAAGCCCTCGGGGTGCAAGCGGAAGGAGACCGCGCGAACCTCGAGATCGTGCGTCAGCTCAGCGTTTTCTGAAGCGGCGCCGAGGCCTCAGTCACCGCCGTCCAAGCCCGCAGAGTCCCATCGTGGCGTGAGCACACCCAGCGCGCCCAGCGCCACCGCCGCGGCGGTCGACGTCCGTAGCACCTGGGGGCCGAGCCGGACCGCCACCGCGCCCGCCTCGGTCAGCGCGGCTATCTCGTCCGGCGCGATGCCGCCCTCGGGGCCGACCACCAGGAGCACCGAATCCGCTTGGCCGACATGGGCTTCCGACAGCCGGTCGGCCGCCGACTCATGCAAGGCCAGCACCGCCGACCCGGCCGCCACCTCGTCGCGCACCCGCCCCGTCAGCGCCGCGGTGGACAGCACCCCGTCGACGGGCGGGATGTGTGCCCGGCGCGACTGCCGGGCCGCCGAGCGGGCGACGGCACGCCACCGGCGCAGGCCCTTGTCGACCCGTGGCCCGTCCCAGCTGGCCACGCAGCGGGCCGCCCGCCAGGCCAGGAACGCGTCCGCGCCGGCCTCGGTGGCCAACTCGATCGCCAGTTCCGAGCGGTCGGACTTGGGCAGCGCCTGCACGACGGTCACCGCCGGGCGGCCGGGTTCGACGCTCCAGCGCCCCAGCACCCGGGCGCGCACCCCGTCGCGCCCGGCATGCTCGACCTCGCACCGGGCGAGGCCACCGGCGCCGTCGCCGAGCACCAGTTGCTCGCCGGGCCGGATGCGGCGCACCGTGGCGGCGTGGAAACCCTCGTCGCCGTCGATGATGGCCAGCGCGCCTGTGTCGGGCAGTGCGTCAACGTAGAACAGCGTCGCCACCATGCGGGGCCCAGGGACTCAGCGCCCGGTGAAGGTCTCGCGCAGCCGGCTGAACAGCCCCCCGCCGGCGTGGGTGGAACGAACCTCGGGGACGTCGCGGCTGCGGCGGTTCTTGAGCTCCCGCAGCAGTTCGGTGTCGTGGTGATCCAGCCGGGTGGGCACCACCACCTCGACGTGGACGTGCAGGTTGCCGCGCACCCCGGAACGCAGGTGCGGCATCCCGTGGCCGCGCAGCGTGATGATCGAACCCGGTTGCGTGCCAGGCGGAATGGTGATCTCGCTCTGACCGTCCAGGATGGCGTCGATGGTCACCGTGGCGCCCAGCGCCGCATCGATCATCGGGACCGACACCGTGCAGTGCAGGTCGTCGCCCTCGCGGACGAAGATGTCGTGGGGCTGCTCGTGCACCTCGACGTAGAGGTCGCCGGCCGGGCCGCCGCCGGGCCCGACCTCGCCCTGCGCGGCCAGGCGCACCCGCATGCCGTCGCCGACGCCGGCGGGAATCTTGACGCTGATCTCCCGGCGGGCCCGCACCCGGCCGTCGCCCATGCACTGGTGGCACGGGTCCGGGATGACGACCCCGACGCCGCGGCAGGTGGGGCACGGCCGCGACGTCATCACCTGGCCCAGCAGCGAGCGCTGCACCGTCTGGACCTCCCCGCGGCCACCGCAGGTGTCGCAGGGCACGGGCACCGAATCGCCGTTGGTGCCCTTGCCCTGGCACCGGTCGCACAGCACCGCGGTGTCGACGGTGACCTGCTTGGTCACGCCGGTCGCGCACTCCTCGAGGTCGAGCCGCATCCGCAGCAGCGAGTCCGCACCGGGCCGGACCCGGCCGATCGGGCCCCGGGAGGCCGAACCCGCGTTGAAGCCGCCGCCGAAGAACGCCTCGAACACGTCGCCGAGGTTGCCGAAGCCACCGAATCCCCCGCCGGCCGCTGCGGCGTTCTCCAGCGGATCACCGCCCAGGTCGACGATCCGGCGCTTCTCCGGGTCGCTCAGCACCTCGTAGGCGACGCTGATCTCCTTGAACTTCGCCTGCGCGGCCTCGTCCGGATTGACGTCGGGATGCAGCTCGCGCGCCAATTTGCGATACGCGCGCTTGATCTCCGCATCGCTGGCGTTTCTGCTCACGCCGAGCAGCCCGTAATAGTCGCGTGCCACGCCCTGACCTTCCTTGTGCCGCCGTTATGCGGCCGTCAACAAACACCAGGGTGCGCGGTCATCGGGCACCCAGAACTTCGCCGATATAAAGAGCAACCGCTGCCACGCTGGCGATAGTTCCCGGATAGTCCATCCGGGTGGGGCCCAGCACACCCATACCGCCGTACACGGTATCCGAGGTGCCGTAGGCGGTGGACACCATCGAGGTGCCCGCCATCTGCTCGGCCGCCGTCTCGTGCCCGATGCGAACCGTCACCTTGCCGGCCTCCTGCTGGGCCGCCAGCAACCGGAGTACCACCACCTGCTCCTCGAGGGCCTCCAGGATGGACCGCAGCGAACCCCCGAAGTCCGCGGCGTTGCGGGTCAGGTTGGCGGTGCCGCCCATCAGCAGGCGCTCCTCGGTGTGCTCCACCAGCGACTCGAGCAGCACCGTCGCGGAGCGGCCGACGGCATCGCTGAGGTTGGTGGCCAGCCCGCTGCGCCCGTGCAGCTCGCCGGCCAGGTCGGCCACGGCGGTGGACGCCGCGGCGAGTTTCTTGCCGACCAGGGCCTGGCCCAGCATCTCGCGCAACTGGGACAGCTGATGGTCGTCGATCACGTCGCCGAGTTCGACGATGCGCTGGTCCACCCGGCCGGAGTCGGTGATGACGACCATCAACAGCCGGGCGGGCGTCAGGCCGATCACCTCGAGGTGGCGCACCGTCGACGCCGACAGCGTCGGGTACTGCACCACCGCGACCTGGCGGGTCAGCTGGGCCAACAGCCGCACCGCGCGCCGCAGCACGTCGTCGAGGTCGACTCCGGACTCCAGGAAACTTTGAATCGCGCTCCGCTCGGCCGACGACAGCGGCTTGACCTCGGCGAGCCGATCCACGAACTCGCGGTAGCCCTTTTCGGTGGGCACCCGGCCGGAGCTGGTGTGCGGCTGGGCTATGTAACCCTCGGCCTCCAGCACCGCCATGTCATTGCGGACGGTGGCCGACGACACGCCGAGGTTGTGACGCTCGACCAACGACTTGGAACCGATCGGTTCCTTGGTGGCGACGAAATCGGCGACGATGGCGCGCAATACCTCGAAGCGACGCTCCTCGGCGCTTCCCATCGGCTCCCACCTCCTCAATCGCGTCCATTTTACGGTGTCACGAGGGCCTCACCGCCATTCGCGGCGTCTCGCGGCGACCGCGGGCACGTTGCGGACTAGCCTGTCCACCATGTACTCGTCGGGCCCGGGGGATGCGTCAGAGACGATCCGCCAATGATTTTCAAGGGCGTGCGCGACGGCAAGCCTTACCCCGAGCACGGCCTGTCCTACAAGGACTGGTCCCAGATACCCCCGCAGCAGATCCGGCTCGACGAATTGGTCACAACCACGACCGTGCTGGCGCTCGACCGGCTGCTGTCGGAGGACTCCACCTTCTACGGCGATCTTTTCCCGCACGCGGTGCGATGGCGGGGCATCACCTACCTCGAGGACGGCCTGCACCGTGCGGTGCGCGCCGCGCTGCGGAACCGCACCGTCTTGCACGCGCGGGTGTTCGACATGGACATGCCGCTGAGCCGGCAGACATAGTGGCAATCGCAAGCGCGGCGTAGCCGGGCGCAGCGGGTTGCCACCGTCGGACCCGGTGGCAATCGCAAGCGCGGCGTAGCCGGGCGCAGCGGGTTGCCACCGGCAGACATAGTGGCAATCGCAAGCGCGGCGTAGCCGGGCAAGCGCTTGCGCGCGGTCACACTTCTGCGTCGCCGGGTGTCGACGTAGAAAGGACCACGTTCAAGGAGGACCGCCATGCCTCGCCTTCAAGGAGTCTCCGACCGCGACGCCGGTCTCGGCGCCAAGATCGCCTTCTTCTTCACCCGACGCAAGCTGGCCCGGATGACGGGCTTAAAAGACGTGGCGACCGCGGGGATGCTCGAACCGCTGCGGATGTATGCGCACATCCCCCGGCTGCTCAACGCCTACGGCAGGCTCGAGCAGGCCGAGTCGAAGCTGGACGTCCTCAGTCCCCGCCACCGCGCGCTGGCCGAGCTGAAGTCGGCGACCACCGTCGGCTGCGAGTACTGCATCGACCTGGGTTCGCAGATCGCGCGCCAGTGGGGAATCACCGACGAGGAACTGCTGGGCATGTCGGATTACCGGAACGCCTCGTGCTTCTCCGAGCTCGACAGGCTGATCCTGGAGTACGCCACCGCGATCAGCCGCACCCCGGTCGAGGTCAGCGATCGGCTCTTCGACGCGCTGCGCGCACACTTCGACACCGCCCAGCTGGTCGCGCTCACCCACGTCATCACGCTGGGCAACCTGCGCGCCCGGTTCAACATCGCGCTCGACATCGGATCGTCGGGTTTCTCCGGTCACCGCGTCTGCGCCGTTTCCGAGCAGGGTCGCGCGTGACGACGGCGGACGCGTCGGATGCCGCGCTGGCGGCGCGTTTCGAGGCGGCGCGGCCACGGCTGGGTGCCATCGCCTATCGCATGCTCGGCTCGATCGACGACGCCCAGGACGCCGTGCAGGAGGCCTGGCTGCGGCTCGGCCGCACCGATCAGGACATCGCCAACCTCGACGCGTGGCTGACCACCGTGGTGGCCCGCATCTGCCTGAACACCCTGCGCGACCGCCACGGCGGCGGGCGCGAGGAGCCGGTCGGGCACCTGCCGGATCCGATCGTCGACGTCGAGGGCGAATTCGATCCCGAACACCGGGCGATGCTGGCCGACGCCGTGGGGTTGGCCTTGTTCGTGGTGTTGGACACGTTGCCGCCGGCCGAGCGGTTGGCCTTCGTGCTGCACGACGTGTTCGCCGTCCCGTTCGACGAGATCGCGCCCATCGTCGACCGCACCCCGGAGGCGACGCGCAAGCTGGCCAGCCGGGCCCGCCGGCGCATCGAGCAGGCCCACCCGGCACCCGAGGGTGACGTCGCCGCGCAGCGCGAGGCCGTCGACGCCTTCTTCGCGGCGGGGCGCGCCGGCGACTTCGACCGGCTGCTGTCCGTGCTGCATCCCGACGTGGTGCTGCGCGGCGACTTCGGCCGGGGCGCCCCCGGGTTCCGTGCCGAGGGCGCGGCCGCGGTGGCCAAGCTCGCCCGCG
>NZ_LZKL01000074.1 GCF_001668725.1 Mycobacterium sp. E787 | reverse complement strand
GGCGACATCGACATCCTGATCACCGACAAGACCGGCACCCTGACCGAGGGCCGCATCAGCTTGGTCGACACCGTCAACCCGGCCGGAGTGCGCAACGACTCGGTGCTGCGGCTGGCCCTGCTGGCCTGTGACATCGATCCGGCCGCGGGCGGCGCCGCGACCAACGCGCTGGACGGCGCGCTCTGGGCGCACCCCGCCGCACGGCAGCTCGTCGGCGACGGTATGGACCGGGTGGCCTTTTTGCCGTTCGACCACATCCGCCGTGCGACCTCAGCCTTGGTCGATGACCATGGAAAGCGACTGCTGGTGGTCAAGGGCGCACCCGAGCAGATGCTGGCCCGCTGCTCGAGCGCACCCGATCAGTCTCAACAGACGTTGTCCGAGTTGTTCGCGGCCGGGCGCCGAGTGGTTGCCGTGGCGGCCAAGCCGGCGCCACACCTGTCCACGATCACCGCCGACGACGAATCCGAGTTGATGCTGGTCGGGTTCTGCGTCTTTGCCGACGAGCCCAAGGCCGCCGCCCGGCAATCCCTTGATCAGCTTGCCGAGCTGGGAATCGAGGTGAAGATCGCCACCGGCGACAACCCTCGGGTGGCCGAAAAGGTCTGCGCCGAACTGGGTTTGGTCTCCAAGGGCACGATCACCGGCGCGCAGCTGGAATGCCTCGATGACGACGAATTCGGCCGCGCCGCTGCGGACCACAGTATCTTCGCCCGCATCTCCCCCGACCAAAAGGCACGGCTGATCACCGCGGCACGCCGCACCGGAAGATCGGTGGGGTTTCTCGGCGACGGGGTCAACGACGCGCTGGCATTGCACGCCGCCGATGTGGGCATCTCCGTCAACAGCGCCACCGACGTGGCCAAGGACGCGGCCGACGTGGTCTTGCTGGAAAAGGACCTGGGGGTGCTGGCCACCGGGGTGGCCACGGGCAGAAGGATTTTCGCCAATACCATCAAGTACGTGTTCATGGGCACATCGAGCAATTTCGGCAACACCTTCAGCGCCGCCGCCGCGTCGGCGTTCTTGCCGTTTCTGCCGATGCTGCCCAGCCAGATCCTGCTGAACAACCTGCTCTACGACAGCTCGCAGCTCGCGATCCCGACCGACCGGGTCGACGAGGAACAGCTGCAGGCGCCGTCGCATTGGAACGTCGCCTTCATTCGCCGGTTCATGCTGATCTTCGGCCCGATCAGCTCGCTGTTCGACTTCTTGACCTTCGGATTCATGCTGGGCGTGCTGCACGCCGGCGAGGTGGCGTTTCACACCGGGTGGTTCCTGGAAAACCTT
>NZ_LZKL01000073.1 GCF_001668725.1 Mycobacterium sp. E787 | reverse complement strand
GCCGCCGGCGCCCGTGCTGGTCGACACCGGATCGTCGGGTCTTGTCATCGAAGGGCAATACGTCCCGAACCCGGGCTCATCCGTCACCACGGGTTCGGTCACCTACTCCGGGCCCGGCGCGTCGGTGACCGTCCACTACACCACGTCCGACGAGACCGTTGGTTTCTTGACCGGACCGACCGGGTCCGTCCTCACCGCCACGTCGCCGACCGCGGTTGACGTCCTCACCGGCACCGACTCGACGAACTTCGCAAACTATTGGTCCGGCACCGGCATCGTCGGCGTCCTGGGTATCGGGCCGAACGCCGGGGGCCCGGGCACCAGCACGGTGATCCCCGCGTTGCCGGGCACCGTCGATCAGGGCGTGCTCTTCAACCAACCCCACAACCAACTCGTTTTCGGTCCCAACTCCTTATCCAGCACTGTGTCCATCACCGGTTCGCCGACCGTCACCAACGTGGACGTACAGGTCACGGTCCCCGGGCATGGCACGACGTCTACGGTTGTTCCTTCGCTGTTCATCGATTCCGGTGACAATTTCGGATCCATCCCGGCGTCCCTGCTCGGGACGGGTCAGACGACCGGAACCGTGCCGGTGGGAACGGCCATTTCGGTGTACACCAGCACCAACCAGCTGCTGTACTCGTACACGACGACCGCGGCGGATCCCCTGACGGTTACCGGCAGCGTGATGAACACCGGGAACATCCCCTTCGCGCTGGGACCGGTGTACATCGCGCAGAGCCCCAGTGGTCTCGGGACGACAATCTTCGACGCCTGACGTACTACCCCATCAGCGAGGGCACCACGGCGTCGATGAGGTGCGGCCCGGGTTCGGCGAAGGCGGCGCGCAGCGCGTCGGCGAACTCCTCGGCGGTTGTTACGCGGCGCGCCGGAACCCCCATCCCCTCGGATATCTTGACGAAATCAATTGTGGGACGGGATAAGTCGAGCAAGTCCAACGCCTTGGGACCGGGCGACGACCCGGCGCCGACGCGTTGCAGCTCAACGCGCAGGATGTCGTAGGCGCTGTTGTCGTAGAGGACGGTGGTCACGTCGAGGTTCTCGCGCGCCTGCGTCCACAACCCCGAAATCGTATACATGGCAGACCCGTCGGATTCCAGGCACAGCACCGGACGCCCGGGAGCGGCCACCGCGGCACCCACCGCCGCCGGGATTCCGTAGCCGATCGCACCGCCGGTCAGCGTCAACCAGTCATGAGCGGGCGCACCGGCAGTGGCCTGCGGGAGCAGCAGGCCGGAGGTGTTCGACTCGTCGACGACGATCGCGCCTTCGGGCAACAACGCCCCGATCACTTCCGCCGCCGAGGCGGAGGTCAGTGCGCCCGTCGGCGGCTGCGGGCGCACCGCGTCTGCCACCGGCGCGACCGTGCCGGGGGCCACCTCGTCCGCCAGCGCGGCCAAAGCGCCTGCGGCACCGCTGTATTCGGCGAGCACGTGCACCTCGCAGCCGGCCGGCACCAGGTCGCTGGGCATGCCGGGGTAGGCGAAGAACGACACCGGTGACTTGGCGCCCGCCAGCACCAGATGCTTGGCGCCGTTCAGCTGGGCGGTGGCGGCCTCGGCGAAGTAGGCCAGCCGCTCGACGGCGGGAACCCCGGCGCCGCGCTCGAGCCGCGCCGGGAACGTTTCGCACAGCAACCGGGCGCCGGTCGCCTGGGCGATCCGCGCGGCGGCGGCCAGCCCCGGCCGACGCGTGGCGTCGCCCCCGATCAGCAACACCGCGGGCTCCCCGGACCGCAGCACCTCGAGCGCCTCGGTCGCCAACCGCGGGTCGGCCCCCGCCGGTTGCGGGGGCGGTGTGGTGGCGGGCTGCGCCCCGTCCGTCCAGGACACGTCGGCGGGCAGGATCAGGGTGGAGATGTGCGAGCCCACCCGGCTGGCGGCGATCGCCTCGGCGGCGTCGGACGCGACGTCGGCGGTCTGCTCGGTGCGGCGCAGCCATCCCGACACGCTGCCCGCCAGCGCGTCGATGTCGGATTCCAGTGGGGCGTCATACTTTTTGTGGTAAATGGCATGGTCGCCGACGACGACCACCATCGGCACATGCGCGCGCCGCGCGTTGTGCAGGTTGGCCAGGCCGTTGCCCAGGCCCGGGCCGAGGTGCAGCAGAACCGCGGCCGGCTTGTCGGCCATGCGGGCGTAGCCGTCGGCGGCCCCGGTGGCCACGCCCTCGAAAAGGGTTAACACGCCGCGCATTTGGGGAACGGCGTCGAGTGCTGCCACGAAGTGCATCTCCGACGTGCCCGGGTTGGCGAAACATACGTCGACGCCACCGTCGACCAGCGTGTTGATCAGGGCCTGAGCACCGTTCACTGGTGTGCCTCCAATCCGAAAACACGCTCGGCGTTGCCGCGCAGGAAGTCTCGGCGGGCCGCATCGCTTAGCCCGAGTTCATCCAGCCCCGCCAACGCATGCGTGGGGCTGATCATCGGGTAATTGGTGCCGAACAACACCTTGCGTTGTCCGGTGCCGGTTTTCATGAAGCGGACGAGCTCGTCCGGAAACCGCTTGATCGTGTAGGCCGAGGTGTCGATGTAGACGTTCTCGTGCTTGCGGGCGACCGCGACCATCTCCTCGGTCCACGGATAGCCGACGTGGCCGCACACGATGACGAGCTCGGGGAAGTCGAGCGCCACCTGGTCGATGTAGGGAATCGGGCGTCCGGTCTCCGACGGCCGCAGCGGGCCGGTGTGGCCGACCTGCGTGCAGAACGGCACGGCCGACTCCACGCATTCGGCGAACAGCGGATAGTAGCGGCGGTCGGTGGGCGGCGCGTTCCACAGCCACGGCACCACCCGCAACCCCACGAACCCCTGCTTCACCCGGAGCCGCAGCTCGCGCACCGCATCCATGGGGCGATCGAGGTCCACCGCGGCCAGACCGGCGAAGCGGTCCGGGTGAGACCGCACCCATCCGGCCACATCGTCGTTGGAGACCAAGTCCTGGCCGTTCGGGCCGCGCCAGGCGCTCAGCAGGCCGAAGCGGACGTCGGCGGCGTCCATGACCGCGATGGTCGCCTCGATGGGAATGTCGGTGTCGGGGATCGACCCGCCCGTCCAGCGCCGCAGCGAGGCCAGCATGTCGCTGCGCAGGAACCGTTGCGTCGGGTGTTGCATCCAGACATCGATCGTCATCAGAGCTTCGACTGTAGACGGGCGTTACGCGGCCAGCGCGGCGCGGGCGGCGGCGTCGGTCTGCCGCGCGTACCCGCCGCCGAACAACGCCACGTGTGCCAGCAGCGGGAAGAGCTGGTGCAGCCCGATGCGGTTGCGCCAACCGGGTTTCAGCGGTCGCTCCCGCTGGTAGCCGGCGAGGACGGCGTCGTAGTGCGGGCAGCCGAACAGCGCGAGCATCGCCAGGTCGGTCTCCCGGTGGCCGGCGTGCGCGGCGGGGTCGATCAGCACCACGCCGCCCGGCGTCCACATCACGTTGCCGCTCCACAGGTCGCCGTGCAGCCGGGCCGGCGGGTCGTCGTCGTCGAAGTCGCCCGCCCGGCAGCGCACCGCGACGGCATCGACCGTGGCGCGGGTCGACGCGTCGAGCCGCGGCGCCGCCAACTCGGCCATCGGGGCCAGCCGCTCGTCGGCGTAGAAATCGCCCCAGCGCCGGTGCCGCCGCAGCGACATCGGCAGGGGCTGCGACAGCGGCCCGAAGAACCCCGGCCCGTCCCACCCGTCGGGCCCCGCGCCGAACGCCGCGGCGCCGGCGTCATGCGTGCGAGCCAGCCGGCCGCCGAACGCGTCCGCCGCCGCGGCGGTCGGGCTCACGGATTCGAGCCGCCGCAGGGTCAGGCTCGTCGCGTCCACGGAAACCACGTGAGCGCAGGGCACCCCGCCGTCGACGCCGGCAAGCCACCGCAAACCCGCTGCCTCCCAAGCGAAATAGCCCGCCGGCGCGCCCGGGTGCTGCTTGACGAAGTCGGTCACGCGGCTGAGTGCGCGTCAGGTCGTCACATGGCTCGCATGTACGTCGTCTGCCGGGCGCGCCTCGGTCTGCTCCTTGGCCCAGCGGTAGTCGGGTTTGCCTGCGGGCGAACGCTTTACCTCGTCGACCAGCCACAGGCTGCGCGGCACCTTGTAGCCCGCGATCTCGGAGCGCACGAAGCTGTCCAGCTCCGCCAGCGTCGGCCGGCAACCGGGCCGGGGCTGCACGACGGCCGCCACGTGCTGGCCGTAACGGGGATCGGGCACACCGACCACCAGGGCGTCGAAGACGTCGGGGTGGCCCTTCAGCGCGGCCTCGACCTCCTCGGGGTAGATCTTCTCGCCGCCGCTGTTGATCGACACCGACCCGCGGCCCAGCATCGTGACGGTGCCGTCCTCCTCGACCAGAGCCCAGTCGCCGGGGATGGCGTAGCGAACGCCGTTGATGGTCTTGAAGGTTTCGGCCGTCTTCTTCTCGTCCTTGTAGTAGCCGACCGGGATGTTGCCCTTCTTGGCGATGAAGCCGCGCACTCCCGACCCGGGCTTCACCTCATTGCCCTCCTCGTCGAGCACGACGGTGCGGTGGTCGATGGTGACGCGCGGGCCACCGCTGTGCGGCGCGCCCGCGGCGACGATGCTGGTGCCGCCGAAACCGGTCTCGGAGGAGCCAATCGAGTCGGTGATGACGCGGTTGGGCAGCAGCTCCAGCAGCCGCTCCTTGATGCTCGGCGAGAACAGCGCCGCGGTGCTGGCCAGGAGGAACAGCGACGACAGGTCGTATTCGTGGTCGGTGTCCAGGGCGTCGAGCAGCGGCCGCGCCATCGCGTCACCGGTGAAGAACAGCAGGTTGACCTTGTGCTCATGAATGGTGCGCCACACCTCTTCGGCGTTGAATTCCGGTGCCAGCACGGTGGTTTGGCCGGAGAAGATCGACATCCAGGTCGCCGATTGGGTGGCGCCGTGGATCATCGGCGGAATCGGATAGCGGACCATCGGCGGATTCGCGGCCGCACCCTTGGCCAGGTCGTACTCGTCCTTGACGAATTCTCCCGTCGCAAAGTCGGTGCCGCCCAACAGCACCCGATAGATGTCCTCGTGGCGCCACATCACACCTTTGGGAAAGCCCGTCGTACCGCCCGTATACAGCAGGTAGATGTCGTCGGCGCTGCGCTCACCGAAGTCGCGCTCGGGCGAGCCCTGGGCGATCGCCGAGTAGAACTCGACGCCCCCGTAGCGCTGGTAGTCACTGTCGGAGCCGTCCTCGATGACCAGGATGGTCTTGACGTTCGGGGTGTCCGGCAGCACGTTGGCTACCCGGTCGGCGTACTGGCGCTCGTGCACCAGCGCCACCATGTCGGAGTTGTCGAACAGGTAGCGCAGCTCGCCCTCGACGTAGCGGTAGTTGACGTTGACGATGATGGCGCCGGCCTTGACGATGCCGAGCATCGCGATCACGATCTCGATGCGGTTGCGGCAGTACAGCCCGACCTTGTCGTCCTTCTTGACGCCCTGATCGATCAGGTAGTGCGCGAGACGGTTGGCCTTCTCCTCCAGTTGGGCGTAGGTCAGCTTCTCGTCGCCGCAGATGAGGGCGACACGGTCTGGCACAGCGTCGATGGCGTGCTCGGCGAGGTCGGCGATATTCAGGGCCACGGCCACCAAATTAGAACGTGTTACATTTCTTGACAAGCTCACCCCCGACGTCGACCGAAAGGCGGTAGGTGTGGCCGAGACGCCAGCAAACGAACAAACGGGACAGGACGCCCTCGTCGAACAGCGCGGTCACACCCTGATCGTCACGTTGAACCGGCCCCACGCCCGCAACGCGCTGAGCACCGAAATGATGGAAATCATGGTGCAGGCGTGGGACCGCGTCGACAACGACGACGACATCCGCTGCTGCATCCTCACCGGGGCGGGTGGCTACTTCTGCGCCGGCATGGACCTCAAGGCGGCGACGAAACGGCCACCCGGTGATTCTTTTAGGGACGGCAGCTACGACCCGTCACGGATCGACGCTTTGCTCAAAGGTCGCAGACTCACAAAACCCCTCATCGCGGCCGTCGAAGGCCCCGCGATCGCCGGCGGGACCGAGATCCTGCAGGGCACCGACATCCGGGTCGCCGGCGAGAGCGCCAAGTTCGGCATCTCGGAGGCCAAGTGGAGCCTGTATCCGATGGGCGGGTCGGCCGTCCGACTGGTGCGGCAGATCCCCTACACCGTCGCGTGCGACCTGCTGCTGACCGGCCGGCACATCACCGCCGCCGAGGCCAAGGAGATCGGCCTGATCGGCCACCTGGTCCCCGACGGCCAGGCGCTGACCAAGGCGCTCGAGATCGCGGAACTCATATCGGCTAACGGACCTTTGGCCGTGCAGGCCATTCTGCGGGCCATCCGCGAGACCGAGGGCATGCACGAGAACGACGCATTCAAGATCGACACCCAGATCGGCATCAAGGTGTTCCTGTCCGACGACGCCAAGGAAGGCCCGCGGGCGTTCGCCGAGAAGCGCAAGCCGAACTTCCAGAACCGCTAGCGCCGGCGCCGAGCCCCTCCCCTTCGCCGAACGTGAACTGACGGCGAAATTTCGCTCGAATTCGATCCCTGACTTCACGCTCGGCGCGGCTGTCGGTGGCCTCAGACAGACTGCCCGCGTGGCAGAACCCTTCATCGGCAGCGAGGCGCTGGCAGCGGGCACTGTGACACGGCATGGGCTGCGAAGCCGATTCGTCGCAATCCATCCGGACGTCTACATCCCGCGCGACGGGAATTTGACCGCTGTGACGCGCGCTCGTGCCGCCTGGCTGTGGTCCCGGCGGCGCGGGGTCGTCGCGGGACATTCCGCCTCGGCGCTCCACGGCGCCAAATGGGTCGATCACCGCGCGCCGGCGCAATTGCTGTACGAACACCGCCGCCCCCCGGCCGGCATCCGTACCTGGTCGGACACCGTCGCGGACGACGAGACCGCAGTGGTCGGCGGCGTGCTGACGACGAACCCGGCGCGCACGGCATTCGACCTCGCCTGTCGCAATCCGGTCGGAAATGCCGTCGCTGCCATCGATGCCCTGGCCAGGGCAACCCGACTGAAGGTCGCCGACGCGGAACTGGTTGCGGACCGCTACAAAGGCCGCCGGAACATCAGGCGAGCCCGGCGCGCGCTCGCCCTGGTCGACGCCGGTGCGCAGTCACCCCGGGAGACCTGGCTGCGACTCGTGGTCATCGAGGCCGGATACCCTCCGCCGCAAATCCAGATCCCCGTCCACGGCGAATACGGCGAGCTCGTCGCGGTTGTCGACCTCGGTTGGGAGGATCGCAAGATCGCGCTCGAGTACGAGGGTGACCACCATCGGACCGATCGCCGGCAACTGCGCAGGGACATCGAGCGCTATGAGGCTCTGGACACCACGGGTTGGATCACCGTCCGCGTCGCGGCCGACCACACGCGGGGCGGCGTCCTGGCTCGACTGGCCACGGCGTGGGCTCGCCGAACGTGAACTCAGGCATGAGATTTGGCCGATTTACCGCCCTGACGGCACGCTCGGCGAGGGGCAGGCTCAGCCCAGCGGTGCGGTCGGGGTGAACGCCACCGGCATCTTCTCCAGGCCGGACACGAAGTTCGCCGGCCGCAGCGGCAGGTCGGCGTCCGACGCCAGTCGCATGTCGGGAAGCCGCTGCAACAGGCGCGTCTGCATGATCGACAGCTCGAGGCGGGCGAGCTGGTTGCCGAGGCAGAAATGCGTGCCGAAGCCGAAAGCCAGGTGGTTGTTCGGGTAGCGCTCGATGTCGAAGCTCTCCGGGTCGTCGAAAACCTTCTCGTCGAAGTTCGCCGACTCGAACAGCAGGATCATCTTCTCGCCCTTGGTCAACCGGGTGCCGTGGAACTCGGTGTCGGCGGTGATCGTGCGCGCCATGTTCTTCACCGGCGCGGTCCAGCGCAGCATCTCCTCGATCGCGTTGGGCAGCAACGACAAATCCCCCACCAGCCGCCGGTGCTGATCGGGGTGCAGCAGCAACTGCCGGGTTCCACCGGACAGCGTGTGCCGGGTGGTCTCGTCGCCGCCGATCAACAGCAGCAGCACCTCGGTGACGATCTGGTGGTCCTCGAGGTGTGAGCCCTCGACCTCCGCGTGCACCAGCACACTGACCAGGTCGTCGGTCGGTTCGTCCTTGCGGGCCGCGATCATGCCCATCATGTATTCGCTGTAGGCGGCGAAGGCGTCCATCGTGACCTGGATATCGGCTTCGGCCGCGGTGCTGCTCAAGGCGCCGACCAGATCGTCGGACCACTTGAGGAACATCTTGCGTTCCTCCGGGCGCACCCCGAGCATGTCGCCGATCACCGCCATCGGCAGCGGCGCGGCGAGGTCCCAGACGAAGTCGCATTCACCGCGTTCGCACACCGCGTCGATCAGCGTGTCACACAACGAAAGGATCTTGGACTCTTGGTCTTTCACGCGCTTGCGGGTGAAGCCGGAGTTGACGAGCTTGCGGCGCAACAGGTGCTGCGGATCGTCCATCTCGATCATCATCTCGACGCCGTCCTGGTCGGGCCGGATGCCGCCGGCATTCGAGAACAGCTCGGGGTTGCGCTCGGCCTCGATCACGGCCTGATACGTCGACGCCGCGGCCAGCCCGTTGCGGTCCCGAAACACCGGCTCGTGTTCGCGCATCCAGCGGTAGACGGTGTGCGAGTCACCCGCGTAGAACGCGCCGTCGGTGAGGTCGACGTCCGGCCTGGTCGCTGAAGTCACCGTCATGAGATCTCCCGGGCGTCGCCGAATGTCATCTGTACGTTCTCCGCGGAGCTGGACAGCATCGCGCGCTTCGGAAGGCCCAGCGACGCCAGCTCTTTCGCGTACGGGTGATCACCCAGCCGGACGCGCACCCCGCCGAGCCGGGTCCGCACGCCGTCCAGCGTGTGCTCGAAGGCGGTCTCCCGGGTGATGCCGTCGCGGTGCGAGTAGCTGCGCTGGGCCGCCTGCCGCGGGGTCAGCCGAATCGGCAGGCCGCGACGGAAGTCCATGCCGATCACGAGTTGCCCGTCGACGGTGCAGTCGAACCCGAACTCGCGGCCCTCCCGAATGGTGAAGTCCGCCATGACTTTCGGGTAGCCCCAGATCTTGGTGCCCGCCTCCAGCGTGAACGTCTGGTCGACGGGCAGGTGGTGGATGAAGGCGCCTGCCGACTGCAGCGCCCGCGGCCCGCTCGCGTGCGACCCCGGCGGGTTGACCATCACGCTGGTGCCGAACTCGTAGTACTGGCCCAGGTCGCCGTCGATGTAGTGCATGAGCATCAGCACCACGATCGCGCGCCCGGGCAGATAACGGCAGACCTGCAGGCCGCTGTAGTCGATGAGGTGCTGGGCGGCGTCGGCGTCCACCGAGAACATCGCCATGTGCTGGTTTGCCTTGCGGATCTGCACCGGCATCGTGATCACCGTGCCGGCGATGGTGTGCTGCGAGGCTGTCATCGGGCCAATCTAGAACGCGTTCTATTCACCTGGCAAGGACCGCCTAAATCAGTGCGGCCACCTCGCGGACCTGCTCGGCGCTGCGACCGGAGACGACCATCATGGTGACGCCCGCGGCCGACCAGACCTCGATCTGCTTACGCACGTAGTCGACGTCGCCGACGATCGCGGCGTCGTCGACGACCTCGTCCGGGATGATCTCGGCCGCCTTGTCTTTCTGGTTGCTGCGGAACAGTTTCGTCACGTCGTCGACGACCTCGGCGTAGCCCATCCGGCGGTAGACGTCGGCGTGGAAGTTGGTGTCCTCCGCGCCCATCCCGCCCATGTAGAGCGCCAGATAGGGCTTCATCGCGGCGAACGCCGCGGCGCGGTCGTCGGTGATGACGATGTTGGCGGTCGCGCAGATCTCGAAGTCCTCGCGGCTGCGGCGGGCGCCGGGCCGGGCGAATCCCTCATCGAGCCATTCGTTGTAGGTGTCGGCCATCCGGGGCGTATAGAAGATCGGCAGCCAGCCGTCGCAGACCTCCGCGGCCAGCGCGACGTTCTTCGGGCCCTCGGCGCCCAGCATGATCGGGATGTCGGCGCGCAGCGGATGGGTGATGGGCTTGAGCGGCTTGCCCAGCCCGGTCGTCTCAGGACCGGTCAGCGGCAGCGGGTAGTGGGGGCCGTCGCCGGTGACCGGCTTCTCCCGGGCCCATACCTGCCGAAGGATGTCGATGTACTCGCGGGTGCGGGCCAGCGGCTTGGGGAATCGCTGGCCGTACCAGCCCTCCACCACCTGCGGCCCGGACACGCCCAGCCCCAGGATGTGGCGGCCCCCCGAGAGGTGGTCGAGGGTGAGGGCGGCCATCGCACAGGCCGTCGGCGTCCGCGCGGACAGCTGGATCACCGACGTCCCCAGCCGCAGCCGCGACGTCGAGGAGCCGTACCAGGCCAGCGGCGTGTAGGCGTCGGATCCCCACGCCTCGGCGGTGAACACGGCGTCGAAGCCGGCCGCCTCGGCCGCGGCGACCAATTCCGCATGGTTCTGTGGCGGCCCTGCGCCCCAGTACCCCAGCTGCAACCCCAGCTTCATTGCCTCTCCTGACCCGATGTTGAAACGATTCTTAGAACCTGTTCTACTCGAAGGCGTGACAGCCAGCTCGAGCAGCCCGACCCTGATCGATCACCCTGAGCCACCACTCTCCGCGCCACTGACGTTGTCCTTCGACTACACCCGTTCGGTGGGCCCCACGCTCAGCAAGTTCTTCACCGCATTGCGTGAGCGCCACATCCTGGGGGTGCGCGGATCGGATGGCCGCGTGCATGTCCCGCCGGCGGAATATGACCCGGTTACCTATGAGCCGCTGGGCGAGATGGTACCGGTGTCGGCCGTCGGCACCGTCGCGTCCTGGACCTGGCAGCCCGAGCCGCTGGACGGGCAGCCGCTCGACCGCCCGTTCGCCTGGGCGCTGATCAAGCTCGACGGCGCGGACACGCTGCTGATGCACGCGGTTGATGCCGGTGACCCGACGGCGATCCGGACCGGCTCCCGGGTGCACGTGCACTGGGCCGACGAGACCGTGGGCGCCATCACCGACATCGCGCACTTCCAGCTGGGCGACGAAGCCGAGCCCGTGCCGGAATCGCCCGAAGGGGACCGGGAACCGGTCACCATGATCGTCACGCCGATCTCGCTGACGATTCAGCACACCGCCTCGCACGAGGAGAGCGCGTACCTGCGCGCCATCGCCGAGGGCAAGCTGCTGGGGGCGCGCACCGGAGCGACCGGCAAGGTGTACTTCCCGCCGCACGGGGCCGACCCGGCCACCGGCCAGCCGACCACCGAGTTCGTCGAGCTACCGGACAAGGGCACGGTGACGACGTTCGCCATCATCAACATCCCGTTCCAGGGCCAGCGCATCAAGCCGCCGTACGTGGCGGCCTACGTCCTGCTCGACGGCGCCGACATCCCGTTCCTGCATCTGGTCGCTGACGTCGACGCGCACTCGGTTCGGATGGGCATGCGCGTCGAGGCGGTGTGGAAACCCCGGGACGAGTGGGGCTTTGGCATCGACAACATCGAGTACTTCCGGCCGACCGGGGAACCCGACGCCGACTACGATACCTACAAGCACCACCTGTAAAGGGCTTACCTGAACATGAGCGCTCGCAACGTTGCGGTCGTCGGCTTTGCCCACGCCCCGCATGTCCGCCGCACGGACGGCACCACCAACGGCGTCGAGATGTTGATGCCGTGCTTCGCCCAGCTGTACGAGGAGCTCGGCATCACCAAGGCCGACATCGGGTTCTGGTGCTCGGGATCGTCCGATTACCTTGCGGGGCGAGCGTTTTCGTTCATCTCGGCGATCGACTCGATCGGCGCCGTCCCCCCGATCAACGAATCGCATGTCGAGATGGACGCGGCGTGGGCGCTCTACGAGGCCTACATCAAGATCCTGACCGGCGAGGTCGACACCGCGCTGGTGTACGGCTTCGGCAAGTCCTCGGCCGGAATCCTGCGTCAGATCCTCTCGCGGCAGACCGACCCCTACACCGTCGCGCCGCTGTGGCCCGACTCGGTGTCGATGGCAGGGCTACAGGCCCGCATCGGGCTCGACACCGGCAAGTGGACCGACATACAGATGGCCCGCGTCGCCTTCGAATCCTTCGCGTGCGCAAAGCGAGTGGACTCCGTGCAGCCTCCGGTCAGCTTGGACGAATTGCTGGAGCGGCCGTTCTTCGCCGACCCGCTGCGCCGGCACGACATCGCCCCGATCACCGACGGCGCCGCCGCGATCGTGCTCGCGGCCGACGACCGGGCGCGCGAGTTGCGCGAAAACCCTGCCTGGATCACCGGTATCGAGCACCGCATCGAATCCCCGTCGCTGGGCGTGCGGGATCTCACCGAATCACCGTCGACCACCGCCGCGGCCAGGGCGGCCACCGGCGGAAACACCCGCAACCTGGACGTGGCCGAGATCTGTGCGCCGTTCACCCACCAGCACCTGATCCTCGCCGAGGCGATCAACATCCCCGGTGCGACGAAGGTGAATCCTTCCGGCGGCGCGCTGGCGGCCAACCCCATGTTCGTCGCCGGACTGGAGCGCATCGGCTTTGCGGCACAACACATCTGGAACGGTTCGGCCGGGCGGGTGCTCGCGCACGCCACCAGCGGGCCCGCCCTGCAACAGAACCTGGTCGCGGTCATGGAAGGAAAGAACTGATGGCCGGAGCGGGAGCACACCTGGCCGCGGTACTCGGTACCGGGCAGACGAAGTACGTCGCCAAGCGCCAGGACGTTTCGATGAACGGCCTGGTGCGCGAGGCCATCGACCGGGCGTTGGAAGACTCCGGATCCACGTTTGACGACATCGACGCCGTCGTGGTGGGCAAGGCGCCCGACTTCTTCGAGGGTGTCATGATGCCCGAGCTGTTCATGGCCGACGCCATGGGAGCCACCGGCAAGCCGCTGATCCGGGTACACACCGCGGGTTCGGTCGGCGGCTCCACCGGGGTGGTGGCCGCCAGCCTGGTGCAGTCCGGCAAGTACCGGCGCGTGCTGGCGATGGCGTGGGAGAAGCAGTCGGAATCGAATGCCATGTGGGCGTTGTCGATTCCGATCCCCTTCATCAAGCCCGTCGGCGCCGGTGCGGGAGGCTACTTCGCCCCGCACGTGCGGTCGTACATTCGCCGGTCCGGCGCGCCGACGAACATCGGCGCCATGGTCGCGGTCAAGGACCGGCTCAACGGGGCCCGCAACCCGCTGGCGCACCTGCACCAGCCGGACATCACCCTGGAGAAGGTGATGGAGTCGCCCATGCTCTGGGACCCGATCCGCTACGACGAGACCTGCCCGTCCTCCGACGGTGCCGCCGCGGTCGTCATCGGCAACGAGGAGATCGCCGACGCGCGTGTGGCACAAGGACATCCGGTCGCCTGGATCCACGCAACCGCGCTGCGCACCGAGCCTCTGCAGTTCTCCGGCCGCGACCAGGTCAGCCCGCAGGCCGGGCGCGATGCGGCCGCCGCGCTGTGGAAGGCGGCCGGCATCACCAGCCCCATCGACGAGATCGACGCCGCCGAGATCTACGTCCCGTTCTCCTGGTTCGAGCCGATGTGGTTGGAAAACCTCGGGTTTGCGCCCGAGGGCGAAGGCTGGAAACTCACCGAGGCCGGCGAGACGAAGATCGGCGGCCGGCTGCCGGTGAACCCGTCGGGCGGCGTGCTGTCGTCGAACCCGATCGGGGCCTCGGGCCTGATCCGCTTCGCCGAGGCGGCGATTCAGGTGATGGGCAAGGGCGGGGATCACCAGGTCCCCAACGCGCGAAAGGCGTTGGGGCACGCCTACGGCGGCGGCTCGCAGTACTACTCGATGTGGGTGGTCGGCGCCGACAAACCCGAAAAGGCCTCATTATGACCAGCATTCAGCAGACCAAGCACCCCGCCCACGAGGCAGGCCGCCGCTCGCGCGAGGCGGTGATCGCCAGGGACAAGGAAGCGTGGCTGGCGGTGTTCGCCGACGACGCAATCGTCGAGGACCCGATCGGGCCGTCGGCGTTCGACCCGGCAGGCAAGGGCCACCGGGGCCGCGACGCGATCTCCGCCTTCTGGGACAAGGCCATCGCGCCCACCGACAAGATCGAGTTCGTCTTCCACGACACCTATCAATGCGGCAACGAAGAAGCCAACGTCGGGCACATCCTCATCACCGCCGGCGGCCATCAGGTCACCGCGGAGGGCGTGTTCACCTACAAGGCCGACGACGAGGGCAAGCTGGTCGCCCTGCGCGCCTACTGGGAGATGGACAGAGCCGCCGCAAGCACCCGACGCATCTAGGGGTGTCCCTGGTCACCGGCTGACCACTTGGCGCCTCGGCGCCGTTCCCGCCAGGTGCGACGAGGCGTTCGTTCGATCACGGTGGAGCGCGCATCGCACCACGGTGAATTCCCGCGTCGCCACACCATGTCGCGTCCTGCGCCACCACGTTTCTCGATGGCATAGCGGTCGAGCATCGGCGTGCGCTCATTCACCGAAGCGGCCGGCCACCGTCACCGGCCGCGCCGTAGGCAGAGTCTGAAATTGATTATTTTCATCAACTTTTAGTCTTGCGAATGATCCTCTTAGATACCTATGGTCTTAACAAATGGCTTGAACATACCCGCCGGTCTACCGAGGAGAGCCCCGATGTCGTCTTTTGTGTTCGCAGCGCCTGAGGCGTTGAGTAGTGCGTCGTCCGACTTGAACGGCATCGGGACGGCGATCAGGGAGGCCATGGCGGCTGCGGCACCGTCGACGACGGGGATTGCCCCCGCGGCCTTCGACGAGGTGTCGGCGGCCATCAGCGGCCTGTTCGAGAGCCATGGGCAGGAATTTCAGGCGCTGAGCGCGCAGGCGGCGTTGTTTCATGAGCAGTTTGAGCAGCTGTTGAGGGCCGGCGCGGGCGCATATGCGGCCGCTGAGGCCGCGAACGCCTCGCCTCTGCAGATGCTCGAGCAGGACCTGTTGGGCGCGATCAATGCGCCCACGAACGCGCTGTTGCATCGCCCGCTGATCGGCAACGGCGCCAATGGTGCGCCGGGGACCGGGCAGGCCGGCGGGGCCGGCGGGATCTTGATCGGTAATGGCGGCAACGGCGGATCGGGCGCGGCCGGTCACGCCGGTGGTGCCGGTGGGAATGCGGGCTTGTTCGGCCGAGGCGGCGCCGGTGGCGCCGGTGGCGATGCCGTTGCCGCCGGTTCGACCGGGGGTAACGGTGGCGCCGGCGGAGCCGGTGGATGGTTCGGCGGCAACGGCGGCGTCGGCGGGCTCGGCAGCGCCGGCGCGGCCGGGGCCACCGGTGTTGGCGGTAACGGCGGGGCCGGCGGGACCGGCGGCGCGGAGCGGGCACTGCTGCCGTTGTGGTCGGCCGGTGCCGGCGGCACCGGTGGCCTTGGCGGCAACGGTGCCGCAGCCACCGCGGCGGGCGCCACCGGAGCCGACGGTGGTGCCGGCGGGGCCGGCGGGGCCGGGGGCAGCAGCCTCGGATTGTTGGGCACCGCGGGGCATGGCGGGCTGGGCGGGAACGGCGGAACTGGCGGTATGGGCGCGGCCGGTGCCGCGGGCGTGGGCAGCGACGGGAGCGCCGGTGGTGCGGGCGGTAACGGAGGCGCCGCCGGCGCCGGCGGGGCCGGCGGGTCGGCCGGATTCCTCGGGTCGCACGGCGCCGCAGGGCATGCGGGCACCGGCGGCACCGGTGGCAACGGCGGCCTCGGTGGCTCCGGCGACGCGTCCGCCACAGCGGGTGGTACCGGCTTCAACGGTGGCGCCGGAGGCGCCGGCGGCCACGGCGGGAGCGCGGGCATTGGCGGCACCAACGGCGCGGGCGGTCAAGGCGGTAACGGCGGCGGCGGCGGCAGAGGCGGTGACGGTGCCGCGGGTTCGGCCAGCGACGGCAGTGCCGGAGGTACCGGAGGTAACGGCGGTGACGCCGGGGCCGGCGGCGCGGCCGGCACGGGGCCGGGCGCGGCGGGTGTGGCGGGCAAAGCGGGTACCGGCGGAACCGGTGGCACGGGTGGTAACGGTGGGGCCGGTGATAACGGCGCGGACGCCACACTGGGTCTCGACACCGGCCAAACCGGCTTCAAGGGCGGCGACGGCGGGGCCGGCGGCACCGGCGGCGGCACTCCCCATGGCGGCACCAACGGCGCAGGCGGCATCGGTGGTCAGGGCGGCACCGGCGGCAACGGCGGGGCCGGCGGCGACGGTGGCGCCGGCGGCGGTCCGGCAAGTGCCGGCGGTGCGGGTGGCCTCGGCGGCAACGGCGGCAACGGCGGCGCGGCCGGCGCGGCCGGCACCGGTACCGGTACCGGGGGCACCGCGGGCACCGGCGGCACCGGCGGCACCGGCGGCGTCGGTGGTCACGGCGGCCAGGGCAGCGACGGCGATTCGAGCATTCCCGGCTTCAGCTATCAAGGCGGCGACGGCGGCGGTGGCGGGACCGGCGGCACCGGCGGCGGCACTCCCCACGGCGGAACCAACGGCACAGGAGGCCACGGCGGTGACGGCGGCACCGCCGGCAACGGGGGCTCGCAGACCGCCGACGTGGCCGACCCTGGTAGCGGAGGCGGAGGCGGCGGCGGTGGCGGCGCCGGCGGGACCGGCGGTGATGCCGGCAGCGGCAGCGGCAGCGGCGGCGCCGGCGGCGCGGGCGGCACGGGCGGCAC
>NZ_LZKL01000072.1 GCF_001668725.1 Mycobacterium sp. E787 | reverse complement strand
CTGGCGACGACACCAGTTTGGAGCGATTGGCCGACACCACCACCGGATGCACCGTCGCCGCCAACGCCGACTCAAACGCACCGGCCACCGCTTTGGCCTGCGCGGCCGCACTCGCAGCTTGAGACGCCGCCGAGGTCAACCACGCCGAATACGGAACGGCTGCGGCGGCCATCGCCGCGGATGCAGGACCCTGCCACGCGTGACCAGCCAACGCCGAGGTCACCGAGGAAAACGATCCCGCGGCCGCACTCAACTCATCGGCCAGCCCGTCCCACGCCGCAGCGGCCGCCAACATTGGCGCTGACCCGGCACCGGAGAACATCCGGGACGAATTGATCTCCGGCGGGAGCACCAAAAAGCTCATGACCGCGGTCCCTTCTCAGCAGCGAGCCCCGGGAGCCAAAGTGTGCCTTCGCTCGGGTTCACACGCAACCGCGACTGCGAGCGCTTGATCCCTGCGGTCCGGTCCGCAACGATCGTGCGGCGGCCGGGATTGGATTCCCGCCTAACGGGGTATGGGGCAGGCCGGAGAATGTACGTTGCTCCAGTGGCTGCTGAAGGTCTGATCAACGACGATCGAGGGGAGCAGTGATGAACTTTTCGGTGTTTCCGCCCGAGGTCAACTCGGTGCTCCTGCTTGATGGGCCGGGCCCGGGGCCGATGCTGGAGGCGGCGGCGGCCTGGGACGGGATCCGCAGTGAGTTGAGCGCGGCGGCAAGCGCATTCAGCTCCGTGACCTCGGACCTGGCCGGGCAGGCCTGGCAGGGCCCGTCGGCGGCGTCCATGACCAACGCGGCCGCCGGGTACGTGGACTGGCTGGGCGGGGCGGCCGCGCAAGCCGAGCAGTCGGCGGCCCAGGCGCGGGCGGCGGCCGTCGCCTACGAGGCCGCGCTGGCGACCATCGTGGACCCCGGGTCGATCACGGCCAATCGCGGCCAGCTGGTGTCGCTGGTGATGTCGAACCTGTTCGGCCAGAACGCGCCGGCGATCGCGGCGGCCGAGGCCGAATACGAGCAGATGTGGGCCCAGGA
>NZ_LZKL01000071.1 GCF_001668725.1 Mycobacterium sp. E787 | reverse complement strand
GTTCCGGCGCATCGCCCACAACGGCGAGATCAACACCGTCAACGGCAACGAGAACTGGATGCGGGCCCGCGTGGCGCCGGCGGCGCCGGACGGGGACCCGCGGGTGGGGGGCCCGGCGGGCGCAACGCGGGCGCGGCGTGCTGGTCGGGCCGCAGACGGTCGCGCAGGAATTCGTCGCGCTCGTTCATGGGCTCCTCGCGTGCCGGACCAGTACCGGACCAGTATCGGTCACGCCGTGACGTGCAAACTTCGCCGGGGCAGCCGGCGGCCGGGACGCGACTCGCCCCGTTGTCCGCTGAGCACGCGGCGTGGCCGGCTCCGGCACCGGGGGCGACGGGCGTGTGCGTGATCACAGCAAACTCGCGTCATTGGCGGATATGCCGAGCGGTTCGGTAGGATCGACGCTGGGGTCGGGAACATATCAACCGAAAACGTCCATGTCGGCGACGTCGCCGATCGTTCGCTGCAGCGAATTTACGCCGCTGCCAGCGGGCGGTTAGACTTAACGAAGTTGGCATGTCAGGCGGGTATTGTCATATCGTTTTACGACTTGTCGAAGCCGGTTCCAGGCCACCGTTCAGCGCTGCACGGACGAATCCTTGACGGTTCGCCTCCACCTGGGGCACAGCCGATCGGCAAGACGCCGACGGGGCCCCCGGTTGCGGCCCCGTCGGAGCCGCTCGTAACGGCAGCGAAGAACGTTCTGGTTGAAGGGTCAGGTGCATATGACGCCCAAGCGCGTTGGGTTGTACAACCCCGCGTTCGAGCACGATTCGTGCGGGGTAGCCATGGTCGTCGATATGCACGGCCGTCGCAGCCGAGACATCGTCGATAAGGCGATCACGGCCCTGCTCAACCTCGAACACCGCGGTGCCCAGGGCGCCGAGCCGCGCAGCGGTGACGGCGCCGGCATCCTGATTCAGGTCCCGGACGCTTTCCTGCGCGAGGTCGTGGAATTCGAGCTGCCCCCGCCGGGCAGCTACGCCACCGGCATCGCGTTCCTGCCGCAGTCCTCCAGGGACGCCGCGGCCGCGTGCGCCGCGGTGGAAAAGATCGCCGAGTCCGAGGGCCTGCAGGTCATCGGCTGGCGCAACGTGCCAACCGACGACTCGTCGCTGGGCGCGTTGTCGCGCGACGCGATGCCCACCTTCCGGCAGGTGTTCATGACCGGCGCCTCGGGGATGGCGCTGGAGCGCCGCGCGTACGTGGTCCGCAAGCGCGCCGAGCACGAGCTGGGCACGAAGGGCCCCGGCCAGGACGGCCCCGGTCGCGAAACCGTATATTTCCCAAGCCTTTCCGGCCAGACTTTTATCTACAAGGGCATGCTGACCACTCCGCAGCTCAAGGCGTTCTACCTTGACCTGCAAGACGATCGGCTGACCAGTGCGCTGGGCATCGTGCACTCCCGCTTCTCCACGAACACCTTCCCGTCCTGGCCGCTCGCACACCCGTTCCGGCGCATCGCCCACAACGGCGAGATCAACACCGTCAACGGCAACGAGAACTGGATGCGGGCCCGCGAGGCGCTGATCAAGACCGACCTCTTCGGCGACGACGTCGAGAAGCTGTTCCCGATCTGCACCCCGGGCGCCTCCGACACCGCGCGCTTCGACGAGGCGCTCGAACTGCTCCACCTCGGCGGCCGCAGCCTGGCGCACGCGGTGCTGATGATGATCCCCGAGGCCTGGGAGCGCCACGAGTCGATGGACCCCGCGCGGCGGGCGTTCTACCAGTACCACGCCTCGTTGATGGAGCCGTGGGACGGCCCGGCGTCGATGACGTTCACCGACGGCACCGTCATCGGCGCCGTGCTGGACCGAAATGGCTTGCGCCCCTCGCGGATCTGGGTCACCGACGACGGCCTGGTGGTGATGGCTTCCGAGGCCGGCGTGCTCGACCTGGACCCGGCCAGGGTGGTGCGCCGGATGCGGCTGCAGCCCGGCCGCATGTTCCTGGTGGACACGGCCCAGGGCCGCATCGTCTCTGACGAGGAGATCAAGGCCGAACTCGCCGCCGAGCACCCGTATCAGGAATGGCTCGACAAGGGCCTGGTTCCGTTGGACGACCTGCCGGCGGGCAAGTACGTCCGGATGCCCCACGAGCGACTCGTGAAGCGGCAGTTGACTTTCGGCTACACCTACGAGGAACTCAACCTGTTGGTGGCGCCGATGGTCCGCTCCGGCGCCGAGCCGATCGGCTCGATGGGCACCGACACCCCGGTGGCCGTGCTGTCGCAGCGCCCGCGGATGCTCTACGACTACTTCCAGCAGCTGTTCGCCCAGGTGACCAACCCGCCGCTGGACGCCATCCGCGAGGAGGTGGTCACCAGCCTGCAGGGCACCACCGGCGGCGAGCGCGACCTGCTCAACCCGGACGAGCACTCCTGTCACCAGATCGTGCTGCAACAGCCGATCCTGCGGAACTACGAGCTGGCCAAGCTGATCAACCTCAACCCCGACGACGAGGTCAACGGGCGCCCACACGGCATGCGGTCGAAGGTGATTCGCTGCCTGTACCCCGTCACCGAGGGCGGCTCCGGCCTGGCCGCGGCCCTCGAGGACGTGCGCGCGCAGGCGTCGGCGGCGATCGCCGACGGCGCCCGGGTCATCATCCTGTCCGACCGCGAGTCCGACGAGCGGCTGGCCCCGATCCCGTCGCTGCTGGCGGTGTCGGCGGTGCACCACCACCTGGTGCGCGACCGGACCCGCACCCACGTCGGCCTGGTGGTCGAGACCGGCGACGCCCGCGAGGTGCACCACATGGCGGCGCTGATCGGTTTCGGCGCGGCGGCCATCAACCCGTACCTGGCGTTCGAGTCGATCGAAGACATGCTCGATCGCGGCGCCTTCGACGGCTTCTCCAGCGCGCAAGACCGCAGCAAGGCCCTGAACAACTACGTCAAGGCCGCCGGCAAGGGCGTGCTGAAAGTCATGTCCAAGATGGGCATTTCGACGCTGGCCTCCTACACCGGCGCGCAGCTGTTCCAGGCGGTCGGGATTTCCGAGGACGTGCTCGACGAGTACTTCACCGGGCTGAGCTGCCCGACCGGCGGCATCACCCTCGAGGACATCGCTGCCGACGTCGCGACCCGCCACAGGCTGGCCTACCTGGACCGGCCCGACGAGCGCGCCCACCGCGAACTCGAGGTGGGCGGCGAATACCAGTGGCGGCGCGAGGGCGAGTACCACTTGTTCAACCCGGAGACGGTGTTCAAGCTGCAGCACGCGACCCGCACCGGGCAGTACAAGATCTTCAAGGAATACACACGCCTGGTCGACGACCAGAGTGAGCGGCTGGCGTCGCTGCGCGGGCTGCTCAAGTTCCGCGGCGACGTCCGTCCCCCCGTTCCGCTGGACGAGGTGGAGCCGGCCAGCGAGATCGTCAAGCGCTTCTCCACGGGCGCGATGAGCTACGGCTCGATCTCGGCGGAGGCGCACGAGACCTTGGCCATCGCGATGAACCGCCTGGGCGGCCGGTCCAACAGCGGCGAGGGCGGCGAGGACGTCAAGCGATTTGAACGCGACCCCAATGGCGACTGGCGCCGCAGCGCGATCAAGCAGGTCGCCTCGGCCCGGTTCGGGGTCACCTCGCACTACCTGACCAACTGCTCCGACATCCAGATCAAGATGGCCCAGGGCGCCAAACCCGGTGAAGGCGGCCAGCTTCCGGGCCACAAGGTGTACCCGTGGGTGGCCGAGGTGCGGCACTCCACGCCCGGCGTCGGGCTGATCTCGCCGCCGCCGCACCACGACATCTACTCCATCGAGGACCTGGCGCAGCTGATCCACGACCTGAAGAACGCCAACCCGGCGGCGCGCGTGCACGTCAAGCTGGTGTCCGAGAACGGGGTGGGCACGGTCGCGGCCGGGGTTTCCAAGGCGCACGCCGACGTGGTGCTCATCTCGGGACACGACGGCGGCACCGGGGCGACGCCGCTGACCTCGCAGAAGCACGCGGGTGCTCCGTGGGAGCTGGGGCTGGCCGAGACGCAGCAGACGTTGCTGCTCAACGGATTACGTGACCGGATCGTGGTCCAGGTGGACGGGCAGCTCAAGACCGGACGCGACGTGATGATCGCCGCGCTGCTCGGCGCCGAGGAGTTCGGCTTCGCCACCGCCCCGCTGGTGGTGGCGGGCTGCATCATGATGCGGGTGTGCCACCTGGACACCTGCCCGGTCGGCGTCGCCACCCAGAACCCGGTGCTGCGGGAGCGGTTCACCGGCAAGCCCGAATTCGTCGAGAACTTCTTCCTGTTCATCGCCGAAGAGGTGCGGGAATACATGGCGCAGTTGGGCTTCCGGACCTTCAACGAGGCCGTCGGGCAGGTTGGGTCACTGGACACCACGCTGGCCCGGGCGCACTGGAAGGCCCACAAGCTGGACCTCGCGCCGGTGCTGCACGAGCCCGAGTCGGCGTTCATGAACCAGGACCTGTACTGCAGCTCGCGCCAGGATCACGGCCTGGACAAGGCGCTCGATCAGCAGTTGATCGTGATGAGCCGCGAGGCCCTGGACTCGGGCAAGCCGGTCCGGTTCTCCACCACGATCGGCAACGTCAACCGAACGGTGGGCACCATGCTCGGCCACGAGCTCACGAAAGCCTATGGCGGACAAGGGCTGCCGGACGGCACCATCGACATCACCTTCGACGGATCCGCCGGCAACAGCTTCGGCGCCTTCGTGCCGAGGGGGATCACGCTGCGCGTCTACGGCGACGCCAACGACTACGTCGGCAAGGGGCTGTCCGGCGGGCGGATCGTCGTGCGGCCGTCGGACAACGCGCCGCAGGACTACGTCGCCGAGGACAACATCATCGGCGGCAACGTGATCCTGTTCGGCGCCACCAGCGGGGAGGTCTACTTGCGCGGCGTGGTCGGCGAACGGTTCGCGGTGCGAAACTCCGGCGCGCATGCCGTGGTCGAGGGCGTCGGGGACCACGGCTGCGAATACATGACCGGCGGCAAGGTCGTCATCCTCGGCCGCACCGGGCGCAACTTCGCCGCCGGCATGTCCGGCGGCGTGGCCTACGTGTACGACCCGGACGGTGAGCTGCCGCAGAACCTCAACGCCGAAATGGTCGAGCTCGAGACACCGGACGAGGACGATGCCGAATACCTGCACGCCACCATCCAGGCGCACATCGACGCCACCGATTCGGCTGTCGGCCAGCGGATCCTGGCCGATTGGCCCGGCCAGTGCCGCCACTTCGTCAAGGTGATGCCGCGGGACTACAAGCGCGTGCTGCAGGCCATCGCCGAGGCGGAGCGCGACGGCGTCGATGTCGACAAAGCGATCATGGCGGCCGCGCATGGCTGATCCGACCGGCTTCCTGAAATACACGCATCGGGAACTGCCGCAGCGCCGCCCTGTCCCGCTGCGGCTGAAGGACTGGCACGAGGTCTATGAGGACTTCGGCGAAGAGACCCTGCGCGAGCAGGCGACCCGCTGCATGGACTGTGGTATTCCGTTCTGCCACAACGGCTGTCCGCTGGGCAACCTGATCCCGGAGTGGAACGACCTGGTGCGCCGGGGCCGCTGGCGCGACGCGATCGAACGGCTGCACGCCACCAACAACTTCCCGGACTTCACCGGCCGGCTGTGCCCGGCGCCGTGCGAGCCGGCGTGCGTGTTGGGCATCAACCAGGATCCGGTGACGATCAAGCAGATCGAGCTGGAGATCATCGACCGGGCCTTCGAGGAAGGCTTTGTGGTGCCGCTCCCGCCCGATCAGCGGACCGGAAAGACGGTCGCCGTGGTCGGTTCGGGGCCCGCCGGGCTGGCCGCCGCCCAGCAGCTGACGCGCGCGGGCCACACCGTGACCGTCTTCGAGCGCGACGACCGCATCGGCGGCCTGCTGCGCTACGGCATCCCGGAATTCAAAATGGAAAAGCGCGTCCTGGACCGGCGGCTGGACCAGATGCGCGCCGAGGGCACGGAGTTCCGGCCGAACGTCAACGTCGGCGTCGACGTCACCGCCGAACAGCTGCGCGCCGACTTCGACGCCGTGGTGCTCGCCGGGGGAGCCACCGCCTGGCGCGATCTGCCGATTCCCGGCCGCGAGCTCGACGGGATCCACCAGGCGATGGAGTTCCTGCCGTGGGGCAACCGCGTGCAGGAGGGCGATGACGTCTTGGACGAGGACGGCCAGCCGCCGATCACCGCCAAGGGCAAACGGGTCGTCATCATCGGCGGCGGTGACACCGGGGCCGACTGCCTGGGCACCGTGCACCGGCAGGGCGCCATCGCGGTGCACCAGTTCGAGATCATGCCGCGCCCGCCGGACGCGCGCGCGGAATCGACCCCGTGGCCGACCTACCCGCTGATGTACCGGGTCTCGTCGGCGCACGAAGAGGGCGGCGAGCGGGTGTTCTCGGTGAACACCGAGGAGTTCGTCGGCAAGGACGGCCACGTGACCGGGCTGAAGGCCCACGAGGTGACGATGCAGGACGGCAAGTTCGTCAAAGTCGAGGGTTCCGACTTCGAACTCGAGGCCGATCTGGTGTTGCTGGCGATGGGATTCGTCGGTCCGGAGAAGCCGGGGCTCCTCACCGACCTCGACGTCAAGCTCACCGATCGCGGCAACGTCGCGCGCGGCGCCGACTTCGACACCTCGGTGCCCGGCGTTTTCGTTGCCGGTGACATGGGTCGTGGCCAGTCATTGATCGTTTGGGCGATAGCTGAGGGCCGGGCCGCCGCGGCGGGCGTGGACCGGTTCCTGATGGGTTCGACGGCCTTGCCGGCGCCCATCAAGCCGACCGCGACGCCCCTTACTTAGTCACATCGGTCACACCAGAAACAGAAGAATTCAATTCGGCGTTTCTGCCCACGTTTGCCAGGCGGTTGTTGTCTAATGGTTCGTTGTGGGCTCTGTCACAGAGTAGTCACGGGGGAGTCCCGCCAGAACGGACCGATCGCAGGAGTGGTCACTGTGAATGTCAACCCGGTACCTCGGTCGCGGATGGGGCGAATCGCCTGGTCGTGGTTACGTCACCCGGTGAAGAGCCGCGAATTCCCCGCTAAGCAAGAACGACTGATCACCGCCGAAGAGCTGATGCTGTTCGGGGTGTAGGCGCCACCTCACGATTCCGGCGGAGTTTGCTCGGGATCAGCCGTCCCACAACCCCGAATCCCGGATCGCCTCCGCCAACGGTTCCAGGACGGCGGGGTCGTGCGGCGGGGGGAGGTAGACGATGCCGAGGTCCAGTCCCTCGGCGCCCAGGGCGGCGGCATCGGCCATCACCTTCCCGTAGTCCAGGTCCGGCTCGAGGCGCAGATGAGCCGACATGGTGATCTCCTTGGGGTCCCGACCGATGTCCGCACACCGCGCGGCCAGCACGTCGCGCTTCTGTGCGAACAATTCGGGCGGGCCGCCGGCGAAGTTCCAGTGCTGGGCGTAGCGCGCGGTGATCGGGAGGGTGCGCTTCTCGCCGCTGCCGCCGATGCAGATCGGCGGGTGCGGGCGCTGCACGCCCTTGGGCTCGTTGCGGGCGCCTTTGAGTTGGTAGTACTTGCCCGCGAAGTCCGTGGTCTCCTCGCTCAGCAGGCTGATCAGCACCTGGCAGGCTTCCTCGAATCGGTCGAAGCGTTCCCTGATGGAACCCAGCTCGATGCCATAGGCGCCCGACTCCTCCTCGTTCCAGCCCGCACCGATGCCGAGTTCGAGGCGTCCGTTCGAGATGATGTCCAGCGCCGCGGCCATATTCGCCAGCACGGCCGGGTGGCGGTAGTGAATGCCGGTGACCAGGGTGCCCAGCCGCAACCGCTGGGTGGCCTGGGCCAGCGCGGTCAGCGTCGTCCAGCCTTCGAGGCAGGGTCCGCTGCTGTCGGAGAAGATCGGATAGAAGTGGTCGAAGGTCCAGCCGGACTCGAAGACGTCGATGTCGTCGGCGGCCTGCCAGACGGCGAGCATGTCGGCCCAAGTGGTGTTCTGGGGTGAGGTTTTGAACGCGAATCGCATGACCCCGACGGTAGTCCGGGTTTATTAAGGGAAACTAAACTCGTCAGACGATGACCCACACCCTCGGCCCGGACACCAGGATCACCCTGTTGGCGGCCGGCCTGATCTTCCTGCTCGCGCTGGTGCTCGGTGTGTGGAAGTACCGCCAGATCATGGCCGCCGAGGATCACCGTGCGCACCCGTACGTCGACATCGCGCACCGCGCGGCGCTGCTCTACTCGTTCGCGACGCTGCTGCTGGCGGCCTTCGTCGAACTCAGCGCCTGGCCGGCGTGGGTCAACCTCACCGCGGCGGGCGTCGTCGTCTTCTTTTTCGTCGGCGCCATCCTCAGCTACATCGGCCACGGGGCGCGGCGCGACACCGTCAACCAATTCGAGCGGCCCAACCGGGGAATCGCGATCGCGATGGCCTTGCTCATCGGCGGCGAAATCGGGGGGTTCGCCGTGCTGCTCGCGGGGTTCATCGCCGGCCAGTTCTTCTGACCCGGCCGCTGCCGGCGGGGACCTGCAGCGCCCGCTGCGCCGCGCTCGCCGCCACGGCCCCATGCGGGTGATCGCCTATCGTCGATGCCGCCGCGAACGTCATCGACCAGGCCCGGTCGGATCGTCGCGAACCCGATTGCTGGTCGAATTGCGTTCTGGCGCATGGGTGTCGGGGAACTCAACGCGATCAGGACGCCGGCAGCTTCACCACCCGGTTGTTCTGCGAGTCGGTGACATAGATGGCCCCCTTGCCGTCCAGTGCCACACTCCAGGGGCTTTTGAGGCCGGCGAACGGCAGCACCGTCGGGGTGGTGGATCCGGCGGGCAGCTTCAGCACCCGGTGGTTGTTCGAGTCGACGACGTAGACGGCGCCGCTGCTGTCCACCGCGACACCGGATGGATAGCCGAGCCCCGTGAACGGCAGCACCGTCGGAGTGTTGGAGCCCGGGGGCAGCATCAGCACCTGGTTGTTACGCGTGTCGGTGACGTAGACGGCGCCCTTGCCGTCCACCGCCACCCCGCACGCGTCAGGCCGGTCGGTGAACGGCAGCGTTCGCTGGGTCGTCGATCCCGCGGCCAGCGCCAGCACCCGGTGGTTTCCCGTGTCGGCGACGTAGACGGTGCCGTTGCCGTCCACCGCGACCCCGGACGGATAGTCGAGGCCGGTGAACGGCAGGACCGTGGGGATCGTCGATCCGGCGGGTAGCGCCGCCACCTCGTTGTCGATCGAGTCCGTCAAGTAGACCGTGCCCCGGCCGTCCACGGCGATCCCCAGGGTGTCGCGCTGGCCGGTGAACCGCAGCACCGTCGGGGTGGTGGATCCTGGGGGCAGCGTCAGCACCTTGTCGTTGCCGCTTTCGGCGACGTAGACGGTGCCGCCACTGTCCACCGCGACACCCCGGGGATCCTCGACACCGGCGAGCAGCACCGCCTGGGACGGCTTGGCGGCCGGCGGCGGCGGCGCCGGGGGCGGCGTCGCCGGGGGCGCCGACCTCTGCCCGACCATGATCACTATGCCGACGATGGCGGCGGCGGTCAGCGCGACGGCACCCACCGCGACCGCCAGCCGCCGCTTGCCGCTGAATCTCTTTGCGGGACTGGGGCGTTGAGGCCGCTCCGGCTTTGCTGATGGCACCAGGTTCGGCGCAGTCGGCCGCGTCGGCGTGTCGGTCGAGGGAACCTCCGCTGTCTGTGCTGCGGCCAGTGGTGTGACGACGAGGGTGTCGGCGGGCGCCAACGGTGTTGGCGCCGCAATGGTCTCGGATGCCGGGCTGGCGCCGCTACCGATGAGGATGGTGTCGGCGTCGTCTCGGTCGGGGTTGCCCAGGGCGTGTTGGGCGGCGAGGGCGAGATCCCCGGCGCTCGCGTAGCGCTGCGTGGGGTCTTTGGCCATGCCCCGCGCGATCACTTCGTCGAACGCGGCGGGGATGTCTGGTCGACACTGGCTCGGACGCGGGATAGGGGCCGTGAGGTGCGCGGTGATCAAGGCGGGCAGATCACCCGGCGCGTAGGGCTGCGAGCCGGTCAGGCATTCATAGAGCACACACGCCAGTGCGTAGATGTCGGACCGGGCGGTCACTTCAGCGTTGCCGAACCGCTCTGGGGCCATGTAGGCGAACGTGCCGATGGTGGTGCCGGTGCTGGTCAACTTCGCCTCGCCCGCCGCGTTGGCCAACCCGAAATCCACCAGGCAGGCGAAGTCGTCCCGGTTGACGAGGATGTTGCCGGGTTTGACGTCGCGGTGCGTCACCTGATCGGCATGAGCTGCATCGAGCGCCGACGCGATCTGACGCACGATGGCCACCGCACGAGGCGGGTCGAGCGGCCCCTCGCGGGCCAGCAGGGCCTGCAAGTTGATGCCCTTGATCAGGCGCATGTCGATATAGAGCTGCCCGTCGATCTCTCCGCAGCCGTGGATGGGGACCACGTGCGGATCATGTAACCGCGCCGCGTGCTGGGCCTCACGAAACAGCCGCTCGCGAAACACCGGATCGTGCGAGTAGCGGGCGGCGATCAGTTTCAGCGCCACCAGGCGATGCAGCACGGTGTCTTCGGCCTCATACACCTCGCCGAACCCGCCGGGGCCAAGCAGTCGGTGTAGCCGATAGTGCCCGAACATCGACCCCGCGCGCGACCCCATTGTGGTGTCTGCGGCGTCGCTCATCGCCGACTCCTCACCTCGTCGCACGCTGCGAACGCGACACCTGATCCCTGCGCCGACGTTTGCCGGCTACAACACTAGAACCTGGGCCAGCCGACCCACTGCAAAACGGGCAGGGAGCCGCGGCGCCAGGCTCGGCCGCGCTTGCAGTCACCGCCTGGGCACACTGGAGCCATGGACCCGGTAACGGCGCTGCGGCAGATCGCCTACTACAAGGACCGCAGCCGCCACGATCCCAGGCGGGTGATGGCCTACCGCAACGCCGCCGACATCGTCGAAGCGCTTGACGACGCGGCGCGGGAGCGGCACGGGCAGGCCAACAGCTGGCAGACGTTGCCGGGCATCGGTCCCAAGACCGCGAAGGTCATCGACCAGGCCTGGTCGGGTCGAGAACCCGACCTCCTGGTCGAATTGCGTTCCGCCGCTGAAGATCTCGGTGGCGGAGACATCCGGTCCGCGCTGCGCGGCGACTTGCACCTGCACTCGAACTGGTCGGACGGGTCGGCGCCGATCGACGAGATGATGGCCACCGCGTCGGCGCTGGGCCACGAGTACTGCGCGCTGACCGACCACTCGCCGCGGCTGACCATCGCCAACGGCCTGTCGCCGGAGCGGCTGCGCGCGCAACTCGACGTCATCGACCGGTTGCGCGACCAGTTTGCGCCGATGCGCATCCTCACCGGAATCGAGGTCGACATCCTCGAGGACGGCGGCCTGGACCAGGAACCCGAGCTCCTCGAGCGCCTCGACGTCGTCGTGGCCAGCGTCCACTCGAAGCTGTCGATGGATGCGCCGGCGATGACGCGGCGCATGCTGCGCGCCGTCTCCAATCCGCACGCCGACGTGCTGGGCCACTGCACCGGCCGGCTGGTCGCGGGTGGGCGCGGCATCCGGCCCGAATCGAAGTTCGACGCCGAGGCGGTGTTCACCGCTTGTCGCGACCATGGGACGGCCGTGGAGATCAACTCCCGTCCCGAACGCCGGGACCCGCCGACCCGGCTGCTCCAGCTGGCGCTCGAGATCGGCTGCGTGTTCAGCATCGATACCGACGCGCACGCGCCCGGCCAGCTGGACTTCCTCGGCTACGGCGCCCAGCGCGCGCTGGACGCGGGCGTGCCGGTCGAGCGGATCGTCAACACCTGGCCGGCCGACCAGCTGCTGGAGTGGACGGCAGCGCTCGGGTAGGTGAGGCAGCGGGGGGCCGTTTCACTCACGCGTCAGACCGCCAGTGACGTACGACACATAATAAAAATGGGTCAAATCCAAACTCGACGTACCGTTTATGCGTCATTGACTGTAGATTAGGTATGGCGAGCCCGCCGGCCTCGACACGCTTGGGGATCCGTGCGCGGGATCGTCACACCGGCGGACAGGGACGCCGGCCGGCAAGAAGCGTGCGCCGGCCACGGCGTCGTCAGCGAAACGGACGAGAAGGAATGTGGCGTGGAACCAGATCGAGCAGATGCTGGCGAACGCTCCACCCTGCGGAAGGCTTGCGCCACCCGGCACACGCTCGGTAGGCGGCGGCCCGAACTGCCGGCGCCGAAGAGACCATCCGATTCGCCGGCGGGTCAGCGGCAAAACCTGGATGTCGTCGGTGGTCCGACGATGACCGGGCCACCGCTCCGGCCCTGGTCGGCATGGCCCGACTTGCCTGGTGACGTGCGTGAACCTGGTGAGACTGTCCGCAGGACGGCGATCGAGGCACCGTGTCGCGCGGTCTAGGATTCGTCAACTCCGTTGCCGCCCAACTGATGGAGGCGAATGCGTACACCGCCACGACGGTGAGCCAACAGGTACTGGCGAGGCTTGTTCGCATGTTCGACGCGGACACCGGTTTCTTACGCCACAACGACCCGGCCATCGCGGCCTCCAAATTGATCGCGGAATGGCCGTCGCGACCCGACCGCCCACAAGCGGATCTCTTGCCGATCGTCGACTTCACCAGCGCCGACGACGTCTTCGGCCCCTGCGCGCACGGCAAGGAACCGCTCGCGGTACAGCCCACGGAACCGGTGGTGATCCGGCCGTCGGCCGCGACGACCTATGCGTACAAGGCCTTTCAGCGCCAAACGGGAAGACGCCGCATCGCGACACCGTCGATGGCGGCCGCTCCGCTGGTTACCAGAGGGGTGACCACGGGTGTACTCGGCTTCGTCAACTATCGCCGCAAGAAGTGGAAGCAGGAAGAGCTGGGCACCCTGGGGGCGGTGGCGACTCTGTTCGCCCAGCTTCAGGCCCGCATCGCCGCCGAAGAAGGGCTTCGGCACCTGGCTGAGCATGACGATCTGACCGGCCTGCACAATCGTCGATCGGTTGTCGCGCGCCTCTCCGACAGACTCGCGGCGGGACGCCCCGGACCCGTCGCGGTCTTGTATTTCGATCTCGATCGGCTGAAAGCGATCAACGATTACTTCGGCCACCCCGCCGGCGATTACTTCCTCAAGGTCTTCGCCGAACGGCTTCAGGCAAGCTTGGGCGACCAGGGCACGATCGGTCGGATCGGCGGGGACGAGTTCCTCGTCTTCTCGGACCGGGCGATGCTCACCAGGAGCGCGGAATCACTCGCGCAGCGGCTTCAGAGGACGCTGTGCGCGCCATTGAAGATCGGCGACGACGTGATCACTCCCTCCGTCAGCATCGGGATGGCGGTGGGTAAGCCGGGACACGACAACACCGCGGATCTACTTCGCCGAGCGGACGAGGCCGCCCTGACGGCCAAGCGCGCGGGGGGCAACCAGGTCGTGGTGTGCACCAGCGACATCTCTCGCAATATCGTCTTCCGCAACGATATCGAGTTCCATCTGCAGGCCGGCATCGACAGCGATGCCCTGCTGCTGCACTACCTGCCCGAAGTCGACTTGCTGACCCGCGAAATCCTGGGCGCCGAGGCGCTGGTCCGTTGGCGGCACCCGACGCGCGGGCTGTTGCTACCGGATTCGTTCATCGGCGTGGCCGAATCGACCAACCTCGCCGCAGACCTGGGCCGATGGGTCATGCGAAGCGCCTGCGCCGAGTTCAGCCGGTGGCAATCCAACGGGGTGGGACACGGCGCGACAATGCGCATCAACGTGTCGCCCGTTCAGCTGATCACCCCGAATTTCGTCCGCAGCGTCGCCGACACCATCGAGGAGTTCGGCATCGACGGCGGATCGGTGTGCCTGGAGATCACCGAGCGCGCCGTGGTTCGCGACATCGAAACCACTCGGCGAACCCTCGCGGAGTTGAAGGAGGTCGGGGTCCAGATCGCCATCGACGACTTCGGCACCGGGTATGCGGTGCTGTCGCACCTGAAATCCCTTCCGGTCGACATGCTGAAAATCGACGCCGGATTCGTCCGCGACCTGGACACCAACACCAGCGACTTGGCCATCGTTCGCGCCATCATCGGCCTCGCGGAGGCCTTCGGCCTGCAACTGGTCGCTGAGGGCGTCGAGACGCCGGCCGCCGTACAGACCCTGTTGGAGCACGGATGTCATCGGGCGCAGGGTTTTCTGTTCTCGCGCCCGGTTACCGGCAGCGCCATGGAGTCACTGCTGTTCAGACGCCGGGTGCCGATGACCTGCTTCGCCAGCGAGGAGGCGCTGACCGGCGAGGCGATCTAGCGCGGGCGTGCTGGACCGGGTGCGGCTGCGTCAGTCGGGGAGGTGCGGCATCTCGAAGCCCGGGTCCCTGCCGACCAACACCGCCGGCGTGAGGGCGGATCTGCCGTAGCGACGGCGCACTTGATCGATTGCCTCATCGACGGTCGGCCTACCCCCACCGAACGGAAGCATCAATTGCTGCGCGCCGCTGCGGTCGATGCCCGACACCGCGAAGCCGACCAGGGTCAGGCCGCGCTCCGCGATGAGGGGCGCCGCGGACGCGACGAGCTGCCGCGCGGCGGCCAGGATCGGCTGTGTCGACGAGGTGGCCCACGGCAGAGTGTGTGACCGGGTCGCCCGGCCGAAGTCGTCGAAGCGCAGCCGCAGCACCACCGTGCGACCGGTGCGCCCGGCGGCGCGCATCCGGGCGGTGATGCGGTCGATCAGGTTCACCACCACCGCGTCGACCTCGGCCGCCGACATGCGGTTGCCGGCGCGGCCCAGCGCCCGCTGCGCGCCCACGGAGCGGCGGCGCACGCCGGTGTTCACCCGGCGGCGGTCGATGTTGCGCGACAGCGCATACAGCTGGCGGCCCATCGCCCCGCCCAGCATCGAGGCGAGCGTCGACTCGCTGAGCTCGGCGACGTCCGCGACGGTCGTGATGCCGTGCGCGTGCAGCCTCTCGGCGGTCTTCGCGCCCACGCCCCAAAGCCGGCGCACCGGCAGCGGACGCAGGAACGCCAACTCCTGGTCGGGCGGCACCAGCAGCAGCCCGTCGGGCTTGGCTTCCCGGCTGGCGACCTTGGCGAGGAACTTAGTCCGGGCGATGCCGACGGTGATGGGCAGGCCGACGCGGTCGCGCACGTCGGCGCGCAGCCGTTCCGCGATCCGTACCGGCGTGCCGGAGACCCGGTGCAGGCCGCCGACATCGAGGAAGGCTTCGTCCACCGACAGCGCCTCCACGATCGGGGTGCAGTCGCGGAAGACCTCGAACACGGCGTCGCTGGCGCGGGAGTAGGCGTTCATCCGCGGCGGCACCACCACGGCGGACGGGCACAGGCGGCGGGCCTGCGCGCCGCCCATCGCGGTGCGCACGCCGTAGGCCTTGGCCTCGTAGCTGGCGGCCAGCACGACCCCGCCGCCGACGATCACCGGACGCCCCCGCAGGGTCGGGTCGTCGCGCTGTTCGACGGACGCATAGAACGAATCCAGGTCCGCGTGCAGGATGGACGCTTCACACCGCACGAACGTATGTTCCCATGCGGCTGCGACAGCCTAGCCCGATTCGCCGTAGATGCTGGTGACCCAGATGTGCGTGAGGGTGTCGACGACCCGGTCCTCGTCGACCGCCGGGGCCTCGGCCGCGAGCGCGGCCATCATCGTGCGTTCGTTCATCTGGTTCAGCGACGTCGCCAGGTCGGCGGCCGGGATGGTCTCCGGGGCGGCGCCGCGCGCGCGTTCGGCCGTGATCATGGCCGCGGTTTGGTCGATCCACTTCTGCATGAATCCCAGCCACACCGCGCGGAGCTCGGAGCTGGTGGCCAGCGCCTCTGTGGCGGCGCGGGCCAGCGTGCGGTGCGAGCTGAACGCGCGGTAGAACGCCTTGATGCCGTTGCGCCACACGCGACGCGGGTCCTCCGGCAGGCGCTGCACCGCGCCGTCGAACTCGGAGTCGGCCCGCGCGATGACCGGTTCCAGCAGCGACAGCAGCACCGCTTCCTTGGACTTGAAATAGAAGTAGAAGGTCGGCCGGGACAGGCCGGCGCCCTTGGCGAGGTCGTCGACGGAGATGCCGGCAAAACCACGCTCTTCCAGCAGTCGCTCGGCGGTGGCGAGGATCGCCTGCTCGCGGTCGTCACCGGAGGGGCGCAGTGCGCGGCGGCCGCGAAGGGCGCGAGTAGGGCCGGCGGTCGTCACGGCACGTTACTTTACACGTTGTTGAAAGTTTCGACAGCCCGTTGACTCGTTCGACACTGCGTTGATAGCGTGGGCCACATGACTGAGCACCTCGACGTCGTCATCGTGGGCGCCGGCATCTCCGGCGTGAGCGCGGCCTGGCACCTGCAGGACCGCTGCCCGACCAAGAGCTACGCCATCCTCGAGAAGCGGGCGGCGATGGGCGGCACCTGGGACCTGTTCCGCTACCCCGGCATCCGGTCCGACTCGGACATGTACACGCTGGGCTTCAGGTTCCGCCCGTGGACCGAGCGCCAGGCCATCGCCGACGGCGGCCCGATTCTCGACTACGTCAAGGGCACTGCGGCGATGTACGGCATCGACAAGCACATCCGGCTCAACCAGCGGGTGGTGAGCGCCGACTGGTCGAATGCGGAAAACCGCTGGACCCTGCAGATCGAAAACAACGGCACCCCAACCACACTCACCTGCACATTCCTGTTCCTGTGCAGCGGCTACTACAACTACGAGCAGGGCTACGCGCCGACGTTCGCCGGCTCGGAGGATTTCGCGGGCCCGATCATCCACCCGCAGCACTGGCCGGAGGACCTGGATTACGCCGGCAAGAACGTTGTCGTCATCGGCAGTGGCGCGACCGCGGTCACGTTGATTCCCGCCCTGGCGGAATCGGGTGCGGGGCACGTGACGATGCTGCAGCGATCGCCGACCTACATCGTCTCGCAGCCCAAGCGGGACAAGCTGGCCGAGCAGCTCAACCGCTGGCTGCCCGACAACATGGCCTACTTCGCGATCCGCTGGAAGAACGTGCTGCGCCAGGCCGCGCTGTACGGCGCCTGCCAGAAGTGGCCGAAGCGGATGCGCAAGATCCTGCTGAGCTACGTGCAGCGCCAGCTTCCCGAGGGCTACGACGTCGAGAAAGACTTTGGCCCGCACTACAATCCGTGGGACCAGCGGCTGTGCCTGGTGCCCAGCGGCGACCTGTTCCGCGCCATCCGGCACGGCAAGGCCGACGTGGTCACCGACACGATCGACCGGTTCACGCCCACCGGCATCCGGCTGGCCTCAGGCCGGGAGGTTCCGGCCGACATCATCGTCACCGCAACGGGATTGAACCTTCAACTGTTCGGCGGCGCGACGGTCACCGTCGACGGGCAGCAGGTGGACCTGACCAAGACGATGGCCTACAAGGGCATGATGTTGTCCGGGCTGCCGAACATGGTCTACACGGTCGGGTACACCAACGCTTCCTGGACGCTGAAGGCCGACCTCGTCTCGGAGTTCGCGTGCCGCCTGCTGAACTACATGGACGACAACGACTTTGAGACGGTCGTGGTCGACCACCCCGGCTCGGAGGTCGACGAACGCCCGTTCATGGAATTCACGCCCGGATACGTGCTGCGCTCGCTCGACGAGCTGCCCAAGCAGGGCTCACGCAAGCCGTGGCGGCTGAACCAGAACTACCTGCGCGACATCCAGTTGATCCGGCGCGGCAAGATCGCCGACGAGGGGTTGCGGTTCGCGAAAAAGCGTGCGGCGGTTGCCGCTTAGGGGTTGACGGACGGCACGACGACGATGCCGTCGTCGTCGCTGTAGGCGATCTCGCCGGGCACGAAACTGACGCCGCCCAGCCTGATCTCGACGTCGCGCTCGCCGGAGCCGGTCTTGCTGCTCTTGCGCGGGTTGGTGCCCAGCGCCTTGATGCCGATCTCGATGCCGCGCAGCGCGGCGGCGTCACGCACCGCACCGTTGACGATCACTCCCGCCCAGCCGTTGGATCGGGCCAATTCGGCGATGACGTCCCCGACGAGCGCGGTGTGCAGCGAGCCGGCGCCGTCGATCACCAGCACGCCGCCGTCGCCGGGGCCCGAGAGCACCGATTTCAGCAGCGCGTTGTCCTGGAAGCAGCGCACCGTGCTGATCGGACCGGCGAATTCGGGGCGGCCGCCGAACTGACGGAATTGGAGGTCGCAGCTGCGTACGTCGGGGCCGATGTCGTCGACGAGGTCGGCGGTCGGCCGGAACGGCACGGCCACCTCAGCGGCGCCGCAGCTGCCGGATCAGCACGATCGCCAACAGGCTGAGCGCCACCGCGACGATCAGCGGCACCGGCGACTGCCCGGATGCCGCCGGCGCGACCTCGGGTGAGACCGGGTTGGGCGCGGCATCGACGGTCGATTTGGCTTGTGCGGCAGCGTCTTTGGCGGCCGCGGCGAGCTCACCGTTGGTTTCGATGCGTTGCTGGATACCCAGCGGCGGCTCGGCGGGTCTGGGGGGCGCGGGCGCAGGGCTCTTGGCCGGCGCCTTCTTGGCGGGCGCTTTTTTGGCCGGGGCCTTCTTGGCGGGCGCCTTTTTGGCGGGGGCCTTCTTCGCAGGTGCCTTCTTGGCGGGCGCTTTGGCGGCCTTCTTGGCGGCCTCGCCGGGAGGTTTCTTCTCCGGCGGGGGCGGTGGGCCGTCGGGCTCGCGGTCGGGTTGGTCCTGCGGGTCTGCCATGCGGCCGCTCCTTTGCAGCTGTCTCGGGTGCGTCTCGCGCGCCGTTTCCTCGCGTCCCATCATGCCAGGAGGCGCGGCGGGCTCCCGGCGACCGGGGCGCTCAGGGCCTGCGCCGCAGCGCCCACCAGCCGCCCCCGGCGACCAGCGCCACCGCCACCACCGCAAACGGCCAGACCGGGACGCCGCCGTCCCCGCCGGGCCCGGCGGCCGGCGGTCCGGGGGTTCCGGTGCCCGGGACCGTCAGCCGAAACGACCAGGACCCCGACACCACGTGGCCGTCCGCCGACGTGACGCGGTAGTTCACCGTGTAGGTGCCGGCCGGGCCGAGGGGGCGCAGGGCCACGCCGACGATCGCGCCCTGCACCGTCGGCGCCCCGGCCGACCACACGTTGGCGTCGGGCCCCACGACCGTCATGGCGGCGAACGTGGTCTGCAGCCTCTCGTTGAAGGTCGCGCTGACCCGGTCGGGACCGGTGGTGAGGACCGCGTTGTCGGCGGGGTCGGTGGAAACCCGCGCGGCATGTGCCCACGCCGGTTGTGCGTGCAGGATCGCGGCCGACACCATCGCGGCCAGCAGCAGGCCCGCCGCCGCGGCGACCGGGACGCGCCTCATCCGCGTCGGCGCAACAGCACCAGCGCGATGCCGAGGGCGGCCACCACCAGCGCAGCCCCGCCCAGTAGACGGGCGGTGTTGTCCGGCGGCTTCGGTGATTGCGCGCCGCCGCCGGGATGGTGCTCATGCGGCGCCCCGCCCCCCGCGGTGAGGGTCAGCGCCGGCGCCGGGTGTTCCGGCTCGCCGCCGCCGGGCGACGGCGGCTGGTCCCACTTCACGACGGTCCCGTCGGAATAGGTCTGCGTGGCCGGGAAGCTCACCGTCTCGGTGTCGGGCAACTGCACCGCTACCCGGAACAGCCCGAATTGATCCACCCCGATCCCGCCGTTCGGCGCGGCCGTCCAGGTCACCGAGCGAACGCTGCCGGACGCCGCGTCACGGTCGAGCTTGGCCGTCCACCCGGGCATGGCTTCGGTGCTGGCCGCGGCGACGTTGGGCAGGCCGACACTCAGCGCGGTGGTCGCCGCGCCGGTGTTGGACTCGTTGGGTACCTGGAAGGTGACGATGGCCATGGCGCCGCGCACGGGGTTGTCGCTGGTGGCGTGCACGTGCGCCCATGCCGTCGGGATGCCCAGCGCCGAACCGAGATACAGCGCGACGGCCGCGATCAGGACGCGTACGGCGGTCACGTCAATCCGAGGCGGGCCATCAGGTCCGCCTCGATACCGTCGAGCTGCGACGTGATCGCGGCGTGTGCCGCCCGGCGGCGCGCGGCCGGCATGTTCTCCGCGGCGGTCACGGCCGCCGCCAGGTCGGCGAGCCGTTCGCTGATGGCGGCGGCGAACTGCTTGGTCTCGGCGTCCTTGGGCTTTTTCTCCTGCACGACCCGCAACGACTTCTCCGCCCCGGCGATCCGGGCCGACAGCTGGGCGCCGTGCCCGGAGAACTGGCCGATCTGGGCGAGCGGAACGCCGAGCTGGTCCGCGCGCCGCTGGTCGATCGCCGCGCGGGCGGCCATGGCGCCGCGATAGATCAACGGCGTGAGGACCGGGGCCAGCAGCCGAGACACCGTCAGCGCCCGGCGAATCCGTGTCGGCGACAGCAACTTGCCCTCCTTCGCCGCCTTGAGCTCGGCCTCGGCGACCTTCAGGGCCGTCCGGTCGCTGTCCCGCTGCGACTTGATCTGCGCGTTGAGAGCCTTTTCGGCGGCGCGCCGATCGGCCTTGAGCCGGCGAGCATCGTTTTTGGCGGCCAGCTTGGCCTCGAGCTTGGCGCGGGCCTTGATCGCGCGGGCTTCCGCCCGACGCGTCGCGCGGCTCTTTCGCTTGCGGAACAGGCCCATTCCCGGCCGCCTCCCGGTCTCTCGTGGACGATCGCTCTCCGAGAGCCAACCCTAATCGGAATGCACCGAAGGCAGCCGGTCAGGTGGGGGCGGGCAAGCTAGGCGTCGAGGCGCTCGACCCGGCGGAGCTCGTTGACCCGCTCCACGACGTCCTGCTGCGCCTGGGGAGACAATCCGACGGCGGCCACGGCAATGCGGCGCACGCCGTCATCGCGCATCGTCGCCAGCCAGGACAACTCCTTGTCGAGCTTTTCGTAGTACTCGTCGTCGGTGAAGTACGCCGGCTTGATGCGGAAGAAGTTGGCCAAGGCGGCCATGGTCGCCGACGACGGGTTGGTGCGGTTGCCCGAACGTAGCTGGGACAGGTAGGGAGCCGACATCGTGATGCCCTCCGCCTTGAGCGCCGCGATCACCTCCGCCGAGGTGTGCGGCCCGCGCCCCGGTGGATACACCGTGTCGAACAAGCGGTTGAGGCGGGCGGCGAACGTCGTGCTCATCGATATGACCTCCACTGGGCTGTAGAAGTGAACTGTTGCCGAGGTGTATTTGCTGACAATGGTAGCGACGGATCGGGTCCGCAACCAGGTGCAAACCCGCTGTGGTTCGGGGCCGACGTTGCTGGCGACTGCCGAATACCCACTGAACGAGCGTCTAACTAATTCGCTGAGGTGTCCACTAAATCGGCCAACTTCACAGGTTATCCGCAGAATCCGGGTTCACCGCGAGGGTGGCGGGCGACTGGGATCAGGAAAGGCGCCTCGATTCGGGGGAGGATGCTGGGCACTTGCACCGCAACTGGCAGGCAACGAACGGCTGTCCGCGACAACATTTGCTGTCAGGTCGGAGACACGCCCGGAAAACGGGCTCGGGGTGCACTTAATGGCCCCCGGAGATACCCCGGGGGCGACGTCGGGTCGAGACGGCGGGAAGAAGGGGGGTGCCGACGGCACTCTAGCCGATGTCGGTTAACCGCCGGGCGGGCGCAGCCTCCTGCTTGCGCCGGCGCCGAGTTTGCGCGGCCACCACCGTCGCGGCGGTCAGCAGCACCGCCGCCGTTACCGCGACGGCGACCGAGCGCAACCCCAGTGCGGCGTCGAGCAGCATCCACAGCCCGAAGATCAGGAAGAGCAGGCTGGCCATGACGTGCAGCAGCTGTTGCGGAAGGCGCCGATGCAGCAGCGTGCCCGCACCGATCGCCAATCCGTCGGCCAGCACCATGCCCAGCGTGGAGCCGATCCACACGCCCGTCCAATCGTGGTCGCTGGCGAGCGTGACCGTCGCCAGCGACGTCTTGTCGCTCAGCTCGGCGAGGACGAAGGTGGATACGACGGTCAGCAGCGCGAAGCGCGGTTGCCGATCGGTCGGCGCTCCCTCGTCGCCGCCGGCGTCCGCGCGCCAGGCCCACACCGCGAAGGCCAGGAAAGCGATCGCCGACGCGAAGGCCATCGGACGCGACGGGAGCGTGGCGCCCAGAAAGTGGCCGATCGACACCGTCACCCCGTGCACCAGGCACGCGGCCACCGCCACCCCCGCCAACACCACCCACCATCGATAGCGCAGCGCATAGGTCATGGTGACCAGCTGGGACCTGTCGCCGAGCTCGGCGAGGAAAACCACCCCGAAGGTGAGGAGTGTGGCGGCGAGCATGGCGGGCGACCTTTCGACACGTCGTCCGTGACCGCATCGGTCACCGGACCCGGTCGAAGGTCTCGCCCACCGCCCCTGTCGGGATCGGTTCGCCGGCCGGGCTGTGCGCCAGTGTGTCGACTCGGCGATTCGGGGCTACTCCCCTTCGCTAACGGTGCCAACGCTAACGGGTGGGGAGGCCGCGCGCCAGGCGACCGGGCAAGTTCGGACGCCCGTATCTGTAGATTCGCCGTCCGAATCAGCGCGTTTGAATTCCCTTACGCGGCAAGCAGCATAGCCAGTATCGCCGTGTCGGGGTGGCTGATCGGGTCGACGCCGACGCGGCTCACCATCGAGGTGATCGTCCCGTCCGCCTCCGCTTCGACCCACGCGGCCCGGTGCTCCAATCCCAGATACGGGAGCCCCGGCAGCAGAACGCACCCGGACGCGGCCCCGGTGCACTCCGGCAACGAGGGCATGGTTTCCGACGGCGGATGCAGCATCAGCAGCGCGGGCGGTTGATGGTCGGCGAAATACCCTGGCTGGATTGCCGATTCACCAAAGACAGTGCCCTCGGCCAGCACCAGGCCGACGGTGCCGGGCTCGGGCTCGTCGGGCAACTCCTCGCGCGCCCCGAAGACCGTTGTGGTGGAAAGCAATCCGGGCAACGACGCGACCCTGACCGCGACCATCAGGAGCTGGGCCCACTCTTTCGTCGAATCCGGCCAACGCCCCGAGATGACAAACCCTTTCAGGGCACCGCGGGCATGGAAGGGGGAAACCCCGATGGGGCGGTCGGACCCAGCTTCCATCTCGACCTCCGTGTGACGCCTGGCTTCGCCTAACCACACTGGTAGCTCGAATGATTAAGCATGCCTGCGGGTTAGGCGCCGTGCAACCCGACACGGCCACTGACGCACATGTTCTCAAGATGCCCCGATTTTGCGCAGCGCAAACAGCTGGGGCGCCACGCGATACGCGTGACGCCCCAGCCTGGAAAAAGACGGTTTCAGCCGAAAATCAATCCCTGAGTTTTTGATGTCGCGGCCGCGTAACGGTCCTGCACGTCCGCCCAGTTGACGACGTTCCAGAAGGCCTTGGCGAAGTCGACCTTGACGTTCTTGTACTGCAGGTAGAACGCGTGCTCCCACATGTCGAGCAGCAGCAGCGGCACGATTCCGAGCGGGAAATTGGATTGGTGGTCGTACACCTGGAAAATCAGCAGCTTCTGAGCGAGGCTGTCCCAGCCGAGCGCCGCCCAGCCCGAACCCTGCACGGTGGTGGCGGCGGCGTGGAACTGCGCACGGAACTTGTCGAAAGAACCGAAGGCGTCGTCGATGGCCGCGGCGAGCTCACCGGTCGGCTTGTCGCCGCCGTTGGGGGACAGGTTCTTCCACCAGATGCTGTGGTTGACGTGGCCGGCGAGGTTGAACGCCAGGTTCTTCTCGTTCAGGAGCACCGCCGAGTGGTCCTCCTTGGCGCGTGCCTCCTCCAGCTTCTCCAGGGCGTCGTTGGCACCCTTGACGTAGGTGGCGTGGTGCTTGTCGTGGTGCAGTTCGTTGATCTGGCCGGAGATGTGCGGTTCCAGCGCTCCAAAGTCCCAGTCCAAGTCGGGCAGGGTGTATACAGCCACAGCATTCCTTTCTTCGGTGCATCGTTGGTGATGATCGGACGCTCATCGCGCGGGGCTGCCACGCGGCGGCCAGCCATAATCAACCCTGCTCCATGCGCGCGCGCGCCGCAAGGACGACCGCCGTGAGGGGATACCCGCCGGGGTGTGAGTGTCAGTACAGGATGATGATGGCGAGAACCGCGAGCAACGCCAGCGCAATCAGGGCGGCGCGAAGGGCGGCGACGCTATAGCTGTGGTTACAGGCAGGCGAGCCGGAATACGAGTTCGACGCGGCCGGCGAACCCGGACCGAACGAATGCGTGGCCATCAAGCGCCTTTCACCTGCAAGCCCACCCCGCTCGAGTGAGGTGAGTCACAACGATTTTTCGTGACGGTGATCATAACCCCTCGCGCCGAGGTTGGAAAATGCGCTGGCTGACGGCGCGCCGGCGCGGGGTTTCCGGAGATTGCCGCGCGACACCGACGTAGGCGGGATCCGGCCGGTGTCAGGTGTCCCGGCGGGCTCAGCTGCGAGCAGTTAGCGAGGCAATTCATTTCGCTCGTGTACCAGTTAGGGCTGTTTATGGTACAGCCGTACCACCCGGGGGTTATCCACAGTTGCGGACCGGGTGACTCGAAGAGGCTGTGTTGATGCGGTGGCTACCCGCTCAGCAACTGTGGATAAACCTGTGCAAACTGTGGATAGCCCTGAGAAAGTGTTGGGTTGCCGGACCGCCGGATGCGCGGGCCCGCGCCGCACACCGCGGGCCGCCTCGTCGCTTAGCGCGGACCGCCGCCAAGCCGGGGCGGTGCCGGATTGCCCCGCTTCTCACCGGGCCGCTTACCGCGGCCCGCCTCGTCGCCGGGGCTAGGCTGGTCCGGTGATCCAGGTGTGCTCCCAGTGCGGCACGCGGTGGAACGTGCGCGAGCGGCGACGTGACTGGTGTCCCCGCTGCCGCGGGGCGCTGATGGCTCCTCTGCCCGACATGCCGGTGGCAGACCCGCGATGGAACGCACCGGCCGGGCAGACCGCCGGACCCGCGGGCCCCGGCTGGCAGCGCAGCGCGCCGCGGTTGCCGCCGGGCTTCCGGTGGATCGCGGTGCGCCCGGGCGCAGCGCCGCCTCCGCGCCGAGGTCACCGGTCCCTGGGCCCCACCCCGCGCTACGCCGTGATTCCGCGCTGGGGTTTGGCCGACCGCGTTGAGCAGACCCCGACGGCGGCCGAAAAGCCTTCCCAGACCGGGCCTTCCGCGCCGGTCTTGCGGACCACGCTGTTCCTGACCGTGCTGATCCTCAGCATGGCCGCCCTGGTGTATGTCGTGAGATACGCGCTGTTGGTGTTCAACCGGAACACGCTGCTGAATTCGGTCGTGGCCATCGTCGCGGATTGGATCGGGGTGCTGGCCAGCGTGGGGGCGATCGCGGCGGTGTTCACCTCCGGCGTGATGTTGATCCGGTGGCTGATCGCACGCAGGGCCGCGGTCTTCGCCCATCACGGCCTGCCGGAGTCGCGTTCCGTTCGCGCGTTGTGGGCCGGATGCGTGGTGCCGCTGGCAAACCTGCTGTGGGCTCCCGTGTACGTCATCGAGCTGGCAACCGTCGAGGAGCACTACGCGCGGCTGCGACGGCCGATCCTCGAGTGGTGGATCGCGTGGGTCTTCAGCTACCTGGTCTCGATCTTCGCCATCTTCACCGGCTTCGCCACTGATGCCCAGGGCATCGCCAACAACACCGTGTTGATGGTGTTCGCCTATCTGCTCGCCGCCGTCACGGTGGCCGCGGTCGCCCGGGTGTTCGAGGGCTTCGAGCGCAAACCGGTGCAGCGGCCCGCGCACCGTTGGGTGGTGGTCGAGCGGGACGGCCCGGACCGCGGCGCCGGCCGCGCATCCGGCGGTCCGGTTGAGCTGGAGGGGCAGGAACCGGCAGCATAGGGATATGACGTGGGCCGACGAGGTGCTCGCCGGGCATCCCTATGTCGTTGCCCATCGAGGGGCTTCGGCCGCTCGGCCCGAACACACGCTGGCTGCCTACGATCTCGCGCTCAAACAGGGCGCCGACGGCGTGGAATGCGACGTGCGCCTGACCCGCGACGGCCACCTGGTCTGCGTGCACGACCGCCGTCTGGACCGGACATCGACGGGCGCCGGTTTGGTCAGCACCATGACGCTCGCCGAGTTGCGCGAGCTCGAATATGGTGCGTGGCACGACAGCTGGCGCGCCGACGGCACGCACGGCGACACCAGCCTGCTGACCCTGGACGCCCTGGTGTCGCTGGTTCTGGACTGGCACCGGCCGGTGAAGCTCTTCATCGAAACCAAGCACCCGGTGCGCTACGGCTCCCTGGTGGAAAGCAAGCTCCTCGCGTCGTTGCATCGTTTCGGCATCGCGGCGCCCGCCTCGGCCGACCGGTCCCGCGCCGTGGTGATGTCGTTCTCGGCGGCCGCGGTCTGGCGGATCCGGCGAGCCGCGCCGTTGCTGCCGACGGTGCTGCTCGGCAAGACCGCTCGCTATCTTGCCAGCAGCGCGGCCACCGCCGTCGGCGCCACCGCCGTCGGACCCTCGTTGGCGACGTTGAAGGACTATCCCCAACTGGTGGACCGCGCCGTCGCGCAGGGCAGGGCCGTCTACTGCTGGAACGTCGACGAGTACGAGGACATCGACTTCTGCCGGGACGTCGGCGTGGCCTGGCTCGCCACCCATCACCCAGGTCGCACCAAGGCGTGGTTGCAGAACGCGCGGGCCGGGGACGGCAGCGGTTAGACGCGCTATCGCGGCCCCTCGAGGGCGGCGGCGGGCACGGGCGCGTCCGTGGCGAGCGCGTCGAACAACTTGCCGGCGACCTGGTGGTTCCACACCACCACCGAGCCGACGTCGCTATCGGTGAATTCGCCGATCGGAACGGTGATCGAGGTCGTGGACCCGTGCAGCGCCCAGCCGAGCCGGGCGAGATCCCACACATGGTCGCCCCGGTCGACGGTCATGGCGTCGGCCGCCGCGCGCGGCACCGAGTACCAGCGCAGGGGATTCAGCCACACCGCCGGGCTGGTGGCGCGGTGCAGCAGCGCCGACAGGAACTCGCGCTGGTTGACCATCCGATCCAGATCGGCGCGCGGTGTGTCGCGCGTCCGGACGTAGCCCAGGGCGTCGCGGCCCGCGAGTTTCTGGCAGCCGGCCGGCAGGTCGATGCCGGCCAACGGGTCGTCGATGGGCGCGGCCGGGCACACGGTGATCCCGCCCAGCGCGTCGACGAGGCCGGCGAAGCCGCCGAAGCCGATCTCGACGTAGTGGTCGAGGCGCAGCCCGGTGGCCTGCTCCGCCGTCCGGGTCAGCAGCGGCGCGCCGCCCATCGCGAACGCGGCGTTGATCTTGTCCTTGCCGTGATCCGGGATCGGTACGTACGAGTCCCGCGGGATCGACACCACCGTCGGCGGGGTGCTCGATCCGGGCGCGGGCACGTGCACCAGCAGGATGGTGTCTGTGCGACCGTTGCCGACGTCGCCGCCGGTGGCCAGGTCGCGCTGCTGCTCGGCGGTGAGGCCTTGCCTGCTGTCGGAGCCGACGATCAGCCAATTCGTGCCGCGGCCCGCCGCGGGCCGGTCGGGATAGTCGGTCAGCGCCTGTTCGCGGTGCAGCTCGGCGTCGAACCAAGCCGCCCCGGCCACGACACCGACGCCGGCGAGCAGCGCGCCGATCAACGTCGTGAGCGCCACCGCCCGGACCCAGCGGCGGTTGCGGCGCGCCCTCGGGCCGACGGGCCTCGGGGGCGGCGGCGGCTTCGGCGCTGGTGGTGTGGGCACCGGGCGTCGCAGCGGTGCGGTGGGCGGATCGGCCCGGGCGATCACCTGCGGCGGCTCCGGCCTCCGCGGCGGTCGGGGCGCGCGCCGGTGCGGTGCTCGGTCGCCGTTCACCCGGCTAACGTACGCGGGCTACCTGCGGGCTCGTAGTCCGTTGATGAACGGGCAACCCATCAGCAACCGGATCGCCTGGCTCAGCCCGGTCATGTCGTCCACCGGCTTGTGGAAAGGCAGCCGGACGTCGTGGTCGCCGTCGGTCGCTTCGACGCGGAACCGCATGCCGTACCGGTCGAGCCCCAGTGGGCGCACCTGCCCCCGCCGCAGCGGCGCCGGCAGCTTCGACACCAGCCGCGCGACCACGTCGTTGTGCACGGTGTCCAGGTGCCACAGCAGGCTCGCCTCGACGTCGCAGAACGGGTCGGGCCGGGCGGCGAGCAGGTCCGCGACGCTGACGGGCTCGGCGCCGGTGGCGTCGGTGACGACGACGGAGGCGATCTCCAGCCGGAACAGCGCGTACCGCGGCTCTCCGCCGGACGGCCCCGACCGCGGGGTCTCGACCTGCAGCAACGCCGGGTTCGGGTACGCGGCGGCGATCCGGTCAAGCGTGTCGGTCACGGCGTCAGCCGGGACCCGCTGCAGGCGGCCGCGCACCCACACCAGGGAACGCACCGGTTCCCGCAACGGCAGTGGGGCGTAGTCCGTCAGCTCCAGCAGCGCCTGCGATCCGGCGACGGGTTCGCCGGCGTCGACGGGGATGGCCAGCGCAAAGGAACCGTCGGGCAGCAGGTGGTGGACCGGCGAAGCGAACGGGTCCCGTCGCGCCGGCCCGCCTTCCAAGGCCAGCAGCGCGCCACCGGCCCGCGCGCAGGCGCTGCGAATGCGTTCCGGGGTCGTCGGTGCCCGGCCGCTCGGCAGTGCCATAGTTCTCCTCCGCTAATTAGGTAAGCCTAAGTTAACTTACGGTCGCCCGCGTCGCAAGGTTCGTGCGGCGTCGAGCGCCGTTAGGGTTGGGGCGTGGTCCGCATCGCATACCTCGGTCCCGAAGGGACCTTCACCGAGGCGGCGCTCCTGCAAATCACCGCCGCCGGCCTGGTGCCCGGTCAGGAGCCGGGGCCCGTGCGGCGGATCCCGCTCGAAAGCACCCCGGCGGCGCTCAACGCGGTCCGCGACGGCAACGCCGATTACGCGTGCGTGCCCATCGAGAACTCGATCGACGGCTCGGTCAGCCCCACGCTGGACAGCCTGGCGATCGGTTCGCCTCTGCAGGTGTTCGCCGAGACCACCCTCGATGTGGCGTTCAGCATCGTCGTCAAACCGGGCCTGGGCGCGCGCGACGTGCGCACGCTGGCCGCCTTCCCGGTGGCGGTGGCGCAGGTGCGCAAGTGGATGGCGGCCCAGCTGCCGGGCGTCGAGCTGCGGCCGGCGTACTCGAACGCCGACGCGGCGCGGCAGGTGGCCGAGGGCCAGGCCGACGCCGCGGTGACCTCCCCGCTGGCCGCCGCGCATTGGGGACTGACCGCCCTGGCCGAAGGCGTCGTCGACGAACCCAACGCCCGCACCCGCTTCGTGCTGATCGGCCTGCCGGGTCCGCCCCCGGCCCGCACCGGAGCCGATCGCACCGCGGTGGTGTTGCGGATCGACAACGTGCCGGGTGCGCTGCTGTCCGCGCTGGCCGAATTCGGCATTCGGGGCATCGACCTGACCCGAATCGAGTCCAGGCCGACCAGAACCGAACTCGGAACCTATCTGTTCTTCGCCGACTGTGTCGGCCACGTCGACGACGGCGCCGTCGCCGAGGCACTCAAGGCGTTGCACCGTCGTTGTGCCGATGTGAGATATCTGGGTTCCTGGCCGACGGGGTCGGCCGTCGGGGTGCCGCCACCGCCGGCGGACGAGGCCTCGCGCTGGTTGGCGCGACTGCGGGAAGGCAAACCGGACCAGACGTCCGGGGCGGGGGGGTAGGGAGCGATGGGCGGTCGTTTGGTGCTGTTGCGGCACGGGCAGTCCTACGGCAACGTCGAGCGCAGGCTGGACACCCGGCCTCCCGGCGCGGAGCTGACGCCGTTGGGCCGTGACCAGGCCCGCGCGTTCGCCCGCGATTCGGGACGCCCGGCGCTGCTGGCGCACTCGGTGGCCACCCGGGCGTGGCAGACGGCCGAGGTGATCGGCGTGGAAGTCGAACTGGGCGCCCGGCAAGTCGCCGGGATTCACGAGGTGCAGGTCGGGCGGCTGGAAAACCGCAGCGACGACGAGGCGGTCGCCGAGTTCAACGCGATCTACGAACAGTGGCACCGCGGGGACCTCGACGTGCCCCTGCCCGGCGGGGAGACCGGCAACGACGTCTTGGACCGCTACGTGCCGGCGCTGACCGAACTGCGGATGCGCTATCTCGACGACGACGAGTGGAACGGCGACATCGTCGTCGTGAGCCATGGCGCGGCGATCCGGCTGGCCTCGGCGGTGCTGGCCGGGGTGGACGGCAACTTCGCGCTGGACAACCATCTCGACAACGCCGAATCGGTGGTGTTGGCCCCGATCACCGACGGGAGGTGGAGCTGCGTGCGGTGGGGAAACCTGACGCCGCCGTTCTACCCCCAGGCCGACGCGACGCCCGTCGCCGACGCCGTGCGCTCAGGCACCGATCCGATGGGCTAGCGACTCGTCGGCACAGGCGCAGCCGACGGCATCGCAGTCGATCACGAAGGTGTGTACCAACAGCTCGGGGCTGTCGCAGTCCGGCTCCGTGCATTCCCACCGGCGCAGCGAATGACGAATGATGGTGCCGTGGCAGTGATCCAAGCCCGCCCGGCACTCGCGGCATTCAGCGCTCATAAGCCGTTCATAGCACCCGGCCCGGACATAATGGGGTTGCCGCGCCCGCACAAGGGGTTCAGGGGCGTCAGGCCCAGCCCAGTTCTTCCAGCCGGTCGTCGTCGATGCCGAAGTGATGGGCGATTTCGTGGATGACCGTGATCGCCACCTCCTCGACGACGTCGTCGGCGGAGTCGCAGGCGTCCAGTAGCGCCTCGCGGTAGATGGTGATGGCGTCGGGCAGCGACCCGGCGTAGTCGGAGTCGCGTTCGGTGAGCGCCACCCCTTCGTAGAGGCCGAGCAGTTCGGCGTCGTCCGGGTGGCGGTCCTCCACGAGGACGACGACGTTGTCCATCGCGGCCGCCAGCGCGGGCGGGATCAGGTCGAGCGCGTCGGAGACCAGCTCGTCGAACCGCTGCGGGTCCATCCGCACGGCCACCCGGCTAGCCGCCCGGGGGCGGCGGAGGCGGGGGCGCTTCAGGTGCGGGCGGCGCCGGCGGTGCGCCGGCGTCGGCCGGCGGTGGGACGTCCTGCGGCGCTTGGGGGGCCGGAGGCTGCTGCGGGGCCGGCGCCTGCGGTTGCGTCGCGACCGGCTGCTGTCCCGGCAGGTGCTGGTTGTTGGGCGGTATGGCGTCCGGCGGGTTGCCGGCCTGGCTCTGCTGGCTCGGCACCTGGACCGGTATCGGCGGCATCGTCAGCCGCTCCTCCGGAATGTCGGGCGGCGGCACCGGGGGCTGACCGTTGATGAGCAGCTGCCCCTTGGCGCTGTTGACCAGCGTGGCCCAGCCCCCGTTGCCCAGCGTCGCGCCGATGCTGCAGGCGACCTGGCGGCTGCCCGCCGACCAACTCGGCAGCGACACGGTCGGGTAGATGAGCGTCAGGGTGGTGGTGCGCAACTTGGTCGGCGCGAGGTAGGCGTCGGTCATCTTCGTGCACGAGTCCTTGATGAAGCCGTCCTGGTCGGGCTCGGCCGGCACGGCACCCGGAAACTTCTCGGCCAGGTTCACCGTGCCGGTGACCTCCATGGCGTGCGGCGCCGCGCAGTCGACCGGGACATCGGTGGGCTGGTTGGTCGTCGAGTCGATGCCCAGGCAGGTGCCGGCGGGCCAGACCTTGGACTGGTCGACGTCGGCGACCTTGCCCTTGAAGATCTCTTGCTGATTGTTGGCCCCCGGCAACTGCAGGCCGCACAGCATGCGGCGGTCACCGGACTGGCGCCAGGCCCGGTCGCCGGCCCACAGCAGGCTGACCATGAACCTGCTGGCCGGGTCGAACTTGGGCCCCAGATAGTTGTGGACCGCGGGCTCGCACTGCTCCTGCGTCATCTGCTGGACCCGCGCCGGCGACGGCGGAGCGGCGCCGGGCCCGTACTCGGCACCCGGGAACGTCCGCATGTCGACGGACTCGGCGACCTCGAACTTGTGGTCGTCGGCGCAGTTGACGATGGTGGCCGACTCCGGGGTGGCGTCCGGCCATGTCAGGCAGTCGCCGCTCTTGGCGCGGTTGAACGCGGCGTCGCTCTTGGTGCCGGTGCTGGGCACCGGTTCGCTGTTGATGTAGCCGGCCAGCCGCCCCGGCCCGCTGCCGACCGGGATCGCCGTGACCAGCCCGGCGATCAACAGGCCGCCCAGCGCGGTGAGCAGCAGCGCGCGCCTGGTCGCCGTCGCCTGCAACCCGCGCGGCCAGGCGAAGCCGGCCCGTTTCCGAGGGTCGTCGGGGGAGCCGGCGGGGGTACCGGCTTCCGGAACTTCCTTCTCGGGCGCTTCCGACATCGGCTCCATTCTGACAGGGCCGGCGAAGTGGCGTGACGAAAGTTGCGGATGTCAACTTCTGGGATCAACGCGGTGGGGTGCTCTGACGGCCGGGGCGGTCCGCGAAAGTAGTCTCAGGCGCGTGATCGACCTGAAATTGCTCCGGCAAGACCCCGACGCCGTGCGCCGCTCCCAAGTCAACCGTGGCGAAGACCCGGGGCTGGTGGATGCGTTGCTGAGTGCCGACGCCAACCGCCGCGCGGCGATCTCGGCCGCCGACGACTTGCGCGCCGAACAGAAGGCCGCCAGCAAGAGCGTCGGCGCCGCGTCACCCGACGAGCGCCCGGCCAGGCTGGCGCGCGCCAAGGAACTCGCCGAGCAGGTGAAGGCCGCGGAGGCCGCCCAGGCCGAGGCCGAGGCGGCGTTCACCGCGGCGCACATGGCGATCTCGAACGTCGTCGTCGACGGCGTGCCCGCCGGCGGGGAGGACGACTACGTCGTCCTCGACACCGTCGGCGAGCCCGCGGCAATCGAAAACCCCAGGGACCATTTGGAATTGGGGGAGGCGTTGGGCCTGATCGACATGCAACGCGGTGCCAAGGTGTCCGGCTCGCGGTTCTACTTCCTCACCGGCCGCGGCGCGCTGCTGCAGCTGGGCCTGTTGCAGCTGGCCCTGCGGCTGGCCGTCGACAACGGCTTCATCCCGATGATCCCGCCCGTGCTGGTGCGCCCGGAGGTGATGGCCGGCACCGGGTTCCTGGGCGCGCACGCGGACGAGGTGTACCGGGTGGAGGCCGACGACCTGTACCTGGTGGGGACGTCGGAGGTGCCGCTGGCCGGCTACCACGCCGACGAGATCCTCGATCTGTCCGGCGGGCCGCTGCGCTACGCGGGCTGGTCGTCGTGTTTCCGGCGTGAGGCCGGCAGCTACGGCAAGGACACCCGTGGCATCATCCGGGTGCACCAGTTCGACAAGGTGGAGGGGTTCGTCTACTGCGCGCCCGCCGACGCCGAGGCCGAACACCAACGGCTGCTGGGCTGGCAGCGCGAGATGCTGGCCCGCATCGAGGTGCCGTACCGGGTGATCGACGTCGCCGCGGGCGATCTCGGCTCGTCTGCCGCGCGCAAATTCGACTGCGAGGCATGGGTTCCCACGCAGGGCACCTACCGCGAGCTGACGTCAACGTCGAACTGCACCACGTTCCAGGCGCGCCGGCTGGCCACGCGCTACCGGGACGCGAACGGCAAGCCTCAGGTGGCGGCCACGCTCAACGGCACCCTGGGCACCACCCGGTGGTTGGTGGCGATCCTGGAGAACCACCAGCAGCCCGACGGCAGCGTGCGGGTGCCCGCCGCGCTGGCGCCGTTCGTGGGCACCGACCTGCTGGAGCCGGCCGGCTAGTGGCGATCGCAAGCGCGGCGTAGCCGGGCGCTGGGGGTACCCCCGCGGAGCTGGGGGACGGGTCGCCATCATTGGCTAGAGACGGCGGGCGCCCGGGGTGTGGCCGAAGGCGCGCCGGTAGGTGTCGATGAAGGCGCTGGGCGTGGCCCAGCCGCACGCCAGCGCCACCGCGGTGACACCGCGGTTCTCGGCGAGCAGCATCAGCGCGTGCTGGAGGCGGACCTGCGTGCGCCACTGCGGGTAGGTCATGCCCAGCTCGTCGCCGAACAGGCGGCTCAGGGTGCGCTGGCTGACGCCGACCCGGTTGCTGAGCTGGCGCAACGTGAGCGGGGCCGCCAGGTTGTCGGTGATGAGGGTGCACGCCTGCCGCAACCGGCTGTCGGCGGGGGTCGGGATCCACAGTGGCTCGCGGGCGCTCGTCGTTTGCAACTGGTCGTGCAGCACGCCCAGCATCCGGTGGTGTTCGCCGGTGTCGAGCGCCTCGGATTCCGAGCACGCGATGATCAGTTCTCGCATCAAGGGATTGACGGCGAGCACCGTCGGTGTCGCGGGGCCCCGACGGTAGCGTCCGGGGTCGAGCGCGACGCCGTGGAACCGGGTGTGGCCGTGGAACCTGTGTTCGTGCCACACGCCCGCCGGTATCCAGATGGCCCGATTCGTCGGCGTGATCCAGGTGCCCGCGGGCGTGGTGACCGAGACCGCGCCCGCGGACGGGTAGACGATCTGGTGCAGGCGATGCCGGTGCCGCCGGATCCGCGCGCCCGGCGGCAGCGACTGGGACGAGGTCGCCAGGCCGTTGTGGCCGCTTTCCGACATATCAAGGCAGAATATCGGAAGCCCGCAAGGCGGCTCGGCGCCTAGCGTTGGCGAGATGGCGATGAATCTGTTGCACCGGTGGCGGTGCAGTTCGACGGGCTGGCAGGAGACGGTGGCGGACCGGCTGCTGCCCTGGGTGCTGGGCGACGTCGAATTGGGTTCTCGCACACTGGAAATCGGGCCCGGTTACGGGGCGACGACGCGCGCCCTGCTGGACAGGGCCGAGGCACTTACGGCCGTCGAGGTCGATGCCGCGATGGCCGATCGGCTGAATCGCCGCTACGGCGATCGGGCCCGCATCATGCACGGCGACGGCACCGACACCGGGTTGCCCGACGACCACTTCAGCTCGGTGGTGTGCTTCACGATGCTGCATCACGTCCCCGACGCAGAGCTCCAGGATCGGCTGTTCGGCGAGGCGTTCCGGGTGCTGCGGCCCGGCGGCGTGTTCGCCGGCAGCGACGGCGTGCCGTCGCTGTCCTTCCGGCTCCTCCACATCGCCGACACCTACAACCCGATTCCACCGGCGGACCTGCGTCGGCGGCTTCAAGCGGCCGGATTCGTCCACGTCGCGGTCGACGTCAGCGGCGGGCGACAGCGCTGGCGCGTCACCAAGCCGGCTTGAGAGCGGCCTGAGACCGGCCTACGCGTCCACGGTCGCGGGTGTCGGCGTGGATTTCGCGTGCCGGCGCATCCGCTCCATGGTCGCGAAGTAGAAGGCGAGCGGGAACGAGAAGCTGGTGAAAAAGCTCGCGAGGAAGAACAGCCACGGCCGCCGGATCCCGCGCCGGTAGCCGTCGACGATCGTAAAGACCGGCAACAGAATGACATTCGCGATGATGTAGTCCTGGTCGCCCGAACCCGCGGCCGGGTTGGCGAACTGCTCCGCCAGGAAGTGCGGATAACTGGCCGGCCCCGACACGATGCTGCCCTCGCCGTGCGCGGCGAGCACGAAGTGAATGTTGAAATACCAGCCCAGCACGACCGAGGCGATGCCCGCCGCGTAGTAGACGCACTCCAGCGCCGACAGCCACGGCCCGTCGGCCGGTTTGGCGTAGATCTTCGGGTTCGACGCGATAATCCAGGCGACGACGGCGATCCCGAGTATTGCGTGGATGTAAAGCCAGATCATGGGCGAAGTCTCACCCCCCGGCCAAAGTTCTGTCAATAGTGACAAAAGATTCTGAGGTACCTTACTCCCATGGTCAGGCCCGCGCAGACGGCGCGCAGCGAGCGCACCCGGGAGGCGCTGATCCAGGCCGCGCTGGTGCGGTTCCTGGCCCAGGGCGTCGAGGAGACGTCGGCCGAGCAGATCGCGTCGGACGCGGGGGTGTCGCTGCGGACCTTCTATCGCCACTTCCGGTCCAAGCACGACTTGCTGTTTGCCGACTACACCGGGCTGACCTGGTTCCGCGCCGCGTTGGATGCCCGGCCCGCCGCGGAGCCGATCATCGATTCCGTGCAGTCGGCGGTCTTCTCGTTTCCCTATGACGTTGAGGCCGTGACGAAGATCGCCGCGCTGCGGGGCGGTGAGCTCGACCCCGGCCGCATCGTGCGCCACATCCAGGAAGTCCAGGCCGACTTCGCCGACGCCATCCAAGAGCAACTGCAACGGCGTAGCTGCGCGGCGATGCACGACCCGGACGCGCGGTTGCGCGCCGCGGTGACCGCCCGCTGCGTCGCGGCCGCGGTGTTCGGCGCGATGGAACTCTGGATGATCGGCGACGATCGCTCGCTGGGGGAGCTGGCGCGGATGTGCCACACGGCGCTCGAGTCGTTGCGCGCCGGGATCACCGACGCCTGGGCCGCCGGCGCCTGACGCCGCGTTTCGTCATAATTGACAAAACTTCGCGGCCGTGTCAGCCTCCTTTCCGGAGGGCAGGGACATGACTGAATACGACGCGATCGTCATCGGTGCGGGACACAACGGGTTGGCCGCGGCGGTACTGCTGCAGAAGGCCGGCCTGCGAACGGTGTGCCTGGACGCCAAGCTGTATGCCGGTGGGATGGCCTCCACGGTCGAGCTTTTCGACGGCTATCGCTTCGAGATCGCCGGCTCGGTGCAGTTCCCGACGGCGTCGGTGGTGGTCGAGGAGCTGGGCCTCGACACCCTCGAGACGATCGACCTGGACGTGATGTCGGTCGCGGTGCGCGGCGTCGGCGACGATCCGCTCATCCAGTACAGCGACCCCATCAAGTTGTTCACGCACCTCAACGAGGTGCACGGCGCGGACGCCGTCAACGGGATGGCGGGCCTGATGGCCTGGAGCCAGGCGCCGACCCGGGCCCTGGGCCGGTTCGAGGCGGGGACCGAGCCCAAGACTTTCGACGAGATGTACGCCTGCGCCACCAATGAATTCGAGCGCTCGGCCATCGACGACATGCTGTTCGGTTCGGTCACCGATGTGCTGGACCGCTACCTGCCCGACCGCGAGAAGCACGGCGCGTTGCGCGGCTCGATGACCGTGCTGGCCGTCAACACCCTCTACCGCGGGCCGGCCACGCCGGGCAGCGCCGCGGCACTCGCCTTCGGGCTCGGCGTTCCCGACGGCGACACCATGCAGATGAAGAAGCTGCGCGGCGGCATCGGCGCGCTCACCGCGCACCTGGCCGAACTCTTGGAGAGCCTGGGCGGTGAGGTGCGGCTGCGCACCAAGGTCACCGAAATCCTGGTCGCCGGGGGCCGGGTGACCGGCGTGCGCACGGAGGCCGGCGAGACGCTAACCGCGCCGATCGTCGTCTCCAACCTGGCGCCCGACGTCACGCTGAACGAGATGGTCGATCCCGCCGCGCTGCCCGCCGACATCCGCGAGCGTTACGCGGGGATCGACCATCGTGGCAGCTACCTGCAGATGCACTTCGCGCTGGAGGAGGCGCCGCAGTTCGCCGCGCCCTACGAGGCGCTCAACGAGCCGGCCATGCAGGCCTCCATCGGCCTGTTCTGCACGCCGGAGGAAGTCCAGCAGCAGTGGGAGAACGCCCGGCGCGGGATCGTGCCGGCCGACCCGACGGTGGTGCTGCAGATCCCGTCACAGAACGATCCGGACCTGGCGCCCGAGGGCAAGCACGCCGCATCGGCGTTCGCGCTGTGGTTCCCGATCGAGGGCGGTGCCGACTATGGCCAGACGAAGGTCGAGATGGGCCAGCGGGTGATCGACAAGATCACCCGGCTCGCGCCGAACTTCGAGCGCAGCATCATCCGGCACACCACCTTCACGCCCAGGCACATGGGGGTGATGTTCGGCGCCCCGGGCGGCGACTACTGCCACGGGCTGTTGAGCTCGGATCAGATCGGGCCGAACCGGCCGGGCCCGAAAGGCTTTCGCGGCCAGCCCATCCCGATCGAGGGGCTGTACCTCGGCGGGGCGGGCTGCCACGGCGGGCCGGGGATCACGTTCATCCCCGGCTACAACGCCGCCCGCGCGGCGCTGCGTGACCTGGGGCGCTAACCGCGCTGGCTCAGCAGTTCGTCCAGCAACGCCGTGAACTCGTCCGGGCGGGCCGGGGTCAACGCGGGGCTGGGCCAGGTCCCCGGTACGTCCAGGGTGATCAGCTTGGACTTGAAGGGCCGCTGGATGTCCAGGGGTAGCCAGCGGCGGAGGTCGGAGCTGCCCCAGATGCGGAAGCGCTGCACGAACATGCCCAGCGACTCGGTCCTGTAACCGCGGATCGCTTCCAGCGCGATGACCTTCGACGTGCCGGACGGAAAGTGGTAGCGGCGCAACGTGATCGCCGCCCGGTCCAGCTGAACCAAGCCGTCATCGTAGGTCGCGGTCATTTCTTCGAGCTGCGCAGTTGGTGGCCCCGCGCGGTCAGGCAGTGGCCGTCGTCCAACCGCCACTGCCAGCCGTGCAGGTTACAGGTCAAGGTGTTGCCCTCCACCACGCCGAATTTCGACAGGTCGGCCTTGAGGTGGGGGCAACGGCGTTGCATCTCCCAGCCGTCCAGCGTGATCGACGCGGAGTCGTCGTGGGTCTCGGCGAACCACCCGTCCGCGTAGGCGATCCGCTCGTCGGTCAGGCACTTGAAGAACGTGTACAGGTATTCGTTGTAGCCGCCGACCCGCCACGCGGTGAAGCGGGTGGACAAGAAGATCGTGTTGACCCAGTCGGGTTCGTGATCGCGCAACACAGTGCGCACCAGCTCCGGCGCGATCGCGAAGCCGTAACGCACCTTCTCGTCGGGAATCCGTTCGCGCACTGATCTTTTCGGGAAGTCGAGGATCACCGTCTCGGGCCCGATGACCAGCTCGACGGGGTAGCCGATGCCGTCGCAGATCTCGTCGCTCTGCAGCATGATCGGCTCGAAGAGCGCGCGCAGCTGGTCGAGCAGTGGCTCGCCGGTCGCCGGGGCCCAGCCGGCGCGTTCCGCGGCCAGCACGGGGGCCATCCGGTCGGCATAGTCGGCGATGTAGGCCGCTTTGCCGGTGGTGAAGATGGCCTCCACGTCGTCGGCGGGCAGCGGATGGCGCAGCGAGTTCAGCGTGGCGCCGGTGAAGTCGGCGGTCGACCCCGGGATCATCAGCAGGCCGCCGTCGTGGCCGTGCGTGCGCATCTGCTCCAGGAAGACGACCTGGTCGGGGAAGATGTTGGCCGGATCGCCGTGGTCGTCGTTGAGGTGGCGCAACTCCGGGTCCAGAAAGCACGGCGGCCCCGCGGACGGCACCACCCAGCGCGCCCCCACCTGGGCGATGTATTGGCGGGCGCGATCCATCCCGCGCTGCCGCTTCTGGATCCCGAACGACTCCTTGGCCCGGGCCGGCATGTCGTAGACCATCGGGTACCAGATCGCCCCGGAGTACTGCAGCAGGTGCACGTCCACGTGGCCGAATTCCGTTGCCAGCACCTCCATTTCCACCGGCCGTGCGTCGTTCATGTTGAACACCGTGGTGGTGCCGTCGGACACCACCAGCGCGGAGTCGCCGATCGGGCCGTCGGCCGGGGCGCGCAGGGCGATGATCATGATGTCGAGATCGCCCTTGGGCCCGCCGACCCGGTGCTTGGTCGAGTCCGTGGTCTCGACGAACCGGTGAAAGCCCAGGAGTTGCAACTCGTTTCGCAGGTCGGGCACCGGGAAGTCGGGAAGCAGCACCACCGCGTCCTTGTTGACGTGCTCGCGCAGGTTCTTGGCGTCGAAGTGGTCCTTGTGCAGGTGCGACACGTACAGGTAGTCACAGTCGCCCAGCCGGTCCCAGTCCAGCCCGCTGTTGTCCGGGAACGGAAACCAGGACCCGAAGTAGGCCGGATTGACCCAGGGGTCACACAGGATGCTGCCCGCGTGGGTCTCGATCAGGAATCCGGCGTGGCCGACGCTCGTGACCTGCACTGATGCCTTTCCTGGGAAATCGGGGCCCGCCGCCGGTTGACGGCTTGCCAGCCCCCGAGCTTAGCGCGAGGCCGCATCCTCGGCCCGCCACAACCGCCGGTAAAACCCGATGCGCGCCGGGTCGGTGCGCAGCCACGCGCGGTGCCCGTCGACGCCCCCGCCCAGGACGGGCGGCACGGTCACATAGCGGCCCGCCCAGCACAGCCGCTGCGCTTCACCGCCGAAGTCGGCGACTTCGGCGGGAGCCACCTTGATGAACTCCGCCCCGGTGGACCCCGCGCCCACTCGGAAGGTGACCCCACCGAGCTCGTTGACCCAGACCGCGCGCACGGGCCTGCCCGCGGCGAAGCGGCCCACGACCGCCGGCACGGGTGGCGGGGGGATCGGGGACGGACACGGGGCCTCTCCTCGGCACTTCCGGCACTTCGGGCGGCTCACAGTCGGGAGCACTAGGCTGAAGTGCTGTGGAACCGGTATACGGGACAGTCATTCAGCTCGCCCGCTTGGTCTGGCGCATTCAGGGTCTGAAGATCACTGTCTCGGGCGTCGAGAACTTACCGAAAAGCGGCGGCGCCGTCATCGCGATCAACCACACCGGCTACCTGGACTTCACCTTCGCGGGTTTGCCCGCGTACAAGCAGGGCCTGGGGCGCAAGGTGCGGTTCATGGCCAAGCAAGAGGTGTTCGACGACAAGATCACCGGGCCGATCATGCGCAGCCTGCGGCACATTCCCGTGGACCGCCAGGACGGGGCCGCGTCATACGAGGCCGCCGTGCGGAACCTCAAGGACGGCGAGCTGGTCGGCGTCTACCCCGAGGCCACGATCAGCCGCAGCTTCGAAATCAAGGAGTTCAAGTCCGGTGCGGCCCGGATGGCGGTCGAGGCCGGGGTGCCGATCGTTCCGCACATCGTCTGGGGCGCGCAGCGCATCTGGACCAAGGGCCACCCCAAGAAGCTGCTGCGCCCCAAGGTGCCGATCGTCGTCCTGGCGGGTGAACCGATCGAACCCACGCTGGCCGTCGAGGAGTTGAAGGGGCTGCTGCATTCGCGGATGCAGCACCTGCTGGAACGGGCCCAAGAAATGTATGGGCCGCATCCGGCCGGTGAGTTCTGGGTGCCGCGACGGCTCGGCGGCAGCGCACCGTCGCTCGCCGAGGCGGCCCGCATGGACGCCGAGGAGGCCGCCGAGCGGGCGGCCCGTCGCGCCAGAGCCACCGGGCCGCCGGAGCAGTAGCCGATGGCGGAGCCGACCTTTCGCGCCCTCGAGATCCTGGCCCGCCTCGTGGTGCTGGCCACCGGCACCCCCATCACCTACCGGGGCGAGGAGAACATCCCCGATCGGGGCGGCGCCGTGATCGCGATCAACCACACCAGTTACGTCGACTTTTTGCCCGCCGCATTGGCTGTGCATCGGCGACGTCGTCGGCTTAGATTCATGATCAAAGCCGAGATGCAACAGGTGAAGGTGGTCAATTTCCTGATCAAGCGCACCCGCACCATTCCGGTGGACCGCGGCGCCGGGGCGGACGCCTATGCGGTCGCCGTCCAACGCCTGCGCGAGGGCGAGCTGGTCGGCGTCTATCCCGAGGCCACGATCAGCCGCAGTTTCGAGCTCAAGGACTTCAAGACGGGCGCGGCCCGGATGGCCGTCGAGGCGGACGTGCCGATCGTGCCGGTGGTCGTGTGGGGGGCTCACCGCATTTGGACCAAGGACCATCCCCGCAACGTCGGCCGCAAGAAGGTGCCGATCTCGGTGGAGGTGGGTGGGCCGTTGCGCGCGGCCGCGGACGTCGCGTCCACCACGGCCGCCCTGCGCGAATCGATGACCGCGCTGTTGCACCGGGCGCAGCACGCCTATCCGCACCCCGCCGGCGCCTACTGGGTGCCGCGCCGGCTGGGCGGAGGCGCACCGACTTTGGCCGAGGCGGCCCGGATAGAGGCCGACGAGGTCGCGGCACGGTCGGCGAGGAAGGCCGCCAACCGCACTCCGCATCAGTCGCGTTAGGGGGAAGGAGCAAGGAGATGGCAGAGCCGTTCTACCGGTTTGCGGAGTGGGTCGTTCCGCCGGTCGTCGCCATGCAGGGAACGAAATTCACCTACCACGGGCTGGAGAACATCCCCACGCGCGGCGGTGCCCTGCTGGCCCAGAACCACACCAGCTACCTCGACTGGCTCCCGACGATGCTGGCCGTCAAGGAGCGCGGTCGGCGGATGTACTTCATGATCAAGGCCGAAATGGCCGACGTGAAGGCGGTCAACTACGTGATCAAGCACGCGCGGCTCATCCCGGTGGATCGCCGGGCGGGACACGGCGCGCTCGAGGTGGCCGTGCAGCGCATGCGCGAGGGCCAGCTCATCGGCATGCATCCCGAGGCGACGATCAGCCGCAGCTTCGAGCTCCGGGAATTCAAGACCGGGGCGGCGCGGATGGCCGTCGAGGCGCAGGTGCCGCTGATCCCGGTGGTCGTCTGGGGCGCCCATCGGATTTGGCCGAAGGACCACCCGAAGAAGGTTTTCCGCAACAAGGTTCCGATCACCGTGGCCGTCGGCCGCCCGCTGCAGCCGCAGGGCACGGCCGATCAGCTCAACGCCACGCTGCGGCAGGCGATGAATGCGCTGCTGTACCGGGTGCAGGAGGAGTATCCGCACCCCGAGGGCCAGTATTGGGTGCCGCGGCGGCTGGGCGGCACCGCGCCGAGCCAAGACGACTCCCGTGCGATCCGGTTGGCCGAACTGCAGGAGCGGGTGCAAAGGTACGGTAGCGACGGCGTGACCCGACCGGGGCAGGGCCAAAGCGGATTGCATTGACGACTGCAGAGGGCGGATCGCCTCCATGACCTTGCCGGCGCTGATCGCCTGCGACGTCGACGGCACCCTGTTCGACGAAAACGAGACCGTCAGCCCGCGCACGCGCGACGCCGTGCGCGCGGCCGTCGCCGCCGGCGCGCAATTCGTCGTCGCGACCGGCCGCCCGCCGCGCTGGATCCGTCCCGTCGTCGAGGCGCTCGGCTTCGCGCCGATCGCGGTGTGCGCCAACGGCGCCGTCCTCTACGACCCCGCGAACGATCGTGTGGTGTCGTCGCAAACGCTGGCCGTCGACACCCTGGCCGAATTGGCCGAGCTCGCGACGCGCGTCATCCCCGGCGCGGGTCTGGCCGTCGAGCGGATCGGCGAACGTGCCCATGACACGGCCACGCCGCAATTCATCAGCTCGCCGGGCTACGAGCATGCCTGGCTCAATCCGGACAACACCGAGGTGTCGATCGAAGACCTGCTGAGTGCGCCTGCGATCAAGCTGCTGATCCGCAAGACCGGCGCCCGCAGCGCGGACATGGCGGCGGCACTGGCGAAACACGTTGGCATCGAAGGCGATATCACCTACTCCACCAATAACGGTTTGGTCGAGATCGTGCCGCTGGGGATCAGCAAGGCCAGCGGGGTGGAGGAGATCGCCAAACCCCAGGGGATCACCAGCGACGAGGTGGTGGCGTTCGGCGACATGCCCAACGACATCCCGATGCTGCGGTGGGCCGGCCACGGCGTGGCGATGGGCAATGCGCATCCCGACGTCGTGGCCGCCGCCGACGAAGTCACCGCGCCCAACACCGACGACGGGGTGGGCCGGGTGCTGGAACGCTGGTGGCTTTAGCTAACCCGCGGGTGCGATGTGCGCCGCCAGCTGCTGCGGCAGGTAGTTGAGCATCAAGGGCGCCAGTCCCATGAACGGCGTGCCGAAGATGGTCACGGGGATTTGCGTATTCGGGACGATGCCGCTCAGATCTATCGTCGCGGTCACCGGGTGGGGCGGAACGAGAATGCCGTCGAAGGGCAGGTGCAACGTGATCGGCACGGTGGTGCTGACGGGGCCGATGACCGGAATGGTGACGTTGACGGGCACCGGGATCGTCATATCCACGATGGTTTCGCCGTTGAGCAACCCGTTGGCCACGACGGCCGGGCTGTTGATCAGTGCACCAAGCGCTCCGACGCCGTTGCCGGCCAACAGCGCCTGTTGAACCGCCGTCGCCGCGTTCGCCATCCCGCCCAGCGTCGCCAGCGGCGCGCCCGCCACGGCGTAGGTGACCACCAATGGCAAGCCGAAGAAGGCGCTGAGCGATCCGGTCGTGGGATTGAGGATCGGGACAGTGGCGGTCGCCGAAATGCTCGGAATCGTAAGCACATTCAGCACATTGGTGAAGTTCTGCGACATCTGTCGAAGGATCGACGGCGGCATCAGGTTGGTGAAGTACTGCGCCTCCTGCCCGGGGATGTTCGCGAGGGCGAAGAGATTTCCCAGCGGGCCGAGCAGTGTCGGGGTGACCGTGGCATTCAAGGTGGGGTTGAGTAGGCCACCCGTGATGGTGACCACCGGAGTGCCCGGATTGGCCCCCGTGACAACGAGATTGGCGAAGGCCTGCGCGACGTCCTGCACCGCGCCGTAATAATTGCCCGCCAGGACGGCCTGCAGGGCCACCTGCAGCTGAGCGCCGAACGCGGGCAGGCCGGCCACGATGCCGGTTGTCGCGGCGTAGAGGTTGGTGGCGAACTGCTGGGCGAAGCCGATCTGTGTGGTGATGAACTGCTGCACGTAGTACGCGGCGGGGAATGTCAGGAGTTGCTGGATGCCGGATCGGATGGCCGCCGGCAGGCCCGCCAGGAACGTGGGGAAGTTTTCGATGGTGTTGGTAAGCGACGTCGCGACCTGCTGCCAGTAACCCAGCTGGTTGACCAGCACCTGGCGCAGCAACGGGAACGGGTCCGCGGACCAGGCGTTGAAGAGGGTTTGCAGGTTTGCCGACGTGGTGGCGATCAGTTGCCCGTACGCGCCGCCCGGGGACGCGGCGGCCAGGCCGGACGCGGCCGGAAATCCGGTCGACAACAGGCTCTGCTCGGCGTTGGCGATCTCGGTGCCGAGGTACGCCGTCGCGCCACCGTTCAAGAGCGCGACGAATTCGTCCTCAAACGCCGCGGCTTGCGCGCCCAGAGCTTGGAACTCCCGGCCGATCCTGCCGAACACCTCGGAGATCGCGATCGACACCTCGTCGGACGCCGCCGCGGCCACACCGGTCGTGGGACCCGCGGCCGCCGCTGTCGCGTCGCCCAGATTCGAGCCGATACCCGCCAGCTGTTCGGCCGCGGCCGTTACCAGCTCCGGTTCTGTGATCACAAATGACACGACCGCCTCCCCTCGATCCCAACCCCAGGCAGGTCGAGCCTACTGTGACGGCGGACACACCGAGCGCGAAACGCCCGGAAACCCGTCAGGTGGCGGTGGGGTGACTCGGCAGCGAGAAGTGTTCGGGTGGCACCTCGGGGCCGCTCGGCGATTGTGTCGACAGCGGCGTCGTGACGCCGTCGATGACCGAGGTGACGTTACCGGTAAGCCGGTCGTAGTTCAGGGTTCCGTGTTGGAAGTTCTGCGTAATCTGCAGCGGCTCTTGCATTTCCGCGCTCGTCGGCAATCCGAGCGGGCCCCTCTCGTAGCTCAGCGACGCCCAGGCGTCGTAGATCGCACCGGTCACCGGTTGCGGGCCGATCTCAGGCGACCAGTACATCGCGCCCTTGGCGAAGGTGACGAAACGGGCGCCGCCCTCGGCGCTGTCTTCCGGAGACGTGGGCGCGCCCAGGGGGCTGTTCATCCCGCCCATCGCCAGCCAGTGATCGTAAATTGCCCCGCCCTTGAGCGCATTGATCAGCTCCTCGGGCGGATCATTGAAATGCGATGCGATGTCCCGGATTTCGTCCATCAAGGCGTAGGCGGCGTTGCCCGGGCAGTCGGTGTTGCCGACGTCGCGGTGCGTGAAGATGGTGGGCAGGTTGGCGATGGTTCCGGCCGCGAAGGTGGTGTAGTGGCTGCCGGCCGACTCCAGCGCCACCGTGCCCTTGGGGTCGACGCCGTCCATGCCCAGCCGCCAGCCGAGCAGCCTGCCCAGGGTTCGCAGCTGGATCGGCGTGGGCGGCACGTCGTCGAAGTTGCCGATCATCGCCACGCCCCACGTGTTGCGGTTGAATCCGCCGGTGTGGAAGGCCTCCACGGCCTTGGTGAGCCCCCCGGCGCTGCCCTCGAACACCTGGCCGTACTTGTCGACCAGCGCGTTGTAGGCGATGTCGCACCACCCCAGGGTCTTGGCGTGATAGGTGTAGATCGCCTTGACGATCCCGGCCGATTCCAGCGGCGAGTAGTCGTTGCTGCCGGCGGTGTGGTGGACCACCGCGGCGCGAATCCCGTTGTCGTACTGCGGACTACCACAGCGCAGCGACTCGTCGGCGCCCCACTCGGCCCGGCTGATGATGGGGGGCGGTTGCCCGGGCATCATCACCCCGCTCGGCGGCGTCCAGTGCGTCCTGGCCGGCGTTTGCGGCGGGGAGATGAGGATCGCGGAGATGTTCTGCCCGTAGGGCTGTTCCCTGCTCACCGGCTTGTATCCCAACCCGTCGTGGGCCGCCGGGGGGTTCGAGCCCGTCGGCGGCGCGTCCATCGGGCGGGTGACGGCTACCTGCACCGTCGTGGTCGCGCCGACGAACACCGGGTCGGTGCTGCGCGGCCCCTCCGACGGCCCGGCCGACTCGTCGTCGCCGGCCGGGCCGGCGTCGGGTGCCGAGGTCTCATACTCGGTCTGGTACCAGGGCCCCCAGCTTCCGTCGGGGCGTTTCGCGCGGACGCGGGTCGACGTGCCGGCGAGGTCGCCGGTGAGCGCGACCATCGAAAACGGCGTGGCCTGCGTGAGTTCGCGAACCGTGACGCCGCCCGCGAGCCCGATCAGCGGCTGCTCGGCCAGCTGGGTGTCCTGTACCCGCGGCGGCTGCGGCGCGCCGCGGTCGTGTGTCGCTTCGCCCACCCACGAGACGATGACGACCGTCGCCGCGATGGCGGTGAGCAACGTCGTGGGCGCGCGACTGCGGGACGACACCAGCTGATGTTACTTGTGTTTCTGGTGTTAATTATGAGGCGACACGATGCCCGCCGC
>NZ_LZKL01000070.1 GCF_001668725.1 Mycobacterium sp. E787 | reverse complement strand
CTGGGCCCGGTGGCCGCGACCCCGATCATCCGCTGGCTGCACAGCGTCGAGGGTCCGGTGGACCAGTTCAACCAGACCGTGCTGGTGCAAGCGCCGGTGGGGGTCACCGAGGCCGACGTGGTGGTGGTCCTGCAGGCCCTGCTGGATCGGCATCCCACGCTGCGGCTGCGGGTCGACGACGACGGCGCCGGGGGCTGGTCGCTGACGGTGCCCGAGCCGGGATCCGTGGACGCCCGCCACTGCCTCGAGACGGTCGAGGTGTTTTCCGATGCCGTCGTGATCGAGGCGCGGTCGCGGCTGAACCCGGCGGCCGGGATGATGGTCAGCGCGCTGTGGGCGGCCCCCACCGGACAGCTGTTGTTGATCGTTCACCATCTGGCGGTCGACGGGGTGTCGTGGCGGATCTTGCTGGAGGATCTCAACCTGGCCTGGGCGCAGCATCGGAGTGGGCAGCAGGTGGTGTTGCCGGCGCCGGGGACGTCGTTCGCCCGGTGGGCGTCGCTGCTGGGTGAGTACGCGCAC
>NZ_LZKL01000069.1 GCF_001668725.1 Mycobacterium sp. E787 | reverse complement strand
AAGGTTTTCCAGGAACCACCCGGTGTGAAACGCCACCTCGCCGGCGTGCAGGATGCCGAGCATGAATCCGAAGGTCAGGAAGTCGAACAGCGAGTTGATGGGCCCGAACGTCAGCATGAACCTGCGGATGAAGGCGACGTTCCAGTGCGCCGGCGCATCGCGTTGCTCCTCATCGACGCGGTCGGTGGGGATCGCCAACTGCGAGGCATCGTAGAGCAGGTTGCCCAGCAGGATCTGGCTGGGCAGCATCGGCAGAAACGGCAAGAACGCCGACGCGGCGGCGGCGCTGAAGGTGTTGCCGAAATTGCTCGATGTGCCCATGAACACGTACTTGATGGTATTGGCGAAAATCCTTCTGCCCGTGGCCACCCCGGTGGCCAGCACCCCCAGGTCCTTTTCCAGCAAGACCACGTCGGCCGCGTCCTTGGCCACGTCGGTGGCGCTGTTGACGGAGATGCCCACATCGGCGGCGTGCAATGCCAGCGCGTCGTTGACCCCGTCGCCGAGAAACCCCACCGATCTTCCGGTGCGGCGTGCCGCGGTGATCAGCCGCGCCTTCTGCTCGGGGGAGATGCGCGCGAAGATGGTGTGGTTTTGCGCGGCGTCGACGAACCCGTCGTCGTCGAGGGGTTCCAGCTCGGCGCCGGTGAGAGTGCCCTTGGACGCCAAACCCAGGTCATTGCAGACCTTTTCGGCGACCCGCGGATTGTCGCCGGTGGCGATCTTGAGCTCGATGCCCAGTTCGGCCAGCTGTGCCAGCGACTGGCGCGCCGCGGGTTTGGGTTCGTCGGCGAAGACCAGAAAGCCGGCCAGCGTCAGGTCGTGTTCGTCGTCGGCGGTGAGCTCCGTCAGCTCGGCGGCCGGGCGGGTGGCGACGGCGACCACCCGCCGTCCGGCGGCGAACAAGTCCGCCAGGGTCGCATCCGCGGCCGCCGGCGTCCCGTCGCACCGGTCCAGGACCTGTTCGGGGGCGCCCTTGACGACGAGGAGGCGGTTGCCGTCGTCGTCGACCAACACCGACGTCGCGCGCCGCTCGTGGTCGAACGGCAGCAGCGCGACGCGGCGCACCGCGCCGCCCACCAGTTGCTGTGGCTGCGGGGAGTCCCACAGCGCGGCGTCGAGCGGATTGGCGCTCACCACACCGGATTCCGGGTCGACGTCGGTGGCCAGCAGCCCGAGCCGCCGGACCGGCTCGGCCGGCGCACCGGCCGGATCGATCGTGCCGACCAGGCGGATGCGGCCTTCCGTCAGCGTGCCGGTCTTGTCGGTGATCAGGATGTCGATGTCGCC
>NZ_LZKL01000068.1 GCF_001668725.1 Mycobacterium sp. E787 | reverse complement strand
CCCGTTGTCAAGTGGTTAGTGCAACATTTAGGCGGCTTGGCTAATTAGGTTGGCGAGGCGTTGGGCGGGTGTGTCGAGGTTCAGGGTCGGCCGGGGCCGGCTGTTGAGCTTGTCTTGGATGTGTTTGAGATCGGCTTTGGTGTGGCCGCTGAGGTCGGTGCCCTTTTCGAACCAGAATCGCAAGAGCCGGTTGGTGTTTTCGTTGGTGCCGCGCTGCCATGGGGAATGCGGGTCGCAGAAGAATACCGGTAAGCCCAGCTGCAGCTGGATGTGCTCCCAGTTGGCCATTTCGCTGCCCCGGTCCCAGGTCAGCGACCGCCGTAGGTGCTCGGGCAGCTCGCTCATCGCCTCGATCATCGCGGCCGCCACCGTCTGGGCGGTGTGATCGCTGGGCAGGTGCAGCAAGATGGTGAACCGGGTGGCCCGCTCCACGAGGGTGCCGATAGCGCTGCCATGGCCGGCGCCCAGGATCAAATCGCCTTCCCAGTGCCCCGGTACGGCACGATCCTCGACCTCGGCGGGCCGGTCGCTAATGGTGAATACCTCACCCGGGGCATATACCCCGGTGCGCCCGGGATGGCCACGAGTCTTGCGCGCTGAGCGCTTCGTCGATAGGTATTTGTGCAAATCAGCGCGCAGACTGCCACGAGTTTGGACATACAGGCACTGGTAGATGGTTTCGTGGCTCACCCTCATCAGCTTGTCAGCGAGGTAATCGCGGGCCAACACATCAGCGATGAGCTTGGGGCTCCACCCATCGCCCATCCACGCCTCGATGCTCCCGCACAGCGGATGATCGACGAGCTTAAATGCCTTGGGCCGACGCGCTTTGCGCGTCGCGCGGGCATGAGCCATGCCGGCGTGGTAATCCCCGTCGGCATTACAGTTGCGTTTGATCTCACGCCATATTGTTGTCCGGTCCCGTTCGAGCAGTTCACCGATATCAGCCGGGCTCAGACCAGCGTCGCGGCCGCGCATGATCTCGATGCGTTCTTCAAAACTGAGCCGATGGCCCCGCCCGCCCGGCCTGGATAAATCTCCCGGGTCGGCTAAACCATGATCACCTGTGCCTTTAAGTAGCTCCATCGCACCAGCGTCGCGCCACCAAACCCACCCAGTACTGCGCGACACACCCAACTCCGACGACGCCCGCGTTACGGCCGCGCCCTGACAGACCAGATCGAAAAGCTGACGTTTGACCGACCTCGCA
>NZ_LZKL01000067.1 GCF_001668725.1 Mycobacterium sp. E787 | reverse complement strand
GCTGGTCCAGGCGCCGTCGAACCTCACCGGGATTTGCGATCGCAGCGTCCAGTCCAACATCGACGCCGCGCTCAACGGCACCAAGAACATCAGCGACGTGATCACCGCGGTCGAACCGCGGCTGTGGAACATGTCGACGGTGTTGCCGATCCTGCAGGACACCACGATCGTCGCGGCCGGTCCCAGCGTGCAGAACGTCAGCCTCACGGGCGCGGTCCCGGTCGGCATCGTCGGCGACGCCGGCCAATGGGTAAAAACCGGGCCCTAACCATCCATTTCAAAAATTGAAAACGACCATTTTCTATAAATGGCCGCGCGGTGGATCGCGTGGACCGCAAGTAACAAATTAATGACGATTAATCTGACCGGCCGGCCATTCGGCCGAGTTACTGCAAACGACCGTTTTCACGACGCCATTTCGATAAGCTGCGGCTATCGCGATACCCGCCCGACCGGGCGACGGGGGGTAGCGACCATCGTGTGCTGACGGGGAGGTCTTCAGTGTCGTTTCTTATCGCTGCGCCAGAGCTAATCGCTGACGCCGCAAGCAATTTGGCAAATCTCGGCTCCCTCATCGGCACCGCCAACAGTGCGGCCGCCGTGGCGACCACCGGGCTGCTGCCCGCGGCCGCGGACGAGGTTTCGGCGGAAATTGCCGCGCTCTTTTCCTCGCACGCCGCGGGCTACCAGCAACTGAGCGCGCAGGCGGCGGTATTCCACCAGCAGTTCGTGCAAAGTTTGACGAGCGGTGCGGCCAGCTATGCGGCCGCAGAAGTAAACGTCGTGCAGACGCTGGCGAGCGCGGTTCCCGCGTTGGGCATCGACCTCAGCGGTGGGCTCGCCGGCCTGGGCGCGAGCCTGAGCGCCGACCTCAACGCGCTCGGCGTCTCGCTCAATGCCGCGGTGTCGGGGAGCCTCGGTGGCAGCCTCGGCGCCAATCTGGGAGGCCTCGCACCGCTCGGTGCGGCGATCGCGACGGACGTGAACGGCGGGCTGACGGCGTTGGCGCAGACCGGCGGGGCGCTGGCCACCAACATCGGCACCGGTATTTCGGGCCTGGCGGGCGGCTTCAACGCCGCGCTGCCCGGACTGCAGGCCAGCCTGAGCGGTGGGCTTTCCGGCCTGAACGCCTCCCTGAACGCCGCGCTGTCGGGCAGCCTGGGCGCCAGCCTCGCGGGGTTGGGGCCGCTCGGTGCCGCGTTGTCCGCGGACCTCGGCAATGGGCTGTCGGGACTGGTCCAGGCGGGTAACACGCTCGTGGCGAACCTCGGAGCCGGGCTGCCCGGCCTGATCGGCGGCCTGAGCCTGGCGTTCCCCGGCCTCGCGGCCAGCCTGAGCGGCGGGCTTTCCGGGCTGAACGCCTCGCTCAACGCCGCGTTGTCGGCCGGCCTCGGTGGCAGCCTGTCGGGGCTGGGGCCGCTGGGTGCGGCGCTGGCGGCGGATATAGGCAGTGGGCTGTCCGGATTGGCCCAGACCGGCGGCGCGCTGGTGACCAGCCTGA
>NZ_LZKL01000066.1 GCF_001668725.1 Mycobacterium sp. E787 | reverse complement strand
TCCTGGGCCCACATCTGCTCGTATTCGGCCTCGGCCGCCGCGATCGCCGGCGCGTTCTGGCCGAACAGGTTCGACATCACCAGCGACACCAGCTGGCCGCGATTGGCCGTGATCGACCCGGGGTCCACGATGGTCGCCAGCGCGGCCTCGTAGGCGACGGCCGCCGCCCGCGCCTGGGCCGCCGACTGCTCGGCTTGCGCGGCCGCCCCGCCCAGCCAGTCCACGTACCCGGCGGCCGCGTTGGTCATGGACGCCGCCGACGGGCCCTGCCAGGCCTGCCCGGCCAGGTCCGAGGTCACGGAGCTGAATGCGCTTGCCGCCGCGCTCAACTCACTGCGGATCCCGTCCCAGGCCGCCGCCGCCTCCAGCATCGGCCCCGGGCCCGGCCCATCAAGCAGGAGCACCGAGTTGACCTCGGGCGGAAACACCGAAAAGTTCATCACTGCTCCCCTCGATCGTCGTTGATCAGACCTTCAGCAGCCACTGGAGCAACGTACATTCTCCGGCCTGCCCCATACCCCGTTAGGCGGGAATCCAATCCCGGCCGCCGCACGATCGTTGCGGACCGGACCGCAGGGATCAAGCGCTCGCAGTCGCGGTTGCGTGTGAACCCGAGCGAAGGCACACTTTGGCTCCCGGGGCTCGCTGCTGAGAAGGGACCGCGGTCATGAGCTTTTTGGTGCTCCCGCCGGAGATCAATTCGTCCCGGATGTTCTCCGGTGCCGGGTCAGCGCCAATGTTGGCGGCGGCGGCCTGGGACGGGATCCGCAGTGAGTTGAGCGCGGCGGCAAGCGCATTCAGCTCCGTGACCTCGGACCTGGCCGGGCAGGC
>NZ_LZKL01000065.1 GCF_001668725.1 Mycobacterium sp. E787 | reverse complement strand
ACATGGCAACACGTTTTATGACCGACCCGCACGAGATGCGGGCGATGGCGGGCCGTTTCGAGGTCCACGCGCAGACCGTTGAGGACGAGGCCCGCAAGATGTGGGCGTCGTCGATGAACATCGCCGGTGCCGGCTGGAGTGGCCAGGCGCAGGCGACCTCCTACGACACCATGGGTCAGATGAATCAGGCCTTCCGCAACATCGTGAACATGCTGCACGGTGTGCGTGACGGGCTGATCCGCGACGCCAACAACTACGAGCAGCAAGAGCAGGCCTCGCAGCAGATCCTCGGCAGCTAGCCCAACGGCGCTGTCGTCCAACAACTTCCAAGACTTGAAAGGACGTAAACATGACCATCAATTACCAGTTTGGCGATGTGGACGCCCACGGCGCGACGATTCGCGCCCAGGCGGCGTCGTTGGAGGCCGAGCACCAGTCCATCGTTCGCGATGTGCTGGCCGCTGGTGACTTCTGGGGTGGCGCCGGTTCGGTGGCCTGCCAGGAGTTCATCACCCAGTTGGGTCGTAACTTCCAGGTGATTTACGAGCAGGCCAACGCCCACGGCCAGAAGGTGCAGAGCGCCGG
>NZ_LZKL01000064.1 GCF_001668725.1 Mycobacterium sp. E787 | reverse complement strand
CCCACCGCGACGATGAACCGCGGGATGAACATCGTGTTGATCAGGCCGTAGAGGGTCGTCAGCACGATCGTCCCGACGCCCCAGAGGATGAGGTCGTAGGCGGCGATCCGCCACGGGGCCAGAAAGGTGTTGCGCTCGTCGTCGCGGGTCGGCATGCGCTCGTCGATCGCCCAGCGCAGGGCGATCACGGTCTGGCGGGTGATCCAATACGTGCCCAGCGCCAAAGCCAGCGCGATGTAGGCCGGCACGACTCCGAACGTGAGCCACGCCGGCGCGTCGTCGAACACGCTGGGTTCCGGAACCGCCACCGTCACGATCAGCATTACCGCGGCGATACCGATGAGGTTCGCACCCAGCACCAGCACGGTCATGATGATCTGGATGCGGATGCGCCGCCGCCGCTGGCTTTCCGTCACCCGCCCGAGGAGCAGCGACCCGTACGCAGGCGTTTCCGGTAGCCGGCCGCTCTGGCGGGTAATCCGCTCGAGCACCCGGCCGATACGTTGTGCCATGCTCTTTTTGGCCGACATGGTGGCGCAAGCCTAATTTGTCGCCCAAGCTCTAAGGTGAGTCGGGTGCGCCTCGTCATCGCCCAATGCACCGTCGACTACGTCGGCCGGCTCACCGCACACCTACCTTCCGCGCGGCGACTGCTGCTGTTCAAGGCCGACGGGTCGGTCAGCGTGCACGCCGACGACCGCGCCTACAAGCCGCTGAACTGGATGAGCCCGCCCTGCTGGCTGACCGAGGAGGACGCCGGACAGGTGCCGCTCTGGGTGGTGGAGAACAAGGCCGGCGAGCAGCTGCGCATCACCGTCGAGGAGATCGAACACGACTCCAGCCACGATCTGGGCGTCGACCCGGGCCTGGTGAAGGACGGCGTCGAGGCCCACCTGCAGGCGTTGCTCGCCGAGCACGTCCAGCTGCTGGGCGAGGGGTACACGTTGGTCCGTCGCGAGTACATGACCGCGATCGGGCCCGTCGATCTGCTCTGCCGCGACGAAAGCGGCGGCTCGGTCGCGGTGGAAATCAAGCGGCGCGGGGAGATCGACGGCGTGGAGCAGCTCACCCGCTACCTCGAGTTGCTCAACCGCGACAGCGTGCTGGCGCCGGTCAAGGGCGTCTTCGCCGCCCAGCAGATCAAACCGCAAGCGCGCACGCTGGCCACCGACCGCGGGATCCGCTGCGTCACACTGGATTACGATCAGATGCGCGGCATGGACAGCGACGAATACCGGTTGTTCTGACGTGCCCAACTAGACTGCGGGGCATGCCTCGGCGCCGCCCACCGCCACGCCGGCAGCGGCCGGCACCCCTGGCGCCGATCCCGTGCCGGGTCGAGACCGGACCCGACGGCTACGAATACGAGGTGCGACCGGTCGCTGCGGCCCGCGCGGTCAAGACCTATCGCTGCCCGGGTTGCGATCACGAAATCCCTTCCGGCACCGCACATCTGGTGGTGTGGCCGACCGAATCCCCGCAGGGAACCGATGACCGGCGGCATTGGCACACCCCGTGCTGGGCCAACCGTGCCACCCGCGGCCCGACCCGCAAGTGGTCGTAAAGGCGAGCCGCTAGGAGGCCGGCTCGACCAGCTCGATCAGGACCCCGCCGGCGTCCTTGGGATGGATGAAGTTGATCCGAGAGTTAGCTGTGCCGCGGCGGGGCGCCTCGTAGACGAGTCGCACACCCTGCTCATGCAGCTGCTCGCAGATGGCGTCCAGATCGCTGACCCGAACGGCCATCTGTTGGATGCCCGGTCCGCGCTTCTCCATGAACTTCGCGATCGTCGACGAGTCGTCGAGCGGGGCCATCAGCTGCAGCTGCGCGGTGGTCCCGGGGACGGCCAGCATCGCCTCGCGGATGCCCTGGTCATCGTTGACTTCCTCGTGCACCAGGATCATGCCGAGGTGGTCGTGGTACCAGGTGATGGCGGCGTCCAGGTCGGCGACCGCGATGCCGACGTGATCGAGGCCGGTCACCAACGAGGTGGCCAGGAGGTGACGGGCGTCAACTTGATCGGTCGTCATCACGTAACGGTAACCTGACGGCAAAGATTGCGCTTCTCCAGGATGCCGAATCGGCCGTCCGGGCACGCTCAGGAGGTTCTCATGACGACGTCGGTGATAGTTGCTGGGGCGCGAACGCCCATCGGGAAGCTGATGGGTTCGCTGAAGGATTTCTCGGCCAGCGATCTGGGCGCCATCGCGATCGCCGGGGCGCTGGAGAAGGCGAGGGTCCCGGCGTCGGCGGTCGAGTACGTGATCATGGGCCAGGTGTTGACGGCCGGCGCCGGCCAGATGCCCGCGCGTCAGGCGGCGGTCGCGGCGGGCATCGGATGGGACGTTCCGGCACTGACCATCAACAAGATGTGCCTGTCCGGCATCGACTCCATCGCCCTGGCTGACCAGCTCATTCGCGCCGGGGAGTTCGACGTGGTGGTGGCCGGCGGCCAGGAGTCCATGACCAGGGCGCCCCACCTGCTGATGGACAGCCGGGCGGGCTACAAGTATGGCGACGTGACGGTGCTCGACCATATGGCCTACGACGGGCTGCACGACGTGTTCACCGACCAACCGATGGGCGCGCTCACCGAGCAGCGCAACGACCTCGACAAGTTCACCCGCCAGGAGCAGGACGAGTTTGCCGCACGGTCCCACCAGAAGGCGGCCGCAGCGTGGAAGGACGGCGTCTTCACCGACGAGGTGGTGCCGGTCAACATCCCGCAGCGCAAGGGTGATCCGCTGCAGTTCGCCGAGGACGAGGGGATCCGCGCCAACACGACCGCGGAGTCCCTGGCCGGGCTCAAGCCCGCCTTTCGCCGCGACGGCACCATCACCGCCGGTTCGGCGTCGCAGATTTCCGACGGCGCGGCGGCGGTCGTGGTGATGAACAAGGCGAAAGCGCAGGAGCTCGGGCTTTCCTGGCTGGCCGAGATCGGCGCGCACGGCGTTGTGGCCGGGCCCGATTCGACGCTGCAGTCCCAGCCGGCCAACGCCATCAAGAAGGCGCTCGGCCGCGAGGGCATCTCCGTCGACCAGCTCGACGTCGTGGAGATCAACGAAGCGTTTGCGGCGGTGGCCTTGGCCTCGACCCGCGAACTGGGTGTCGACCCGGAGATCGTCAACGTCAATGGCGGTGCCATCGCGGTCGGTCATCCGATCGGCATGTCGGGCGCCAGAATCACCCTGCACGTGGCGCTGGAGCTGGCGCGGCGCGGGTCCGGCTACGGCGTCGCGGCCCTGTGCGGGGCCGGCGGTCAGGGCGACGCCCTGATCCTGCGGGCCGGTTAGGCACCTTTGCTGGCGTTGCTGGCATCCGCCGCGCGGAAAAGTTTGTGATCTTGGTCATAACGCCCGATGAGCGCAGGCGCGACCGGGTGGCTCGGTCATCGCAGCGCATGACAAACTTGACGGCGTGACGCGTCCGCGACCCTCGATCGGGCCCGCACTGGCCGGTGCGGTCGACCTCTCCGGGCTCAAGCAGCGAGCCCAACAGAACGCTTCCGCCTCCGGCCCGGCGGGCGCCGCGGCGCCCGCGACGCCAGGTGGCACGGAGGTCACCGAGGCCAATTTCGAAGAGCAGGTGATCGTCCGGTCCGACGAGGTGCCGGTCGTGGTCTTGTTGTGGTCGCCGCGCAGTGACGCGTGCGTCCAGCTCCTCGAGACGCTCTCCGGCATGGCCGCCGAGGACGGCGGCACCTGGGCGCTGGCGACGGTCAACGTCGACGTGACGCCAAGGGTGGCCCAGATCTTCGGCGTCGACGCGGTCCCCACCGTCGTGGCGTTGGCCGCCGGGCAGCCGCTGTCCAGCTTCCAGGGCGTCCAGCCGCCCGACCAGTTGCGCAGATGGGTGGACTCGCTGTTGTCGGCGACGGCCGGAAAGCTCAGGGGCGCAACCGGTTCCGGACAAGCGGAACTGGATCCCGAACTGGCTCGGGCGCGCCAGCAACTCGAGGACGGCGACTTCGACGCCGCCAAAGCGTCGTATCAGGCGATCCTGGACGCCAACCCGGCCAGCGCCGAGGCCAAGGGTGCGATCCGGCAGATCGAATTCCTCACGCGCGCAACGGCACAACGCCCCGATGCCGTCGCGATCGCCGACGCCGCGCCGGGCGACATCGAGGCCGCCTTCGCGGCCGCCGACGTGCAAATACTCAATCAGGACGTGAGCGCGGCGTTCGAGCGCCTGATCGCGTTGGTGCGCAGCACATCCGGCGATGAGCGCACCCGGGTGCGCACCCGACTGATCGAGCTGTTCGAGCTCTTCGATCCCGCGGATCCCGAGGTCGTCGCCGGCCGGCGCAACCTCGCCAACGCGCTGTACTGAGTCGGCCCTTACTGGGCCGACATCCCGTTCGTTCCGGCCAGGCCGAGCAGGCCGCCCGTGCCGCCGTTGCCGCCGTCGCCGAGCGGCACGGCGTTGCCGCCCGCCGCGCCGGCCCCACCGGCAGCGGTGTTGCCGATGAGCACGGAATTACCGCCGGCCCCGCCGGCGCCGAACAGTCCTCCGCCACGCCTGGCGTCCCGTAAGCCACCGGTTGCACCGCCGAGACGGCCGGTCCCACCGATACCGCCGGCCCCCCACAACACGCCGCCGGCACCGCCCGCCCCGCCGATGCCGAAGAGCCCCGCGCTCCCGCCCTTGCCGCCCGGCTGCCCGGGGGCGCCGGCCCCGCCGTTGCCGATCAGGGTTCCGCCGGCGCCGCCCGGCGCCCCGGTGCCCGGCGCCCCGTCGGCGCCGTTGCCGATCAGCGGGCGGCCCAGGAGTAGCTGGGTGGGCGCGTTCAGCGCACCGAGCAACTGCTGCTCCAACGCTTGCAACGGTGACGCATTGGCGGCATCGGTGGCGGCGTACGACGTCGCACCCGCTGCGAGGGCCTGGACGAACTGCGAATGAAAGGCCTCCGCCTGCGCACTGATCGCCTGGTACTCCGCGGCGTGGGCCGAGAGAAGCGCCGCCACGCTCGCCGACACCTCGTCGGCGGCCGAGGCGACCATTCCCGTCGTCGGCGCCGCCGCCGTCGCGCTTGCCGCGCTAATGGTCGAGCCGATATTCGCCAAATCCGACGCCGCCCCCGAAACCATTTCTGGTGCCGCGAACACGAACGACATGCATGCCTCCCAGCGAGTACGGCGAGTTAGCGATGACACCTGGAGAGTGGATCATATCCAGACTTAGCGAAACTGGGAAAGTAGCTGCGCATTACTGGGCCAGCAATTAAATGCTGCTTTACTTATTGCAGTGCACCCGGTATAAGCACCGCCGGTCGTTTGACTATTCGGGTTCGAGCCACAACGCCGACGTGGGCGGCAGGACCATAACGGCCGAGGCCGGGCGGCCGTGCCACGGGTCTTCGGTGGCGTCGACGCCGCCCATGTTGCCGATTCCCGAGCCGTTATAAATGGTCGCGTCGGTGTTCAGCACCTCGCGCCAGCGGCCGGCGCAGGGCAGGCCGAGGCGGTAGCCGCTGTGCTCCGAACCCGCGAAATTGAATACGCAGGCCATCACCGAGCCGTCGTTTCCGTATCGGAGGAAACTCAGCACGTTGTTGGCGGAGTCGTTGGCGTCGATCCAGGAATAGCCGTCGGGAATGGTGTCTTGGCTCCACAGCGCCGGACGGCTGCGGTAAATCTCGTTGATGTCGCGCACGAAGCGTAAAACGCCGTTGGAAAAGCCTTGTTCGTCGAGCTGCCACCAATCCAACCCGCCCTGCTCGGACCACTCGGCGCGCTGACCGAATTCCTGTCCCATGAATAACAACTGCTTGCCCGGGTGCGCCCATTGATAGGCGAGCAGGCTGCGTAGGCCCGCGGCCTTGACGTGGTTGTTGCCCGGCATCCGTCCCCACAGGGTCCCCTTGCCGTGCACCACCTCGTCGTGACTGATCGGCAGCACGTAGTTCTCGCTGAACGCGTACAGCATCGAGAACGTCATCTCGTGATGGTGGTAGCTGCGGTAGATCGGGTCGCGGCTGATGTAGTCGAGCGTGTCGTGCATCCAGCCCATGTTCCACTTCATCGAGAAGCCAAGGCCGCCAAGGTTCGTCGGCCGCGTGACGCCGGGCCACGACGTCGACTCCTCGGCGACCGTGACGATGCCGGGCGCGGCCTTGTGCGCGGTGGCGTTCATCTCCTGGAGGAACTGCACCGCCTCCAGGTTCTCGCGCCCCCCGTAGACGTTCGGGGTCCAGCCGCCCTCGGGCCGCGAGTAGTCCAGGTAGAGCATGGAGGCGACCGCGTCCACGCGCAGGCCGTCGATGTGGAACTCCTCGAGCCAGTACAGCGCGTTGGCCACCAGGAAGTTGCGCACCTCCGCGCGGCCGAAGTCGAAGACGTAAGTACCCCAGTCGAGTTGCTCGCCGCGCTTGGGGTCGGCGTGCTCGTAGAGCGGGGTGCCGTCGAATCGGCCGAGCGCCCAGGCGTCCTTGGGGAAGTGCGCCGGAACCCAGTCCACGATCACGCCGATGCCGGCCTGATGTAGCGCGTCGACCAGCGCCCGGAATTCGTCCGGCGTGCCGAATCGCGACGTCGGCGCGTAATACGACGTGACCTGGTAACCCCACGAGCCGGCGAACGGGTGCTCGGCGACGGGCAGCAGCTCAACGTGGGTAAACCCTTGTTCCACAACATAATCCGTCAGCTCACGGGCGAGCTGGCGGTAGCTCAGGCCGGGACGCCAGGAGCCCAGGTGCACCTCGTAGGTGCTCATCGGCTCGAACACCGGGTTGCGCTGCGCGCGCCGGTTCATCCAGTCGGCGTCCTCCCACGTGTACTCGCTGCGCGTCACCTTGGACGCGGTGTGCGGCGGCACCTCCGTGGCGAATGCCATCGGATCGGCCCGCTCGGTCACCACGCCGTCGGCGCCGTGCACGCGGAACTTGTAGAGGCCGTGCAAGGGAAAGTCGGGCCAGAACAATTCCCACACCCCGGAGGAGCCCAGGACCCGCATGGGCGCCTCGTTGCCGGTCCAGCCGTTGAACTCGCCGATCAGGCTGACACCCTTGGCGTTGGGCGCCCACACGGCGAACGACACCCCGTTGACCACGCCGTCGGCGGTGGTGAACGAGCGCGGGTGCGCCCCGAGGACTTCCCAGAGCCGCTCGTGGCGGCCCTCGCCGAACAGATGGAGGTCGACTTCGCCCAGGGTAGGCAGGAAGCGGTAGGCGTCGGCCACGACGAACGGGTCGGCACCCTCGTAGGTCACCTCCAGCCGGTAGTCGATGAGGTTGACGAACGGCAGCGCCACGGCGAACAGGCCGGAATCGATGTGCTGCAACGGGAACCGATCCTCACCCACGAGCGCCACGACTTCCCGCGCGTGCGGTCTCAGCGCGCGGATGACGGTGTGGTCGCCGTACTCGTGGGCCCCCAGGATGCCGTGCGGGTTGTAATGCGCGCCCGCCACCAGGCGCGCCAAGTCGGCTGGGTCGGGTGCCAGATCTAATCCGGCGAGTTCATCGGTACGGCTCACAGCCCGTCACCTCCTACGCAGCAGCGTGATTCCGGATTCGTACGGTATGAGTGGCATGTTGATGATGTGCGCGACAGCCCGGGACGGGTCGAGACGTACATAGTTCGATTGCCCCCACTGGAATTCCTGACCGGTGATCTCGTCGCGCACCCAAAACCGCTCATAGGGCTCCATACCCAATGCGGCCATGTCCAACCACAACGTCGCTTCCTCGGGTCCGAACGCATTCAGCGTCACCACCACCAGCACGCAGTCGCCGGTGGCCGGGTCGAACTTGCTGTAGGCCAGCATCGCGTCGTTGTCCACGCCGTGAAAATGAATCGTGCGCAGCTGTTGGAGCGCGGGATGCACGCGGCGAATCGTGTTGAGCTGCTTGATGAACGGCTCGAGGGACCTGCCTTCGGCGAGAGCGCGCGCAAAGTCACGGGGCCGCAACTCGTACTTCTCGGAATCCAGGTACTCCTCGCTGCCCTCGCGCACCGCGCGGTGCTCGAACAGCTCGTAGCCCGAGTACACCCCCCAGGCCGGGCTCATGGTCGCCGCCAGCACGGCCCGGATGGCGAACATGCCCGGACCGTTGTGCTGCAGCACCGCGTGCAGGATGTCGGGGGTGTTGACGAACAGGTTCGGCCGCCGGAAGTCGGCGAGGGCCGCGATGTCGTTGCCGAATTCGGTGAGTTCCCACTTGGCCGTGCGCCAGGTGAAGTAGCTGTAGGACTGCGTGAAGCCGAGCTTGGCCAGGCCGTACTGGCGGGCCGGCGGGGTGAAGGCCTCGGACAGGAACAGCACGTCGGGGTCGGCGTCTTTGACCTGGCCGATCAGCCAGGCCCAGAAGTCGGGCGGCTTGGTGTGCGGGTTGTCGACCCGAAAGAACTTGACGCCGTGGTCGATCCAGTGCCGCACCACCCGCAGCACCTCGTCGTAGAGACCCGCGGGGTCGTTGTCGAAGTTGATCGGGTAGATGTCCTGATACTTCTTGGGCGGGTTCTCCGCGTAGGCGATGGTTCCGTCCGGCAGTTCGGTGAACCACTTCCGGTGTTCGCGTGCCCACGGGTGGTCGGGCGCACATTGCAGCGCCAGGTCCAGCGCCACCTCCATGCCCAGATCGCGTGCGGCCGCGACGAACTCGTCGAAGTCGTCGATCGTGCCCAGGTCGGGGTGAACGGCGTCGTGGCCACCCTCGTCACTGCCGATCGCCCACGGGGAACCGACATCCCCGGGAGCGGCGGTGGGGGAATTGTTACGGCCCTTGCGGTGTACCTTGCCGATCGGGTGAATGGGCGGCAGGTAGACGACGTCGAACCCCATGTCAGCGATTCGCGGCAGCTGCGCGGCCGCGGTGGCGAACGTGCCGTGCACCGGCTTGCCGTTCTCGTCCCACCCTCCGGTCGAGCGCGGGAACATCTCGTACCAGGCGCCGAAGCGGGCCAGCGGCCGGTCGACCCACACCCCGAACTGTTCGCCCCGGGTGACCAGGTCGCGCAACGGGAAGGCGGCCAGCAACTCTTCGATTTCCGGGCTCAGGGCCAGCACGGTGCGGGCGACCGGGTCGCCCGGGGCACGCAATGCCTCGGCGGCCGCCAGCAGCGGATCGCGTCGCGCCCGCGGCATACCGGTCGCCGCGCGCTCGAACAGCGCGGCCCCCACCAGCAGGTCGTTGGACAGCTCCTTCTCGCCCTGACCGGCGTCGAGCTTGGCGACCAGCCCATGCCGCCACGAGTGGATCGGGTCACCCCACCCGTCGACGCGGAAGGTCCACAGCCCGACCCGGTCGGGGGTGAACACACCATGGAAGACGTACGGCTCGACACCCTCGGTCATCGGCAGCAGCAGCGGCTTGATCCGCTGCTGCTCCGCGGTCTTGCCGTCGAGCGCGGGCGCCGGACGTTCGGGCGCCTGGACCGCCTTGATCCGGCGGGATTCGGTGACTTGCGGATAGCGCTGGCCGAGGTAGCGCACGACCAGGGTGGCCGCGACGGCCTCGTGGCCCTCGCGCCAGACGGCGGCGCTGACGGGGACCATCTCGCCGACCACGGCCTTGGCCGGGTACGCGCCGCAGGAGACGACGGGCTGGACGTTATCGATCTCGACACGACCGGGCACAAACACTCCGTTTCGATTGTGTGGCGGGACCGCGCTGTGCGTCGTCGCGGAACGCCTCGCCTCTCAGAAACTTCCTGTCGTGGGGACTTTCCCTGACGGACCGCAGCGTTGCGGCCCCAACAACTAACCGATACCCACCCTAGTGCGCCGTCACACGCCCCCGAGGGGGAACGTCCGTCGGTCGCCCTGCGAGCGCCGGAATCCTCAGTAAGCTAATGACGCGTGAAAGCCCTTCGCCGCTTTACCGTCCGCGCACATTTGCCCGAGCGTCTCGCCGCGCTGGATCAGCTTTCGACCAACCTGCGGTGGTCGTGGGACAAGCCCACCCAAGACCTGTTCGCGACCGTCGACCCGACACTGTGGGCACGGTGTGGCTGCGATCCGGTGGCGCTGCTCGGTGCGGTGAGCCCGGCGCGGCTCGACGAGCTGGCGCTCGACGAGGAGTTCGTGGGCCGGCTCGATGCGCTCTCCGCCGACCTGAACGATTACCTGACCCGGCCGCTCTGGTATCAGCAGCGCGAGCAGGCCGGCGCCCCGATGCCGGCCGCGATCGCCTACTTCTCGATGGAGTTCGGCGTCGCCGAGGTGCTGCCCAATTATTCGGGCGGCCTGGGCATCCTCGCCGGTGACCACCTGAAGTCCGCGTCCGATCTGGGCGTCCCGCTGATCGCGGTGGGGCTCTACTACCGCTCCGGCTACTTCCGGCAGTCGTTGACCGCGGACGGTTGGCAGCACGAGACCTACCCGGCGCTGGACCCGCAAGGGCTGCCGCTGCGGCTGCTCACCGATGCCGCGCGCGATCCGGTGCTGGTGGAGCTGTCACTCCCGGATTCGGCCCAGCTGCGGGCGCGGGTCTGGGTCGCGCAGGTGGGACGCGTGCCGCTGCTGCTGCTGGATTCCGACGTCCCGGAGAACGAGCACGAACTGCGCGGCGTCACCGACCGCCTGTACGGCGGCGACCAGGAACACCGGATGAGGCAGGAGCTCCTGGCCGGCATCGGCGGGGTGCGGGCGATCCGCGCCTTCACCGCCATCGAGGGGCTTCCGGCTCCCGAGGTGTGGCACATGAACGAGGGCCATGCCGGGTTCCTCGGTGCCGAACGCATCCGCGAGCTGATCACCGATTCGGGCCTGGACTTCGACACCGCCCTGACCGTGGTGCGGTCGGCCACCGTGTTCACCACGCACACCCCGGTGCCGGCCGGCATCGACCGCTTCCCGGTCGACATGGTGCGGCTCTACTTCGACGGTGGTTCCAGCGGCCCGGGCGACGACCCCGATGTGGATGCCAAGGCCAAGGGCGCGCCCGCGCTGCTGCCGGGCGTGCCGACCGCGCGGATCCTCGCGCTCGGGGCCGAGGACGATCCGACGAAGTTCAACATGGCCCACATGGGCCTGCGGCTGGCGCAACGGGCCAACGGTGTTTCGCTGTTGCACGGCCGGGTGAGCCGGGCCATGTTCAACGAGCTGTGGCCGGGCTTCGATCCGGACGAGGTGCCGATCGGCTCGATCACCAACGGCGTGCACGCGCGCACCTGGGCGGCGCCGCAATGGTTGCAGCTGGGCCGCGAACTGGCCGGGTCGGACTCCTTCGGTGACCCCGGCGTGTGGCTGCGGCTGCAGGAGGTCGACGCGGGCCACCTGTGGTGGATCCGCTCGCAACTGCGCTCGCTGCTGGTCGAGGACGTCCGGCGCCGGTTGCGCCGCTCCTGGCAGGAGCGCGGCGCGCCGGATGCCGAATTGGGCTGGATAGCAACGGCTTTCGATCCCGACGTGCTCACCATCGGGTTCGCCCGTCGGGTGCCGACCTACAAGCGGCTGACGCTGATGCTGCGGGATCCGGATCGGCTCGAACAGCTGTTGCTCAACGAGGAGAGGCCGATCCAGCTCATCGTCGCCGGCAAATCGCACCCCGCCGACGACGGGGGCAAGGCGCTGATCCAGCAGGTGGTGCGTTTCGCCGATCGGCCGGAAGTGCGGCACCGCATCGCCTTCCTGCCGGACTACGACATGTCGATGGCGCGGCTGTTGTATTGGGGCTGCGATGTCTGGCTGAACAACCCGTTGCGGCCCCTGGAGGCCTGCGGCACCTCGGGGATGAAGAGCGCGCTCAACGGCGGGCTGAACCTGTCCATCCGCGACGGCTGGTGGGACGAATGGTACGACGGCGAAAACGGTTGGGAGATACCGACTGCCGACGGCGTGGCCGACGAGTCCCGGCGCGACGACCTGGAATCCACCGCGCTGTACAACCTGCTGGAGCAGGCGGTGGCACCGAAGTTCTACGAGCGCGACGAACACGGTGTCCCGCCGCGGTGGATCGAGATGGTGCGCCACACCCTGCAGACCCTCGGCCCGAAGGTGCTGGCCTCCCGCATGGTCCGCGACTACGTCGAGCAGTACTACACACCGGCGGCCGAATCGCTGCGCCGGACCACCGCGGCCGAGGACGGCGGCGCCGAGTTCGACGCGGCCCGCGAGCTGGCCGCCTATCGGCGGCGCGCCCGGGAGGCGTGGCCCAAGATCACCATCTCCGACGTCGACAGCACCGGCCTGCCGGACTCGCCGGTGCTCGGTTCCAAGCTGACCCTGACAGCGACCGTGCAGCTCGACGGGCTGGCGCCCGACGAGGTCACGGTGCAGGCGCTGGTGGGCAGGGTGGACGCCGGCGACGCGCTGCTGGACCCGGTCACCGTCGAGATGTCGTACACGGGCACCGCCGAGGGCGGCAACCAGGTGTTCTCGACGACCACGCCGCTGCCGCTGGCCGGCGCGGTCGGATACACGGTCCGCGTGCTGCCCAACAACCCGATGCTGGCCGCCAGCAACGAGCTGGGTCTGGTCACGCTGGCGCGTTAGTGACGATCGCAAGCGCGGGGGACCGGGCGTAGCGGGTCGTCACGCTGGCGTGTCAGAGGTCCTCAGCCGCCGCAGGGCCTCGCGCACCTGCACCGGGTTGGTGGTCTGCCAGAACGGCGGCAGCGACGCGCGCAGGTAGGCGCCGTAGCGCGCGGTCACCATGCGGGAGTCCAGGATCGCGACCACGCCGCGGTCGCTGACGCGACGCAGCAGCCTGCCCGACCCCTGCGCCAGCAGCAGCGCGGCATGGTTGGCGGCGACGGCCATGAAGCCGTTGCCGCCGCGCGCGGCCACCGCGCGCTGCCGCGCGCCCAGCAGCGGGTCGTCGGGCCGGGGGAACGGGATGCGGTCGATCAGCACCAGCGACAGCGACGGGCCGGGCACGTCGACGCCCTGCCACAGCGACAGGGTGCCGAACAGCGAGGTCTCCTCGTCGGCGGCGAACCGCTCGACCAGCGCCGAGGTGCTGTCGTCGCCCTGGCACAACACCGGCGTCGCCAGCCGCCCGCGCATGGCCTCGGCGGCGGCGCGGGCGGCCCGCATCGACGAGAACAGCCCGAGCGTGCGGCCGCCGGCCGCGGTGACGAGCTCGGCGATCTCGGTCAGCTGCTCCGCCGAGCCGGTGCCGTCGCGGCCGGGCGGCGGCAGGTGCGCGGCCACGTACAGGATTCCGGCCTTGGCGTGCGCAAACGGCGACCCCACGTCGAGCCCGCGCCAGCTACAGTCCCCGCCCTCGCCGCCGGTCAGCCCCCACGCCGCGGCCATCGCCTCGAACGACCCGCCGATCGCCAGCGTCGCCGAGGTCAATACCGTCGTCGAACGCGAGAACACCTCGCCGCGCAGCAGGGCGGCGACCGACAGCGGCGCCACCCGCAAGACGGGACGCACCGAGCCGCGGTTGTCCTCGTGATCGAGCCAGACCACGTCGCTGCGATCCGGGATGGCCGGGGTGAACGACGCCAGGATCCGCGACGCCGTGTCGGACACCTCACCCAGGGCCGCGACGGCTTCGGCGCGCGCCGCCGCCGCCTTGGGGTCGCCGGTGCTGTCGATCGCCGAGCGTGCCGCGGTTGCCGAGTCGCGCAGCGCCGTCAGGTAGGTCGCCAGCTCGTCGTCGAGGCGATCGATGCGGCCCGGTGTGGCGTCGTGGACGGCCGCGGCGAAGTTGGCGGTCGCCGCCTCGAGCCGCTGGGTCAGTTCGGGGCCCACCAACCGGGCGATCCGCCGCGCGACGACGCCGAGGGCGGCCGACGTCAGCTCCGCGGTGGCCACCGACGTCACCCGGTCGACCAGTTCGTGCGCCTCGTCGACCACCAGCAGCGCGTGCTCCGGCAGCACCGCCGAGTCCGCGACCGCGTCGATGGCCAGCAGCGCGTGATTGGTCACGACGACGTCGGCCCGGCCGGCCTCGCCTCGCGCCCGCTCGGAGAAGCACTCGGAGCCGAACGGGCAGCGCGCCACGCCGACGCATTCCCGCGCCGAAACGCTGACCTGTGACCAGGACCGGTCCGGCACCCCGGGCTTGAGGTCGTCGCGGTCGCCCGAATCGGTCGTCGATGCCCAGGCGGTGAGCCGCTGCACGTCGCGGCCCAGCGCGGTGGCCGCGACGGGATCGAACAGCTCTTCCTGCGGCCGCTCGTCCTCGGCGTCGGCGGCCGCGCCGCCGTTGTGGACCTTGTTCAGGCACAAGTAGTTTCGCCGCCCCTTCAACAGGGCGAACCGAGGTCGGCGGGGCAAGGCGCCGGCGAGCGAATCGGCCAGGCGCGGCAGGTCGCGATCGACGAGCTGGCGCTGCAAGGCGATCGTGGCGGTCGACACGACGACCGGCCCGTCCTCGCTCACCGCGCGGACGATCGCGGGCACCAGGTACGCCAGCGACTTGCCGGTGCCGGTGCCGGCCTGCACGACGAGGTGCTCGCCGCTGTCGAAGGCCCGCTCGACCGCGGTGGCCATCTGCAGCTGGCCGGGGCGCTCGCTGCCACCGAGGGCCGCCACGGCGATGGCGAGCAACTCGGGCACGGACAGGGACGCGTCGGACGTGGTCACTCCTCCAGCTCAGGCCCGGATCTGCGTCGTCGGGATCGCGGGCTCGCCGTGCGACAGGTTCAGGCCCTCCCATGGCAGGCTGCGCAGGCCGGCGGCCACCAGCTCGCGCGCCGCCGACAGGCTCGGGCGGCACACCGCCTCCCCGCCGCGGACCAGCGGCGTCGTCAGCGCCCGGTACGGCTCGGCGGTCTCCGGCGGGCGGCCCGCCGGGTATACCACCTCCTCGGTGATCGTTCCGGTCGGGCGTGCCAGCCGCAGCGCCTCCTTGCGGCCGCCCCGGGATTCCTTGTGGCTGCTCCGCTTTTGCACGGGCATCCCGTCCACCTCGACCAGCTTGTAGACCATGCTGGCGGTCGGCGCGCCGGAGCCGGTCACCAGCGACGTGCCGACACCGAAGCTGTCCACCGGCTCGGCGCGCAGGGCGGCGATGCTGAACTCGTCGAGATCGCCCGACACCACGATGCGGGTCTCGGTGGCGCCCAGCCGGTCGAGCTGGTCGCGCACCTGGCGCGCCAGCACCGCGAGTTCGCCGGAGTCGATGCGCACGGCGCCCAGTTGCGTGCCGGCGGCGGCCACCGCGTTGGCCACGCCGGTCGTGACGTCGTAGGTGTCGACCAGCAGCGTGGTACCGGCGCCGAGCGCATCGACCTGCGCGCGAAACGCCGCCAGCTCGTCCGGGCCGTCACGCATAGTGTGCAGCATCGTGAACGCGTGCGCCGACGTGCCCTCGGTGGGTATCCCGTAGCGGCGCTGGGCGCCCAGGTTGGAGGTCGCGGCGAAGCCGGCGATGTAGGCGGCGCGGGCCGCGGCGACCGCCGCCCGCTCGTGGGTGCGGCGCGAGCCCATCTCGATCAGCGGGCGGTCCGCGGCGGCGCTGACCATGCGCGCCGCCGCAGAGGCGATCGCGGTGTCGTGGTTGAAGATCGACAACGCCAGCGTCTCGAGGACCACGCATTCGGCGAAGCTGCCCGTCACGGAAAGCACCGGCGAACCGGGGAAGTACAGCTCGCCCTCGGCGTAGCCGTCGATGTCTCCGCCGAACCGGAAATCGCGCAGGAAGCCCACGGTGTCGGGGTCGAGGAACTGGGCCAGCAAATCGCACGCGTCGTCGTCGAACCTGAACTGCGGCAACGCTTCCAGCAGGCGGCCGGTTCCGGCGACCACGCCGTAGCGGCGGCCGTCGGGCAGCCGGCGGGCGAACAGCTCGAAGGTGGTCCGGCGGTCGGCGGTGCCGTCGCGCAGCGCCGCGGCCAGCATGGTCACCTCGTACCTGTCGGTCAGCAGCCCGGCCAGGACCGGCTCGTTCATTCCGCAACGGTAACGGCTGACGGCGGCGGGCGTGTGTCTCGGTATCGTAGGGGCCATGGTTGTTGCGTCAGCGCCCACGAAACCGGGCACTACCGGGCAACGTGAGTCGGCTCCGGTAGACGTCACGGCCAGCCCGTGGGTCACCATCGTGTGGGACGATCCGGTCAACCTGATGACCTATGTGACGTACGTTTTCCAGAAGTTGTTCGGCTACAGCGAGCCGCACGCCACCAAGCTGATGCTGCAGGTGCACAACGAGGGCAAGGCGGTGGTCTCGGCGGGCAGCCGGGAATCCATGGAAGTCGATGTGTCCAAGCTGCACGCCGCCGGTTTGTGGGCGACGATGCAGCAGGACCGCTGAGGTCGAGGTAGTCCGGGACTCCTTGTGCGCAAATGGAAGCGCGTCGAGACCGCCGACGGTCCGCGGTTTCGGTCCGCCCTGGCCCCCCATGAGGCCACCCTGCTCACGAACCTCGTCACCGCGATGATCGGCCTGCTCGACGAGCGCGAATCCTCAGCGCCCACAGACGAACTCGAGGAGATCACCGGCATCAAGACCGGGCACGCGGAACCGCCGCGAGATCCGACGCTGCGTCGGCTGCTGCCGGATTTCCACAAGCCCGACGACACAGAGAACGAGGACGACGAGAACCGGGCCGCCGGCGACACCCCCGACCGCCTCAACGCCGCGCTGCGCAGCCTGCACGAGCCGGACATCATCGACGCCAAACGCTCTGCCGCACAAAGCCTTCTGAGCACTATTCCGAACAACGGCGGCCGGTTCGAGCTGACCGACGGCGAGGCGAACGCCTGGGTCGCGGCCGTCAACGACATCCGGTTGACGTTGGGGGTCATGCTCGAGATCGGGCCGGACGGCCCCGATCGGCTCCCGGCCGACCATCCGCTGGCGGTGCACTTCGACGTCTACCAGTGGCTGACCGTTCTGCAGGAGTACCTGGTCCTGGCGTTGATGCGGAAGTCGCCCGGATGAATTCGATCACCGACGTCGGCGGCATCCGCGTCGGTCACTACCAGCGACTCGACCCCGACGCGTCGTTGGGCGCCGGCTGGGCCTGCGGCGTGACCGTCGTGCTCACCCCGCCCGGGACGGTCGGCGGCGTCGATTGCCGCGGCGGCGCTCCCGGCACCCGCGAGACCGACCTGCTGGACCCGGCCAACACCGTGCGCTTCGTCGACGCGGTGCTGCTCGCCGGCGGCAGCGCCTACGGCCTGGCGGCCGCGGACGGAGTGATGCGCTGGCTGGAGGAGCGCGGACGCGGCGTGAGCCTGGACGGCGGCGTGGTGCCCATCGTGCCGGGCGCGGTGATCTTCGACCTGCCGGTCGGTGGCTGGGACCGCAGGCCGACGGCCGAGTTCGGCTACGGCGCGTGCGAAGCCGCGGGCGCTGGAGGAATCGCGGTCGGGACCGTCGGCGCGGGGGTGGGGGCGCGCGCCGGGGTGCTCAAGGGCGGTCTCGGGACGGCCTCGATGACTTTGACGACGCCGGCCGCTCCCGGTGTCACCGTCGGCGCGATCGTCGCCGTGAACTCGGCGGGCGACGTCGCCGACCGCGCCACCGGCCTGCCGTGGATGGCGAGCCTGATCGAGGAGTTCGCGCTGACGTCGCCGCCGGCCGCGCAGGTCGACGCGTACGCCGAGCTGCCTTCGGCGCTGAACCCGCTGAACACCACCATCGCGGTGGTCGCGACCGACGCCGCGCTGAGTGCGGCCGCGTGCCGGCGCGTCGCGATCGCCGCCCACGACGGCCTGGCCCGCACCATCCGGCCGGCACACACCCCGCTGGACGGCGACACGGTGTTCGCGCTGGCCACCGGGGCGGTCGAGGTGGCCCCGGCGGTCGATTCCAAACCGGTGCCCGCCGCGTTCTCGCCCGAGACGGGGCTGGTCGCCGAGGTGGGCGCGGCCGCGGCCGATTGCCTGGCCCGCGCGGTGCTCGTCGGGGTGTTCGCCGCCGACTCGGTGGCCGGCATCCCGGCCTACCGCGACGTGCTGCCCGGGGCGTTCGGCTGAGCGGGGAAGTATCGGTCTACCGGCGCCTACGCCGGTAGCCTGGACGGTGCCGAGACCGCGCGAGAAGGGCAGCTATGGGCATGAGCGGGCATGTCGGGCAGCCGCGCACGCCGGCGAAGCGATCAAACAAGCGACCGCCGTGGGCGGTCGGCGCCGCCACCATCCTCACCTTCGTGGCGCTGCTGTACCTCGTCGAGCTGATCGATCAGCTGATGAACCACTCGCTGGACCGCAACGGCATCAGGCCGTTGGAAGCCGACGGGCTGTGGGGGATCATCTGGGCGCCCTTCCTGCACGCGAGCTGGACGCACCTGTTGGCCAACACCGTCCCGGCCCTGGTGCTGGGCTTCCTGATGACCCTGGCCGGCATGTCGCGGTTCGTCTGGGCCACCGCGATCGTGTGGATCGTCGGCGGCTTCGGCACCTGGCTGATCGGGAACTGGGGCGGCTGCCGCTTCGAGTCCGACCACATCGGGGCCTCCGGCCTCATCTTCGGTTGGCTGACGTTCCTGCTCGTGTTCGGGATCTTCGTGCGCAGGTTCTGGGACATCATCACCGGTCTGGTGGTCTTGTTCGCCTACGGCGGCATCCTGGTGAGCGCCGTCCCGGTGCTGGACAAGTGCGGCGGCGTGTCCTGGCAGGGCCACCTGTGCGGCGCGCTGGCGGGCGTCCTGGCCGCCTACCTCCTGTCCGGCCCGGAGCGAAAGGCGCGCGCCTCGAAGAAAGGCGGCGCCCGGCGCCCCAAGACATGAGTTCGCCGTTGGCGCCCGTCGGGGTCTTCGACTCCGGCGTCGGGGGACTGACCGTCGCGCGGGCGATCATCGATCAGCTGCCCGACGAGGACATGATCTACGTCGGCGACACCGCCAACGGCCCGTACGGTCCGCTGACCATTTCCGAGGTCCGCGCGCACGCGTTGGCCATCGGTGACGACCTGGTCGAGCGCGGCGTCAAGGCGCTGGTGATCGCCTGCAACACGGCGTCGGCCGCCTGCCTGCGCGATGCCCGTGAGCGCTACGACGTTCCGGTCGTCGAGGTGATTCTGCCGGCGGTGCGCCGCGCGGTCGCCACCACCCGCAACGGACGCATCGGCGTCATCGGCACGCGGGCCACCATCGCCTCGCACGCCTACCAGGACGCCTTCGCCGCCGCCCGCGACACGGAGATCACCGCGGTGGCCTGCCCGCGGTTCGTCGACTTCGTCGAGCGCGGGGTGACCAGCGGACGTCAGGTGCTGGGGCTGGCCGAGGGTTATCTGGAGCCGCTGCAGCGCGCGCAGGTGGACACGCTGGTGCTGGGCTGCACGCACTACCCGCTGCTGTCCGGGCTGATCCAACTGGCGATGGGCGACAACGTGGCGCTGGTGTCGAGCGCCGAGGAAACCGCCAAGGAGGTGCTGCGGGTGCTCACCGAACAGGACCTGCTGCGTCCCCATGACGCGCCGCCCGCCACCCGCGTGTTCGAGGCGACCGGCGACCCCGACGCGTTCACCAAACTGGCGGCGCGATTCCTGGGTCCCGCGGTGACCGGGGTTCAGCCCGTGCGCCACTCGCACGGCCGGTAGCGCGGCGAGATTCTGGTCACATCAAAGCGGCGATGTTTTCTCCATCGCGCGACCGGGCATGGCACAGTAGTGCCTGTGCGAATAACCGTGCTCGGCTGCTCGGGCAGCGTGGTCGGTCCGGATTCGCCGGCATCGGGTTATCTGCTCAGGGCACCGGACACCCCGCCGCTGGTTCTCGACTTCGGCGGCGGTGTGTTGGGCGCATTGCAGCGCTACGCCGACCCCGGTTCGGTCCACGTGCTGCTGTCGCACCTGCACGCCGATCACTGCCTGGATGTGCCGGGCCTGTTCGTCTGGCGTCGCTATCACCCGTCCAAGCCGCTCGGCAAGGCGTTGCTGTACGGCCCGAGCGACACCTGGTCGCGACTCGGCGCCGCGTCGTCGCCCTACGGCGGCGAGATCGACGATTGCTCCGACATTTTCGACGTTCGTCACTGGGTCGACGGTGAGCCCGTGACGTTCGGCACGCTCACGGTGGTGCCGCGCATCGTCGCGCACCCCACCGAGTCGTACGGCTTGCGGATCACCGATGCCAGCGGCGCGTCGTTTGTCTACAGCGGCGACACCGGACCCTGCGATCAACTCGCGGAGCTGGCCCGCGACGCCGACGTTTTCCTCTGCGAGGCCTCCTGGACGCACGCGCCGGATCGCCCGCCCGCGCTGCACCTGTCCGGCACCGAGGCGGGCCGGGTCGCCGCGCAGGCCGGCGTTCACGAGCTGCTGTTGACCCACATTCCGCCGTGGACTTCGCGCGAGGACGTGATCAGCGAGGCCAAGGCAGAGTTCGACGGTCCGGTGCACGCGGTGGTGTGCGGCGAGACGTTCGACGTCCGCCGCTCCGAAAGGGTCTGAGCACCCGGCGTTGGCTAGGGTTACTGCGTGTCCAAACGAGAAGACGGCCGCCTCGACGACGAGCTTCGCCCCGTGGTCATCACCCGCGGATTCACCGACCACCCGGCGGGTTCGGTACTGATCGAATTCGGTCACACCAAGGTCATGTGCACCGCCAGCGTCACCGAGGGGGTGCCCCGCTGGCGCAAGGGATCGGGCCTTGGGTGGCTGACGGCCGAGTACGCGATGCTGCCGTCGGCCACCCACTCCCGCTCCGACCGCGAGTCGGTGAAGGGGCGGCTGAGCGGCCGCACCCAGGAGATCAGCCGGCTGATCGGCCGGTCGCTGCGGGCGTGCATCGACCTGAGGGCGTTGGGGGAGAACACGATTGCCGTCGACTGCGACGTGCTGCAGGCCGACGGCGGGACCCGCACCGCGGCCATCACCGGCGCCTACGTCGCGCTGGCCGACGCCGTCACCTATCTTTCGGCGGCGGGCAAGCTGTCGGATCCGCGGCCGCTGTCGTGCGCCATCGCGGCGGTGAGCGTCGGCGTCGTCGACGGCCGGGTCCGGGTCGACCTGCCCTACGACGAGGACTCGCGCGCCGAGGTCGACATGAACGTCGTCGCCACCGACACCGGAACGCTGGTGGAGGTCCAGGGCACCGGCGAGGGCGCCACGTTCCCGCGCTCGACGCTGGACAAGTTGCTCGACGTGGCGTTGGCCGCCTGCGACCAGTTGTTCGCCGCGCAGCGGGAGGCGCTCGAGCAGCCGTACCCGGGCGTGCTGCCGGAAGGGCCGCCACCGTCGAAGGCGTTTGGCAGCTGACTGCCAGCCTCGACCCTGGTCTAACTGCCGCGCGGTCTACCACCGCCGACACCGCGGCCAAGACGAGACCCATTCCGGTCAGTCATGACTCGTCCTCCCGCAGTTCGAATATCGGGATGGTGCGCTTGGTTTTTGACTGGTACTTCTCGAACGCGAACGCGGGTACGGCCGCGTTGATCTTGGGGATGATCGTCTCACGTTCGGACGCGTCGAGCTCGTGCGCGACGACGTCGAATGAGGCGGTGGCGACTTCAACACGCGCCCGCGGGTTGGCCCGCAGGTTGTGCACCCACGCCGGATTGATGTCGGCGCCACCGTAACCGGCGACGATCAGCAGCTTGCCGTCGATACGGAAGACCACGAGCGGCGCGACACGCGGCTCGCCGGACTTCGCGCCCTTCGTAGTCAGTAGCAACAGCTCGTTGCCTTCGAATCGGCCGCCGACCTTGCCGGCGTTGGCGCGAAACTCGTCGGTGATGTTGTGATTGAGCGCCTTGAGCGTCTCGGTATCGGGTTTTTGACTCACGCTGGACGCAGCCACTCGATCGACCTGTCTATTCCTGGGAGCGTCCCGTTGTACCCCGTGCGCCGGGCACTGCAGAATGCAGCTCGCGTCGCCGACCCTTCGCGCTCGCAGTCCGTAAGGTGGCCGGGGTGCATCGGCGACGGCCCAGACGCATGTTTAGGAACAGATGATGACCCGGCTGCTGGTTGCCAGCCGCAACCCCAAGAAGCTGGCCGAGCTGCGCCGCGTGCTCGACGGCGCCGGCCTGTCGGGGTTGACGCTGGTCTCGCTGAACGACGTCGCGCCGTTCGACGAATCCCCCGAAACCGGCGCGACGTTCGAGGACAACGCGCTGGCCAAGGCGCGGGACGGTTTCGCCGCGACGGGTCTGGCCTGCGTGGCCGACGACTCCGGTTTGGAGGTGGCCGCGTTGAACGGGATGCCCGGCGTGCTGTCGGCGCGCTGGTGCGGCCACCACGGCGACGACGGCGCCAACACCGCGCTGCTGCTGGCGCAGTTGCGTGACGTTCCCGACGAGCGGCGCGGCGCGGCGTTCGTGTCGGCCTGCGCGCTGGTGTCGCCGTCCGGCGAGGTCGTCGTCCGCGGCGAGTGGCCCGGCGCCATCGCGCGGGAGGCGCGCGGCGACGGCGGGTTCGGCTACGACCCGGTGTTCATTCCTGACGGGGATGACCGCACCGCGGCGCAGTTGAGCCCTGCGGAGAAGGACGCGGTCTCGCATCGCGGCCGTGCGCTGGCGCTGTTGGTGCCGGCTCTGCGGGAGCTGGCGACACCGTAGCGGATGTGATTGAACCGTCCTACAGGCCGAAGCGCGTCTTGACGTCCTTCGTCTGGAAGTGCTCGACGATGATGCCCAGCAGTGGGATGGTGCCCGACAGCAGCACCCCGATGGTCTTGCCGATCGGCCAGCGAACCTTGATCGCGAGGTTGAACGCCGCCAGCACGTAGACGAAATACACCCAGCCGTGCACCACCTCGATCCACCGGATCTCGTGGTGGAAAACGACGTGCGAGACGATCTCGTAGCACAGCGCGATCAGCCACAGGCCCGTCGTCCACGCCATGACCCGGTAGCCGAGCAGTGCGGTGCGGATCTTTTCGACGGGGAAAGCGGGCGCGGGCGCCCCGGGTGTCTCCGGTGTGGTCATGCGGTGGTCCTGTTCTGCTTCTCGGCATCTTCTTTGGCGAGCTCGGCCAGGTAGGCGTTGTACTCCCGCAGCGCGGGATCGTCGATTGTCTGTGGCGCCGCCTTGGGCCGCTCGGGCAGCAGGCCGGCGGGTATCTCGGTCATCTCGCCGCCCGTGCGCGGTGCTGGCGGCGCATCTTCGTAGCGCACGAACTTGCGGTACGCGTACACGCAGAACCACGCGAACAGCGGCCACTGCAGCGCATAGCCCAGGTTCTGGAACGTTCCCGAGACGGATTGGAATCTGGTCCACTGCCACCAGCCCAGGGCCAGGCAGCCGCACGCCGCCACGATCACCAAGGCGATCAGCGCGGGCCTGCGGCGGCGGGTAGTCGGCACCCCTTGAAGGTACCGCTCACGATTTGGGACCGACGAACTCATCGAAGCCGAGCGGTACGATCGGCACGCTGCGGGCGTGGCGAAATGGCAGACGCGATGGTTTTAGGTGCCATTGCTCGAAAGAGCGTGAGGGTTCGAATCCCTCCGCCCGCACCGATGTGGTGAGCCTGAAGGCGCTCGCTCCCGGCGCCACTCAGGAAGCATCCACGGGAATCCACCACCCAGATGCATACGGGGACAACCGGTTGCCGTTTAGGCGCGAGCTGAGCCGGTCTGGTCCGTTTCACTCGCGGGGCGACGGGGGTAAAGAGCTTTAGGGCGCAGCGGGCACGGGCTCGCCGCGCGCTCACTCGGTTCTGGGCGGTCATGATGGCGGCTGCCGAGGGCACCCTTCCCCACAGGTAGAGGTGAAGAAATGCGGAAACCACCAATCATCGCCGCGGGGCTGGCGCTAATCGCCTTGGCGTTCAGCGCCGGGGTCGCGCAAGCCGACTATGTGGATCCGGACCCGAATGATCCCGGTCTCCAGGCCAACTGGCCCTGCGGCGTGACGGTCGGGCCGGTGACCACGAGCACGGGATTGAGGATCATTGGAGTACGCGGCGGCAAGCCGTGCCCACCGCCGCCCGCACCGGCGGAACAACCCTGACGGGTCCGTTAGTCATTCGACGGAACCTCCAGGCCAGTTCGCGCGGGTTCGCTCCCCACTTCTCACGTCGTCAGATGGCGGTCGGCGCGCTCGTGACGGTCTTCTCCAGCACGCGTAGGTGACCGGATCGATCCCAAGCATTCGGCTCGAAAGTTTTGTCGTCGGACAGCATTTCGACGGAGCGGCAGAAGGCGCACAGCTCGGGGCCAAGAGTGGGGTAGCCACACGCGGGGCAGACTTCGACGGTCAAGATTCCCGCACCTCCGGTGATGTCTAGTTGACATGTGTTCAATGAACCTCCGCATACCCCGGTGTCGGCTGGCTAAACGCGGCAAAGGCGCGTCAGACGCTTCACGGCGGGTACATGAACTCGACAGGACAACGGGAGGCGCCATGGACACCGGAGACGGCAAGCCAACATCGAGCGACGAAGCCTTCACCGCAGAAGATGTAAACCTCGCGGAACGCGGGGCCGCACAGGCGCGGGAACGCGCCGCGCACGCGGGACTGTCGGCCGCCCAGAGCATCGCGGCGTCGGCGCAGTGCCACCAACGGCTCGCTCAGGTGCAAGACGAGACCGTCGCGCAGGGAGTTTTGGACGCCGACACGCACCGCGGGTCCGCGATCCGCCACCGCCAAGCGGCCGCCGACGACCGCGAGCTGGCCGAAGCCAAGCGCAAAGAATCCGAAGCCGACCTGACTCTGGGCGAAAATGGCTAGCAATCCGACCGTTCGGTATACGGAACCGGCGTATTCGGCTGTCGGGCAACGGGCTTGGCGCGCACGTTAACACCCAGGCAGCGCGCGTTGTGGCGCCCCGTCGGCATCCACTGAGAGAACACGTGTTTATCGAACGCCACGGCTGGGAAGCCGATGGGGAAGCGTGAGCCGACCGCTCACGGAAGTTTCGATCAAACCGGTGGGACGACTATGGTTTCTCCGCTTCGCAGCCTCACCCGATGGAGCACTGCGCCCGCGAAGGGCGTGCAGACCGCAAGGTCCTGGGTCAATGTGCCGCGCGGTCTGGCCGCCCGGGCGACCACCCCGCTGCTGCCCGACGACTACCTCAAGCTGCTCAACCCGCTGTGGTCGGCGCGGGAGTTGCGCGGCCTGATCGTCGACGTGCGCCCCGAAACCGCCGACTCGGCGACCGTCACGATCAAGCCCGGATGGGGCTTTTCGGGCAGGTACAAGCCGGGCCAATACGTCGGGATCGGCCTGCGGATCGACGGTCGGTGGCACTGGCGCTCCTATTCGCTGACGTCGGTCCCGCGCCGCGACAACAAAAACATCACCATCACCGTCAAGGCCACCCCCGAGGGCTTTTTGTCGACCCACCTGGTCAAGGGCGTCAAACCGGGCACCATCGTGCGCCTGGCCTCACCCAAGGGCGACTTCGCGCTGCCCGACCCGGCGCCGGCCAAGATCCTGTTCATCACCGCCGGCAGCGGCATCACCCCGGTGATGGCCATGCTGCGCACCCTCAAGTCGCGCGGGCAGCAGGCGGACATCGTGCACATCCACTCGGCGCCCAGCGCCGACGACGTGATCTTCCACGACGAGCTGCGCGAGCTGGAGAAAGCACAGCCGGGATATCGACTTCGCTTGCAGCTCACCAAAACTCAGGGCCACCTCGAACTCGACCACCTCGCCGACATCGTGCCCGATTGGCGGGAACGCCCGGCCTGGGTGTGCGGCCCGAACTCCCTGCTGGACGCCGCCGAAGAGGCGTGGAAAGGCGCTGACTGCAGCGATCAGCTGCACATGGAGCGCTTCACCATCGCCGCCACGGACAAGGGCGGGGAAGGCGGCACGGTCACCTTCGCCATATCCGATAAGACCGTCGAAATCGACGGTGCCACATCGATTATGGAGGCCGGCGAACAGGTGGGGATCCAGATGCCCTTCGGCTGCCGGATGGGAATCTGCCAGACGTGCGTGCTGCCGCTCGAGGCGGGTCACGTGCGCGACTTCCGGTCGGGGACCGAACACGGCGCGGGCGACCGCATCCAAACCTGCATCTCCACGGCATCCGGAGACTGCACCATCAAGATCTAGGGGAGAACCGATGGCAATCACCGACATCAAGGAATACGCGCACCTGACCACCGAGGACGTCGAGCAGCTCGCGCAGGAACTGGACGCGATCCGCGCCGACATCGAAGAGTCCCGCGGTGAGCGCGACGCCCGCTACATCCGCCGGTCGATTCAGCTCCAGCGCGCGCTGGCCGCCGGCGGTCGAATCGCGTTGTTCGCCAGCCACAACAAGCTTGCTTGGCTCTCCGGCACCGCCATGCTCGCCATGGCGAAAATCATCGAGAACATGGAATTGGGCCACAACATCATTCACGGCCAGTGGGACTGGATGAACGACCCGGAGATCCACTCCACGGAATGGGAGTGGGACACCACCTGCCCGAGCGTGCAGTGGAAGCATTCCCATAACTTCGTCCACCACAAGTACACGAACGTCGTCGGCCTCGACGCCGACGTGGGCTACGGCATCATGCGCGTGACCCGCGACGAGCCGTGGGAGCCCTGGATGCTCGGCAACCCGATCTACAACGTGCTGCTGGGCACGTTCTTCCAGTACGGCGTCGCGCTGCACCATATCGAGACCGCGAAGCTGCGGAAGAAGCAGAAGAGTTACGCCGAGGCGGCCAAGGACCTGCGGGTGATCATGAAAAAGGTCGTCCGGCAGGAGGGGAAGGATTACCTGATCTTCCCCGCGCTGAGCGGGCGCAACTGGAAGCGCACCATCAAGGCCAACATGACCGCCAACCTGATCCGCAACATCTGGGCCTACATGGTGATCTTCTGCGGACACTTCCCCGACGGCGCGGAGAAATTCACCGTCGAGGAGTTCGAGAACGAGACCCATGGGGAGTGGTACCTGCGGCAGATGCTCGGTTCGGCGAACTTCAACGCCGGCCCGCTGATGGCCTTCGTCAGCGGCAACCTCTGCTACCAGATCGAGCACCACCTGTTCCCGGACCTGCCCAGCAATCGCTACGCGGAGATCGCGGTGCGGGTGCGCGAGCTGTGCGACAAGTACGACCTGCCCTACACCACGGGCTCCCTCGGCCGCCAATACCTGCAGACGTTCTGGACGATTCTCAAACTCGCGCTGCCCGACAAGCTTCTGCAGGCCACGCCCGACGACGCCCGCGAAACGCGCTCGGAGCTGAGGTTCCGCGTGCGCGAGGGACTGCGGGAAAGCTTCACCGATCCGGCCACGGGCAAACGGCGCGGCCTGCGCACGGCCATGCGGGAGTTGCGGGGGTCCGGGCGGGCGGCGTAGCCCCCAGCCGAGTTGACCTTTGGTAAGGCAACCCTTAGTTTGTGGGGGTGAGCTACCGAAGCGAAGGGCGCCGGACGCCATCGGCCGGGCAGGACTGCTGATGGCCCGCGGTTTGCAGGGGGTGATACTGCGCGGCCTGGGCGCCCGGGACCACACCGCGACCGTGATCGAAACCGTCCGCCTGGCACCACATTTCGTGCGGGTCCGATTGGGCTCGCCGACGCTGTTCGAAGACGCGCGGGCCACCCCCGCGGCGTGGCTGCGGTTCTGGTTCCCCGACCCCGAGGGGTCCAACACCGAGTTCCAGCGTGCCTACACCATCTGCGAGGCAGACGCCGCCGCCGGGCGCTTCGCGGTCGACGTCGTGCTGCACGAGCCCGCCGGTCCGGCGTCACTGTGGGCACGCACCGTGAAACCCGGCACGACGATCGCGGTCATGTCGATGATGGGGTCGGCGCGTTTCGACATCCCCGAGCAGCAGCCGGCCGGTTACCTGCTGATCGGCGACTCCGCGTCCATCCCGGGCATGAACGGGATCATCGCAACGGTCCCCGACGACGTCCCGATCGAGATGTACCTCGAGCAGCACGACGACCACGACACGCTGATTCCGCTCGCGCAGCACCCCAACATGCGGCTGCATTGGGTGGCGCGCGGCGACGAGACGTCGCTGGCCGCGGCGATTGAAAGCCGGGACTGGTCGGGGTGGTACGCGTGGGCGACGCCGGAGGCCACGACCCTCAAGCATGTCCGGCGGCGGCTGCGCGACGAGTTCGGATTTCCCAGGGCCGCGATGCACGCTCAGGCGTACTGGCGCACTGCGCGCGCGATGGGCACCCGACGCGGTTAGGCGGGCAGTGCCATCTCGGCGCCGCGGAGCCTCAGCCGCGACGCTTGCCGTATGCCTTACAGTTAGGCGGTCGGTCGACCGTCGGGAGTGCTGGAGGCGTGCAGATGAGTGCTGTGGTGTCGATTCCGCGGTACCCCGGCGACGTGACACCCGAATGGCTGTCGGCGGCGCTGTCCGGGCGCGGCGCACCCGTCGAGGTCTCCGACGTCGACGTGGCTGCCATCGGCACCGGCCAGACCGGCGCGACCTACCGCCTGGCGGCCAGGTATGCGACGGACCCGGGTGGCCTGCCGCAGACCTTTGTGATCAAGCTGCCGGCCCAGGATGACACCGTGCGCGACCGCGTCGTCGTCGGATACCGCAGCGAATGCGCATTCTATTCATCGGTGGCCGATCGGGTGCGGGTGCCGACGCCGGAGTGCTTCTACTGCGAGATCAGCGAGGACGCAATGGATTTCGCCCTGTTGCTCGCCGATCAGGCGCCGGCAGTGCAGGGCGACCAGCTCGCCGGCTGCGGCGAAGCCGAAGCGCACCTTGCGGTGACCGCCCTTGCGGGCCTGCACGCGCCCAGCTGGTGTGATCCGGTCTGGCTGGACTTCCCGGGCATCGCGTTCGCGCGGCCGGACGAAGCCGGGGCCGGCGGCATGGGCGAGGTGGCGAAGATGAGCGCCGACATCACCCTCGAGAAGCTGGGCGATCGAATGACCCCGGAGGACCGCCACACCTTCGGTGCGGCAATGGGTTTGGTGGCGCCGTGGCTGCTGGCCGAGTACGACCGCTTCGCGCTGCTGCACGGTGACTATCGGCTGGACAACATGCTGTTCGACCCGGACCGGACACGGGTCAGCGTGGTCGACTGGCAGACGCTCGGGGTGGGCCTGCCGGCCCGCGATCTCGCCTACTTCACCGCCACCAGCCTGAATCCGGAGCTGCGGGCGACCATCGAGGAAGACCTCGTCACCGCCTATCACCTGGAGCTGTCGCGCTCGGGGCTCAGCGACTACGACCGGGACACCTGCTGGCGCGACTACCGGCTCGGGGTGTTGCAGGCGCCGCTGATCTCTGCGCTCGGGTTCGCCTTCGCGGCCGCCACCGAGCGCGGCGACGACATGGTGCTGGCCATGCTCAGCCGCGGCTGCCGGGCCATCCGCGAACTGGGGACGCTGGAGCTGATCGCCTAGAGGTCGCCGGTGAAATCGGCGGACAACCACTTGTCCGGCCGGATGGTGAACAGCACTTCCTCGACGCCCTCCATGCTGCGGACGAACGCGCGCCCACCTTCCTCGCCCAGGTAGCGAATTGCGATGGCTTCCTGCAGGTCCGCCGGGGCGGGGGTGGTGGTGTCGACGACGCTGCCCTCCACCACCACGTACTGATACGGCGGATCCTCGCGCTGGACCACCAGCGTCACCGCACCGGCCCGCTGGATGAGCCGAGCCTTACGACTCGACGTCCCGGTCATGATCCGGATGTGGCCGCCGGGCGTGTAGTCGTACCAGATCGGGACGCTGGCCGGTGGGCGGCCGTCGGCGGCGACGGACAGGACCGCGACGTGCGTGGCGGCGAGAAACTCCTGACGTTCGGCTTCGCTGAAACTCCTCATGCGCACTACGAACGCCAAACCGTTAGGGCTATTCCCTTCTGGTCCCGGCGCGCGTCGATCAGTACTGCGTCGAGCCCTGGTCCACCGGGATCTGCGGGGCGGTGACATTGCGCGATTCGTCGCTGGCCAGCCAGCACACGGCGTCTGCGACCTCTTCGGGCTCGGCGGCCCAGTTGGGCAAGAACGGCGTGAGCATGTTGGTCAGCTGCGGGTTGGTTTCCATGGCCTTGGCCATCGCCGCGATCATGTCGCCGGAACCCATCGGGGTGTTCACCGGCCCCGGATGCACGCTGTTGACCCGGATCGAGTGTTTGCCCAACTCGGCGGCGAACGCGCGCGCCATCCCCGCGACGGCATGCTTGCTGGTGGTGTAGTGCACCATGAACGGCTGCAGCTTCATGCCGGCCGCGGAACTGATCAGGATGATCGAGCCGCCCCGGCCGCCCTCGATGATCCTTTGGGCGCCGGCCATCACGGTATTCCAGGTGCCGGTGACGTTGATCTCCATGACATCGCCGAACGTCTCTGGTGTGATGTCGTTCCAGGCCTGGGGAGCCGAGATGCCGGCGTTGGCGACGATGATGTCCAGGCGGCCGAGGGCGGCGACGCCGTCGTCGACCACCCGGCGGAGTGCGTCGAAGTCACGAACATCGGTCGCGGTGGCCAAGATTCGACGCCCGGTCCCTTCGACGAGGCGGACGGTCTCGGCGAGGTCGTCGGGCGTGGCCGAATCGTAGGGGACACACGACGGGAGCTTGCCCGCGAGGTCGACGGCGATGACGTCGGCGCCCTCCCGGGCCATCCGAACGGCGTGCGCGCGGCCCTGGCCGCGTGCCGCCCCGGTGATGAAGGCCACCCGGCCCGCGAGCCTGCCGCTCATCGCTGCGCCGCCTTGACGAGATTCGACCCGATGATCAGGCGCTGGATCTCGCTGGTCCCCTCATATAACCGCAGCAGGCGCACGTCGCGGTAGATGCGCTCGACCGGGACGCCGTGCATGTAGCCGCTGCCGCCGTGGATCTGCACCGCGAGATCGGCGACCTTTCCGGCCATTTCGGTGCAGAACAGCTTGGCCGCCGACGGCGCGACCCGGCGGTCGGAATTGGTGACCCACAGCCGCGCGGCGTCGCGGACCAGTGCGCGGCCCGCAAGCACCCCGGTCTGCTGGTCGGCGATCATCGCCTGCACCAACTGAAAGCTGCCGATCGGCGTGCCGCCCTGGGTCGCGGTGGCGGCGTACGCCACCGACTCGTCGAGCGCGCGCTGGGCGGCGCCGACCGCGAGGGCGGCGATGTGCACCCGGCCACGCGCCAGGGAGGTCATCGCCGCCCGGTAGCCGATGTCCTCGCTGCCGCCGATCAGCGCGTCGCTGCCGACGCGGACGTCGTTGAAGGCGACGTCGGCGGTCCACGCGCCCTCCTGGCCCATCTTTGTGTCCTTGGCGCCGACCTGAACGCCCGCTGCGTCCGCCGGCACCAGGAACACGGCGATCCCCGGGCCCTGGTCGTCGGCCGGGCGCGTGCGCGCGAACACCACGAACAGGTTGGCGACCGGCGCGTTGGTGATGAAGCGCTTCTCCCCGGAGATCACCCACTGATCGCCGTCGCGGACGGCCTTGGTCCGCAGGCCGGCCGGGTTGGATCCGGCGCCGGGTTCGGTCAGCGCGAACGAGGCGACGACCTCGCCGGAGGCCATCGACTCCAGCCAGCGGCGCTTTTGCCCGTCGGTGCCGAAGCCGACCAGGACCTGTCCGGCGATGCCGTTGTTGGTGCCGAACATCGACCGCACCGCCAGCGAGGTGTAGCCCAATTCCATTGCCAGCTCGACGTCTTGGACCAGGTTCAGGCCCAGGCCGCCCCAGCGCTGCGGGATCGCGTAGCCGAACAGGCCCATCTTCTTGGCCTGGTCGCGCAGATCGTCGGGCACCCGGTCGTCGGTCAGGATCTCCTGCTCGCGGGGGACGACGGCGGTCCGTACGAAGTGGCGGGTCTGGGCAAGGATGTCCCGGAAGTCGTCGTCGGGCACTTCCTGGACTTCGGCGGTGGTCATGGCGGACGCTCCTCTGTGGCACTCATCGCTCGGGTTACCCACCCGGCGCCGGACGCGATCCTATATGAAATATGATATTTGGCCGTCGGGTACCCCGCGATGGAAGCGAACCCAAAGGGAGGCGTGATTCAGGTGTCGTTGCTCAACGGTCAGACGGCGGTCGTCACAGGAGGCGCACAAGGACTCGGCTTGGCCATCGCGCAGCGATTCGTCGCCGAGGGCGCGCGGGTGGTGCTCGGTGACCTGAACCTGGAGGCAACCGAAGTCGCGGCGAAAGAACTGGGCGGCAGCGATGTCGCGTTGGCGGTGCGCTGCGACGTCACGAAGGTGGCCGATGTCGAAGCCTTGATCCAGACCGCCGTCGAACGTTTCGGCGGCCTCGACATCATGGTCAACAACGCCGGAATCACCCGCGACGCGACGATGCGCAAGATGACCGAGGAGCAGTTCGATCAGGTCATCGACGTACACCTGAAGGGAACGTGGAACGGCATCCGGCTGGCGGCTGCGATCATGCGGGAAAACAAGCGTGGCGCCATCGTGAACATGTCGTCGGTGTCGGGCAAGGTCGGAATGATCGGCCAGACCAACTATTCGGCGGCGAAGGCCGGGATCGTCGGGATGACCAAGGCAGCGGCCAAAGAGCTTGCCTACCTGGGTGTCCGGGTCAACGCGATCGCCCCCGGCCTGATTCGTTCGGCCATGACGGAGGCCATGCCGCAACGCATCTGGGACGAGAAGGTGGCCGAGATCCCGATGGGTCGCGCCGGTGAGCCCAGCGAAGTCGCCAGCGTCGCCCTGTTTCTGGCCTCCGATCTGTCGTCCTACATGACGGGCACCGTCATGGAGGTCACCGGCGGCCGGCACATCTGAGCGGAGAACTGGCAATGCGCGAAACCGTGATCTGCGAGCCCGTCCGCACGCCGATCGGCCGCTACGGCGGAATGTTCAAGTCGCTGACCGCCGTGGACCTCGGGGTGGCCGCCCTCAAGGGGCTGCTGGAGCGGACCGGGATTTCGCCCGAGGCGGTCGAGGACGTCATCCTCGGGCACTGCTACCCCAGCAGCGAGGCGCCCGCGATCGGGCGCGTCGTCGCGCTGGATTCCGGACTGCCGGTGACGGTTCCCGGGATGCAGGTCGATCGGCGCTGTGGGTCGGGCCTGCAGGCCGTGATCCAGGCGTGCCTGCAGGTCGGCAACGGCGACAACGACCTCGTCATCGCCGGTGGCTGCGAAAGCATGAGCAACGTCGCGTTCTACTCCACCGACATGCGTTGGGGCGGTGCGCGTAGCGGAATCCGGGTGCACGACGGGCTCGCACGCGGGCGCACGACCGCCGGCGGCCGCCACTACCCGGTGCCGGGCGGGATGCTGGAGACAGCCGAGAATCTGCGCCGCCAGTACGGCATTTCGCGCCTCGAGCAGGACGAGCTGGCGGTGCGCTCGCACCAGCGCGCGGTGGCCGCGCAGAAGGACGGCCTGATGGCCGAGGAGATCATCCCGGTCTCGGTAAGCACGCGCCAGGGCGAGGAGCTGATCGACACCGACGAGCACCCGCGCGCCGACACCTCGGTGGAGTCGCTGGCCAAGCTCAAACCCGTTCTGCTGGGCGAGGATCCGGAGGCGACGGTCACCGCCGGCAACGCCAGCGGTCAGAACGACGCCGCGTCGATGTGCGTGGTGACCACGCCCGAGAAGGCGGCCGAATGCGGGCTGACGCCGTTGGTCCGCCTGGTGTCCTGGGGGTCGGCGGGCGTGGCGCCCAACGTCATGGGCATCGGGCCCGTGCCGGCCACCGAGGTCGCCCTCGCCAAGGCGGGCCTGCGGCTCTCCGACATCGACGTCATCGAGCTGAACGAAGCCTTTGCCGCGCAGGCGCTTGCGGTGATGCGGGAATGGAATTTCGGCGCCGCCGACCACGACCGCACCAACGTGCACGGGTCGGGGATCTCGCTGGGCCATCCCGTCGGCGCCACCGGCGGCAGGATGCTGGCCACGCTGGCGCGCGAACTCGAACGCCGCGATGCCCGCTATGGGCTGGAGACGATGTGCATCGGCGGCGGACAGGGGCTCGCCGCGGTGTTCGAGCGGGTCGCCTCGGCATGACCGGCCCGTTGAGCGGCCTCACCGTCGTCGAGGTGTCGAGCTTCGTCGCCGCACCGCTGTGCGGCATGACGCTGGGTCAGCTTGGCGCTCAGGTGATCCGCATCGACCCGATCGGCGGGGCCTCCGACGTCCAGCGCTGGCCGCTGGCCGCGGGCGGCGCGTCGATCTACTGGACCGGGTTGAACAAGGGAAAGCGTTCGGCCACCATCGATCTGCGCTCGGCCGAGGGCCAGGAGCTGGTACAGCGCCTCATCGTCGAGGGCGACGGCGTCGTCGTCACCAACGCCGCCGGCCTGTCCTGGCTGAGCCATCAGGTGCTGGCCGCCAAGCGTTCCGACGTCATCCACGTCCAGCTGCTGGGGCGCGGCGACGGTTCCACCGCGGTGGACTACACCGTCAACGCCGGTGTCGGGTACCCGCTCGTCACCGGTCCGGCCGGGCACGCCGGCCCGATCAACCACGTGCTGCCCGCCTGGGACGTGTGCTGCGGCCTGTACGCGGCCCTCGCGGTCGTGGCCGCCGTGCGCCGCCGGGACCGGGCGGGCGAGGGGGCACGCGTCAGCCTGGCGCTGGAGGACGTGGCGCTGGCCACGGCGGGAAATCTCGGGCTGCTGACCGAGCCGCAGGTCAACGGGACGCAACGACAGCGGTTGGGCAATGCCATCTATGGCCAGTACGGCCAGGACTTCGACAGCCGCGACGGGGCCGCGTTCATGGTGGTCACGTTGACGCGCAGGCACTTTCGCGATCTCGTCGACGTTACCGGGACCGGTGCGGCGGTGTCGGCGCTCGAGGGCGCCCTGGGCGTGGACTTCGGGTCGGAGGGCGACCGTTATCGCTACCGCGACGCGCTGTCGGGGCTGCTCGCCACCTGGTTCGCCGACCACTCGGCCGACGAGATCACCGCCGCGCTGGCGGACACCACGGTGTTGTTCGAGCGCTACAGCACCTTCGCCGACGTCGCGGCGGGGCCGAAAGTGACCGCCAATCCGCTGTTTTCGCGGCTGCACCAGCCTGGCGTCGGGGAGTACTTCGCCGCGGGCCTGCCGGCCGCGTTCGACGGCGCCCATCCCGCCGGCGCGCCGGCGCCCGCGCTGGGACAGGACACCGCCGACGTCCTCGTCGGGTGCCTGGGGCTTTCGACCGCCGACATCGCGCGTTTGACCGACGCGAAAACGATCGCCTGAAGGGACCGCCCGTGACCAAGCTCGCCCAAACCCTCGGCCTGACCGAGTTCCAGACCGAAATCATCGCCACGGTGCGGCAATTCGTCGACAAGGAAGTCATCCCCAACGCGCCGGAACTCGAACGTGGCGACACCTATCCCCAGCACATCGTCGACCAGATGCGCGACATGGGCCTCTTCGGGCTGATGATTCCCCAGGAATACGGCGGGCTCGGGGAGTCGCTGCTGACGTACGCGCTGTGTGTCGAGGAGCTGGCGCGCGGGTGGATGAGCGTATCGGGGGTGCTCAACACACATTTCATCGTGGCGTACATGCTGCGCCAGCACGGCACGGACGCCCAGAAGCAGCGGTTCCTGCCGCGCATGGCGACCGGCGAGGTCCGCGGCGCGTTCTCCATGTCCGAGCCGGAGCTGGGTTCGGACGTCGCCGCGATCCGGACCCGGGCGGCGCGCAACCCGGACGGCAATTACACCATCAACGGGCAGAAGATGTGGCTGACCAACGGCGGCAGTTCGACGCTGGTCGCCGTGCTGGTGCGCACCGACGAGGGCGCCGACAAGCCGCACCGCAACCTGACCGCCTTCCTTGTCGAAAAACCAACGGGCTTCGGCGAAGTCGTGCCCGGCCTGGTGATACCCGGCAAGATCGACAAGCTGGGCTACAAGGGGATCGACACCACCGAGCTCATCTTCGACGGCTACCAGGCCGGCGCCGACGACGTCCTCGGGGGCAAACCGGGGCAGGGCTTCTTCCAGATGATGGACGGCATCGAGGTCGGCCGGGTCAACGTCTCGGCCCGGGCGTGCGGTATCGGCATCCGGGCCTTCGAGCTCGCCGTGCGGTATGCCCAGCAGCGGCAGACTTTCGGCAAGCCGATCGCCGAGCACCAGGCCATCGCGTTCCAGCTGGCCGAGATGGCGACCAAAGTGGAAGCGGCGCATCTCATGATGGTGAATGCGGCGCGGCTGAAGGATTCCGGCGAGCGCAACGACGTCGCCGCCGGCATGGCCAAATATCTTGCCAGCGAATACTGTTCGGAGGTCACGCAGCAGAGCTTCCGGATCCACGGCGGCTATGGCTACTCCAAGGAGTACGAGATCGAGCGGCTGATGCGCGACGCCCCCTTCCTGCTCATCGGCGAGGGGACCAGCGAAATCCAGAAGTCGATCATCAGCAAGCGACTGCTCGCCGAGTATCAGGTGTGACGCGATGACCGTTCCGGATTTCGCCGCGCGCACCCAACTTTCCGACGACGTCGCGCGCCTGATCCGTACGAGGATATTCGACGGCGTCTACGCCGCGGGGTCCTACGTCCGGCTGGATCAACTGGCCGCGGAACTGGGAATCAGCGTCACGCCCGTGCGTGAGGCGCTGTTCGCGCTGCGGGCCGAGGGCCTGATCGCCCAGCAGCCGCACCGCGGGTTCGTGGTGTTGCCGGTCACGGGACGCGACGTCGCCGACGTCGCGAACGTGCAGGGTTACGTCGGTGGGGAATTGGCCGCGCGCGCCGCGGTCAACATCACGGACGACCAGCTGCGCGAACTCAAGCAGATCCAGGCCGAACTCGAGGAAGCCTATGCCGGCGCCGATGACGAGCGGACCGTCCGGCTCAATCACGAGTTCCACCGGGCCGTCAACGTCGCCGCGGACTCGCCCAAACTCGCGCAGCTCATGTCGCAGATCACCCGTTACGCACCGGAATCGGTGTTTCCCGCCATCGAGGGCTGGCCGGAACAGTCGATGAAGGATCATCGGCGGATCCTGTCCGCGCTCAATAAGCACGACGAGGAGCTCGCGCGCGCGGCGATGTCACAGCACCTCGCCGCCGGCGCGGTTCCCCTGATCGCGCACCTGACCGCGCGGGGCGTGGTCGTCGACGGGACCCGTCCGGCGCCGAACTAGTTGTTGCCGAGGCGCACCTGGGCATAGGCTGCCCTCTGAGGGGGCAATGACATAGAGCGAGGAACAGTGCCCCGAAAGATTCGCGCAGCGGCCGTCTTCGTTGCATCCGTCGTGGTGATCGCCCTCGCGCCGCCGGCCAGCGCAGACCTGCTGGACCCGATCCCCGGCAACGGTGTCTTCGTCGTCGGGCCTGACATCGCGCCGGGCCTGTACCACACGGCCGGTTCCGCGTCGGCGTTTGGGGTTTGGATCAACAACGTGCCGACCCAGGACTCCATGTGCGCATGGTTCACCTACAGCACGCCGGACGCGAACAAGGACCACGTACTCCAGACGAACATGTCCGTCGGTCCGATGTACGCGAACATCAACACGTCGGTCAAGGCGTTCGAGTCGCAGAACTGCCAGCCCTGGACGCGGGTCCCCTAGGGCGGATTCGCTTCGATCAACATCTCGCGCAGCCGCCGGGTGTCGACCTTGCCGGTGGCGCCGCGCGGTACGTCATCGTCGGATTCCAGCAATACCCAGACCGTCGGAACCTTGAAGACGCTCAGCAACTCTCGGGCCGCGCCACGCAGCTGGTCGGCGGTCAAGTCGCTATCGCATACCACCGCCGCTCCAACCCGTTCGCCTTGGGTGCCGGGCAGATTGGTGACGTGGGCGTTGTGGACGCCCTCGATGGCGCGCAGCGCCCGCTCCACCTCGCCGGGGTAGACGGTGGCGCCGCTGACCTTGAACATGTCGTCGGAGCGGCCGTGGTAGAACAGGAACCCGTCGTCGTCGAGATGGGCGAGGTCGCCAGTGGGGTAGAAGCCGTCCGGGGTGAACAGCTCCTCGCGGCCGCGACGGCAGATGCCGCGCAGCGTGTGGGGTCCGCGGATCTGGATCTCGCCAACGGATCCCGGCGGCACCGGCCCTCCGCCATCGGTGTCGACGATGCGGACTTCCATGCCGGGGAACGGTTTCCCGCAGCTGCCCCACGCCGACGCCGGCATGTCGGTGTCGGCGGCGTACCCGCAGTACGGACCGAACGCCTCCGTCATGCCGAACAGCGTGGCCCGGGCGCCCGGTTGGGCCCGCCGGTCGGGGGGCAGCAGGGCCTCCAGGCTGCCCGGTCGCAGCGCCGACAGGTCGGCGCCCACCGTGCCGGCGTGCCGCGCCAGCGCCTCGGCCTGATCCGGCCACCCGCGAAACAGCGTGACCCGCTCGGCTTCCAGCAGCCGCAGGGTCGTCTCTGGTCGCGGAATCTGCTCGGTCACCAGGGTGGCACCGGCCAGCAGCGTGGACAGGATCCCGCTGCCGAAGCCGCCTACCCAGAAGAACGGCATCGGCAGATACAAGCGGGTGTCGGACGTGATGCAGCGCGCCGCAAGGCCCGCTCGCACCGCGCCCAGCGCGCTGCCGTGGGAGTGGATGACGCCCTTGGGCGTCCCACTGCTGCCGGAGGTGAACATGACGACCAACGGGTCTGCAGCCGTGACTGTTTCGGTGAGTGCGTCGACAATCCGCCGGGCCGGGCCGGCGGCGGCGCGCGCCAGGTTCTCGGCCGGCCAAACCCCGCGCAAGGCGGGGAGCTCGAGGGGCGGCACGGCTTGCAGGTCATCCAGGTAGCGGTGGCCGCGGAACTCCTCCACGCTCAGCAAGAACTGCACCGACGCCGTCCGCAGCTGCGCGACGAGTTCGCCGGGCCGCAGCAGGGTGCTCAACGGGACCAGCACGGCGCCAATGCGGGCCACGGCGATCGCCACCTGTACCCAGCGGGCGCCGTTCGGCATGATCAGGCCGACGCGGGTGCCCTTGCCGACGCCGGCTTCGACCAAGACTGCGGCTAATTCGCTTGTGGTTGCGTCGAGTTCGCGATAGCTGATCCGCGCCGACGGGTCGATCACCATCGGCTTGGCGCCGTGCCGCGCGGCGCGGGACCGCACGAGTCGGTCGATGATGGCCTCAGTCATCGAACAGCTTTCTCAACCGCTTCGCGTCGACCTTGCCACTGGACAGCAGGGGAACCTCCGCCGGCGCCAGTGCGACGAATCGCTTGGGAATCTTGTACGAAGACAACTCCTCCTTGAGACGCTCCCGCAGCGCGACCTCGTCAAGGTCCGGCTGCGCAACCACGGCAACAACCAGCTCTCCACGTTGCGCGTCGGGAATGCCCATGACGTGAGCCTCCGCGCCGGTGACCTTCGCGATCGCCTTCTCCACCTCGGCCGCCGAGACATTGGCACCCGCCGTCTTGATCATTCCGCTGATCCTGCCGACGAAATAGAAGAACCCGTCGGCGTCGGCGCGCACCAGATCGCCGGTGTGGAACCAGCCGTCGGCGTCGAAGCACTCCTCGCGGCTGCGCTTGCAATAGCCCTGCATCACATACGGCCCGCGGATGCACAGCCCACCAACACCCGACGCATCCGGCTCCACAATCATGGTGTCGAATCCGGGCGCCGGCTTGCCGAAGGATCCGCGTCGCACCTCGGGCTGGTCGGATTCGTCACCGCTGATCAACACGACGCTCCCGGCCTCGGTCAGCCCCAGCATGTTGTGCCGCAGCTCCGGGTCGGCCGGTCGCGCTCCGGGCGCCATGATCGGGTAGAGGTTGCCGCGGCGCATCGACGACAGATCGCGCCGGGGAAAGCTCGGGTGCTCCGCCAGGTGGGCGATCCCGGCCGCGAAACCATTGGTGATTGTGGGCTTTTCGGCCTCCAGCAGGTCGAGCGTCTCACCGGCATCGGTGGCATTGGAGCACACCAGCGTCGACCCGGCGACCAGCGTGGCGAGCAGGCCGAACGCGAATCCGCCGATCCAGAAGAATGGCGAATTGCAGAACAGCCGGTCCGCCGCCGTCAGACCGCGGATGTCGTTGAGGTTGCGCTGATGTCCGAGCAGGCCGGCGTGCGTGTGCATGACCCCCTTCGGGGCGCTGGTGGAGCCGGACGTGTACACGATGGCCAGCAGATCGCAGCCGTCGACGTCGTTCTCCATCGCCGCCAGCAGTGCGGGGTCGACGTCGCCCGCGAGCCGGTGCGCCCGTTCGGGATGGAGCACGACGTGGCGCAGTTGCGGCGTGGCGGGGACGAACAGCCGGTCGTCGGAGTCCAGGTCGGCATGCGCGAGCACTTCGGCCAGTCGTCGCAGGTAGTCGTGGGAGCGAAACGACGGCGTGGCCAACAGGATTTCGGTGTCGCTGTCGACCAGCTGCTCGCGCAGCTCCCGGGCGGTGGCGAACGTGGAGAACGGGACCACGACCGCGCCGATCCGCGCCGCCGCCAGCATGCCGACGACGAACTCGGCGCCGTTCGGGTAGAGCAGTCCCACGTGGGTGCCCTTGCCCGCCCCGCGCGCGATCAGCCCGCGGGCCAGCTCGGCGGAACGGCGGTCCGCCTCGGCGTAGCTGATGCGCTCGTCGTCGCAGACCAGCAGGGGGTGGGCGCCGCGCGAGCGGGCTTGGCGCCGCAGGGTTTCCGCGACCGTCAGCGAGTCACCCGGCATGGTCGCGCCGGGCTGTGACCTCCGAGGAGCCGCCGAAAAAGAGCCTGACCGCCGCGAGATCGGGCTTGCCCGAAGGAGTCCGCGGGATGGCGTCGACGATCGCGATCTCGGTGGGGATTTCGTAACGGGCCAGTCGGGTCCGCAGATAATCCAGCAACGCGTCGGTATCGGCCGAGTCGCGCAGCTGCACCATCGCGACCGGGGTCTCACCGAGGCGTCGATCGGGCCGCCCGACGACGGCTGCGCCCACTACCGCGGGGTGGCCCTCCAGCGCGATGCGCACCTCGTCGGGCATCACCTTGAACCCGCCGCGGATGATGGCCTGGTCGGCCCGCCCGACGATCCAGAGGAAGCCGTCGGCGTCGATGCGCGCCAGATCCGTCGTCCGCATCCAATCCGCCGCCGGGCCCAGTTGCCCCGGCTTGACCTCCAGCAGACCGACCCGGTCCGGCGCGAGGGTCGCCCCCTCGTCGTCGACCACCCGAAGCTGCGCGCCCGGGTTGGCCCGGCCCACGCTGCCGCGCTTGGCGTGCCAGTACTGCCGGTGGTCGGCGAGGGTCCAGCCGGCGACGCCGCCGCCGAATTCCGTTGCGGCATATGACGTCAGCACCGGGATGCCGTACTTGTCGGTGAAGGCGTCGGCGTCGTCGGCCGAAAGCGGGGCCGTGCCGCACGTGACGGCGCGGATGCTGTCCAGGTCGGCCCGCGTGAGATTGGAGTGCAGCACCGTTCGCAGCGCGGCCGGCACGAGCGACACGGTGCGGGGCCGGTGCCGGCGCACCGCCTCGGCCCAGGCCTCGAGCTCGAATCGTTCCAGCAGCACAAAGGGTCTGGCCTCGGCGACGCACTGTAGGACGCGGAAGACGCCGCCGATGTGCACCAGCGGCGAGTTGACGATCGCGACGCCGCGGCGCGGCTCTGTCGGCGCCGGCGTGGCGACGGGGTCGGCGCCCATCACGCTGCGCGCCAGCATGTCGTAGCTGAGGTCGATCCGTTTGGGCGGTCCGGTCGTTCCGCTGGTCAGCATGCGCACCGCCACGCCGTGCTCCGCGCTGGGTGCTTCGGCAGGGCGGGCCGAGGCGTTTTCCAGAGCAGCCGAAATCGCCAGCGTCGCGGTTCCCGGTGGAACCAGCGCTGCCAGATCGTCGGCCTCGCCGATGATCAGCGGCAGCCGCAGGGCGGCGATGTCGGCGCGGGTGCGCTCGTCGCCGCGGGCGGGGTTGATCGCCACGACCGTCCCGCCGCCCAGCAGCACCCCGAGGAAGGCCGCCACCTGGCCGGGCCGGTTGCGCAGCAGCATCCCGACGCCCGCGCTTGCACCGGCGAGGGGCGCGATGCTGCGCGCCGCGTCGCCCACCCGCCGCCACGAGAACCATTGGCCCTCATACTCGATCGCGTGCGCGTCGGGACGCAGATCGAGCACGTCGGCGATGCGCCGACTCAGCGGATGCATCAGCGGATCTTCGGCTCGCGCGCGCCGGCCTCGCCGTGCCTTGCGGCCAGTTCGGCGGTGCCAAGCGGGTTGCCCAGCCGCGTGTAGATGAGCCCCTGTTCCATGGCGGCGCGGTAGGGCTTGTCCAGCGATTCCCAGATCGCCTTCACGGTGCCCTGGGTGGCCGACGGCGGCTTGGCGGCGATCGTCGCGGCGATCTGGTGGGCGCGGTGCCACAGCTGGTCGGCGGGGACCACCTCCGTCACCAACCCGATGCGCAGCGCGGTGTCGGCGCCCACCCGCTCGTCGTTGCCCATCAACGCGATCCGCAACGTCTCGCCCAGGCCGATGCGCCGCATCAGGCCGATGGGTTCCAGCGCGCACACCAGGCCGGCCGAGACGTGGGAGTCGAAAAACGTTGCGCCCTCGGAGCAGATGACCACGTCCGATTCGTTGATGAAGTAGAAGGCCCCCGCGGTGCACATGCCCTGGACGGCGCACACCACGGGCTTCCACATCTTCTGCCACTTGGGGCTGAGCGCCTCGCCCGGATCCTCGTGATTCCAGACGTTGTCGGGTTGGCCGTACGGCGTCTTGATGTCGAGTCCGGCGCTGAACGCCCGGTCGCCGGCAGCCCTCAGCACCACCGCGTGCACCGACTCGTCGAGTTTGACGGTGCGCCAGGCGCGGGCCATCTCCTCGCACATGGTGCGGTTGAACGCGTTGAGCTGCTCGGGCCGATTGAGCGTGATGGTGGCGACGTGGTCGCCCGCGTCGACGTCGAGCAGGATGGTTTCGAACCGCGGTGCCGTCACCGGCATTTCCAATTGGGTTGACGTTTCTCGACAAAGGCCCTGGGGCCTTCCTGGGCGTCCTCCGTCCGCAGCACGCGTTCGCGGAAGGTTTCGGCGAGTATCTCCGCCTCGTGCAGCGGCACGTTCAGGCCCTTGAGAATGGCCAGCCTGGTGCCCCGGACCGCCAGCGGCGCATTGGAATTGACGATGTCGGCGATCTCGCGGGCCCGCTCCAGCAGTCGGTCGTGCTCGACGATTTCGCTGATCAGCCCGAGATCGTAGGCGCGTTGCGCGCTCATCCGCTCGTGCCTGCCCATCAGGGCCATCCGCAGGGCGATCGAGCGGGGCAACACCCTGGATATCCGCACCAGTTCGCGACCGGCCACCAGCCCGATGCTGACGTGCGGATCGAAAAAGGTCGCCTGCTCGGATGCGATGACGATATCCGTCGTGGTGACCCAATCCATGCCGGCGCCGCAGCACAGACCGTTGACGGCGGTCAGCACGGGTTTGGCCATGGTGCGAAACGGGGGAGTGCCCTCCTGTGGGGCCTCCCACTGGTCATACGTCGAGAGGTACGGCCGCTCGTAGATCACCTTGCCGTCTTCGGGGATCTCTTTGACGTCGGCGCCCGTGCAGAACGCGCGGCCGGTGCCGGTGACGATGAGCAGCCACACGTTGTCGTCGTTCTCGGCCTCGTCGTAGGCGGCGCGCAGTTCGGTGATCATGTGCGGGCTGAGCGCGTTGAGGGCCTCCGGGCGGTTCAGTGTGAGGGTGGCGGTATGCCCATCGACCTCGTACGTGATGGTGTCGAACGTCGGCATGTTCATCGGCCCTCGAACTTCGGTGCACGTCGTTGCTGAAAGGCTTGCAGTCCCTCTTTGAAATCGCTTGTCCGGCAGGACAGTTCCAGATTGAACAGCTCCTGCGTCATGGATTGGGCCAGTGTCGCGTGCTGGCCGAAGCTCAGCGCCTGCTTGGCCAGCCCGATCGCGGCGGTCGGCCCGCCGGCCAGGCGCTCCAGCAGCGTGTCGGCCGCAGCGTCGAGTTCGGCCCCGCTCACCGCTTGGTGGATCAGGCCCCAGTCCGCCGCATCGGCCGCGCCGACCTTCTCGCCGAGCAGCAGCATCCGCCTGGCCCGCGCCACACCGACCAGTCGGGGCAGCAGCCACGTGGACCCCGAATCGGGGCTGAAGCCGCGTTCCACGAACGGTTCCCAGAACACCGCGTCGTCGGCGGCGACGGCGAAGTCGGCGGCCAGCGCGAGGTTGCAGCCGAAGCCCACCGCCCAGCCCCGCACGCTGCAGACCACCGGCAGCTGGATGCTCGCGACGAGTTCGATCACGCGGTGGGCGGCGTGCGGGATCCGGCGCACCAGATCGCCGGCGCGCGGGCGCTGACCGCGGGGATCGTTGGCGGCCACCCAGTCGGCGCCGGCGCAGAAGTCGTCCCCGGCGCCACCGATGTGAATCGCGCGCAGCGAGTCGTCGGCGGCGGCATTCGTCAGCGCGTCGACCAAAGCCTCGATCATCAAGTGGGTCAACGCGTTACGCCGGGCGGGACGGTCGAGGGTGACCCGCAAGACCGCGCCCTCGCGGCACGCCGTCACCGAACCGTCGGCGCCGGCCGTATCGGCCTCGTGATCCACCGTGTACCCGGCCTTTCCCCGCCGATACGGTTACCCATACAGTAGGCAATACGATTGATACGAGGTATAAGTTAGCAAGGAAACGCTAACGACGGAACAACCGGGTGAGCCCGGTGAAAGCGGGCAGCATGGTCGGTGACGCGAAATTCGGCGAAGCGCCGCTTGCCCAGACGGTGGTGGCCGCCGGCGCGATGCGTCGACTCAGCTCGCTGCTGCTGTCCCTCGAGCACCCGCATCCGACCGTGGATGCCATGCTCGCGAGGTTCGCCGAGTGGGAGGGCGAGCTGGCCCCCGCGGCCGCGGCGGACCCGGCGCCGCGGATCGGCGAGATCCCCGACGATCCCCGGCGGGTATATCTGAACCACGCCACCGACATCGGCGCCTACAACCCGTGCTTTCCCGAATACCGGTTCGATCAGGTCGACGCCGAGAAAGCCACCGGGCTGGTGTGCTTCCCACTGGTCTACGAGGGGCCACCGGGGTTGGTGCACGGCGGTTTCCTCGGCGTCTTCTTCGACTGCGTGATCCAGCACCACAATTGTGTCACCGGTCTTTCCGGCAAGACGCGCTCGCTGCTGGTCAACTTCCGCCGGCCGACGCCGGTGCTCACCGAACTGCGTTTCGACATCGATCGGTCTCCAGTCGAGCGGGGCATCACGTCGACGGCGCGGCTGCTGCTCGGCGAAGAGGTGCTCTGTACGGGCGAGGTCACCACCTTGGCGTCACCGCCCGAGCAGCTGACCGGATTCAAATTCGGCAGGCGGCGAAAGGAATCCGACAGGTGAGCTCCTCCAACGTTTCCGACGAACGGGTGCTCTTCGAGGTCGAACCCGATCGGCGCATCGCGACCATCACCCTGAACAACCCGAAGCGGCGCAATTCTTACGACGCCACGATGCGCGAGGCCATCGCCCGCTGCCTGGATCGCGTGGCCGACGACGACGACCTGACGGTGGTGCTGTTGCGCGGCGCCGAGGGCGTCTTTTCCACCGGGGCCGACATGAACAACGCGTATGGCTGGTACGGTCCCGGCAGCGACGACCAGGCCACCCGCCGCCCCAGTCAGCGCCGCCGGCTCACCGTGGACCGCAAGTCTTTTGGCTTCTACCACAACCTCATGGGCTTCCCGAAGGTGACCGTGGGCGAGATCGCCGGCTACGCGCTGGGCGGTGGGTTCGAGATGGCGCTGATGATGGACATCTCGGTCATCGCGCGTGACACCGAAATCGGCATGCCGGCGACGCGCTTCCTCGGCCCGGCGCTGGGCAGCCTGCATATGTTCTTCCACCGGCTGGGCCCGGTGCTGGCCCGGCGTCTGCTGCTGACGGGTGACATCATCCAGGCCGGCGAGATCGGGCACCTCGGAATCTTCACCGAGACATGCGATTCCGGCTCGGTGACGGCGCGGGCGCGGTATTGGGCGGAGAAGGCGGCGAAGATGCCCGCCGACGGGGTCGTCATCGCCAAGGAAGCGTTTCGCCTCGTCGAGCAGACGCAGGTGTACAACGGCGAGGAAGTCGCGAGCTATCTGTTCCATGCCTTCGGGACCAACCTGCAATTCGCTCCCGGCGAGTTCAATTTCGTCAAAACCCGCGCACAGCACGGCGCCAAGGAGGCGTTCCGGCTGCGCGACGAGCACTTCCACGTACCGGAGCCGGAGGCATAACCAGGCGTTCACGCCGAGCGTGCAGTTAGGGCGAAAAATCGGCCAAAAAGCCGCCGTGAGTTCACGTTCGGCGGTGCGCAGCGGCGAGGTCGGTCCTAACGCGCGGCTGCGGCCTTGCTCCGTCCGCCGCGCTGGGCCGTCGACTTGGCCGCCTTGCGTGGCCGGGACGCCGCGCCCTTGGCGCCCTTTTCGATCAGGCTGCCGGCGTGGTCGAGGATGCAGTCCAGCCCGAACTCGAAATTCGCTTCGTCGGGAGCCCCGATGCGGTGTCCCTGGCCGGTCACCTGGGCGATCAGCGGGGTAGTGGCCGGATCGATGGCCACCGCGTCCTCGATGGCGCGCGGTCCGCTGTCCGGCGTCTGGTTCTTGTCGTAGAGCCGTTGCAGCACCACCGAACCGCGGACATGTAGCGAGACCGCGGAATAGGTGTCGAAGGCGTCCTCGGGCGACAGGCCGGCCTCCACGAGGTTGGCGATCGCGCGCTCCATCTCCTGAGCGCCCACCCGCGCCGCCTTCGGGCTCAGGGCGGCGCGAATCAGAATCAGGTCGCACAGAATCGGGTTGCCCATGAATGTTTTACGCATCAGGCGGGCGTGGTTGCGCAGCGTCTCGCGCCAATCGCTGGCCTCGACATAGGGGGTGGCGAAAACGTACTTGCCCAGGGCGCGGTCGGTCATCGCGTTGAGCAGATCGTCCTTCTTGCGGAAGTACCAGTAGATGCTGGTGACGCCCACGCCGAGGTGTTTGCCGAGCAGCGGCATGCTCAGGTTGTCGATCGACACCTGCTCCGCGAGTTCGAATGCACCGCTGATGATGTCGTCGGGGTTGATGGACCCGCGTTCGCGTCGTTGACGCTTATCAGCGGTTGCCTGCTTTGCCACTACGGGCACCTCCATCAGGATCTGACCTTGCCACCGGTATAGTGAAATCTACCGGTAGTTCCTCTCTGACCTGCGCATACGCAGGCGTGTCGACGCGTTTTCCGTCTGCTACTGTAATACCTATCGTAGGCTTTTTGGTAAAACGGCTGGACACATGGATCTAGGGCTGGCGAATGCCACGGCCGTCGTGGTCGGTGGTAGCCGCGGGATGGGCCTGGCAACGGCCCGCTGCCTCGCCGATGAAGGAGCCCGGGTGGCGGTGGTCGGGCGCAGCCGCGACGCGCTCGATTCCGCGGTGGACGATTTGACGCGACGCGGCAGCCCGGAAGCGCTCGGGCTCGCGGCCGATATCGGCGATGCCGCCGCGGTCGACAAGGTGTTCGCCGATCTCGCCGGGCGCTGGGACGGCGAACTCAACGTGCTCATCAATACGGTCGGCCCGGGCGCAGCGGGCCGCTTCGAGGACCTGACCGACGACGAGTGGCACCGGGCCGTCGAGGACGGGGTCATGGGCATGGTGCGTTGCGTCCGTTCCGCACTTCCCCTGCTGCGCAAGGCGCAATGGGCCCGGATCGTCAACTTCTCGGCGCACTCGACCCAGCGGCAAAGCGTACTGCTGCCCGCCTACACGGCCGCCAAGTCGATGCTGACCAGCGTCTCGAAAAACCTCTCCTTGCTGCTGGCGAAGGACGAGATCCTGGTCAACGTGGTCTCTCCCGGCAGTATCGCGTCCGAGTCACTCGTCGGCTGGGCGACGTCCGTCGGCGTCGACGGCACCGACCCCTACGCCCTGATGGACGCCATCGCCGAGCATTTCGGCCATCCCGCGCAGATGCCGCGGGCCGGCCTGCCGGAAGAAATCGGCCCGGTCGCCGCGTTTCTCGCGTCGCGGCGCAACTCCTACATGACCGGCGCCAACATCAACGTCGACGGTGGTTCGGACTTCACCTGACCCGAAATCGTTTGGCCGACAGAAGGAGTCATTGTGGCGACGGCGAGTGAGGCGCGCACCTGGGCGCGGGCGGCATTGCGGGGGATCGGCGACTCCCTCTACACGCCGTTCTGCGGGACCGACGGCGACGACATCGACTGGGACGCCTATCGGACGCTGGTGCGCTACTGCGTCGGCGATCTCGGGCACCCGATGTTGTGGTGTACCAGCGGCATCGCCGAGTTCTGGTCGCTGACCCTCGAGGAGCGAAAACGCCTGTTGGAGGTGGCAATTGAGGAGTCGCGCGGCCTGAATCCCGATGTCGTCGTGCAGGCCTGCACGGCGGCGACGTCGGCCAAGGACTGTTTGGAATTGACCCGGCACGCCCAGGAGGCGGGCGCCGACATCGCCTACATCCAAACGCCGATGATGGAGGCGCACGGCGGCGAGGGCGTCTTGAGGTTCTTCAAGTACATCGCCGCGCGCACCGATATCGCGTTGGGCATGTTCAACTCCCCGTCCTCCGGCTACGTCCTGACCCCGGCGGAGAGCGCGCGAATCTGTGCCGAGGTGCCCGCCGTGTGCGCCACCAAGGAGGGCGCCTTCCGGCCGGAGGCGAGCCGGCGCCTGCACGAATTGGCGCCCGACCTCGCGGTCTGGGAATGCGACCGGACCGTGTACCGCGCCGGGTGGCTGCGCGCCGGTATCGTCTGCCCCGCACAGCTGGGCACCGCCGGCTATCTGTTCGAGACCCCGCAACGGCGGTTGTTCTCCGAATATTGGGAGCTGGTCGTCAACGACAAGCTCGTCGAGGCGATGGATTACGGGCGCGAGTCCGGCATGGACCAGTTCGGCCTCGACATAGGCTCGTGGTGGACGTGCTACCCGGGGCGATCGGACTACTTCACCCACTGGGGCGGCGCATTCAAATACGCCGCATCGCTGCTCGGGCTGCCGATCGGCGACTACCCGCATTCCCGACCGCCGCAGGCGGAGCTGCCGCCCGAGGCGAAGGACCAGATCGAGAACGCGTACCGACGCCTCGGCCTGATCGAAACCGTGTTGCGGTAGAACGACTTACGCATCGAAGCGGGCCCGCTGTGAACCGGGCCCGCTCCGTATGACCAGCGGTTAGTTCTGCTCGGCCCGCTCGCGCTCCTCGGCCGCCTTCGCCTTGCCGCGCGCCTTCTCCGCCGCGGCTTCCTTGCGTGCGACATTGCGCTGCGCGTCAGCCTTGTCCTGCTGGGCTTCGCCTTCGTTGACCAGGTCATTGCTGCCGATGACCGTGCCGATCAACTCCTTGGCGTTGCCGATCACGCCTTCGACGATTCCCCGAATGGCCTGGACCGGCCCGCTCTTGGCGTCAACCATTGCATCTCCCTCCCATTGATGGATGGCTTGCCTTGCAGGCTTCCCGCACACGCCACCTACGCAAACATCTCGCCCAGGTGGCCGACGCCACAGCCTCAATCCGCCAGGACCGGCGCCTCCGGCTCCGCTTGCGACTGACGGTGCCTGGTCCACGCCCGCAACGCGAGCCCGGCCACAACGCCGATCAGCGCGGCCCAGAAGAGGATCTGCGCGCCCGTCACCGCCAGCTCGGCCCGCAGCACCACCGAGCGCACCCGGCGCAGGCCCCTCCACGCTGTGTTCACGAGTCATCGATAACCCCCGCATGGCCATCCCAAACCCCTGCACCCGCGGTTAGGATCGGACGGTGCTCACGCTGGGTGTCATCGGCTGGATCGTCGTCGGGGGCTTGGCGGGCTGGGTGGGCAGCAAAATCACGGGGACCGACGCCCAGATGGGGCTGCTGCTCAACATCGTGGTCGGTGTGGTCGGTGGATTGCTCGGCGGTTTCGTCCTACGCGGCCTGGGTGTCGACGTCAATGGTCGGGGTCTGTTCTTCTCCTTCCTGACATGTCTGTTGGGGGCCGTGATCCTCCTGGCGATCGTCAAGCTGGTCGCCCGGCGGCGGCCGTCGCGCTGAGTGCGGCCGCGCCCGGCTGAACGCGCCGAAAAACGCTGTGTGGTCGCGGTTCGCGTGCAGGTAGCGCCGGTTGTGGAATGCGCTACCGATAGGTATACAGTATGCGTACAAAGTCGGACGATTATCGGGTGCGCGAGCGTGAGGAGGTGCCGCGACAGGTGTCCGGCAGCGACGGTGCTTCCGAAGACGCGGTGCTCTACGAGGCCACGGCGAGCGGTGTCGCCATCCTGACATTCAATCGCCCGGATCGCCTCAATGCCTGGGGCCCCGACATCGCCGCCGCGTTCTACGCCGGAATCGACCGCGCCGAACAGGATCAGGACATCCGGGTGATCGTGGTGACCGGTCGGGGCAAGGGATTCTGCGCCGGCGCGTATCTGGGCGCGCCGAGTTCGGCGGCGACTTACGACAAGACGATGGAGAAGGCGGCCCAGACCGACCTTGCCGCATTGGTCGGCGAGCGCCCACCCCACTTCGTCACCACGCTGCGCAAGCCCGTCGTCGCGGCGATCAACGGGGCCTGCGTCGGCATCGGTCTGACCCAGGCCCTGATGTGCGACGTCCGCTTCGCGGCCACCGGGGCCAAGTTCGCCGCCGTGTTCGCCCGCCGCGGACTGATCGCCGAATTCGGCGTCTCCTGGATTCTTCCGCGGCTGACCAGTTGGGGAGTGGCCCTCGACCTGTTGCTCAGCGGCCGCACCTTTCTCGCCGAGGAGGCGGCCGAGCTGGGCCTCGTCAAAGAAGTCGTCGCCCCCGAAAGCCTGATGTCGCGTGCCCTCGAGTACGCCGAGGACATCGCGCGAAACTGTTCGCCCGCTGCGATGGCGGTGATCAAACAGCAGGTCTATGGCGACGCCACCCGCGACGTCGTAGACGCCACGGCGCGGGCCGAGGTTCTGCTGCACGAGGCGATGCCGCGACCGGATGTCATCGAAGGGATCACCAGCTTCCTCGAGAAGCGCCCGCCCCAATTCCCTTCTTTGTTGGGGAAGCTCACTTCAACAGAAGCTTAGTTTTGCCGGTTGCACCGGAAAGGATGATCATGGCCGACTTGGATTACCGGGCGATCGACGTCGACAACCACTATTACGAGCCGCTGGACGCCTTCACCCGCCACTTGGACAAGAGGTTCAAGCGACGCGGCGTGCAGATGCTCAGCGACGGCAAGCGCACCTGGGCCGTGATCGGGGACCGCGTCAACCACTTCATCCCCAACCCCACCTTCGACCCGATCATCGTGCCCGGCTGCCTGGACTTGTTGTTCCGCGGCGAGATCCCGGAGGGTGTCGATCCGGCCTCGCTGATGAAGGTGGAGAGGCTGAGCGACCACCCCGAGTACCAGAACCGCGAGGCGCGGATCGCTGTGATGGACCTGCAGGACATCGAGACGGCTTTCATGCTGCCGACTTTCGGTTGCGGCGTCGAGGAGGCGCTCAAGCACGACATCGACGCGACGATCGCGTCGGTCCACGCATTCAACCTCTGGCTCGACGAGGACTGGGGCTTCGATCGGCCCGATCACCGGATCATTGCCGCGCCGATCATCTCCCTGGCCGATCCGGCCGCGGCGCTCGAAGAGGTCGACTTCGTGCTGGCGCGCGGCGCCAAGCTGGTGCTGGTACGGCCGGCGCCCGTGCCCGGCGTGGTCAAGCCGCGGTCGCTGGGCGATCCCAGCCACGACCCGGTGTGGGCCCGGCTGGCCGAGGCGGGCGTGCCGGTGGGCTTCCACCTCAGCGACAGCGGCTATTTGCACATCGCCGCGCAATGGGGCGGCAAGGCGACCTTCGAGGGATTCGGCGAAAAGGACCCGCTGGACACGGTGCTCCTCGACGACCGCGCCATCCACGACACGATGGCCTCGATGATCGTGCACGGCGTGTTCACCCGCCACCCGAAACTCAAGGCGGTCAGCATCGAAAACGGCTCCTACTTCGTGCACCGGCTAATCAAGCGGCTGAAGAAGGCGGCCAACAACTATCCGCGGCATTTCCCCGAGGACCCGGTCGAGCAGTTGCGCAGCAACGTCTGGATCGCGCCCTACTACGAGGACGACCTGGAGGAGCTCGCCGACGCGATCGGCATCGACAAGATCCTGTTCGGGTCCGACTGGCCGCACGGCGAAGGCCTCGAGTCGCCGGTGTCCTTCACCGGAGAGCTCGTCGGCTTCAGTGCTTCCGACGTCCGAAAAATCATGCGCGACAACGCCCTCGACCTCCTCGGTGTCCAGGTCGGATCGTCCGCCTAGCCGCTGACACCATGAGCGAGTGGACCGTGGGCGCCGTTCTCGACGCCATCGCCGACGTCATCGGAGACCGTCTGATGACCGTCTGCGGTGACCGCCGAAGCACGTTCGCCGAATCGGCGGCCCGCACCACCCGGCTGGCGAACTTTCTGCACGGCAAGGGGTTTGGCGCCCACGCCGAGCGCGAGACGCTCGAACCTTGGGAATGCGGCCAGGACCGCGTCGCGCTGCTGATGTACAACGACCTGTACCCCGACATGGTGATCGGATGCCTCAAAGCGCGCACCGTCCCGGTCAACGTCAACCACCACTACTCGCCGCGCGAAATCGCCGACCTGCTCGCCTACGTGCGGCCCCGGGCAATCATCTACCACCGCGCCCTCGGCGCCCGGTTCGCCGATGTGCTGCCCCCCGATGGGACCGAGCTGCTGATCTCCGTCGACGATGGCAGCGGCGCGCCCGAACTGCCGGGCGCCGTGGCGCTGGACGACGCCCTGGCCGCCGGCGACCCGAACGCGCGCCCGGTGGGTTCGCCGGACGACGTGATCATGATGTGCACCGGCGGAACGACCGGCCGCCCCAAGGGAGTCCTGTGGCGCCAGAGCGACATGTACGTGTCGTCCATGGTCGGAGCCGACCACGACAGCGTCACCGAGATCCACGACAAGGTGCGCGGTGGCGGTCCGCCGTGGTTCGCGGTTTCTCCCCTGATGCACGCGGCGGGCATGTGGACCGCGTTCGCGGCGCTGTGCGCCGGGCTGCCGGTCGTTCTCTACGACGACCGCAACAAGCTCGACGTGCGTTCGGTGTGGGAAACCGCAGAGCGGGAGAAGGTGGGCATGATGACGATGGTCGGCGACGCGTACGCCGGGCCGCTGATCGCCGAACTCCGCGCGCGTCGCTACGACCTCTCCTCGCTGAACGCCATCGGCACCGGCGGGGCCGCCACCAACGCGAAATACAAACGGGCACTGATGGAATGCCTGCCGCACGTCACCATCATCGAGGGCTATGGGTCGTCCGAGAGCGGCAACATGGCGTTCGGGCACAGCCGCGAGGGGACCGCCAGCGAGACGTTCCAACCCAGGGAGGGGGCCACCGTCGTCTCCGCCGACCGCACGCGCTTCCTGCGCCCCGGCGAACAGGAGGTCGGCTGGGCCGCGAGGACGGGCCGGATTCCGCTCGGCTACTTCGGCGACGCCGAGGCCACTCGGCTTACCTTCCCGCAGATTGACGGCCGCCGCGTGGTCATCCCCGGCGACCGGGCCTCTCTCGAAAAAGACGGTACCATAAGGCTTTTCGGTCGCGACTCGTTGGTCGTCAACACGGGCGGCGAGAAGGTGTTCGTCGAAGAGGTCGAAGAGGTGCTGCGCGCGCACCCGGGCGTCGCCGACGCCCTGGTGGTGGGACGGCCGAGCGAGCGGTGGGGGCAGGAGGTCGTCGCGCTCGTCGCTGTGCACCCGGGCGGCGACCTGAGCGCCGACGGGCGGGCGCTCTACACCTTCTGCACCTCGCAGCTGGCGCATTTCAAGGCGCCCAAGGCGTTCATCTTCGTCGCGCAGATCCAGCGACTCGGCAACGGCAAGCCCAACTATCGATGGGCCCGCGAGCAGGCCGAACAGAAGGTGCCATGAACACCAAAGCGATTGACTGCCTGGTCAACGTGCATTTCGGGGAGTCCGACGCACAGCCCGCCTGGATGCTCAAGGTCCGCGACGACTACTTCAAGGGCCCGGAGTCGATGTTCGCGCCGGTCGATCTGGCCGAGCTGCTCGACGAGATGGACGCCCACGGCGTGCAGAGGGCGATCCTGATGGACTCCCTCGCCGGCCCGTCCACCACCGCGCGCAAGTTCGTCGAGGCCAGGCCGGACCGGTTCGCCCTGGCGATGGGCGGGGTCAACCTGCTGCGCCCGGTGCGGTCGCTGCGCGAACTGACCGCCGCCGTCGGCGACCTGCCGGTCGCGTATGCCGTCGTGGGACCCAGCTTTTGGGGCGACGGGCAATACCCGCCCAGCGACGCCGTGTACTACCCGCTCTACGCGAAGTGCGCGGAGCTGGAACTGCCGCTGTGCGTCAACACCGGCATCCCGGGCCCCCCGATTCCCGGCGAGGTGCAGCATCCGATGCACCTGGACCGCGTCTGCGTGCGGTTCCCGGAGCTGAAGCTGTGCATGATCCACGGGGCCGACCCGTGGTGGGACGTCGCCATCCGGTTGCTGCTCAAATACGCCAACCTGCGCCTGATGACGTCGGCGTGGTCGCCCAAGCGACTGCCGGAAAGCCTGCTGCACTACATGCGCACGCGTGGCCCGGACAAGGTGATCTACGCGTCGGACTGGCCGGTGCTGCGCATGCACCGGGTGATCCCCGAGGCCCGAGCGCTGGACCTGCCGCCCGAAGTACTGGACAACTACCTGTACAACAATGCGCAGGAATTCTTCTTCGGGAAGGACCATTGACCATGGACCGCTTCGAGCTGCGCAGACTCGACTACAGCCTGTCCGATGACCACGTGGCGCTGCAAGACGCGTACAAGCAATTCTTCAAGACGCACTGCTCGATCGAAACGGTCCGCGCGGCAGAGCAATCCGGTTTCGACCGGAACCTGTGGGAACGGCTGTGCGCCATGGGCGCGACGACGATGGCGCTGCCGGAGTCCTGCGGCGGCGACGGCGCGACACTCGTCGACCTCACCCTGGTGGCCGAGGAGATCGGCCGGTCGCTGGCCCCGGTCCCGTGGATCGACCACGTGTGCGCCACCCGGCTGCTGGCACGCCTCGGCGCCGACACCGCCGGTGTGGCCAGTGGTGAACAGCTGGCCGCGCTCGACGCGCGCATCGACGCCGGGCCGGGTGTGCGCCTGATTCCGACGGGCTCGATCGCCGACCACATCGTCGTCCGCGACGGCGACCGGGTGGTGCGGCTGACCTTCGGCACCCGGCCGGCGAAGGTGGACAACATCGGCCGGTTGCCGATGGCCTGGGTGGATCCGGCCGCCGCCGACACCCGCGCGGTGGTGGCCGAGGGGCCCGACGCGGTGGCGAGTTACCAACGGGCCCTGGACGAATGGCGGCTGCTCACCGCGGCGGCGCTGGTCGGCCTGGTCGAGGAGACGATGACGATCGCCGCGGAGTTCGCCAAGACCCGCTACACGCTGGGCGTGCCGATCTCCACGCTGCAGGCGATCTCGCACCCGTTGGCGAACATGGCGATCACCGTTCAGGGCGGGCGTAACCTCGCCCGCCGGGCCGCCTGGTTCCTGGACAACGAACCCGACGAACGCCCCGACTTGGCGCCGTCGGCTTTCGTCTTCATGGCCGAGGAGGCCGCCAAGGCCGCCACGATGGCGGTGCACATCCAGGGCGGCCTGGGGGTGTCCTCCGAGGCCGCGGCCACGGCGTATCTGGTGCGGGCGCGGGGCTGGCCGCTGGCCGCCGGCGATCCGGGCGCCACCGCCGCGCGGGTCGGCGAGCTCGTCGCGGCCCGCGAGACCGCACGCCGGCCGGCCTAGGGTAGGAGCGAAAAGAATGGACTTCTCCCGAGTCGAGCTGTCGACGGAAGACGAGGCCTTCCGCGACGAGGCGCGGAATTTCCTGAGCACCCACATGACCGAAGAGGTCCGGCGTCGCGATCGCGAGACGGGCGACAACTTCGACGAGGGTCTGCACCTGAAGTTCGGCGCCGCAGGCTATTTGGAGGCAGAGTGGAAACCGGAATCCGAGGGCGGGTTCAGCCGGCTCCGGCGCCGCATCTGGGAGCTGGAGAAGCGGCGGGTCCACGTGCCCTGGGTGACCTGGGGGACCACCGCCATGGTGGCCCGCTCGGTTGCGAAGTTCGGGTCGCCCGAACTGCGCGACGAGGTGCTGCCCAAGGTTTTCAGCGGCGAGGTTCGGCTCTGCCTCGGCTATACCGAGCCCGAAGGCGGTTCCGACGTCGCCACCTGTAAGACCCGCGCCGTGCGGGAGGCGGATGGATCGAGCTGGGTCATCAATGGCTCCAAGATGTTCACCACCGGCGCGCATAACTGTCAGTACGTGTTCCTGATCACCAACACCGACCCCGACGCGCCGAAACACAAGAGCCTGACCATGTTCCTGGTCCCGCTCGACTCGCCGGGCATCGAGATCCAGGGCATCCGCACGGTGGACGGCGACCGGACCAACATCGTCTACTACAGCGACGTTCGCGTCGACGACAAGTACCGGCTCGGCGACGTGAACGCGGGCTGGACGGTGCTGCGCGAGCCGCTCAACGTCGAGCACGGCGCGGTCGCCGCAGCGCCTGACGGTCTGCAGGACACCTCAATCATGATGCACCAGGCGGGATTCATGGCCGAGGCCGTCGACAAGGCCGCGGCCCGCGTCAGCCGGCCCGACCCCGACGGGGGCCGGCTGATCGACGACAAGTCCGTCGCCTACCGCCTGGGCCGCAGCGCTGCTCGATTGGAAGTCGCGCTATCGTCCCCGAGCATCTTCGGCCGCGTCGCGATCGCGCAGACGATGCGCGACATCTCGCCGGACCTGATGGACATCCTCGGCGCGGCCTCTGCCTTGCCATACGGGACCGACGGAGCCGCCGACGACGGCAGCGCCGAGTACGCCTACCGGTTCGCCCCGCTGGTGGGCATCTATGGCGGCACGCTGGAGGTGTTCCGCAACATGATCGGCCAGTACATGCTCGGCCTGGGCAAGCCGAATTACTCACCGCCAGTGCAGAAGACGCCGTAGCCGTTCGCGCGGCCGTGCCGAGCAGCTAGTGCGTGACGACGGCCTTCTCCGCGCCGATGCCGGTAAGCGAACGGACCTCCATCTCGGCGTTGCGCACGGGATCGCCGCGATCGGGCGACGACAGCGTGCCGGCGATGCCGAGGATGAACGACAGCGGGATCGACACGATGCCCGGATTGGAGAGCGGGAACCAGGCGAAGTCCGCGCCGGGGATCATCGCGGCTTTGGCGCCCGACACCGCGGGGGAGAAGACGATCAGCACGATGGTCGAGATCAGGCCGCCGTACATGCTCCACAGCGCGCCGCGGGTGTTGAACCGCCGCCAATACAGCGAATACAGGATCGTCGGCAGGTTGGCCGAGGCCGCGATCGCGAACGCGAGCGCCACCAGGAAGGCGACGTTCTGGCCGTTGGCCAGGATGCCCAGCGCGATGCCGAATATGCCCAGCACCACGGCGGTGATGCGGGACACCCGCACCTGTTCGCTCTCGGTCACCGTGTGGCGCTTGATCAGGCTGGCATAGATGTCGTGGGCGAACGACGTCGACGCGGTGATCGTCAGACCCGCGACCACGGCGAGGATCGTCGCGAATGCCACCGCGGAAATGACGCCGAGCAGGACCACGCCGCCGAGCTGGAACGCCAGCAACGGTGCCGCCGAGTTCTGGCCGCCGGCGGCCTTGAGGATCCGGTCGGGCCCGACGACGGCGGCGGCGCCATAGCCCAGCGCCAGCGTGAACAGATAAAACGCGCCGATGAGGCCGATGGCCCAGACCACCGACCTCCGCGCCTCTTTCGCGGTCGGCACCGTGTAGAAACGCATCAACACATGGGGCAGGCCCGCGGTGCCCAGCACCAGCGCAAGGCCCAGCGACAGCAGGTTGATCTTCGACGTCGTCGACCCACCGTATTGCGCGCCGGGGGCCAACACGTTGCGGCCGCCGACGCCCTTGGTGGTGGCGTGCGAGACCGCCGACTGCGCCGACCCCAGGATGTCGGAGAAGTTGAAGCCGAACTTCGCCAGCACCATCACCGTCATCGTCGCCGCACCGAGTATCAGCAGCACGGCCTTGATGATCTGCACCCACGTGGTGCCCTTCATCCCACCAACCAGGACGTAGACGATCATCAGAACACCGACGACCGCGATGACGATCGACTCACCAAGGCGCCCTTTGACATTGAGCAGCAGGGCGACCAAACCACCCGCTCCGGCCATCTGCGCGAGGAGGTAGAACAAGGACACCGTCAGCGTCGAGATCGCAGCGACCAGCCGCACCGGGCGCTGCCTGAGCCGGAAGCTCAGCACGTCCGCCATGGTGAATTTGCCTGTGTTGCGTATCAGTTCGGCGACCAAGAGCAGGGCCACCAACCAGGCCACCAGGAATCCGATCGAATACAGGAACCCGTCGTAGCCGTAGACCGCGATCGCGCCGGCGATGCCGAGGAAGCTGGCCGCGGAAAGATAATCGCCGGCGATGGCGATGCCGTTCTGCGGGCCCGTGAACGCCCGGTCGGCGGTGAAGAACTCGGTCGCGGTGGCGTTTCGCTGGCTGGCCCGGATCACCACGTACAGGGTGATCAGGACGAAGACCGCGAAGATCGCGATGTTGGCGATGGGATTCCCGATCGTCTGCTGACCGGCGGCCAGTAGGGTCATGAAGCCTGGCCTTCCGCGCGAATTGCTGCGGCTCTCGGGTCAAGCTCCCGGTCCGCGAACCTTACGTAGAGCCCGGTGATGATGAATGTCGTCAGGAATTGGCCCAGTCCGATCAGCAGTCCGACGTTGACGTTCCCGAAGACCTTGGTCGCCATGAAGTCGTGCGCGAAGGCGCCCAACAGCACGTAGGCGGCGTACCAGGCGAGGAAGAGCGCCGTCATCGGAAACACGAACCGGCGTAGTTTGCGCCGAAGTTCGGCGAACTCGGGGCTCGCCTGGATGGTTACGAAGTGCTCATCCGCGGCCAGTGGGACGTCCTCGGATGGAAATTCGGTAGTAGACACCGCAACTCCTGACCTCGACTTCGAGCAGGTTTTTCCGGCGTTAGCCTACGAGCAAACCCGATGACAACAGCAGTGCGATTTCTGCCTGGGATTTAAATTAACCCTGACGTCGCTGCGTGGGCACCCGGCGGCAACCCGATCAAGGGCGTTTGTTAATCCGGTGGGTTAGGCGCTCGGCGCGGCTGTGGCATCGCTCTTGAAGGCCTCGCGGCGGACCATCTCCCACATGGTCGGAATGTGTTGGGTTGTCGAGATGACAACGGTCCTGGATCGTGTGGTGCCGTCTTGGGCAAGTTTGACGAGGTAGTCCGCCAGGTCGACGCGCGCCGTGAAGGCGCCGACCGGATCAAATTCTCCCGCAACATAACTCGTCAACTCCGTTAAATCGAACAACCCGGACGGACGCACGATCGTCCAGTCCAGGCCGCTCTCGCGCACCACCGCTTCCATCCGGCGGTGTCCTCGTAGACGGTCTTGCCGATGGTCCGGGTGATGATCGGCTCGAACAGCCGCTACGCCAGTGGCGCACGGCGCCGGCCGCGCGCCGCGTAGGCGCCGGTGGAACTCACCACGACAAGCCGGATGACGCCCGACTCGCGCATCGCGTTCACGATATTGCGGGTGCCGACGGAATACGTGTCGACGGGCCTGCGCGTGAACGGCACGCCGAGCGTCGACAGCACGGCGTCGGCGCCCGCGACGATCCCGGCGAGGTCATCGCGCCGCACGTCCGCGCCCGCGACGGTCAGCCGCGCGGCGGAGATGGGGAACTGGTCGGGCCGACGGGTCACGGCCACCGCTCGTCGCTCCCGGCGCGGTTCAAGCGATTGCTCCCGAGTCCTTGAGTTCGGCGATGCGGTCCCAGTCCATGCCGAGCTCCATCAGCACGAGCTCGGTGTGCTCGGATGCCTGCGGCGCCCGAGTGGTCACCAGCGGCTCGTGATTGAACTGAACGGGGCCGCGCACGACGCGGAAAGGCTTTCCGCCACCGGCCAGTTCGACCTCGGAGATCATGTCGTTGGCGATGGCCTGCTCGTCGTCGACCAGGTCGAGGAGGCTCTGGAAGGGCGCCCACTGGCCCTTCATCGTCTTCAGGTGCTGGCGCCAGTAGCCAAAGGGCTTGGCCGCGAAGGCCTTCGCGATAAGCTCGGCGGCCGCGTCGGCGTTTTGGATCAGCGGGAGCACCTCGGAAAACCGGGGATCGTCTGCGGCCTCCGGGATGCCGAGGTGCTCGAAGGTGTCACGAATCAAGCCGGTCGGGCTGATGATGCACAGGTTGATCGTGCCGCCGTCGGAGGTTTCGTAGTTACCCATGAAGGGATTGACGGATCGCGCGCCGGGACCCGGCATGGGCGTGCGCATCACCTCGCCGGTCTCCATGCCCTGCGTCACGCTGGCCCCGGCGGCCCACCAGGCGGTGCTCAACAGCGAGACGTCGAGCTCGACGGCCTCGCCGGTGCGTTCGCGATGCAGCAGCGCAGCCGCGATGCCGCCCGCGATGAACATGCCGCCGATTGAGTCGCCGAACGCGGGAATGCCCTGTCCCAGTGCGCCGCCCAGCTCCGCCGGAGTCAGCGCGTAGCCGATGCCGCTGCGCGTCCAGAACACCGTGCCGTCGTAGCCGCCGATGTCGCGCTCGATCCCCTTGTCGCCGTGCGCCGAACCGCGCGCATAGACGATGTTCGGGTTCACCGCGCGGATGTGCTCGACGTCGAACTTGTGCTTCTGGCGCTGCGCGGGAAGGTAATTGGTGAGGAACACGTCGGAGGCCTTGGCCAGTTCGTAGATCACTTCCTGACCGCCCGGTGTGGCGATGTCGATGCCCACGCTGCGCTTGCCCCGGTTGGGATGCTCCATGAGCGGGTGTCGCTCGGGGTCGACCTGGATGCCGCCCATGTTGAGGAAGCCGCGCTGGGTGTCGCCGCGCAGTGGGTGCTCGACCTTGATGACGTCCGCGCCCCAGTCGGCGAGGATGGCCCCCGCCGCCGGGACGAAGGTGAATTGCGCTAGTTCGAGGACCCGGAAGCCCGACATGACTTTTACCATTTTCGGACCCTACTTCGCGTCGAACGTGACCGGAAGCGCGGTCGGCGAACGGAAGGGCTGGCCGTGGATGTGTGGGTCGCCGGCGGTCAGCAGGTTGAGGTTGGTCAGCCGATTCAGCAGGCATTCGAGGGCGACCCGCGTCTCCAGCCGCGCCAGGTTCAGGCCAAGGCAGGTGTGCTCGCCGGCGGCGAAGGAGATGTGCGGCAGGTGCGGACGGAAGACGTCGAATTCTTCGGAACGTGGCCAGCGCCGCTCGTCACGATTCGCGGAACCGATGCACACTCCGACCACGGCGCGGGCGGGGATCTCCACACCGTCCAGTTCGGTGTCCTCCGTGGTGAATCGCTGCACCGTGGTCAGCGGGGTCTCGTAGCGCAGCCCCTCCTCGATCGCCTGGCCGATCAGCCCATGGTCCGCCTGAACCGCCGCGAACTGGTCGGGATGGGTGAGCAACAGATACAACAGGTTTCCCGACGACCGGTAGGTGGTCTCCAGGCCGGCGGGCAGCAACAGGCGCAGGAAGGAGTAAATCGCCTCGTCGCTGAGCTTTTCGCCGTCGATCTCGGCGGCCACCAGGTCGCCGATGATGTCCTCGGTGGGCGCGGACCTGCGTCGCTCGATCTGCTCGAGGAAGTAGTCCTTCAGCGCCGCCGACGCCTCGAAGGCCCGCTCGTAATTCACGTGGTAGCTGATCAATTCCACCGCGCGCCGGCGAAACACCGGCAGGTCTTCGGCCGGCAGGCCCAGGAGCTGGGCGATGACCCGGGTGGGAAATTCGAAGGTGAACTGCCGGACCAGGTCGGCCTCGCCGGCGTCGATGAACTCGTCGATCAACGTGTTGCAGATCGGCCTTACGATGGCGGGCTCCCACCGGGCCAGCGCCCTGGACTTGAACGCCGCCGAGACCAGATTGCGATGGTCGCGGTGCTCCTTGCCCTCCATCGCCAGAATCGTCGGCCCCATGAAGAGTCCGATCGTTTTGTCATACGGTGCGGAGCTGAACACCCGGCCGTCCCGGAACACCGTGTTCACCGCGTCGAACGACACCGCCGAATACTCGCGCTTGGGCAGCAGCGACTCCGGCGTCTTGGAATAGTCCATGACCGTGCCGCGGAAGGCGCCGGCCTGCCGGCGCTTGTGGGCGAAGAAGGGGTAGGGGTCACGCAGGCTGACGGTCTCCGGGCCGGTGTGGACGTTGGTCGTCACCTAGATCTCCAGCATCTTCCGCAGGAACGGGCGGTCCTTGCGCAAGATCCTACTGTAATTCTTACAGTAGACAACATGGGGTCGGGGCTGGTTGCGGCCGATCCCCGTCGTTTCCCCGTCCGGACCGACCCGTCCGTAACATGATCCCCCAGCGCGCCGTCCGGTACCGCGCCTGTTCATCGCCGAAGAAGGTGACCTGATGACGGTCGAAACGATCGCCGACGGGCTGGGCTTCACCGAAGGACCCGCCTATCTGCCGGACGGCAGGGTCGCGCTGGTCTCGGTCACGCACGGCTGTGTATACATCGTCGACCCGGCCGGCGGCTCGCCGGAAAGGATCGACACGGGTGGCGGGCCCAACGGCCTGTGCGTCGGGTCCGATGGATCCATCTTCGTCGCCCAGAACGGCGGCAGTTTCGGTTCCGACGCGACGGCCGAGCCCGGGGTGCAGGTCATCCGCGACGGCCGGGTCGACTACCTCGCCGAAGGTATGGACGCGCCGAACGATCTCGCGTTCGGGCCCGACGGCCGGCTGTGGGTCACCGACACCCGCGCCGAAATGGAGCTCTTCCACCCCGACCAAAGCAAGCGCGGATGGCTGTGGACCGTCGATGCCGACACCGGCGTTAAGGATTTGATCCTCGAAAACGGGCCGGTCTGGATCAATGGCCTTGGCTTCAGCCCGGATTGGCGCCGACTGCTGGTGACCGCGACGTCCGGCGCGCAGCTCGTGCGCTATCCGATCGGAGCGACGGGCTCCCTCGACGGCACCGCCGGTGACGTGCTGTGCACCTTCGAGCGCGGCTGGCCGGCGGGAATGGCGGTTCGGGCTGATGGGGCCTGCTGGGTGGCGTTGACGGGCGGCGACCGGCTCGACCTCGTCGGCGAGACGGGCCGGATCCTGGATGCGATCGTCCTGCCCGGCGGGTCACTGCCGACCAACGTGTGCGTGCGACAAGGCCGCGACGAACTGCTCGTCACCGCCTCGTATCGTCAGGCGCTGTTGAGAATTCGGCTCCCATCACCGGTTTGAGGTGTCAGCCGGTCACCGCCTGCTCGCGCGCCCACCGGTAGTCGGCCTTGCCCGACGGACTGCGCTCGATCACCGGACGGAAGACGATCGCCTTGGGAAGTTTGTAGCGCGCCAACGACTTCGCCGCGTGGGTGACGAGCTCGTCGGCGTCGGCACTTGCACCCTCGGCGAGCGCGACGATGGCCACCACCTCCTGGCCCCAACGTTCGCTGGGCCGCCCGGCTACCACCACGTCTGCCACCGCCGGATGCGACGCGATCGCGGTTTCGACCTCCTCGACGAAGATCTTCTCGCCGCCGGAATTGATGGTCACCGAGTCGCGGCCCAGCAATTCGATGGCGCCGTCGGCGCGGTGGCGCGCGCGGTCGCCGGGGACGGCATACCGCACGCCTTCGATCACCGGGAAGGTCTTGGCCGTCTTGGCCGCATCGCCCTTGTAGCCCAACGGAACATAGCCACGCTGCGCGAGCCAGCCGATACCGTCGTGACCGTGCCGAAGGATCGCGGACAGATCCTCGGCCACCACGAAGGTGTCGGGCCCGGCGTTGAACGTTCCGGTCGACACCGCGCCCGGGGCGGACAGGTGGTGCATCTGCGCCCCGGTCTCCGAGGATCCGACGCCGTCGACCACGACGGCGTTCGGCAGCGCCTCGATCAGGCGTTGCTTGACGTACGGCGTCAACAGCGCGCCGCCGTTGGCGACCACGGCCAATGACGACACGTCGGCGGTGCCCTTCTCGATGGCGGCCACCAGCGGTCGCGCCATCGCATCCCCGACGACCGTCACCACGCTGACCCGCTCGCGCTCGATGGTGCGCACCACGTCGTCGGCGTCCAAATGGTCTACGACAGAGGGGAAGACGACGGACTGCCCGGTCGTGATCGCGGTCATCACGCTCCACTGGGCGGCGCCGTGGATCAGTGGCGGCAAGATCAGCAACTTGGTGCCCGGGCCGGTGCTCAGCCGCGCAACGATCTCCTCGACCGACGCTGATGGCTCGCCGGTCATCAGGTTCCGCCCGCCGAATGACGTCATGAAGATGTCGTGCTGACGCCACAGCACACCCTTCGGCATCCCCGTCGTGCCGCCCGTGTAGAGCACGTAGAGGTCGTCGGGCGAATGCTGCACGGGCGGCGGCTCCGGCGCGCTGGACGCCAGCGCGGCCTCGTAATCCACCGCGCCGTAGATCAAGTCGTTGCCCGAATCGTCGGCGATCTGTATCAGGACGCGCAGCTGCGGCAGCTCCGGCAGGATCTCGGCGACCCGCGGCGCGAACGCTGAGTGATAGATCAGGGCGGAGGCCCCGGAATCCGCCAGTAGGTATTGCAGCTCGCTTTTGACGTAGCGGAAGTTGACATTGAAGGGGGCGACCCGCGCGGCAAAGGCGCCCAGCAGGGCCTCGACGAACTCGTTGCCGTTGTAGGCGTACAGGCCGAGCAGGTCCTGGCCGACCTCATGGCCCGCGAGCGCGGAACGTTCGGTGTGACACCCCAGACCGCGCGAGTGCAGGTATGCGGCAAGCCGGTTCGCCCGCTCCAGGACCTGCGCATAGCTGTATCGGCGGTCGCCCCGGATCACCAGGTCGCGGTCCGGGATTGCCGCGGCGACGGCTTTGGCGACCTCGGGCACGGTGAATTGCGTTGTGGTGTCGGACATCGTGCCTCTCACGGCTGGTGGGGTAGCAGGCGGACCATCAGGCCGTCGGCCTCGCTGAGCAGCGTGCCGTCGGCAGCCGTCATGGTAGCCGCAACGAAGAATTTCCTGCCGTCGACGTTCGTAATCCGGCCACGGGCGGTCAACGGTTCGTCGATCGGGGTGATGTTGCGATAGTCGACGTGCAGGAAGGCGGTGCGGGTGGGCGGGCAGCCCGCGGTCGAGACGACCATCCCGAACAGCCAGTCGTAGAAGAGCGGGATCATGCCGCCGTGCACGGCGTTGTTCCCGCCGACGTGGGCGCGGGAGAAGTGCCCGTCCATTGTCACCCCATCCGGCCCCGATTCCGTGACCAGCCAGGGCGGCAGCAGCGGGTGCCCCAGCCCGGGCAGCTCGATGACCCGCCCGCCAGGTGCTGCGCCTTCGGCCACCTGATGCCCGTCCAGCAGCGCGCACGCCCGTTCGACGTGCTCGGCCGCGGCCTCCCACGCCGAGCTATCGGTGGAGACGGTGAGATCCTGCAGGCGGCGCAGCGCGGCGACGAACCGGCCCAGCCCGGCGGGCGCCTGCTCGGCCGGCTTGATCTCGGGGAACCCGCCGCGAACCCCGGGCTCTGTCTCGGTCATGGGCGCTCCCACGCCCGAAGCAGGTCGTCGGTGGTGGTGATCGTCGCGAGCAACGACAGCGTGTTGGCGATGATGGCGGCGCCGTACTCGGCGGGCACGCCGGCGACCGCGTCTTTGGGCACGACGACGCGGTAGGCGGCGTTGACCGCATCCATGACGACGTTGGGTATCGCGATGTTGAGCGACACGCCCACCACGACCAGGGTGGTGACCCCGAGGTTGCGCAGCACCGCGTCGAGGTCGGTGCCCCCCATAGGTCCGACGCCGTGCCAGCGGCTGAGGACCAGATCCGTTGGCTCAGGCCCTAGTTCGGGCAGCAGGGCGGCCCCGGGTGTGCCGGGGGTGATGTCGATGCCCCCTCCTCCGATGGCGAAGATCTTGGCGTTGTGGTTGGAGCCGAGCCCGTCGGGGCGCCGGCGGACCAGGCAGTGCACCACCCGCACACCGGCGGCCCGGGCCGCGGGCAACAGCCGCACGATGTTCGGCAGGGCGACTCGGCGCGCCTCGGTGGCCAGCATCCCCAGGCCGGCGTTCGGGCCCATCACCGCGCCCTGGCACTCCTGGGTGACGATCGCGGTGTGCTCGGGCGCCGCGAGGTCCTCCAGCGCCGTCATGCCGGCACTTCGTAGAACTGGGTCGCCCATTTGCGCAGTGCCATATACCCTTTCGCATCCGCCCTGGACAGGGCCGGACGATCGACGTACTTCTGGTAGCGCCAGATTTGCAGGTCGTCGAAGACGGTGGACAGGAACTGCTTCTCGATGACGTCAAGCAGCGTGCCCTGCGGCACGTCGGCGGTGTCGCCGGGGACCCGCGGCCACCGGATCGAATAGAACAGGTCGGAACACTCGTCGTCGACCGGTGTGCAGGTGAAGATCAGCCGGTGATTCTGCGCCCCCTCGAAGACGCTGATAGCGCCGCCGAGGCCGAACAGGTGGCTGTGGAAGCGCAACGCGAGATCCTCGGGGTCGTCGCTGCGCGCGTCCGGCCACCCCGCGACGAACTGCCACTCGTGGTCGACGATCTTCCAGTCCAGCACCCGCGGCGTCACCGTGGCGTGATGCACGTACTCGAAATGGGCGCCGAGGTGCTTGCAGTGCGCCTCCGGCACATGGAGCTCACCGGACTCGTCGCGGTAGGCCACCAGGTCCTCGCCGAAATAGTGCAGCGGCCGCACCTCGCCGGTCGGGAACTCGGGCGACCACCCGACCATGAACCACCCGGTTACCTTCCAGGTGAAGGACACTTTCACGCCGGGCCTCCGATTGATTGATACTAAGCCGTTTACAGTATAGATTTCAGCAGTTCCTCGATCATGCGGCAAGGGAGCTTTATGGAACGCTTCGACGCCCTGGTGATCGGCGCCGGATTCTCCGGGCTCTACATGCTGCACCGGCTGCGGGAGCTGGGCATTCGGACCCGGTTGCTCGAGAAAGCCGAAAACGTCGGCGGCACCTGGCTGTTCAACCGGTATCCCGGCGCACGCTGCGACATCGAAAGCATCGAGTACTCCTACAGCTTCTCCGACGAGATTCAGCGGGACTGGGTGTGGACGGAGTCCATGCCGGCTCAGCCCGAGATCGAGGCCTACCTGAACTTCGTCGCCGACCGCCTGGATCTGCGCCGCGACATCCAGTTCTGCACCGAGGTCGTCGCGATGGCCTTCGACGAGGACGCCGGGGCATGGGTGGTGCGAACCGCTGCGGGCCAGACGTTCAGGGCCCCGTTCGTCATCGCAGCGACCGGCATCCTGTCGGTGCCGCTGGAACCCGGCATCCCCGGGATGGACACCTTCGCCGGAACCTCGCTGTTCACCAGCCGCTGGCCAAGGGCGGGTGTCGATCTCACCGGGAAGCGCGTCGGTGTCATCGGCACCGGCTCGACCGGCGTCCAGCTCATTCCGGTCGTCGCCCGGGAAGCCCTGCGGTTGACGGTGTTTCAGCGCTCGCCGGCGTACACGCTGCCGTGGCGGGTGCGGCGCCTGGAGCCCGGCGAGCTGGACGAGATGAAGGCCCGCTACGACGAGATCCGGGCGGCGCAGCGGGCCCATCCGGTCGGCGCGGCGCGGCTGAGCGCCTTCTCGGTGCTGCTCGGGATGCTAGGCAGGCCGCCGCTGAAGTCGGCGACCCGCGAGGAGCAGCTGCGCGCCATCGAGGACAACGGCATCCTCGGCGCGCTGAACTGGGGAGACATCTTCTTCGACATCGAGGCCAACCGGATGGCCGGCAAGCTGTACGGGGAGGCGGTGGCCAGGATCGTCAAGGACCCGGACACCGCGACCGCCCTGGTGCCCGATCATCCGTTCGGCTGCAAGCGACCGATCATCGACCAGGGGTACTACGAGACGTTCAACCGGGACAACGTCACGCTCGTCGACCTGCGCGCGGCGCCCATCCGCGAGGTGACGCCGACCGGCATCCGCACTGACCGGGGTTGCCACGAAATGGACGTCATCGTCTACGCCACCGGATTCGACGCGATGACCGGCGCGCTCAGCCGCATCGACGTCCGCGGCCGCGGCGGCGTGTCGCTCGGCGATTTCTGGGCCGGCCACGGGCCGCTGTCGTACCTGGGGTTGGCGGTGGCCGGCTTCCCGAACCTGTTCACCATCCAGGGGCCCGGGAGTCCCAGCGCCGCAACCAACTTCGTGGCCGCGCTGGAGCAGCACGTGGAGTGGATCGGCGACTGCATCGCCCACCTGAGCAGCAACGGGATCCGCACCATCGAGGCGACGCCCGCGGCCCAGCAGGAGTGGATCGACCACGCCACCGCACTCGTCGCACCGACCGTCCTGATGCACCCGTCCTGCAACTCCTGGTACAACGGTGGCAACGTGCCCGGCAAGAAACGGATGTATATGGGCTATACCGGCGGAATCCCCGAATACCGGCGCCGCTGCGACGAAATCGCGGCCGGCGGATACACCGGCTTCAAGCTGGCGTAATGCTGCGCCGCGCACTGGACGTCACCCGCGAGCTGGGCATGCTGCTGCCGCGCACGGTGTCCGGCCTGAACGAATCAACGGGCTGGGCCCCGGTATCGCCGCGAGGCGTCCGGCAATTCGGCGAGGTCATGCTGGATGAGCTTGTACTGAGCGGCTTTTCGCTGCTGAGCGGCAGTCCGCCCGCGCCGCGGCCGCGGGAGGCCTGCGCGGCGGCGGCCGAGGAATTGTCGGCGCTGGGCATCGACGGGGCGCATGCCGAGCCGGAGCCGTTGCGGGCGACCTCGGTGCGGCGGCGTCGGATCGCCGGCCTGGCCTACGAGCGGATGACGTTCGAACACGATCCGAGGCTGCCGGCAACGCTGGAGGCCGACGGCCTGGGCGGCCCGGCGCGGGCGGTGGTGCACGTGTGCCGGCACCGCGGCGGCCCCCGGCCGTGGCTGGTCTGGGTTCACGGCGCCGGCCAGGGCGGCACGGAGGACCTGTTGCTGTCCCGCATCGGCCGCATCCATCACGGGCTGGGGTTCAACGTCGCCATGCCGGTGCAACCCGGTCACGGTTGCCGGCGCGGTGAATGGCCGGCCTACCCCGACGTGGACCCGCTGGGCAACGTCGCGGGCATGATGCGCGCGGTGTCGGAGGTTCGCGCCGTCGTGCGCTGGGTGCAGCCGCAGGCGAGCGCCGTTGTGGTGGCAGGCATTTCGATGGGGACGCCGGTGGCCGCGCTGGTTTCCCATCTCGAACGGCAGGTCGACGCGGTGGCGCTGTACACCCCGATCCTGGGGCTCAACGCGATGATCGCGCGACACATGGGGCGCTTCGGGCACTCACGCGCGGGATTCCGCGAGCTGCTCGGGTCTCCGGAGGTGTCGAGGCTCACGTCGGTGATCGACCCGCTGCGGGCCGAACCCGCGCCGCCGCCGCAGCGCCGGCTCATCGTCGGGGCGTGGCACGACCGGATGGCGATGCGCGAGCCCGCCGAAGCGCTGCAGGAACGCTGGGGCGGCCAGCTGTACTGGTACGACGGCGGCCACGTCGGTCACATCTTCTCCCGGCGCGTGCTCAAGGTGACCGAGCGCTTCCTGGGCGAGGTGGCCGGGTGACCACGCGGACGGCGCGCGAGGTGGTCGAGCTCTACAACCTGGTGGTCTGGAACGAGCGCGACCTCGCGTTGGCCGGGGAGTTGTTCGCCGACACCGTCGTCCGGCACGAGGTGGGCGAGGCGCACACGCTGACCCACGCGCAGGCGGTCCGACGCATCGCCGACGTCTGGGAGATGTTCGACCGGTTGCGCTTCGACCTCAACATCGTGGTCGCCGGTGACGACGGCGAGCACGTCGCGATCGTCTACGACTCGACGATGACCACCACGGACGGCGCCGACACCCACGTCGCCAGCATCGAGGTGTTCCGCATCGTCGCCGGCAAGATCGTCGAGGTCTGGAATTGCGGCTACCAGCAAGGGGTTTGGAATTGAGCGAGCGCGCACTGGACGAGCTGGGCTACTACCTGCTGGCCGGCGCCGGCGGCGAGGGGCCGGCCACCCTGATGGACGAGGCCCGCCGCGGCGAGGAACTCGGGTTCGGTACCGCTTTCATCTCCGAGCGCTGGAACGTCAAGGAAGCGTCCTCGCTCGTCGGGGCGGCCTGCGCGGTGACCAGCCGAATCCAAATCGCGACGGCCGCAACCAATCACAACACTCGCCACCCGCTGATCACCGGATCCTGGGCGACCACCATGCACCGCCTTTCCGGCGGGAGGTTCACGCTCGGCATCGGCCGCGGCATCGCCGCCATCTACGGCGCGTTCGGCATCCCGGCCGTCACCACGGCGCAGATGGAGGACTGGGCACAGGTGATGCGCCGGCTGTGGCACGGCGAGCTGATCTTCAACCACGACGGCCCGATGGGCAAGTACCCGATCCTGTTCCTCGATCCGGACTTCAACGAGGACATTCGCCTGGCGCTGGTGGCCTTCGGACCCAACACGCTCGCCCTCGGCGGCCGAGTCTTCGACGACGTCATCCTGCACACCTACTTCACCCCGGAGACGCTGCAGCGCTGCGTGGCGACCGTCAAGACCGCCGCGGAGCGGGCCGGGCGCGATCCCGACGCCGTTCGGGTGTGGTCATGCTTCGCCACCGTCGGCGATCACCTTCCCGAACAGCTGCGGCTGAAGAAGACCGTCGCGCGCCTGGCCACCTACCTGCAGGGCTATGGCGACCTGATGGTGCGCACCAACGGCTGGGATCCTGCTGTGCTGCAACGCTTTCGGGAAGACCCGGTGGTGACGTCGATCGCGGGCGGCATCGACCACAAGGCGACGCCGGAGCAGATCGAGCACATCGCGACGCTGATTCCCGACGAATGGCTGCAGCCTTCGGCCACCGGGTCGGCCAGCCAGTGCGCCGCGCGCATCCGCAAGGAGTTCGACTACGGGGCCGACGCGGTGATCCTGCACGGCGGCACACCCGACGAACTCGAGCCCGTGGTGGCCGCCTATCGGTCGGGCGCCTAGGTAACGCGAGCAGACGCAAAAGCCCCCAATTTCACGGCGAAATGGGGGCTTTTGCGTCTGCTCGCGGGAGAAATTTAGGGCATGATGACCGTGCGCGCAACGGGTTCGGCGGCCGCCTGCCGGCTGGACAGGCCGCGCCGCAACGAGGCGAGCAGCGCGTCGCGCGTCTCGCGGGGATCGATGAGCTCGTCGAAGCCCATGTGCTCGGCCGATCGATACGACGCCTGCAGCTCGGCGCTGCGCAGCTTGGCGGACAGGTCCTCGCCGGCGTGAGATGCGCGGGTGAGCGCCGCCGCGCTCATCGCGCCCATCGTCGCCCCCGGGTAGGCGAAGGTCGCGACCTGATGGTCGAAACTCAACAGCGACATCACCATCGAGCCGAACCCGTACGCCTTGCGCAGCGTCAGGTGCAGCTTCAGCGTGGTGGCCGCGGTCTGCGCCGCGAACATGCGCGCACCGGCGCGCAGCACGCCGCTGCGCTCGGACCGGCTGCCCGGCAGCATGCCGGGATTGTCGGCGAGGAACACGATCGGCAGGTGGAACGAGTCGGCCACCATGATGAAGTGCGCCGCCTTGTCGGCTGCGTCGGCATCGATGGAGCCGGCCAGCACCTTGGGCTGGTTGGCCACCACGGCAACGGGGTGGCCGCCGAGATGGGCCAGCGCGCAGATGACCGCCTTGCCGTACAGCGGTTGCACTTCGAACCAGTCGGGACTGTCGAAGACCGCGTCGAGCACCGCGCGCATGTCGTAGACGCGGCGGTTGTCGCGGGAGACGATGTCGAGCAGCTCCGGCGTCGGCCGGGGCTTCGCCGCATCCGAGCCCGGCAGTGCGGGTGGGTACGACCACGCGCTGGGCGGGAAGTACGACAGGTAGCGCCGGATCTCGTCGAGGACAGCCTCGTCGTCCTCGGCGACGTTGTGGATGACGCCGCTGGGTATGGCGACGTCCGGCCCGCCGAGGTCCTCCTTCGAGATGTCCTCTCCGGTCGACTCTTTGACGACGGGCGGTCCGGCGGTGAAGATCGCGCCCCGGGCGCTCATGATCCGGAAGTCGCAGACCGGGGCCACCAGCGCGCCGTGCCCGGCGGAGGGGCCGAGCACCGCGGCGACCGTCGGGACGCGGCCCGAGCACTGCGTCTGGGCCAACAGGTCGGTGGGGCTGCGCCCGTAATGCCCTCCGGTGGGCCGAAATCCGGCGCCTTCGAGCAGCATCACCAGCGGAATCTTGTCCCGCAGCGCCAGTTCGGCGATGCGGTATCGCTTGGAGTTGCCCCCCGGGCCGATGCTGCCGGCCATGGTGGTGAAGTCCTCGGCGCCCAGCATCACCGGCGAGCCGTTGATCTCACCGGAGCCGACGATCAGTGCGTCGGCCGCGACGTCGCCGCCGACCAGCGTGCCGAACTCGCGGAAGGTGCCGGGGTCGAGGAGTCGCTCGATTCGCGCGCGGGCGTCCAGCTTGCCCTTGTCGCGATGCTTGCCGAGGCGTTCCGGGCCGCCCATTGCGCGCGCATGCTGGCGGCGACGCTCGAGGTCGTCGAGCGTTTCGCCCCAATCTTGGGCTTTCGTCATGCCTATGTCCTACCATGCCCACTCGACCGGCAGGGTCACATACTGGATTGCTTACTGTAAAGTTACCCGCATGGGTAGCAGCCCCCGCCTCAAGCTCGACGGGGGCATCCCCAATCAGCTCGCCGAGGTGCCGTTCGTCGCCGGCGCCCTGGAGAAGGACGGGTACGACGCCGGGTGGACCGCCGAAACCAGCCATGATCCGTTCTTTCCGCTGCTGTTGGCGGCCGAACACACGTCGCGGCTCGAGTTGGGCACCAACATCGCGGTCGCGTTCGCCCGCAACCCGATGATCGTCGCCAACATCGGCTGGGACCTGCAGGCGTATTCGCAGGGCCGGTTCATCCTCGGCCTCGGCACTCAAATCCAGCCCCACATCGAGAAGCGGTTCAGCATGCCGTGGAGCCGTCCGGCGCCCCGGATGCGCGAATTCGTCGCCGCGCTGCACGCGATCTGGTCGGCGTGGAAGGACGGCACCAAGCTTCGGTTCGAGGGCGACTTCTACACGCACAAGATCATGACGCCGATGTTTACGCCTGAGCCGCAGCCTTATCCGCCGCCGAAGGTGTTCCTCGCCGCGGTCGGCGAGACGATGACCGAGATGTGCGGCGAGGTTGCCGACGGTCACCTCGGCCACCCGATGGTGTCGAAGCGCTACCTGGAGGAGGTGACGCTGCCGGCGTTGCTGCGCGGGATGCAGCGCTCCGGGCGCGATCGCGGCGTCTTCGAGGTGTCGTGCGAGGTGCTGGTCGCGACCGGCGGGAACGACGACGAGCTGGCAGCGGCCAGCACCGCGGTGCGCAAGCAGATCGCGTTCTACGGATCGACGCCGGCCTATCGCAAGGTCCTCGAACTCCACGGCTGGGACGACCTGCACACCGAACTGCACCGGCTCTCCCTGGCGGGGGAGTGGGACACCATGGGTTCGCTCATCGACGACGAGATGCTCGCGGCTTTCGCCGTCGTCGGTCCGGTCGACACGATCGCGGCCGGTCTGAAGAGCCGCTGCGAGGGCGCGGTGGACCGGGTCCTGCCCATCTTTTTGACCGCTTCGCAAGCCTGTATCTCTGCCGTGGTGAAGGAGTTTCGCGAGTGAGCACGTCGACGATGGACGAGGCCGCCAAGCTGTTGACGGACCCGCTGGCCTACACCGACGAGCGGAGGCTGCACGCGGCGCTGGCCCACCTGCGCGCCTGCGCGCCGGTGTCGTGGGTCGACGTGCCGAACTACAAGCCGTTCTGGGCGATCACCAAGCACGCCGACATCATGGACATCGAACGCGACAACATGCTGTTCACCAACTGGCCGCGCCCCGTGCTGACCACCGTGGAGGGTGACGAACAGGCGCTCGCGGCCGGGGTTCGCACCCTGATCCATCTGGACGACCCGCAGCACCGGGTGGTGCGCGCGATCGGCTCCGATTGGTTTCGCCCGAAGGCGATGCGGGCGTTGAAGGTTCGCGTCGACGAACTGGCCAGGATCTACGTCGACAAGATGCTGGCGGCGGGGCCCGAATGCGACTTCGTGCAGGAGGTCGCCGTCAATTACCCGCTCTACGTGATCATGTCGCTGCTCGGGCTGCCCGAGGCCGACTTCCCGCGCATGCTGAAACTGACCCAGGAGCTGTTCGGCAGCGAGGACGCCGAATTCAAACGGGGCACCACCAACGAGGACCAGTTGCCCGCGCTGTTCGACATGTTCCAGTACTTCAACGGGGTGACCGCGTCGCGCCGCGAGCATCCGACCGAGGACCTCGCGTCGGCCATCGCCAACGCCCGCATCGACGGCGAGCCGCTCTCGGACATCGAAACCGTCTCGTACTACCTCATCGTGGCCACCGCGGGGCACGACACGACCAGCGCGACCATCTCCGGCGGCATGCAGGCGCTGATCGAGAACCCGGACCAGCTGGAGCGCCTGCGCGACAACCTCGACCTGATGCCTTTGGCGACCGAGGAAATGATCCGCTGGGTCACCCCGGTCAAGGAGTTCATGCGCACCGCGGCCAAGGACACCACCGTGCGCGGAATACCCGTCGCCGCAGGCGATTCCGTGTTGCTGTCCTACGTGTCGGCCAACCGCGACGAGGATGTCTTCGACGACCCGTTCCGCTTCGACGTCGGCCGCGATCCCAACAAGCATCTGGCCTTCGGCTACGGCGTGCACTTCTGCATGGGGGCGGCCCTGGCCCGCATGGAGGTCAACAGCTTCTTCTCCGAGTTGCTGCCGCGGCTGAGATCCATCGAGCTGACCGGCGAACCCGAACTGACCGCCACCACCTTCGTCGGCGGGCTCAAACACCTGCCGGTGCGCTACTCACTGACGTGATTCCCTAGCCTCTAGGCAATGGGGCGCAGGACGATCGTCATCACCGGTGCCAGCGACGGCCTCGGCGCCGCCGCGGCCCGCCGGCTGCGCCGGTGCGGCCACGACGTCGTGGTCGTCGGCCGGGCGCCCGATAAGACCGCCGCGGTGGCCGCGGAACTGGGCGCCGACCACTTCGTGGCCGACTTCGCCGACCTGTCTCAGGTGCGGGCCCTCGCGGACCAGGTTCGCGCGCGGTGCCCCCGTATCGACGTCTTGGCCAACAACGCCGGGGGCATGTTCACCAAGGCCCGGCGCACCGTCGACGGGCACGAAATGACCCTCCAGGTCAACTACCTGGCGCCGTTTCTGCTCACGACGCGGCTGCTGGACCTGCTCGTCGAATCCCGAGCCACCGTCATCAACACCACCAGCTCATCGCACAAGCTGGTTCCCCGCGTGAGAGTTTCCGATCTGGAGGACACGAGCGGGCGCCGACCCAGCTCCGCTTACGCGCTGACCAAGCTCGCAATCGTCTTGTTCACCAGGGAATTACATCGGCGATACCACGACCAGGGCTTGTCAGCCGCGACGTTTCACCCCGGCTTCGTCAACTCCAATTTCGGCGAGGCGTCGGGATCACGGTTTCTGGTGTTCATGAAGTACCGGGTGCCGATCTCGGCCCGGTTCACCGTCACCGCGGACGAGGCGGCCGACCAGCTGGTCCGGCTGGCGACGAGCGTGCCGGGCGTGGACTGGACTGCCGGCGAGTACTACGCGAAGGGCAAGCTCGCCAGGGCCAACCGCGCGGCCTACGACCCCGTTCTTGCCCGCGAGTTGTGGGATCGCACCCTCTCGAACATCGTGTGACCGCCAGGAGTGTCCAATGGCAGTCGGCGGTGGGACCAAAGTCACCAGTATCCGCCACGCCGGGACATGACCACCAAGGTGCCCGTGTCCCGCAGGATGATTCGTACATGCAGCACAGCAGCGCCTCGACATCTCTCACCCATCCGGTGGTCACCGTGACGATCGGCGAGCACCGCGGCAGGACCAACGCGAAGGCCGAGTTGCAATGGTGCGGTGCGCATTTGGCCGGTGTCGGCGTCGCGTATCGTCATCCGGCCGACTGCCTGGCACGGGCGGCCCGCCACGAACTGGCGACGGCTCGGGCGCTGGCGGACCTGGCGGACCAGCTCACCGAGCTGTCCCGCGGCACGGCCTAAGGGTTACCTGCGAAGCCGAGTGCCGCTATGACGACGACCTGGCCGACGCAGCACAGCAACGGTACGAAAAACGCTCGTCTTCGCGTCCTCCTGCGCCAGATGACGAGGGCGAGGTCGAGGACCATCAGCACCACGCTGACGCCTATCGCGATCGGGGCCCCATTGCTGCGCCAGGGGTTACTGCAGTCGAGATTGTGATACCGGCACCTCGACTCCAAGTATTCCTGCTCGTTGGCGAGGCTGGCCGCCATCCCTATCGTGTACAGCACCAGCAAGCCGTGCACTACCAGCAGCAGAACGGTCACGGCTGTGTCGGCCAAGCGTCGGGGGACGGGAGACTGGCCGGTTGACATGGTCTGATTATCCACACCCTGGCAACCGGCGGCAGTGGGATTTACGCTCGCGGAACGGCCTGAAGCAGAAGGGAAGCCCATGCCAGGTATCCACCACGCCGCGATCTGCACCGCCGACGTCGAACGCTCGATGAAGTTCTGGCGCGACGGCCTGGGATTCACCGAACTTTTCGACCACGCCTTCACCGGGGACTGGCCTGAACTCTTTGGCGCAAAGACCGATCGCCTGCGGTCGGTGTTCCTTGGCGATCCGCAGGCGCCCGACACGGGCATCGTGGAGTTGGTCGTGTTCGAGGGAGCCGACAAGGCGCCGGCGATACCCCAGGGGCCCCGGCACGGGTTCTTCCTGCTCTCCCTGCAGTGTGAGGTCGACCAGACGCTCTCCGCCCTGGCCGCACTGGGTTTCGCCGACGGCGTGCGCCGCATCAGCGTGCCGGCCCCGGGCGGCGCGACGGTCCCGATGGCGGTGGTCACCGCGCCCGACGGCGTGCTCGTCGAGTTGATCGGGCCCGCGCGATGACCGCGCTGGTGACCGGCGGCGCGTCCGGCATCGGTCGCGAGGTCGCCGCGCGGCTGCGCGAGGCCGGTCACGACGTCGTGGTGTGGGACCTGTCCGGCGGCGACATCGGCTGCGATGTGAGCGATCCCGACGCGGTATCGGCGGCGATGGAACAAACCGTGCGCGACCACGGCGCGCCCAACCGGATAGTGACCTGCGCCGGGATCGGCGCGTCGGGCCTGCTGCTCGAACAGCCGACCGCCGAATGGCAACGGGTCTTGGCGGTCAACCTCACCGGCACCTGGCTGACGATCCGGACGGGGGCACGGGCCATGATCGACGCCGGCGTGGGCGGCTCGATCGTCGCGGTATCGAGCATCAGCGGCACCCTGGCGGATCGCGACATGGGGGCCTACTGCGTCTCCAAGGCGGGCGTCGACATGCTGGTGAGGGTCGCCGCCGTCGAATGGGGCGTGCACGGCATCCGGGTCAACGCCGTGGGACCCGGCGTCACCCGCACCCCGATGCTGGCCAAGCCCGAACAACTGCCCGGCTGGGTGGAGGGCCTGTCCGAGCGCACGGCGTTCGGGCGCCTGGGCGAGGCCGCCGATGTGGCCGGCGCCATCGTGGGCGTCCTCGAATTGCCCTGGGTCACAGGTCAAATCGTGCACGCTGACGGCGGCCTGGCGTTGCACAGCCCCATCGACGCGTACGGCCAACTCCAGCGGGTGCTGGCCGGCGAGGACGTCAGCCGATCCCGAAATCGATGATGCCCCGGACGATCTTGCCGTCGAGCAGGTCGGCGTAGGCGTCGTTGACGTCGTCGAGGCGATAGCGCCTGGTGATCATCTCGTCGAGCTGCAGCTGCCCGGTCTCGTAGAGCCTGGCCAGCCTGGCGACGTCCGCCTTGGGGTTGCACGAGCCGAAGATGGTGCCCGCCAGCGTCTTGTTCATCAGGATGAAGTCCTGCAGGTCGATCTTGACCGACCGGGTCAACTGCGACGTCATGCCGGTGAGCACGCACGTCCCGCCCTTGCGGGTCAGCTGCACCGCGTCGCGCACGTCCTCCGGGCTGATCAAGGACGGCGAGACCACCACCGCGTCGGCCATCACCCCGTACGTCAGGCCACGCACCAGGTCCAAAGCCTCGGCCACGCTTGCGGCGCTGTGCGTCGCGCCGAACCGCAGCGCCGACTTCTGCTTGAACTCAACGGGATCGACCGCGACGATCTGCGCCGCTCCGTTGATCCGGGCGGCCTGGATCGCGCCGGTGCCGATGCCGCCGACGCCGATCACCACGACGGTGTCGCCGGCGCGCATGTTGGAGCGGTTCGCGACCGAACCGTAGCCGGTCGGAATGGCGCACGACAGGAGCGCGCTCGGGGCCAGTGGCAGGTGTGGCTCGATCTTGACGAGCGAATTCGTCGACACCACCGTGTGTTCGGCGAACGCACCGACCTTGGCGATGTGGCCCAGGTTCCGGCCGTCGGCGGTGTGGTGGCGGAAGGTGCCGTCGGTGGGCATGCCCGGGACCATGGTGCCGATGCCGACGTCGCACAGGTACTCGATCCCGCTCGCGCACCAGCGGCACTGCCCGCAGACGGCGACGAACGACATCACCACGTGATCCCCGGGCGCGAAATCGGCGACGCCCGGCCCGACTTCGCGCACGATGCCGGAGCCCTCGTGGCCCCCGATCATCGGGAACATGGTTGGCAGGCCGAGGGATCGCATCACCTCGTTGGGCGCCGACATGTCGCCCTTGAGGATGTGGTCGTCCGAATGGCACAGCCCGGCGGCGGCCAGTTGGACCAGGACCTCGCCCGCGCGGGGCGGGTCGAGCTCGAATTCCTCGACAGACCAAGGGCCGCCGACGTCGTGCAGGATTGCGGCGCGGCTTCTCATGCGGCCGGGTCGAACGTGACGGGCAGCTTGTTGGGTGACCGGAATGTCAGCCCGACGATCCTGGAGTCCTCGCCGGTTCCGTCGTCGGGGACGAGGGCCAACTCGCTGACGCGGTCGAACAGGCTGTTCAGCATGACGCGCGTCTCCAGCCGCGCCAGGTGCATGCCGAGGCACATGTGGATGCCGGCGGCGAACGCGATGTGGGCGTGCCGCGGCCGGTGAATGTCAAAGGTGTCGGGGTCGGGCCAGCGGCTTTCGTCGCGGTTGGCCGAGCCCATGCACATGTCGATTTGGGCGTCGGCCGGTATTGTCTTGCCGCCTATTTCGATTTCCTCGGTGGTGGTGCGCATGACCATGGTCAGCGGCGTCTCGACCCGGAGGCCCTCCTCGATGGCGGCCGGGATCAGTGACCGGTCCCGCTGGACCATCGCCAGCTGCTCGGGGTGGGTCAGCAGCAGGTACAACAGGTTGCCCGACGAGCGATAGGTGGTCTCCAGGCCGGCCGGCAGCAGCAGTCGCAGGAACGCGATGATCGCCTCGTCGGTGAGCTTCTCGCCGTCGATCTCGGCGGCGACCAGGTCGCCGATGATGTCGTCGGTGATCTTGCGGCGCCGCTGCTCCACCTGGTCGAGGAAGTAGCCGTGCAACTCGGTGGCCGCGTTGAGCCCGGCCTCGATGTCGGTCTGGATCGAGATGAGGTCGAGGGATAACCGCCGGAACATGCCGAGATCCTCGGCGGGCAGGCCGAGCAGCGTCGCGATGATCCGCGTCGGAAACTCGAACGTCAGGGCCTTCACCAGGTCGGCGTGGCCGTCGTTCTTGATCTCATCGATCAGTCGATCGCAGACCGGCCCGATGACCGACGGCTCCCAGCGCTCCAGCGCGGTGGCCCGGAAGGCCTTGGCGACCAGGCTGCGGTGGTCGTGGTGCTCCTTGCCGCCCATCGCCAGGATGGTGCGGCCCATCACCAACCCGATCGTCTTGTCGTACGCGGCCGAGGTGAAGACGCGGTCGTCGCGGAAGGCCTGGAACACCCCGTCGTAGCCGAACAGAACCCACTCGTCGGCGGGCCGCAATTCCTCCGGCATCTGCGAGTGGTCCGTCAGCGCACCGTGCCACACGGGATCGGTGCGCCGCATGTATTCGAAGAACGGATACGGGCTGGTTTCGCCGGTGAGGTCTAGGGTGACGGGCTGGCCGTCGGGATCCGTGCTGAGCGTCATTCGCGCTCCTCCTGGGCGGCAATTCAACGCCGGATAGGTGGCGGGGGGAATAATCGCTATCATAGTATAAATAGCAACCAAGCTTAACGGCTTGTGGTGTCTTCCAGGAGGCGGTGACTCTCAGGTGCCTCAGCGGCAATTCGTGTGCTCCCTCGACGAGCTCCCGCCCGGCGGGATGAAACTGGTCGACGTCGGAAAGTTCGGCGTCGGCGTCTACAACGTGCGCGGTGAGCTGTACGCGATCGTCAATTACTGTTCACACGAGGGCGCGCCGCTGTGCCTTGGCCTGATCGGCGGCACCAACGAGCCGGCTCCGGAATCACCCGACGGCATGCGCCGCGTGCGCGACGGGCAGATCGTTCGATGCCCTTGGCACAACTGGGAATTCGATCTCACCACGGGCCAAAACGTGGCCGATCCGAGCCGCCGTGTCCGCACCTACCCGGTCGATGTCACCGACGGGGAGGTGTATTTGACCGCATGAGCCCCATGATCATTGACGCATGCGTGCAACCGCACTTCCGCTACAACGCCGAGATACGGCGTTACCTACCGCCCGCCCACCAGCTGCGGTCAATCCCCGACGTCGAGCAGCAGTGGTATCAGGCGCCCGGCGGTGACTACCGGGAGGACCTCTACGGGGAGCACTACCCGGGGTCGGATCCAGAGACCGTGAGCCGGCACCTGTTCGGCGACACGGGCGTCAATTACGCCATTTTGAACCCGCTGACCCGGGGCAACATCGCCGATTACCTGCTGAACAGCCGAATCTGCGGGGCGGTCAACGACTGGCTGCTCGATCGTTGGCTGGAGCCCGACCGCAGCGACCGATACACGGACCGGTTTCTGGGCACCATCCGCGTCAACCCCGAGGACCCGAGGGGCGCGGTCGCCGAGATCGAGCGCCTCGCCGGTCACCCGAAGCTGGTGCAGGTCGGTGTCCCCCTGCAGTCGCGCGAGCCTTACGGCAAGCCGATGTTCGAGCCCATCTGGGAGGCCGCCGCCGCGCACGGGTTGCCGGTCGCGGTCCACATCAACGGCGGCAACGGCGTCGACCACCCGCCGACCTTCGCCGGGCACGCGCACACCTACCCGGGCTATGCGGCGTTCATGCCGCTGAACTACTTCGTGCACCTGGCCACCCTCATCATCGAAGGCGTCTTCGGCCGGCACCCGGGCCTGAAGTTCGTGTTCGCCGACGGCGGCTACGACATCCTCACCCCGCTGATGTGGCGGCTGGACACCTTCTGGTTGTCGATGCGCGACCAGACGCCTTGGGTCGACCGCTATCCCAGCGAATACCTGCCCGGCCACGTCCGGTTCTGCTCCTCGGCGTTGGACGGCCCCACGGAGGCCGACGCGATGCAGCGGTGGATGGACTTCACCGGCAAGTCCGACCTGCTGATGTACGGATCGGGCTACCCCCACTGGTCCACCTCGCCGCCGGAGGCGATCGCCGAGGGGCTGGACGCCGACCAGCGCGAAAAGGTGTTGTGGCGCAACGCCAGTGAACTCTACGGGCTGAAGGAGCGTGTGCGATGACAACGATCGAGCGGATGGCACCGGAGACCAACCAAGAGATCGCGGTCACCATCGTCGATACCGACGTGCACCCGTTGCCGGTCTCGGCCGAGGTGCTCAAGTCCTACGCGCCGCCCGAATGGGTGGACAAGATCTGGCCGACGGGCAACGCGGTCAGCCCGGTGCCGCACTTCTACGACACCCCGGACTCGTACAAGACGATGTCGCTGCGCCTGGACGCCGCGCCGCCCGGCGGCGGAGTCGCCGGCAGCGACCCGGATTTCGCCGCCAAACAGTTGCTGCTCGACGCCGGCGTCAGCATCGCGACGCTGGAACCCATGTGCGACGCGCAACTGCCGCAGGCCGAGCACGTGCTCAAGTCCACCCACAACGACTGGCTCGCCGACGTCTGGCTCGACAAGTGCAACTGGCACGGCCGCTGGCGCGGCTCGATCAGCATCAGCGCGCAGACGCCGGAACTGGCCGCGCGCGAGGTGGAGCGGTGGGCCGGGCACCCGTACATGGCCCAGGTGCTGATGACACCCCAAACCCGCGGAATCCCTTTCGGGAACCCGCATTTCGACCCACTCTACGAGGCGGCCTCGCGCAACGGCTTCCCGGTCGCCACGCACCTCATGGGCCAGACACCGTTCGAGCTGATCCCGATCTACCCGGTCGGCAACCCCGCGCACTGGCACGACTTCTTCGCGTCCTGGCCGCTGCTGTACGTCTCGCACCTGATGAGCCTGGTGTTCGACGGCGCCTTCGACCGCCACCCCGATTTGCGGGTGGTCTTCGTCGAAGGCGGCTTCACGTGGGCGATGCCGGTGATGTCGCGGATGGACCGGATCTGGGAGGCCCGCCGCGGCGACCTGCCGCACGTGCGCCGGCGCCCGTCGGAGTACGTGCGCGAACATGTCCGGTTCACCACCCAGCCGCTGGAAGACGTCGACACCGTGCAGTTCCGCGAGTACCTGGAGATGATGGACCTCGGCGACAACCTGATGTTCTCGACGGACTACCCGCACTGGAGCTACGACTCGCCCACCTACGCGATCAACCGGTTCCCCGCCGACCAGCGGGAGCGAATCATGCGCGGCAACGCGACCGCCCTGTACGGGCTGCCGGCCACGGTCAAGGCGCTGCCCGGAGAACGGTGACGCGTTGGCGGACCTGACGCAGACCAACCTGACACGGCCGCAAGGCCTGACCCGCATCGACCCGGCGTTGCGGGAGGCCGCAATCGACTTGGGCGTCGTGGAGTTCCGCGCCGAGACGCTGCCCGCCGAGCGGCAACGGGCCAACCTGCGCGCCGCGGAGCGGGCCGCGGCCGTCGACACCGACGGCGTCGCAGTGGATTCGCGATCCATCGCCGGTCCCGACGGCCGGCGGCTGGACCTTCGCCTGTACCGCGGGGGCGCGGGATCCCCTGCGCCCCTGGTGGTGTACGCCCACGGCGGTTGCTTCGTGACGGGCAGCCTGGACACGGATCACGCCGAGTGCGTGGAGCTGGCCCGTGCCGCCGGCTGTCTACTCGTGTCCGTCGACTACCGGCTGGCGCCGGAAAACCCGTGTCCGGCGGCGCTGGCCGACGTCGAGGCGGCCCTGCGCCACGTCGTCGCTAATCCCGCCGAGTTCGACGCCGACCCCGGCCGCATCGCGGTGATGGGCCGGGATGCGGGTGCGGCGCTGGTCGCGGGTCTCGCCCAGCGGATGTTCGACGAAGAAGGACCGCCGATCCTGGTGCAGATCCTGCACCAGCCGATGCTCGACTCCGACACCACGCCGTCGCGCCGCGAATTCCAGCGCACTCCGGGCCTGAACGGCCCTGCAGTCAGCCGCGGGTGGGGCCACTACCTGGGTCACGCGTCCGCCGGCGGTCAAGACGTTCCCGCCCACCGGGCCAATCTCGAGGGGCTGCCGCCGGCATTCATCAGTTGTTCGGAAATCGACCCGTGCCGCGACGAGGCCATCGACTATGCCAACCGGCTGCTACACGCCTATGTGCACACCGAATTACACGTCATCGCAGCGACATTCAACGGCTTCGATTCGCTGGTTCCCGATTGGATTGTCTCCCGGGAGAACCGTGCGTTGCACGCGCAGACGCTGCGCCGCGTCTTCGCGATGTAGGCGGCTAGACCGGACTGAACTTGGTGATGAGCCAGTTGCCGCCGACCCGGCTCATCTTCACCAGCACGCTGCGGACCGCCACGGACGGCTGCGGGCTGTCCTTGGTCGTGGTGACCTGATCGACGAAAACCAGGGCGACGGCCGAATCGGGATGCAGCTCGGACACGGCGGCGCCGGTCACCTTGGCGGTGGTCTTCATCGACTTCTGCTTGGCCATCGGGGCCACGGTCTGTTGACTGAATTGGTCGTAATAGGACAAGAAATCGCCGGTGAGATGCGACCTGGCCTTCGCGAAGTCCTTGTCGAGCGAGTCGGCCGAGTACGACAGCAACGCCACCGTTGCCTCGGACGCGGCCGCGGCCACCGTTCGGGCGACGTCGTCGTTGGTTTGTTGATCGGGCCGGTACCAATCGAAGTACAGCCACGTCGCCACCCCGCCCGAAACCAGCAGGAGCACAACCAGAACCGACGCGATGGCTTTGCGCAGCCCCGGGGAAAGGATGCGGCGCGACGGCTCGCCCTCCTCGGGGGAGTCCTCCTCCTCCGCGGTCTCTTCGGCCTCGACTTCCGGCTCGGCACCCGGTGCAGCCGAATCGATGTCGCGCACATCTTCGGTCACGGTACGTACTCAACTTTCGACATCTTGTACTGCCCGGCGACATTGGCGACCGTCACGCGCAGCCGCCAGACCAAGGGCGGCACGTCCTTCCCGGGCGGGGAATTGGTGACCTGCGAGGTCGCCGAGACCAACACCACCGCGGAGTTCCCGTTGAGGGATTCCAGCGCGGCGGCGTTCACGGTTCCCTCGGTGACCGCCTTCGACTGGGTGACCACCGAGATGAAGTCGTTGGCCCGTTGCTGGAAGTCGTCTTTGAATTGGCCTGTGGAGCCGTCGATCACGCGCTGGATGTCTTCCTTGGCCTTGTTGTAGTCGAGCGAGATCATGTTGAGGACGTTCTGCTTGGCCCCGGCGACGAACGCGGCTTCCCGCTGTTGGTGCCGGGTGGCGTCGCGGTGTTGAACCACCATGTAGGCGCTCACCGCGGCGAAAGCGACGACCGCGATCGCGGTGGCCACCGCGGCGATCGCCGGCAGCCGCCGTCGCCAGCCCGCTTGCTCCGTGACGGACTCGTCGTAGTCCGTCTCGTATTCCTCGTCGGCGGCCTCGTCGTAGTCCTCTTCGTAGTCTCCTTCGTAAGCCTCGTCGTCGTATGCCTCGGCATGGGCGGGCCGGCCGAGGGCCTCGCGCCGCAACCGGGCGGCGGCGGCGCGGGCCTTGGCCGCGGCGGCCAGCGCCTCGGCCGCGGCGGCCTCCGCCGCCTGCGCCTCTTCGAGCAACGCCTTCGCGTCGGGGTCCGGCTCAGCCATCGCGATTACCGCTCGTCACGACCATTATCGATTGCACTCCGGTATCTCTTACGGTATTGCTCGTTGCTAACATCAGAATCCCCAGCGAATCCCGACGAGAACCGACCAGGCGGATGATCAACCACCCACGCTTTCTCCCGAATGCTCCGGCATCATGACCGCTGTCGACTCTCCCGAAAAGATACTCTTCGCTTCCACGACCCAGGCCTTTCTACAAAAAGAAGCGCCGCTGCGTCGCGTGCGGGAATTGCACGCGGCCGGCCAGTCCTTCGACCCGGCGTGGTGGCGACGCGCCGCCGAACTCGGCTGGACGGCCCTGCTGGTGCCCGAGGAGCTGGGCGGCGGCAGCGTCTCGGGCAGCGGTCTCGAGGACCTGGCCATGGTCGCCGAACAACTCGGCAAAACCGTCGCGCCGGGACCGCTGTATCCCGTCAGCGTGGTGCTGGCCGCGCTCGCCGAGTGCGCCGACCCGCGGTCGCACGCCGACACCATCGAGTCGCTGATGTCCGGCGCAACCGTCGCGTCGTGGGCGGTCTGCGAGCCGGGCCGGGCCTGGGAGCCGCTGGACCCGTCGGTGGCGGCCACCCGGACGGACGCCGGCTTCACCATCACCGGCACCAAGGACCGGGTCGAGGCCGGCGCCCAGGCCGCGGTGCTGCTCGTCGTGGCGCGATGCGGCGGCGAGATTCGTCAGTTCCTGGTCCCGACGGACGCAGCGGGCGTCCGCATCGAACCCCAGCAGTCGGTCGACCTGGTCAAGCAATACGCGCGCGTGCATTTCGACGCGGTGGTCGTGGGGCCGTCCGCGGTTGTCGGCAGCGCGACCGAGACCGCCGCCCTGATCGACCGGCAGAGCCAGATCGCCCAGGTGCTGCAGTGCGCCGAGGTAGTCGGCATCCTGCAGACGGTGTTCGACTTCACCGCGCAATGGGCGCTGGACCGGCACACCTTCGGCCGCCCGCTGGCGTCCTACCAAGTGCTCAAGCACGGGTTCGCCGACATGAAGTTGTGGCTGGAAGCGTGTCGCGCCACCACGGCGGCCGCGGTCGCCGACGTCGCCGCCCGCTCGCCCAACGCGGGCCTGTCTGCCAGCATCGCCAAGTCCTACGTCGGTGAGATGGCCGTGCGGGTCGTCCAGGCGTGCGTGCAGATGCACGGCGGCATCGGCGTCACGTGGGAACACGACCTGCACCTGTACCTGAGGCGAGTTACGTTGTACCGCTCCATGTTCGGCACGCCCGAGGAACACAACCTTCGCGTGTACGCGGCGGAGAAGGCGGCCCGATCGATGACGAACGCCGGATGACCACCACGGAATCGGTTACGGCGTTCGCCGCGCGCGCCCGGGAGTGGCTGGCGGACAACATGCCCGCGATCGACCCCGAGCACCCGCCGCCCGCCCCGCGCGACGACGAGCGGTCGTGGCGGCGCGCCCGAGAATTGCAAAAGCGGCTCTATCAAGCGGGATTCGCGGGCATTTGCTTCCCCCGCGAGTACGGTGGACTGGGCCTGGATTACGAATACCAAAAGGCGTTCGACGCCGAGTCCTTCGGCTACGAGATGCCGTTGATCCTCAACACCCCCACGTTCACCATCTGCTGCGCCACGCTGCTCGACACCGGCACCGAGGAGCAAAAGAGGCGCCACATCGCCGCGGCGCTGCGCGGCGACGAGGTGCTGGTGCAGCTGCTGAGCGAACCCAGCGGCGGCTCGGATCTGGCCGGTGTGATCACCCGGGCCGAACGGCGCGGCGACCGTTGGGTGATCGACGGAGCCAAGACGTGGAGCACCAGCGCGTTCGCCGCCGACTACGGACTGTGCCTGGCGCGCACCGACTGGGATGTGCCCAAGCACGAAGGGCTGACCATGTTCCTGGTGCCCATCGCCCATCCGGGAATCACGTTGCGGCGCATCACGATGCTGAGCGGATCCACCGAGTTCTGCGAGGAGTTCCTGGACGGTGTGGACGTGGGCGACGACGCCGTCGTCGGCGAGGTCAACGGCGGCTGGGCGGTGGCCTCGCGGCAGCTGTACCACGAACGGCGGGCGGTCGGGCAGGGTTCGGAGTTCGCCAGTGGCAGCGGCAGCGAGGGCGGCTCTTCCAAGCCCGTCGACTACGTGGCCCTCGCCGAGAAGACGGGCCGGGCCGACGACGAACGCGTCCACGAGATGGCCGGCCGGGTGCTCGTGCACCGCGCGGTGGCCGAGCAACTGATCGACCACGTGTTCCGCAACGTCCGGGACGGCGTGCTGCCACCCGCCGCCGGAACGTTGATCAGGCTCTTTCACTCCGAGACTGTGACCCTGGACATGGACACCGCCCTGGCGATCGCCGGAAGTGCCGGAGTCGTGGGGGAATTCGGCGAGGGACTGGAGACTGGGCTGAGGTACCTGTCCCGGCAGAACGTCGCCATCGGCGGCGGCACCACCGAGATGGCGCGCAACGTCATCGGCGAGCGCGTGCTGGGCTTCCCGCGCGAATACGCCGCCGACCGTGGGGTGCCGTTCAGCCAGGTCCGGCACGGCCAGGGTCTGGATCAACGCTGACGTTGTTGACAAAGGGCATCTGGACCAGCGACAGGACGTGATGGGCCGGGCTGCCCGGAGGGGCCACCAGCACCAAGGCGCCACCCTGCGTCTGGGCCCGGTCGCGGGCGGCGGCCAGCGCGCTGACGCCGGCCGAGCCCAGGTGGGTGACCCCGCTGAGATCGATGGTCAACGACCCTATGCCGGAACGGCTTTCGACGGCGATCTGCCGGTCCAGGGTGGATGCGGTGGTGGTGTCGACGTCGCCGCTGACGACGATGTGGCCGGCACCTCCGACCAGGGAGACGAATTCGGAGTTGACGGGTCGCCGGCGGGTGGACCGGCTGACGGTCGCGGCGGTGATGAAGTTGGCCGGGCGCGACAGGCGGTGCGTCAGGCTGGCGGTCGTACCGCCGTCGTCGTGCGTGACCTGCGCCTGGGACACCAGCGCTTCGGCCATCGCGAGTCCGCGCCCGCGGCCCTGCTGGCCCTCGCGGTAGTCCTTCCAGTGCCCGTGGTCGATCACCGAGGCATGCAGGTTGCCGTCGCCGGACAGCGCGGCCTCGACGATGACGTCATTTGGCGCACCATGGGCCGCGGTCGCCGCATACCCGTGCTCGACAGCGTTTTCCACGAATTCGGAGACCGCGTGCACGATGTCGCAGATGTCGTCGGCGTCGGCGCCGATCTCCGTGAGCCAGCCGCGGAGCCGCGTGCGGATCGTGCGCGCGGCCTGGATCGTCGCGTCCACCGTGACGCGCAGCGGTGCCGGTGGCGTGCGCCGTTGCGCCGCAAGCAGGGTGACGTCGTCCTGGTAACCGGTCGACCGCAGCAGCAACTCCAGTGTCTCCGAGCAGAGCCGGTCGATCGGGCGTCCCGGCGCGCCGATGACGAAGCCGCCGCTGCCGTCGGCGATGTTCGCCGCCAATTCGGCGAATTCCGCGGTGCTGGCGCCCAGCGGCCGGCCCGGGCGTTCGATCAGGCCGTCGGAATACAGCAGGACCGAGTCGCCCACCTCCAGCACCTCCGTGCGCACCGGAAATCCCGTGCCGCTGCCGAGAGGTCCCGCGCCCGACGGCTCGGCGTACCGCGAGACGGCGCTGGCGCTCACCAGTAGCGGTGGCGGGTGTCCGGCTGTGCAGTACTGGAATTCGCCCGTCACGAGGTCGAGGGAACCCACGCACAGGGTGGCCGACTTCGACCCCGGCACGTGTTCACAGAACCGATCGAGCGCCTCGAGCGCCTCGATGATGCTGTGCCCCAACGCAATCTGCATCCGCAGTGCCGTGCGCAACTGCGACATGACCGCCGCGGCCTCGACGCCATGGCCGACGACGTCGCCCACGACGAGAACCAGCCGGTCCCCGAGGGCCATCGCGTCGAACCAGTCGCCGCCGGCCGCGGTGTCCTCCGCGGCGACGAGATACTCCGCGGCGATGTCGGCGCCCGGAACGACCGGCACCGACGGGGCCAGCAGCGCCTGCTGCATGACGATGGCCGAATCTCGCACGCTGCGGTAGCGCTCGGAGAGCTCATCGATCCGCGCCTCGGCGGCCGCCCGTGCCCGCACCCGCTCGGTGACGTCGTCGAAAATGATCTGCACACCCTCGACCGACCCGTCGTCCCCGCGGCGCGGTGTGACCACGAAGTCGAAGTATCGTTCCTGGATGCCCGACCCGTCGTAGTCGGCCTGCAGCCGCCACTCCGTCCCGGATTGCGGTTCGCCGGTTTCGTACACCTGGTCGAACATCTGATAGATCTGCTGGCTCTCCAGCTCGGGGAACACCTCGACCGCACGCTTTCCCACCGGGTTGCCCGTTGGATTGAACGCCCGGTAGGCCGCGTTGACCGCGACAAACCGGTGCTCGGTGCCTTTCAGGCCGACCAGCATCGCCGGAACATTCTCGAAGACGCGGCGAACTTCGTCCGCCGCACCAACGGTCTTGTCCCAATCCTTTTTGGCGACCATCTGGCCGTCCCTTCGAGGTGTTTGCACACGTAGATAATCAGATTATCAACGCCCGCCACGTAATCACCCGATCAGTTCGTTTGGCGGCCACGCGGCGCAGCGTCGGCGGCCCGCGGCGGTTACGCCGGGTGTGTGCGGGTACCTCCAGTCAGATGAGCGATCCGGACGCCGTCATCGGAGGACCTGGAAGCGATCTCTTGCGCCAGCACGGCCACCAAACCCCCGCCGACGTGCGCCTCGCGGTATTCGAGACCAGGGGCGTCGTCTCCATCCTCGACGACGCCGACCGCTCAGGCTGAGACCGGCTTTTTCGCGGGCTCGGAAACCTTCATCAGTTTCATGAGGTTGCCGCCCATGATCTTGGCAACGTCCTCCTCGCTGAAGTCGGTCAGCTCGTCGACGAAGGAGATGGGGTCCTTCAGGCCCTCGGGGTGCGGCCAGTCCGAGCCGAAGAGCACCCGGTCGGTGCCCACCATCTGGACGATCTCGGTGAACCGGTCCTCCCAGAACGGGGTGATGTAGACGCAGCGCTTGAAGGCCTCGATGGGGTCCTCGCTGAACGACTGGGGCATCTTCTTGTAGACGCCCTTGAGGCCCTTGAACAGGTCGGGCACCCAGTCGGCGCCGTTCTCGATCGACAGGATCCGCAGTTCCGGGTTGCGCGACAGCGCGCCGTGGCACACCAGCGCACCCATTGCGTCCAGGATCGGCCGGTGGCCCATCGCGAAGCTGCGGAACGCGGTCGGCTTGAACGGCAGGAACTCGTCGCCGGGCTCCCACACGTTCGCGAATTCCGAGTAGCCGCTGTCCGAGGCGTGCATCGACACCGGGATCTCGGCCTTGATGCAGGCCTGCCAGAACGGGTCGAACTCCTCGAGGCCGAACGACCGGCTGCCCTTGTATCCGGGCACCGGCGCCGGGCGGACCAGCACGGTGCGGGCGCCGCGCTCCAGGACCCACTCGAGTTCTTCGAGCGCACGCTCGACGATGGGCAGGGTGATGACAGGGGTGGCGAAGATGCGGTCCTGGTAGTTGAACGACCACTGCTCGTACATCCACTGATTGAGCGCGTGGATGACGTCGTGGGTCATCTCCGGGTCGTCCTTCATGCGCTCCTCGACCAGGCTGGCCAGCGTCGGGAACATCAGGGCATAGTCGATGCCCAGTTCGTCCATGACCTCGAGTCGCGCGCCCGGTTCGCGGAAGGCGGGGATGGCCTTCATCGGCTCGCCCAGGATCTCGCGGTAGCTCTTGCCCTGCGCGCCGTGGCGGAAATAGTCCTCCTGGGCTCCCGGGCGTGCCACCACCTCGAACGTCGGGTTGGGGATGTACTCGCTGATGTGGCCGCGCACGACGATCTTGGTGCGACCGCGCACCTGCACGTAGTCGATGACGTTCTTGCGCTTCTCCGGCAGGAACTTGGTCAGCGCCTCCTGCGGTTCGTACATGTGGTTGTCGGCGTCGAACACGGGGAAGGAAAGTTCGCGAGACGGCATGGCGATCTCCTTGGGAGAAGTCTTGGATTCTCGGTAGGTGGTAATGACGTTACCACTTCTGCCGAGCGGCGTGTAGTGGCCTAGTCGCCGGCCCGCAGCCCCGCCGTCGGGGTCGTTCCGCTGATGATCGCGAAGTTCACCGTCGCGGTCGCGGCGAGTTCGTCGCCGTCGCCGTAGATGTCGACCTGCATGACCATCGCCCGGCGACCGGCTCGCAACATCCGCGGCACCGCGCGCGCGGCGCCCTGCTTGATCGGCCGCAGGTAGCGGACGAAGAGGTCGGCGGTCGTCATCGTGGTTCCCGGCTGCAGGTATTCCAGCCCGAACTGTCCGCCCGCGACGTCGACGAGCGTGGCGATCAGGCCGCCCTGCAGGGCGCCGGAAGTGTTGGTCACGTGCGGGCTGACCGGCATCGTCATCGCGAATTCGCCATTGTGGGTGCCAGGCCGCATGCCGATTTGGGCGAACAGTTCGGCCAGCGAGGGCTGGGCCGTCTCCTCGTCGGTGTCCCGGATGCCGAGCGCGCGGCTGCAGAAGTCGTACAGCTGGCCGGCGTCGATCGGTGTACTGATCAATTCCGTTCCGAGCCAATGCAATCGCTGCGCGCCCATGATCGTCTGCATGACGATCGCGGCCGCGGACCCGACATCGAGTCCCGGATTGAAGACCCCTTCGGTGATGCCCTGCCCGACGATGTCGCGGATCAGTTGGTGCAGGGGGGACAGCACCCGGGCGTAGTCACGCGGTCGCGTCTCGGCCAGGTGCTGGTTGTAGAGGGTCAGGGCCCTGTTCAGGCTGTCCTGGGTGGTGGACTCCGGTTGCTGGCTGACCCGGTCGATCACCAGCTTCAGCGCGGCCGTGCTGTCCAGCCCGTTGGTCTCGGCGCGCCAGCCCTGCACCGATTGCGCGATGGTCCTGTCGAACAGCGCCAGCAGCAGCTCGTCCTTGCCGCTGAAATGCTGGTAGAACGCCCGCAGCGAGGTCTTCGAGCGCGCGACGACCTCCTGCACGGTGAAGTCGGTGCGTCCCGTTTCGCCCAGTATCTCGACGGCCGTCTTGATGAAGCGGTCGCCGCGCGTCACTTCGGCTTCATCGTTCGGTTCAGCCATGAGAATGAGGTTACCGCGCGCGGCGCCGCCCGACGACCCGTCGCTCGGTCACGCCTTGGGGCAGAAGATGCCGAGTATCTGCTGGCAGTTGTCTCTGTTGATCAGGGCCGGTGGGGGTGGCGGCTTCGGCGGCGGGTTGTCGCCGTCCCAGATCATGTTGGAGACGTTGCCCATGCCGGGATACAGGTAGTAGTAGGTGTGGCAGACGCTCATGTTCCACCCCCGGAAGGGGTCGGTGACATGGTTACCGGTCGCCGGGAGGGGTTGCCCCGGGCACCAGTGATGGGCGGGCCCCCAATCGGGGTTGTCGGCCTGCGCGGTGCCGGCGCCGAGACCGAGACCGGCGACCACCAGGCCGCCCGACAGCAGGGCACCCGCGAAGACCTTCTTGAACTTCCGGACGGACTGCACGACGCGTTCCTTTCGCTCTTGGCGGCCGCAGGTCACGGCCGACGACTTGCGAAAGCTTCGCGTGTGCTGCCGGCTACCGATCCCAAAAGCCGTCCTAAAAAGGCGGCGGGTCCTCGTCGTCGGCGGGTGGGGGGAGCCTGAAGTAGTTGGGCCTGGCGGCTTTTCGGGCCAGGCGGGCGTTGCGGTTGTGGCGGCGTTCGGTGGCCACCCGCGCGGCGTGGTCTTGCGCGCGGGTCCGTCGCCGTTTGGGCATCATCGCGGTGCGCTCGGCACACGGCTTTTGGGCCGGTGTTTCGGCGGGCGGCATTGCACCGGTCGGTACGCACAGCGCGGGAAACAGCAGCGCGCTGCCCGGGGTGGTGACGTAGGTCTGCCCGGCCGGGGAGGTCAGTACGAGCGTCCCGTCGGGCAACTGCTGGTCGGTCCAGCCGCAGAACGTCTTTACTAAATGATGAGTTCTGCAGTAGCACTTGAGATTTGATGCGTGCGTGCGCCCGCCGGCGGCGTAGGGGATCGTATGGTCGAGGTCGCAGTCGATGGCGGGGTGGTCACAACCGGGCCAGCGGCACGTCAAGTCACGACAGCGTACGAAATCGGCCAGCGCCTTGGACGGCACATAGCCTTTCTCCGGTGGGGCGTCGAGGGGGTGGACGAGGGGCATCAGCTTGGCCGACTTGGCAAGCTCGGCGAGCAGGTCGGCGGTGATCAGCCCGTCGGCGCCGAGCGCCGAGGCGGGTGCTGGCGAGCGGCCGTCAACGGTGGCCTGCTCGGCGATCACATGAATCACCACCGGAGCAGCCGGGGGGCGTTTTGCGGCCGCGCAATCAGCTCGCCCGCACCGGCAGCCCAGCCGGTCGGCGCCTGCGGCCAACGCCCCCAGGGCATCGGCGCGGCGCTGGTCGCGAGTGCGCGGATCGTGGGCGCACACCGTGGCCGCTAACGCCGTGAGGCGCTGGTCGAGCGCCTGGGCATCCGGAGTCAACACGGTCGCGCTGATGTCCGAGAGCCCGTCGCCCACCGGACCGATCCAGACCTCGCGGTCCGCCACGCGCTCGCGGCGTCGTCGCACCGCATCGGCGTCAGCTCTGGCCACGATCTTGTCGACCTGGGCGCCCAACCGGCCCTGCGTCATCGACGGCCAGCGCGTCACGGCGGCGGCCAGTTCGGCATCCACCGCCGCCAACACGTCGTCATCGGTGATCAGATCGCTGCGATACACCACTGTCTGAAACGTCCGGTAGTCGATGTCCCCGGCTTTGAACACCTCACCCACCTTCGGCAGGCGTTCGCGCAGCGCGCGGGCATAGCGCAGCCGACTGCACGCCTGCCCCTGGCTGATCCGCAGGTGCGCGGCGAGCTCCGCGGCCACCGCCGCCATCGTGTCGACGGCCCAGTCCTCGGTGTCCGAACACCGCGACAGTCGGTAAGCAAACAACCGCCCGATCAACTCCAATTGGACCGCGGCCTGCCGGTTCTCGGCGCGCGTCGCCGCACCGATCTGCTCCAGCAACGCCGCCGACTCCGCCGTCTTGGACGGATGGCACCGTTCGATCATCTCGTCCAACCGGGCAACGGCCTCCCGCGACAACCGCTTCGATTCGAACATGTGTTCGAGTATACCGAAAGCGGCCGACACGGGTCGGCCCGCAGCTGGTCGCGCCGAGCGTCGAGGCCGAGCGCTGATTGGTGAGGTGCTGTGCCGGTGGGGGCGGGCATAGGATGGCCGCTATACGCCCGTGGGGAGGTAATCGGCGATGGTTTTTGCGATGGAGCCGGCGGAAGTGGGGGCTGCGGCCGCGGCCCAGGCGGAATTGGCTGCCCAGACTGGCGCTGGTGCGACCGCGGGCGCGCCGACGTTGTTGGGAGTTCTGCCGATGGGTGCGGATGCCGATTCGGCGGAGTTCGCCGCGGCACTGGCCGCGGTGGGTGCGGCTTATGTGGCGACGGCTGCCGAGCATGCCGCCCAGCGCGGGCTGTTTTCCGATGCCCAGTCGTTGGCGGGGGTGACGACGGTGGCCAGTGAGGCGGTCCGCGCGGCGGCGATCTCGCTGTAGCGGTAGGGGAGTTGCAATGGGGCATCCGTGGCCGACGTTCAGCCCGGAGGCCAACTACACGGCGTTGATGTCGGGGTCGGGGCCGGCGTCCACGCTGGCGTATTCCGAAACGCTGAGCGCTGAGGCGACGAATCTGCAGACGATCGCGGCGACCTCGACGGTGTCCGGCGGAGCAACCTACGGCACGAGTTGGCAGGGCGCGGGTGCGGCGGCCTCGGCAACGTCGCAGACCGCGCTGGATACCCAGCATGAATTGCTGGCCGCGGCGTTGTTGGAGAAGGTGCCGCATGTGGCGGCGGCGGCTGCCGCTCATCAGACGGCGTTGGCGTCGATGGTGACCGCTGAGCAGGCGGTGGCCAATCGGATGGAAGAGGCCGCCGATCAGCAGATCAATTTGACCGTGTTGGGGGCGTTGACCCCGCGGATCGCGGCTTTGAATGCGGAGTATTACGGGCAGATGTGGCCGCGCAATGCCGCCGCGGGTGCGGCCTATGGGGCGGTGTTGCGCGCGAGTACGGCGGCGCTCATGGTGCCGTTCCCGCCGGCGGTGGCTGGGGCGCCGGCGGTGGCTGCGGCGGGGTTGGCCGAAAACGCGGCGATGAGCGCGGCCGGGGCGACGATGCAGGCCGGCGAGCAAGCCGTCCAGGCGGCGATTACCCCGGCCATGGCGGTATCGCAGGTGGCCGCGACGTCCCGTGCTGCCCCGATGGCGACCACACACACCCCTGCCCAGCCGGTGGCGAAGGCTCCGCAAGCCCCCTCGGGCATGTTCGCCAGGCCCCCGCAGGCCGCGGTTCCTTCCGCGCCGAACGTGGCGACACCGGGCGGTCAGGGGCTGACCGCTGCCCAGATCGACCAGGCGTTCGCGTCGCGGGCCGAAAGCCTAAGTCCGCGACCAGGATCGGTGCCTGGGCCGAGTTCGGTCGGCAGTTATCCGGGCGCGGGATTGACCAGCTTCGTGCGGCCCCCGGGCGACGGCTTCACCCCACCACCCGCCGAGCAGGCCGGCGGCGCGCGCCCCGGCATGCTCAATGCAGCGGCGCTGCCGGGGCCGGTCGCCGCCGCCCTCCTGACCACCAGCTCACCGACGACGGCCGCGCAGCCGCTGGCCTACGTCCATCCCGAACCGCCCCGGCCCACCGTCGCCACCTCACCGCAACCACCGCAGCTGGACCTTGGCGACACCGCCCAGAAGCTGAAGTCCCCGCCGCAGCCACCGCCGCCGCCGAGCCCGGAGCCAGCCGCGCCGCCGAGCCCCGAGCCTGCCGCGCCGCAAAGCGGTCCGCCCGGGCCGCCGCCGCCCAATAGTGCAGGCCCTGGTGGACCCGGTGGCCCCGGCGCCCAAATGCTCGGCTCCGGTCCGGGCGAAATGCCGCAGGCGCCACCCACCCCGATGCCGCTTGCTCCGACACCGCCCGTTCCGCCGCCTCCCCCTCCGTCACCGGGCGAGCCGCCGCTACGGCCGCCGCCTACCCCTTCGTGGGCCAGCCCACCGGTACCGAAATCGGTGGAGGCAGCGCAACGGGCATACGAGCAGTTGATGAAAGACATCGAGCGCCACAATTCTTGGCGGCCTGACCCCACCAATTTGGATGCGGTGAACGCCTACAACCAAGAAGCCTGGACCTACAATTCGTGGAAGTCGCAGCTTGAAGGGCGATTGAATTCTGCGAACACGCAATTCACGCCCGGCAAAGAGGCCGTCCGGACTGACATACCGTCCTGGACACAGCCAGCGCCAGAGCAGCCCCATACGTCCGGTGGTCAACCACAAATACCGCAAAACGTGCGAGACGTACTGCAACAGATCGACGCTGGAAAATGGCCAGGATCAGCCAACGCGCCTGGCACCAAGGGCGGGAGCAATTTCCAGAATCGGGAAGGGCTTCTGCCGCCAACGGACTCGTCTGGCAAGCCCATCACCTATCAAGAGTGGGACGTCAATCCAAAGGTGCCGGGCCAGAACCGCGACCCGCAGCGCATCGTCACCGGCTCTGACGGATCGGCGTGGTATACGGATGGACACTATGGATCATTTCGGCGGGTCCGCTAAGAAATGACAGAGACCATGAACTTAGAACAATTCATATCTCAGGCTGAGCATGGAGCTTGCGTTGGCATCGTTGGGGAGACAGCGCTACCGTTGGTGCCCCCTGACGGATTCGAGCTTCGAAAAATCGAAGGCTCGCGCACGAAGACTCGCGATGCGCTTTACGACGCCTTCGCCGAGGCATGGCACTTCCCGCCGTGGTTCGGGCGCAACATGGACGCCTTCGATGATGTCATGCGCGACTTGGACAACATGGTGACTACAGCTACGGGAAGGCCACAGGCTCCCGGCTACCTCACACTGATAACCAATGCGCATTTCATCCTCGCCGAACAACCCGACCTCTTCTCTTGGTTCGCCAACACCATGCCCTTCTACAGGGATTACTACCGTGACGAACTCAGGCCGCCGGCCGCCTTCGCATTGTTGCTTTCCACTTCCGCCGCCCACGTCAACGAGGTCCGCGAACGATGGCAAACCGCCGGCATCCCTGTCGTGACCGTTACCGTCTGAGCGCGGTTTGGTGGCAAATGGCCTCTTCGGCGAGTTTCTTCCCGCATACGAGAATATGAATTCTCATGGAATGGGGAAGATTACGGTGCGCGATTCATTTCGAGATTGTTCCTGTTTTCTTCGATCTACTGAGACTCGGGCATCCCTAAATCCGCTGTGAACGAATATGTAATGACTCGAATTCGTTAGCCTCAGGGGGACGACCATAAACCTAGACGAATTTATCTCAGGGGCCGCAGCTCACGAGGCGTGCGTTGGTCTACACCGCGCAATACCAACGCCTTTGGTGCCTCAGGCCGGCGTCGAGCTTCGAACGGTCGACGCAGCGCACATGAAAACGCTCGATGCTCTCTTCGACGCCTTCGCCAAAGCGTGGCACTTCCCGCCATGGTTCGGACGCAATATGAACGCATTTAATGACTTCATGCGCGACTTGGACAACATGATTAATACGGCCGAAGGTAAACCGCCCGCGACCGGTTACCTAACTGATATAACTGACGCGCAGTTGCTTCTCGTTGATCAACCCGAAGCATTTTCCTGGTTTGCCAAAAAAATCGCTTTCTATCGAGATTACTATCGCGACGAAGCTGACCCGCCAGCAGTGTTCGGCCTATTGCTTTCGGCTCCGACCAGTGAACTCGGCGCAGTTCGCGAGCGGTGGCATACCGCCGGCATCCCTGTCGTGACCGTTACCGTCTGAGCACGGTTTGGCTAGAACTGCGCATTGGACATCGAAGCGGGTTCCCGCGATCGCCCGCGTGCGGCAGACTGTCGCCCGGCCCCGCGCCGAAGTGCAGGGCGATGAGCCGACTTCGGGCCGCTAGCCGCCCCGCGCCTCGATCATCGCCGAACGATTGACCTTCGTGGCCGCGGTGCGCGGGATCGCGTCGACGAACTCGACGGTTTTCGGCGCCTTATAGTGCGCGAGCCGGCTCTTGGCGTACTCGATCACCTGTTCTTCGGTCAGTGACGCGCCGTCGGCGAGCTGAACCACCGCGTGCACGCGTCGGCCCCACCGCGCGTCGACGAGCCCGATGACCACCACGTCGGCGATGTCCGGATGGCCCGCCAGCGCCGACTCCACCTCCGCCGGAAAGACATTGGCGCCGCCGGTGACGATCATGTCGACGCGGCGGTCGACGATGTAGAGGTAGCCGTCCTCGTCGAGGTACCCGATGTCGCCGGCGGAACGGAAGCCGTCGTCGGTCGACGGCAGCGGCGCCGCCCCGCCCAGGTATCGCGATCCCGCGGCCATCGGTGAACGCAGGTAGACCTCGCCGTGTTCGCCGGGCCCCAGAGGTGTCCTGCCGGCGTCCAGGATCCGGATCTCGGTGTCCCGGAACCCGCGTCCGACGCTGCCAGGATGGGCGAGCCACTCGTCGCCGCGCAATGCGGTGAGTCCGAGGTTCTCGGTCATGCCGTAGGCGGACACGATCTGTTCGGGGCTCAGCAGCTCGAACCAGGTGTGCATGAGCGACGGCGGCATCACCGCGGCGCCCTGCAGGATGAACACGACGCTGGACAGGTCGCGCTGCCGGATGTCGGGCCGCGCCGCGATACGCGCCAGCATCGTGGGCGTGGCCGTGAAGTTGGTGATCCGGAAGCGCTCGATCACGTCCAAAACCAGTGCCGCGTCGAACTTTTCGAGCACGACCAGGTGGTCACCGGCCAGGAGGAAGAAGAAGGTGGCGAAGCCGTTGGTGTGGTACATGGGCGCGGGCACCATGATGGTCTGCGGCTGCGCGACCGGTGTCCAGTTCGACAGGAACGGCTCGCCGTGCTGCGGCGTCCACAGCGACGGCGCCAAGCTGAGGATCACCTTGGGGACACCGGTGGACCCGCTGCTGCAGATCCCGTTGGCGTGGGGGGAGACCGCCGCGGGCAGCGGGCTCGCGGATTCGCCGGCCGCGCGCGACTGCAGCTCCCACCGGGTTCGTTCGTCGACGACGACGGCGGGGGAGATCACGTCGCGTACCCGGTCGCGTTCCCATTCGGGCAGATCCCAATGCATGGGGACGGGAACCGCGCCGATCTTCCAGCACCCCAGCGCGGCGAGCATCAGGTGCACTGAGTTCGGGATAGCAAGGGCGACAAGGGAACCCGGGCCGGCACCGTTGGCCGCCAGCGCACGCCCCCACTGGTTGGCGCGGGCGTCGAGTTCACCGAAGGTCAGTGACTCGGAGGTGCCGTCGAGCGCGACGACGGTCACCGCCGGAGCGTCGCGCCGTTCTTCGGCGAGCTGCTGGAGTTTGGTTCCGAACGGGATGCCGTCTTCGAGCGGGTTAAGAGCGACGCCCGATTCAACAGGCTCGGTCGTCATGCGGGTACCGGCCCGCTGAACAGCGTCTCCAGGTGGCCGTCGCGCACGTCGGGAATCAGGCGCAGCGCCAGCGCCTCGGCGCTCAGCGGCAACCGGATCAGCGGCTGGGTGTGCCGGTCGAGAACGCTGACGTCGGACTCGTCGCAGAAGCCCAGGGCGCCGAGGAGCTGGTGCGAGGTGCGCAGCACCTGTCGCGCGGTGTCGGCGGCCTTGTACCGGAGCAGGAGCGCGTCGGCCGAATGCACCTGCACCGGTAGCGATTCCGGTCGGGAAACGGTGTATTTCGCGAGTTCGTAGAGGCCCCGCACCCCGACAGCGGCGTCCGCGACGGCGAACCTGACGGCCTGGAAGTCCGCCAGCGGCTTACCGAACTGCACCCGGGCGCGTACGTGGTCGGTGACGATGTGCAGCGACTGCTGCAGGGCTCCCAGAATCCGCCATGATCCCAGCACGAGATGAAGGTTAACGTCGCCGACCGGAACGGTCCCGTCGGGTGCGCTCAACGTGGCCGGCACCAGAAACGGACCCAGCTTGGAGGTGGTGCGCGACGCCGCCCGCAGGCGGTAGCGGTGACCGTCCAGGTCGGCGGCGACCCACTCGCCCGGCAGGTCGCCGTGGTCGATGCGCGGCGCCTCGGGGTTGACCAGCGCCAGGCGGGCGCCGTCGATCGCCAGCAGCTCTTCGACGACGGGATAGGGCAGGGCGCTGGCGCCGGCGGCCTGGCAGAGTACCGCGGCGGCCAACAGGTCATCGTTCGACGACCGCACGTCGAGGTCGAACGCGCCGACGTCACTCAGGGCCATGCGCGCCGCATCCCGCACACCGTCGTCGGCCTCGGCGCGCAGCGCCGCCGGGGGACCGCCCAACCGGGTGAGTCGCTTCGCGGCGACGGCGGCGAAGTCGCTGATATCCTGCGGCAGTTCGGTTTTCACCTGTGCTCTCCCAGAACGTCGCGTGCCACCAGCATTCGCTGCACCTCGATGGTGCCCGATGCCACGGTGGCGGCCTGTGCGTAGCGCCAATGGTCCTCGATGGCCCCGTGTAGCGGCGCCGACGTGCCGCTGTCGAGTGCCGTGGGACCCAGCACGTCGAAGAGCAGCTCGGCAACCTGTTGGTCGCAGGTGGTGGTGGCGATGCGGGCGGCGCTGGCCGCCGCGCCGGCCGACGGGTCGTCCTGCAGCGAGATGGCCCGGTACGCCAGCAGCCTGGCCACCCGTAAGTCGGCGAGCGCGCGCACCCAGCGGGCGCGAATGGACTCGGGCAACGAGTCCCAGTCCTCGCCGAGCTGCCTGCGCATCCGGTCCAGCAGCGACTCGCACCGCGCGTAGCGCGCGATGCCGACCCGCTCGAACGCCAGCGCCTCGCGCATCACCCGCCACCCGTCGCCGACCTCGCCGAGGACGTCGCCGGGGAAGGCCTGCACGTCGTCGAGGAACATCTCGTTGAGGTGATGGGGTCCCAGCATCGACCCGATGGGCCGCACGGTGAAGCCGGGCCGGTCCATCGGGATCAGAAAGAGGGTGAGCCGCTTTGGTTTTGGGGCCTCCAGATCGGTGCAGGCGGCCAGCACGCACCACGATGCCATCAGCGCGTACGACGTCCACACCTTCTGGCCGGTGATGCGCCAGCCGTCGCCGTCTTTGACCGCGCGGGTGCGCAGCGAGGCGAGGTCGGTCCCGGCCTCCGGCTCGGAAAAGCCCTGGCACCAGATCACGTCGCCGGAGGCGATGGCCGCCAGGTGCTTGGCCTTCTGCTCCGCCGTGCCGTAGCGCATCAGCGCGGGGCCGACCCAGTTGATCCCCATGTACTGCGGGCCGCGCGGCTCGTGCTGCGCCCACATCTCCTCGCGCAACACCGTCTGCTGCCACACCGAACCACCGCCGCCGCCATGCTCTTTCGGCCACGCCAGCGCCAGCAGGCCCTCGGCGGCCAGCAGCTTGCAGAACGTCTCGGTGGTGGCCAGGTCCTGCGGATTCTCGGTGCAGGCGCCGAGAAAGTCGGCGGGGATGTGCTGAGAAACCAGCTCGCGCAGATGGTTTCGCAGTTGTGCGGCGTCCTCGCCGAGGTCATAATCCATCGTCGTCATCCCTTCGGCAGCCCGAGCAGCCGCTCGGCGATGATGTTGCGCTGCACTTCCGACGTTCCGCCGTAGATGGTCGCGGCGAGCGCGTCCTGGCGTTCGAACAGCAGATCCGGATCGCTCACCCCATCCTGTCCCTGAGCGACCGCGGCCAGCTCCCAAACCCGTTGCAAGGTAACGGATCCAAGCAGCTTGAGGATGTCGGCCTCGGGGCTGGGCCGGCCCGCCAGCTCGTTGCCGAGCGCGCGGTATCCGGTGGCCCGCAGCGCCTCGGCGTCGGCGAGCAGCGAGCCGAGCTCGGCGCAGATGTCGTCGGTCGGCCGCGCCCGGCGCACCGCGTCGAGCCCGCGCTTGATCTCGACCCAGTTCATGATCCAGATCATCTGTCGTTCGTGGTGCAGCGACGACAGCGCCACGTTCCAGCCGCCATGCAGCGGCCCGAGCAGGTTCTCGACCGGCACCTCGACGTCGTCGAGGAAGACCTCGCAGAACGTCTCGTCGGAGATCGACGCCATGCGGATTGGTTCGACCCGCACCCCGGGCGCCTGCAGGTCGAGGATCAGGCAGGAGATGCCGCGGTGCTTGGGTGCCTCGGGATCGGTGCGGGCATACAGGGTGCACCACCGCGACAGGTGGGCCTGCGTGGTCCAGATCTTGTGGCCGTTGACGCGGAAGACTTGACCATTGGGGCCATCGCGCTCGGCCCGGGTGCGCAGCCCGGCGAAATCGGATCCCGCCTCCGGCTCGGACATGCCCAGCGCCCACCATTCGTCGCCGCGCAGCAGGGGAACCAGTAGCCGGTCGATCTGGGCGGGTGTGCCGAACTGACGGATGCCCGGCGCGGCAACGCCGGGTCCCTGGATGTTGGGCAGCTTGGGCGCGGAGCGCAGCGCGCCCTCGATCCGGACCTCCATCGCGTCGCGCAGACCCAGCGACCGACCGCCGTGCTCGCGGGGCCAGGTCGGCTGGAGCCATCCGGCCTCGAACGCGGCCCGCTGGTAGTCCCGCCGCAGCGTCAGGTCCCAGCGGTACTCGCGATACCGCTCGTAGTAGTCCTTCGGCAGAAAGTCGGACAGCCACCTGCCGAATTCCTCAACGACAGCCGTCATCCCGCGCCTCCCGCGAACCGGCGGCCCACCTCGTGGTAGAGCGCGCGGCTGTCGCCCAGCAGCGCGGCGCCCTGCCAGGCGTGCCGGACGTAGAGGTGGATGTCGTGCTCCCAGGTTTGACCGAGCGCGCCGTGCACCTGCACCGCGGTGCGAGCGCAATTCACCGCCGCATCGCCGGCCGCCGCCTTGGCCAGCGCCGCGGCGGTCCAGGCGTCCCGGGCGTCCGGATCGGCGAGCCGGGCCGCGGCCGCATAGGTGAGACTGCGCGCGCGTTCCACGGCGACGTGGTTGTCGGCCAGCGCGTGTTTGACCCCCTGGAAGGCGCCGATCGGCGCGCCGAACTGGCGGCGCGCCTTGGCGTGCTCGACCGCGCGGTGCAGCGCGCCGCTCGCCACGCCGACCAGGTCGGCGGCCGCGGCCACCAGCGGCGCGGCCAGCGCCGCTTCGAGCTCCACCGCCGCGGCGGCCACCGGCTCGGCCTCGATCTCGACGTCGGCCACCGGTTGGGGGGGGTCGGTCGACTCGACCGGCACCACGGTCACGCCGCTGGCACTGTCGCAGCGCGCGACCGCGACCATCACACCGTTGTCGGCGTGCGCCAGCGTGACGACCAGTTCGGCGCGGGTCAGGTTCGGAACCGCAACGGCCCGTCCGCGCAGGCGTCCGCCGCGCAAGGTCATCGGTGCGCCCGGCAGGCGGGACCCTTTCGCGTGGACGGCGAGAGTGGCGACGACGCCGCCGGCGATGTCGGCGAGCACCGCGTCCAGGCCGCTGGACCGCAGGGCGCCCGCGGCCATGCCGACGCTGCTGAGCAACGGGATCGGCGCGAGCGCGGCCCCGCATTCCTCGAGGACCACCGCGGTCTCGACGGGCCCGTAGTCGCCGCCGTCGGGCAAGGCGAGTTCCGTCCAGCCCAGGTCGACGACCGTCTTCCACGGGGCACGCCAGCGTTCGGGGTCCGTCAGGGCCTGGCGGGCGGCGTCGGGGGGACACTCGGTGCGCAGGATGCCGCGCACGGTGTCGCGCAGCGACAGCTGCTCCGAAGTCAGACCGACATCCATAAGACCCCTAACATAATAAAAATAGTAAACTAGCGGCTTTGTTGCAATCGGCGCGAGCATAGGTGGCCCCATGGTGGAGTGGTATCTGTTCCTGCCGCAGGTGCGGTTGTCTCCGGCCGACATCGCGGAGCGGGCCCGCCATGCCGAGGCCGGCGGTTTCGACGGGGTGGCGTTCATCGATCACCTCGAGGCGCCGGGGCTGGCCGACGAAAACATTTGGGAGGCAATGGGCATCGCCACCTGGGTGGCGGCCAAAACGGAGCGGTTGCGGATCGGCCACCTGGTGCTGTGCGACGCCTTCCGGCACCCCGCCGTGCTCGCCAAGCAGGCCGTCACCCTCTCGGACGCGTCGGGGGGCAGGTTCGAGCTCGGCCTCGGCGCAGGGTCCTGGCCCGCCGAATTCACCAGATTCCATGTAGGCCAGCAGGATCCGAAGGCTAGGGTCGCCGAGCTCGGGCGGCACCTCGAGCTGATCAGGCAGTACTGGGGCGACGACGAGGGCGACGCCGCGCAGGCTCCGCGCAGATCCCATCCCATACCGCTGGTCCTGGGTGGCACCGGGCCCCGGATGATGGAACTCGTTCGCAGATACGCGGATTGGTGGAACGTGCCGGCCAACCACCTGGACAGGTTGCCCGAGCTGGCACCCGCAGCGGGGCCGGCGCGCGTGTCGGTCCAGCAGATGGTGGGATTTGTCCGGACAGGCAGCGACCCGGACAAGGTGCGCGAGGTGAGTGCCCGGCGATTCGGCAACCTGGGGTCGGGCCTGTTCTGCGGGGACGCCGACGAATTGATCGGGCACTTCGCCGGCCTGGCCGCCCAGGGCGTGCAGCGGTTCTACGTGTGGTTCGCCGATTTCGCGGTCCCGGATTCGCTGCACGAGTTCGGGGAGTCGGTGATCAAGGCGTTCGCTGGCGCCGGCGCCGGGCTTCCGTAGGCACCACCGGCGGCCGGGCGTACGGACCGCGTTGCACGGCGGACAGCCGGATCTCCGGCAGGTCGACGGACGGGTCGACCGTGTCGAGCCAGGCGACCGCCTCGGCGACGTCGGACACCTGGATCGCGTACATCTCGAAGGGAACGTCCTGCAGCATCTCGGTTTCCACCGGGCCGGGCGTCACGATGTGCACCGCGATGCCGTCGCGGTCGACCTCGAGCGCCAGGGCGCGGGCAAACGCGTTCATGCCGGCCTTCGACGCCGAGTAGGCCGTCCGCGCCATCATCGGCTCATGCGCCGCCGAGGAAGAGATGAACACGAACCGGGAGCCCGCGCGCATCAGCGGCAGCGCGGCGGCGGTCACCACGAAACACGAATCCAGGTTCGCCGAGAGGATGGTCCGCCACTGCTCGAACGTCTGCTTGCGCGCGTAGGTTCCGCCCAGCGTGCCGGCCGCGTGCACGACGAGGTCGATCCTCCCCAAACCGCTTATGGCGGAGGCGAATCCGTCGGGGTCGGACGCGTCGGCCACGAGGTGGCGGGCGCCCAGCTCCGCCGCGGCCGCGCGCAGCGGGGCTTCGCGCCGCGCCGCGAGCACCACGTCGTAACCGAGCTCGCTCAGCTTGCGGCCGCAGCCCTTCCCGATCCCGCCGCTGCCGCCGGTGACTAGTGCGGTTCGCATCAACGTCAGGGACGCCGGATGTCCCGCGAGCGGGACCCCGAACGCGAAAGGGCCTGCGGCGACAGCGCATAGATGCGTTGGTCGGGCCGGCCCGACAGCACATAGGTCTGCGTGTCGGCGAGGTGGCGGCCGGCGATGCGGCGCGCGCGGTCGACGTCGCCCTCCGCGATGGTCTCGGTCAGCTTGACGTGGGTGGCGAGCACCGCGCGGCGTTGCGCCAGCGAGGGGTAGGTGCCGCTGGCCGCGCTCTCATCCGCCCAACGCTGCTCGTGACTCGTCCACAGGGTCTCCAGGCTGCCCACCACGGCGATGATGGTGTGATTCCCGCACCCGCGGACCACGAGATCGTGGAATTCACGGCCGATTTCGGTAAAGAGCCGGCCGTCGTCGAGATTTTCTGCCATCGACTCGTTGACCCGCTTGAGATCCGGCACCAGTGTGTCCGCCCGGTCGGGCCTCTGGGCCGCCAGGGCGGCGCAGGCCGGTTCGAGCTCCCGCAGCGCGAAGCCCAGGTCGGCGACCTCGACGGACTCGCTCTGCAGCAACAGGCCGAGCATGTAGGCCGCGCTGGTCTTGGCGGGCGCGTGCACCACGGCGCCGCCGCGGTTGCCGCGCCGGACCGAGACGAGCCCCTCCGTCTCCAGGATTCGCAGCGCCTCGCGCAGAGACACCAGGCTGACGTTGAACTGCTCGACGAGCACCTCCTGGCGCGGCAGAAGATCGCCATCGGCGAGTTCGCCGTCGATGATCTGGCGGCGCAACTCGTCGGCTACGATTTCGGCGATCCTCGGCGCCGAGAGTCGGCGACGGGCGTCTTGGCCAATTCCCAGGGTGGTCATCCAATCCTCGCGTGCTCGGCTGGCTTAGCTATTTTAGCAGTAATGGTATAAATAGCCGGGTGAGGCGCGAGCCCGGCCGTCGGCCGACACCGCTCGACGCGTTGCGTGTCGTCGAGATCAGCGACCGGATAGCCGGCAGCTATTGCGGCAAGCTCCTGGTCGATGCCGGGGCGCAGGTGCGCAAAGTCGAGCCGCAGCAAGGGGATTGGCTGCGTCGGTACTCGGCCACCTGTTCTCCGGTGCCCGACGGCGACCCCTCGCCGTTCTTCGACTATCTCAACGCCGGCAAGCGCAGCCTGACCGTCGCGGCAAACTCCGAGCGATACCGCGCCATGCTGGCCGCCGCCGACGTCGTGGTCGTCACCGCGGGCCGGTCGCGGGCGGCGGCGCTGGGCGTCGATCCGCAACGGTTGCTCGCCGAATCGCCGCAAGCGATCGTCGTCACCATCTCCGACTTCGGTTGGGACGGACCGCATGCCGACCGCGCCGCCAGCGAATTCACCCTGCAGGCCTGGGCCGGCTCGCCGGGCTTTCGCGGCGATCCCGCGGGGCCCCCGATCGCGATCGGCGGCGACCTGGGGGAGTACATGGGCGGGGTGTACGCGGCGTTCGGCGCACTGGCGGTGCGCCGACGCGTCGAACGCGGCGGACCCGGCGAGCACCTCGACCTGTCCATGCTCGAGGCGTTGACCGCGATGCAGAGCAGCGAATGGTTGCATTCGCAGTTGCTGCGCGTCCCGCCGATCCGCCGGACCCTCGAGGTGCCTTCCATCGAACCGGCCAAGGACGGCTACGTCGGGATCACGATGGTCACGGGCCAGCAGTGGCTCGACTTCTGCGCGATGGTCGAGTGCCCCCAGCTGGAAGAGATCGAACAGCTGCGTTTCCAGATCGGCAGGTGGGCCTACCGCGACCTGATCCGGGAACAGATCGGCCCGTGGCTGGCCGAACGGACCGTCGCGGAGATCGTCGAGCTCGGGCAGCTGTTCCGGCTGCCGATCGCGGCGCTGGGCAACGGCTCAACCATCCGTGATCTCGAGTACGTCAAGCAACGAAACGTGTTCGCCCGCAACCCCGCCGGCTTTCACCAACCCCGGCCGCCGTGGCTGATGTCGGCGTGCGCCCCCGCGCCGCCGGGCACCACACCGGCGCTTGGTGACGCCAACGCCGAGGAGCCCTGGGAGAGAAGAGAGTCCGGGGACTTGGCGCCGCGGGGGCTGCCGCTCGAAGGGGTGCGCATCGTCGACCTCACCGCGTTCTGGGCCGGACCGGCCGCGACACACCTGCTGGCCGCGTTCGGCGCCGACGTGGTCAAGGTGGAGTCGATCCAGCGGCCCGACGGCATCCGCTACTCCGGCGGGATGCGCACCGACGTGGACGACTGGTGGGAGTACGGCTGGGTGTTCCACGCGATGAACACCAACAAACGTTCCGTCACACTGGATTTGGGTTCCGCTGAGGGACGCGAGCTGTTCAAGAACCTGGCGGCCGGCGCGGACGTCGTGATCGAGAACTTCTCACCGCGGGTGATGGAGCAGTTCGGCCTCACCGCCGACGTGTTGTTGAACGTGAACCCCAGGCTCGTCCTCGCCCGGATGCCGGCGTTCGGGCTGGACGGCCCGTGGCGTGACCGGGTCGGATTCGCCCCGACCATGGAGCAGATCGCCGGGCTGGCCTGGGTGACGGGGTTGCCGGAGGCCCCGCCGGTGACGCCGCGCGGGGCCTGCGATCCGCTGGCCGGCGTGCACGCCGCCTTCGCCGTGCTGGCCGCGCTGAGCTTCGCCGAACGGACCGGATCGGGCCAGCAGGTCGAGCTGCCGATGCTGGAAACGGTGCTCAACGCCACCGCGATACAGGCGATCGAGGCCGAGGTGTTCGGGGTGACGCTGGGCAGGCGAGGCAACAGGGGCCACTGCGACGCCATCCAGAACCTCTACCGGTGCGCCGGTGAGGACGACTGGATCGCCGTCACCGTGCGCGACGACCGGCAATGGCTGGCCCTGGTCGGGGTGATGGGCCGGCCTGCCTGGTCCGACGAGCGGCTGGCCACCGCCGCCGGACGGCGCGAGCGGGCCGACGAGGTCGATGGCCGGCTGCGGGATTGGTTCGCCGGGCAGCCGCTGGAGTCGACGGTGGAGCGGCTGGCCGGAGCCGGCGTTCCCGCCGCGCCCGTGGTGTCGCCGTCGGCGGTGACCGGGAACCCGCAACTGCGGGACCGCGGATTCCTCGAGGCACTGGACCACCCGAGCACCGGCGCGGGCCTGTATCCCTGCCCGCCGTTCGCCAAGCTGACCGGCCAGGACAGGTGGCTGCTGCGCCCACCGCCGAGGCTCGGCGAGCACAATGGGGAGGTGCTGCGCGATCGGTGCGGGCTGACCGACGAAGAACTGGCCAGGCTGGCAAGCAGCGGAGTGATCGGGACCCGTCCGAAGGGCCTCGAGAAATGAGCGTTGAGGAGGGCGTGCGATGCGCGTGACGGTCGACGAAAACCTGTGTGAGGCAAATGGTTTCTGCGAGTCGCTCGCCCCGGAGGTGTTCGAACTGGGCGACGAGGACGTGGTGCAGATCGCCGACGGCCCGGTGCCGCCGCGGCTCGAGATCGACGTGCGGGCCGCGGTGGACCAGTGCCCCAAGGCCGCGCTGCGGCTGATCGATTGAGCTAGCGGCGCTCGTTCAGCGATATCGCCATCTCGTCGTAGATCGACATGTTGGTGAGCAGGTTCGGGTAGGCGACGGTGGCCGGGCCGAGGGCGATGTCGTCGCAGCGCAGCAGCAGTTCGTCGAGCACGGCGCGAAGCTCCGCGCGGGCCAGCATGGCCCCCAGGCAGTGATGCGGTCCGCCGCCCCCGAAGGCGACCTGCGGATTGGGCTGGCGTCCGATGTCGAAGGTGAAGGGCGAGGAGAACACCTCCTCGTCGCGGTTCGCCGAACGCAGCATCGAGACCACCCGCTCGCCCTTCGCGATGTGCTGACCGTCCATCTCGACGTCGACCTTCGCGGTGCGCGTCCAGTAGGCGACCGGTGACGCCCAGCGCAACACCTCCTCGACTGCGCTCGGACGCAACGCTTCCTGCTCGCGGTACCGCTCGATCTGCTCCGAGTTCTCCACGAACGCCTGCACCCCGATGGCCAGCGCGTTCTTGGTGGTGTCGCTGCCGGCGAAGGTCAGCACGAAGAAGAAGAACTCCAATTCGTTAGGGGGCAGGCTGAATTCATCCCCGTCCTCGCCCGTGATAACCGCCGTGGCCAGTGTGCTCCAGATGTCATCGCCGGGATTGCGCCGTTTCTCCGCGGTGAGCTCCATCGCGTAGCCGAAGACGGTGGCGTAGAGATCCGTATAGTCCTGCCAAGTCGGCCGCGCCCCAGGGGAGTTGGCCTTCAGGATGCGGTCCAGGGAATCGAAGATTCGCGGCCGGTCCGCCTCCGGTATGCCGATGATGTCGCCGATGACCGTCATCGGCAGGGCGTCGGCCACGTCCTCGATCCAGTCGCCGCCGCCCCGCTCGAGCAGCCGGTCGATCATCGCCGCTGCGCGCGCCCGGATACCGTCCTCGAGTTTGCCCACCGCGCGGGGGTTGAACGCACCGGAGATCAGCTTGCGGCGCTTGTTCAGCCCCGGCGGGTCCATGTTGATGATCGTCGGATAGGACGCGAACATCCCGACGGGCTGGATGAGCGGGCCGTCCACCGCGGTGAAGGACTCGGTGTCGCGGTGCAGCCGGACCGCGTGCCGGTGCTTGGTCGCCACCCAGAAGTCGCGCTGGACCGCCTCGGCGACCCCCGGCGTCAGGTCGTGGCGGAACAGGGGCCTGCTTCGTCGCAGCTCGGCGAACAGCTCGTCGGGAAAACCGTTGCGCCACAAGGCGAAATCGGATAGGTCGACTGCCGTAGCCGTCATCTGTAACCCCGCTCTGCGCGGACATGGCTGTGCGCGCGTTGACGTTCTATGCTTAAGATAGTAAAAATAGATCCGGTCGTCGAACTTGGAGCACTCGTGACGGACACTCTTTCGGACTCGGCATCGGATTCGGCCGCGGATCCCTCGGAACGCGAATTCGGGCAGGCCGGCATCGCGCTGTCGACCTACCGCTTCCCGACCGGCTGGTTCATCGTCGCCTTCGCCTCCGACCTGGCCGCCGGCCAGGTCAAGCGCGCGCACTACTTCGGCGAGGAGCTCGTGCTGTTCCGCACGGAGTCCGGCCGGGTGCATGTCATGGACGCCTACTGCCAGCACCTCGGCGCCAACCTGGGCGTCGGCGGCACCGTGGAGGGCGAGAACATCGTCTGCCCGTGGCACGGCTGGCGGTGGCGCGGCGACGGCACCAACGCGCTGATCCCGTACAGCAAGATCGGCTGCAAGAACAACGTCCGGATCCGCACCTACCCGAGCGTGGAGTGGTACGGGTTCATCCTCGCGTGGCACGAGCGGCACGGCCGGGCCCCGTACTGGCAGCCCCCGGTCCTGCCCGAGCTGGAAACCAACGAGTACTACCCGCTGCACCCGCACACCCAGATGCTCAACCGGGTCAAGGTGCACCCGCAGATGATCATCGAGAACGCCGCCGACCCGTACCACGTTCAATACGTGCACAAGGCCGCCAACCCCGCCACCACCGCCTCGTTCGAGGTGTCCGGCTACCACCTGCACGCCACCGTCCACGCGCATTTCGGCGGCGGGCGCGCGTCGACCTGGTTGACCCCGAACGGGCCGGTCGACGCCAAGATCATCTACGACAACTACTCGTTGGGCCTGGGACTGGTCCGCTTCCCGAGCGAACTGGTGGCGACCGTCCAGGTGACCGGGCAGACCCCGGTCGACGAGGACTACACCGACTACTTCTATACGCAGGCCTCCATCCGCGAGCCCGGCGACACCGGCGACGTGCCCACCGGCCGCGCCGCCAGGTTCCTGGCGCTGCAGCAAGAGGTCATCAAGCAGGACTTCTTCACCTGGGAGAACATGAAGTACCTCGAGAAGCCGAACCTGGCTCCCGAAGAGGCGCACGACTACGCCGCACTTCGGCGCTGGGCGCACCGCTTCTACCCGGGCCCACAGCCCTCGTCGTCGGACTTCGGCTACACCGCCGACGGTGAGCCGGACCCGGCGGCCGCGAAGGCCTGATGCCGCGGCCCACCGACTTCGGGGTCGACAGCTTCACCGTGCCGGCCGTGCTCGATCGGCGGGCCCGGCAGCACCCCGACCGGGTGATGATGTCGATCGCCGGCGTGGACGTCACCTTCGAACAGATGCGGCAGCGTTCCCGCGCGGCGGCGAACATGCTGGTCGGGCTGGGCGTCGGTCGCGGCGACTGCGTGGCGTTGTTCACCGCCACCTGCCCGGAATGGGTGTACTTCTGGCTGGGCGCGGCGCGCATCGGCGCGGTGAGCGCGGCGGTGAACGCGGCGAACAAGGGAGAATTCCTGCTGCACACGCTGCGGCTGGCGCGGGCAAAGGTGATCCTCACCGATCCCGAACGGCGGCCCCGCGTCGACGAGGTCGTCGACCAGCTCGACACCGTGACCGGCGTTGTGGTGCAAGACGATTCGCTGACCGCGACGTTGCACCTGGACGCCGAGGTTCCGGTGTCCGACACCCCCGCCGGCCCGACGGAAGTGGGGGTGCTGTTTTACACGTCGGGCACCACCGGGCCCTCGAAAGCCGTTGCCACGACCTGGCATTACCTGTTCTCGGTGGCCGCGACCGCCGCGTCGGCCTGGGAGTTCGGCCCCGGGGAGGCGCTGTGGACGGCGATGCCGCTGTTCCACCTCAGCGCGGCGCCAAGCGTGCTGGCCCCGATGCTGGTGGGGGGAACGACCGTGTTGGCCAAGGCCTTTCACCCGGGCCAGGTGTGGGACGACATCCGCGCCCGCGGCGCCGTCGGTTTCGCCGGCGCCGGCGCGATGGTGTCGATGCTGCAGAATTTGCCCCCGGACCCGCGGGACGCGCAGCTGCCGCTGCGGTTCATCTCGGCGGCGCCCATCGACGCCAAGTCCTACCGCGACATCGAAAAGCGTTACGGCTGCCGGATCGTCACGATGTACGGGATGACCGAGGCGTTCCCGATCGCCGTCAAAGGCGTGTCCGACGAGGGGGTGCCCGGGACGTCGGGGCGGCCGAATCCCGATTTCGACGTTCGCATCGTCGACGAGCACGGCGATCCGCTGCCGCCGGGGACCGTCGGCGAGATCGCGTGCCGCCCCAGGTCCCCGCACGTGATGAGCGAAGGCTACGTCGGTGCCGATTCGCGGGTGGAGCCGCACCCGGAGTGGTTTCGCACCGGCGATTTGGGCAGACTCGATGCCGACCAGAATTTGACATATGTGGACCGCGTCAAAGACTCGTTGCGCAGGCGCGGCGAAAATGTCTCCTCGGTGGAAGTGGAGGCCGTCGTCATGCGCCACCCGGCCGTGGCCGAAGCCGCGGCGGTCGGGGTACCCAGCGAGTTGGGCGAGGACGACATCCTGTTGGTCGCGACGTTGCGACCTGGCGCCACACTGGATTGCGCCGAGTTGCTCGATTTCTGCGCGGCCCGGATGCCGTACTTCTGCGTGCCGCGATACGTGGAGACGGTCGATGAACTCCCGAAGAACGTCATCGGACGGATACGTAAAGATTTGTTGCGTAGTCGTGGCTTAAATGAGGCCACTTGGGATCGCGAAGAACACGGTTATATCGTTAGTCGCTAAGTTAAGTTAGTGTTACATGAGACAATTTTTCCGTCATTTCCCTACAGAGGCTGGAGAGCCACGATGACGCTGACCTATCAACAAGAGCAGTTCCTCCACGCCGCGACGGGGCGCGCTGCCATCCTCGACCTGAGCGCCCGGCACAACCGGGCCTACTCCGACGGCGACCGCGATCGCTGGATCGCCACCTTCCGCCATTCCGGCGCCAGCTACACCCGCGACGGCGATCTGTTCACCGATCTGCGCGCGGCCTTCGACGGCGGCGACGGGCAGCGCCTTGTCACCCTCGATCACGAGATCCACATCGACGGCGTCAACGCCAGCCAGCGCTGCGTCGCGGTGTTGTTCGCCGCCATGTATGGCGACACCACGCTCCGGGCCACCGGGACCTTCCGGGACACGCTGATCTACGAACGCGGCGGCTGGTACTTCACTTCCCGTGTGCTCGCCTGGGATTCGGTGCCGAGCCGGCACCCGCTCGTCATGTGAGCGACACCGCTACGTGGATCCGGACCTCAGCTACCAGCTGGCCTTCGGCAGCTACGAAGACGCGCTGCGCATGGTCGGCGCCAAGAGCGAACCGCGCACCGCGGCGACCCCGGTCAGCGGCGCGCGCATTCAACTGTTCGCCGCGATGGTCCACGACGGGAATCGTTCGTATTGGGACGCCGAGTTCGCCCGGGAGCGATGGGGCGGGCTGCTCGCGCCGCCGGCTCTGTTGATGGGTTGGCTGATACCCCCGCCCTGGGAGCCGGCCGGTCGGCCACCGGTGGCGTCGGTGGTGCTGCGGGTGCCGTTGCCGGGCACGACGTTCATCAACGCGGCCAACGACGTCGAGCTTCTGCGGCCCATCGTCGAGGGGGATCTGCTCACCGTCGTCGAGGAACTGGTGTCGGTGTCGCCGGAGAAGCGGACCCGGTTGGGCGTCGGTCATTTCGTCGAGACCCTGGAGACCTATCGCCGCCAAGACGGTGCCGTGGTGGCCACGTGCCGCAATACCTTGTTCCGCTTCACGCCCGCGGCGCCGTCGTGACCGACCTGGCCTGGGACGAGATCGCCGTTCCCGTCGACCTGCCCGAGGTGGTCGATCACATCAGCTACCAACGGGTGGTGGAGAACGCCGGAGCGACCTGGGACTACTTTCCGGGCCATTTCGATCCCGCCTACGCTCAAAGCCAGGGCAATCCCACGATCTACGTCAACACCATGCACCTCGCGGGATTCGCCGACCGCGTCGCGACCGACTGGGCCGGGCCGGGCAGCCGCGTGGTGCGCCGCTCGATGCGGCTGGCCGGGTCGATCTACGCCGGGGACACCATGATCGGGCGGGGCCGCGCGGTGGCCAAGCGGCGCGACACCTCGGCGGACCCGCCGCGCTGCCTGGTCGACATCGAAATTCAGGTGACCAATCAGCATGGCGCGCTGTGCTGTCCGGTCGAGCTCACCCTGCAGCTGCCCGAAAATCGTTGATAGTCAGCCGCTATAGCGGCGGCAACTTCCCCTTGCACACCAGCGTCTGCAGCTCGACGTACTCGTGCAGACCCTCCGGGCCGAACTCGCGACCGATGCCCGACTGCTTGAAGCCGCCGAACGGCGCGCCGATGTCGAGCGTGTACATGTTGATGCCGTAGGTGCCGGTGCGCACGCCGGACGCGATCTCCAGGCCGTGCGCGACATCGGAGGTCCACACCGAACCGGCCAGGCCGTAGTCGCTCTCGTTGGCGATTCGGATCGCGTCCTCCTCGTCGCGGTAGCGCAGCACGGTCAGGACCGGGCCGAAGATCTCCTCCCGGGCGATGCGCATGTCGTTGGTGGCGTCGGCGAACAGCGTCGGCCGCACGTACCAGCCGCGCTCCGACGGGCTGTCGTCGCCGCCGAGCACGATGCGGGCGCCCTCGGCGCGGCCGGACTTGATGTAATCCTGGACCCGGCGCTGTTGCCGTTGCGCCACAAGGGGTCCGATGTCGGTGGCCTCGTCGGCCGGGTCGCCGACGGTCAGCGCCGACATCATGTCGGCCAGCGCGTCGACGACCTCGTCGTGGCGGCGGTCGCTGACCAGGATGCGGGTCTGGGCGACGCACGCCTGGCCGTTGTTCATCAGCCCGGCGGTTTTCAGCCCGGCCGCCGTCTTGGCGATGTCGGCGTCGTCGAGGACGATCGCCGCCGACTTGCCGCCCAGTTCGAGGCTGTAGCGCTTCAGCTGCTCGCCGCAGAGCGTGGCGATCCGGCGCCCGACCGCGCTGGACCCGGTGAACGCGATCTTGTCCACGCCCGGGTGGCGCACCAGCGCCTCGCCGACGTCGGTGCCCCCGGGAAGCACGGACACCACCCCGTCGGGCAGACCGAGCTGTTCGATCATCTCCGCCAACCACAAAGCGTCCAAGGGCGTTTCGGGCGCGGGTTTGACGATGACCGTGCAGCCGGCGATCAGGGCCGGGATGAGCTTGGGCATGATCAGGAATTGCGGCACGTTCCACGGCACGATCGCGCCGACCACGCCGACGGGGGCTCTGTTCAGGTGCACCTCGCCGAGCACGCCCTGGCGGCGTTCGGTCCACGGGAAGTCGCGCGCGGCGGCCAGCGAGAGGTGGATCAGCGATGCGGCGGCCGCCCCTTGGCCGAGCCGGCTGAAACTGCGCGGCGACCCCATCTCGTCGGTGATCAGGTCGGCCATCCCGTCCATATGACCGGCGTAGATCGCGGCGAGCTGTTCGACCTTGGCCATCCGCTCGGCGTGCGTCATGCGCGGCCAGGGGCCGTGGTCGAAGGCGTGCCGCGCGGTGGCGACGGCGGCGTCCACGTCCCCGGGCCCGGCCGCCTGGACGTGGCCGACCGGTTCCTCGGAGTGCGGGGAGATCACCGCGAGCTGCTGCGGGTTGACGGGTTTGCGCCACTGCCCGCCGATGAAGATCTCGTCGTAGGAGCGATGGCGGGAATTTTCTGTCATCGCGCACTTCCTCGAGGGTTGGGGCCGCGACCGTGACTGCGCTATTGACGCTAACATAGCTAAAAAAGCAGCGAGGCCTGACATGAGCAGCGATTGGCGCAGTTACCCGTTCCGGTTGGTGCCCGGCGATTCCCAGCTGGATTTCCCGGCGGCCGAAGGCGAACACCCCGACCAGGAATCCGACACCTGGTTCCTCGCCGGCCGGCTCGATGCGACCGGCAGCGACCGGTCGTTCGCCTTTTTGACCATCTTCAACAAGAACCGTCCCGGTGGGACGGTGGTTGCGGACTTCTACACCATGGCGCTGTTCGATCTGGACACCGGCGACTACGGCACCTATACGGACTACGACATGCCGCCGGCCAACATGGAGCCCGGGGCGCGGCGCAAGCTGGAGACGGCGTCGGGTCATCTCGACATCAGCTACCACGGCGACGCCGGCACCGCGTCGTGGATCACCTGCCGCGGCGCCGACGGGAACCTGCTGCCGTTCACCTACCGGGTCAGCCTGGTGGGCGTGGACCACTCCGGCCGGCCGATGCGGCTGGACCTCGCCGTGACCCCCACGCGCGCACCGACACCGGTGGGCGCATCGACGTACAACGGGAAGATCGTCTGCTTCGGCCAGAGCGAGACGTACTCGTATTTCCAGACCGGAATGACGATGACCGGAACCCTGCGCTGGGGCGGCGTTGTCGAGCAGGTGTTCGGCAGCGGCGGGCACGTCGACCGGCAGTGGTTCCCGAAGTACGCCGGTGGCGGGGGATCGGGCGGCGACCCGCGCGCCAGGTCGCACGAGTGGCGCACCATCAGCTTCGACAACGGCGTGGATCTGAGCATCTGGCGCCAGTTCGACCGCACGAACGGCAATGCGCTGCAGCCGTTCACCGGAGTGACGACGAGCCATCCCGACCCGGCGATAGCACCCGAGTGCGCCGAGGACGTCGAGGTCACGATCAGCAGCTACGTACGCTGGCCGGAAGCGGTGCGGCCGCTGGTGCGCCCGGTGGCCCCGGCCCGATACATGCCGGACCGGCACCGGATCACCTGCGCCACATTGCGGTTGGACATCGTGGGGGAGCCGATGGTGCCGGCCCCGGCGCACGGCCTGCCGATCGAATACATGGAGGGCCCCTACCGCTACCACGGAACGCTATGGGGAAAACCCGTGGCCGGATTTGCGTTCAACGAGCGCTCGCTGGCGCTGTACCGGGATTGGGAGCTGGTCGAGGTGCTGGCCACCACCGTCGCCAGCGTCGAACCACCCGCCCCGGACCTGCAGGCGGCGGTGGACAGGTTGGTGGAGTTGGTGGGGGCCGGCCGCCGCGGCGAGGCGGTTGAGCTGCTGACCGGGGTCACGCCCGTCGAAAACGCCGCACTGGCAACCCTTCTCGAGGACCTTATCGCGGTGCTTTCAGCGCCTGGTGCCAGCTGAGGTGGCGATGCTGTAGCCCGGGTTCGTTGCGCCCGAACAGCAGGTGATCGCGGACGCCCGATCCGAGATTGGTTTGCAGGCCCTCGACCAGCCGGTAGTCCTCGTCGCGCACCGTGGCGTGCGCGTAGTCGAAGACGGCCTGGGCGCCGGCGGCGACCGACTCGTCGGAGAGGTCCAACGGTGTCGAGTTCTGGTGCACGGTAATCGACCTGCCCGGGCGGTCGGCCGGATAGATCCGGAACAGCTCGCCGTTCGCGATGGTCACCGACAACACGATGTTGGGGAACAGCGCGTAGATGACGACCATGTTGTGCAACGGGTCCCAGCGCTCCTCCGGGACGCCGTCGAGTTCCTGAATCGTGTTGAGCGGGAAGATCAGCCGTTGGTGCAGGCCGTACGAGTCGAACACCGTGCAGTTGCTGCGGGCGATGGTGGCGAAGGTCTGCCGGTGCACCGTGGCGAAATGATAGTTCTCCGAGAACGTGTCGACCGCGAGCTTCCAGTTGATCGGGCAGTCGAGCACCTTCTCGCCCAGTGGGGACCACCGCCCGATGCCCCACGAATCGAGCTCGTCGGCCAGCGGTCCCAGGTGCGCGGCGACGTCCAGGTGCGCGCCGGGATCCAGTGCGACCCAGAGGAATCCCGCATATTCGGTGGCCGGCAGCTCGGTCAAGCCATCGGACTCGATCGCCACGTCAGGAAAACCCTCGCGTCCCGGAAGCGCCACCAAGCGCCCATTGTTGTCGTACGTCCACGCGTGGTACGGGCAGGTGAACCGCTTCGCGGTGCCACAACCGGTCACCACCTGCGACTGGCGGTGCAGGCAGACGTTGTCGAACGCCTTGACCGATCCGGCGGAGGTGCGGGTCAGCAGGATCGACCGTCCCAGCACCGTCTTGGTGCAGTACGCGCCCGGACCGGGCAGCTCCGAAACGTAGCCGACCAGTTGGGGACTCGCCATCAGCATCGCGCGCTCCCGGTCGTGGCGCTCGATCGAGGTGTAGTCGGCCGCGTCAACCATGTGCACGCCCGGCGCGAGGTCGGTCGTCTTGTCACGGGCCAGCTTCAGGGCACGCCGTGTCAGGTCGATGAGCTGGTCGCGATCCATACGCTCAGTACAGACCTTGCCACGGTTGTAAGGTCAAGCCGTGGTTGAGCAGTTGCTCATCGGCGACGTCGCGGCCCTGACCGGGATCGCGTCGGGCCGCATCCGCCACTACGAGAAGATCGGGTTGCTGCGCGCCGATTACCTCAGCAACGGCTATCGGGTCTTCGACGTCGACCAGGTGCTCGAGCTGTTGCGCATCGACCTGATGAGAAGCCTCGGGGTCGGCATCAACGACATTCAGCGGTTGCTCGACGGCGGCAACACCACCCTGGCCGATTTGCTCGACGACCACCGCGCCCTGCTGGTGCGCGAGCGCGACCGGTTGGACCAGCTGATCGCCGCGATCGACGCGGCCACCGGCACCGCCGCTCCCGACGGTAACGAACGCCTGCTACGCCGGCTGGCGACGCGGCATCGCGACAGCATCGGCGTCATCGGCAGGCTCACCGCCCCGCTGTCCGCGCCCGTCACCACGATGTACGCCGACCTGTTCGACGAGTGGGATTTGCCGGTTCCCCCGCTGTTCGGGCAGATGGCGCTGCCGCCGGCCGCCAGCACGCTGCTCGAGCGACTGGCCGAGACTCCCGGGCATCAGGTTCTGTTCGACAGATTGCGCACACTCGCCGGCGATGTTGTCGCGTTGGGCGAAAGCGACTCTGCCGCAACGGAACTCGCGCGAAGATGGATCGATGAACAGCTGGCCGACCCGTTGCCCGACGACGTGGTCAGCGTGCTGCGCGGTGTTCAGCCGCTCTTGAGGCACGACCCGGTGATCGTCCAGGGATTCCGGGCCTGGGCCGGATCGATCAGCCCGGCGGCCGAGCGGTTCCTCGATGAGATCGTCCAGCAGACCGCCCGGCGCGGTCTCGAGACCGTCAGCGTCATCGTGCTGCCCGCCGATGCGGCAATGTGATGCAGATGTGACTGCTGTGGCGAGTGTGCTATTTGATACGTGTGTCGTACCCTGTGGCATGTGTCGGTCTCGCGCCGCGACGTGCTCAAATTCGCGGCCGCGAGCCCCGCTCTGCTAGGGCTGGGCGTCGCGGCCGCCTCGCTGCGCGCCGCGCCGGCCCAGGCTTCGCTCGGCACCTTGCTCGACTACGCGGCCGGCGTCATCCCGGCCAGCCAGATCAGGGCGGCCGGGGCGGTGGGATCCATCCGGTACGTCTCCGACCGCCGCCCGGGCGGCAACTGGATGCTCGGCAAGCCGATTCAGGTCGGCGAAGCCCGCGACCTGAGCAGCAACGGCCTCAAGATCGTCTCCTGCTACCAGTACGGCAAGGGCAGCACCGCCGACTGGCTGGGCGGGGCCGCCGCGGGGCTGCAACACGCGCAGCGCGGCATGCAGTTGCACGCCGCCGCCGGCGGTCCGGCGAACGCCCCGATCTACGCATCGATCGACGACGACCCGTCATACGACCAGTACAAGCAGCAGGTCGTTCCCTACCTGCGGTCGTGGGAGTCGGTGATCGGGCACCAGCGGACCGGCGTGTACGCCAACTCGAAAACCATCGACTGGGCGCTGCACGACGGCCTGGGTTCATACTTCTGGCAGCACAACTGGGGCTCACCCAAAGGTTTCACCCATCCGGCCGCGAGCCTGCACCAGGTCGAGATCGACAAGCGCAGCGTCGGCGGGGTCGGGGTGGACATCAACGAAATCCTCAAACCCGAATTCGGGCAGTGGGCCTAGGGGCCGCAACCGCCCAAATCCCAGCAAACACTCGTTCGCTCATCTTCGGGGGCGGCGGACCGGCGCCACGCGCCTGACGCGGCACCGGGGGCGGCCAAGCGACGCGAATTTTTTAACATAACGATTACATAACAATCATGCCTTGAACAGCGCAGTTATGGCTACTCGACCGTAACCACCTGCATGCAGCAGGTTTGTTCACGGCGCCCGCGCGGCCGGTTCAACGCCGTGTTACCCAGGACACGGTTACCCGTGCGTAGAACTCGCCAGTAACCGATCGACATGCAAAAAGGGCACTGATCCTTATGACACTCTTAGTACAGCCGATGCGGTCCGCCGCCCCTCCCGCGCCATCGGGGCGGCCGCCGGCAACACACCGGCCAGCCGTCCTCCGGCTGTGATTCGACGGGGAATCGCGTTATGTAAGCAGGCCCATCCGTCGGGACCGGCCGAACGACCGAGATGTAAAGACGCAAGCAGGGGAGATACAGAAGGTGACGATCCACGAGCACGACCGGGTGTCCGCCGACCGCGACGGGACTGGCCCGCACAACACGGATGCTCTGGTCGACCGCCTGACGGCCGGCGAGTCCTACGCCATCGCCTTCGGTGGCCAGGGCAGCGCCTGGCTGGAGACCCTCGAGGAGCTGGTGTCCTCCGCGGGGATCGAATCCGACCTGGCGACCCTGGTCGGCGAGGTGGAACTCCTGCTGGAGCCGGTGGCCAAAGAGCTGGTCGTGGTGCGTCCGATCGGTTTCGAACCGCTGAACTGGGTCCGCGCTCTGGCGGCCGAGGATCCCGTCCCGTCGGACAAGCATCTGACGTCGGCGGCGGTGTCGATCCCCGGCGTGCTGCTCACCCAGATCGCGGCCGCGCGTGCCCTCGCCCGGCAGGGTATGGACTGGACCGCGACGCCGCCGGTGGCGGTCGTCGGGCACTCGCAGGGTGTGCTGGCCGTCGAGGCCTTCCGGGCCGCGGGGGCCCGCGACGTCGAACTGCTGGCCCTGGCGCAGCTCATCGGTGCTGCCGGGACGCTGGTGGCCCGCCGGCGCGGGATCTCCGTGCTGGGTGACCGGCCGCCGATGGTGTCGGTGACCAATGCCGACCCGGACCGCATTCGCCGGCTGCTCGACGAGTTCGCGCAGGACGTGCGCACCGTGCTGCCCCCGGTGCTGTCGATTCGCAACGGCCGGCGGTCGGTGGTCATCACCGGCACCCCGGAGCAGCTCTCGCGCTTCGAGCTGTACTGCCGGCAGATCTCCGAGAAGGAGGAGGCCGACCGCAAGAACAAGATCCGCGGCGGCGACGTCTTCGCGCCGGTCTTCGACCCGGTCCGGGTGGAGGTGGGCTTCCACACCCCGCGGCTGTCCGACGGCATCGACATCGTCGCCGGCTGGGCCGAGAAGGTCGGCCTCGATGTCGAGCTGGCCCGGAAGCTGACCGAGGCCATCCTGGTCGACGGCGTCGACTGGGTCGACGAGATCACGCGCGTTCACCAGGCCGGCGCGCGGTGGATCCTCGACCTCGGGCCCGGCGACATCCTGACCCGGCTGACTGCGCCGGTCATCCGCGGCCTCGGCATCGGCATCGTGCCCGCGGCGACCCGCGGCGGTCAGCGCAACCTGTTCACCGTCGGGGCCGTGCCCGAGGTCGCGCGCGCCTGGTCGACTTACGCCCCGACCGTGGTCTCGCTGCCCGACGGCCGTGTCAAGCTGTCCACGAAGTTCACCCGGCTGACCGGGCGGTCGCCGATCCTGCTCGCGGGCATGACACCGACCACCGTCGACGCCAAGATCGTCGCCGCCGCGGCCAACGCCGGGCACTGGGCCGAGCTGGCCGGCGGCGGGCAGGTGACCGAACAGATCTTCGCCGATCGCATCGAGGAGCTGTCGGGGTTGCTCGAGCCCGGACGCACCTATCAGTTCAATGCGCTGTTCCTCGACCCGTACCTGTGGAAGCTCCAGGTCGGCGGCAAGCGGCTGGTGCAGAAGGCGCGCCAGTCCGGCGCGGCGATCGACGGTCTGGTGATCAGCGCCGGCATCCCGGACCTCGAGGAGGCCGTCGAGCTGATCGGCGAGCTCAACGATGTCGGCATCAGCCACGTGGTGTTCAAGCCCGGCACGGTCGAGCAGATCCGCTCGGTCATCCGCATCGCGACCGAGGTGCCGACCAAGCCAGTGATCGTGCACATCGAGGGCGGCCGCGCCGGCGGCCACCACTCCTGGGAAGACCTCGACGACCTGCTGCTGGCGACCTACTCGGAACTGCGCTCGCGTCCCAACATCACCGTCTGCGTCGGCGGCGGCATCGGCACCCCCGAGCGGGCGGTCGAGTACCTGTCGGGGCGCTGGGCCGAGTCCTACGGCTTCCCGCTGATGCCGATCGACGGCATCCTGGTCGGCACCGCGGCGATGGCGACGCTGGAGGCCACCACCTCCCCGTCGGTCAAGCGGATTCTCGTCGACACCACCGGCACCGACCAGTGGATCAGCGCCGGAAAAGCCCAGGGCGGCATGGCTTCCAGCCGCAGCCAACTCGGGGCCGACATCCACGAGATCGACAACAGCGCCTCCCGTTGCGGCCGGTTGCTCGACGAGGTCGCCGGTGACGCCGAGGCGGTCGCCGAGCGGCGCGACGAGATCATCGCGGCGATGGCCAACACCGCCAAGCCGTATTTCGGCGACGTCGCGGAGATGACCTACCTGCAGTGGTTGCGGCGCTACGTCGAACTGACCATCGGCGAGGGCAATTCGACCGCCGACACCGCCGCACCGGGCAGCCCCTGGCTCGCCGACACGTGGCGCGACCGATTCCAGCAGATGCTGCAGCGGGCCGAAGCGCGCCTGCACGCAAAGGATTTCGGCCCCATCGAGACATTGTTTTCTGGTTCGACCGACTCCGACCTGCTGCAGAACCCCGACGAGGCGATCGCGACGCTGCTTGCGCACTATCCCGACGCGGAATCGGTGCAGCTGCATCCGGCAGATGTTCCGTTCTTCGTCACGCTGTGCAAGACGCTGGGCAAGCCGGTCAACTTCGTGCCCGTCATCGACAAGGACGTGCGGCGCTGGTGGCGCAGCGACTCGCTGTGGCAGGCCCACGACGCCCGCTACGACGCCGACCAGGTCTGCATCATCCCGGGCACGGCGGCCGTGGCCGGGATCACCCGGATGGACGAGCCCGTCGGCGAGCTGCTGGACCGCTTCGAGCAGGCCGCCATCGACGAGGTGCTGGCGTCCAACGGTCAGCCCCGGTCCGTCACCTCGCGCCGGCTGGGCCGCCCGGACGTGACCGGGCCGCTGGCCGTCGTACTGGACGCGCCGGACGTGCAGTGGGCCGGGCGCACGACCACCAACCCGGTGCATCGCATCGCCGACCCCGCTGACTGGCTGGTGCACGACGGGCCCCAAAGCCGCCGCGCCACACACTCTTCCACGGGCGCGCAGCTTTCCGTCGACGGCGAGCGCGTCGTCCTGAGCGTGCCGCTGTCGGGCACCTGGATCGACATCCCCTTCCAACTGCCCGCCAACACCGCCGACGGCGGCACCCCGGTGGTTTCCACCGAGGACGCCACGATCGCCATGCGCGCGGTCCTGGCGATCGCCGCGGGGGTCGACGGGCCGGACTTCCTGCCCGCGGTCACCGACGGGACGGCCACCGCGACGGTGGACTGGGACCCCGAGCGGGTCGCGGACCACACCGGCGTCACGGCCACGTTCGGCGAGCCGCTGGCGCCCAGCCTCACCACGGTGCCCGACGCGCTGGTCGGCCTCTGCTGGCCGGCGGTTTTCGCGGCGATCGGGTCGGCGGTCACCGACGCCGGCGTGCCGGTGGTAGAGGGCCTGCTGAGCCTGGTGCACCTGGACCACGCCGCCCACGTCGTTGGCAAGTTGCCGACGGTGCCGGCGCAATTCACCGTGACGGCAACGGCTGCGCGGGCCGTCGACACCGACATGGGCCGCGTGGTCGGAGTATCGGTGACGATCAAGTCGGCCGAGGGGGACCTGATCGCCGCGCTGACTGAGCGTTTCGCGATTCTCGGGCGCACCGGTACCGCCGAGCTGACCGATCCGGTCCGGGCCGGCGGAGCGGTGTCCGAGAACGCGACCGACACCCCGCGGCGCCGCCGCCGGGACGTCACGCTGGCCGCGCCGGTCGACATGCGCCCCTTCGCGGTGGTCTCCGGTGACCACAACCCCATCCACACCGATCGGGCGGCCGCGCTGCTGGCCGGCCTGGAATCGCCGATCGTGCACGGCATGTGGCTGTCGGCCGCCGCGCAGCACGCCGCGACCGCCACCGACGGTCAGGCCCGCCCGCCCGCGCGCCTGATCGGCTGGACCGCGCGATTCCTGGGCATGGTGCGTCCCGGCGACGAGGTCGACTTCCGGGTGGACCGCGTCGGAATCGACCGGGGCGCAGAGGTTTTGGAGGTGGCCGCGCGCGTCGGCTCGGATCTGGTCATGTCGGCGACCGCGCGGCTGGCCGCCCCGAAGACGGTCTACGCGTTCCCCGGCCAGGGCATCCAGCACAAGGGCATGGGAATGGAGGTCCGGGCCCGCTCCAAGGCCGCCCGCAAGGTGTGGGACGCCGCCGACAAGTTCACCCGTGACACGCTGGGCTTCTCGGTGCTGCACGTGGTGCGCGACAACCCGACCAGCATCATCGCCAGCGGTGTGCACTACAACCACCCCGAGGGCGTGCTCTACCTGACGCAGTTCACCCAGGTCGCTATGGCCACCGTGGCGGCCGCCCAGGTCGCCGAGATGCGCGAGCAGGGCGCCTTCGTCGAGGGCGCCATCGCCTGCGGCCACTCCGTCGGCGAGTACACCGCCCTGGCCTGCGTGACGGGCATCTATGAGCTGGAAGCCTTGCTGGAGATGGTGTTTCACCGCGGCTCGAAGATGCACGACATCGTGCCGCGCGACGAGCTCGGCCGCTCCAATTACCGATTGGCGGCGATCCGGCCCTCGCAGATCGACCTGCCCGACGACGAGGTTTCGGCTTTCGTCGCCGGAATCGCCGAGAGCACAGGTGAATTCCTCGAGATCGTGAACTTCAACCTCCGTGGGTCGCAGTATGCGATCGCCGGCACGGTGCGCGGTTTGGAGGCCCTGGAGGCCGAGGTCGAACGCCGCCGCGAGCTGACGGGTGGGCGGCGATCGTTCATCCTGGTGCCCGGCATCGACGTGCCGTTCCACTCGCGGGTGCTGCGCGTCGGCGTCGCCGAGTTCCGTCGTTCGCTGGAGCGGGTCATGCCGCGCGACGCGGACCCCGACCTCATCATCGGGCGCTACATCCCGAACCTGGTGCCGCGGCCGTTCACGCTCGACCGTGACTTCATCCAGGAGATAAGGGATCTGGTGCCGGCCGAGCCGCTCGACGAGATCCTGGCCGACTACGACACCTGGCGGCGCGAGCGGCCGGCCGAAATGGCGCGCACCGTGTTCATCGAGCTGCTGGCGTGGCAGTTCGCCAGCCCCGTGCGCTGGATCGAAACCCAGGACCTGCTGTTCATCGAGGAGGCCGCGGGCGGTCTGGGCGTCGAGCGGTTCGTCGAGATCGGTGTGAAGTCCGCACCGACCGTCGCCGGGCTGGCCACCAACACGCTGAAGCTGCCCGAATACGCGCACAGCACAGTGGAAGTGCTCAACGCCGAGCGCGACGCCGCCGTGCTGTTCGCCACCGACACCGACCCCGAGCCGGAGCCGGAGGAGGCGGCGGAGCCGGTCGCCGAGGCTGTCGCGACCGACGCCGCCGTGGAGGCCGCGCCCGCGCCGGTGCCGACCGCGCCGTCCGGAGCCGCCCGCCCCGACGACATCGGGTTCGACGCCGCCGACGCCACCCTGGCGTTGATCGCGCTGTCGGCCAAGATGCGCATCGACCAGATCGAGGAACTCGACTCCATCGAGTCCATCACCGACGGCGCGTCCTCGCGGCGCAACCAGCTGCTGGTCGACCTGGGTTCGGAGCTGAATCTCGGCGCCATCGACGGTGCCGCCGAGGCCGACCTGGCCGGGCTGCGGGCACAGGTCACCAAGCTGGCGCGAACGTACAAGCCTTACGGCCCGGTGCTTTCCGACGCGATCAACGATCAGCTGCGGACGGTTCTCGGCCCCTCGGGCAAGCGTCCCGCCGCCATCGCCGAACGGGTCAAGAAGACCTGGGAGCTCGGCGACGGCTGGGCCAAGCACGTCACCGTCGAGGTGGCGCTGGGCACCCGCGAGGGCGCCAGCGTTCGCGGCGGCGCGATGGGCCACCTGCACGAGGGCGCGCTGGCCGACGCCGCCTCCGTCGACAAGGTGATCGATGCCGCGGTCGCCTCGGTCGCTGCACGGCGCGGCGTCTCGGTGGCGCTGCCGTCGGCCGGCGGCGCGGGCGGTGGCGCGACCATCGACGCGGCGGCGCTGAGCGAATTCACCGACCAGATCACCGGTCGCGACGGCGTGCTGGCCTCGGCCGCCCGCCTGGTGCTGGGCCAGCTGGGCCTCGACGATCCGGTGAGCGTGTCACCGGCTGCCACCGATGCCGAGCTCATCGACCTGGTCACCGCCGAATTGGGCGCGGACTGGCCGCGTTTGGTGGCGCCGGTGTTCGACTCGAAGAAGGCCGTCGTGTTCGACGATCGCTGGGCCAGCGCCCGCGAGGACCTGGTCAGGCTGTGGCTGGCCGACGAGGGCGACATCGATGCCGACTGGGTGCGGCTCTCCGAGCGATTCGAGGGTGCCGGGCACGTCGTCGCGACCCAGGCCACCTGGTGGCAGGGCAAGTCGCTGGCCGCCGGGCGTCAGATCCACGCGTCGCTGTACGGCCGGATCGCCGCCGGCGCGGAGAACCCGAACCCGGGCCCCTACAGCGGCGAAACCGCCGTGGTGACAGGGGCTTCCAAGGGTTCGATCGCCGCGTCGGTGGTTGCGCGACTGCTCGACGGCGGCGCCACCGTCATCGCAACGACGTCGAAGCTCGACGACGAACGGCTGGCGTTCTACCGCGGGCTGTACCGCGACCACGCCCGCTACGGCGCCGCGCTGTGGGTGGTGGCGGCCAACATGGCGTCCTACTCCGACATCGACGCGCTGGTCGAATGGGTCGGCACCGAGCAAACCGAAAGCCTTGGGCCGCAGTCCATTCACATCAAGGACGCGCAGACACCGACGCTGCTGTTCCCGTTCGCGGCGCCGCGCGTGGTCGGGGACATGTCGGAGGCGGGTTCGCGCTCCGAGATGGAGATGAAGGTGCTGCTGTGGGCCGTGCAGCGACTGATCGGCGGGCTGTCGAAGATCGGCGCCGAGCGCGACATCGCGTCGCGGCTGCACGTGGTGCTGCCCGGTTCGCCCAACCGCGGAATGTTCGGCGGCGACGGCGCCTACGGGGAAGCCAAGTCGGCACTCGACGCGCTGGTGAGCCGCTGGCACGCCGAATCGTCGTGGGCGGCCCGAGTCAGCCTGGCGCACGCGCTGATCGGCTGGACCCGCGGCACAGGGTTGATGGGCCACAACGACGCCATCGTCGACGCCGTCGAGGAGGCGGGCGTCACCACCTACTCCACCGACGAGATGGCCGCGATGCTGCTCGCCCTGTGCGACGTGGAGTCCAAGGTGGCCGCGGCGAGCAAGCCGATCGAGGCCGACCTGACCGGCGGGCTGGGCGACGCCCAGCTGGACATGGCCGAGTTGGCCGCCAAGGCGCGCGAGGAGATGTCGGTCGAAGCGGCCGCCGACGACGACGGCCCGGCCGAGGGCACCATCGCCGCGCTGCCGTCGCCGCCGCGGGGATTCACCCCGGCGCCCCCGCCGGAGTGGGACGACCTCGACGTCGACCCCGCCGATTTGGTGGTGATCGTCGGCGGCGCCGAGCTCGGCCCGTACGGTTCGTCGCGCACCCGATTCGAGATGGAGGTCGACAACGAGCTGTCGGCGGCCGGCGTGCTCGAGCTGGCGTGGACCACCGGGCTGATCCGCTGGGAGGACGATCCCCAACCCGGTTGGTACGACACCGCATCCGGCGAGCTGGTCGACGAGGCGGAACTGGTCGAGCGCTACCGCGACACCGTGGTGGAGCGCTGCGGCATTCGTGAGTTCGTCGACGACGGCGCGATCGACCCGGATCACGCGTCGCCGCTGCTGGTGTCGGTGTTCCTGGAGAAGGACTTCGCGTTCGTGGTCTCGTCGGAGGCCGACGCGCGCGCCTTCGCCGAGTTCGATCCGGAGCACACGATCATCCGGCCGGTGCCCGACTCGAGTGACTGGCAGGTCATCCGCAAGGCCGGCACCGAGATCCGGGTGCCGCGCAAGACCAAGCTGTCGCGGGTCGTCGGCGGCCAGGTGCCGACCGGGTTCGACCCGACGGTGTGGGGCATCAGTCCCGACATGGCGAGTTCCATTGACCGCCTTGCGGTCTGGAACATCGTCGCGACCGTCGACGCGTTCCTGTCCGCCGGCTTCAGCCCGGCCGAGGTGATGCGCTACGTCCACCCCAGCATGGTGGCCAACACGATGGGCACCGGCATGGGCGGTGGCACGTCGATGCAGACGATGTACCACGGAAACCTGTTGGGCCGTAACAAGCCGAACGACATCTTCCAGGAGGTCCTGCCGAATATCGTTGCCGCGCATGTGGTCCAGTCCTACATCGGCAGCTACGGCGCCATGATCCACCCGGTCGCCGCGTGCGCGACCGCGGCGGTGTCGGTCGAGGAGGGCGTCGACAAGATCCGGCTCGGCAAGGCCGAAATGGTGGTCGCCGGCGGCATCGACGACCTCACGCTGGAGGGCATCATCGGCTTCGGTGACATGGCGGCCACCGCCGACACCGGCATGATGCGCGGCCGGGGCATTCACGACTCGAAGTTCTCGCGACCCAACGACCGTCGCCGGCTCGGCTTCGTCGAGGCTCAGGGCGGCGGCACCATCCTGCTGGCGCGCGGCGACCTGGCGCTGAAGATGGGGCTGCCGGTGCTGGCGGTGGTGGCCTTCGCGCAGTCCTTCGGCGACGGCGTGCACACCTCGATCCCGGCCCCGGGCCTCGGGGCGCTGGGCGCGGGCCGCGGCGGCAAGGAGTCGCCGTTGGCGCGGGCGCTGGCCAAGCTCGGCGTGGGCGCCGACGACGTCGCGGTGATCTCCAAGCACGACACGTCGACGCTGGCCAACGATCCCAACGAGACCGAGCTGCACGAGCGGCTGGCGGACTCGCTGGGCCGCTCCGAGGGCGCGCCGCTGTTCGTGGTGTCGCAGAAGAGCCTCACCGGTCACGCCAAGGGCGGCGCGGCGGTCTTCCAGATGATGGGGCTGTGCCAGATGTTGCGCGACGGGGTGATCCCGCCCAACCGCAGCCTGGACTGCGTCGACGACGAACTGTCCGGCTCCGCCCACTTCGTGTGGGTGCGTGACACGCTGCGGCTCGGCGAGAAGTTCCCGCTGAAGGCGGGGATGCTGACCAGCCTCGGGTTCGGCCACGTGTCCGGCCTGGTGGCGCTGGTGCACCCGCAGGCGTTCATCGCCGCGCTGGACGCGGATCAGCGCGCCGATTACCAGCGGCGCGCGGATGCCCGGCTGCTCGCCGGGCAGCGCCGGCTGGTCTCGGCCATGGCCGGCGGCCCGCCGATGTACCAGCGGCCGCCGGGCCGTCGCTTCGACCACGACGCGCCGGAGAAGCGCCAGGAGGCGGCGATGCTGCTGAATCCGGCCGCCCGGCTCGGCGAAGACGAGGCTTTTGTCGTATGACGTCGCCGATCCGATAACCTGGCCAGCCATGGGCATTGTCGGAGTGGGGATCGATCTCGTCTCCATTCCTGATTTCGCCGAGCAGGTCGACCAGCCGGGCACCGTCTTCTCCGAGACGTTCACGCCGGGCGAGCGGCGCGACGCCTCGGACAAGAGCTCGTCGGCCGCGCGTCACCTGGCCGCCCGCTGGGCTGCGAAGGAGGCGGTGATCAAGGCGTGGTCGGGCTCCCGGTTCGCCCAGCGGCCCATGCTGCCGGAGGACATCCACCGCGACATCGAGGTGGTCACCGACATGTGGGGCAGGCCGCGGGTGCGGTTGACCGGTGACATCGCCAAGCACCTGGCCGACGTGACGATCCACGTGTCGCTGACGCACGAAGGGGATACCGCGGCCGCGGTCGCCATCTTGGAGACTCCTTGAGCGCGAGCAGACACAAAAGCGCCGCGACACGCCGGGAAGCAGGGGCTTTTGTGTCTGCTCGCGAGATAACGGAGCGCGTGCGCGACGTGTTGCCGTCGGTGCGCCGCGATCTCGAGGACCTGGTGCGCATCGAATCGGTCTGGGCCGACCCGGGCCGGCGCGACGAGGTGCACCGCAGCGCGCGGGCGGTGGCGGACCTGTTGTCGCAGGCGGGTTTTGGGGACGTGCGCATCGTCAGCGAGGGCGGCGCGCCGGCCGTCATCGCGCGGCATCCGGCGCCGCCCGGGGCGCCGACCGTGCTGCTGTACGCGCATCACGACGTGCAGCCCGAGGGCGACCCCGGCCAGTGGGCGTCGCCGCCCTTCGAGCCCACCGAACGCGGCGGGCGGCTCTACGGCCGCGGCAGCGCCGACGACAAGGCCGGCATCGCAACGCATTTGGCGGCGTTCCGGGCGCACGGCGGCCGGCCGCCGGTAGGCGTGACGGTCTTCGTCGAGGGCGAGGAGGAATCCGGCTCGCCGTCGCTGGGCCGGTTGCTCGCCGCCCACCGGGACGCGCTGGCCGCCGACGTGATCGTCATCGCCGACTCCGACAACTGGAGCACCGACGCCCCGGCGCTGACCGTGTCGCTGCGCGGGCTGGCCGACTGCGTCGTCGAGGTCGCCACCCTCGACCACGGGCTGCACTCCGGCCTGTGGGGTGGCGTGATTCCCGACGCGCTCAGCGCGCTGGTGCGGCTGCTGGCCAGCCTGCACGACGACGACGGCAACGTGGCGGTGGAAGGCCTGCACGAAACCGACGTCGCCGCACTGAATTTCCCGGACTTTCCGGCCGAGCGGGTTCGCGCCGACTCGGGCCTGTTGGACGGCGTGTCCGAGATCGGCTCGGGCCCGGTGCCGCAACGGCTCTGGGCCAAACCGGCGATCACCGTGATCGGCATCGACACCACTCCCGTCGACGCCGCGTCCAACACCCTGATCCCGCGGGCGCGGGCCAAGGTCAGCATGCGCGTGGCGCCCGGCGGCGACGCGGCGGCGCATCTGGACGCACTGACCGCGCACCTTCAGCGGCACGCCCCCTGGGGCGCGCGGGTCACCGTGACCCGTGGAGAAATCGGCCAGCCCTATGCCATCGAGCCCACCGGCAAGGTCTACGACGCCGCGCGGGCCGCGTTCCGCGAGGCGTGGGGCGCCGAGCCGATCGACATGGGGATGGGTGGCTCCATCCCCTTCATCGCCGAGTTCGCCGCCGCGTTCCCGCAGGCCAAGATCCTGGTCACCGGCGTCGAAGATCCCGCGACGCAGGCGCACAGCATCAACGAGAGCCTGCATCTGGGCGTGCTGGAACGCGCGGCGGTCGCCGAGGCGCTGCTGCTGGCGGGCCTGAGTTAGAGCAGCGCAGCCGTGGCCGGTGACCACGAGTTTTGTTTCTGCTGAGCGCTTTCCGCGGCGCGCCTTCAGATACCGAGTTCCTGTTTGATCTGCGGCCAATAGCCAAACGCGTCCGGAGTGATGAAGGCCCAGTCGTGTGTTTCGCCGGCGGCCAGTACGAAACTGATCGGAGCCCCTTGGGCGGCGGCTTCTTGCTGCAGGACCAACACGTCGGGTGCGGTGATGTCCTGGGTGCCCGCGTAGACCGTGGTGGGCGGGAGCCCGTTGAGCGGCCCGTTCAGCGGGCTCACCTCATAGTTGTTGGCGGGCAGATTGCCCGCCCACTGCTTGGCGATCTGTTGAATGGTCGAGACGGGGGGCAGCCAGGAACCCCGGATCGACCCGATGCTCGGATTGCTCCAGGATAGGTCTACCGGGGGAGACAGCAACACCATCGATGCCGGCACCGTCTCGTTGTTGACCACCAGGTACTCGACAGACGCGAGCGCGATGTTTGCTCCCGCCGAGTCCCCGAGCACGCTGACGTGGGACGCGCCGTGGGCGGCGATTTCCGAGGAGATCAGGCCCGCCATCTTGGGCACCACCACACCGGCGGTGCCGCCCTGCTGCACCAACGGGTAGATCGGCACTTCGATGGTCGCGCCGGTCTGGTGGGCCATCGCCGTGTAGGCGAGCCAGTGGAAGATCAAGGGCGGAAAGATACCCGCACCGCCGTGAATGGCCACCACGTAGTTGCCGTCTGGATGGGCCGGGGTGATCTGCACGACGCTCATGCCGTCATACGTGGTGTGCTGGACGGTTTCACCGAGCAGCAGCGTCAACAGCTTCGGTGGGGAATTGCCAACCAACAGCGATAGTGGCGGGGCGTTGCTGGCAAGCAGCGCGAGAAGGGGCGAATTCGGCATCACAAACTGGCTGTCGATCACGGGCAGGTTCATGAAAGCCCCCACCGCCCGCAATATCACCGCGTCTTCCAACCTGGTCAGCGGTGACGGTGTGCCGGTGAAGGTCCCTGGCTGCGTTGCCGAGAATGGCGGTTCAGCCGGCGTCCCGAAAATACCGGTGACCAGCGTGTTTCTCGCCAGCTGAATTTCCTGCTGAACGAGGACGAAGGTGTTTCCGAGGGCGGGCGCGTTGAGCAGGGCCTGGATCTCCTGTTCGAGGGTCTGCGCGGGGCCGGCCGCCAGCGCCACCACGCCGGCGGCCTCGGCGCCGGCGTAGGAGCCCGCAGTCGCCTGCACCGCCCGCACAAACTGGTCGTGAAACGCCGCCGCCTGCGCACCCAGTGCCTGAAACTGCCGGCCGTGGGCGGAGAACACCGCCGCAATGGCCGCCGACACCTCATCCTCGGCCGCGGCCAGCACCCCCGTAGTCTGGGCCGCCGCCGCCGCGTGCGCTGCGCTGAGCGCCGAGCCTATTGTCGCCAAATCCGTTGCGGCCGAAGTCATTATCTCCGGCGCCGCGATGACGTACGACATGTCGGTCCACCTTCGAGCCAGCCCCTGGTTGTCGCTAGCCCCGGCGGTCCTCCACCCGTCAGAACAGGATGCTCAATTGTCCCGCGGTGCTGCGATGCGGCATAGAGTAAACGGCTACTCGATTTCCTCGCGCCGGCGCGGCGGTGGCCGTAACTCGACTAGAGCGAAAGGTCGCGCCGAAGTTTGGCGACGTGGCCGGTGGCCTTGACGTTGTACTGCGCGACGGCGATTTTGCCCTTCTCGTCGACCAGGAACGTCGAGCGAATCACGCCGGTGACGGTCTTGCCGTACATCTGTTTTTCGCCGTACGCGCCCCAGGCCGTCAGCACTTTGCGGTCGGGATCCGACAGCAGCGGAAACGTCAACTTTTCGGCATCCCGGAACTTGGCGAGCTTCTCCGGCTTGTCCGGCGAGATGCCCACCACGTCCACGCCGGCGTCGTTGAGGTCACGGAGGTTGTCGCGAAAGTCGCAGGCCTCCTTGGTGCATCCGGGGGTGGAGGCGGCGGGATAGAAGTACACGATGACGCGGCGTCCCTTGAAGTCGGCCAGTGACACCTTGTTGCCATCGGCGTCCGGCAGGCTGAACGAAGGCGCCTTGTCGCCAGGGGCGAGTCGCGTGGTCTCGGTCAACGTAAGTCCCTTCTGTTCACCGCGGCGTCGGGGTTATCCCCGGCTGATCTAGGGTAGTTCCGGCAGGTGCACTAGCCGGAAATGGGTGACTTGGAGGACAGACACGTGGCGGACCGGGACCCCGAGGCCATCAAGCGGGACATCGATGTGGCCCGCGACCAGCTGGCGGCCACCGTCGATTCACTCGCCGAGCGGGCCAACCCTCGCCGCCTCGCCGACGACCTCAAGGCGCGGGCGGTGGAATTCGTGAAGAAGCCGGTGGTGATCGCCTCGCTGGTCGGCATCTCCTCGGTCGTCGTGATCGTGGCGGTGCGCAGGATCAGGGACCGCTGAGGTCGGGATATCCCGCTCCCAGTGCAGCAAGTAGCGGGTGTTGATTATCGCGCCGCTTTGGCGGCTTCGCGCCGAGCCTTCTCTTTCACGTGGGCCGAGCAGCAATGTCCCAGATCGCAATGGAACCGGTCACTGCATTCATGCGAACAATAGACTGATGCGGCCGGAAGCCAATCCGGGTCGGACAAGTCACGCCGTCGGTCGTTGGGATCGAAAGTATGGCCGCAATGTACGCAGGTCTTGACCTTGGTCTTGGTAGCCATGTCGGTCAGCGTACGCGCCGAGGCCCTGAATCTGTGCTGGTTTCAGACCCGCGGCGAACAACCGGCGTCCGTGCAAACCGGCTGCCCCTAGCGAATCCTTTCTGAAACCAAATCAGCCTGGTTCGATCCTCGCTGTCGCCGCGGTTCGACACGACCGCGCGGCCATCTCGATGACACCGACGGCCATGAGGTCGACACACAGCAAGACCAGTGCTGTGCAGCGAAATCGATTGTGGCGCGGCATGATTCAATGCCGCCGACTCAAACGACCGTCCCCGAGAGCTTTCCGCCTCACCGCACGATCGTGTGTGTCCCTTGTAGAGCGTCGCCATGTGCTGTCTGTGCGGGACAAGTGGCGTGGTGGCGCGCCGATCCGTGGTGACGGCGCACCGCGCAGGAATTAACGCGGCAGGCATCGCGTTGGCTAGCGGTGGTGCGGGCGACGAGATGCCTAAATAATTAGCCCGTCGCGCATTCCTATCGGGGGGGACGGTGTTGACGCTTCTCAAGCGGGCATGGGTTGGGCTGGTCGTCGTCGTGGCGGTGGTCATCGGCGGCGTCGCGGTGGACCGTCTCAGCGGCGTCTTTCCCGGACCCGGCCTACCCAAGCCCGACCCGCGCGATGCGACCCCGCCCTACGCGGCCAAGACCGCGGTCTACGAAATCCTGGGACCACCCGGGACAACCGGCGTCGTCAACTGGATGGATGCCGACGCCCAGCCGCAGCAGGCGAACTTCACCACGTTGCCGTGGTCGCAGACGATCGTTGCGGAAATGCCCGGCATCTTCGCCTACGTGGTCGCCCAGGGCGACAGTCCCTCCATCGGCTGCCGGATCACCGTCGACGGCAAATTGGTCGATCACCAACAGGTCAACACGCGTGATGCGCAGGTTTCCTGCTTGGACAAATCCGCGTGACCGTCGACACGAGCGACACGAGCGACACGGACCAAATACCCGTCGCGCAGCGCGCCGAAGTCGAGCACAAACCGCGCCTGGCCCGCACCATCCGGGTCCTGGCGCTGCCGATCGTGGTGATCTGGCTGCTGATCGCGGTCGGCGTCAACGTCTTCGTCCCACAGTTGGAGAAGGTCGCCGAGGATGTCTCGGTGCCACTCTCGCCATCCGACGCGCCGTCGGTGACCGGGATGAAGCACATCGGGGAGAAATTCAAGGAGTACGACTCCGACAACCTCGTCCTGGTGACCTTGGTCGGCGACAAGCCTCTGGGCCAAGACGCCCACCGGTATTACGACGATCTGGTCAAGAAGCTGAAGCAGGACACCGAACATGTCGAGCATGCGCTCGACTTCTGGGGGCAGCGGTTCACCGCCTCGGGTGTCGAGAGCTATGACCACAAGTCCGCCTACGTCCAGGTCAACCTGCGCGGTGACCAGGGCGGCGCCGTCGGCGACAAGTCGGTTGACTCGGTTCGCAAGATCGTCGGGGACTCCAAGCCGCCGCCGGGGGTGAAGGCCTACGTCGCGGGTCAGGGAGCCCTGACCGACGACACGATCGTCGTGGGCAACGCGAGCCTGTTCAAGATGACGATCATCACCATCGTGATCATCGCGGTGATGCTGATGTTCGTCTATCGGTCCGTCGGCACTGTGCTGCTGACGATGGTGATTCTGTTCGTCGGACTGGCCACCGGCCGAGGCGTGGTGGCGCTGCTGGGCGACACCGGCATCATGGGGCTGTCGACCTTTGCCGTCAACCTGCTGACGGCACTGGCCATTGCCGCGGGTACCGACTACGCGATCTTCATGGTCGGCCGCTACCAGGAGGCCCGCGAGCGGGGACTGGACCGTGAAGCCGCCTACTACGACACCTTCGCCGGGGTCAGCAAGGTAGTGCTGGGTTCGGGTTTGACGATCGTCGGGGCGCTGGCATGTCTGCATTTCACGCGGCTGCCCTACTTCAGTTCGCTGGCGTTTCCGTGCGCGATCGGTCTGCTGGTGGTGGTGGCCGCCGGGGTGACCCTGACGCCGGCCCTGATCGTGGTCGCGAGCGGCTTCGGATTATTCGATCCGAAGCGGAAGTTCAACTACACCCGGTGGCGTCGCCTGGCGACGGCCATCGTGCGGTGGCCGGCACCCATCCTCGCCAGCTCCGTCATCCTGGCGATCGTCGGCGCCATTGGGTTGATGGGCTTCAACCCCCGCTACAACGACTTGTACTACCTGCCCAAGAGTGCCTCGTCGGTCCAGGCGTACGACGCGGCCGATCAACACTTCACCCAGGCGCGGCTGAACCCGGATATTCTGATGATCGAATCGGACCACGATCTGCGCAACCCCACCGACATGCTGGTGCTGGACAAGATCGCCGGAGCCATTTTCCGAGTGCCCGGCATCGAACGGGTGCAGAGCATCACCAGGCCCCTCGGGCCACCGATCCAAGATGGGTCCGTGCCGTTCCAGCTCAGTGTGCAAACCGCGCCGATCCGCGACAACCTCGACTACCTGAAGGCCCGCGTCGGCGACATCAAGAAAATCACGGGCTTCCTCGACACCCAGATCGCCCTGTTGGAGCGCCAGTACGCGGTGACCCAGAAGCTCGCGGACGCCGCGGACGACAGCTCGAAAACCACGGCGGAGACGGCGGCCATCACGGACGAGATCCGGGACCACATAGCGGATTTCGACGACTTCTGGAGACCGATCCGCAGCTACTTCTACTGGGAGCGGCACTGCTACGACATCCCGATCTGCTGGTCGTTACGGAGCCTGTTCGACGCCGTGGACGGGTTCGATCAACTGGCCGAAAAGTTTCACGCCCTCACCGGCGACCTCAACCACACGGCTGCGGCCACACGCGAATTGCTGGCCATCATTCCGGAGAATATCGCGACCTCGAAGGCAATCAGGGATACCACCCTGACCATTTACAGCACATTCGACAGCCTCATCGATCAATTCGACCGGCTGACCGATACGAACGCCGTGATGGGCAAGTCGTTCAACGACTCTCAGATCGAGAGCCTGTTCTACCTGCCGCCCGAGATCTTCGGCAACCCGGACTTCCAGCTGGGACTGCGGTTGATGGTGTCACCGGACGGCAAGGCCGCCCGCTTCATCATCACTCACGCGGTGGATCCGGCGACGACGCAAGGAATCTCGTCCGTCGACAAGGAACGCCAAGCGGCCAAGGAGGCGCTGAAACTCACCTCGTTGCAGAACGCCGACATCTACCTCGGCGGTACGGCCGCGACGTTCAACGACATCGCCAACGGCGCGAAGTTCGACCTGATGATCGCCGGGGTGGCCTCGATCGTGCTGATCTTCATCATCATGGTGCTCGTCACCCGCGCCTTGGTCGCCGCGGGCGTGATCGTCGGCACGATCGTGATGTCGCTGGGGGCCGCGTTCGGGTTCTCGACACTGATCTGGCAGCACCTTCTTCATTTCCAGTTACACTGGGTGGCAACCGAATTCGCGCTGATCGTGTTGTTGGCCGTGGGTTCGGACTACAACTTGATGCTGGTGTCCCGAATCGAGGAGGAGATCGGGGCGGGCCTGAAAACGGGATTGATCCGCGGCATGGGTCTCACCGGCCCGGTGGTGACCGCCGCCGGTCTGGTGTTCGCGGTCACCATGGCCACGATGATCACCAGCGATCTCCGGGCGATCGGCCAGTTCGGCACGACGATCGGGCTCGGCCTGATGTTCGACACCTTCGTCGTGCGATCGCTCATCACGCCGTCGATCATGACGGTGATGGGACGCTGGTTCTGGTGGCCGAAGCGCGTACGAGTCCGCCCGGCCAGCCAGATGCTTCGGTCCGTCGGGCCGCGCCCGCTGGTTCGTGCTCTGCTCCACCAGCCCCGGCACGCGGTGCCGCCGGGTCCGCAAACCTAGCATCCGGCACAGGACCCGCCGAGATGCGCCTGTCAAGTGCGCCGTCAGGGTTTCGAACCCCGGACCCGCTGATTAAGAGTCAGCTGCTCTACCAACTGAGCTAACGGCGCCGTGTACGGCCGAGACCGCGTAGGCGACAATAACAGGCGTCCTGCCGCCAAGCGAAATCCCGATGTCGTCCAGGATACCCGTCGAGCGGCGGGTCGACGGCCCCTACCCGGGTGGCGCGGGAAAGGTCTTGTTCGCCAAGGACTGTCAAAAAAGCGTCCCGCAATAAGGGGCGCGCTCGACGCTGAACGCGGCATCGAGGTCCCGCAGCGCACCGGGACGCAGCTCGGTGATGCGGTCGGCTCGCGCCAGTTGGGACACGCGGTGCGCGCCCATATAGATCGTCGCCAATTCGGCCAGACCGATCTCGATGTCCGCGGGCCCGTCATGCGGCGTGCATTTACCCGTGCCGTCGCGGGTCTGGAGCAGGAATCGCCCTCCCGCGAGGTTGAGCGGGTCTGTGACGTCCAGCACGACGTCGGTGTCGGCGGAGTAAACCCGTGCGCCAAGGACTTCGGGCACATCGTTGATCCGCACCCACAGAAAATCGCTCACGCCGGCGGTCTGCGCGGCGCGCTGGTCGCGCAGCTTGAGGGGCAGCGCGTCGTCGACCGGCACGTCGATCTCGATGTTGTCGAACATCTCCAGCGCCAGCAGACTCTGCAGCAGCTCGCTGTGGGCCTCGCCCGTGATCGAGAAGAAGTCCTCGACGATCACCGAGCCGAATGGCGGCCGAAAGGCGTGTTTGCCCGCGCCGATGACGCGGTAGGCCAGAAAGCCGTCCGGATGGACGGTGAAGTTCAGGGCGGATCCATTGCCGCGCTGCGTGGGCCTGTCCTCCAAAAAGTCGGCCCACCATGCGTCGTCGCGTTCCACCGCGCCAGCGGTCGCCGCGCACCACCGGTCGTAGATTTCGGGCAGGAGGCGTCGCGCCTCCTCGGCGTTGACCTCGCGCGCCCGGCTTCCGCTCGGAGCGGCGCGCAGCTTCGCGAAGCGGCGGTCGATGGAGTAGGAGCGGGTGTAGCTCGCCACACCGGCGCCAAATCCGTCGTACATCGCGGTCTGGGTCGGCACGCCACAGACGACCGGGTAGCCCCGCTCCAGCAGCTTTCCCAGCCCTTGGGCGCTGAGCTGTGCCCAGATGCCCGTTCCCTGGTGGGTCGATGCGACGGCGATCATCGTCAGCCACGCCGCGCGCAGGCTGCCGCCACCGGGCACGGTGAGCCGCGCGCGGTAGATGATGGACGTCCCCACCAGGATCGGATTCTCCGGGTCGGACACATCCTCGGCGACGAGGATGTCCTCGAGTTCGACCCGGCGTTTCCAGGCTTCCACGGCGCGCGGGTCCACCGGATCCCCGAACGTGCGGGCCTGGTTCTCATAGACCGCCTGCCAGTCATCTTCGGTTGGATGTCTGATCGTGATGGCGTCGTCCCTCGTGTTCATCGCTCATCCAATCTGCTTGTAGCCCAGCCGAACCGGCGCTCCCCCCACCGAATCCGCTTACCGGGGATCGCTCGCGTCCGATACCCGGGTGGTTGGCCGCCAAACCCCGAGTCGCGCCGCGGCGGGTCAGACCGGCCCTGTCTGGGTATAGCGATACCCCATGCTGCAAGGAATCACTCGGCTTGCCATCGCCGCGCCGCGCCGCATCATCGCGGTCACGGTCCTGCTCCTGCTGGGGGCGGCAGTCTTCGGCATCCCGGTGGTCAACAAGCTGTCGGGCGGCGGATTTCAGGACCCGACGTCGGAGTCCGCGCGGGCGACCGCCGTGCTCAGGGACCGATTCAACCAAACCGACCAGCAGATGGTGATCGCGGTGACGGACCCCACCGGCGCCCGCAGCGATCGTGCGCGCCAGGTCGCCAGCGACATCGTCGACCATCTGAAACGGTCGCCGTGGGTCTTGAACGTGTCCTCGGCGTGGACGGACGCGCCGCGGGTCGCCGCCCAGCTGATCAGCAAGGACCACACGTCCGGGCTGATCGTGGCCGGCCTGAAGGGCGGGGAGAACGACGCCCAGAATTACGCCGGCACGCTCACCCGCGAACTGGTGCACGACCGCGCCGGCGTCACCGTGCGCGCGGGCGGCATGGCCGTTGCGTATGCCCAGATCAACGACCAGAACGCGCGCGACTTGATGCTGATGGAGTCCATCGCGATTCCGCTGAGCTTCGCGGTGCTGGTGTGGGTGCTGGGCGGTGTGGTGGCGGCGGCGCTCCCGGTCGGCATGGGCGCCCTCGTCATCGTCTGCACCATGTCGGTATTGCGGCTGATCAGTTTCGCCACCGACGTCTCGACGTACGCCCTGGACCTGAGCATCGCGATGGGCCTGGCCCTGGCGATCGACTACAACCTGCTGATCATCAGCCGCTACCGCGAGGAGCTGGCACGGGCCGCCGACGGGGAGCAGGAGCTGTTGCGGGCCATGGCTCGAGACCGGGCGCTGTTCCGGACCATGGCCACCGCCGGCCGCACCGTGCTGTTCTCGGCGACCACCGTGGGGTTGTCGATGGCGGTGATGGCGCTGTTCCCGATGTACTTCCTGAAGTCGTCCGCCTACACCATCGTTGCCGCCGCGGTCATCGTCGCGCTCGCCTCCGTCGTGGTGACGCCGGCGGCGATTGCGCTGCTAGGTCCCCGGCTGGACGCGCTGGATTTGCGCCGGTGGTTCGCTCGCCGGGTGCCGCCCCGGGCGCCGTCGTGGCGCGACCACGCGCACAAGCCGGTCTACTCGCTGTTCTGGTACCGATCGACCAAGTTCGTGCTGTGCCACGCCCTGCCGGTCGGGCTCAGCGTCGTCGCGTTGCTGCTGTTGCTGGGCGTCCCGTTCCTCGGGGTGAAGTGGGGCTTTCCGGATGAGCGCGTACTGCCCCGGTCCGCGTCGGCGCGCCAGGTCGCCGACATGCTGGACAACGATTTCGGCAACGGGTTCGGAACCTCGGTGTCCGTCGTCGTCCCCGACGCCCAGGGCGTGACGCCCGCCGACCTGGAGCGCTACGCCGCGGACCTGTCCCGGGTGCCCGACGTCTCCGCGGTCACCGCGCCGACCGGGACATTCGTCGGCGGATCCCCGGCGGGGCCGCCAGCCGCGGCCACCGGCATGGCCGACGGCAGCGCGTTCCTGACCGTGGCCACCACCGCGCCGCTGTATTCGCAGGCCTCGAGCACCCAGCTCGACCGCTTGCACGCGGTCCCCGGGCCGGCGGGGCGATCCGTCGAGATGACCGGTCTGGCGCAGATCAACCGCGACAGTGTCAACGCGATCACCACTCGGCTTCCGATGGTGCTTGCACTGATCGCCCTCATCACCTTCACGCTGCTGTTCTTGCTCACCGGCAGCGCGGTGCTGCCGCTGCAGGCGCTGGTGTGCAACGTGTTGTCGTTGACGGCGGCGTTCGGCGCGATGGTGTGGATCTTCCAGGACGGCCACCTCGGCGCGCTCGGGACCACACCCAACGGGACCCTGAACGCCAACATCCCGGTGTTGTTGTTCTGCATCGCGTTCGGGCTGGCCATGGACTACGAGGTTTTCCTGGTCTCGCGGATCCACGAGTACTGGCTCGCCTCTCCGCTCGCCCGGGAAGCGCGCCCGAATCCCGCCGAGGCGCACGCCGTGACCGACGAGAGCACGGCGCTGGGACTGGCCGGCATCGGCCGGGTGGTCACCACCGCCGCGGTGGTGATGTCGATTTCGTTCGCCGCGCTGATCCCCGCGCACGTGTCCTTCATGCGCATGCTCGGTCTCGGCCTGACACTTGCGGTGCTGGCCGACGCAACCCTGGTCCGGATGGTGCTGGTTCCGGCATTCATCCACGCGCTTGGCCGATGGACGTGGTGGGCGCCCAGGCCGCTGTTCTGGCTGCGCGAACGGTTGACGACCGGTGAAGCGGCCGCGGCCGCGGTGGGGCGGCGGCGCTTGGCCGCCGATGAGCACGACCCGCGGCAGCCCCTGATCAAGCGGTGGCCCACGAGGGCCGTGACCGACCGTGGTTAGCGCCGCCCTGCTCGCCACGGGTTCCGCGCTGTGCATCGCCGTCGGCGACGTCCTGCAGCAGCGGGCAGCGCACTGCATCACCGACAGGTCGGTGGGCCACATCGAATTGTTCGCCCGGCTGCTGCGCAACCGGCGGTGGTGGTGGGGAGCCCTGCTGCTCGTCGCGAGCATCGCGTTGCAGGCGGCCGCGCTGGGGCGGGGATCGGTGCTGCTGGTGCAGGCGCTGTTGATGCTTTCGCTGCTGTTCGCGCTGCCCGTCAATGCCAGGTTGTGGCATCGCACGGTGAGCGCCCGCGAGTGGATCTGGGCCGGGTTGCTGACCGCCGCCGTGATCGTGGTCGTCATCGTCGGCAATCCGCAGGCCGGACGGTCGAGTGCCGCCCTGGGAGCGTGGGCCGTGGTGGCCGCGGTCCTGGCGCCGCTGCTCGTGACGTGCGTGTCGGCAGGCCGAATTCGGGGTGGTGCCGTGGCCGCCACGCTGTTCGCTTTCGTGTCGGGATCGCTGTGGGGGGTTTTCGCGGTGCTGACCAAAGAGGTCGTCGCCCGGCTTGGCGACGGCGGATGGGCGGCGGCCCGAACCCCCGAGTTCTACGCCTGCGTGCTGGCGGCGGTGGGCGGTGTGGTGTGGAGCCAGGCGGCGTTCCGGGCGGGGCCCCTGACCGCCTCGATGCCGACCCTGCAGGTGTCGCAGCCCGTGGTGGCCGCGGTCCTGGGCGTTGTCGTCCTCGACGAGACGCTCGACAACGGTCGCGCCGGAATGATCGCCCTGGGCGCGGCCGCGGTGGTGATGACGGCAGCCATCGTCAAACTCGCGCGCGTCGAGGCCGTCGCGACCCGCGATCGGGTCGACGCCCGGCGGCGACACGCGGTCAGCCAACCGGTGTAACGGTTGAATCGCTGAACCGCCCATGTCGCGTCGTGGGCGGCCGAAAAGCCATTACAATGCTTCCACTGTTTCTGGTCAGCGGTGACCACACGATGCCGATCGAATTGGAAGGTCACTCGATGACCCCTTTGCGCAAACGCCGACCGTGGCTGGTTGCCGCCATGGTCGTGTTTGCTGTCGTCGGCGTTGCGTGCAGCAGCACCCACACCGCCGCGCCGGCGAAGGTCATCTTCGACAAGGGGACGCCGTTCGGCGACCTGCTGGTGCCGAAGCTGACCTCCTCGGTCAACGATGGGGCCGTCGGCGTCACCGTGGATGCGCCGGTGACGGTGAGCGTCGCCGACGGCGTGCTCGGCTCGGTCACCATGGTCAACGAGAACGGCAGGTCGATCAGCGGTCAGCTCAGCCCCGACGGGCTGCGCTGGTCGACGACCGAGCAGCTGGGCTACAACAGGCGCTACACGCTCAACGTCAAGGCGCTGGGCCTGGGTGGCGCCGCGACCCGCCAGATGACCTTCCAGACCAGCTCGCCGGCCCACCTGACGATGCCCTACGTCAACCCCGGCGACGGCGAGGTCGTCGGCATCGGCGAGCCCGTGGCGATCCGCTTCGACGAGAACATCGCCAACCGCGCCGCGGCCCAGAAGGCCATCGTCATCACCACCAACCCGCCCGTCGAGGGTGCGTTCTACTGGCTGAACAATCGCGAAGTGCGTTGGCGCCCAGAGCATTACTGGAAGCCGGGCACGGCCATCGACGTGGCGGTCAACACCTATGGCGTCGATCTGGGCGACGGGATGTTCGGCGAGGACAACGTCAAGACGCACTTCACGATCGGCGACGAGGTGATCTCGACCGCCGACGACACCACCAAGATGGTGACCGTGCGGGTCAACGGCGAAGTGGTCAAGACCATGCCGACGTCGATGGGCAAGGACAGCACCCCGACCGCCAACGGCGTCTACATCATCGGTGGACGCTTCAAGCACATCATCATGGATTCGTCGACGTATGGCGTTCCGGTCAACTCGCCCAACGGGTATCGCACCGAGGTCGAGTGGGCCACGCAGATGTCGTACAGCGGCGTCTTCGTGCATTCGGCGCCCTGGTCGGTCGGCGCGCAGGGTCACACCAACACCAGCCACGGGTGTTTGAACGTCAGCCCGAGCAACGCGGAGTGGTTCTACGACCACAGCAAGAGCGGCGACATCGTCGAGGTCGTCCACACTGTGGGGCCGACGCTGCCGGGCACCGAGGGACTGGGCGACTGGAACGTCCCGTGGCCGGTGTGGAAGGCCGGGAACGCCGACACCTGACGAGCTTTCGGCGCAGGTCACGTTTCATTCACGAATTGGCGACCTGTGTGGCGTAAGGTGCCGGCCCATGAATACTCCTTCGCCCGGGCCAGGGTGGTGGCTGGCCTCCGACGGCAACTGGTATCCGCAGCGGTGGGAAACCACCTTCGTGCACTACACGAACGAGTCCCTCGCGGCGGTGATCGACGAGGCGAGTCGCCAGTCGAAGGTTTATGGAGAACAGGGCTGGGAGATCGTCGGCTCCTCGGTGCAGCGCAGTCAGGTCGCCCGCCGGTTCAAGGAGTACGACAGCGGCGGGGATCATTATTTCGAGTGGAGCATCGTCTGCACCCTGAAGCGGCCTCTGGCACCCGGGCAGGCCGCCGAAGGGTCCTCCGGCTCGTTGGGTTGAGTCGGGCGACTCGAACCGCGACCTGCTCGCCGGCGAAGACGCCCAGTCGGCGCGGAAGTTCATTGGCGGCGGCGGTTTGGTCATCATTGTTTCGCTGCAACGGATTTGGTAGCGATCGACGTGGCTTTCGTCTCGCCGGTTGAGGGCGCCCGGGATGGGAGGAAGTGGAAATGAAACCACCGCACGACGATTCCATCTGGCCCGACGACACCCGCCGCGCCGCCGTGACACTCGCGCTAGCCGCGGCCGCCGACAGCGACATGCGGTTCCAAGACATGATCGACTCGATCGAGGACGCGCTGAACAGCGGACGGAACCTGCAATTCGTCCTGGAGTTGGTCCGGCTGCTCACGGCCGAAGTAGGGGAACAGTTCGCAAGCCCCGAGAGCGCCGCCGCTTACCGGCAGATGGCGGCGGAAGCCCGGGCGTACGAAGACGATATGCGCGCGCACGGAGAATGGCGCAACGACGACCATGAACGCAGTTAATCGATTCGCCGCCCGCGAGTAGGAAAAGATTAAAATCTGCCGATGAAATCGCAACGCGCCGCCGTTGCTGCCCTGGTAGCCGGGATCCCGCTGATGACCGCCCCGGGAGCCGCGGCCGATCCTCCCGCCTACGCCGTCGTCTACACCGTGAACTCGGACGCCCCGCTGGCGGATGTGTCGTACTTCGACGCGGCCGCCAACCTGCAGTTGGTGAGCAACCCGCCCAATCCGTGGTCCCTGACGTTTACGACGACACCGTCCGGAGGAACGTACAGCTACGGCACGTTGTCGGTTTCCGGGACCACGACCGGCCGGCAGGTGTCTTGCCAGATCACCGTGAATGGATCGGTCAAGGAACAAAAATCCGCCTCCGGTCAGAACGCTCACGTCAACTGCACGTCGCTCGGACTGCCCGGAGACTAGGGGGGCCAGGAAGTGGAGGGGCCAACTACCACTTCTGACGCGGTGGGGTGGCTGACGGGACTCGAACCCGCGACACCCAGGATCACAACCTGGTGCTCTACCAGCTGAACTACAGCCACCATTGCCGCGAGCCGGCATCCGGCCAATGAGCGGCGACCACCGATACTAGCCGGTCGGTGGCTCGGAGTCCGAATCGATTGCTCTCGTGGCGTTCGCTGGGCCTTGGAGGTCGGTGACCACGGTCTCGATTTCGCTGATGGACGGACCCGGCGGCGGCACGAACGCGGTGCGCCGGTAGTAGCGCAGTTCGCGGATGGACTCGTGGATATCGGCCAGCGCCCGGTGCGCGAGCCCCTTGGCCGGCTGGCCGTAGTAGATGCGTGGGTACCAGCGCCGGCAGAGTTCCTTGATCGAGCTGACGTCGATCATCCGGTAGTGCAGGTAGGAGTCCAGCTTTGGCATGTCGCGGGTGATGAAGGCCCGATCCGTGGCGATCGAGTTGCCCGCCAGCGGTGCGGTCTTGGGTTGCTTGACGTGGGCGGTGACGTAGTCGAGCACCATCGCCTCGGCGGTCGCCACGTCGACGGTGGAGGCCCTGACCTCCTCGACCAGCCCCGAGCGCGAGTGCATCTCGGCGACCACTTCGATCATCGACGACAGCGCGGCGTCCTCGGCGTGGATCACCACATCGACTCCGTCGCCGAGCACGTTCAGCTCGGCGTCGGTGACCAGGACCGCGATCTCGATCAGCTTGTCCGAGCTCAGATCCAGCCCGGTCATCTCGCAGTCGATCCACACCAATTCGTCGCGCACAGCGCTCAGCGTAGGCGTGCATCGGGCCCGCGCGAGCCCTGCCCCCGCCCGCTCCCGGCAAGTAGGGTGAGCGTTGCGACCGGGACGAAGGGCGAGCGATGACCACCGATTCAGCGGCGACACCCGCACAGCGAATCGCCAACGGCTACGCCGTCGAAGGCCAGGCGCTGGAGTTGGGCACGGTCGTCGTCGACGGCGTGGCGGACCCGACTGCGCAGATTCGCATCCCGCTGGCGACTGTCAACCGGCACGGCCTGGTGGCGGGCGCGACCGGAACCGGCAAGACCAAGACGCTGCAACTGATCGCCGAGCAGCTCAGCGCCGCCGGCGTGGCGGTGTTGATGGCCGACGTGAAGGGCGACCTGTCCGGTCTGGCCCGCCCCGGCGAGGCCAACGACAAGACCGCAGCGCGCGCGAAGGACACCGGCGACGACTGGCGGCCGGCCGGATTCCCGGTGGAGTTCTTGTCGCTGGGCACCGGGGGAGTGGGCGTGCCGGTGCGGGCGACCGTTGACAGCTTCGGGCCGGTGCTGTTGTCGAAGGTGTTGGGGCTCAACGCCACTCAGGAGTCGACGCTGGGGCTGATCTTCCATTGGGCCCAGCAGGCCGGGCGACCGCTGGTCACCCTGGGGGATCTGCGCGGCGTCATCAGCCACCTGGCCGGCGACGAGGGCAAGGCCGACCTGAAGGATCTGGGCGGGGTGTCGTCGACGACGGCGGGGGTCATCCTGCGGGCGCTGGTCAACCTCGCCGGCGAGGGCGGGGACACGTTCTTCGGCGAGCCGAAGCTCGACCCGCAGGATCTGCTGCGCGTCGACGGCGGGCACGGCATCATCTCGCTGCTGGAGTTCAGCGGCCAGTCGGTGCGGCCCGTCATCTTCTCCACCTTCCTGATGTGGCTGCTGGCCGACCTGTACGCCAAACTGCCCGAGGTCGGCGACATCGACAGGCCCAAGCTGGTGTTTTTCTTCGACGAGGCGCACCTGTTGTTCGCCGACGCCTCCAAGGCCTTCCTCGAGCAGGTCGAACAGACCGTCAAGCTGATCCGCTCCAAGGGCGTCGGGGTCTTCTTCTGCACCCAGTTGCCCACCGACATACCCAACGACGTGCTGTCCCAGCTGGGCGCGCGGGTCCAGCACGCGCTGCGGGCGTTCACCCCCGACGACCAGGCGGCGCTCGCCAAGACCGTCCGCACCTACCCGAAAACCGATGTGTACGACCTGGAATCGGCGCTGACCTCGCTCGGCATCGGGGAGGCCGTCGTCACCGTGTTGTCCGAGAAGGGCGCGCCGACGCCCGTCGCGTGGACCCGCATGCGAGTCCCGCGGTCGCTGATGGCCTCGATCGGCACCGAGGAGATCGTAGCGGCGGCCAAAAACAGTCCGCTGCAGGCGAAGTACGGTCGAACTGTTGAACACGAACCGGCGCAGCCCCAGGCCGGGTCGCCAGTTCCGCAGGCCCAGTCCGGCTATCCGCCCGTGCCCGCGGACTCGGTGCCCCCTGCCATGCCGGAGCCCTTCGAGCCGAAGGGGCCCGGCTTGCTGGAACGGCTGTGGCGCGACCCGGAAGTGCAAAGAGCCGTTGACACGGGACTCCGCGAGGTCATCAGAGCCAAGTTCGGCCGCGGCGGCGGCAGCCGGAAGTAGCGCCTAACCGCCGCCGAGCTTCTTGTAGAAGCTGCCCACGATCGGCGCCACGATCGCGCGCGGCGCGTACCCGCTGGCCACCGACATGGCCTTGGACGTCAGGCCGGGGACGATCCGCATCTTGTTGCGTTCCAACGCATCCAGCGATACGCGGGCGGTGTGCTCGGTCGAGATCCACAGGAAGTCCGGCACCAGCTTTTCGACCAGCGACCGTTCGGCGTCGTCGGGCAGATCGGTGCGCACCGGGCCCGGCGCCAGCAGCGTGACGTGCACGCCGGAGCCGCGCAGTTCACCGCGCAACGATTCGCTGAAGGTGTTCGCGAACGCCTTGGTGGCCGCATAGGTGGCGTTGTAGGGGATCGGCGAATTGCCCGCCGCCGAACCGGAAATCAGGATGCCGCCGGCCCCGCGCTCGACCATGCCCGGCAGCACGGCAAGCGTAAGATCATGCACCGCAACAGCATTCAGTTGCACCTGGGCCTTTTCGCCCGCCGGGTCGAGGCCCGCGACGGGACCGAACGTCGCGGTACCCGCATTGGCGCACAGGATCGAGATGGGCCGGGCCGCCAACTCGTCGCACAGCTTCGCCCGTTCCGTCGGGTCGGCCAGATCGGCGGGCCGCACCTCGACGGTCACACCGAACTTCTCGGTCAGCCGGGCCGCCAGGTCGTTGAGCAGGTCCTCGCGTCGCGCCGTGACGATCAGGTGGTGCCCGCGCGCGGCGAGTTCGGTGGCCAGCGCCGCGCCGATGTTTTGCGAAGCCCCGGTGACAACGGCGCGAGCGTCGGGACTGGGAGCTGGTACCGGCATGCGGCCAATGGTAGACAGCGACGAGACTTATACAGTTCGGGGCATGAGTCAGCGTCCGGGCGCACCCGTGCCATCGCAGGTGGCGGCGTGGGCGCTGTGGGACTGCGGCTCCCTGGGCATGAACGCCATCGTGGCGACCTTCGTCTTCTCGGTCTACCTGACCGGCAGCGTGGGAGCGGGCATGTCCGGCAGTACGTCACCCGCGAGTTGGCTGGGTCGCTCGCTCGCCATCGCGGGGTTGACCATCGCGGTGTTGGCGCCGCTCGTCGGGGTATGGGTAGAGGCCCCGCACCGTCGGCGGGTGGCGCTCACGGTGTTGAGCGGTCTCGCCGTCGCTTCAACGAGTTCGATGTTCCTGATCCGCGACGACCCGAGCTATCTGTGGGCGGGTCTGGTGCTGCTGTCGACCACGGCCGCGTGCGGCGACCTGGCCGGGGTGCCGTACAACGCCATGCTGCGTCAGGTCTCGACGCCGCAGACGGCGGGCCGCATCTCCGGCCTGGGCGCGGCCGCAGGGTTCACCGGCAGCGTGGTTTTGTTGCTGCTGGTCTATTTCGGTTTCATCTCCGGCACCGGCCCGGTGCGCGGGCTGCTGCACGTGCCCGTCCATGACGGACTCTACGTCCGGACGGCGATGCTGCTGACCGCGGCGTGGTTTGCGGTGCTGGCGCTGCCGTTGCTGTTTGTCGCCCACCGGCTGACGGACGTCGGCGAGACTTCGCGTCCGACCGGCATGCTCGGCGGCTATCGCAAGCTGTGGGCAGAGGTGAGCGCGGAATGGCGCCGCAACCGCAACCTGGTCTACTTCCTGGGGGCCAGCGCGCTGTTCCGCGACGGGCTGGCGGCCATCTTCGGCTTCGGCGCGGTTCTCGGCGTCAACGTCTACGGCCTGTCGCAGGCCGATGTGCTGGTGTTCGGCGTGGCGGCGAGCGTCGTGGCCGCAATCGGCGCGGTGACCGGCGGGTTCGTCGACCACCGGATCGGATCCAAACCGGTCATCGTGGGATCGCTGGTGGCGCTCATCGCCGTGTCGGCCACCCTGATGGCGTCGTCCGGCGCGCATGCCTTCTGGCTGTGCGGACTGCTGCTGGCCGTGTTCGTCGGTCCGTCCCTGTCGTCGTCGCGCGCCCTGTTGCTGCAGCTGGCCAAGCACGGCGGTGAGGGCGTCGCGTTCGGGCTCTACACGATGACGGGGCGGGCGGTGTCGTTCGTGGCGCCGTGGCTGTTCTCGGTGTTCGTCGACGCGTTCGGCGCCGTGCGCGCCGGCGTCGGCGGGATCTGCCTGGTCCTGATCGCCGGGTTGTTGGCGATGCTGGCGGTTCGTGTTCCGGCGCGCGACCAACAGCACGCGCAGGCCTAGTTATCTAGCTAGCCCCGCGCGTCGCAAATCGTCAGGCCCGCCCCGGTGCGCTGGCTCACCTGGACCCCGGCGATGGTGACGGAGCAGCTGACTTCGTGGCCGAAGTTGACGATGGTGACATTCGCGGGGTGCGCGGCCGACTTCGACAGACTGACCTCTTTGGTCCAGGGCAGCGCGACGTTGAACTCGGTCTGGACGACGTCGCCGGTGCCGATGTACACGATGCTGAGCGCGCGGCCTTCGCCGGTCACGCTGTAGACGACGTCCTGCATCGCGCCCGGGCCGGTCGTGTCGGTCGGCGGACCCGACGCGGTCGGCGGCGGCAACGGCCGGAAGGTGCGCGACGGCGGCGACGTCCGCGTCGACGGGGTCGGCGTCGGGGTCTCGCTCGTTTCGGGCATGGTGGGCAGCGGCGGGACCGCGGTCTGGGTCTTGATCGCGTTGTTGGCGAGGACCAGCGCGATCACCAGCGCGACGACCAACAGCACCGCAGCACCGGCGGCCAACCACAACCATCGCGATGACTTGGGGCCCCCGGGCGGCGGCGGAGGCAGGCCCCCGGCCGGCGCCTCGCCCGACGGGGGCAGCTCCTGTTGCCAGTACGCCGGGAGCTGCTTGGTGTCGTTAAGGTTCGACGCCCACTGCGGGCTGTACCCGCCGTAGGTGGATGCGTAGGGCCCCGTCTGGTCGGCGTACGCCGGATCGGCGGGCGGCGGATACGGAGAACCCGGCGATCCGGCGGGTCCTGACCCCGACAGAGGGGGACTAAACCGCTCGGTTCGACGTGGATCGTTCATGTCCACCTCATGGCTTGCAGGGTACCTAAGCGCGGGCCCTGCGTGAGCGCCTTCCTGTTGATGCCAAATTCAGGGGCACTGATGGCCGGCGGTCAGCGCGGCGACGGTCATGGCCCGCATGACGGCGCGCGACCGCGCCGCACCGGCGGCCTTGCCGCGCGAATCGTCCGGGGACTTCATGCTGTGCGGCGTCGAATTGAGCAGGCCGAATATCGCGTGCGCCGCCAGCCGGGCGTCGGCCTCGGCCAGCTTGGGGTTGAGCTCCCGCAGCACCCCGACCCACACCTCGACGTATTGGCGCTGCGCTTTGCGCACCTGCTTCTCGGCGGCTTCCGGGAGGTGTGCCAGGTCGCGGTCCTGGATGCGGATCAGGTCCGGCTCGCCCAGCGCGAAGTCGAGGTGGAAGTCGATGAGGTCGTCCAGCGCGGCGGCCGCGTCGACATTGCGGGCCCGCGCATCCCGCGCCCCGGCGAGCAGGCGGGTGCTGATTCCGACGAGCAACTCGACCAGCAGCGACTCCTTGTTGGGGAAGTGGCGGTAGATCGCGGGGCCGCTGACACCGGCGGCCGCGCCGATGTCCTCCAGGCGGACGGCGAGGAAACCGCGCTCGGCGAAGAGGCGCTCGGCGGCCGACAGGAGCTGCTGGCGCCGATCGGATTTCAACCGGCTGCGGCGATTTGGGCGATCGGGCTGTGGCGCGGACGTGGTCATGGCGCCCTCCGTCTGCCCGTTCGGTTAATCGCCACTAACTTAGCACGGGTTATCGGCTCGTGCGTGACCGGGACTGAGCGCCGTCGGCGCGCTGGACTCGGCGGCGCGGGCGATGGTATCCTCGCACTGAGTTAATGAAGATTAACTGAAATCGGAGGCTGCTGGGCGATGGACAAGGTGGTGGCGAGTGCCGCCGAAGCGGTCGCCGACATAACCGACGGGTCGTCCTTGGCGGTCGGGGGATTCGGGTTCTGCGGCATCCCGGAGGCACTCATCGCGGCGCTGGTCGACAGCGGCGTCCGCGACCTCGAGACGGTGTCCAACAACTGCGGCGGCTACGGGGTGGGGCTGGAAGCGCTGTTGCACCACAAGCGAATTCGCCGGGCCGTCGCCTCGTACGTGGGCGACAATAAGGAATTCGCCCGCCAGATCCTCGCCGGTGAACTCGAGGTGGAGCTGACCCCGCAGGGCACGCTGGCGGAGCGACTGCGCGCCGGTGGCGCGGGAATCCCGGCTTTCTACACGCCCGCCGGAGTCGGCACCCCGGTCGCCGACGGCGGCTTGCCGTGGCGCTACGACGCGGCCGGCGCGGTGGCGGTGATGTCGTCCCCCAAGGAGACCCGCGAATTCGACGGCGTGACCTACGTTCTCGAGCGCGCGATCCGCACCGAATTCGCGCTGGTGCACGCCTGGAAGGGCGACCGGCACGGAAACCTGGTCTACCGGGCGTCCGCCGCCAACTTCAATCCCGACTGCGCGATGGCCGGCAGGATCACCATCGCCGAGGTCGAACACCTCGTCGAGCCAGGGGAGATCGATCCGGCCGCGGTGCACACCCCCGGCGTCTTCGTTCACCGGGTCGTCCATGTGCCCAACCCCGCCAAGCCCATCGAGAAGGTGACGGTGCGCCCGTGAGCTGGACGAGGGAGGGCCTGGCCGCCCGGGTGGCCGCCGAATTCGAGGACGGCCAATATGTCAACCTCGGGATCGGGATGCCCACGCTGGTTCCGAACCATATCCCCGACGGCGTCACCGTCGTCATCCATTCGGAGAACGGGGTGCTCGGCGTCGGGCCTTATCCGCGGGCCGGGGATGTCGACGCCGACCTGATCAATGCTGGCAAGGAGACCATCACCACGATGCCCGGCGCGGCGTTCTTCGGCTCCTCGGCCTCGTTCGGAATCATCCGCGGCGGGCACCTCGATGTCGCGGTGCTTGGGGCGATGCAGGTTTCGGCCGCCGGCGACCTCGCCAATTGGATGATTCCGGGAAAGCTGGTCAAGGGCATGGGCGGCGCGATGGACCTGGTGCACGGCGCCCGTAAGGTGATCGTCATGATGGGCCACACCGCACGCGACGGCACCCCGAAAATCGTTGAGCGGTGCACCCTTCCGCTGACCGGCGTGGGGTGTGTCGACCGCATCATCACCGACCTCGCCGTCATCGACGTGTGCGACGACGGCCTGCACCTCGTCGAGACGGCCCCCGAGGTGTCGGTCGACGAGGTGCTCGCCAAAACCGAACCGCCCCTTTTGCTGACCGGGAGGCAGCCGTGAGCACTGCTGTCAGAACCGCGCCGTCGTTCGCCGACGAACACCGGCGGCTGGTCGCCGAGTTGAACGCCAAGCTGGCGGCCGCGGCGTTAGGCGGCAACGAGCGCGCGCGGGAGCGCCACGTCAGCCGCGGCAAGCTGCTGCCCCGCGAGCGGGTGGATCGCCTGCTCGACCCGGGCAGCCCGTTTTTGGAGCTGGCCCCGCTGGCCGCCAACGGCATGTACGACGACGAGTCCCCGGGCGCCGGGATCATCACCGGGATCGGCCGGGTGTCGGGGCGCGAGTGCATGGTCGTCGCCAACGACGCGACGGTCAAGGGCGGCACCTACTATCCGATGACGGTCAAAAAACACCTGCGCGCGCAGGAGGTCGCGCTGCAGAACCGGCTGCCGTGCATCTACCTGGTGGACTCCGGCGGCGCGTTCCTGCCGCGCCAGGACGAGGTCTTTCCCGACCGTGAGCACTTCGGGCGGATCTTCTACAACCAGGCGACCATGAGCGCCAAGGAAATCCCGCAGGTGGCCGCGGTCCTCGGTTCGTGCACGGCGGGCGGCGCCTACGTGCCGGCGATGAGCGACGAGGCCGTCATCGTCCGCGAGCAGGGCACCATCTTTCTGGGCGGCCCGCCGCTGGTGAAAGCCGCCACCGGCGAGATCGTTTCGGCCGAGGAACTCGGCGGCGGCGACCTGCATTCGCGTGTTTCGGGCGTCACCGACCACCTGGCCGACGACGACGAGCACGCACTGCGCATCGTCCGCTCGATCGTGGCCACCTTCGGCCTCAGCGAGGCCCGCCAATGGGAGGTGCTGCCGTCGATCGAACCGAAGCACGCGCAGACCGAGCTCTACGACGTCGTGCCGCCGGATCCGCGCGTGCCCTACGACGTACACGAGGTGATCGTCCGGCTGGTCGACCGCAGCGAATTCAGCGAATTCAAGGCCAACTACGGCAAAACGCTGGTGACTGCCTTCGCGCGCATCCACGGCCACCCCGTCGGCATCGTTGCCAACAACGGCGTGCTGTTCAGCGAATCCGCCTTGAAGGGAGCCCATTTCATCGAGCTGTGCGACAAGCGCAGGATCCCGCTGCTGTTTCTGCAGAACATCGCCGGCTTCATGGTCGGCCGCGACTACGAGGCCGGTGGCATCGCCAAGCACGGCGCCAAGATGGTTACCGCCGTGGCCTGCGCGCGGGTGCCCAAGCTGACCGTGGTGATCGGGGGATCCTACGGCGCGGGCAACTATTCGATGTGCGGGCGGGCATATTCGCCGCGCTTCCTGTGGATGTGGCCCAACGCTCGGATCTCGGTGATGGGCGGCGAGCAGGCCGCGTCGGTGCTGGCGACCGTGCGCGGCGAGCAGCTGACCGCGGCGGGCACGCCGTGGTCGGGCGACGAAGAGGAGGCGTTCAAGGCGCCCATCCGGGCGCAATACGAGGATCAGGGCAACCCGTACTACTCGACGGCGCGCTTGTGGGACGACGGCATCATCGATCCGGCCGATACCAGAACGGTTCTGGGGCTTGCCCTTTCGGCGTGCGCCCACGCGCCGCTGGAACCGGTCTCCTACGGCGTATTCCGGATGTGAGGCTATGTTCGACACCGTCTTAGTGGCCAACCGCGGCGAGATCGCCGTGCGGGTGATCCGGACCCTGCGCCGGCTGGGCATCCGCTCGGTCGCCGTCTACAGCGACCCCGACGCCGGCGCGCGACACGTGCTCGAGGCCGACGAGGCCGTCCGGCTCGGCCCCGCCGCGGCGCGCGACAGCTACCTCGACATCGACAAGGTGGTCGACGCCGCGGTGCGCACCGGCTCCCAGGCGGTCCACCCGGGCTACGGCTTCCTCTCGGAGAACGCGCATTTCGCCGCGGCCTGCGAGCGCGCCGGGGTGGTGTTCCTGGGACCGCCCGCGCGGGCGATCGAAGTGATGGGCGACAAGATCACCGCCAAGAACGCCGTCGCCGCCTTCGACGTGCCGGTGGTGCCGGGCGTGGCCAGGCCGGGCCTGACCGACGACGAACTCGTCGCGGCGGCCGACGAGGTCGGCTATCCGGTGCTGATCAAGCCGTCGGCGGGCGGCGGCGGCAAGGGCATGCGGCTGGTGGAGGACCCGTCGCGGCTGCGCGAGGCGCTGGTGAGCGCCCGTCGCGAGGCCGGCTCCTCGTTCGGCGACGACACGCTTTTTCTCGAGCGGTTCGTGTTGCGGCCCAGGCACATCGAGGTGCAGGTGCTCGCCGACACGCACGGCAACGTGATTCATCTGGGCGAGCGCGAGTGCAGCCTGCAGCGGCGCCACCAGAAGGTCATCGAGGAGGCGCCCTCGCCGCTGCTCGACACCGAGACGCGCGCCCGGATCGGGGCGGCGGCCTGCAACACAGCCCGCAGCGTCGACTACGTCGGGGCCGGGACGGTGGAGTTCATCGTCTCGGCCGACCGCCCCGGCGAATTCTTCTTCATGGAGATGAACACCCGCCTGCAGGTGGAACATCCGGTCACCGAGGCGGTCACCGGCCTCGACCTGGTCGAGTGGCAGCTGCGGGTCGCCGCCGGCGAGAAGCTCGGATTCGCCCAGGACGACATCGAATTGAGCGGGCACGCGATCGAGGCCCGCGTGTACGCCGAGGACCCGGCCCGCGGGTTCCTGCCCACCGGCGGCCGGGTGCTGCAGGTGTTCGAACCGTCCGGCGCCGGGGTACGGGTGGACTCTTCGCTGCTGGCCGGCACGGTGGTCGGCAGCGACTACGACCCGATGCTGAGCAAGGTGATCGCCCACGGGGACGACCGCGAGGAGGCGCTCGCGAAACTCGATCGGGCGCTGGCGGACACGGTGGTCCTGGGCGTGCAGACCAACGTCGAATTCCTGCGCTTCCTGTTGGCCGACGAGCGGGTGCGCGCCGGCGACCTGGACACCGCGCTGCTGGACGCACGGCTGGCGGACTTCGCGCCGGCCCCGGCGCCCGACGACGTGCTCGCCGCGGGCGGCCTGTTCCGCCAGGTGGTCTTGGCCCGGCGCGCCGGGGGCGACCCGTGGGCGGTGCCGACCGGATGGCGGGTCGGCGGGGGCGCGGCGCCGGTGCGCACCGACATGCAGACCCCGCTGCGCAGCGAGACCGTGTCGGTCTGGGGCACCCCCGAGGCCGCCAGGGTGCAGGTCGGCGACGGTGAGATCCGTTTCGCCCGTGCGCAACTTGACGAAGCACGCATCAGCGTGACGTTGGACGGGACGCGACGCGAGTACTGGTGGGCCGAGGCCGACCGGCACCTGTGGATCGCCGACGAGCGGGGGACCTGGCACCTGCGCGAGGCCGAGGAGCACAAGATCCACCGCGCCGCAGGGGCGCGGCAGGCCGAGATCGTGAGCCCGATGCCCGGCAACGTGATCGCCGTGCAGGCCGAATCCGGCGCCGAGGTCTCCGAAGGTGACGTGGTGGTGGTCGTCGAGGCGATGAAGATGGAACATTCGCTGGCCGCACCGGTTTCGGGGCGGGTGGAGGTGCTGGTCTCCGTCGGCGACCAGGTGACGGTGGACCAGGTGCTGGCCCGGCTCAGTGAAGAAAGCGAAAGCAAGGACGAGACATGACGACATCCATTACAGGGACGCCGCCCAAGGAGTACGAGGACCTTCGCGACACGGTGGCCGACTTCGCGCGCACCGTCGTCGCACCGGTGTCGGCCAAACACGATGAGGAGCACAGCTTTCCGTACGAGGTCGTCGCCAAGATGGGCGAGATGGGCCTGTTCGGCCTGCCGTTCCCGGAGGAGTACGGCGGCATGGGCGGCGACTACTTCGCGCTGGCGCTGGCGCTCGAGGAGCTCGGCAAGGTCGACCAGTCGGTGGCGATCACGCTCGAGGCCGGCGTCGGCCTCGGCGCGATGCCGATCTACCGGTTCGGCACCGAGGAGCAGAAACACAAGTGGCTGCCGGACCTGACGGCGGGCCGGGCGCTCGCGGGTTTCGGGCTCACCGAGCCGGGAGCCGGTTCCGACGCGGGCGCCACCCGCACCACCGCGCGGCTCGACGACGGCGAGTGGGTGATCAACGGCACCAAGCAGTTCATCACCAACTCGGGCACCGACATCACCTCGCTGGTCACCGTCACCGCGGTCACCGGAACACTCGCCGGTGGCAAGAAGGAGATCTCGACGATCATCGTACCCAGCGGCACAACGGGTTTCACCGTCGAACCGGTCTACAACAAGGTCGGCTGGAACGCATCCGACACTCACCCGCTGACCTTCGCCGACGCCCGCGTCCCGGAGGACCATCTGCTGGGCGCCCGCGGCACCGGCTACGCCAACTTTCTGTCCATCCTCGACGAGGGCCGCATCGCGATCGCCGCGCTGGCGACGGGCGTCGCACAGGGGTGTGTCGACGAAAGCGTCAAGTACGCCAAGGAGCGCCAGTCGTTCGGCCAGCCGATCGGTTCCTACCAGGCGATCAGCTTCAAGATCGCCCGGATGGAGGCCCGCGCCCACGTGGCGCGCACGGCGTATTACGAGGCGGCCGCAAAGATGTTGGCGGGCAAGCCCTTCAAGAAGGAGGCGGCGATCGCGAAGATGATCTCCTCCGAGGCGGCGATGGACAACGCCCGCGACGCCACGCAAATTCACGGCGGCTACGGCTTCATGAACGAGTATCCGGTGGCGCGCCACTACCGCGACAGCAAGATCCTGGAGATCGGGGAAGGGACCACGGAGGTGCAGCTGATGCTCATCGCGCGATCGCTGGGGCTGTCGTGAGCCGCGCCGGCGACGATGATGCCGGCGTAGCCGGGATCGAGGAGTGGCGCCCATGACGGACGGCAAGTCGATTGTCCAGCGGGGCTTGTGGTTTGAGGAGTTCGAGGTCGGCACGACCTACCTGCACCGGCCCGGCCGCACCGTCACCGAGGCCGACAACGTGCTGTTCACCACGCTGACGATGAACACCCAGTCGCTGCACCTCGATGCGGCCTGGGCCGCCGAGCAGCCCGGGTTTCGGGGCGAGCGGCTGGTGAACTCGATGTTCACCCTCTCCACGCTGGTGGGGCTCTCGGTGACGCAGCTGACCCTCGGCACCATCGTCGCCAACCTCGGCTTCTCCGAGGTGTCGTTCCCCAAGCCGGTCTTCCACGGCGACACCCTGTACGCGGAGACCGTGTGCACGGACAAGCGCGAGTCGAAGAGCCGGCCGGGAGAAGGCATCGTCACCCTGGAGCACACCGGCCGCAACCAGAACGGCGACGTGGTGGCGCGCGCGGTGCGGACCACGCTGGTGCAGAAGCGGCCCTCCCCAGAAACAAGCCCGGGGGAGTCGTAATGGATCTGCGTGACGTCGGACCCGGCTGGCTGTTCTGCCCGGCCGACCGCCCGGAGCGTTTCGCCAAGGCCGCCGCGGCCGCCGACGTCGTGATCCTCGACCTCGAGGACGGCGTGGCGGAGGCGGACAAGCCCGCCGCCCGCAAGGCGCTGCGGGAGACCCCGCTGGACCCCGCGCGCACCGTGGTGCGCATCAACGCCGCGGACACCGACGAGCACGCCCGCGACCTGGACGCCCTGGCCGACACCGCCTACACGACGGTGATGCTCTCCAAAACCGAATCCGCCGCGCAGGTGACCGCGCTCGCGCCACGCGACGTGGTCGCGCTGATCGAGACCCCGCGAGGCGCGGTCTTCGTCTCCGAGATCGCCGCCGCGCAGGGCACCGCGGCCCTGATGTGGGGCGCCGAGGACCTGGTCGCCACGCTCGGCGGCAGCTCCAGCCGGCTGGCCGACGGCACCTACCGCGACGTCGCCCGCCACGTCCGGTCCGCGACCCTGCTGGCGGCGTCCGCCTTCGGCCGGATTGCGCTGGACGCCGTGCACCTGGACATCCGCGACATCGACGGCCTGCGGGCCGAGGCCGACGACGCCGTCGCCGTGGGGTTCGACGGCACTGTCTGCATCCACCCGACCCAGATACCCGTCGTCCGCGAGGCCTATCGCCCCAGCGAGGAGAAGCTGGACTGGGCGCGCCGGGTGCTGGCGGCGGCGCGGTCGGAACGCGGGGTGTTCGCGTTCGAAGGGCGGATGGTCGACTCGCCGGTGCTCAAGCACGCCGCGATGTTGCTGCGGCGGGCGGGGGAGCAGCCCGCGTCCGGCTAAAGCGACACGCTGTCGCCTCGACCGTGATCAACGCGGCGTCTTCGCATTTGGGCGCATAATGGGGAATACGCCAGTCTCGCGTCGAGCGGAGGCTTCCGGGTAGCTGGCGGGCGCCAAGGAGGCGGCATGGCGGATGTGACTCAGACGCCGATGACCGTCGACCTCGAGCCGGTGCAACTCGTCGCCTCCGACGGCACGCCGACGCCCGAAAACCGCTACGGCCGCGACCTTCCGCCGGAAACTCTGTGCTGGCTCTACGAGATGATGGTGGTCACCCGTGAGCTGGACACCGAATTCGTCAACCTGAAGCGCCAGGGGCAACTGGCGCTGTTCGCGTCGTGCCGTGGCCAGGAGGCCGCGCAGGTCGGCGCCGCGGCCTGCCTGCGCAAGACCGACTGGCTGTTTCCCCAGTACCGCGAACTCGGCGCGTATCTGGTGCGCGGCATCCCGCCCGGACACGTCGGCGCGGCGTGGCGCGGAACGTGGCACGGCGGGCTGGAATTCACCAGGAAATGCTGCGCCCCGATGTCGATTCCAATCGGCACCCAGACCCTGCACGCCGTCGGCGCGGCGATGGCCGCGCAACGCCTGGGCGAGGATTCGGTGACGGTGGCGTTCCTGGGCGACGGCGCAACCAGCGAGGGCGACGTGCACGAGGCGCTGAACTTCGCGGCAGTCTTCGTCGCGCCGTGCGTGTTTTACGTGCAGAACAACCAATGGGCGATCTCGGTGCCGGTGTCCAAACAGACCGCCGCGCCGTCCATCGCGCACAAGGCGATCGGCTACGGGATGCCCGGAATCCGGGTGGACGGCAACGACGTGCTGGCGTGCTACGCGGTGACGGCCGAGGCCGCCGCCCGCGCCCGGGCAGGTGGCGGCCCGACGTTGATCGAGGCGGTCACCTACCGGCTCGGCCCGCACACCACCTCCGACGATCCGAGTCGCTACCGGACACAGGACGAGGTGGACCGGTGGGCGGCACTGGACCCGATCCCGCGCTACCGCAACTACCTTCGGTGTCAGGGGCTGTGGTCGGAACGCCTGGACGAGCGGGTCGCCGCCCGGGCGAAGCGCATGCGAACCGAACTGCGCGACGCGGTGTTCGATGCGCCCGACTTCGACGTCGACGACGTGTTCACCACGGTGTACGCCGAGATCACGCCGGGACTGCAGGCGCAGCGCCAACAGCTGCGGGCCGAGCTGGGGAGGCTCGAATGACCCAGCTCGCCGACTCCCCGGCCGGCGTCGCGCTCGGCGCGCCACCGTTGACCATGGTGCAGGCGCTAAACCGCGCGCTGCGCGACGCGATGGCCGCCGACGATCGGGTCCTGGTGTTCGGCGAGGACGTCTCGGTCGAGGGCGGGGTGTTCCGGGTCACCGAGGGGCTGGCCGAAACATTTGGTGAAGCAAGGTGTTTCGACACGCCACTGGCCGAGTCCGCGATCGTCGGCATCGCGATCGGCCTGGCGCTGCGCGGCTTCGTGCCGGTGCCGGAGATCCAATTCGACGGATTCTCCTACCCGGCCTTCGACCAGGTGGTCAGCCATCTGGCGAAGTACCGCACCCGCACCCGCGGCGAGGTCAACATGCCGGTCACCGTCCGCATCCCGTCGTTTGGCGGGATCGGTGCGGCCGAGCACCATTCGGATTCCACCGAGTCCTATTGGGCGCACACCGCCGGGTTGAAGGTGGTGGTGCCGTCCAACCCGGCCGACGCCTATTGGCTGCTTCGCCACTCCATCGCCTGCCCCGACCCGGTGATGTACCTGGAGCCCAAGCGGCGCTACCAGGGCCGCGGCTCTGTCGACACCGGCCGGCCCGAACCGCCGATCGGGCGGGCCGTGGTGCGCCGGCCCGGCCGTGACGTCACCGTCGTGACCTACGGCAGCCTGGTGAACACCGCGGTGGCCACCGCGGAAGATGCTCAGCGCCGGCGCGATTGGAGCCTCGAGGTGATCGACCTGCGGTCGCTGGTTCCGCTGGATTTCGACACCGTCGCAGCCTCGATCCACCGGACCGGGCGCTGCGTGGTGTTGCACGAGGGGCCGCGCAGCCTGGGCTACGGGGCGGGGCTGGCCGCGCGGATCCAGGAGGAGATGTTCTACGAGCTGGAGGCGCCGGTGTTGCGCGCCTGCGGTTTTGACACGCCTTACCCGCCGGCACGGTTGGAGGGCTTGTGGTTGCCGGGCCCCGACCGGCTGCTGGACTGCGTCGAGCGCGCGCTGAGCCTGCCGTGAGCACCGATCACCGGGTTGAGGCCTTCCGGGTTCCCGATCTCGGCGAGGGACTCGAAGAGGTGACCGTGTCGTGCTGGTACGTCGAGGTCGGGGCCGACGTCGAACTCAACCAGGTGTTGTGTTCGGTGGAGACCGCCAAGGCCGAGGTCGAGATCCCGAGCCCCTACGCCGGGCGAATCGTGGAAACCAATGGCGCCGAAGGCGACGTGCTCAAGGTCGGCGCGGTGCTGGTCCGGATCGACACCGCACCCGGCCAGGCCGCGGCGCCGACGCTGGTCGGCTACGGCGCCGACGCGGGCATCGACGCCAGCCGGCGGACCGGCCGGCCGCTGGCCGCCCCGCCGGTGCGCAAGCTGGCCAAGGAGCTTACGGTCGATCTCGCCTCGCTGCGGCGTGACGCGGGTGAGTTGATCACCCGTGCAGACGTGCTCGCGGCCGCCCACGGGGCGGGAGACGACGTTCGGCCGGTCCGCGGCGTGCAGGCCCGGATGGCGGAGAAGATGGCGTTGTCGCACAGGGAGATTCCCGCGGCGAAAGCCGGCGTCGAGGTGGATTGCACGGCGCTGCTGCGGCTCGGCGACCGGGCTGGCGATCCGGAGCTCACGCCGTTCGCGCTGACGCTGCGGCTGCTCGTTATCGCCCTGCGCCACAACACGATTCTCAATTCGACCTGGGTCGACTCGCCCGAAGGACCACGGGTGCACGTCCATCGGGCGGTGCATCTGGGGTTCGGCGTGGCCACCGAGCGCGGGCTGCTGGTCCCGGTGATCGCCGACGCCCAGAAGATGACGACGCGCGAGTTGGCCGGCCGGACGGCGGAATTGATCAGGGGTGCGCGGGAGGGCACCCTGATGCCCGCCGAGCTGACGGGCTCGACCTTCACGGTGTCGAACTTCGGGGCCCTTGGCGTCGACGACGGCGTGCCGGTGATCAACCACCCCGAAGCGGCGATCCTGGGCATGGGGGCGATCAGGCCGCGCCCGGTGGTCGTCGGCGGTGAGGTTGCCGTCCGGTCGACGATGGCGCTGGCGTGCGTGTTCGACCACCGCGTCGCCGACGGCGCTCAGGTGGCGCGGTTCCTTTGCGAGCTGAGGGATCTCATTGAGTCTCCCGAGACCGCCGTGCTTGACCTGTAGCGTCGTCGGTTTCCCCGAGATGTAAGCCTGTGCGATGCGCGCCGGCGTGTCGTGTGCGTAATTTATGTGTCGCGCGCTCCGGCCCGCCTATTTGCGTCGCGCCGCGGCCAATCTGCTTGCGAATTCCGGCGATTGGATGGAGGACGCCTGGGGGCCGAGCTCGGTGCGCATGGCGAGGTCGTGCTGCTCGCTGTCCAGCGCCCCCGGGCTGATCGTGGCGCGCATGGTCGCTTTGGTCGCCAGCACCACCTCCCGGGGGGCCGCCGCGGGACCCGCGGCCAGCTCCAGGGCCGCCGCGACCGGGTCGTCCGCGACGCTCAGCGCCAGGCCGTGCCGCACAGCGGATTCGGCGTCGAAGCGCATCCCGAACAGCAACGCCGCCCGCGCCACCTGCGGGCCGACCGCGCGCTGCAGCATCCAGGTCGCGCCGCCGCCCGGATGCAGCCCGAGCTTCTGGAACCGGGCGTCGAACAGCGCGCCGGGCCCGGCGATGCGGACGTCGGCGGCCAGCGCGAGGTTCAGGCCCGCGCCGACGGCGGCGCCGTTGACCGCGGCGATCGTGGGCAACCGGCAATTGCCGACGGCCATGAAGCCGTCATAGAGCCGCCGCAGCCCCGCCTCGGCGGACCCGCCGCCGGCGGCGCCCAAGGCGCTGAGGTCGGCCCCGGCGCAAAACGCCTTGCCGGCGCCGGTGACCACGACGGCGTGCACGTCGTGATCGGCCTCGGCCCGCTCCACGGCGGACCGCAGCAGCGTCGACATCTCGTCGGTCAGGGCATTGCGCCGGTCGGGATCGTTCACGGTGATCAGCGCGACGTGAGCGTCGACGCTGAACAGGACGGGATCGGGCTGGTTCATGGCTACCTAAGGTACTTGGCTTGCTCACCAGCGCGGATGCCCGCCAAGAATCCGTTGAGGATCCCTCCAGCCCGCCCGCTGAGGCTCGAGGCGACCCACGACGCATCCGACAGGAGGAGGGACCCATGCGCACCGCGGCGGAGCAGAAGGCGAACAGGAAACTCGGATACCTCCGGCTGGCGATGGTCTCTTCCGTTACGGCCGTGCTCATCGCGCTCGGGATGGGTGCCGCCTACATCAGCACTCCGTCCGCGGGCCAGTTGTGCTCGGACCGCAACGCCAGCACCCGCGACGCGGCCGGCCGCACCATGTGGTGCAACCCGTCGACGTCCTCAGGCGGGGCCGCGGTTTGGCAGTACGCGGCCGGCTCCTAGTCGGTGAAGTCGATTCGAACCGACACGGGAGCCGTCTCCAGCGCCCTCACCATCGTGGCCCCCAGTCGCCCGAACTTGCGGCCCCGCGCGACGACGTCGTCGTCCGGCCTGAATGTCGCGACCCCGGTGCGCCACCGACCGCCCTGTCGCACACGGACATTGGCGTTGTCGGCGATATTTCTGCCCCAACCGGAGCGCATGCCGTGCTGGCAGATCACCCACGCCCCGTCGTTGTCGAATTGGGCCGACACGGGGACCCGGCGTGGCTGTCCCGTCTTGCGGCCGATCGTCTCGAGCTCGGTGGCCAAGGCGGTGCGCACCCCCAATCTGCTCAACCCCTTCACCGCCGGATTGAGCAGATAGCGTCCGAGCGCGCGCTCTCGGCGGAACTTTCGCAGCGTTTTGTCCGGGTTGGTGCTCGTCATGGCGGTCTCCAAAAGTCGGGGTGCTTCCCAGCAGGTTAGTAGACCGATCGGTATAGTACAAGCGAACAGCTGTGCTAAGCCGGAAGGTGGCGACCATGTCCGCGCGAGACGCCCTCATCGCGAGTGTCACGGGATTGGTGCGACGGCGAGGTGTCGCCGGTACGGGCCTCAATGCGCTCTTGGAGGACAGCGGCGTCGCGCGCAGAACCGTTTACCTGAACTTTCCCGGCGGCAAAGCCGAACTGATCGCTGAAGCCACCCGCCTGGCGGGACGGGAGTTGACCACGGTGATCGGGTCGGCGGACGAGGGGGGCGATCCCGCGCAGACGGTCCAGAGCTTCATCGACGAGTGGAAGGCCCAGCTGACGGCGACGCAGCTGGAGGCGGGCTGCCCCATCGTCGCCGCGATCCTCGGCCGGTCGGAGGCGCCGGCGGCCGCGGAGGCGGCTCGCGAGGCCGTCGACGGGTGGCGGGCGATCCTCGCCGAGCGGCTGGTCAGCGCCGGCGCCGCTCCCGCCAGTGCGCGCTCGTTGGCGACGCTCACCGTCGCCGCCATCGAAGGCGCGGTCATCCTTGCGCTGGCGACCCAGTCGACGGCCGCACTCGACGATGTCGGGCGCCACCTGATCGAAGTCATCAGGCTCCACCTGCCCGACCGGTAGGCGCCGTCCGCGTCCGCAAGGACCCTTGTACCGCAACGTGTTTGACGCCGATTGAACGCACCCTCGTCACCGAGCCCAACGCTCTGAAAACGCCCGTGCTCGGCGCCGGCCCCCGCCGGCCGGTGGCGGCCGGTGCCTGGCTGCGCCGGTTTCGCCGACGCCCTGCCGGTTCATGGGTATCGTCAAGCGCTGTGGTTGAGTCTTCCATCCCCGCGGCGCTGCGGCACCATGCCGGCGTGCGGCCCGACGAGACAGCGTTCACTTACGTCGATTACGAGCACGACGGGGACGGTGTCGCGCACAGCCTGACGTGGTCGCAGCTGTATCGGCGGACGCTGAACCTCGCCGACGAGCTCAGGGCTCGCGGGTCAACCGGGGACCGCGCCGTGATTCTGGCGCCGCAAGGACTCGAGTATGTCGTCGGGTTTCTGGGCGCGTTGCAGGCCGGCCAGGTCGCCGTTCCGCTGTCGATGCCGGTGGGGGGCGCCAGCGACGAGCGTGTCAGCGCCGTCCTCCGCGACGCGTCGCCGTCGACGATCCTGACGGCATCCGCTGCCGTCGGCGCCCTCGCCGAGTACGCGCAGGGCGAGCCCGGGGAGAGCGCGCCGTCGCTCATCGCGGTCGACCTGCTTGACCTCGACGCGCAGCGAGCAACCGCCGACGACAACGACAGCCTGACCGGCATTGCGCACCTGCAGTACACCTCCGGGTCGACCCGCACCCCTGCGGGAGTTGTGGTCTCGCACAAGAACATTCGGGTCAACTGCGAGCAGATCATGGCGATGTACTACGAGGCGGACGGGGGGATGGCGCCGCCCGACACCACGGTGGTGTCGTGGCTGCCGTTGTTCCACGACATGGGGTTGATCCTGGGCATCGCGTTCCCGGTGCTGTGGGGATTCCCCACGGTGCTCACCAGCCCGCCGGCGTTCCTGCAGCGGCCGGCGCGGTGGATGCAGATGCTGGCGAGCAACCCGCACGCCTTCTCGGCAGCGCCCAACATCGCCTTCGAACTCGCGACGCGCAAGACGTCGGACGACGACCTGGCCGGGCTCGACCTGGGAGGCGTCCACACCATCCTCAATGGCGCCGAACGCGTGAACCCCCCGACGCTGTGGCGCTTTGCCGACCGCTTTGCCCGCTTCAACTTCCGCCCCGAGGCGCTGCGTCCGTCCTACGGGCTCGCGGAGGCCACGCTCGTGGTGGCGACCCGCGAAGCCGGTCACCCGCCGGTAACCGTGTGTTTCGAGTCGGAGCAGATGACCGACGGCCATGCGGAGCGGTGCGCGGACGGGGAAGGCATCCCGCTGGTCAGCTACGGCACACCCAAGTGGCCGATCGTGCGCATCGTCGACCCCGAGACGAGCATCGAGTGCCCGGAGGGAACGGTCGGCGAGATCTGGACGATCGGCGAGAACGTCTGCGCCGGCTATTGGCAGAAGCCCGAGGAGACCGAACGCGTCTTCGGCGCAAAGATCGTCGGTCCGTCGGCCGGCACACCCGAAGGGCCCTGGCTGCGGACCGGGGACTTGGGCTTCTTCGCCGGCGGCGAGATGTTCATCGTCGGCCGCATCAAGGATCTCCTGATCGTCTACGGGCGCAACCATTCTCCCGACGACATCGAGGCGACGATCCAGGAGATCACCAAAGGCCGCTGCGTGGCGGTGGCGGTTTCCGACGACGACGGCGTTGAGCAGCTGGTCACCATCGTGGAGCTCAAGCCCGGCGGCGACTCCGAAGAAGCCGAGATGCGGAAGCTGACCTCCACCAGGCGGGAGATCACCGCGGCGATTGCGAGGACGCACGGCTTGAGCGTCGCGGATCTCGTTCTGGTGCCGCCTCATTCGATTCCGCTCACCACGAGCGGCAAGGTGAGGCGCCGGGACTGTCTGAAGCTGTATCAGCAGGGCTCGTTCACCCGCTTGGATGCGGCGATGCGCCGGCCGAAGCGGCGCGTGCCCGAAGATACTGCCGCGGCCCCCGGGTCCGACTCGGGATGGGCCCAACGCCTGCGCACCATGCAGCAGCAGCGACACGACCTGCTGTTGGGGATGGTGTGCCGCCAGGTGGCAACGGTGTTGGGCAACCCCAGCCCTGACGACATCGACCCCGAGTGTCCGTTCCAGGATCTTGGATTCGACTCGGTTAAGGCCACCGAATTGCTCGACCGGCTCAGAACCGAAACCGAGCTGGCATTGCCGCCCACGCTGGCCTTCGATTACCCGACGCCGGACGAGTTGGCCGCCCACCTGGGCCAGCTGCTGAGCGGGTCGGTTGCGGCGGCTCCGGCGGCGGGTTCGCGGGTGGAGTCCGACGAGCCGATCGCGGTGGTGGGCATGGCTTGTCGGTTCCCGGGTGGGGTGGATTCGCCGGCGGCGTTGTGGGACTTGGTGGCCGGCGGCACCGAGGCGCTGGGGAATTTTCCGGCCGACCGAGGCTGGAACCTGGCGGAGCTGTTCGATCCCGATCCGGACGCGGTGGGCAAGACCTACACCCGCGTGGGGGGGTTTCTGGCCGACGCCGCCGACTTCGACGCGGACTTCTTCGGCATCTCGGCGCGCGAGGCCCAAACCATGGATCCTCAGCAGCGGTTGCTGCTGGAAGTGTGCTGGGAAGCGTTGGAGGCGGCCCGGATTGATCCGGCGGGACTGGCGGGTTCGCAGACCGGGGTGTTCGTCGGGGCGTGGTCACAGTCTTACGGTTCGGGCGGTTCGGAGGGGGTGGAGGGCTACGCGCTGACGGGTCTGTCCACGAGTGTGGCCTCCGGCCGTGTCGCGTACGCGCTGGGGTTGCAGGGCCCCGCCATCACGATCGACACGGCGTGCTCGTCGTCGTTGGTGGCCGCGCACCTGGCGTGTCAGTCCCTGCGCAACGGCGAGTCGGTTCTCGCCCTGGCCGGCGGTGCGACGGTGATGACCACGCCCTCGGTGTTCACCGAGTTCGCCCGGCAACGTGGGTTGGCCGCCGACGGCCGTTGTAAAGCGTTCTCGGCCAACGCCGATGGCACCGGTTGGGGCGAAGGCGCGGCGGTGCTGGTGCTGGAGAGGCTCAGCGACGCCGAGCGCAACAACCATCCGGTATTGGCGGTCATCGCGGGATCGGCGATCAACCAGGACGGCGCCTCCAACGGGTTGACCGCCCCGAACGGGCCCGCGCAACAACGCGTCATCGCTCAGGCGGCGGCCAACGCCGGGATCGGGCTCGACCAAGTCGACGTGGTGGAGGCGCACGGCACCGGCACCGCGCTGGGCGACCCGATCGAGGCCGGTGCTCTGATCGCCACCTACGGCGCCGCTCGCACCAAAGAGCACCCGTTGTGGTTGGGTTCGATCAAGTCGAACATCGGCCACACCCAGGCCGCGGCCGGGGTGGCCGGGATGATCAAGATGATCGAGGCTCTCAACCACGACAGCCTGCCGCCGACGCTGAACGTCGATCGGCCCAGCCCGCACGTGGATTGGTCGGCCGGCACGGTGCGGCTGCTCACCGAGCCGGTGGCGTGGCCGCACACCGGCCATCCGCGCACCGCGGCGGTGTCGTCGTTCGGGATCAGCGGCACCAACGCGCACCTGATCCTCCAACAATCCCCCGGCCCGGCAGCCGAACTGCCCGAATCACCCGAGCCCGATGCCCGGTTTGGTGTGCGGTTGTGGCCCGTGTCGGCGCGCACCGGCGCGGCGTTGTCCGCGCAGGCCGACCGGCTGCATCACCACCTCGTCTGCCACCCCGAACTCGATCTCACCGATGTGGCCTACAGCCTGGGCACCACCCGCACCCATCACCCGCATCGGGCCGTGATCACCGGCGCGGTGGACAGCGCCGATCCGCGCAAAGACCTGCTCGACGCGCTGCAGGCGCTGCGTGACGGCCAACCCCACCCGCAACTGACCCAGCATCATCACCTGGCCCACCTTCGGGGCAAGACCGTGTTCGTCTTGCCCGGACAGGGCGCCCAGTATCCGGGCATGGGTCGCGAGCTCTATGAACACCACCGCGTGTTCGCCGACACCGTCGATGCCTGCGACGAGGCGCTGCGCCCGTTCACCGACTGGTCGGTGCGCGACGTGCTGCTACAGGACCCGGGCGCCCCGGCGCTGGACCGCGTCGAGGTGGTCCAGCCGGTGCTGTTCACGATGATGGTGTCGCTGGCCGAGGCGCTGGCCGGCTACGGCGTCCTTCCCGACGCGGTGATCGGTCACTCCCAGGGCGAGATCGCCGCCGCGTACATCGCCGGGGTGCTGTCCTTGCCCGAGGCGGCCAAGGTGGTGGCGTTGCGCAGCCAGGCGCTCAGCGATTTGCGCGGCACCGGGGGCATGGCCTCGGTCCTGCTGGACGCCGAGCAACTCACGCCACGCCTGCAACCGTGGGGTGCGGCGTTGAGCATCGCCGCGATCAACGGCCCGTCACACACCATCATCAGCGGCGACCCCGCGGCCCTCGAGGAGTTCGCCGCGGCCTGCGAGCGCGACGGAGTCCACATCCGCCAGATCGCGGTCGATTACGCCTCGCACTCGGCCCAGGTCGAACCGGCACGGGAGCGGCTGCTGGCCGGGCTGGCCGACCTTACTCCGGCGCCCGCCCGCGTCGCGCTGTATTCCACAGTGGGGCAAGCCCTTTCGTCCGATCCGCTGGACACCACCACGATGGACGCCGACTACTGGTATCGGAATCTGCGTGAGCCGGTGCGGTTCCATGACCGGGTCATCGAGCGTCTGGCCGCGGGCGAGTGCACATTCGTGGAGCTGTCCCCGCACCCGGTGCTGGCCCCGGCGATCACCGACACCCTGGCCCAGGCCACGGGGCGCACGCAGTCGGCGGTGGTGATCATGTTGCACCGCGACCGCCCCGACCAGGACAGCCTGGCCATCGCGCTGGCGCAGCTGCACAACCACGGTCACAGCCCGTCGTGGCCGGCGCTGTATCCGCACGCGCACACCGTCGCCCTGCCCACCTACCCCTTCGAACACCGCCGCTTCTGGCTTTCCCCGGCCCCGACCGGCGACGCCGGCGGACTCGGCCTGGACCGAGCCGAACATCCGCTGCTGGGCGCGGTGGTCGCGCTGGCCGGCCAGGACGAGGTCATGGTCACCGGGCGGCTGTCCACCGGCACCCAGGGCTGGCTGGCGGGCCATGGGGTCAACGACACCGTGCTGTTCCCGGCGACGGGGTTCATCGAGGTCGTCCTGCGGGCCGGCGAGTTCGCAGGTTGCCCGGTGATCGACGAGCTGGTCCTGCACACGGCCCTGACCCTGTCGGAGCAGGCGCCCGCCGACCTGCAGATCCTGGTGCAACCGTTCGACGAGGACGGGCGGCGCCCGTTCACCGTGCACTCGCGCACCGGCGGCCGGCACGCCGACGCGTGGACGCTGCACGCCAGCGGCGCGCTGACCGCCGACCAGCCCGCCGGCGGGCCCCCTCTCGCGGCACCGGCCGTGGAGGCCCTCGACCAGGACGACTTCTACGAGGGGCTGGCCGAGCGGGGCTACCGCTACGGCGGTCTGTTCCGGTCGGTGCGCGGGATCGGCACCGACCCCGCCCGGCCCGACGTCGTCTATGCCGAAGTGGCGTTGCCCGCGGGGACCGATGTCGCCGGCTACGGCATCCACCCCGCCCTGCTCGACGCCGCCCTGCACCCGTTGGCCGCGATGCTGGACCGCACCGGCGAGGCCGACCCCGCCTCGCTGCGAATTCCCTACGCCTTCACCGGTATCAGCCTGTATGCCACCGCGGCCACCCAGCTGCTCGTTCAGTTGACCCGCACCGGCGAGGACACGTTTGAGCTGCGCGCCACCGACCCCACCGGCGCACCGGTGATCACCATCGGCGCGTTGACCATGCGCGCCGTCTCCGACCAGATCGGCCGGCCGACCCCGATGGCCGGGCTCTCCGACAGCCTGTTCGAGCTGACCTGGCCGTTGGCGCCGGATCTGGCCGGTTCCGCGGATGATCAATCCCCGGACCCGGTGATATGGCGGCTGTCGCAGGCCGAGGAGGAGCTAGCGGATGCCGATCCGCTGCGGCGTGCGCACGCCCTGACCCAGCACGTCCTGGCCCGGCTACAGAGCTGGCTGGCCGGGCCCGACGGCCATCTGGTGATCGTCACCCGCCACGCGGTCAGCGTCGGCGCCTATGACGGTGACCCCGATCTGGCTCATGCCGCCGCCTGGGCGCTGATCCACACCGCTCAGAACGAGCACCCTGGTCGCATTACTTTGCTCGACATCGATGAATCGGCCGCGACCGAGGAGAAACTGTCGACCGTCGCCTCGACGCGGCCGGCCGGCGAGCCGCAGCTGGCGCTGCGCAACGGCGTCGTCCACATTCCCCGCCTGACCCGCGCCGGAACCCTGGTCCCGCCGGATGCCCCCACCTGGCAGCTGGGCATCACCCGCAAGGGCGACTTGGCCAACCTGGCCCTGCTGCCCACCGAGCCGCCAAAGACGTTGGCGCCGGGGCAGGTTCGCGTTCAGGTCCGCGCGGCAGGACTGAACTTCCGCGACGTCGTCGTGGCGTTGGGCGCCATCCCCGACGACGGCCTGGGCAGCGAGGCCGCCGGGGTGGTCATCGACGCGGCCCCCGGGACATCGTTGCGGCGCGGTGACGCAGTCATGGGCCTGTTCCCGCACAACGCCTTCGCGCCCACCGCGATCGCCGACGAGCGGATGGTGGTGCCCGTCCCGACCGGATGGTCGTTCACCCAGGCCGCATCCGCGCCGATCGTGTATCTGACCGCCTATATCGCTCTGGTCGAGATCGCCGGGCTGTCGGCCGGGCAGCGGGTGCTCATCCACGCCGGCGCCGGTGGCGTCGGTCAGGCTGCCATCCAGATCGCGCGCCACCTCGGCGCCGAGGTCTACGCCACCGCCCACCCGGACAAGCATCGCGTGCTCACCGAGATGGGGGTCGACCCCGGGCGCATCGCGTCGTCGCGGACGCTGGATTTCGTCGACACCTTCAAGACGGCAACGGACGGGCGGGGCATGGACGTCGTGCTCAACAGCCTCGCCGGCGATTTCGTCGATGGCTCACTGCAACTGCTGCCGCGCGGGGGCAGCTTCGTGGAGATCGGCAAGACCGACATCCGCATGGCGGCCGACGTCGCCGCGTCCCATCCCGGGGTCGACTATCGGGTGTACGACTTGTCCAGCGCCCCACCAGAATCCCTGCGACCGGCCTGGGCCGCGCTGACCGAGTTGTTCGCCGCCGGTGCGCTCAAGCCGTTGCCCGCCACGAGCTATGGCATGGTGAACGCCCCAGCAGCCTTCCGCGACATGAGCCAAGCCCGCCACACCGGAAAGATCGTCCTGATTCCGCCCGCCGTGCCGGACCCCGAAGGCACGGTGCTGATCACCGGTGGCACCGGGACGCTGGGCGCGCTCTTCGCCGAACATCTGGTCACCCGGTACGGCATCGAGCACCTGCTCCTGCTGTCCCGCAGCGGACCCGACGCCCCCGGGGCCGGCGAACTGCAACAACGTCTGGCGCGGCTGGGCGCCCAGGTCGCCATCACCGCGTGCGACACCGGCGACCCCGCCGAGTTGGCCGCGGCCCTCGACTCCGTCGCCGACGGCCACCCGTTGACCGCGGTCATTCACGCCGCCGGCGTCCTCGACGACGCCGTGATCACCGAACTGAGCCCCCGGCAACTCGATTCGGTCCTGGCCGCCAAGGCCGACGCCGCCTGGCACCTGCATCGCCTGACCGCCGACCGCGACCTGGCCGCGTTCGTGTTGTTCTCCTCGGCCGCCGGAATACTGGGCGGCCCGGGGCAGGCCAACTACGCGGCCGCCAACGCATTCCTGGACGCGCTGGCCCGCCACCGCCACCACACCCAGCGCGAGGCCACCAGCGTGGCCTGGGGCTATTGGCAAACCCGCAGCGGCATGACCGCCCACCTCACCACGAGCGACCTGACCCGCCTCGCCGGCAGCGGTCTGACCCCCATCACCGACGAGCAAGGTCTGGCCCTCTTCGACGCCGTGCTCATGAGTCAACGACCCAATGTTGTTGCCAGCCCGCTCAACACCGGCGCGTTGGCGCGCCAGGCCCGCCACAACACGCTGGACCCGATTTTGTCCGCCCTGACCCACATCCGCCCCCGCGCCGCCGCCGCCAGCCCCCGCACACTGGCCGCCCGCCTGGCCGCCGAAACACCCCGGCAACGGCTCGACACCCTCACCGCGATGGTCACCGCGACCACCGCCGCGGTGTTGGCCCACCCCGACCCGGCCGCGCTCGACCCCGACCGTCCCTTCAAGGACCTCGGCATCGACTCGCTGACCGCACTGGAGCTGCGTAACACCCTCAACCAGCGCACCGGCCTCGCCTTGCCGGCGACGCTCGCGCTCGATCACCCCAGCCCCACCGCGCTCGCGTCCCACCTCGCCGAGCTGCTCACCGGCACCGCGGCGCCCGCCGCTCCGTTGGCGCAGGTCAGCACCAATGGCGTTGAGCCGGTGGACGATAGGCTCGCGTACCTGGACCAGGCCGCGTTTCTCGCGCTGCGCGCGGTGCACGGCGCGTTGATTCAGGTCACGTGGATCTACAACCGTCCCGTCGACGTCGAGGGGCTGCGGCGCTTCCACCGCAACCTGGGACGCGGGTTGCTGGGGCGCAGGATCGAGCGGTCCGCGCTGCCGTTCGCGCGTGATCGCTGGGTCATGGCCCCGGCGCCGGCCGACATCGATTTCGCCGCGACGCCGCGGCCGCGCGCCGACGTGAACGCCTGGGCCGATGAGCGGGCGCGCCTGCCCATCGATCCGGAGTGGGGACCGGCCTGGCATCTCGGGGTGCTTCCGCTGCAGGACGGCGGTACCGCGGTGAGCCTGGTCGCGTCGCACACGATCGTCGACGCGATCGCTTTCGGGCAGGCGATCGAGGATGCCGCCGAGGGCAGGACGCGCGAATTCGGTTATCCGCCTGCGGGATCGCGCCCGCTGGGGCGGGCGTTGCGCGAGGACCTGCGGCAGACCGTCAAAGACCTGCCCGACGTGGCGCACGCGTTGGGCGCCGTAGCCCGACGGGCCCGGCGCGACCGACATGAGCTCAGATCGTCGATGAAGGCGGCACCGCCGGCGCCGAGGACCTCGAATGGCGATCAGACGGTGGATGTGCCCGCCCTGACCGCCTTCGTGGACCTGGCGGAATGGGATGCCCGCGCCAAAAGCCTTGGTGTGAGCAGCAACTCGCTGGTGGCGGGGATCGCGTGCAGGCTCGCGGTGCGGGTCGGGCGCGTTCAGGACGACGGGACGGTCACGCTGCGATTCCTCGTCTCGTTGCGCACCGACGGCGATACGCGTGGAAATGCCCTCACCAGTGTCGACGTCACCGTCGACCCCAGCCACGCGCCGACGAACCTCGCGGACATGCAAGCCAAGATCACGCACGGAATCCTGGCGGCGATGGAGGACCCCGACAACGAGTGGCTGGCGCCGCTGCCGCTGGCCGCGTTGACACCGGTGTGGGCGGCCCGGAAGGTCGCCGGGATGGCGGCCGGCGGCTCCACCTTGCCGGTCACCTGCTCCAACGTGGGTGACCTGTCCCCGGCGGCGAACCGGCCCGACGGCACCGATGCCGACTACGCGTACCTGAGGAACCTCGAACCGGACATCAAGAGGAGCACGCTCGAGGCAATGGGGGGGCAGCTGTTCCTGGGTTCGGGGCGGGGCGGCGGGAAGATGTTCATCAGGATCTCGGCCTATCTGCTCGGCCGGCCGAACACCAAAGACGTGTTGCGGGAAAGCGTTTCGGCCGCCTTCGCCGAATTCGACCTGCACGCGGAGATCGACGGCTGACGGCAGGTTTTCGGGGCGCGCCATTGCCATGGTGCGGTGCTTCTGTTCCACCCGCGCGTGGGAATCTCCGCGCAGCTGTACAGCGCGGTCCGAGAAAGCTCGTTCTTTACCGCGGGATCGTGTGGATCTACGATGAACGCAAAATGAATACAGGGTGAACGAGCTGCTTGGCTTGCAGCGCCGCGCCGGCGACCCGGCCGGTGCGCGTTGGGGGGGTGACGATCACGACCCGACCTCCGTCATGCGACGGCCCTATCAGAACGGAATCCGCCCGATGTTCACCGGCAGGACCGGCCACCCCAGTGCTGCGGGCGTCGCGATCGTGGCGCTCACCGGCGCCGCGATTCTGCGCGGCGGTGCCGCAGCGGCCGACTCGAACCAGGACGACCAGTTCTTGGCGTTGCTCGATCAGCAGGGAATCCCCGCATTGCAGGGCGTGCCCAGCCTCATCGACACGGCCCACGACGTTTGTCGCACACTCGATGCCGGCATGTCGGCTTCCGGTCTGGTGGACGCGATGGTGGACAACGCGTTCGGCATCGACCCGAGCGAACGCCAATACGCGCCCGGTCGCCTCGCGCGGACGGAGGCCCGCTTCATCACCGCAGCGGTGGGGGCGTACTGCCCCCACAACCAAGGCAAGATCGCCTCGATCCGGGCCAACCGCGCGGGATGGGAGGGGTCGGCGCGCCGGGTCGTCGTAGTTCCCTCCGGCGAGATCACCGATCCCAACCCGCCGCCGACCCCGGCAGCACCGCCGCCGGCGGCGCAGATCCGCGCGCCGCGCCAGCCCGTGGCGGCGCCGCCACCACCGAAACGACCGCCACCTCCACCACAACAGGTGCAGCCTCCGCCGGAGCAGCCGCCGCCCGCACCGGACCAGGCGGAGCCTCCTGCTCCAAGTCCGCAGCCGGGGGGCTCACCCGGCAATGCCGGCGGTGTCGGCGGCGTCGGCACCGGCGGTGCTGGCACGGCCGGCGGCGGTCCGGTCGATTCGTCGCCCGGGTTCGTCCGGCTCGCGCCGTGACGGACGTCGGTGGGCGCGTCTGCCAACCCTCGCGGCGGTCCGCAGTAATGAATTCGTTGCACCGCAACGCATTTAGGACAGAAGTAGCATCGGCGTCACCTGACGCCGCATCGTGGTCATTGGCGATGAAAAACGATCAGCGGGAACCCGTCCCCCAAGACGTGCGTCAGAGCCGCCCCGCCACGAAAGTCGCTGCCTGACTGGGCATTCCGTTGTGGGTGTAGGAAAGGTGCTCGGGGGAGAACAACTCGTCGTGCGTCGGCAGCGTCAGCAGCGCGCCCGGAGCGCATACCGGATCACCGGGCGCACACAAGTCAACGGCCTTCGCCCCGTACCACGGGCTGAGCTCAGTTATCGGCGCTCCCAAAAATCTCCCGGACGGATTGCCGAACGTGGCGACCGCGGCAACGTGATCGGCCTCGTCGGACGTGAGAATGTCGGGGACCAAGCCCGCGACCGGCGCACGGGCGATAGTGGTCAGATCGATCACGCCCGCGCCTTGGGAATACCCGCCGAGGACCAGCTTGGTGTTCGGACAGGTCGCAACCATGGACCGAACGTGAGCGTGCGCGTCGTTGGCGCCGGCCGACGCGGAGGGGGCGAGATCGTCGCCGGCGGGGTAGTTGACCGGGTACACCCCAACAGACCGGCCCCCGACCTGCGAGCGCAGGGCATCGATGAATTGCTGTCCGACCGCGCCAACACCGGGTGCCTCGTCGGTGCCGCGGGCGAAAGTCACCTCGGCATCAGGGCATGCAGCGGCGGAGGCCGGCCCAGCGAGGATCGGTGCGCTCAGCAGCGCCGCCGAGGCGGTGACCACGGCGGTACCCAGCAAATGGGAGAATCGGTGTGCTTTCACGTCCCAATGCTGACACGCGCAGTGCATTGCGCGACACCCCTGAGCGTCTGATTATTCGAGCGCCGCTTTGGCCGCCAGCAAACCGAAAAGCCAAAGCGGCCTCACATACCAAGTCCGTAATATCGCGTCATGAGGCTTGTCGGGATAACACCAGGCGCGCAGCGTGTCCTCAGCCTGACGGCCGCCACTCCGCTAGCGGCCGCATTGGCTATTGCCCAGGCGGCGACGCCTTCCCCGATCGCGGGACTGATTCCCGCGGCATCCGCGGCCTGCCCCGACGCCGAGGTGGTTTTCGCTCGCGGGCGAGAGGAGCCACCCGGCGTCGGCGCAGTCGGAGACGCATTCGTCAATTCGCTGCGCGGCAAGACGCGAATGTCGATCGGGGTCTATGGGGTGAATTACCCCGCCAACATCACCACGGGCAGCGGCGCGAACGATATCGGCGCCCACGTCGAATCGATGGCCAGAAGTTGCCCGAACACCCGCATCGTGCTCGGCGGCTACTCGTTGGGCGCTGAGGTGGTTGACCGTGCGATGTGGGCTGGGCTGCCGCCGGGTGTGGATCAGCACATCGCAGCGGTCGCGTTGTTCGGTAATGGCACCCACGGGCTGGCCCCCGCGTTCGCCGGCAAGACGATCGACCAGTGCGCCGCCGGCGACCCCATCTGCGGGAGAGGCACGAATTGGCCGTCGCACCTGCAGCCCTCATACATCGGTTCCGGGCTGGTGGACCAGGCCGCCGGCTTCGTCGCCGGGAGGCTCTAGGGCAGGGCTGACGGCGTTCAGCAGCTTCAGCTCCTCGGCCAGCACGTCGATCATGAACCGGATCTGTTCGGACGAGTGGCAGCTGGTGACGAAGAAACGCAGACGGGCCTGATCTTCCGGCGCGGCGGGGAAAAGGACCGGGTCGGCATAGATGCCGCGCCGCACCAGAGCGTCCGACAGTCGCAGCGCTGTGATCGAGCTGCCGACGATGCAGGGGATCTTGTTGGCGCCCTCGCTGTCACCGGTGTGGATGCCGGCTTCTTGCGCCAGCCTCGCGAAGAGCGCGGCGTTCTCGCGCAGCCGGCGCAGGTGTTCGACCAGCGCGGGGCGCCCGGTGGCCCTTTGTTTTGGCGCCGCGGGGGCGATCAGGTCGAGGCCGCGGGTGGTATTCATGCTCTGCTCCGTTTCCGTCGTGGGGCGCGACCCGAGCGCGCCCCGGTCACCGGTAGGAGAGTCGAAAGGGTCTTACGCAGACACTTTTTCCGGAACTTTTTCAACCAGTGACCGGGTGACGGTCGCGACCACACGCGGAGTTGCCGATCGGGTCTGTCTCGACGCTTCCGACGCGACGCGAACGAAGGATTTCTAACCCGTTTGGAGATAACGGATTTGACTCGGGCAGGCGGCCGGTGGATTTCGGCGAACGGCCTTTGTCGTCGGGACCACTCGACGTGGATTGAACGATCCCTCGATCCCGACTCACGTTCGCGGTGAGCACACACTTTTTCGACGTTGACATCGCCAATCCGCCGCGTCGTAAACTATCGAAATCAGATCGTCAGCTAACAGAAATGTCGGCTCTTGATCAGGACGAAGCGGACTTTAGATTTCCTCGGGAAGCTCCATCCAACTACGTCTCATCGGCAGATCGGCTGGATTGATTCAACGGTTAAGGGAGTCGGAATGAAGTTGACGCTTACCCGCCTTGGCGCTGCGGTAGTGGGTTGTGCTGCGGCGTGCGTGTTTTCGACCGCGGTCGCCAGCGCCGATCCACCCGACCCGCATCAGCCGGACATGACGAAGGGCTACTGCCCGGGTGGGCGATGGGGCTACGGCAATTTGGCGGTGTGCGATGGCGAAAAGTATCCCGACGGGTCATTTTGGCACCAGTGGATGAAGACCTGGCTTGTCGGCCCGCAGTTTTACTACGACTGTGTCGGCGGCGACGAACCTCTCCCCGGCCCGCCGCCGCCGGGTGGCTGCAACGGTGCGATTCCTACCGGCCAGCCGGCCCCGCCCCCGACGTGATCGGCGCAGCGGCCGCGAATCACTCCCGAGTTTCGACCTCGATGCGCTTGGCCGTCGGGCCACCGTTGGGCACCGGCACCGAGATCGCCAGGATGCCCTTTTCGTAGGTGGCATGGACGTCGTCGACGTTGGCACCGGCGGGCAGCGGAACCGAGCGCGCGAAGGCTCCATAGCTGAACTCGGACCGGCCGTGGGACTCGACGGCCTGGCTGCGCACCGCCTTGATGGTGAGCATTCCGTCGTGCACGGTGATGTCGATGTCCTTCGCGGGGTCGACGCCGGGAATCTCGGCGCGCACCTCGTAGCGGCCATCGTTGATCTCGTCCTCGACGCGGAGGAGGTTGCGGTCGAACAGCGGACGCAGGCCGGCCAGCAGGGGAGTGCCGCTGAAGAGCTCGGCGAGATCGGGCACCAATGTTCTGGGTTGACGCTGGACTGGCAGAGTTGCCATGGAATCTCCTGAAATCGTTGCATCGCTTTCGATTTCGATCGAACCACTATGCCGTCCGCGGTGCCAGACGGCGCGCGTCGATGTTGCCAAGAGATTCATTGCGCGTTAAACCGGGCGGCGGTGTCCCACGCGGCGCCGTCGGCGTGTTCAGCCCACCCTCTTCAGGGTGTAGTGGGCCATCGTCCGTTTGGGGTCGTCGGCGAGCCTCTTCACCTCCTGGCGGATGGGTTCCACGGCGCCGCCCAACACGCCGGGGCAGCCGTCCGGGCACCGGACTTCCCACCATGAGTCAGACCGGTGTGGCGGCCACGCCCCGAGCTGTCCGCCTCTGGGCTGATAGCCGATCTCGTCGGCGAACTTCCTGAGGTTGCCGACGTGATGCTGTTCCGGGCAGAAGAGCGAAACATCGATTCCGAGGTTCTCGTTCATGGCCGCCATTCTCCCTCGCAACGGCGTGACCACAATCACGGCCGCTGCGGGCGCCTCCATGGTGTAGTCACTTGACTACAGTGCTCCGCCTGTGGTGTAGTCAAGTGACTACGCCTCCCGAGGAGAACGAACCATGACCACAGCAGCCGCGCGGGATCGCGGAAGCGATCTCGCCATGAACTTCGCCCTTGCAGCACCCAGCGGTGCAACCTGCGTCGGCGACTGGGAAAGCATCGGCGCGGGCTTCAGGGTGTTCGACGGCCCGGAGTGGAGAATCGAGCACGTCACCAAGCGTGGTCGGCGCGCCGACGTCGGCCATATCGTCGTGTCCGTCATCGGCCGGCAGTACGCGGATGGGCACGCTGAGCGCGAGATCATCATCGACGGCGCCGACGCTCCGGTCATCACGCCTTCCGAAGCGCGCAAGCTGGGCAGGGCGTTGATCGCCGCCGCGGACGCCGCTGACGGGTGACAGCGAAGGGCCGTCGCGCACACCTTGCGGTCACGCCGTGCAAGTCAGGGATGCGTCACGAGATATGTCTCGTTGTTCAACCCTGCCGTGAGTTCGTCGACGTTGAAGGGGCGGTCGAGTCGCGCGTGCAACGCTTTCGGCTCGAGCAAGAGGCTGATTTCTGCGGTTTGCCGCGCGAAGAGTCGTCCGATGAGCGGGTAGATGCGACGCATGATCGCCCGCTCCGCGGATGTGCACCGTGAGGCGCAGTAGCCGACATGGCCGATCTCGTCTGTGAGAATCTCGCTGTAAAGCAATTCAATTCGTTCGGCGACCGCGGGTTCATCGGCGAACAGTTTGATGCCGACGCGACGCAATTCGTCAAACATGATGCAGCCCGCCATCTCAGCGGCTCCGACGAACATGAAGCCGAGCCGCGGGGGCAGGAACACGCCCGTCTTGACGAACTGCCGCATCACAAACGGCGGCGGGACCACCTGGAAGGTCAGATCGAACACGTCCAGCGCATATGCCAGCAGCCTGGTGTGGTAGTGCTCTTCAAGCTCGAGGTAGACGTTCTCGGGCGGCAGGCTCTCATCACTGTTGCGCCCGTAGGTTTCGCCCAACCCCACCCCGAATCGTTCCGCCTGGTTCAATTTGGCCGTCGCCAACAGGAACAACATTTTGTCGTCCAAGCCGGGCTCGGGACGCCTACGCCGCAAGTTGCGCAGGAAGGTCGGCCGGTCGGCGGGATGGGCCGACCGTACGGGATTGGCTTCAAGTTCGTTGAAGAACTTCTCGCGCTTGGCCAGCCGTCGGTTGAGCAGATCGGCCTCACCGTCACGCTCAGCCAAAAAGTCCCGGTAGCCCTCTATTCCTCCGCGTCTCATCGGTTCTCCATTCCTTTGACAATGGTGGTGACGTATCGGTCCAGGAACCCGGCATCGTGCGCCCCGGTGGCCAGCAGCGCGAAGAGGCCGGTGAGGAAGAAGGTGCCAAGCTCCTGGGGGTCCGCCTGCGGGGGAACTTGCCCTGCTTGTTGTGCCCGGCTGATTTCGCCCACCACAAACTCCGCGAGCGGGTGTTGTCCCAACTCCTCTTCAACTGGGCGGGTCGAGGAGAAGTGCAGTCCGAGCATGTCGCGAAACACCACTGCGCCGAGTCGCCGTTCCGCGTCGAGGATGTGCCGCACCACTCGTGTCAGAACGGATTCCAGGTCGCCCTCGGCCTCACCAAGGTCGTCGACAATCCGAACCTCCTCTTTGCGCTCCACTTCGACGAGGACGTGTTCCTTTGTCGGGAAGTGGAAATAGAAGGTTCCTCGTACGACACCCGCCACGGTCGCGATCGCGCTGACATCGGCGGCGGCGAGCCCGCGCCGCGAAATCTCGTCCAGCGCTGCGTCGAACAGGCGCTCTCGCGTCTCGAGTCTCCGCGCTTCGCGGACGCTTCTGGCTGGTGACTCAGCCACCGACTCCATACGTCGGAACGCTACGCTCACTCGCTGACAGCTGTCAATGACAGGCGTCAGCGACAGAAAAGGCTCCTGCCGAGCTGTGCGGGGACTAGTTCGGAGAACTGTCCCGGGGCTCGTCCTCCTTGCTTGCTACATCGACCTGCGCGCCGCTGAGACCGGCTCGTCGCGGTCCGCTCGGGCCGCGCCCGCGGCGAGGTGCTTGAGTAGCTCGGCCTGGATGAGCCGGCGCCCGGGCGCGAGCCGATGCGAGAGCCCGTTCAGCAGGATCAGCGTGCGCCCGACGAGCGCGAAGTCCTCCGGGATCTTGCGCAGGCTCGTCTCGCCCAGGATCTCGAAGAAGCCGGCCTCGGTATCGCTGTCGCCGATCGTCATCAGCATCAGCGTGCGCAGGTTGTCGGGTTTCATCGAGGCGACGTCGAAGCCGAGCTGCTCGGCCGCGGCGAACGCGGATCGCGAGTCGCCAATCATCGAACAGACCATCATCGTCGCGACGAGCCGCGCGAAGCCGGGCGGCAGCTCCTTGGCCAAACCGAAGTCGAGGAGGCCGATCCGGCCGTCGGGGAGGATCAGCAGGTTCCCGGGGTGCGGATCGCCGTGGAAGAAGCCCTGCTCGAAGATCATCGTGCCGTAGAGCGCGCCGATCTTGCGCGCGATCTCCGTGAGCTTGTGGCCCGCCGCGACCAGCTCCTTCGTGCGCGCGACCTGGATGCCCTCCAGGTACTCGAGCACAATCATGTTGTCGCCGCACAGCTCCGGATGCACGCGCGGGACGACCACGAAGTCCATGTCGGTGAGGCTTTCCGCGAGCCGCTCGGTCGAGCGCGCCTCACGCGCGAAGTCGAGCTCGAGCTCGATGAAACGCGTCGTCTCGGTGACGAGCGCTCGCAGGTCGATGCGCCGCTGCACGAGCATGACAATCCCGACCACGCGGCGCAGCATGCCGAGGTCGAGCGGGATGATCTTCGGGATCTCGGGGTAGCGGATCTTCAGGACGACCTGGCTGCCGTCGCGCAGCGTCGCGCGGTGCACCTGCGCCAACGAAGCGGCGGCGAGGGCCCGGCGATCGACCGTCGCGAACACCTCGTCGAGGGGGCGGCCGAGGTCGCGCTCGACGAGCGGCCGCAGCGTCTCGAAGGGCCGCGGCGGCACCGCATCGTGGAATTGGCTCAGTTCCTCGATGAAGGGCGCCGGTAAGAAGTCGGCCCGTGCGCCCTGGATCTGGGCGGCCTTCGTGAAGGCGCCGGCCAGCGAGAGCGCGACGTGCTTGATCTCGCGGGCCGCCGCGCGGTGGGCGCGCTGCCAGTCGGCGTCGGTCGTCGGCCATCGAGCCGTGCGATCGCGCGCCAGGAGCAGCAGGTAGCGGGGCATGACGCGCACGACGGCAAGCACCACGCGCAGGACTCGGACGGCTCGGAAGTGTCGGATCACGAAGCAGCAGCGCGCCTTTGCTATCGAGCTGAAGATGCAGGGTGCGCTTCGCTTGAGGCGATCGTTGGCACGGTGTTATTGTTGCCGGTCACCCGGTCATTCTCAACATTGCGCTCGTCCAGGGGATCCCGCCATGACGTCTCGTACCTGGCAGCGCTCGGCGCCCTCTCCCGACCGGTCGTCACCCCATGCTTCTTCTAACGGCTCCGCTGAGTTCGACCTGCTCCTGCCGCTGCGCAGCGCCGGCTCGCTCGAGAATCCCTACCCGATCTACTCCGTGATCCGCACCGTGCGGCCCGTGCTCGAGGTGCCGGTCCCGGACTACGCCGGCCCCGGCATGTGGATGCTCACGCGCTACCGCGACGTCCACTCGGTGCTGCGTGACCCGCGCTTCTCGGTCGAGCGCCTGCGCGCGCCGCTCATGCGCGAAAACCTCGACCGCATGCCGGAGTTCCTGCGCCAGAGCGCGACTGGCAGGCGCTCGATGCTGGTCATGGACCCGCCCGACCACACGCGCGTCCGCAAGCTCGTCAACAAGGCCTTCACACCCAAGCGCATCGCCGCGCTGCGCGGTCACGTCGAGGCGATCGTCCGCGAGCTCGTCGACGAAGCGCACGCCAAGGGCATCTTCGACCTGATCCACGACCTTGCCGAGCCGCTCCCGGCAATCGTCATCGCCGAGCTGCTCGGCGTCCCGGTCGAGGACCACCGTCAGTTCCGTAGTTGGTCGAGCGCGATGATCAACGGCGTCGGGTCGACGAGCGCGGAGGCGCGCGCAACCGGCGCCGAGGCGGCGCGGCAGATCTTCGACTATCTCGCCGACATCATCGCCGCCCGCCGCCGCGCCCCGCGCGAGGACCTGATCAGCGCGATGATCGCGGCTCAGGAGGAGCGCGACGCGCTCACCGACGCCGAGCTGCTCGCAACCGGTAACCTGCTGCTGCTTGCCGGCCATGAGACGACGACGAACCTGATCGGCAACGGCACGCTCGCCCTGTTGCGCGAGCCCGATCAGTGGACGCGGCTGTGCAACGATCGCGCGCTGCTCCCGACCGCGATCGAAGAGCTGCTCCGCTACGACGGACCCGTGCAGGCGACGGTGCGTGTCGCGCTCGAAGACGTCGCGATCGACGACCAGGTGATCCCGGAGGGCGCACTCGTGCTCGTGAGCATCGGCTCGGCGAACCACGACCCCGACATGTTCGACGACCCCGACCAGCTTCACCTCGCGCGCAACCCAAACCCGCACCTCGCGTTCGGATTCGGCACCCACTTCTGCCTCGGGGCGCCGCTTGCAAGGCTCGAGGCGCAGCTCGCGTTCGACGCGCTGACGAAGCGGTTCCCGGGGCTCTCGCTCGTGGAGGACCTCCCCGTGTACCGGGCGAATCCGGTGCTGCGCGGGCTCACGAGCCTGGAGGTGGCGGCGTAGGCGGTCGGGGCAGCCCTCAACCGCACACCGCTCGACTCGGAAACACTGTCACCCATCAGCCGAAGACGAACTGTCACGCATCAGCCGAGGTCATACACGCTTGCAGTGCCCCCGGCACGACTCGAACGTGCGACCTAGGGATTAGAAGGCCCTTGCTCTATCCACCTGAGCTACGGAGGCAATGTGCAGGTCAGTCTATCGAACGCGACACGCCCGAAGGACTCGCCGAACGCGACGCGCCCGAAAGGTCTTCCAGCGGAGCGCTTATCGGATATCGTGTGAGCCTCGACACACGTAGAACACCGGTTGATAAACAACCGTTCACCGCAACGAAGCGTGTGCATAACGTCGAGGGGTGCGTTGAATGAGCGTGGCCTTGAACTTGACTTCGCGGTGCTCGTGGGCCGGCGCCCAGGCACTGCGGCTGGCCGCCGACGCCCGGGACACCTACCGAGCCGGGGCGTTGTTGCTGCGCGGCTCGCCGTTCGCGGTCGGCTGGGTGGCCGGCTGGCTGTCCACGGAGTTTCCCCCGCACGTCGTCACCGGGCATGCGTTGACCCGGGTCTCGCGGCCCTCCATCGGGCGTGTCGGCGCCACCTGGGCCGCGCAGAAGGCCGATGAGGCCCTCACCGCCGCGCTCGAGGAATGCTTCGGGCCGGACTTCCGGGACCTGGTGCGCCACCCGGCCTGCGGCCCGTCCCCGTGCGCCTCGCGGGGCGGCCTGCTGCGCAGGCCCGGGCCGCACCGCCGCTACGCGGCGCAGACCTCCGACATCCCCTACGGCCCGGGCGGCAGCGAACACCTGCTCGACATCTGGCGGCGGGAGGACACCGCGCCCGGGCGCCGCGCGCCGGTACTGATCCAGGTCCCCGGAGGCGCGTGGGCGGTCAACGGCAAGCGTCATCAGGCCTACACCCTGATGAGCCAGATGGTCGAACTCGGCTGGATCTGCGTCTCGATCAACTACAGCAGGAGCCCGCGCTGCACCTTCCCGACGCACCTCATCGACGTCAAGAGGGCGATCGCGTGGGTCCGCGAGAACATCGCCGACTACGGCGGCGATCCCGACTTCATGGCGATCACCGGCGGGTCGGCGGGCGGACACCTGGCGTCGCTGGCCGCGCTCACGCCGAACGACCCGCGGTTCCAACCGGGCTTCGAGGACGCCGACACCAGCGTGCAGGCCGTCGCGCCGTATTACGGCGTGTACGACTTCACCGACGCCGAGAACATGCACGAGTTGATGCTGCCGTTCCTCGAGCACTTCGTCCTGAAGACCCGCTACCACGAAAACCCGGACCGGTTCCGGGCGGCGTCGCCGATCACCTACGTGCACCACCAGGCTCCGCCGTTCTTCGTGCTGCACGGCGACAAGGACGAACTGGTGCCCAGCGGGCAGGCCCGTGCCTTCTGCACGGCCTTGCGGGAGGCCGGGGCCGCCACCGTGGGCTACGCCGAACTCGCCAACGCGCACCACGCCTTCGACATCACCCCGACGGTCCGGTCGCGGCTGGCCGCCGGCGCCGTCGCCGACTTCCTGGGCGTCGTTTACGGGCGGCGCGCTTACCCATTGACGGATTCGGTGCCGGTGCCGGCAAAGTCCGCCAGCTGAGCGGTCGCCAAGCTTCGCGCGGCGGATCGCGCCTTTCACCCCCGCGGCAACCCGACTAGCGTTGGGTGAACGATCCGGTAAGAGGCAGGTCCGGGGCAGGAGGCTTGGTCGGCGGTGACAACGTTGGCGCGTCGGGTTGAACATGGCTGAGTCGGGCGGGGGCGTCACATTGTCCGACGAGCTCGGACCCGTCGACTATCTGATGCATCGGGGTGAGGCGAATCCCCGGACCCGGTCGGGGATCATGGCGCTGGAGATCCTGGACTCGACGCCGGACTGGACCCGGTTCCGCACCCGGTTCGAAAACGCCTCCCGACGTGTGCTGCGGCTGCGGCAAAAGGTTGTCGTGCCGACGCTGCCGACGGCCTCTCCGCGTTGGGTGGTCGATCCCGATTTCAACCTGGACTTCCACGTGCGCCGGGTCCGCGTGTCCGGGGCCGGAACGTTGCGCGAGGTGTTCGACCTCGCCGAAGTGATCCTGCAGTCGCCGTTGGACATCTCCCGGCCGTTGTGGACGGCCACCCTGGTGGAGGGCCTGGCCGACGGCAAGGCGGCGACGCTGCTGCACGTCAGCCACGCCGTCACCGACGGCGTCGGTGGCGTCGAGATGTTCGCCGAGATCTACGACCTCGAGCGCGACCCACCGCCGAGGCCGACGCCGCCACAACCCATTCCGCAGGACCTGACGCCCAACGACCTGATGCGGCAGGGCATCAGCCGCCTGCCCTTCGCCCTCGTCAACGGCGTCGTCGGCGCGGTGGCGGGGGCGGTGTCGGCGGCCGGCAAAGCGGTGCTCGACCCCGTTTCCACCGTCGGGGGAGCGGTTGGTTACGCCATGTCCGGGGTGCGGGTGATGAACCGCGCCGCCGAGCCGTCGCCGCTGCTGCGCCGGCGCAGCCTGGCCACCCGCACCGAAGCGATCGACATCCCGCTCTCCGACCTGCACAAGGCCGCCAAGGCGGGTGGCGGATCGATCAACGACGCCTACCTCGCCGGCCTGTCGGGCGCCCTGCGCCGCTACCACGTGGCCCTCGGCGTGCCGATCAGCACCCTGCCGATGGCGGTGCCGGTCAACCTGAGGGCCGAGGCCGACACGGCCGGCGGCAACCGGTTCACCGGCGTCAACCTGGCGGCGCCCCTGGGCACCGCCGATCCCGTCGCCAGGATGAAGAAGATCCGCGCCCAGATGACACAGCGCCGCGACGAGCCGGCGATGAACATCATCGGTTCGATCGCCCCGGTGCTGAGCGTGCTGCCCACCGCGGTGCTCGAGGGGATCACCGGCTCGGTGATCGGCTCGGACGTGCAGGCCAGCAACGTTCCCGTCTATCCCGGTGACACCTACATCGCGGGTGCAAAGGTGTTGCGGCAGTATGGCATTGGCCCGCTGCCCGGTGTGGCGATGATGGTGGTGCTGATCTCCCGCGGCGGCTGGTGCACGATCACCGTGCGCTACGACCGCGCGGCCGTGCGCAACGAGGCGTTGTTCGCCCAGTGCCTGCTGGAGGGTTTCGACGAGATCCTGGCGCTGGCCGGTGATCCGGCGCCGCACGCGGTGCCCGCCTCGTTCACCGAACCGGCCGTTTCGTCGCGATCGGCGGCGGGCTCATGAGCGCGTCCGACGAGCGGGGCGCCCCAAAGCCGGGGCAGGACATGCGGTTGCCCGGCTCGGTCGCCGAGATCATGGCCAGCCCGCCCGGCCCGAAGATCGGCGCGTTTTTCGACCTGGACGGGACGCTGGTCGCGGGCTTCACCGCCGTCATCCTGACCCAGGAGCGGCTGCTGCGCCGCGACATGGGCGTGGGCGAACTGCTCAGCATGGTGCAGGCCGGGCTGAGCCACACCCTCGGCCGCATCGAATTCGAGGACCTCATCGGCAAGGCCGCCGCGGCGCTGGCCGGGCGACTGCTGGACGATCTGGAGGAGATCGGCGAGCGGCTGTTCGTCCAACGCATCGAATCGCGGATCTATCCCGAAATGCGCGAGCTGGTGCGGGCCCACGTGGCCCGCGGACACACCGTGGTGTTGAGTTCGTCGGCGCTGACCATCCAGGTCAACCCGGTGGCGCGGTTCCTCGGGATCTCCAACATGCTCACCAACAAGTTCGAGACCAACGAGGACGGCATGCTCACCGGCGGCGTGCAGAAACCGATCCTGTGGGGCCCGGGGAAAGCCGCTGCGGTGCAACGATTTGCGGCCGAGAACGGCATCGACCTCAAGGACAGCTACTTCTACGCCGACGGCGACGAGGACGTCGCCCTGATGTATCTGGTCGGCAATCCGAGGCCGACCAACCCCGAGGGCAAGATGGCCGCCGTGGCCAAGCGCCGCGGCTGGCCGATCCTGCGATTCGACAGCCGGGGTCGCCTCGGCCTGCGGCGGCAGATACGAACCCTTGCCGGCTTCGGCTCGATGTTTCCCGTCGCCGCCGGCGCGGTGGGCATCGGCGTGCTGACCCGCAGCCGACGCCGCGGCGTGAACTTCTTCACCTCGACCTTCTCCCAGTTGTCGCTCGCGATCGCCGGGGTGCAGCTCAACGTGATCGGCGAGGAGAACCTGAACGCACAGCGTCCCGCGGTCTTCATCTTCAATCACCGCAACCAGGTTGACCCCGTCATCGCCGGCGCGCTGGTGCGCGACAACTGGGTTGCCGTGGGAAAGAAGGAACTGCAAAAAGACCCGATCATGGGAACGCTCGGCAAGCTGCTCGACGGCGTGTTCATCGACCGCGACGACCCGGTCGCCGCCGTGGAGACGATGCACACGGTCGAAGACCGCGCCCGCAACGGGCTGTCGATCGTCATCGCCCCCGAGGGCACCCGGGTCGACACCACCGAAGTCGGGCCGTTCAAGAAGGGCCCCTTCCGCATCGCGATGGCGGTGGGCATCCCGATCGTGCCGATCGTGATCCGCAACGCCGAGATCGTCGCCGCCCGAAACTCCACCGTGATCAACCCCGGCACCGTCGACGTCGCGGTGTTCCCGCCGATTTCGGTGCAGGACTGGACGATTGAGAACCTGCCCGAGCACATCGCCGAGGTGCGTCAGCTCTACCTGGACACGCTGGCCAACTGGCCGGTCGACGAACTGCCGAAGGCCGACCTGTACGCGGAGAAGAATGCCGCGAAAAAGGCCAAGCCCCCCGCGAAGAAGGCGCCGGCCAAGAAGGCTGCCGCGAAGAAGGCGCCGGCCAAACCAAAGCCGGCGAAGTCGAACCCCAACGCATCCGAGGTCTCGCTGAAAGACGGTGAGGCACAACAGCCTCGAGGGCGGCCGTGACCAAACCGGCCGTGAATGTCAGCGCAGTCCTGGCCGCCCAAGATTCGCTGATATTGGCGTCCATGACCTCGCCGGTCGAGCGGGAACTGGTCATGGCCTGGGTCAGCCGGCAGCGCGCCGCCGCCCCCGAGATCGCCTTCGACGTGTTGACGTTGCCGCAACCCGATGCACCGCCGGCGGCGCTGTCGGAGCTTGCCCAGCGGCTGGAGTCCGAATCGAACGACGACCGGTCGGTCGTCCCGGTGCGGGTGTTCTGGCTGCCGCCGGCCAATCGCGGCAGGGTCGCACAGTTGGCCGGGTTGCTCCCCGGCCAGGATCCCTACCACCCCAACCAACGTCAGCAACGACACATCGTGCGCAACGACCCGCAACGCGCGCGGGTGGTGGCCGGCGAGCCGGCCAAGGTTTCCGAACTCCGCCAGCAGTGGCGCGACACCACCGTCGGCGAGGACACGCACGACTTTGCGCATTTCGTCACCCGCCGCGCCATCCTGGCGCTCGAGCGCGCCGAGTACCGGATCCTCGGACCGCAATACAAGTCGCCGCGGCTGGTGAAGCCGGAGATCTTGGCGTCCACGCGTTTTCGCGCGGGCCTGAAGCGGATCCCGGGCGCCACCGTCGAGGAAGCCGCCAAGATGCTCGACGAACTCGCCACCGGCTGGAGCCGGGTGTCCGTCGACCTCGTCGGCGTGCTCGGCCGGGCGCTCAGCCGCGGATTCGACCCGGACATCGACTACGACGAGTATCAAATCGCGGCCATGCGCGCCGCGCTGGAAACCCATCCGGCCGTGCTGCTGTTCTCGCACCGCTCCTACATCGACGGCGCGGTGGTGCCGGTGGCGATGCAGGAGAACCGGCTCCCGCCGGTGCACGTGTTCGCAGGCATCAACCTGTCTTTCGGGGTGATGGGGCCGCTGCTGCGCCGATCCGGAGTCATCTTCATCCGCCGCAACATCGGCGGCGACCCGCTCTACAAGTACGTGCTGCGCGAGTACGTCGGCTACATCGTCGAGAAGCGGTTCAACCTGAGCTGGTCCATCGAGGGCACCCGTTCCCGGACCGGAAAGATGTTGCCGCCCAAGCTCGGTCTGCTGTCCTACGTTGCCGACGCATACCTGGACGGCCGCAGCGAGGACATCCTGCTGCAGCCGGTGTCGATCGGATTCGATCAGCTGCACGAGACCGCCGAATACGCCGCCTACGCCCGCGGCGGTGAGAAGACGCCCGAGGGCGTCGTCTGGCTCTACAACTTCATCCGGGCCCAAGGCGAACGCAACTACGGCAAGATCTACGTCCGCTTCCCCGAGGCGGTCTCGATGCGGCAGTACCTCGGCCCGCCGCACGGCCCGCTCGCGCAGGATCAGGACGCCAAACGCCTTGCGCTGCAGAAGATGTCGTTCGAGGTGGCGTGGCGGATCCTGCAGGCGACGCCGGTCACGGCCACGGGCTTGGTGTGCGCGTTGCTGCTGACCACCCGCGGCGCCGCGCTGACGCTCGGACAGCTGCACCACACCTTGCAGGACTCGCTGGACTATCTCGAGCGCAAGCACAACCCGATGTCGACGAGCGCCCTGCGGCTGCGCACCCGCGACGGGGTGCTGGCCGCGGTCGACACGCTGTCCAACGGGCATCCCATCACCCGGGTCGACGGCGGCCGGGAGCCGGTGTGGCTCATCAGGCCCAACGAGCAACACGCCGCGGCCTTCTACCGCAACTCGGTGATCCACGCCTTCCTGGAGACCTCGATCGTCGAACTCGCGCTCGCTCACGCGAGGCGGGTCGACGGCGATCGCGTCCAGGCGTTCTGGGTCCAGGCGATGCGGCTGCGCGACCTGCTGAAGTTCGACTTCTATTTCGCCGACTCGGCGACGTTCCGCGACAACATCGCCGAAGAGATGGCGTGGCACGACAATTGGGAGGCCCAGGTTGCCGCCGGCGGCGACGCCATCGAGGCGATGCTGTTCGCCAAGCGTCCGTTGATGTCCGACGCCATGCTGCGGGTCTTCTTCGAGGCGTACGAGATCGTCGCCGACGTGTTGCGCGATGCCCCGGCCGACGTCGGCCAGAAGGAGCTGACGGCGTTGGCGCTGGGGGTCGGCCGGCAATACGTGGCCCAGACCCGGGTCCGCAGCAGCGAATCGGTGTCGACGCTGCTGTTCGCCACCGCGTACCAGGTTGTGGTCGACCAAGGCCTGATCGCGCCCGCCGACGATCTCGCCGACCGGCGGATCGCATTCCGGCGGGAGCTGCGGGACATCCTGCATGATTCCGACTACGTGGCACGGATCGCGCGGAACCAGTTCGTCGCGCGCGAGGCCAAGGCGCGTCTGGACGGTCACACTCGCTAGTCGGGGTGCGCGCAATACGCTGGGTGCATGACGATCGACCAGCAGGTAGCCGCACGCCGCGCGTTGGTGTGGCCGGTGCTGATCGGCGTCGCCGTGCTGGCGGGCTGCACGGCCGCGGGGATCGGGGCGCTCTCGCTGGCCGACGCCCTGTCCGCCACCGGATTGCCCGATCCGGGGCCGGCGACCACGCTGGGGCTGCCTTTCGTCCGGGCGGCGGGGGAGATCGCCGCCGTCCTGGCCGTCGGGTCGTTTCTCTTCGCGGCGTTCATGGTGCCCCCGCAGACCAGCGGGGTGCTCGACGCCGGGGGGTACCGCGCGCTCCGGGTCGGGACGGTCGCCTCGGGTGCGTGGGCGGTGTGCGCCGCGCTGCTGGTCCCGCTGACCATCTCGGACGTGTCGGGGCACCGGCTGACCGACCTCGACCCCGGCGCGATCTGGTCGCTGGCCGGCCTGATCAACACCGCCTCCGCCTGGCGCTGGACCGCGATCCTGGCCGCGGTGGTCACGCTGGCGAGCCTGCCGGTGCTGCGCTGGTCCTGGGTGCCGGTGCTGCTCGCCGCGTCGCTGGTGACGCTGATTCCGCTCGGGCTGACCGGTCACTCGTCGGCCGGCGGCTCGCACGACCTGGCCACCAACAGCCTGCTGATCCACCTCGTCGCCGCCAGCCTGTGGGCGGGCGGCCTGCTCGCGCTGCTCGCCCACGCGCTGCGCCGCGGTGAGCACATCGGGCTGGCGGTGCGGCGCTTCTCGAGGGTTGCGCTGTGGTGCTGGGTGGCGATGGCGCTCAGCGGATTGGTGAACGCGCTGGTGCGGGTGCTGCCGTCGGACCTGCTGACCACCGATTACGGGCGGCTGGTGGTCGCCAAGTTCGTCGCGCTGTGCGCGCTGGGCGCCCTCGGGTGGCGCCAGCGCCGCTCGGCGGTGGCGGCGTTGCAAGCCGACGAGAGCCGGTCCCGAGGGCGCCGGGCGCTGATCAGGCTCGCGCTGATCGAGGCCGCGGTGTTCGGCCTCACCTTCGGCATCGCGGTCGGGCTGGGCCGCACCGCGCCGCCGCCGCCGCCCGCCCGGCTGCCCACGATTCCCGAGGCCGAGATCGGCTACGACTTCGACGGCCCGCCCACCGTGGCGCGCATCCTGTTCGACTGGCGCTTCGACCTGATCTTCGGCACCGCCGCGATCGTGTTCGCCGCGCTTTACGTGGCGGGGGTCGTGCGGCTGCGCCGCCGCGGGGATCGCTGGCCGCCGGGGCGGACCGCGGCCTGGCTGCTGGGCTGCCTGGCGTTGCTCTTCGTCACCTCGTCGGGCGTCGGCCGCTACATGCCGGCGATGTTCAGCATGCACATGGTCGCCCACATGGGGCTCTCGATGCTGGTGCCGATCCTGCTGGTGCTGGGCGCCCCGGTCAGCCTGGCGCTGCGGGCCCTGCCCGCCGCCGGCCGCGACGATCCGCCCGGCGTGCGGGAGTGGCTGCTGGCCGCGCTGCACAGCCGCTATTCACGATTCGTCACCAACCCGATCGTCGCCACCGTGCTGTTCGTCGCCGGCTTTTACGGGCTGTATCTGTCGAACCTGTTCGACACCGCGGTCAGCAGTCACGCCGGGCACCTGGCGATGAACGTGCACTTCCTGGTCAGCGGCTACGTGTTCTATTGGATCGTCATCGGCGTCGACCCCACGCCGCGGCCGATCCCACCGCTGGCCAAGGTCGGCGTGGTGTTCGCGTCCCTGCCGCTGCACGCGTTCTTCGGGGTGGTGCTGATGGGCACCCGAAAGGTGCTCGGCGCCGACTACTACCGCTCGCTCGGATTGCCCTGGCACACCGACCTGATCGGCGACCAGCATTTGGGCGGCGGAATCGCTTGGGCCGCAGGCGAAGTCCCGCTGGTGATCGTGATGATCGCGCTGCTGGTGCAGTGGGCGCGCAGCGACAAGCGCACCGCCCGGCGGCTGGACCGCGCGGCCGAACTCGACGACGACGCCGAGCTGACCGCCTACAACGCGATGCTGGCCGAGCTGGCGGGGCGGGAAACGCCGGGGCGTTCGCCGCGTTGAGTCCGCGAGCGTAACGCCACTGCGAAATCCGCGACCAATTCTCGCGGTGAGGTTGCGCTCGCGCGCCGGCGTGCGACCTCGTATTCAGGGTGCGATGTCGTCGGTCAAGATTGGTCGATGCGCATCTACTCGGTGGATTGCTTCACTGACCGTCCTTTCGCCGGGGGCCCGGCTGCGGTCTGTGTACTCGAATCGGGTTGGCCTGAGGCTGAGTGGCTCCAACAACTGGCGGCCGAGTTAAACCTGCCCGCCACCGCATTTGTTCGTCGTGATCAGCCACAGTCGGAGCTGCGATGGTTCAGCCCGCAAACCGAACTGGCGTTGTGCGGCAGCGGAACCCTCGCCGCCGCGCACATCGTGTGGGAGACCGGCGACCGGGCCGATGCTCTGGAGTTCGCTTCTCGTGGAGGCATCCTCGGCGCGCGCCTGGAACGCGACCGACGAATCACGTTGGACTTCCCCGCCGACAATCCTCATCCGTTGCGAGTATCGTCAAAACTCGTTGCAGCACTTGGTGTTACGCCCTGTGATTCGGCGCGCGGAAGGCTCGACCTGCTCGCCGAACTAGATTCCCCGCAAAGCGTGCGCGGGTTGACCCCAGACCTGGCGGCGGTGGCCGCCCTCGACGCCCGTGGTCTCATCGTCACCGCGCGCGGCGAGGACGAAAGCGACTTCGTGTCCCGCTTCTTTGCGCCCGCTGCCGGTATCGACGAGGACCCAGTGACTGCGTCCGCGCATTGCACTCTCGGAGCCTACTGGTCGAAGAAACTGGCAAAGACAGCCTTGGTCGGCCTGCAAGTATCACCTCGTGGTGTGCGCATCGACCTGCAACTCCGCGACGGCCGGGTTGACCTGACCGGTCGCGCGGTCACAATCACCCGTGGCCGGCTGGCGATCTGAGTCAATAAGCCGGGTCGAGAACGAAGCCCGTACCGGGAAGTCGAGACGTGTACCGAAACGCGGCGGCTTTACGGGCCGGCGTCGTCCGAGGTGGAGTCGGAACCTCCGCATGTCAAGGACGCTGTCGGCCACGAGCATCGGGTCCACACTTGATCGAGGTTTGACTTGACCGACTCGGCTCCCGATGGAAGCGGGGCGCGTTCCACCGAGCTGTATACGGCCTCCATGCATGACTGCACAACCGCACGTGCTCGTCGCACCCCCATGCCCCAGGATGCGGCTTCGGCGGCCAGGTCATCGACGTTGATGTTGTCAATCCTCGTCTTACCGTTGATCACATGGGCTGTGCTTCTGAATGCGGGATCCAGGTACATCACCGGCGCGGCATCGTAGATCGGGGCCAGGGAAACGCTGCCATCGAGGCTGATCATCACTGAATAATTTTTGGAGTGGGCGTCGGCGTTACCGATCACCACGTTGAACGTCACAGCCTGCAGCAAGGCCAACCGAAACTGGTCGGGGTCCAGCGCCCTAGGTGCGGCCGCCCGCGCTACGCGACGTAGCCTCGACCCCAAACGTGCTGCTTCGCTGGTGCTTTCGTACTTGGCCTGAGGATCGAGACCCAGCGCTTGACAGAAATCCTCCTGATGCAGGCGGTAACCGTCAGGTCTTCGGTCGTACCGGACAACGACGACGGCCTCGCGCCCTGCGAACCGCTCTAAACGGGACGCCGCAGCGTTTATGCCCGTTGCCCGCGCCACTCGTAGTGCCCAGTCTTCCGTCTGGACGAGATGCTTCACGGCGCCAGCCAGCGGCTCGGGCTTGACGATGTGCGTCGAGGCCGCGCCCGCTTCAGGCCAGCCCCATCCGCCGTCGGGGAGAGCTACCAACAGCACTTTGTCCTGGATGCCGGCCAGCGATGCCTGCGGTGTGGCGCCCTCGGGCAGGTGGTACGTCGGCAGGTCCGCGATAAGACTCTCTACCTCCCGCTTGGTCAACCGGCGGACCTGCCCGGCGCCGGGCTTTGTCTCGGCGGCGAGGACCTGCACGGCGCCGGCACATTCCGCGCCGACCCGTTCTAACAGCGTCATCGTGTCGTTGATTGGTACGCCGGCTTCTGTGGCGATGTGACGGCGCAGGTTGCCCTCCGGCAGGAGACCTTCGATGAACGCCGACACCTGCAACGCGCCGTCCCTGTCTTGGATTGGACGTGGTGAAATGGGCAGAGCCAAAGACAGGACTCGACTCCCGTCGCCGAAGGTGTCGAGCGCCTCCTCGGTGAATTCCAACCGCAGGCGGAATCGGCGTGGCTCGGTCAGCCTCGCGATGTGCACGCCGTACAACCAGACGTCAAGCGCCTTACGCGCCATCGATCACCGCCACGCGGGAAAACTTCGGTACCAGCGCGAGCGCCATTCCGCACTCCGACAATGCGCGCAGCGCTATATCGACGCTGACAGATTCCCCCCGCTCAAGGCGGGAGATGGTCATACGAGTGACCCCGATACGGTCAGCGAGCTCACCCTGGTGAAAGCCTCGAGCCTGGCGCGCCCGACGCAGGCGTTCGCCGAGTTCGACGGTGTCGTACACCAGCGCGACAGGATGATTCATATTTTGATCATACGAGGCATTTGCCGGAATGCTCAATATTTCAATCACAGGGCGCTGAGCGCCAGATGATCGATATTTCGAGCATGGCAGATCATGGTCCTTCTGATCGAAATATGTAGCCGCCCCCCGGCCAAGGGCCTGCATGGAAAACGCTCCGGACCAGCCGACGAACTGATCCACAGCCACGGTTTTCTCCACAGGAGCCGCGGATGGACGTCGTCTCAACTCAGAATCCGTCTCTGGTGCCCGGCTGAATGGCGATCGGATAGGGCGGTGAGGCGCTCACCGCGCCAACAGAGAAATGCAACCGAGAAGGGATCAGCCCATGTTCGAAACCCCGCTTACCGTGGTCGGCCACATCGTCAACAACCCCGAACGCCGACAGGTCGGCACCCAGGAGGTCATCAAGTTCCGCGTCGCCAGCAATTCCCGGCGGCGCACCGCCGACGGCGGCTGGGAGCCGGGCAACTCGCTGTTCATCAACGTCAACTGCTGGGGCAAGCTGGTCACCGGCGTGGGCGCCGCGCTGGGCAAAGGCGCACCGGTGATCGTGGTGGGTCACGTCTACACAAGCGAGTACGAAGACCGCGACGGCAACCGCCGCTCGTCGTTGGAGATGCGCGCGACGTCCGTCGGGCCCGACGTGTCCCGCGCGATCGTGCGCATCGAGCGGCCCGGCTACACCGGCCCGACGACCGACGACGCCACTGCGCCGCCGGCGGACGCGACGGACACCCCCGGCGTGGACGCCGACGCCGGGGACGGCGCCGAGGCCGCCGACACCGGGCCGCTGCCGCTGTCGGCTTAGCTGCGGGATCAGCGCCGCGGCGCGGTGCCTAGGATGGTCGCGAGAACTCTCTCGAAGACCAGAAAGGCACAACCGCGGCATGGCTGAGTTCATCTACACGATGAAGAAGGTCCGCAAGGCGCACGGCGACAAGGTGATCCTGGACGACGTCACGTTGAGCTTCTTTCCGGGCGCCAAGATCGGTGTCGTCGGGCCCAACGGCGCCGGTAAGTCGAGCGTCTTGCGGATCATGGCCGGTCTGGACAAGCCCAACAACGGCGAGGCCTTCCTGGCCCCCGAGGCGACCGTTGGCATCCTGCAGCAGGAGCCGCCGCTGAACGAGGCGAAGACGGTCCGCGGCAACGTCGAAGAGGGCCTGGGCGACATCAAGGTCAAGCTCGACCGCTTCAACGAGGTCGCCGAACTGATGGCCACGGACTACTCCGACGAGCTGATGGAGGAGATGGGTCGGCTGCAGGAGGAACTCGACCACGCCGACGCGTGGGACCTCGACTCCCAGCTGGAGCAGGCGATGGACGCGCTGCGCTGCCCGCCGCCCGACGAGCCGGTCACCAACCTGTCCGGCGGTGAGCGCCGGCGAGTGGCGCTGTGCAAGCTACTGCTGTCCAAACCGGACCTGCTGCTCCTGGACGAGCCGACCAACCACCTGGACGCCGAAAGCGTGCAGTGGCTCGAGCAGCACCTGGCGGCGTACCCGGGCGCGATCCTGGCGGTGACCCACGACCGGTACTTCCTGGACAACGTCGCCGAGTGGATCCTCGAGCTGGACCGCGGCCGCGCCTACCCCTACGAGGGCAACTACTCGACCTATCTGGAGAAAAAGGCCGAGCGGCTGGCGGTGCAGGGCCGCAAGGACGCCAAGCTGCAGAAGCGGCTGACCGAGGAGCTGGCCTGGGTCCGGTCCGGGGCCAAGGCGCGTCAGGCCAAGAGCAAGGCCCGCCTGCAGCGCTACGAGGAGATGGCCGCGGAGGCCGAGAAGACGCGCAAGCTCGATTTCGAGGAAATCCAGATCCCGGTCGGGCCGCGGCTGGGCAACCTCGTCGTCGAGGTGGAACACCTCGACAAGGGCTTCGGCGGTCGCACCCTCATCAAGGACCTGTCGTTCACCCTGCCGCGCAACGGCATCGTCGGGGTCATCGGCCCCAACGGCGTCGGCAAGACCACGCTGTTCAAGACCATCGTCGGGCTCGAGCAGCCGGACAGCGGCACGGTCAAGGTCGGGGAGACCGTCAAGCTGAGCTACGTGGACCAGTCCCGCGCCGGCATCGACCCGAAGAAAACGGTGTGGGAAGTGGTCTCCGACGGGCTGGACTACATCGAGGTCGGCCAGAACGAGATCCCGTCGCGGGCCTACGTATCGGCGTTCGGTTTCAAGGGTCCCGACCAGCAGAAGCCGGCGGGTGTGCTGTCCGGTGGTGAGCGCAACCGCCTCAACCTGGCGCTCACGTTGAAGGAGGGCGGCAACCTCATCCTGCTGGACGAGCCGACCAACGACCTGGACGTCGAGACCTTGAGCTCGCTGGAGAACGCGCTGGAGAAATTCCCCGGCTGCGCGGTGGTGATTTCGCACGACCGCTGGTTCCTCGACCGGACCTGCACGCACATCCTGGCGTGGGAAGGCGACGAGGACAACGAGGCCAAGTGGTTCTGGTTCGAGGGCAACTTCGGGGCATACGAGGAGAACAAGGTGGAGCGGCTCGGCGCTGACGCCGCCAGGCCGCACAGGGTGACCCACCGCAAGCTGACGCGCGACTAGTGTCAGGGCTGCCCCGCTGAGCAGCGGGGCGATCGGGCGCAGCGCCCCGCGACGATGCGAGTTGGGAGCAATCGGCATGGCGATCGATCCCGGTGCCAAGCAGGGTTTCAAGCCGTGGACCACGTTCAGCACGAGTGACGACATTCCCGACTGGGTCGCGAATGCCTACATCGAGAGCTATCGCGGTCCGCGCGGCGACGAACCGGGCGCCGCGGGATCCGATCGCGTCGACCCCGCGGCCATGGTGACCCCCGCGATGCTGCGCGCGCACTACCGCCTCGGTGAATGCCGCCCGGAACGCGGCAGTTGCGTCTGCGTCCACCCGGCCGACGATTCCGACGGGTTCGGGCCCGCACTGCAGGTCGTCACCGCCCACGGCAGCATGCTGCTCGACTCCGTCACGGTGCTGCTGCACCGGCTCGGCGTCGGCTACGGCGGCATCATGACCCCGGTGTTCGACGTCCATCGCAACGCCGAGGGCGACCTGATCAGCGTCGAACCCAAGGCGCCCGGCACGTCGCAATTCGACGGCGAGGCATGGATATACGTTCCGCTGTCGCCGTCCGTCGACAGCAACGCCCTCGCCGAGGTCGAGCGGCTGCTGCCCAAGGTGCTGACCGACGTCGAGCAGGTCGCCACCGACGCTTCGGCGATGATCACCGCGCTGGGCGATCTCGAAGCGGCCGTCCAGGCCAACGGCGGCGACCGCTATTCGGCGCCCGACCGCGAGGACGTCGCCGAGCTGTTGCGCTGGCTGGGCAACGGAAATTTCCTGCTGCTGGGCTACCAACGCTGCCGGGTGCACGACAGCCAGGTTTCCCCCGACGGGTCGCCCGGCCTCGGCGTGCTGCGCACGCGCACCGGCTCGCGGCCCCGGCTGACCGACGACGACCACCTGCTGGTGCTGGCGCAGTCCGTCGTCGGCAGCTACCTGCGCTACGGCGCCTACCCGTACGCGATCGCGGTTCGCGAATACGGCGACGAAGGCGGGGTGACCGAGCACCGCTTCGTCGGGCTCTTCACGGTCGCCGCCATGAACGCGGACGTGCTGGAAATCCCCATGATTTCGCGCCGGGTGCGCGAAGCGCTCACGATGGCCGACAGCGACCCCATCCACCCGGGCCAGCTGCTGCTCGACGTCATCCAGACCGTCCCGCGCTCGGAGCTGTTCACACTCAGCGCCGAACGGCTGCTGGCGATGGCCAAGGCGGTGGTGGACCTGGGATCCCAACGCCGCGCATTGCTGTTCCTGCGCGCCGACCGGCTCCAGTACTTCGTCTCGTGCCTGGTCTACGTGCCCCGCGACCGCTACACCACCGCGGTGCGGTTGCAGATCGAGGACATCCTGGTCCGCGAATTCGGGGGCACCCGCCTGGAATTCACCGCCCGGGTCAGCGAATCGCCTTGGGCGCTGATGCATTTCATGGTCCGGCTACCCGAATCCGCCGCGCCGGTCGACGTTTCGGAAGACACCCGCGTCCGGATCCAGGGGCTGCTGAGCGAGGCCGCGCGCACCTGGGGGGACCGCCTGATCGCCGCCACGGCGGTCGGCACACCCGCCCACGCCGACGCCGAGCACTACGCCACCGCCTTCTCGGAGGTGTACAAGCAGGCCGTCACGCCCGAGGACGCCATCGAGCACATCGCGATCATCAATGAGCTCTCCGATGATTCGGTCAAGCTGGTGTTCTCCGACCGCGGCGAGGACGGCGCCGCCCAGCTGACCTGGTTTCTCGGCGGACACACCGCGTCGCTGAGCCAGCTGCTGCCGATGCTGCAGAGCATGGGCGTCGTCGTGCTCGAGGAGCGGCCGTTCACCGTCACCCGGCCGGACGGGCTGCCGGTGTGGATCTACCAGTTCAAGATCCAGCCGCATCCGACGATCCCGTTCGCGACGTCGGCGTCCGAGCGCAACGCCACGGCGGAGCGGTTCGCCGACGCCGTCACCGCCATCTGGCAGGGCCGCGTCGAGGTCGACCGGTTCAACGAGCTGGTGATGCGCGCGAGGCTGACCTGGCAGCAGGTGGTGCTCATGCGCGCCTACGCAAAATACCTGCGCCAGGCCGGCTTTCCGTACAGCCAGTCCTACATCGAGTCGGTGCTCAACGACCATCCCTCGACGGTGCGGTCGCTGGTCACGCTGTTCGAGGCGCTCTTCGACCCGAGGGCATCCTCTCTCAAGGGGTCGCCCACGAGCCGGGACGCGCAGGCGGCCGCCGCCGCGGTCGCCGCGGACATCGACGCGTTGGTGAGCCTGGACACCGACCGCATCCTGCGCGCGTTCGCGTCGCTGGTGCAGGCCACCCTGCGCACGAATTACTTTGTGACACGGGAAGGTTCGGCCCGGGCCCGAAACGTGTTGGCGCTCAAGCTGGATGCCCAGCTGATCGACGAGCTTCCGCTGCCGCGGCCCAAGTACGAGATCTTCGTCTACTCGCCCCGGGTCGAGGGCGTGCACCTGCGGTTCGGCCCGGTGGCGCGCGGGGGCCTGCGGTGGTCGGACCGCCGCGACGACTTCCGCACCGAGATCCTGGGCCTGGTCAAGGCGCAGGCGGTGAAGAACGCCGTCATCGTGCCGGTCGGGGCCAAAGGCGGTTTCGTCGTCAAGCGACCGCCACTGCCCACCGGCGACGCGGCCGCCGACCGCGACGCCGGCCGCGCCGAGGGTGTCGCCTGCTATCAGCTGTTCATCTCCGGGCTGCTCGACGTCACCGACAACGTCGACCACGCAACGAAACAGGTCAGCCCGCCGCCCGAGGTGATCCGGCGGGACGGCGACGACGCCTACCTGGTGGTGGCCGCGGACAAGGGCACCGCCACGTTCTCCGACATCGCCAACGACGTCGCCAAGTCCTATGGGTTCTGGCTGGGCGACGCGTTCGCGTCCGGCGGATCGGTGGGCTACGACCACAAGGCCATGGGCATCACCGCCAAGGGCGCGTGGGAGGCCGTCAAACGGCACTTCCGGGAGATGGGCGTCGACACCCAGACCGAGGACTTCACCGTCGTCGGCATCGGAGACATGAGCGGCGACGTGTTCGGCAACGGCATGCTGCTGAGCGAGCACATCCGGCTCATCGCCGCCTTCGACCACCGGCACATCTTTCTCGACCCGGAACCCGACGCCGCGTCGTCGTGGCGGGAGCGCAAGCGGATGTTCGGGCTGCCGCGATCCAGCTGGGACGACTACGACAAGTCGTTGATCAGCGAGGGCGGTGGGGTGTACAGCCGCGAACACAAGGCGATTCCGGTCAGCCCGCAGGTCCGCGAGGCCCTCGGCCTCCAGGGTGACGCCACCGAAATGTCCCCGCCCGACCTGATCAGGGCGATCCTGCAGGCGCCGGTCGACCTGCTCTTCAACGGCGGCATCGGCACGTACATCAAGGCCGAGTCCGAATCCGACGCCGACGTGGGCGATCGCGCCAACGACCCGGTGCGGGTGAACGCAAACCAGGTGCGCGCCAAGGTGATCGGGGAGGGCGGCAACCTCGGCGTGACGGCCCTGGGCCGCGTCGAGTTCGACCTGTCCGGCGGGCGCATCAACACCGACGCGATGGACAACTCCGCCGGGGTTGACTGTTCCGACCACGAGGTCAACATCAAGATCCTGATCGACTCGCTGGTCACCGCCGGCAAGGTCAAGCCCGAAGAGCGCAAGGAGTTGCTGGAGTCGATGACCGACGAGGTCGCGCGCCTGGTGCTCAAGGACAACGAGGACCAGAACGACCTGATCGGCACCAGCCGCGCCAACGCGGCCAGCCTGCTGCCGGTGCACGCGATGCAGATCAAATACCTCGAGGAGCGCGGCCTCAACCGGGAATTGGAGGCGCTGCCGTCGGAGAAGGAGATTCACCGGCGCACCGACGTCGGCATCGGGCTCACCTCTCCCGAGCTGTGCACCCTGATGGCCCACGTCAAGCTGGCGCTCAAAGAGGACATGCTGACCACCGAACTGCCGGAGCAGGACGTGTTCGCGTCCCGGCTGCCGCTGTACTTCCCGAGGCCGCTGCGCGAACGGTTCACCCCCGAGATCCGGACCCACCAGCTGCGCCGGGAAATCGTGACCACCATGTTGATCAACGATCTTGTCGACGCCGCGGGCATCAGCTACGCATTCCGGATCACCGAAGACGTCGGAGTCGGGCCGATCGACGCGGTGCGCACCTACGTCGCCACCGACGCGATCTTCGGGGTGAGCCAGATCTGGCGGCAGATCCGGGCGGCGGACATCCCGGTCGCGCTGTCGGACCGGTTGACGCTGGACACCCGGCGGCTGATCGACCGCTCCGGGCGCTGGCTGCTCAACTACCGCCCGCAACCGCTGGCCGTGGGCGCCGAGATCAACCGGTTCGCCGCGAAGGTCAGGGAGCTCACGCCGCGGATGTCGCAGTGGCTGCGCGGTGACGACAAGGCCATCGTCGAAAAGGAAGCGGCGGAATTCGCGTCGGAGGGCACACCGGAAGACTTGGCGTACATGGTCGCCGCGGGCCTCTACCGCTTCAGCCTGCTCGACATCATCGACGTCGGCGACATCACCGAAATCGACACCGCCGAGGTCGCCGACACCTACTTCGCGCTGATGGACCGGCTGGGCACCGACGGCCTGCTGACCGCGGTCTCCGAGCTACCCCGACACGACCGCTGGCAATCGTTGGCGCGCTTGGCGATTCGCGACGACATCTACGCCTCGCTGCGATCGCTGACGTTCGACGTGCTCGCCGTGGGGGAGCCCGACGAAAGCGGCGAGGAGAAGATCGGTGAGTGGGAACAGATGAGCGCGTCACGGGTGGAGCGGGCGCGTCGCACGCTCAGTGAGATACAGGAAAGCGGGGCAAAGGATCTCGCGACGCTTTCGGTGGCCGCCCGGCAGATTCGCCGCATGACCCGCACCAGTGGACGGGGATCGTCGAGTTGAGCGTCGGTTTCGTCGCGCCCGTGCCGGTGCGCTGGTCGGACATCGACATGTACCAGCACATCAACCACGCCACCATGGTCACCATCCTGGAGGAGGCGCGGGTGCAGTTCCTGCACGAACCGTTCGCGGCCGACATCACGACCATCGGCCTGCTGATCGCCGACGTGCGGGTCACCTACAAGGGTCAGCTGCGCCTGATCGATTCGCCTCTGCAGGTGACCATCTGGACCAAGCGGGTGCGGACGGTGGACTTCACGCTGGGCTACGACGTGCGATCGGTCAGCGCCGATGCGGGGTCGAGGCCCGCCGTCATCGCCGAGACGCAGTTGGCCGCCGTCCACATCGAGGAGCAGCGGCTGGTGCGACTCTCGCCGCACCATCGGGAGTACTTGCAACGATGGCTCAGGGAGTGACCGCCGAGCGCGGCCTGTGGTTGCCTGATACGGCGCACCGCGCGGACCTCGCCGCGTTCGTCGACCACGCGATGCGCCTCGACGACGCCGCGGTCATCCGGCTGCGGGCCCGATCGTCCGGCCTGCTTACCGCCTGGGTGGCAACGGGTTTCGACGTGCTGGCCAGCCGGGTGGTCGTCGGGCGGGTGCGCCCCGACGACCTGTCGGTGGCCGCGGACGCGCTGGCGCGCGGCCTGTCGGCTGCGGACGCCTCGGGCTACGTCGACCCGGGCTTCGCGATGGACTCCGCGTGGCGGGGCGCGCTGCCCCCCGAATCCGGGTTCACCCACCTCGAAGACCTGCCGGCCCGGGTGATGCTGGACCTGGCGCAGCGCGGCGCGCGACTCGCCAAGGAACACGGCAGTTCGCACGGCCCGCCGGTTTCGTTGCTCGACCAAGAGGTCGTCCGGGTCAGCGCGGCCTCTGAAGGGGCCAATGTCAGCGTCGGGCTGCCGATGCGCTGCGTGTTCGCTTTGACCGCAATGGGTTTCCTGCCGACCTCACCCGACGCGATCGGCGCCGACGAGATGGTGCGGGTGCGGGTAGTGCCGTCGTGGCTGCGGGTCGACGCGAAGTTCGGCTCGGTGTACCGGCGCCGTGCCCACGCGGCGCTCGTGGTGCGCTGACTTGCTGCGACGCTCAGACCAGCCAGGCCGCCGCGTCGGGCGGCAACTTGCCGTCCACCAACGGCGCGCTCGCCAGCAGGAGTTCGCCCGGTGGCAACACCATCGGGCGGCGGCCGGCGTTCAGGGCGCACACCAGGCCACCGCGCCGCCGAAAAATCAGCGTGTCGCGCGTCGCCGCCTGCCAATCCAGGCCGCCGCCCTCGAATTCGGCCCGCTCCCTGCGCATTCCGATTGCGCGCCGGAAAAAAGACAGCGTCGAGTCGGGATCTTCGCGCTGCTTTTCCACGGTCAGCGCCGCCCAGTCCGCCGGCATCGGCAGCCAGGTGTCGGTCGACGTCGAGAACCCGAACGGCGGCGCGTCACCCGACCAGGGCATCGGGACCCGGCACTTGTCGCGGCCGCGTTCGGTGTGCCCGGAGCGTTCCCACGTCGGGTCCTGCAACACCTCGTCGGGCAGGTCTACATCGGGCAGACCAAGCTCCTCACCGTTGTAGATGAACACCGCGCCCGGCAGGGCGAGCATCACCATCGCCATCGCCCGCGCCCGGCGCAGGCCGACCTCGCCGCCGCCGTACCGGGTGACCTCCCGGCCCACGTCGTGGTTGGACAGCGTCCACGTCGGTGTGGCGTCTTCGATGGCCGTGGCCGCCAACGAGTTGTCGATCGCGTCGTGCACCTGGGTCGCGTCGAAGTCGATCTTGGTCAGCCGGAAGTTGAAGCCGAGATGCAGTTCGTCGGGCCGCAGATACTCGGCCCACCGGGCGTTGTCCATGACCCACACCTCGCCGATGGTCACCGCCCCGGGATAGTCGTCGACGATCGCGCGGATGCCGCGATGAATCTCGTGCACGCTCGGGTGGTTGAAGCGCGGGTCGTCGTCGCTGTGGCTCAACACCTTGATGTCGTCCTTCGCGTCGGGAAGTTCCGACGGCTTGGCCATCCCGTGCGCGACGTCGATGCGGAAGCCGTCCACGCCGCGTTCCAGCCAGAACCGCAGCGTCTTCTCGAAGTCGTCGAACACCTCCGGGTGTTCCCAGTTCAGGTCCGGTTGCTCGGCGTCGAACAGGTGCAGATACCACTGGCCCGGGTTGCCGTCGGGTTCGACGATGCGCGTCCAGGCCGGTCCGCCGAACACCGACGTCCAGTTGTTCGGCGGCAGCTCGCCGAGGGGACCGCGGCCGTCGCGAAAGTAATAGCGCTGCCGCGCGTCGGTGCCCGGCCCCGCGGCCAGCGCCGCCTGAAACCAGGGGTGCTGCGAGCTGGTGTGGTTGGGCACCACGTCCATGGTGACCTTGAGGCCCCGCTGATGCGCCGCCGCGATCAGTCGCTCGACCGCGGCCATGCCGCCGAACACCGGATCGATGTCACGCGGATCCGCCACGTCGTAGCCGTGGTCGGCCATCGGCGAGACGGTGACCGGGTTCAGCCAGATCGCGTCGACACCCAGGTACGACAGGTGTTCCAGCCGTGCGGTCAGGCCGTCCAGGTCACCGATCCCGTCGCCGTCGCTGTCGGCGAACGACCTCGGATAGACCTGGTAGAAGACCGCGCTCGACCACCACGGCTCGTGGCTCATACTGCTCCGTTCGGTAACTGGGCGTCAGAACGATGAATTGACCAAGGAATGCGCGGCCATTTCGAGGTATTCAAGCAACTCGCGACGGTGCGCGTCGTCGAGGGTTTCCGAGTCGATGGAGGCGACCGCGGTGTGCATGCACCGCAGCCAGGCGTCGCGCTCGATGGGCGTGATCCGGAACGGGGCATGCCGCATCCGCAGCCGCGGGTGCCCGCGGCGCTCGGAGTAGGTGCGGGGCCCACCCCAGTACTGCTCGAGGAACATCCGCAGTCGCTCCTCGGCGCCGGCGAGGTCGTCCGCGGGATACAGCCGACTCAGGATCTCGTCCTCGGGGACCTGCTCGTAAAACCGCGACACGATCGCGTTGAAGGTTTCGGCACCGCCGACAGCGTCGTAAAAGCTCACCTGGTCCATCGCCCACCATTGTGGTGCATCGCCCCGAGGGCAACCGCGGGCCGCCCCTTGTGTTCACCGGATTGACACGGCGCGCACCAGCAATAAGGGTGCGTTTGGCGGCGAATCATGGTGGACTATCCGCGGAGGATCTATGGCGCATGGCAAGAGACGCCGCAGCCACCGCAGTTCCGGTGCCGCGGCAGGGTTGACCGGGCCCCCAACCGCGTCGTGCCTGCACAGCGTCGAGACCCATCCGCCCACCCGCCACGACAGCGCCTCGATTTGGAGCCGACGGCGGGTGCTGCTGCTGAACTCCACCTACGAGCCGCTGACCGCGCTGCCGATGCGGCGGGCCATCGTCATGGTGATCTGCGGCAAGGCCGACGTGGTGCACGACGACCCGGCCGCGCCGGTCATCCACTCGGCCAGCACGTCGATCGTGGTGCCGTCGGTGATCCAGCTGCGGTCCTACGTGCGGGTCCCGTACCGGGCGCGGGTGCCGATGACCCGCGCCGCGCTCATGCACCGCGACCGTTTCTGCTGCGCCTACTGCGGGGCCAAGGCCGACACCGTCGACCACGTGGTGCCCCGCAGCCGCGGCGGCGACCACTCCTGGGAGAACTGCGTCGCGTGCTGCTCGACCTGCAACCATCGCAAGGGCGACAAGCTGCTCGCCGAGCTCGGCTGGACGCTGCGCCGGGCGCCCCTGCCGCCGACGGGCCAGCACTGGCGGCTGTTGTCGACGGTCAAGGAACTGGACCCGGCCTGGGCCCGGTACCTCGGCGAAGGCGCGGCCTGACCAAATCTCATGTCCGAGTGTGCGGGCGGCTCACCCGGTGGGATACGGTTTGCGTCGTGAGCCTTGCAGAGATTCACCTGTACTTCATCGGGATTCCGCTGGTGTTGGTCGTCGTGCTGTCGGCGCTGATCTGGTCGCACAAGGGACCCCACCCCGCGACGTACAAGATGTCGGAGAAGTGGACCCACCCGCCGATCCTGTGGGCCGCCATCGACGAAGACGTCGGGCGCGCGCACGGCGGTCACGGGGCATCGGAGTTCTCGGTTGGAGGTGGCGCCAGTGGCACGTGGTGAGGTCGCGACGGTCGAGCACGCCGGGCTGCCCCGGGGTTCGGTGATCACCACCAGCGGACGGGTCTCGGCCGTGACCGAGCCGGGCGAGCTGTCGGTGCACTACCCGTTCCCGACGAAGGACCTGGTGGCCATCGACGACGCGCTGAAGTACGGCTCGCGGGCGTCGCGGGCGCGGTTCGCCATCTACCTCGGCGACCTCGGCAACGACACCGCCGCGCGGGCCCGCGAGATCCTGGCCGACGTGCCGACGCCCGACAACGCGGTGCTGCTCGCCGTCTCGCCCAACCAGCGCGCCATCGAGGTGGTCTACGGGTCGGCGGTCCGGGGGCGCGGCGCCGAGTCGGCCGTGCCGCTCGGGGTCGCCGCCGCCGCGTCGGCGTTCGAGCAGGGCAGCCTTGTAGACGGGTTGGTCAGCGCGATCCGGGTGCTCAGCGCCGGCATCTCGCCGGCCTAGTTCCGGCGCCGAGACTGCGACCAGAGCGAAGGTTGGCTCCTTTTCGACACGCTGAGCGCAGGCTCGATCAGGACGCGTCGAACTGGCGGGCGCGCAGCGAACGCTTGATCCCGGCCTGGCCTTCCAGCACCAGGCGGCGCAGCGCGGGCGGAATATCCGGGTCGGCGAGGAACTGGTCGGCGGCCGCGATGGCGGCCTCGCTGATGTCCCAGTGCGGGTAGAGCCCGATCACCACGGTCTGGGCGACCTCGCTGGATCGCCGCGTCCAGACGCCGAGGATCGCCGCGAAGTAGCGCGCGGTGAACGGCTCGAGCAACTCGTGCTGCCCGGGCGGCGCGATGCCGGCGATCATCGAGCGCGCCGTGATGTTGGCCAGGGTGTCGTCCTCGACCACGGTGGTCCAGGCCTCCTCCTTGACCGCCAGCTGGGGCCGCGCCGCCGCCGCCTGGGCGCCGTGGCGTTTCCCCGCGGCGGTCGGGTCGCGCCGCACCTCGGCGTCGATGAACGGTGTGGCGGGCCCGTCGGCGTCGATCTCGCCGGCGGCGGCCAGCGCGGTCACGATCCGCCAGCGCAGGTCGGTGTCGATGTCGAGGCCGGGCAGGCCGAGGTCGGCGGGGTCGCGGTCGAGCAGGTCGGCCAGCACCACGACGTGCTTGGTGGACAGCACCGACGTGCACAGCGTGTTGACGAACGCGAGCTGGTGATCCGATCCCGGTTGCGCCGCGCGCGCCAACTCCAGCAGCCGGTCGGCGAACTGCGGCCAGCCGTGCTCGCGCGCCCACCCCGGCTCGGCGTAGGACGCCAGTGCCGTCTGCGCCTGCATCAGCAGCCGTTGGGCCACCCCGACCTCGGTTTCGGCCGGCACGCCGCCGGAGACCAGTGCCACGAAGTCGCGGGCGCGCAGCTCGGCCTCGCGGGTCATCTCCCAGGCCGCCGACCACACCAGCGAGCGGGGCAGCGGCTCGGCGATGTCGGCGATGCGCTCCAGCGCGGTCTGCAACGACTGGGCATCGAGCCGCAACGAGCAATAGGTCAGGTCGTCGTCGTTGACCAGGATCAGCTTGCCCCGCGAAACCCCAACCAGCGCAGGGACTTCCGTCTGTGCACCCTCGACGTCGAGCTCCTCCCGGTGCACGCGCACCAGCTTGCCGGCGCCGTTTGAAGCGTCGTCGTCGTAGATGCCCACCGCCAGCCGGTGCACCCGCGTCTCACCGGCCCCCGGCTCGGCGCCGCTCTGAGTTACCGCGAACCTGGTGAACCTGCCGTCGGCGTCGACGTCGAAGTCGGGTCGCAGCGTGTTGAGCCCGGTGGTCTTCAGCCACTGCCGGCCCCAATCGGACAGGTCGCGACCGGACGCCTGCTCCAGCGCGGCGATCAGATCGTCGAACGTGGCGTTGCCGTAGGCGTGCGTGCGGAAGTAGTCGCGCAGCCCGGCCAGGAAGTGCTCCAGCCCGACGTAGGCGACCAGCTGCTTGAGTACCGAAGCGCCCTTGGCGTAGGTGATCCCGTCGAAGTTCACCTCGACGGCGGCCAGGTCGGGGATCTCGGCGGCGATCGGGTGCGTCGACGGCAACTGGTCCTGACGGTACGCCCACGACTTCTCGACGGTGGCGAACGTCGTCCAGGCCTCGGTGAATTCGGTTGCCTCGCTTTGACACAGCACCGACGCGAAGGTGGCGAACGACTCGTTGAGCCACAGGTCGTCCCACCACGTCATGGTGACCAGGTCCCCGAACCACATGTGCGCCATCTCGTGCAGCACGGTCTCGGCGCGCCGCTCGTACGAGGCGCGCGTGACCTTGCTGCGGAAGACGTAGTCCTCGAGGAAGGTCACCGCCCCGGCGTTTTCCATGGCGCCGGCGTTGAACTCGGGGACGAACAGCTGGTCGTACTTGCCGAACGCGTAGGGCAGGCCAAAGTTCTTGTGGTAGAAGCCAAATCCCTGCTTGGTCTGGGTGAACAATCGCTCGGCGTCCATGTATTGCGCCAGCGATGCCCGGCAGTAGATGCCCAGCGGGATCTCGCCGTGCTCGTCGGTGTAGCTGTCCCTCCACTCCGCGTACGGCCCGGCGATCAGCGCCACCAGGTAGGTGCTCATTCGCGGCGTGGTGGCAAAGGTGTGCACGCCGTCCTGCACCGACTCGGGCGCGCCGTTGGACACCACCTTCCAATGCCGGGGGGCGACCACCCGCACGTCGAACGTCGCCTTGAGGTCGGGCTGGTCGAAGCAGGCGAACATGCGCTTGGCGTCGGCGGTTTCGAATTGCGAATACAGATATGTCTCGTCGTCCACCGGGTCGACGAAGTGGTGCAGCCCCTCGCCGGTGTTCGAATAGCGGCAGTCGGCGTCGACGACGAGGGTGTTCCGTTTGTCGAGCCCGGTGAGCGGGATGCCGAGCGACTCGTCGTATCCGGACACGTCGAGCTCGCGGCCGTTGAGTGTCGCGCTGCGCACCGTCTCGGCGGCCAGGTCGATGTACGTGTCGGCACCGGGCAGCGCGTCGAACACCACGGTCGTGGTGGACCGGAAGGTTCGCTCGCCCGGCGCCCCCTTGCCGTCGGTGACATCGAGGGCGATCTGGTAGCTGTCGACGGTGATCAGGGCGGCGCGTTCGACGGCCTGGTCCCGGGTCAGATTAGGAAGGGCCACGCGTACAACTTAGTCCCGCGCAGGACGGGAACAGCCGCGAGCGGCCTACGGTTGTGCTGAAGGTGTCTTGACCGACGAAAGGACTGCGCTATGCCCGAGAAGAACCGAGCCGACTTCTGGTTCGATCCGCTGTGCCCTTGGTGCTGGATCACGTCGCGCTGGATCCTCGAGGTGGAGAAGGTCCGGGACATCGACGTGCACTTCCACGTGATGAGCCTCGCGATCCTCAACGAGAACCGCGAAGGCTTGCCGGACAAATACCGCGAGATGATGAAGCACGCCTGGGGCCCGGTGCGGGTGGCGATCGCCGCCGAGCAGGCTCACGGCGCCAAAGTGCTGGACCCGCTGTACACCGCGATGGGCACCCGGATTCACAACGAGGACAACAAGAACCTCGACGAGGTCATCAAGCTGTCGCTGGCCGACGCAGGCCTGCCCGCCGAGCTCGCCGAGGCGGCGCACAGCGACGCCTACGACGACGCCCTGCGCAAGAGCCACCACGCCGGCATGGACGCCGTCGGCGACGACGTCGGCACGCCGACCATCCACGTCAACGGGGTGGCGTTCTTCGGGCCGGTGCTGTCGAAGATCCCGCGCGGCGAGGAGGCCGGCAAGCTGTGGGACGCGTCGGTGACGTTCGCGTCGTACCCGCACTTCTTCGAGCTCAAGCGGACCCGCACCGAGAAGCCCGAATTCGACTAGCCGATGCGGTGGGCGCCGCTGTGTAAGGATTGCGGGCATGCGCGTCTACCTCGGCTCCGACCACGCCGGATTTGAGCTCAAGCAGCAGATCATCTCCCATCTCAAAGAGGCCGGGCACGAGCCGATTGATTGCGGCGCCTTCACCTATGACGCCGAGGACGACTACCCCGCGTTCTGCATCGCGGCAGCCACGCGCACCGTCGCCGACCCGGACAGCCTCGGCATCGTCCTGGGCGGTTCGGGCAACGGTGAGCAGATCGCGGCCAACAAGGTGCCGGGGGCCCGCTGCGCGCTGGCGTGGAGCGTCGAGACCGCGACGCTGGCCCGCGAGCACAACAACGCGCAGTTGATCGGCATCGGCGGCCGCATGCACACCGTGTCCGAGGCGCTGGAGATCGTCGACGCCTTCCTCAGCGCGCAATGGTCGAAAGCTGAACGCCACCAACGCCGTATCGACATCCTCGCGGAGTACGAACGCACCCACCAAGCGCCGCCGGTGCCCGGCGCGCCGGGCTGAGCGTGCCCGAGGGGCACACCCTGCACCGGCTGGCCCGGCTGCATCAACGGCGGTACGGCGGCGCGCCGGTCGCGGTGTCGAGCCCGCAGGGCCGGTTCGCGGGAGCGGCGGCCGTCGTGGACGGCCGGGTGCTGCGACGGACCAGCGCCTGGGGCAAGCACCTGTTTCATCACTACGAGGGCGGCCCGATCGTGCACGTGCATCTGGGCCTCTACGGCGCATTCACCGAGTGGGAGCGCGCCGCCGGGGAGCCGCCACCCCCTCCGGTCGGGCAGGTGCGGATGCGGATGGTCGGGGAGGGCTACGGCACCGACTTGCGCGGTCCGACCGTGTGCGAAGTCATCGACGAGGGCCAGGTCAGCGACGTGGTGGCCAGGCTCGGTCCCGACCCGTTACGCAGCGACGCCGACCCGTCCTGGGCGTGGGCGCGAATCACCAAGTCCCGCAGGCCCATTGCGGCACTGCTGATGGACCAGACGGTCATGGCCGGCGTGGGCAACGTCTACCGCAACGAGTTGCTCTTCCGCCACCGCATCGATCCCTTCCGGCCCGGCCGGGGGATCGGGGAGGCGGAGTTCGACGCGGCCTGGACCGATCTGGTGGCGTTGATGAAGGTCGGCCTGCGCCGCGGCAAGATCGTCGTGGTGCTGCCCGAACACGACCACGGTCCGCCGTCATACCGGCCGGGGCGGCCACGGACATACGTGTACCGGCGCGCGGGGGAGGCCTGCCGGGTGTGCGGCGGCCCGATCCGTACGGAGGTGCTGGAGGGGCGAAACGTGTTCTGGTGCCCGGCCTGCCAGACGTGACCAACCTCACCGCGGCGCGGATCGAGGAATCGCCAGGTCGGCGGGGCCGGCGCCGGCTGACAGGAAACGCTCAGCAAGAAACGCTGGCGTCTATTGTTTGAGGGCCGCTCCGGCGGGGGTATTGGTAGCGACCGTGAAACCTCTTCCACTTTTAGCTGCAACCGTTTTCGCGATAATCGTCGGTCTCGGGCTGGGCGGCCTCGGCGCCGCCACCGAGGCCCACGCGCAGCCCGGGCCGTTCCCGCAATGGTGCCCCGGCGACTTCTGGGATCCGGGCTGGGGCGACAACTGGGACCGCGGGCATTGCCACGACAACTGGCGCGGTCCCGGCCCGAACCCGCACCCCGAGCCCTGGCGCGGACCGGGCGGTCCGGGCGGTCCCGGCTGGGATCATCGCTGACACTTATCCGATCAACCGCGCCCTGCCGATGACCGTTCGGCAGGGCGCGGGTTTATGCCGAGGCGCGCTCGACGAGGCCGAGCGCGGCGTAGACCTCGTCGCTCAATGCGAGGCTGCGCGGATCGGCATTCGCCTTGGTGGCGTCGAAGCGATTCGCCACGTAGGCGTAGCCGATCCCGTGTTCCAGGTCGACGAACCCGAACGAACCGCCGAGGCCACCGTGACCGAAGATCCGGGGGTTGGGTCCGTTGACGCAGCGCTGGTTGAGCATGTAGCCCAGACCCCACCCGTGGTCGGCGACCCGCGGGCCCAGCACCAAGTCGGTGTCGAAACCGCCCTGCGCGACCCTGACCAGTTCCATGTGCTCACGGCTGAGGAGCTTCTCCTGCGCGAGCGCGTTGTAGAAGGTCGCCAACCCCAGCGCCGACACCTGGCCGTTGGTGCCGGGGAACTCCAGCTCACGCCACAGCCCCAGGTCGTGAGAGCCCAGTTCGTCGTCGGGCGCGAACCCCATCGCGATGGACAGCCCCGCCTTCGGGTGTTCGGCCAGGCTGGTCGGGTAGCCGGGGGCTTGTGCCTCGGCCAGCAGGTCCCTAGCGTGCGGCTTGTTCACCCGCTCGGCGCAGCGGCGCTGCTCGGCAAGGGGCAGTCCGATGTGGACGTCGGCGCCCAGGGGTTCGGCGATCTCGGTGCGCAGGTAGTGGCCGATGGTGCGGCCCGTTACGCGGCGGAAGACCTCGCCGAGGATGAAGCCGAACGTGGTCATGTGGTAGCCCTGTGCGGTGCCGGGCTCCCACCAGGGGTCGGCAGCGGCCAGTTGCTCGCAGACGAAGTCCCAGTCGGCGACGTCTTCCCAGCGCATGCGGGTGCGCGGCCCGATGACGCCGGAGCGATGGCCCATCACCATCGCCAACGTGATGGCTTCCTTGCCCGCCTGACCGAACTCGGGCCAGTAGCGCGCCACCGGCGCGTGCAGGTCCAGCTCGCCGCGGTCGGCCAGCTGGTGCACGCAGGTGGCCGACAGGCCCTTGGTGCCGGACAGCACCGTCGTCAGGGTGTCTTGTCGCCAGGGCCGGGTGCCGGCGGCGTCGGCCCAGCCGCCCCAGAGGTTGACGACGAGGTCGCCGTCCACCCACACCGCCACGGCCGCGCCGACCTCTTTGCCCTGCGCAAAGTTGCGCTCGAATGCGTCGCGGACCCCGACGAAGTCGGTCGCGCACGAGCCATGGATGTCGGCGTGGCGCATGGCCTCCCCCGGTTGCACAGGTACCTTCCCGAGCGGGCGACGGGAATCGAACCCGCGTAGCTAGTTTGGAAGACTAGGGCTCTACCATTGAGCTACGCCCGCAAGCTTTAGTCGAGCGAGACTGTATCTGGCGGCGAACATCAAATCTAATCGAAGCGGTTTCGTGATGGCTCCGTGAGGTCCGGGGCTCGTGCAGGTCCCCTGCGAAGCCGACGCCCCCGGGCCGTAGGATTTCGAGGTCAGCGCGGGGTGTAGCGCAGCTTGGTAGCGCATCCGCTTTGGGAGCGGAAGGCCGCAGGTTCAAATCCTGTCACCCCGACCACACTGCGCCGATCCACCGAAACACCGAGGAGCAAACCCGTGAAGAGCAGCGTCGAGCAGTTGAGCCCCACCCGGGTGCGCATCAACGTGGAGGTGCCGTTCACCGAGCTCGAGCCCGATTTCCAGCGGGCCTACAAAGAGCTGGCCAAGCAGGTGCGGCTGCCCGGGTTCCGGCCCGGCAAGGCGCCCGCGAAGCTGCTCGAGGCCCGGTTCGGCCGGGAGGCGATGCTCGACCAGGTCGTCAACGACGCTTTGCCCGCTCGGTATGGGCAGGCGGTCGCGGAGTCGGAAGTCCACCCCCTGGGACAGCCGGAGATCGAGGTCACCAAGAAGGAGTACGGCGGGGAGCTGACGTTCACCGCCGAGGTCGACGTCCGCCCCAAGATCGCCCTTCCGGACCTGGGCTCGCTGAAGGTGTCGGTCGCCCCGGTCGACGTCAGCGAAGACGACGTCGAGGCCGAGCTGGAGTCGTTGCGCGCCCGGTTCGGCACGCTGACGGGGGTCGAGCGGCCGGTGGCCGACGGCGACTTCGTCTCGATCGACCTGTCGGCCACCGTCGACGGCGAGGAGGTGCCGAACGCGACCGCCGAGGGACTCTCGCACGAGGTCGGTTCCGGACGGCTCATCGCGGGCCTGGACGACGCACTGGTCGGCCTGTCCGTCGACGAGTCACGGGTATTCACCGCGCAGTTGGCGACCGGCGAGCACGCCGGCAAAGACGCGCAGGTCACCGTCACGGTCAGGTCGATCAAGGAACGCGAACTTCCCGAGCCCGACGACGAATTCGCCCAATTGGCCAGCGAATTCGACACGATCGACGAGCTGCGGTCCAACCTGCGCGAGCAGGTCGGGCGAGCCAAGCGCGCCCAGCAGGCGGAGCAGATTCGCGACGCCGCGATCGACGCCCTGCTCGAGCGGGTCGACGTTCCGCTGCCCGAGTCGATCGTTCAGGCCCAGGCCGACACCGCCGTGCACAACGCGCTGCACGGCTTCGACCATGACGAGGCCAAGTTCGCCGAGGCGCTCCGCGAGCAGGGCAAGTCACGCCAGCAGTTCGAGGTCGACGCCCATAACGCCGCCGAGTCGGACGTCAAGAAGCAGCTCTTGTTGGATGCGGTGGCCGACGAGCTGGAAATCCAGGTCGGCCAGCAGGACCTGACCGAGCGGCTGCTGATGACCGCCCGGCAGTACGGCATCGAGCCGCAGCAGCTGTTCGCCTATCTGCAGGAGAACAACCAGCTGCCCGCCATGTTCGCCGACGTGCGCCGCGGGCTGGCCATCGCCGCCGTCGTCGAGGCCGCGACGGTGACCGACACCGACGGCAACGCCATCGACACGAGCGAGTTCTTCGGCAGGCGCCCGGAGGGCGACGAGGCCGAGCCGGAGGCGGAGGCCGAGGAGGCCGACAAATCGGGCCCGGAGGGCGACGAGGCCGAGCCGGAGGCGGAGGCCGAGGAGGAGGCGGAGGCCGAGGAGGCTAAGGCCGAGGAGGCCGGCGCCGCCGACGACGAAGCGGAGTGACCCGTCATGACGCTGTGAGCGAACGCGCCCATTTCAGGGCTGCGCGGCCGCCCAACAGCGGACCTGGTTGGTTAGGGTCGGAACAGAGAAGAACTCGAGAAAGCAGGTAACCCAGTCGTGACTGACATGCGTTCGCCCTCGCAGGGTCTCAACCTCACGGACTCGGTCTATGAGCGCTTGCTCTCCGAGCGCATCATCTTCCTGGGTTCGGAAGTCAATGACGAGGTCGCGAACCGGCTGTGTGCGCAGATCTTGTTGCTCGCCGCCGAGGACGCGGACAAGGACATTTCGCTGTACATCAACTCGCCCGGCGGGTCCATCAGCGCCGGGATGGCCATCTACGACACCATGGTCTTGGCGCCCTGCGACATCGCCACCTACGCGATGGGCATGGCCGCCTCGATGGGTGAGTTCCTTCTGGCGGCCGGCACCAAGGGTAAGCGGTACGCGCTGCCGCACGCCCGGATCCTGATGCACCAGCCGCTGGGCGGGGTGACCGGCAGCGCGGCCGACATCGCCATCCAGGCCGAGCAATTCGCCGTCATCAAGAAAGAGATGTTCCGGCTCAACGCCGAATTCACCGGGCAGCCGATCGAGCGAATCGAGGCCGACTCCGACCGCGATCGCTGGTTCACCGCGCAGGAAGCCCTCGAATACGGTTTCGTCGACCACATCATCACCCGCGCCGCTCACTTCACCAACGGAGAAGCCCAGTGAATCCTCTAGACCCTCAGCTCCAGCCCCAGGCGCGGTACATCCTGCCGTCGTTCATCGAGCACTCCAGTTTCGGTGTGAAGGAGTCGAACCCCTACAACAAGCTGTTCGAGGAACGCATCATCTTCCTCGGCGTGCAGGTCGACGACGCGTCGGCCAACGACATCATGGCGCAGCTGCTGGTGCTGGAGTCGCTGGACCCCGACCGCGACATCACCATGTACATCAACTCGCCCGGCGGCGGGTTCACGTCGCTGATGGCGATCTACGACACCATGCAGTACGTGCGCGCTGACATCCAGACGGTGTGCCTGGGCCAGGCCGCCTCGGCCGCCGCGGTGCTGCTGGCCGCCGGGACCCCCGGCAAGCGGATGGCACTGCCCAACGCGCGTGTGCTGATCCATCAGCCGTCGCTGTCGGGCGTGATCCAGGGACAGTTCTCCGACCTGGAGATCCAGGCCGCCGAGATCGAGCGCATGCGCACGCTGATGGAGACCACGCTGGCCCGCCACACCGGCAAGGACGCCGCGACCATCCGCAAGGACACCGACCGCGACAAGATCCTGACCGCCGAAGAGGCCAAGGACTACGGGATCATCGACACCGTGCTGGAGTACCGCAAGCTCTCGGCGCAAACCGCTTAGCGACATTCGCCGAGCGTGAACTCACGGCGAGTTTTCGGCTGATTTTTCGCCCTGACGACACGCTCGGCGAACGTCGGCGATATCAGAGGGGCCCACCCGGCAACATCCGCCGACAATCCGCGCCCCGGCCGCCACCCACTCCCGCGCCAGCTGCGCGGAGAAGCGCCGCGCACCAACCCAACCACGGCCATCCCAGCGCTCCCCGCTGTTCGGGTAGACGATCACCGGCTTGCCGACGCTCGCGGCCACGCCGATCGCCGGCACCACGTCGTCGGGCGCGCAGCAGTTGACGCCGATCGCGACGATCTCGGGGACCCCGGCCGCCACGGCGAATGCGTCGGCCAACGGTTGGCCGGCGCGGGTCCGGGTCCCGTCGATCGTGTAGCTCAGCCAGGCCGGCACGCCCGCGGAGCGGACCAGGTTCACCAGCGCCTCGGCCTCGTCGGCGTCGGGCACCGTTTCGCACGCCAGCACGTCGGCCCCGGCGTCCGCCAAAACCTCCAGCCGGGGCCGGTGCCACCGCGTCAAGTCCGCGACCGACAGGCCGTAGCGGCCCCGGTATTCGGACCCGTCGGCCAGCGCGGCGCCGTACGGGCCGACCGACGCGGCTACGACGAGCCCGTCGGCGCCGGCCTGCTCGCGCGCGGCCTTCGCGAGCTCCACGCTGCGGCGCAAGAGGGTCTCGGCCTCGCGCCGGCCGAGCCCGTGCGCCGCGAAGCCCGCGAACGACGCCTGGTAGCTGGCCGTCGTCGCGATCGTGGCGCCGGCCTGAAAGTACGCGGCGTGCGCGGCGATGATCTCGCGTGGCGCGTCGGCCAGCAGCCTGGCCGACCACAGCGGGTCGGAAAGGTCGAAACCGCGCGCCTCCAGCTCGGTGGCCAACCCGCCGTCGCTGATGACCACGGACTCGCTGGGCTCGCCAAACCCGACTGCCAACCCCACCCGGTAAATGTAGGGTTGTTGGAGCGGACCGGACTCGCTCGGGTCACGACCGCGACACGCCAAAGGCACGGAATGCGCGTCTCGGCGAGTGACGGGGGCCGTCTGGCTATATGTTTCTTCAGACAGAAGAGCATGAAGGTCCCACGAACTCCCTCGAATATCAACGACGCGATTCGGCGGTAATGGTCGCGGGGGGCACGAGCAAGCGGGTAGCGTCGGGGAATACATGCGGCACAGCAAGACGAACGGCGAATAAGGAAGTAGGCCCTCAGCACCATGGCGCGCATCGGAGACGGCGGTGACCTGCTTAAGTGCTCCTTCTGCGGGAAGAGCCAAAAGCAGGTAAAGAAACTCATTGCTGGCCCCGGTGTCTACATCTGCGATGAGTGCATCGACCTCTGCAACGAGATCATCGAAGAGGAACTCGCCGACGCCGACGACGTCAAGCTCGACGAACTGCCCAAGCCCGCCGAGATCCGGGAATTCCTGGAGGGCTACGTCATCGGGCAGGACACCGCGAAGCGCACGCTGGCCGTCGCCGTCTACAACCACTACAAGCGGATCCAGGCCGGCGAGAAGGGCCGCGACTCCCGGTCCGAGCCGGTGGAGCTGACCAAGTCCAACATCCTGATGCTCGGGCCCACCGGCTGCGGCAAGACCTACCTGGCGCAGACGCTGGCCAAGATGCTCAACGTCCCCTTCGCCATCGCCGACGCCACCGCGCTGACCGAGGCCGGCTACGTCGGCGAGGACGTCGAGAACATCCTCCTCAAACTCATCCAGGCCGCCGACTACGACGTCAAGCGCGCCGAGACCGGCATCATCTACATCGACGAGGTCGACAAGATCGCCCGCAAGAGCGAGAACCCGTCGATCACCCGTGACGTCTCCGGCGAGGGCGTCCAGCAGGCGCTGCTGAAGATCCTGGAGGGCACCCAGGCGTCGGTGCCCCCGCAGGGCGGCCGCAAGCACCCGCACCAGGAATTCATCCAGATCGACACCACCAACGTGCTGTTCATCGTCGCGGGTGCGTTCGCCGGGCTGGAAAAGATCATCTACGAGCGCGTCGGCAAGCGCGGCCTGGGCTTCGGCGCCGAGGTCCGCTCCAAGGCCGAGATCGACACCACCGATCACTTCGCCGAAGTGATGCCCGAGGACCTGATCAAGTTCGGCCTGATCCCCGAGTTCATCGGACGGCTCCCGGTCGTCGCGTCGGTCACCAACCTGGACATGGAGTCGTTGGTCAAGATCCTGTCCGAGCCGAAGAACGCTCTGGTCAAGCAGTACACCCGTCTGTTCGAAATGGACGGCGTGGAACTGGAATTCACCGACGACGCGCTGGAGGCCATCGCCGATCAGGCGATCCACCGCGGCACCGGCGCGCGCGGCCTGCGGGCGATCATGGAAGAGGTCCTGCTGCCGGTGATGTACGACATCCCGAGCCGCGACGACGTCGCCAAGGTCGTGGTGACCAAGGAGACCGTGCAGGACAACGTGCTGCCGACGATCGTGCCGCGCAAGCCGTCGCGCAGCGAGCGCCGCGACAAGAGCGCCTGACAACTCGCCGGTCGGCGGGCCGCGCATCTGGGTATTAGATGCGCATGCCGCCCGGTGTTGAGCACCCCGTCGCAGTTCCGCGCCGACTGGCGCGCGCGCTGGACGTACTGAATTTTCTGCTGGCCGACGTTCGCGACGGGCTGGGCCCGTACCTCTCCATTTACCTTCTGCTGACCCACCATTGGGACCAGGGCTCGATCGGGTTCGTCATGGCGGTCGGCGGCATCGGGGCGATCATCGCCCAGGCGCCGGCCGGCGCGCTGGTGGACCGGACGACCGCCAAGCGGGCGGTGATCATCGCCGGCGCGCTGGCGGTCACCGCCGGATCGCTGGCGATGCCGTTGTTCCCCGGCTTCTACTCGATCTCGGTCCTACAGGCCCTGACCGGGATCGCCGGTTCGGTTTTCGCGCCGGCCTTGGCCGCGATCACCCTGGGCGTGGTCGGTCCCCGCCTCTTCTCCCGGCGGGTCGGCCGAAACGAGGCGTTCAACCACACCGGCAACGCGTCCGCGGCGGCTGTCACCGGCGGCCTGGCCTATTTCTTCGGACCGGTCGTGGTGTTCTGGGTGCTTGCCGCGATGGCGGCCGGCAGCGTGATCGCGACGCTGCGCATCCCGGCCGACGCGATCGATCACGACGTCGCGCGCGGCATGGACCACGCCCCCGGCGAGCCGCACCGGCAACCGTCCGGGCTGGCCGTGCTGCTGCACAACCGCAGGCTGCTGATCTTCGCCGCGACGGTCGTCGCCTTTCACTTCGCCAACGCGGCGATGCTCCCGCTGGTCGGTCAGCTGCTGGCGCTGCACAACAAGGACGTCGGGACCGCGCTGATGGCTGGCTGCATCGTGGCCGCGCAGGTGGTGATGGTGCCGGTCGCCTACGTTGCCGGGGCCAAGGCCGATTCCTGGGGGCGCAAGCCGATCTTCCTGGCCGGATTCGCGGTGCTCGCCGCGCGCGGCTTCCTCTACACGCTGTCGGGCAACTCCTATTGGCTGGTCGGCGTGCAACTGCTCGACGGCGTCGGCGCCGGTGTGTTCGGCGCGCTGTTTCCGCTCGTCGTGCAGGACGTGACGCACGGGACCGGCCGGTTCAACGTCAGCCTGGGGGCGGTGACGGCCGCGACGGGCATCGGCGCCTCGGTGTCGAACCTCGTCGCGGGCTCGATCGTGGTCGCGGCCGGCTACAACGCCGCCTTCGCCTTCCTCGGCGTCTTGGCGGCCGCGGGGTTCGTCCTCTATCTCGTCGCGATGCCGGAGACGGCCCCCCGGCAACCAGCCGTCGCTTCCGCGCAACGAACGTGACCAATACCACAGTTTTGGCCTGACCGCACCGCCGGCGCTGGCTGACTTCGGCATCGGGTGCAAAACCGCTGCGTGCAATGCTTTCGAGACGTCCATGCTCGCCTAAAAGGAGTGCCATAATTGGTACTACTAGTGACACACAAGCTTGACGGCGCGGGAGCGGCCAAAATGGCGCGTAACGTGAAGCTCCAGCGCGGTGCCTATCCGGATAACGAATGGAAGGCGGATACGTGGATCCGAACGGCAGCGGAGCCGGGTCTGATTCTCGCAATGGCTCCTCTGGGAATGGGTCGTCCGATCGTCAGCGCATAGAACAGGTCGTCATTCGATTCGCCGGGGACTCAGGCGACGGCATGCAGCTGACCGGTGACCGGTTCACCTCGGAGGCAGCCCTGTTCGGAAACGACCTGGCGACCCAGCCGAACTACCCCGCCGAGATCCGCGCCCCCGCAGGCACATTGCCCGGGGTCTCGTCCTTCCAGATCCAGATCGCCGATTACGACATCCTGACCGCCGGCGACCGCCCCGACGTGCTGGTCGCCATGAACCCCGCGGCGCTGAAGGCCAACATCGGCGACTTGCCCCGCGGCGGAATGGTCATCGCGAACTCCGACGAGTTCACCAAGCGCAACCTGACGAAGGTGGGCTACGTAACGAACCCGCTGGAGTCCGACGAGCTGTCCGACTACGTCGTGCACTCCGTCGCGATGACGACGCTGACGCTCGGCGCCGTCGAGACGATCGGGGCGTCGAAGAAGGACGGCCAGCGGGCCAAGAACATGTTCGCCCTCGGCCTGTTGTCGTGGATGTACGGGCGGCCGATCGAAGCCAGCGAGAAATTCATCCGCGAGAAGTTCGCCCGCAAGCCCGACATCGCCGAGGCCAACGTGCTCGCGCTGAAGGCGGGCTGGAACTACGGCGAGACCACCGAGGCGTTCGGCACCACCTACGAGGTCTCCCGGGCGTCCCTGCCGTCGGGCGAATACCGCCAGATCTCCGGCAACACCGCGCTGGCCTACGGCATCGTCACCGCCGGTCAGCTGGCCGGCATCCAGGTCGTGCTGGGCAGCTACCCGATCACACCCGCCTCCGACATCCTGCACGAGCTGTCCAAGCACAAGAACTTCAACGTGATCACCTTCCAGGCCGAGGACGAGATCGGCGGCATCTGCGCGGCGATCGGCGCCTCCTACGGCGGAGCCCTCGGCGTCACCAGCACGTCGGGACCCGGCATCTCGCTGAAATCCGAGGCGCTGGGCCTGGCGGTGATGACCGAGCTGCCGCTGCTGGTCATCGACGTTCAGCGGGGCGGGCCGTCGACGGGGCTGCCCACCAAGACCGAGCAGGCCGATTTGCTGCAGGCGCTGTACGGCCGCAACGGGGAATCGCCCGTCGCGGTGGTGGCGCCGCGGTCGCCGTCGGACTGCTTCGAGACCGCCATCGAGGCGGTGCGCATCGCGGTGTCGTACCACACGCCGGTGATCGTGCTGTCCGACGGCGCGATCGCCAACGGTTCCGAGCCGTGGCGGATCCCGGACGTCGGCTCGCTGCAGCCCATCACGCACACCTTCGCCAAGCCCGGCGAGCCCTTCCAGCCGTACAACCGTGACCCGGAGACGCTGGCCCGGCAGTTCGCCGTCCCGGGCACCCCCGGGCTCGAGCACCGCATCGGCGGGCTGGAGGCCGCCAACGGCTCCGGCAACATCTCCTACGAGCCGGTCAACCACGACCTCATGGTTCGCATCCGCCAGGCCAAGATCGACGGCATCGCCGTCCCCGACCTGGAGGTCGACGACCCGACCGGTGACGCCGAGCTGCTGCTGATCGGCTGGGGCAGCTCGTACGGTCCGATCGGCGAGGCCTGCCGGCGCGCGCGGCGCAAGGGCATCAAGGTCGCCCACGCCCATCTGCGCCACCTCAGCCCGTTCCCGGCGAACCTCGGCGACGTGCTGCGGCGCTACCCGATGGTGGTGTGCCCGGAGATGAACCTGGGCCAGCTGGCGCTGATCCTGCGCGGCAAGTACCTGGTCGAGGTGCAATCGGTCACCAAGGTTCAGGGCGTCGCGTTCCTCGCCGACGAGATCGGGCGCCTCATCCGAGCCGCGCTGGGCGGCACGTTGGCCGAAATCGAGCAAGACAAGAAGATGGTCGCCAGAATGGCGGCAGCAACGGTGGGAGCGGGAGCTAGCGAATGACCGACCTGGTTGGCGCAGACCTCGGGGTCACCCCGAGGCTGACCAAGAACGACGGGGTTCCGACGGTGTCTGCCGGGGACCCGCCCCAGAAGGCCAAGGACTTCACCAGCGACCAGGAGGTGCGTTGGTGCCCGGGCTGCGGTGACTACGTCATCCTCAACACGATCCGCAACTTCCTGCCGGACCTCGGGCTGCGCCGCGAGAACATCGTCTTCATCAGCGGCATCGGCTGCTCCAGCCGGTTCCCCTACTACCTGGAGACCTACGGGTTCCATTCGATCCACGGCCGCGCGCCGGCGATCGCGACCGGTTTGGCGCTGGCCCGGGAGGACCTGTCGGTGTGGGTGGTCACCGGCGACGGCGACGCGCTGTCGATCGGCGGCAACCACCTGATCCACGCGCTGCGCCGCAACGTCAACATCACCATCCTGCTGTTCAACAACCGGATCTACGGCCTGACCAAGGGCCAGTACTCGCCCACCTCGGAGGTCGGCAAGGTCACCAAGTCGACGCCGATGGGTTCGCTCGACCAGCCGTTCAACCCGGTGTCACTCGCGCTGGGCGCCGAGGCGACGTTCGTCGGTCGCGCGCTGGACTCCGACCGCACCGGGCTGACCGAGGTGCTGCGCGCCGCCGCCGGACACCGCGGCGCCGCGGTCGTCGAAATCCTGCAGGACTGCCCGATCTTCAACGACGGCTCCTTCGACGCGCTGCGCAAGGAGGGCGCGGAGGAGCGGGTGATCAACGTCCACCACGGCGAGCCAATTGTGTTCGGCGCCAACGGCGAATACTGCGTGGTCAAGTCCGGCTTCAGCCTGGAGGTGGCCAAAACCGCCGACGTGAGCGTCGACGAGATCGTCGTGCACGACGCGCACGCCGACGACTCGGCCTACGCGTTCGCCCTGTCGCGGCTGTCGGATCAGAACCTCGACCACACCGTGCTGGGCATCTTCCGTAACATCAGCCGGCCCACCTACGACGACGCGGCACGCTCCCAGGTCCGCGCCGCGCAGGCATCGAAGCCGTTCGACTCCGCCGCCCTGCAGTCGCTGCTGACCGGGCGCGACACCTGGACCGTCGACTGACGTGGGCGAGCAGATGCCCGACGCAGTGTCACTGGCCGGGGTGATAGTCGCTGGGGGAGAGTCGCGGCGCATGGGCCGCGACAAGGCCACCTTGCCGGGCCCCGGGGGAACCGCCACGATGGCCGAGTATGTCGTCGGCATCGTCGCGCAGCGCTGCGAACCGGTGTTCGTGATGGCCGCCCCGGGACAACCGTTGCCGGCCCTGCAGGCCCGGATCATCCGCGACGACGTGCGCGGGCTGGGACCGCTGCCGGCCACCGGGCGGGGACTGCGCGCGGCCGCGGAGGCGGGCGCGCGGTTGGCCTTCGTGTGTGCCGTCGACATGCCGCTGCTGAGCGCCGATGTGATCGACGACCTCGTCCGCCTCGCCACCGAGACCAACGCCGAGGTGGTGTTGCCGTGGGACGGTCGCAGCCACTACCTGGCGGCGGTGTATCGCACCGACCTGGCCGATCGGATCGAGGCGCTGGTCGCCGCCGGCGAGCGCAAGATGAGCGCCCTGATCGACGCATCCGACGCCCAGCAGATCGTGCTGCCCGATTCGCGCCCGCTGACCAACGTCAACACCGACGCCGAACTGCGCGCGGCGGTGGGAACCGGCGCCTGAGCGCCGGCGCCCGCATTGTTGCATCGGCTCAAGCCGTCCCATTGATCATGTGGGGCGGGCAATTTTTTCGTCTCTGCCATTCTTTTGAATGTTAAGGCCATTTACAACACTTACTTTTCGGCCGTCTCGATAATGGCGAAGTGCCGGCGGCCGTTATCGGTGTGCCGTATCGCCTTGCCGCAGCGCGCTTTTCGGCCCCGACGCGCGGAAAAGGAGCGCCGACGGAACGTTGGGAAACATCTGCCGGGAGCGGACGATTCAGTCGTGCGGCGATTTGCCGCGCATCTGAAAGGCATTGATAGATAAGCTAATTCGAGTTAAGACAAGCTGTATTTGGCGGAAACCCTGGTGGCGCAGACGCTTTCGTCCTAACCATCGCCCCGTTCACTCTTTTCCGGCATGTCGGCCCTCCGCGATGCGTATCTTGTTGTATTTTGCGCCGGTTCGCCGCAGGCGCATGAATGTCGTCGACGGTTCCGTCGACCCGCGGTGGCCGCCGCAAGCGCGTGTGCCAGGTCACAAAAAGGCCGTGATTCGGCTCACGATCTGGTTGTTATGGCCAGTACTGGGCACCGGCCAAAAACGCATTGCTGACCTGCGGATTCGATTATGCGATCGCTGTGTGATCGGCTCGTTATCGATCCGAGATATCGATTTTCCGAAGATGACGAACGCGGCCAGGTTTCGTACGGTCCCTGGTAGCCCGAAAACGGGTTGACGGAAAAGTAATCAACAATCGAATCACGGACCCGCGTGCGAGCGGGGCTGCGGGCGGCATGCGCCGCGCCGCGGCCCGGGGTTCTACCCCGCCGGGCATATCGAGCGCCCGCCGCTGTCGTGCCAGAACGAGACGGCACGTCCCTAGAGCACCTTCGAGCACCAATCACGACCTTCGACCCACCCCGGTGGGTCTGCTTTGGCGCGCGCGCACCGCGAAAGGAAGAAATTTGAAGAACGTCCGCAAGACGCTCATCCTCGCCGCGATCACCGGCACGCTGGTGACGGTGCCCTCCGCCACCGCCACCGCGGAACCGATGGGCTTTGACCCGAACGTTCCCCCCCCCCCGGTGCCGGACGCCCTGGCGCCGGTTGACGTGCCTCCCGCGCCGGCGCCCGCGGGTTTCGACCCGAACGTTCCGCCGCCGCCCCCGGCGCCGGACGCCCCGCCGCCGGCCCCGGTCGGCTTCGACCCGAACGTTCCGCCGCCGCCCCCGGCGCCGGACGCCCCGCCGCCTCCGCCGGTGCACAAGGCGTACAGCGTGAACTGGGACGCCATCGCGCAGTGCGAGTCGGGCGGCAACTGGGGGATCAGCACCGGTAACGGCTTCGCCGGTGGCCTGCAGTTCACCTCGAGCACCTGGCACGCCAACGGTGGGTCGGGGTCGCCGGCCAGCGCCAGCCGCGAGGAGCAGATCCGGGTGGCCGAGAACGTGCTGCACACGCAGGGCATCGGCGCGTGGCCGGTGTGCGGTCGGCGCGGCTGACCATCACCTCTTGAGGGGTAAGTAATGCCGGGCCTTGCGCCCGGCATTACTTGTCCGCGGGTAGCGTCGGGCCGGTGACCGCAACGCCGCGCGAGTTCGACATCGTGCTGTACGGCGCGACCGGCTTCGTCGGGAAGCTGACCGCCGACTATCTGGCCCGCGCCGGCGCGGGCGCGCGGATCGCGTTGGCCGGCAGGTCGCCGGACCGGCTGCGCGCCGTCCGCGACACCCTGGGCGAATCCGCCCGGGACTGGCCGATACTGGCCGCCGACGCCGCACAGCCGTCGACGCTGGACGAGATGGCGACTCGGACGCGGGTCGTGATCACCACCGTCGGGCCCTACAGCCGCTACGGCTTGCCCCTGGTCGCCGCCTGCGCCGCGGCGGGCACCGATTACGCCGACCTGACCGGCGAGGCGACGTTCGTGCGGGAAAGCATCGATCGCCACCACAAGCAGGCCGCCGATACCGGCGCCCGCATCGTGCACTCCTGCGGCTTCGACTCGGTCCCCTCGGATCTCACCGTATACGCGCTGTACCGGGCCACACGGCGGGATGACACGGGCGAGCTCGCCGACACGCACCTGGTGGTGCGCTCGTTGTCCGGTGGGTTGTCCGGCGGCACCATCGCGTCCGGAGTGGAAATCATGGACACCGCGTCGCGCGACCCCGAGGCGCGCCGCCAGCTCGCCGACCCCTACACGTTGTCCACGGACCGCGGCGCGGAACCCGAACTCGGCCGGCAGCCGGATCTGCCCTGGCGTCGCGGTCGATACATCGCGCCGGAGCTGGGCGGGGTGTGGACCGCGGGATTCATGATGGCGCCCTACAACACTCGCATCGTGCGGCGCAGCAACGCGCTGCTGGACTGGGCGTACGGCCGGCGGTTCCGCTACGACGAGAACATGAGCGTCGGGTCGTCCGCGCTCGCGCCGGTGGCCTCGGCCCTCGTCAGCGGCGTCGGCAACGCGATGCTGGGCCTGGGCAGCCGCTACTTCCGGTTCCTGCCGCGCCGCCTGGTGGAGAGGGTTCTGCCCAAACCGGGTACGGGTCCGAGCGAGGCGGCCCGCGAGCGCGGGTACTACCGCATCGAGACCTACACCACCACGACCACCGGCGCCCGCTACGTCGCGCGCATGGAGCAGCAAGGAGACCCCGGCTACAAGGCGACCGCGGTGCTGCTGGGCGAGTGCGGCCTGGCGCTCGCGCTGGATCGCGACACACTCTCCGACCTGCTCGGCGTGCTGACCCCGGCGGCCGCGATGGGCGACGCCTTGCTGGCGCGATTCCCCGCCGCCGGCGTGTCTTTGCAGACCGAACGGCTGGGCTGACCCGGGCCGCCCCAACGGCTTTCGGTCCCCACCTGATGGGTCTACTGTCATAAGCGACTTGGCTCTACTCAACGAAGGTGGACACACCGATGGCCGGTCTCGACGATCTCTACGCCCAGATTCCCACTTCTGAAATCGCAAGCAGGCTGGGCGCCGACGAAGACGACGTCGACAACGCCGTTCACACGTTGGTGCCGCTCCTGCTCGGCGGCCTGCAGCAGAACTCCCAAGACCCCGAGCACGCGAGCAGGATCGAATCCATGGCTACCAGTCACGCCGCGCCGGGCCTGCTCGACGTCGGCGGCGGTCAGCAGGCGGTCGCGACGCTCTTCGGCGGTGCCGATGCCGACCAGGTCGCATCCGCGCTGGCCGATCGGGGGGCCGGCAACCGTGACCTGCTCAAGCAGTTGCTGCCGATAGTGCTCCCAATCGTGCTGGCATACATCGGAAAACGGCTCGGCCCAGGCGGCGAGGCCGGCGCATCGAAACCGACGGAGGCGGCCTCCGGTGGCGGGCTCGGCGAGGTGCTGGGCAGCATCCTCGGTGGCGGCTCCGGTGACAAATCCCTTGGCGGAATTCTCGGCGACGTGTTAGGCGGCAAGGGGGGCGCGCTCGGCGATCTCCTCGGCAGCCTGCTCGGCGGCAAGAAGTAGCGCGGCTCCCATCGCAATTGTCCGCATTGTTCACGGGCACTTAGCGGATGGTTTCGATTGCGTCGATTTCGGGGCTGCCTTAAACGAACCAAGATGAGTAGGTTCGTCCTTATCGGACAAGGCAAATGACGTCTGACCCCAATCGGCCGGACGACGACGAGAGGGGAATGCAATGTCGGACACGCTCACCGCGGGGCAGAAGCTGGTGCGAGGGGAGTCGCTCACCTCGCACAACGGTGCCTACACCCTCACATTGCAAGACGACGGCAACCTGGTGCTGGCATCTCGCGGCCAGGCGCTCTGGGCCACCGGGACCGACGGCCAGGACGTCGTGCGCGCCGAGGTGCAGCCCGACGGCAATTTCGTGGTGTACACCGCGGACAAACCGGTGTGGCACAGCGACACCGAGGGCAAGAAGGACGTCAAACTGGTGCTACAGGACGATCGCAATCTGGTCCTGTACGCCGCCGACGGGCCGGCCTGGTCGACAAAGACTGAGACGGACGCCCCGCCGCCGCCGGCGCCCGAGGCCGCCACGGCCCCCGAGGAGCCGGCAGCCGAGGAAGCCGCCGCCGAGGAACCGGTCGCCGAAGCCGCGGCCGAAGAGCCCGCCGTGCCCGAAGAGCCCGCCGTTCGGACGTACACCGTCGAGCCGGGCGACAGCCTGTGGGCCATCGCGGAGCGCTTCTACGGTGACGGAAGCAAATTCCAGGTGATCGCGGATGCCAGCGGTGTCCCCAACCCGGACCTGATTCAGCCCGGTCAAGTGCTGACCATTCCCTGACCGTCGGGGCGGTGACAGCGGTCGAATCCGTGTGACCAGGCGGATTCGGCCGCTTACACGCGGGCAAACGTGTCTCCCTAGAATTGACCGGTGACCGCCAGCCCCCGCCCCACCGCCGACCTGCCCAAGTCGTGGGATCCGGCCGCGATGGAGGGCGCCATCTACCAGAGGTGGCTGGACGCGGGCTACTTCACGGCGGACGCGAGCAGCGCGAAGCCGGCGTATTCGATCGTCCTGCCGCCGCCGAACGTGACCGGCAGCCTGCACATGGGCCACGCGCTGGAACACACGATGATGGACGCGCTGACCCGCCGCAAGCGCATGCAGGGCTTCGAGGTGCTGTGGCAGCCGGGCATGGACCACGCGGGCATCGCGACGCAAAGCGTGGTGGAAAAGCAGCTCGCGGTCGACGGCAAGACCAAGGAGGACTTCGGCCGGGAGCTGTTCGTCGAGAAGGTGTGGGACTGGAAGCGCGAGTCCGGGGGCGCCATCGGCGGGCAGATGCGCCGGCTCGGCGACGGCGTGGACTGGAGCCGCGACCGGTTCACCATGGACGAGGGCCTGTCGCGGGCGGTGCGCACCATCTTCAAGCGGCTCTACGACGCCGGGCTGATCTATCGGGCCGAGCGGCTGGTGAACTGGTCTCCGGTGCTGCAGACGGCGATCTCCGACATCGAGGTCGTACACGAGGAGGTCGAGGGCGAGCTGGTCTCGTTCCGCTACGGGTCGATGCGCGACGACGAGCCGCACATCGTGGTCGCGACCACCCGGGTGGAGACCATGCTGGGCGACACGGCCATCGCCGTGCATCCCGACGACAAGCGCTACACACATCTGGTCGGGACCAGGCTGCCGCACCCGTTCGTGGACCGCGAGCTCGTCATCGTCGCCGACGAGCACGTCGACCCCGAGTTCGGCACCGGTGCGGTCAAAGTCACGCCCGCGCATGATCCCAACGACTTCGAAATCGGGCTGCGGCACAACCTTCCGATGCCGAGCATCATGGACACCAGGGCCGTCATCACCGGCACGGGAACCGAATTCGACGGCATGGACCGATTCGAGGCCCGCGTCGCGGTGCGCGAAGCACTGGCCGCGCAGGGCCGCGTCGTGCAGGAGAAACGGCCCTACCTGCACAGCGTCGGACATTCGGAGCGCAGCGGTGAAGTCATCGAACCGCGCCTGTCGCTGCAATGGTGGGTCAGGGTCGAATCGCTGGCGAAGGCCGCCGGCGATGCGGTTCGCAACGGGGACACCGTGATTCACCCCGCCAGCCTGGAACCGCGTTGGTTCGGCTGGGTCGACGACATGCGCGACTGGTGCATCTCGCGCCAGCTGTGGTGGGGCCACCGCATCCCGATCTGGTACGGGCCCGATGGCGAACAGGTGTGCGTCGGTCCCGACGAGGCGCCGCCGGAGGGCTGGGAGCAGGACCCCGACGTGCTGGATACCTGGTTCTCGTCCGGGCTGTGGCCGTTCTCCACACTGGGCTGGCCCGAAGCGACCCCGGAGCTGGAAAAATTTTATCCGACAAGCGTTCTGGTCACCGGGTACGACATCCTGTTCTTCTGGGTTGCGCGGATGATGATGTTCGGCACGTTTGTCGGCGACGACGAAGCCATCACGCTCCGCGGCCGCCGCGGCCCGCAGGTGCCGTTCACCGATGTCTTTCTGCACGGGCTGATCCGGGACGAATACGGACGCAAGATGAGCAAGTCCAGGGGCAACGTCATCGACCCGCTGGACTGGATTGACGCGTTCGGCGCCGACGCCCTGCGGTTCACGCTGGCCCGCGGCGCCAGCCCCGGCGGTGACCTGTCCGTCGGGGAGGACGCCGTCCGGGCCTCGCGCAACTTCTGCACCAAGCTGTTCAACGCCACCCGCTACGCGCTGATGAACGGCGCCGCGCCGGCGCCACTACCGGCGCGCGCCGGGCTCACCGACGCCGATCGCTGGATCCTCGGCCGGCTGGAAGAGGTTCGCGCCGAGGTCGATTCGGCCTTCGACGGCTACGAGTTCAGCCGGGCCTGCGAATCGCTCTACCACTTCGCCTGGGACGAATTCTGCGACTGGTACGTCGAATTGGCCAAGACGCAGCTCGCCGATGGGCTCACTCACACCACCGCGGTGCTGGCCGCGGTGCTCGACACGCTGCTGCGGCTGCTGCATCCGGTCATCCCGTTCCTCACCGAGGCGCTCTGGCAGGCGTTGACCGGCCAGGAGTCGCTGGTGATCGCCGAATGGCCGAAACCCTCGGGTGTCGCTCTGGATCCCGTTGCGGCGCAGCGGATCACGGACATGCAGCGGCTCGTCACCGAGGTTCGCCGGTTTCGCAGCGAACAGGGCTTGGCCGACCGGCAGAAGGTGCCGGCCCGATTGGGCGGTATCGGGAGCGCGGACCTGGACCGCCAGGTGAGCGCGGTGACGGCACTGGCGTGGCTCACAGAGCCCACCCCCGAGTTCAGCGCTTCGGTCTCGTTGGAGGTTCGGCTGGGCCCCGCCATGGACCGCACCGTCGTCGTCGAGCTGGACACTTCGGGCACCATCGACGTCGCCGCGGAGCGCCGCCGCCTGGAAAAGGACCTGGCCGCAGCGCAAAAGGAGCTCGCGTCGACGGCCGACAAGCTCGGCAACGCCGACTTCCTGGCCAAGGCGCCCGAGCAGGTCGTCGCCAAGATCCGCGACCGCCAGCGCGTGGCCCAGGAGGAAACCGACCGGATCAACGCGAGGCTGGCTGCGCTGCAATGACTTTGGAGCAGCCCGAGTGGGGACCGCGCATCAGCGCGGATCCCACACCGGATGAGATCGCGTCCCTGCTGCAGGTCGAGCATCTGCTGGATCAACGCTGGCCCGAGACCAAGATCGAGCCGAGCCTGACCCGGATCAGCGCCCTGATGGACCTGCTCGGGTCGCCGCAACTGGGCTATCCGTCGATCCACATCGCGGGCACCAACGGCAAGACTTCGGTGGCGCGGATGGTCGACGCGCTGGTGACCGCGCTGGGTCGGCGCACCGGCCGAACCACCAGCCCGCACCTGCAATCGGCCGTCGAGCGCATCGCGATCGACGGGCAACCGATCAGCCCCGCGCGGTACGTGGCGACGTACCGCGAGATCGAGCCGTTCGTGCAGATGGTCGACGCGCAATCGCAGGCCGACGGGGGACCGGCGATGAGCAAGTTCGAGGTCCTCACCGCGATGGCGTTCGCCGCGTTCGCCGACGCGCCCGTCGACGTCGCGGTCGTCGAGGTCGGCATGGGCGGGCGCTGGGATGCCACCAACGTGGTCAACGCGCCGGTGGCGGTGATCACCCCGATCGGCATCGACCACGTCGACTACCTCGGCGACGACATCGCCGGGATCGCCGGCGAGAAGGCCGGCATCATCGGCAAAGCGCCCGACGGCGCACCGGACACCGTCGCCGTCATCGCGCGCCAGGTCTCCGAGGCCATGGAGGTGCTGCTGGCCCAGGCCGTGCGCGCCGACGCCGCCGTCGCCCGCGAGGATTCGGAGTTCGCGGTGCTGGGCCGTCAGGTCGCGATCGGCGGCCAGGTGCTGCAGCTGCAGGGCCTCGGGGGGGTGTACTCCGACGTCTACCTGCCGCTGCACGGCGAACACCAGGCGCACAACGCGGCGGTGGCCCTGGCGGCGGTCGAGGCCTTCTTCGGCGCCGGCGCGCAGCGCCAGCTCGACGTCGACGCGGTACGGGCCGGCTTCGCCGCCGTCAAAAGCCCCGGGCGGCTGGAGCGGATGCGCAGCGCGCCCACGGTGTTCATCGACGCGGCGCACAACCCCGCCGGCGCCGCGGCGCTGGCGCAGACGCTGGCCGACGAGTTCGACTTCCGCTACCTGGTCGGGGTGATCAGCGTGATGGCCGACAAAGACGTAGACGGCATCCTCGCCGCGCTGGAGCCGGCCTTCGACTCCGTCGTCGTCACCCACAACGGCTCGCCGCGGGCCCTGGACGTCGAGGCGCTGGCGCTGGCCGCGGGCGAGCGGTTCGGGCCGGACCGCGTCACCACCGCCGAGAACCTGCGCGACGCCATCGACGTCGCGACCGCACTGGTCGACGAGGCGGCCACGGAAAGTGATGCGGCGGAATCGTTTTCGGGGACCGGGATCGTCGTCACCGGTTCCGTCGTCACCGCCGGGGCCGCCCGGACCCTGTTCGGCAGGGATCCGGAATGACCGATCAGAACCCGGCCCCGCCCGCCGACCCGTGGCGCAGCTTCGCCGCGGTGATGGCCGCGACGCTGATCCTCGAGGCGATCGTGGTGCTGCTCGCGATACCGGTGGTGGGCGCCGTCGGTGGCGGACTGACCGCCGCGTCGCTGGCCTACCTGATCGGCCTGGCGGTCGTGCTGATCCTGCTTGCCGCGGTCCAGCGCAGGCCCTGGGCGATCTGGGTGAACCTGGGCGTCCAGGTGGTGCTGCTGGCCGGCTTCGCGGTCTACCCCGGGGTGGGGTTCATCGGGGTGCTCTTCACCGCATTGTGGGCGTTGATCGCCTACTTCCGCGCCGAGGTCCGCCGCAGGCAGGAGTAGGGCCGATCGGCAAAGGGTTCTGTACGCTGTGCGCCGTGACCGAACGGACCCTGGTACTGATCAAGCCCGACGCCGTCGAGCGGCACCTGATCGGCGAGATCATCAGCCGCATCGAGCGAAAAGGCCTCACCATCGCGGCGCTGGAGCTCCGGCACGTCAGCGAAGAACTGGCGGCCCAGCATTACGCCGAACACGAGGGCAAGCCGTTCTTCGGATCGTTGCTGGAATTCATCACCTCGGGGCCGGTGGTGGCCGCGGTCGTGGAGGGGCCGCGGGCGATTGCGGCATTCCGGCAGGTCGCCGGGGGTACCGACCCGGTCGACAAGGCATCCCCGGGCACGATCCGGGGCGACTTCGGGCTGGAAACGCAGTTCAACCTGGTGCATGGGTCCGATTCGGCCGATTCCGCGAAGCGCGAGATCGGCCTCTGGTTTCCAGGCATTTAGCGCTGGCGGGATAGCCGCCGCACGGGCTCCCGACGGCGTTTGCTGAGGTTCGTGTATCGGCTGCGGTTGGGCACGGGCGGTGATGTGGGATACTGACAGCGGGTGAACGTCGCCGGACCGGCTTCGGACACCCGAATGAAGACTTGGACAAGCGCGACCATCGCCATCGCCGCGATGTTGCGCCGCATGTCAGGCCGACATTCAGCACGGCGCCGAGTGAGTTCTCCCCGAGCCGCTCGGGGCAAGACCATCACAAGCCTGGGAGAAGCGACCCGGGCCCATAGTGAAGCCCTCGCGTGGCCGCGTCGAAACGACGCGCCCGGGGGCTTGAGGAGAGTACGTGGTAGACAGTGCACCGCCTTCGAATCCCGCCAACGAGCCGGCGCAGCACGAGGACCTGCCGGACCGCCTGAGGGTGCACCAGCTGGCGCGAGCGCTGGGCAGCACCAACAGAGAGGTGCTCGAGGCGCTCACCGCGCTCGACGGGCGCACCCGCAACGTGCATTCCGGCGTCGACCGCGAGGACGCTCTCCGGGTCCGTGACCTGATCTTCGCCAAACCCCTGCCCAACATCCCGGGGTTCAGCCATGCGGCGGCCAAACAGCAACCGCTGCTGCTGCGGAGCTCCACCGAGCCGGCGGAGTATCTGCCGCTGTTCGTGGCGCCGCAGCCGGTGGAGGTCGGTCCCGGCGTTGCCGCCGACGAGAGCGACTACTCGGACGAAGCCGACGACGAAGACGATGACCAGGCCGATCGACCGGCCAACCGCCGCCGGCGCCGCGGGCGTCGGGGGCGTGGCCGCGGACGCGGCGAACAGGGCGGACCCGACGGCGACGACGACACCGGCGACGAGGACAGCGACTCCGACGAGTCCGACGACGACTCCGACGACGAGAACGGTTCGCCGGACGGGGCCACTCGCCGCCGCCGCAGGCGCAGGCGGCGCAAATCGGCAGCCGGTGACGACAACGACGAGGGGCTGTCGCCCGACGACCCGCCCAACACCGTGGTGCACGAGCGGCCGTCGCGCGCCGGCAAGAACGGCGAGGGCTCCGGCAACGCCGAGATCAAGGGCATCGACGGCTCCACCCGGCTGGAGGCCAAGCGGCAACGCCGCCGCGACGGGCGGGACGCCGGGCGGCGCCGCCCGCCGGTGCTGACCGAGGCCGAATTCCTGGCGCGCCGCGAGGCCGTCGAACGGGTGATGGTCGTCCGCGACCGGGTGCGCACCGAGCCGCCGCACCCCGGCGCGCGTTACACCCAGATCGCGGTGCTCGAGGACGGCATCGTCGTCGAGCACTTCGTGACCTCGGCGGCGTCGGCGTCCCTGGTGGGCAACATCTACCTCGGGATCGTGCAGAACGTGCTGCCCTCGATGGAGGCGGCGTTCGTCGACATCGGTCGCGGCCGCAACGGCGTGCTCTACGCCGGCGAAGTCAACTGGGAGGCCGCCGGACTGGGCGGGTCCGACCGCAAGATCGAGCAGGCCCTCAAGCCCGGCGACTATGTCGTCGTCCAGGTCAGCAAGGACCCGGTGGGGCACAAGGGCGCCCGGCTCACCACGCAGGTGTCGCTGGCGGGTCGCTACCTGGTCTATGTGCCGGGCGCGTCGTCGACCGGGATCAGCCGCAAGCTGCCCGATACCGAACGCCAGCGGCTCAAGGAGATCCTGCGCGAGGTGGTGCCGTCCGACGCCGGAGTGATCATCCGCACCGCGTCGGAGGGCGTCAAGGAGGACGACATCCGCAAGGACGTCACCCGCCTGCAGGAGCGCTGGCAGCAGATCGAAGCCAAGGCGGCCGAGACCAAGGAAAAGGCCGCGGGTGCCGCGGTGTCGCTCTACGAAGAGCCGGACGTGTTGGTCAAGGTCATCCGCGACTTGTTCAACGAGGACTTCGCCGGCCTCATCGTCTCCGGCGACGAGGCCTGGAGCACGATCAACGAGTACGTGAATTCCGTTGCCCCGGAGCTGGTTTCGAAGCTGACCAAGTACGAGCCGGCCTCCGGCCCGGATGATGCGAGCGGCCCGGACGTGTTCGCGGTGCACCGCATCGACGAGCAACTCGCCAAGGCGATGGAGCGGAAGGTGTGGCTGCCGTCGGGCGGCACGCTGGTGATCGACCGCACCGAGGCCATGACGGTGGTCGACGTCAACACCGGCAAGTTCACCGGGTCCGGCGGCAACCTCGAGCAGACCGTCACCAAGAACAACCTCGAGGCGGCCGAGGAGATCGTGCGCCAATTACGGCTGCGCGACATCGGCGGCATCGTGGTCATCGACTTCATCGACATGGTGCTGGAGTCCAACCGGGACCTGGTGCTGCGGCGGCTCACCGAGGCGCTGGCGCGCGACCGCACCCGCCATCAGGTTTCCGAGGTGACGTCCCTGGGCCTGGTGCAACTGACGCGCAAGCGGTTGGGCACGGGGCTGATCGAGGCGTTCTCGTCGTCGTGCCCCAACTGCGGCGGCCGCGGCATCCTGCTGCACAGCGACCCGGTCGATTCCGCCCCGTCGAACGGCCGCAAGTCCGAGTCCGGTGGTCGACGGGGCCGGCGCTCGAAGAAGAAGGGGACCGAAGAGGCCGCCGACCAGCCCACCGTGGCGAAGGTGCCCGCGCACGCACCCGGCGAACACCCGATGTTCAAGGCGATGGCCGCCGGCTCGTCCGGTGCCGGCCAGGACGACGAGGGCGAGGGCGAGCCCGACGAGGCCGGCGAGGTGCTCACCGCTACCGTCGACAAGGAGACCGAGGAGCGGGGTGCCGCCGGCCTCGAGGACACCGACACCGATGACTTCGAGGATGCCGACGAAGACGAGGACGAGTTCGACGCGGACGACGACAGCGACGACGACAGCGACGACGACCTCGACGACGAGGATCTCGGCGACGACGAGGACCTGGACCTGGACGACGACGAAGACGATCTGGACGACGAGGACGCCGACTCCGACGACGAGACCACACGGAACTCCGCAGGAAACGGCGGCTCGCCCGGGGGACACCCACGCCGCCGCCGCGCCGCGGGCAGGCCGGCCGGCCCGCCGATCCACGTGGACTGACCTGCGCCGACGCCGGGCCTTTCCGAGGGCCGGTTTGACCCTGTAGCCGCTGGTCAAGTACCCTTGGACAGTTGTCGTCAGGCCGACCGTGGCCGGCGGCGGCGGGACCGCCGGGCCCGGGTTTTTGCCGGGGGCGGACCCGCACCCCAGACCCACCCCGCGCAGGCCGGTGGCACGCGCGCGGCCAGCAGAAAGAGGCAGGAGCAACGATGGCGACCTACGCAATCGTCAAGACCGGCGGCAAGCAGTACAAAGTCGCCGTCGGAGACGTGGTCAAGGTCGAGAAGCTGGACTCCGAGCCGGGTTCGAACGTGACACTGCCGGTGGCCCTTGTCGTCGACGGCGCCAAGGTCACCAGCGACGCGGCCGCGCTGGCCAAGGTCGCGGTCACCGGTGAGGTGCTCGAGCACACCAAGGGCCCCAAGATCCGCATCCACAAGTTCAAGAACAAGACCGGCTACCACAAGCGTCAGGGCCACCGTCAGCAGCTGACGGTCCTGAAGGTCACCGGCATCAAGTAGTAAGGCGACAGACATGGCACACAAGAAGGGCGCTTCCAGCTCGCGCAACGGTCGCGACTCCGCCGCACAGCGGCTGGGCGTGAAGCGATTCGGCGGCCAGGTCGTCAAGGCCGGCGAAATCCTGATCCGCCAGCGCGGCACCAAATTCCACCCCGGCGCCGGCGTCGGGCGCGGCGGCGACGACACGTTGTTCGCCAAGGAAGCAGGAGCCGTCGAGTTCGGGGTCAAGCGCGGACGCAAGACCGTCAGCATCGTCGCGGCCGGACAGACCGCCGACTAGGCGTCGACGCCCGGGCCGGATGCGCGGCCCGCATCACGCCCGCGGTAGTTGAGAGGACCCTCGATGCCTCGGTTTGTCGATCGCGTCGTCATCCACGCTCGGGCGGGTTCCGGCGGTAACGGCTGCGCCTCGGTTCACCGCGAGAAATTCAAGCCGCTGGGCGGACCCGACGGGGGCAACGGGGGCCGCGGCGGCAGCATTGTGCTGGTCGTCGACCCGCAGGTGCACACCCTGCTGGACTTTCATTTCCATCCGCACGTCACCGCCCCTTCGGGCAAACAGGGGATGGGCAACAACCGCGACGGCGCCGCCGGTGCGGACCTGGAGGTCAAGGTTCCCGACGGCACCGTGGTGCTGGACGAAAACGGCCGGCTGCTCGCCGATCTGGTGGGCGCGGGCACGCGGTTTGAGGCGGCCGCCGGCGGCCGCGGCGGCCTGGGCAACGCCGCGCTGGCGTCGCGCGCCCGCAAGGCCCCGGGCTTCGCGCTGCTCGGCGAGCCGGGCCAGTCACGTGACCTGACGCTGGAGCTCAAGACCGTCGCCGACGTCGGCCTGATCGGGTTCCCCTCGGCCGGCAAATCCTCGCTGGTGTCCGCGATCTCGGCGGCCAAACCGAAGGTCGCCGACTACCCGTTCACCACGCTGGTGCCCAATCTCGGCGTCGTCTCGGCGGGGGAGCACACCTTCACCATCGCCGATGTGCCGGGCCTGATCCCGGGCGCGTCCCAGGGCCGCGGCCTCGGGCTGGAATTCCTCCGGCACATCGAGCGGTGCGCCGTGCTGGTGCACGTCGTCGACTGCGCCACGGCAGAACCCGGCCGCGACCCCATCTCCGACATCGACGCGCTGGAAGCCGAACTCGCCGCGTACACCCCGACGCTGCAGGGCGACACGGCGCTGGGCGACCTCGCCGAGCGGCCGCGCGCGGTGGTGCTCAACAAGATCGACGTCCCCGAGGGCCGTGAGCTCGCCGAATTCGTGCGCGACGAGATCGCCGAGCGCGGCTGGCCGGTGTATCTGGTGTCGACGGTCGCGCGGGAGGGCCTGCAGCCCTTGATCTTTGGGCTGTGGAAGATGATCTCGGACTACAACGCGTCGCGGCCGCAGATCGTGCCACGCCGCCCGGTGATCCGTCCGGTCCCCGTCGACGACAGCGGGTTCGCCGTCGAGCCGGACGGGGAGGGTGGCTTCGTGGTCACCGGCGCGCGGCCCGAGCGCTGGGTGGGCCAGACCAACTTCGACAACGACGAAGCGGTGGGTTATCTGGCCGACCGGCTGGCGCGCCTCGGAGTCGAGGAGGAACTGCTGCGGCTGGGCGCGCGGCCGGGCTGCGCGGTGACCATCGGGGAGATGACGTTCGACTGGGAGCCGCAGACTCCGGCGGGCCAGCACGTCGCGTTGTCGGGCCGGGGCACCGATGCGCGGTTGGAGCGCACCGAGCGGCCCGGCGCCGCCGAGCGCAAGGCCGCCCGCCGTCAGCGCCGGGAACGTGGTGACCAGCCGTGAGCGCCCACCGCGAAGCCATCCGGACCGCGCGCAGTCTCGTGGTCAAGGTCGGGACCAACGCGCTGACCACGCCGTCGGGGGTGTTCGACGCCGGCCGGCTGGCCGGGCTGGCCGACGCGATCGAGGCGCGGATGAAGGCGGGCACCGACGTGGTCATCGTGTCGTCGGGCGCCATCGCTGCCGGCATCGAGCCGCTCGGATTGCCTCGTCGCCCGAAGGATTTGGCGACCAAGCAGGCCGCGGCCAGCGTCGGCCAGGTCGCGCTGGTGAACTCGTGGAGCGCGGCGTTCGCCCGCTACGGGCGCACGGTCGGGCAGGTGCTGCTGACGGCGCACGACGTCTCGGTGCGCGCGTCGCACACCAACGCTCAGCGCACCCTGGACCGGCTGCGCGCGCTGCACGCGGTGGCGATCGTCAACGAAAACGACACGGTGGCCACCAACGAGATCCGCTTCGGCGACAACGACCGGCTCTCGGCGCTGGTGGCCCACCTGGTCGGAGCCGAGGCTTTGGTGCTGCTCTCGGACATCGACGGGCTCTACGACTCCGATCCGCGAAAGACCAAGGGCGCCAGGTTCATCCCCGAGGTTTCCGGCTCCGCGGATCTCGACGGTGTGGTCGCCGGCCCGGGCAGCGACCTGGGCACCGGCGGCATGGGTTCGAAAATGTCCTCGGCGCTGCTGGCCGCGGACGCCGGGGTCCCGGTGCTGCTGGCCGCCGCCACCGACGCCGCGACCGCGCTCACCGACGCCTCAACCGGGACGGTGTTCGCCGCGCGGCCGGATCGAATGTCGGCCCGGCGGTTCTGGGTGCGTTATGCCGCCGAGGCGGCCGGTTCCCTGACGCTGGACGAGGGGGCGGTGCGCGCCGTGCTGCGGCAACGCCGCTCGTTGCTGGCCGCGGGCATCACCACGGTCTCGGGGCGGTTCTACGCCGGGGACGTTGTCGAACTGCGCGGACCGGACGCGACCATGGTGGCCCGCGGCGTGGTCGCCTACGACGCGGGCGAGCTGGCCACCATGATGGGCCGGTCGACGTCCGACCTGCCCGGCGAGTTGCGCCGGCCGGCGGTGCACGCCGACGACCTGGTGGCCGTGTAGCCGGTCAGGTGAAGGGGTTGCTGTTGTCCTGCCACGCGGCCGATTCGGGACGCGGTCCGTAACGGCGGGCGTAGTCCTCGTGCATCTTGGCCTGCTTCTTGTTCTTGAGCACGTCGACCAGGTTCGGGTCGAGGCCATGCTGCGCCAGCCGGTGCCGGCGCCAGACCTTGTTCAGCGCAAGCGAAATCAGCAGGGCCCAGATGTAGAGGGGCACCGTCATCTCGCTGTGCACGTACAGCGAGGCGGGCAGTAGCCAGAAGGGCGCCAGGACGAACAGCGGCGGTATGGCCCACCGGATCATGTGCCGGCGCACGGCTCCCTTGCCGGCCAGGTCGTTGGCGACCCAGTCGCGCATCGAGTCGGGAAGGCATCGCCCGTAGGAGTAGGCGATGTATTGCCAGAGGTTGGGTCTGGTGCTGGCCATGGTGGCGCTCCTTCGGGGGTCAGGTCTGTAGGGCACCGGCGGCCAGGGCGGCCGCGTTGATCCGGCTGAGCACCCGGTGCAGGTGCCGCAGTTCGTCCATGTCGACGCCCAGGCGTTCGACCACGGCGGGCGGAATCTGCAGCGCGCGCCGGCGCAGCGCGGTGCCGCCGGCGGTGAGTCTGACGTCGGTCGAGCGCTCATCGACGGCGTTTCGGGTGCGGGTGATCAGCCCGAGCGCCTCCAGGCGCTTGAGCATCGGCGACAGTGTGGCCGAATCCATCTGCAGCGTGGCCGCGATCTCCTTGACCGCCAGCGGTTTTTGCCGTCCCGCTGGTGTTTTCTGATGATCCCAGAGGGTCAGCATCACCAGATACTGGGGATGGGTCAGTCCCAGCGGTTCCAACAGCGGCCGGTAGACGGCCAACACGGCGCGGTTGGTCACGCTCAGTGCGAAGCAGACCTGCTGTTCGAGGGCGAGCGGGTCGATTTCGGGGGCGGTCGGTGCGGCCACACTTTCACCGTACGCTAATAGTTAGGGCCCTAACTATGTTGCGTTGATCACTGGATTTGGTGGCGATGCGACCGCAGCGTGCCGATGCGTCAGGCCGGCGGCATCGCCGTCAGATACAGGCTGCCCCAGATGATCTGGGCCAGCGCCTCGGCCAGCTCGGCATCGTAGGAGTCCGGGGCGGTCGGAAGATTCTGCTGGCATGCGCGCTCGACCATCCACGTCAGCGCGCTCGCCGTGGCGGTCGCGGGGAGCTCGGGCCGGATGGAGCCGTCCGCCTGGCCGTCCTGAATGACGCGGGTCACCCGCCCGGTGATGGCGGTCAGCAGGTTTTGATAGGTCGCCCCGACCACCGCGTCGTAGCCGGCCATCTCGTTCAGGGCGACGAGCACCGGTTGATGACGCCGATACCCGGCGACAATGCCCGCCGTCGCGGCGCGGACGTCGGCGGGGTCGTGCCGCCACGCCACGCTCCACCAGCGGTCGGCCCGGTCGGCGAGGTCGGCGAACACCTGACCGGCCAGCCGGCGCAGCAGGTGGCCCTTGTCCTCGAAGTAGATGTAGAAGCTGGCCCGCGAAATGCCGGCCTCGCCCGAGAGCCGGTCGACGCTGAGCTCGGTGAAACTGGCGCCGTCGCGCATCAGCCGCTCGGTGGCGTCCAGCAACCGCCGCTCGAGCTGCTCCCGCCGCTGCTGGCGTCCCTGCTCGCGATTGGCCTGCGCCTTTCGGGTGACCGACGGCATTCGGCCAGCATAGTCCAGCACTCGACGCATTGACTAGACATCATGTCTAGGCATACTGTCATTCACAGTCTGTGACCGGGGTCATAACGAGGAGGAGCAGCGATGGCGGTGTTGGTGGAGAGGTCCGGCGGTCCGCGGGCGTACGACCCGATCGATCTGTCGTCGCGCGCGTTCTGGTCCACGACCGCGGCGGAGCGGGAACGCTCGTTCGCCGTGCTGCGGGCCGAGCGGCCGGTGAGCTGGCATCCTCCCGTCGAAGACGCGCTGATGCCCGACCCGGACGACGCGGGATATTGGGCCGTCACCCGGCGCTCCGACATCGTCACGGTCAGCCGCAACAACGACGCGTTCTTGTCCGGCAGGGGCGTGATGTTCGAGAGCATCCCGGTGGAGCTGCTCGAGGCGTCGCAGTCCTTCCTGGCGATGGACCCGCCGCGGCACACCAAGCTGCGCAAGCTCGTCAGCGCCGCGTTCACCCCGAGGCAGGTCCGCCGCATCGAGGATTCGATCAGGGCGAACGCCAGGACCATCGTCGAGGAGCTTCGGGCGGCCGGCAGCGGGGCGGACTTTGTCGACCGCTGCGCCAAGGAACTGCCCATCCGCACGCTGTCGGACATGGTGGGGATCCCGGAATCCGAACGCGAGCTCATGGCGCACGCGACCGACGCCATGGTGTCGTGGGCCGACCCCGACTATCTCGACGGCCGCCACCCGATGCAGGTGTTGGTCGAGAACCAGACGTACGTGCATCAGGTGGCCGGCGCCCTCGCCGCGGAGCGCCGTGAGCGCCCCGGGGACGATCTGATCAGCGGCCTGGTGAACGCCGAGGTGGACGGTGACCGGCTGTCCGACGCCGACGTGGCGGCGTTCTTCGTGCTGCTCTCCGTGGCGGCCAACGACACCACCCGCCAGACCACCAGCCACGCGCTGAGGGCGCTCACCGACTTCGGAGAGCAAAGGGAATGGCTGCTCGAGGATTTCGACAACCGGATCGGCACCGCGGTCGAGGAATTCGTCCGGTGGGCCTCGCCGGTCATGACCTTTCGCCGCACGGCCGCAACGGATTTCGAGCTGGGCGGCCAGACCATCCGCGCGGGCGAGAAGGTGGTGATGTTCTACCCGTCGGGCAACTGGGACACCGAGGCGTTCGACCATCCGGAGCGTTTCGACCTGAGCCGCAACCCCAACCCGCACGTCGGGTTCGGTGGTGGCGGGGTGCACTTCTGCCTCGGCGCCCACGTCGCCCGCGCGCAGCTGCGCGCGATCTTCGGCGAACTCCTCCGTCAGCTGCCGGGCATTCAGGCGGGCGATCCGACCTACGTGGCAGGCAATTTCATCCACGCCGTGCGTAGCATGCCCTGCACGTTCTAGCGGACGGCCAGCGGCGCCAGTTCGTCGGCAAGCAGGGTCAACAACTCCGAGCAACCGCCGTCGACCTTGACGGTGGCCAGGTCGTCGCCCCGGGTGGCACCGCGGTTGACGATGGCGATCGGCATGCCCCGCGCCGCGGCATGGCGCACGAATCGGTAGCCGGAGAACACCGTCAGCGACGAGCCGGCCACCAGGAGCGCCTCGGACCGATCGACCAGCGAAAACGACTCGGCCACAATATCTTTGGGAACGCTCTCGCCGAAGTAGACGATGTCCGGCTTGAGCATGCCCGCGCAGCGCGGGCAGTCGAGGTAGCGGAACGACGCGGTGTCGGCGAGGACGGCGTCGGCGTCGGGAGCCACCGCCAGCCCGCCGACGGCCTCGGCGCGCTCGACGAATCCGGGGTTGAGCGCCTCGAGTTGCGTGGCGAGCGCGGCGCGGCTCAGCGCGTACCCGCAGCCCAGGCAGACCACCCGTGCGTAGCTGCCGTGCAGGTTGACGACGTTTCGGCTGCCGGCCTTGGTGTGCAGCAGGTCGACGTTCTGGGTGATCACGCCCGTCACGATCGACGCCTGCTCGAGCGCGGCCAGCGCCCGGTGCCCGGCGTTGGGCCGGGTCTCGTCCATGTGCCGCCACCCGACGTGGTTGCGCGCCCAATACCGCTGCCGGAACACCGGATCCGACGTGAACTGGCGGATGGTCATGGGATTGCTCGGCGGCGAATCGGGACCGCGGTAGTCGGGAATGCCGGAGTCGGTCGACATCCCGGCCCCGGTCAGCACCGCGACCCGGCGACCGGTCAGCAGCGCGACGAGTTCGGGAGCGTCCACGCCTCGAGGGTAGTGCCCCGGGCGAGCGTGCGTGTTCGTCCGCCGACACGCCGACGAAGCCGGCATTGTGCGCACGCTCGCGGCGGATCGTCAGCCGAGGCAGTCGGCCGCGGTGGTGAGCCCGGCGGACATGTTCTGCTCCATCATCCGCAGTGCCGCCTGGCCCAGGTCCGCGTCGATGTGGGCGACGGCGTCGGTGGGGATCACGACGGGGAAGTGGCGCACGTAGGCGTCGAGCGCGGTGTAGAGGATGCACTGCTCGGTGACCTGGCCGGTGAGGATCAACCGCTTGGTTTCCAGGCGGCCGAGCAGATACGCCAGCGCCGTCGCGTAGAAGGCGCTGTGGCGCACCTTGGTCATGACCCGACACTCGTCGGACGGCAGGATCGGCTTGACCAGATCGGGCCGCGCCCCGTCGAGTGCGGAGCCGACGATGTCGGAGAACTGAGCGGTGAAATCGCCGTAGTTGTCGTTGACGTAGACCAGGTCGACGCCGTCGGCCTGCCGCGCGCGGCGGACCAGGTCGGCGAGCGGGTCCATGATTTTCTCGACATTGGGTATGAGTTCTTCAGCGTCGGGATGCTGATACGTGTTCATCATGTCGACCACTAGGACAGCGGTATCGCTCATACCGTTGGGGATACCCGACGGGCAGGGGTTGACACTGCTCGGGCGACAATGGGAGGGATGGTGTCTTCCAAGGACTTCTACAACAGCTACGGCCAGGGCTTTGTCCGCGTCGCCGCGTGCACCCACCACACCACGCTCGGCGACCCGGCGGCCAACGCCGAGTCGGTGCTGCGGCTGGCACGCGAATGCCACGACGACGGCGTCGCCGTGGCCGTGTTCCCGGAATTGACGCTGTCCGGGTACTCGATCGAGGACATCGTGCTGCAAGACCTCTTGCTCGACGACGTCGAAGCAGCCGTCACGGACATCGTCGCGGCGTCGGCCGACCTGTTGCCGGTGCTGGTCGTCGGCGCCCCGCTGCGCCACCGGCACCGCATCTACAACAGCGCCGTGGTGATCCACCGCGGCGCGGTACTCGGTGTCGCCCCCAAGTCGTACCTGCCCACCTATCGGGAGTTCTACGAGCGCCGCCAGATGGCGCCCGGGGACGACGAGCGCGGCCTGATCCGCATGGGCGACGGGTCCGGCTCGATAGAGGCCCCGTTCGGTCCCGATCTGCTGTTCGCCGCATCCGACCTGCCCGGCTTCGTGTTGCACGTCGAAATCTGCGAGGACATGTTCGTGCCGATCCCGCCCAGCGCGGAGGCGGCGCTGGCGGGGGCCACGGTGCTGGCGAACCTGTCGGGCAGCCCGATCACGATCGGCCGCGCCGAGGACCGTTGCCTGCTGGCCCGCTCGGCGTCGTCGCGCTGCCTGGCCGCCTACGTCTACGCCGCCGCGGGGGAGGGCGAGTCCACCACCGACCTGGCCTGGGACGGGCAGACCATGATCTGGGAGAACGGCGTCCTGCTCGCCTCGTCCGAACGCTTCCCCAAGGGGGAGCGACGCAGCGTCGCCGACGTCGACATGGACCTGCTTCGCGCCGAACGGCTGCGGATGGGGACCTTTGACGACAACCGGCGCCACCACCGGGCGACCGCGGAGTCGTTCCGGCGCATCGAGTTCCGGCTCGACCCGCCGGGCGGCGACATCGGCCTGCGCCGCGAGATCGAGCGCTTCCCGTTCGTGCCGGCCGATCCGCAACGCCTGGAACAGGATTGCTACGAGGCCTACAACATCCAGGTCTCGGGGCTCGAGCAGCGGCTGCGCGCCCTGGACTACCCGAAGATCGTCATCGGCATCTCGGGCGGGCTGGACTCGACGCACGCGCTGATCGTCGCCGCGCGCGCGATGGACCGCGAAGGACGGCCGCGCAGCGACATCCTGGCGTTCACGCTGCCCGGCTTCGCGACGGGCGACCGTACCAAGCGCAACGCGATCGAGCTGTGCCGCGCGCTCGGCGTCACCTTCGCCGAGATCGACATCACCGAGACCGCCAAGCTGATGCTCAAGGAGATCGACCACCCGTTCTCCCGGGGGGAGAAGGTGTACGACGTCACCTTCGAGAACGTCCAGGCCGGGCTGCGCACCGATTACCTGTTCCGGCTGGCCAACCAGCGCGGCGGGATCGTGTTGGGCACCGGGGACCTCTCCGAGCTGGGGCTGGGCTGGTCCACCTACGGGGTCGGCGACCAGATGTCGCACTACAACGTCAACGGGGGCGTGCCCAAGACGCTGATCCAGCACCTGATCCGCTGGGTGATCTCGTCCGGGCAGTTCGAATCCGACGTGACCGATGTGCTGCAGTCGGTGCTCGACACGGAGATCACCCCGGAGCTCGTTCCCAGCGGCGAGGAGGAGGAGCTGCAGAGCAGCGAGGCCAAGGTGGGACCCTTTGCACTGCAAGACTTCTCGCTGTTCCACGTGCTGCGGTTCGGCTTTCGGCCGTCGAAGATCGCGTTCCTGGCGTGGCATGCGTGGAGTGACCCCGAGCAGGGCAACTGGCCGGCGGGATTCCCCGAGGACAAGCGACCGTCTTACTCGCTCAAGGAGATTCGGCACTGGCTCGGGGTCTTCGTGCAGCGGTTTTACTCGTTCAGTCAGTTCAAGCGATCGGCGTTGCCCAACGGGCCCAAGGTGTCGCACGGCGGCGCGTTGTCGCCGCGCGGGGATTGGCGCGCCCCATCGGACATGTCCGCACGCATCTGGCTCGACGAGATCCAGCGCGACATCCCCGAAGACTAGCGGGAGCCTGGCGGGTCAGTTCCTCAGCCGCGCACCGGGAGTGGCCTTCTTCTCCTGGTACATCAGCTCGTCGGCGCGCGCGAGCAGCGCGTCGACGCAGCTGGCTTCGGTGGCCGGTCCCTGCACGATGCCGATGCTGGCCGACAGCCGGTAGGGGCGGTCGCCGGGGTCGTTGAAGCGCCGAAACGCTTCGACGAGCCGCTTTTTCAGCGTCGCCGGGTCGTCCTCGGGCTCGGTGAGCAGTACGCAGAATTCATCGCCGCCCATGCGGGCGAGGATGTCGGACTCGCGCAGCGTGTCGCGCAGCGCCCCGGCCACGTCGGCGATGAGCATGTCGCCGACGTCGTGGCCGTGTTCGTCGTTGACCCGCTTGAGCCCGTCGACATCCAGGAAGGCGAGTTGGAAATCGCTGCCACGTCGGCGCGCCGCGTCGAGCGCCGGCTCGGCCAGCAGGTAGAAGCCGCGGCGATTGTTGAGCTTGGTCAGTTCGTCGGTGACGGAAAGCTGGTGGATCTCCTCGTTGGCGTGCTCGAGGGCGGCGGTGCGGTCGCGTACCCGCTGTTCGAGTTCGGAGTAGACCCGGACGTGCTCGATCGCGATCGAGGTCGAATCGGCCAGGGCCTGCAGCAACGACACCTCCTGGCCGCACGGCTGATGGCGCTCAGCCCAGTAGTTGCCGATCGCCCCGATCGGGTCGAGCTTGCGGATCGGGACCATCACCAGGCTCTGCACGAACGTCGGGCGGTAGATGGCGTGCGGGATGCGCGGGTCGCGGTAGATGTCAGGGATCACGGCCGCTTCGCGGTGCAGCATCGCCCAGCCGCTGATGCAGGCTGCCATGGGGAATCGGCTCCCCTTCCACAACGGGGCGATCGCATCCTCGTCGGCGTAGTAGCACTCGTCGTTGTCGCGCAGCACCAGGGTGGCGCCATCACACCCGGTGAGCTCGCGCGCGCCGGCGCTGACTATGCGCTGGATGTCGTGCAGGCTGCGCGCCAGCGACAGTTCCTGGACGGCGTGCAGCAGGCGTTCCATGCCGCGGACGTAGTCGGCATCGCCGAAGCCGCCGCCCCGGGGGACGGCCGGCGATGACCTCATGAGCTGGGCGTTCATGCGCACCTCCGTGGAGACCGGCCACACCCCCAGCCAGCTGCCGACAAGCAGGCCGCCCAGTTTACCGGAATCGCAGTCGCCGCCCGGGTTCTAGCGCCTAGGGGCCGCGCGCAGGTCGGCGCTAGCGGGCTAGCGCTCGTAGGTGCCGGTCAGCGTGCCGCGGGCCAGCACGTGGCCGCTCATCGTGGAAAGCAACGCCCTGGCCGTGGTGACGGTGTCGGAGACGCGCTCATCGATCGCGAACACCTGAAACCGGTAGCGGTGCGGCCCGTGGCCGGGAATAGGGCGTGGTCCCGCGTAGCCGCGGCGACCCAGGTCCGCCCGAATGAACCGGATCCCGGCGGTTCCCGGCCGCAAGGAGCCGGGCGCCAAGCCGTCAAGCGTCGGTTCCAGCACCGCGATGGTGTGCAGCAGGGGTCGCGGCAGCGGAACGTCGACATCGTCGATGATGAGCACCAGCTGCCGGGCGCCAGGCGGCAGGCCGTTCCAGCGCAACGGCGGCGAGGCGTTGTCGCCGACGCCCTTTCCCGCCGTGGCCCGTGGCATCGCGCCGCCGTCCGCGAACGCCGTGCTGCTCACGATGAGGGACTCAGGCGCGTCGAAAGCGCCGCCGGCCAACGGGCTTCGCCGGGCGCCCGCCCGGACGCCCCGCAGCAGCGGTCCCAGCAGCGCCATCAGGCGCCGCTTCCGGCGCCGCGCATGGCGACCGTGCTCGACCGCAGGGCGTCCCCGAGTTCGGCCGGCAGGTATCCCTGTTCGGCCAACCGGGGGAGCACGCCGCCGCTTTCGATGATCTCGAGGATCAGATCGGGCAGTGGGGGGACATTGCCCGAGGCTCCCGTGGTGTCGTTTCGCCAGGTGCCGGCGGCCAGATCGAAGGTTCCGGTGTCGCCCTCGCGAAACACCTCGGTGGCGTTGGGCACGGTCATCGCCGGCAGGCCGGCGTTGACGGCGTTGCGGAAGAACAGCGAATTGAATTCCTCGGCGACCAGACCGGCGACGCCGAGCTCGGTGAACAACGCCGCGACAGGGCGCGACGAGCCCACCCCGAAGTTCTTGCCCGCCACGACGATATCGCCCGGCGAGACCTGCTCGGTCCAGCCGGGGCGCACCTCGTAGAAGATGTGCTTGGCCGCCTCGGGCGGATCCATCTTCATGGCGAAGGCCGGGTACATGGCGTCGGTGTTGAGGCTGTCGCCGAACACCCAGAGCTTGCCGTGAAATTTCAGCGAGCGGATCGTCATGCCGTCACGTTCCTCGGGTCGGTGATGTATCCGGTGACGGCGGACGCGGCAACGGTCGCCGGCGAGGCCATGAAGATCTCCGCCTCGGTGCTGCCCATCCGGCCGGTGAAGTTGCGGGTGCTGGACGTGATGCACACCTCGCCGGGGCCCACCACACCCATGTGGTAGCCGAAACACGCGCCGCACGTCGAGTTCGTGATCACCGCGCCGGCGTCCGCGAGGTCCTGCAGGTAGCCCAGCCGCATGGCCTCCCGGTACACCGCCTGTGAGGCGGGCGTGACGAGCAGCCGCACGCCGGGCGCGACGGTGTTGCCGCGCAACACTTCAGTGGCGATCTCGAGGTCCTCGAGTTGGCCGTTCGCGCAGGACCCGATGAACGCCTGGTCCACCTTCTGCCGATCCAGCTGCGAGACGGGCAGCCCGTTGCGGCTGACGGTGCCCGGCCGCGCGACGTAGGGTTCCAGCGTCGCAAGGTCGACGCGCCGGACGTCGCGGTAAGCGGCGTCGGGATCCGGTGCCGCAGCGTCGTATCCGGTGACGCCGGCGTCGTTGAGGAAGCGGTCCAGGACCGCGTCGGGTTCGAAGGTGCTGAAATCGGCCGACACCTCGGCGCCCTGGGTGGCGATGGTGCGACGGTCGTGCATCGGGATGCCGGCGAGCCCGGGCCCGCCGAACTCCAGGTTCAGGTTGGCGGCGTCGCCGTACTCGGCGGCGATGTGCAGGAAGATGTCCTTGCCGCTCACCGCTTTTGGTTTGACGCCGTCGAGCTCGTAGCGGATCGTCGGCGCGACCTGGAACCACGTCGTGCCGGTGCACATGATCGAGTACACCTCGGCGGGCCCCAGCCCGCGGGCCGCGGTGTTGTAGGCGCCGGCGGCGCACGTGTGGGAGTCGGTGCAGGCCAGGATCTCGCCTGGGCGCGCCAGCCCGTTCTCGGCGATGACCTGGTGGCAGATGCCGTGCCGCCCGACGTCGTAGAAGCGCTCGATGCCGAAGTCGGCGACGAACTTTCGCGCGTGTCCGCCGCCGGCGGCATCCCTGATCGTCGGCGCGGGCACGGCGTGATCCATGACCACCGCGAGTTTGTCGGGGTCGTGGATCCGGTTGGGCGGTATCCACATGGTGGCGAACTGCAGGTCGATCAGGACGGTCATGTCGACGTCGACCACGACGGTGTCGCCCGGTGACACCGAGTCGCGGCCGGCCTTGCGGGCGAGGATCTTCTCGATGACGGTCATGCCCATGACGGGTCCCTACGCGCGTACCTGGTGTCCAGTTCCAGCCACTCCGCCATGCCGACGAGGTTGAAGAAGTCCCCGGGGCCGGCAGGCAGGTGCGGGGTGATGTCCGTGCCGTTGAGTTCGCAAAGGCTTTGCAGCATTCCGAATGTCGCCTGCATCAGCAGGTTGCCCGGATGGATCGCGATCGCGTAACCCAACTCCTGCAGCCGTGCAGCCGACTGCAGCGGCGTCATGCCGCCGAGCACCAGATTGATCAGCAGGGGAGCGTCCACTTCACGCGCGATGCGCTCGATTTCGCCGGCGTCCCGGGGCGCCTCGACGAAGATGACGTCGGCCCCGGCTTGCGCGTACCGGTTGGCGCGTTCGATGGCGGCGTCCAGGCCCAGCGGGGCGCGCGCGTCGGTGCGGGCGACCACCAGCAGCCCCTCATCCGACCGGGCGTCCAACGCGGCGGCGAGCGTCTGTTCGAACACCGCGGCGTCGACGACCTGCTTGTCCGGCAGGTGACCGCACCGTTTGGGAAACACCTGGTCTTCCAACTGGATCGCCGCCACCCCGGCCGCGTCGTAGGACCGGACGGTGCGCACCACGTTCATGGCGGCGCCGTAGCCCGTATCGGCGTCGGCGATCAGCGGAACGTCGCCCAAAACGCCGGTGATCATCCGGGCCCGGTCGGCCATCTCGGTGGCGGTGACCAGCCCGATGTCGGGCAGCCCGAAGCCCGACGCCGCGACGCCGGCGCCGGTCATGTACGCCGCGATGTGGCCGGTCCGTTTGGTCAGCTGCGCGGAGATGCCGTCGAAAACACCTGGCGCAACAATGAGTTCGCGTTTGGCCAGCAGGTCTTGGAGCCGCTGGCGGGCGGGGGTTGTGACCATGTCCGTCCTTTCAGTCCAGCGCCCCCGCGACGGGGGCGGCGAGCAGGTCTACGAGGTTGTCGTTGTCGTCCAGCTCGTCGAGCCGCACCACTGCCCGCTCGATCGCTTCGGCGCGACCTCGGCTGGTGACGCGGTCGGCCAGGGCATGGAACTTGGCGACGAGCTCGTCGTTGGTGACCGGATCGTTGGGCGCGCCGTGCGGCAGGTCCACCCGGGCGCGGTGCACGGCACCGTCGCGCGTGGTGACCGCGACATCCGTGCGGAACTTCTCGGTGATATCGGCGTCGGTCAACGATTCGTCCAGGTGCACGGTCGTCGCCGCAATCAGTGACCAGATGTCGTCGGCATCCAGGCGGCCGGGGGTGAACTGCTCGGGCAGCACGTCGCCGTCGAGCAGCGCCGCGGCCGTCGCGTAACCGATGTTCATCTGGGCGCCGATCGGGCTGAGCGGCCGCTGCGGGCGCCACCAACCATGCTTGTAGATGGTTTCGCCGACGGTGATGTCGATCTTCGAGATATCTTGTGGCGCAACCGAACTGCGCAGCAATTTGGCGGCGTCGATCGCGCCGTGCAGCCCGCCCATCGCGGCGTAGGACTTGACCATGATGATGGTGGTCTCCCACCGCTGGCCGAGTTGCCCGGTCAGCAGCGAGGCGTCGGGGTCGTGGCCCTCCCCGAAAACGCTGAGAAACCCGCCGTATTCGCGTTCGAACACCCGCTTGATGCCGGTATAGCCGGCCGCCGCGAGACCCGCGGCGTAGAAGCCGTTGCGCGCCGCCAGGCCGTGGTGCATGCGCTTGCTCATGGCCTCGTACTGCGCGGCCATCAGGCCCGCCGACTGGGTGCCGGCGAGGCCGAGGGCGTCCTCGAGTTGCGCGGGCGACAGCCCGCGCAGCTTGCCGGACGCCATGGCCGCCGGGTGGGTACCGAAGACCGAGCCCGAGTGCCAGCCGCGGTCGAGCATCTGCGTGCCGTGCAGCGTGTAACCGACGCGGGGGCCGACTTCGAAGCCGGCGATCGCCGCGAGCAGTAGGTCGGCGCCCCGCGTGGCTGCCGGCCGCGTCGACGCCGTCGACAGCAGCGCCGGGATCAGCAGCGAGCAGCTGTGCAGCGGGGCCAGGGGATGGAAGTCGTCGAGCTCGAAGCCCTGGATGAAGGTGCCGTTGAGGACGGCGGCCGCGGGTGCGCCGGCGGTGCGTCCGGTCCCGATGAGCACAGTGTCGCCGGGGCCCTCCAGGCCGAGTACGGCCGCAGTCGCGATGCGTGACCACGGCAGTTGGGCCCCCACCAGCGCGCAACCGAGGCCGTCGAGCAGCAGGTGTTTGGCACGCTCGACGACGGCCTGGGGGACATCGTCGAGCGTGAGACCGGCGACCCAGGTGGCCAGGCGGCCGGTCGGCCCCGCCGGATCGGTGGCGGGCTGCTGTTGCACGGCGGTCATCGGCCTTCCCTGCGCGGTTGGGATCAGTTGTTATATACATATAACAACTGATCGGCCGGGCGCAAGGGAGGCGGTGTGGAAGCATTGACGACCGTGCGGGGCGGCGGCGGCAAGGCGGGGCCTGTGTCCGCCGTTGCCGGGGTGCCATTGCACCGGCAGTTGTTCCTGGTGCTGCACGACGAGATCGACCGGGGCGTCATCGCGCCCGGCGAGGCGTTGCCCACCGAACAGACGCTGTGCGATCAGTTCGGCGTTTCCCGCATCACGGTCCGCCGGGCGCTGGCGGACCTGGCCGATCAGGGATACATCGAGCGCAGGCACGGCGTCGGCTCGTTCGTGCGCGACCACAGTCCGTCGGATCCTGCGGTGGGCGGCTCGTACATGGAGGGACTGCGCCAGACGCAATTCGAGACCGATGTCGAGGTGGTCGAACTCGGCACGCGACGTCCCCCGCGGGCCGTAGCCGAGGCGCTCGAAGCGCCCGGCGAGCTGCTGCAGATCGTTCGGGTGCGCCGGCAGCGCAGGACCGGCGAGCCGTTGATGGTCAGTGACGCGTGGCTACCGCCCGAATTGGCCGGCGCGTTGACCGAGTCCGCGCTGCGGCGGTCGCCGCTCTACGGGTTGCTGGCGGACGCCGGCATTGTGGTGGACCGCATCCGGCACGAAATCACCGCCGAGATCGCGGGCCCACGCAATGCGCATCTGCTCGACTCGCCGATCGGTGCTGCGCTCCTGCGCGTCAACCGCCTGGCGTTCGTGGCCGACGCGCCGCATCACCACCTGTCGGTCCTGCTATCGCCGAACCGCAGCCGCCTGCTGCTCACGCAGACGGCGGACGAACTGGAAATGGCCGATGGTTTGACGATCGCCCACGACGTGGCCACGCCGCGCTAGCGGAGGAGTCCGACCCCCGGGACGAATCGACCGACTTCGGCGGCGTAAGCGCGGTAGGCGTCGCCGTGCGTCCGCAGCAGGTATGGCTCCTCGACGCGACGGACCTGCAGCTCGATCGTGGCGACGAGGAGGATAACGCCCGCCAGGGCAACGACGTTCGGCGTCACCAGGGCGATCCCGATGCCGAAGATGAACATGGCGGCGTAGATGGGATTGCGTATCCGGCCGAAGACGCCGGTGTGCACCAGCGTGGTGGTCTCTTTGGTGTCGACCCCGATCCGCCAGGAATCGCCCATCTCGAGTTGCGCGTACACCGTTGCCGCGATGCCGGCCGTCGCCACCACGATGCCGACGGTCTGGATGCACACCTCGTTGAGAATGCGCAGGGGGCCAACCACCTTGGCCTCCTGCAGGATTGGGGCGCACACCGCGACGGCCAGCGCGACGACGAAGCCGATCCCGGCGACGCGTTCCACCAAGCCACCGGCCTTGATCCCGCGAAAGCCGGTAGATCCGGTGCGCCGATACTGCAGCCAGCTGCGCCAGCCCAATCCGAGCACTCCGAATATCGCGAAGAGCACCAGGGCCATGTCGGCGGCGGCTGTCGCTGGCATGCGAACTCCCATGACCGCAGTCATCGCCAGCGAGGCTACATCACCGGCGTTGGTCACCGAAAGCCTTCCCGCAGGGCCGCGTCGATCGCCTCGGCCCGCGGCGCGCAGTCGCCGGCGCCGGGCACCAGGGTGGCCAGCGCGCCCGCGGCGCAGGCGCGCCGCAGCGCCGCCAGCCGCTCGGCACGTGCGGCCGGATCCGGGTCCCGGCCGCTCGGCCAGTTCGCTGCCAGCACCCCGGCGAAGACGTCGCCGGCACCAGTGGTGTCCACCGCCTTGACCGCCGGGGCGGGCACGACGAACTCGCCGTCGGCGCCGGCGTAGCGGGCGCCGCCCGCGCCGAGGGTGACCACCAAATGGTTTGGCCGCCAGGGCCACTGTTCGGCCTCGGCCTCGTTCGCGATCACCACGTCCGCGGCGGCGGCGAGTTCGGCCAAGCCGCGGTCGTCCCGGCCGGCGGGGGAGGCGTTGACGATGACGGCCGCCCCCACCGAGCGGGCCTCGTGCGCCGCCGCCACCGCCGTCGGCACCGGAATCTCCAACTGGGTCAACAGCACATCGCAGCCCGCGATCACCTCGCGCGCACCGGCGGCGGCCAGCGTCAGCCGCCCGTTGGCGCCGGGCGCCACCACGATGGTGTTCTCGGCGTTGGCATCGACCACGATGACCGCCGTGCCGCTCGGCCCGGGCAGCATGACCGTCCCGTCGAGCCCAACACCGTTGGCCTTCAGGTGGGTCCGCAAGCGTGCGGCGGCCGCGTCGTCGCCGAGGGCACCGACGAGCTGCACGCGCGCGCCGGCGCGCGCCGCGGCCACGGCCTGATTGCCGCCCTTGCCGCCGGGCGCGGAGCTCAACGTCGACCCCAGCACCGTCTCGCCCGGGCGCGGAAGGGCATCGACGCCGAACGTCAGGTCCATGTTCACGCTGCCGACGACGCAGACCCGTGCCATGACGGCGAGGTTAGCCGGGCCGGATTCCGGCACAAAGCACCCCCACGCTCGGCATATTGACGCCGATCCTTTTGCGGCAATCGCCAATATCGTGATGCAGGCGCGTTAGTCTGCTGCGTGATCGGTGCTGCATCCCGTCACAGGGAGGGAAAGGCGATTGACATCGACCCAGCTGAAAGCGGCCGACGCGGCCGCTGACTCGGGAACGGCGAACAAGCCTGAAAACGCGCCCGAATCCGGCCCGGAATCCGGCCCGGGGGAAAAGGCGCGCAAGAAAACGCGCGGGCCCCTGGTCTGGCACCGTTTCCGGTTCGGCATCCAGTCCAAGATCCTGGTGGCGATGCTGCTGTCCGGCATCCTCGGCGTGAGCGTGATCGGACTCATCGGGGCCATCTCCGGCCGCAACGCGCTGCGGCAAGTCGAGTCCGAGCGGTTGATCGAGTTGCGCGAGTCGCAGAAAAGGCAGGTCCAGGCGCTGTTCCGCGAGGTGACGAATTCCCTGATCGTCTACAGCGGCGGATTCAGCATCAACGAGGCCACGACATCGCTCACCACGGGCTTTGACCAACTGGCCAACTCGACGATCAGTCCCGCCCAGCAGCAGTCGCTGGTCGACTACTACGAGAACCAGATGATCGCACCGATCAAGAGGGCGACGGGCGACGCCATCGACCTCCATGCGGTTCTGCCGAGTTCGCCGGCGCAAAGATACATTCAGGCCTACTACACGGCGCCGCCGAGGCCGAACGCCGATTCGCTACCCGTCGAAGACGCCGGCGACGGGAGTGCATGGACGGCGGCCAATGCCCGCTTCGATTTCTACATCCGCGGCATCGTCACCCGCTTCGATTATCGCGACGCGCTGCTGTTGGACATGCAGGGCAATATCGTCTATTCCGTACGGAAGGGACCCGACCTCGGGACGAATATCCTCACCGGCCCGTATCGCGAATCGAATCTGCGGGACGCCTATCAGAAGGCGCTGCGCTCCAACGACGTGGATTTCGTCTGGGTCACCGACTTCCAGCCGTATCAGCCGGCGCTCGACGCGCCCACCGCGTGGGTGGTCTCACCGGTCGGGATGAACGGCAAAGTGGTTGGTGTGATGGCCTTCCCGGTGCCGATCGCGAAGATCAACAACATCATGACCGCGAACAAGCACTGGGAGGCCGCCGGCATGGGCCCCTCGACCGAGACATACCTGGCGGGCCCGGACGGCCTGATGCGTTCCGACTCGCGGGAATTCCTCGAAGATCCCGAGGAATACCGCCGCGACGCCATCGCCGCCGGCACCGCGCCCGACGTCGTGGAAAGGGCGCTCCGATTGGGTGGCACGACATTGGTGCAGCCGGTTGCGACCGCGGGTTTCAAAGCCGCACAGCGCGGGGAGACCGGCGTCATCAGCGCCACCGACTACCTGGGCAACAAGGAGTTGGAAGCGTACGCGCCGCTGGACATTGCCCATTCTGACCTGCACTGGTCGATCCTGGCCACGCGCGACGACTCGGACGCTTTCGCGCGGCTGGGCAGGTTCAGCAAGACACTGGTGGTCGCGGTGGCCACCCTGGTGTTCGTGATCTGCGTGGCCTCGATGCTCATCGCGCAGGCCGCGATGCGGCCGGTCCGGCGCCTCGAGGAGGGCACGCGCAAGATCAGCTCCGGCGACTACGAGATCAACATTCCTGTCCTGTCGCGCGACGAGATCGGCGATCTCACCGCGGCTTTCAACGAGATGAGCCGCAATCTCGCGATCAAAGAGGAACTGCTCAACGAGCAGCGCAACGAGAACAACCGCCTGCTGCTGGCGCTGATGCCCGAGTCGATCGTCCAGCGGTATCGCGAGGGCGAGGCAACCATCGCGCAGAAGCATCAGGACGTCGCGATCATCTTCGCCGACATCTCCGGGCTCGACGAGCTGTCCAACGTCCTCTCGGGCGACGAACTGGTGGGAATCGTCGACGACCTGTTCCGGCAATTCGACTCGGCCGCCGAAACCCTTGGCGTCGAACGGATTCGGACGTTCCACAACGGCTACCTCGCGACCTGCGGGGTGATCACCCCGCGACTGGACAGCATCCACCGAACCGTTGACTTCGCGATCGAGATGCGCCGCATCATCGACCGGTTCAACCACCAGACCGGTCACGAGTTGGGCCTTCGGGTCGGGATCAACACCGGCAACGTCGTCAGCGGGCTGGTGGGCCGCTCGAGCCTCGTCTACGACATGTGGGGCGCCGCGGTGAGCCTGGCCTACCAAATGCACAGGGGCGCACCACAGCCCGGCATCTATGTCAGCGCCCCGGTCTATGAGGCGATGCGTGACGTGCGGCAGTTCACCCCCGCCGGAACGATCTCGGTCGGCGGAACCGATCAGCCCATGTATCGGCTGTCGGAGCGATGATGAACGCGTGGAACTCCTCGTGGTTCTACTGGGCGATCGGCATCGCGATCGGATTTCCCGTCGGGCTGATTTTTCTCACCGAGCTGCACCACGCGCTCGTCCGCAGGAACAGCCGCCTGGCCAAGCAGGTCGGCCTGGTGCGCAACTACCTGCTGCCGCTCGCCGCGCTCTTGCTGCTGCTCGTCAAGGCATCCCAGGTCCCGGCCGGGGAGGTCCCGGTGCGGCTGCTCACCACGGTGTTCGGCTTTTTGGTGCTGGTGCTGGTGCTGTCGGGGTTCAACGTCGCCGTGTTCGAGAGCGCGCCCGAAGACAGCTGGCGCTCGCGCCTGCCCACCATCTTTTTGGACGTCGCCCGCTTCGCGGTGATCGGCGTGGGGCTGGTCGTGATCCTGTCCTACATCTGGGGTGTCCGGGTCGGTGGATTGTTCACCGCGCTGGGCATCACCTCGGTCGTCATCGGACTGATGTTGCAGAACTCCGTCGGTCAGATCGTGTCCGGCCTGTTCATGTTGTTCGAGCAACCGTTCCGGATCAACGACTGGCTGGACACCGGGACCGCACGCGGGCGCGTCGTCGAAGTGAACTGGCGGGCGGTGCACATCGACACCGGCAGCGGGATGCGGGTGACGCCCAACTCCGTGCTGGCCACCACGGCGTTCACCAATCTCAGCCGTCCGGCCGGTACGCACAAACTGGCGATCACGACGACGTTCGCGCCCGCAGACGCGCCCGACCGGGTGTGCGCCATGCTGTCGCGCGTCGCCCTCGGGCTGCCGCAGCTCACGCCCGACGGCGTGCCCCGTTCGGTACCGGTGGGCGCCGGCGAATACCGCACCTCGTTCGGGCTGAGCTCACCCGCGGACGACGGCGCCGCGAAGTCGACTTTCCTGCGCTGGGTCTGGTACGCGGCGCGACGGGACGGCCTGCACCTGGACAACTGCGACGACGACTACTCGACCCCCGAACGGGTGGAGAAGGCGTTGCGCACCGTGGTGGCTCCGGCGTTGCGGCTCAACGCCGACGAGCAGCGGTCGCTGCAGGCGAGCGCGCAACTCGTCCGCTACGGCGCCGACGAAACGGTGGAGTACGCCGGTCAGGTGCCGCGCGGGATGACCTTCTTGGTCGCCGGGCGCGTGCAGCTGACGGCGATGGCCGACGACGGCTCGATCGTGCCGATCAGCACGCTGGTCGAGGGCTCGTTCCTGGGGCTGACCGCGCTGACTCGGCAACCGAACATGGCGAGCGCGTACGCGCTCGAGGAGGTCACCGCGCTGGAGATCGACCGGGAGCACATCGAGCACCTGGTGACGCGTGAACCGCTGCTGCTGCAGAACTTCGGCCACATCCTCGACGAGCGGCAGAACAAGGTGCGTCAGGCGCGGCGCGGGGAACGGGTGGGCTGAGGCGGGCGCGAGGGGCGATCGCAAGCGCGGCGTAGCCGGGCGAAGCGGGTCGACACCATCGGACCTCCGGGTCGCCTGACTTCGCCGGCGCAGGCCCGATACCCTGGTTCAATGAGTCTGCAAGCTCCCTCGCGTCCTGACTTGCGCCGGGATGTCCACGACGCCGCTCGCCGTGCCCGGGTCGCGGCCCGCGCGCTGGCGTTGTTGCCGACGGTTGCCAAGGACGCCGCTTTGCAGTCGGCGGCCGCCGCGATATGCGCCCACACCGATCGGATCCTGGCGGCCAACGCCGAGGACCTCGAGGCCGCCCGGGCCGCGGGCACCGCGACCGCGATGCTCGACCGGTTGGCGCTGGACCACCAGCGGGTCGACGGGATCGCGGCCGGCCTGCGGCAGGTCGCCGGTTTGCCCGACCCGGTCGGGGAGGTGCTACGCGGTTACACGCTGCCCAACGGCCTGCATCTGCGCCAGCAACGGGTACCGCTCGGCGTCGTCGGCATGATTTACGAGGGCCGGCCCAACGTCACCGTCGACGCCTTCGGCCTGGCGCTCAAGTCCGGCAACGCGGTGCTGCTGCGCGGCAGCTCGTCGGCGGCGAAGTCCAATCAGGCCCTCGTCGACGTGTTGCGCGCGTCGCTGATCGGTGAGGATCTGCCCGCCGACGCGGTTCAGTTGCTGTCGGCCGCCGATCGATCCACGGTCACCCACCTGATCCAGGCGCGGGGGCTGGTCGACGTGGTGATCCCGCGCGGGGGAGCGAGCCTGATCGACGCGGTCGTCCGCGACGCCCGGGTGCCCACCATCGAGACCGGTGTCGGCAACTGTCACGTATACGTCCACGAGGCCGCCGACCTCGACGTGGCGGAACGGATCCTGCTGAACTCCAAGACCCGGCGGCCCAGCGTCTGCAACGCCGCCGAGACGCTGCTGGTCGACGCCGCGATCGCAGGTGCCGCGATGCCCCGGCTGGTCGGCGCGCTGGAAGACGCCGGGGTGACGGTGCATCTGGACGCGGGTGAGGAAGACCTGCGCCGCGAATACCTGTCGATGGACATCGCGGTGGCGGTGGTCGACGGCGTCGACGCCGCGATCGCGCACATCAACGAGTACGGCACCGGACACACCGAAGCCATTGTGACCACGAACATGGCTGCGGCCCAACGCTTTACCGACGGCGTCGACTCCGCCGCGGTGATGGTCAACGCGTCGACGGCGTTCACCGACGGCGAGCAGTTCGGTTTCGGCGCCGAGATCGGCATCTCCACGCAGAAGCTGCACGCGCGCGGCCCGATGGGATTGCCGGAACTGACCTCCACCAAGTGGATCGCGTGGGGAGACGGGCAGATCCGCCCGGCGTAACGCCTTCCGAACCAAGGCTCGAGGAGAACTGAGATTGTGAGTGTGCCCGCCCGGCCGGCGCCGCTGTTCGCCGACATCGACGATGTCTCGCGGCGGTTGGCCGACACCGGTTATCTGCCCGACACCGCCACCGCGACGGCGGTGTTCCTGGCCGACCGGCTCGGCAAGCCGCTGCTGGTGGAGGGGCCCGCCGGCGTCGGCAAGACCGAGCTGGCCCGCGCCGTGGCGCAGGCCACCGGCTCCGGGCTGGTGCGCCTGCAGTGCTACGAGGGCGTCGACGAGGCGCGCGCGCTGTACGAGTGGAACCACGCCAAGCAGATTTTGCGTATCCAGGCCGGCTCCGGGGACTGGGATCAGACCAAGGACGACGTGTTCAGCGAGGAATTCCTGCTGCAGCGGCCGCTGCTGACCGCGATCCGGCGCACCGAGCCCACGGTGCTGCTCATCGATGAAACCGACAAGGCCGACATCGAGATCGAGGGCCTGCTGCTCGAGGTGCTGTCCGACTTCGCAGTGACCGTCCCGGAGCTGGGCACCATCACCGCGGAGCGGACCCCGTTCGTCTTGCTGACGTCCAACGCCACCCGCGAACTGTCCGAGGCGCTCAAGCGGCGGTGCCTCTTCCTGCACATCGACTTCCCCAGCCCCGACCTGGAGCGGCGCATCCTGCTGTCGCGCGTCCCCGAGCTGCCGGCGCACCTGGCCGAGGAATTGGTGCGCATCATCGGCGTGCTGCGCGGGATGCAACTGAAGAAGGTGCCGTCCATCGCCGAGACGATCGACTGGGGCCGCACGCTGCTCGCGCTGGGCCTGGACACGATCGACGACGCGGTCGTCGCCGCCACGCTGGGCGTGGTCCTCAAGCACCAGTCCGATCAGCAGCGCGCGTCCGGGGAACTGAGGCTCAATTAGTGGCCCGCCGCATCCGCCCCACCCGCCCGCTGGCCCCGCACGGGCTGCCGGGCCACCTGGTCGGGTTCGTGGAAGCCCTTCGCGGGGCCGGGATTTCGGTGGGGCCGTCGGAGACCGTGGACGCCGGCCGGGTGATGGCCACCCTCGGCCTGTCCGATCGCGAGGTGCTGCGCGAGGGCATCGCCTGCGCGGTGTTGCGCCGCCCCGATCATCGCGACACCTATGACGCGATGTTCGACCTGTGGTTCCCCGCGGCGTTGGGCGCCCGCGCCGTCGTGACCGACGAGGACGCCGGCGGGGCGCAGGACGACTCCTTGCCCGCCGATGACGTCGAAGCGATGCGCCAGATGCTGCTGGACCTGCTCAACGAGAACCCCGACCTCGCGGACATGGACGAGCGCCTGGTGGCGATGGTCGCGCGGATCGTGGAGGCCTACGGCAAGTACAGCTCCAGCCGCGGCCCGTCGTTCTCGTCGTATCAGGCGCTCAAGGCGATGGCGCTGGACGAACTGGAGGGCAAGCTGCTGGCGGGCCTGCTCGCCCCGTACGGCGACGAGCCCACCCCCAGCCAGGAGCAGATCGCCAAAGCCCTTGCCGCGCAGCGGATCACGCAGCTGCGCAAGATGGTCGACGCCGAGACCAAACGCCGCACCGCCGAACAGCTCGGCCGCGACCACGTCCAGATGTACGGCATCCCACAGCTTTCCGAGAACGTCGAGTTCCTGCGCGCTTCGGGCGAACAACTCCGCCAGATGCAACGGGTGGTGGCGCCGCTGGCCCGCACCCTGGCGACCCGGCTGGCGGCCCGCCGGCGACGCTCGCGCGCCGGGGTGATCGACCTGCGCAAGACGCTGCGCAAATCGATGTCCACCGGCGGGGTGCCGATCGACGTGGTGCTGGCCAAGCCCCGCCCGGCGCGCCCGGAACTGGTGGTGCTCTGCGACGTCTCGGGGTCGGTCGCGGGGTTCAGCCACTTCACCCTGTTGCTGGTGCACGCGCTGCGCCAACAGTTCTCGCGGGTCCGCGTGTTCGCCTTCATCGACACCACCGACGAGGTGACCCACATGTTCGGGCCCGAGGCCGACCTGGCCGTGGCGATCCAGCGGATCACCCGGGAGGCCGGGGTGTACAGCCGCGACGGGCATTCCGACTACGGCAACGCGTTCGCGTCGTTCGCGCAGGCGTTCCCCAACGTGCTGTCGCCGCGCGCCTCGTTGCTGGTGCTCGGCGACGGCCGCACCAACTACCGCAATCCCGAGACCGAGCTGCTGGCGCACATGGTGACCGCGAGCCGGCACGCGCACTGGCTCAACCCCGAACCCAGGCACCTGTGGGGCAGCGGCGACTCGGCGGTGCCGCGCTACCAAGAGGTCATCACGATGCACGAATGCCGGTCCGCCAAGCAGTTGGCCGCGGTGATCGACCAGCTGCTGCCCGTGTGAGGTGCACGCCAGCGGCGCCGCGTCAGGCCAGTAGCTCGACCTCGACTTGGAGCCGGCGATAGATCTCGAGTGCCCGCCGGTCGCGGGTCACGAGTGTGAGCCGGTGCTCGTTGGCGGCCGCGCCGACAAGCCCGTCGTAAACCGAGCCGCCGGCGATCCCGGCTGATCCGAGCGCCGCGAGCAGCGCTGCGGCGGCGCGAGCCCCGAGGAACCTCGTCTCGGGGAACGTTCGGGTCAGCAGCTGCGTGACCGTCGCGGGGGTCCGCCGCGCCGGGGGCGGTAACCGGGTGAGCACGGAGAAGGTCTCGAATGCGGCGTGGCCGGCCAGACCGAGGGCGCGGCCGCGCAGCGCCTGGAAGGTGTCCTCGTGATGTTCGTGGTCCGCGACCACCAGGGCGACGGCGACGCTGGTGTCGACGAGCACCGCGGTGGTGCTAGCGCTGGTCGGCATCGCGCAATGCCTGCACGAGGGCGTCGTCGATGTCGACGCCGCCCGCGGGTATGACAAGACGCCCGTCTCGCTCTTCCAGGGGGCCATCGGCCAGCGGCTCGACGCGCAGACCGGCGCCGTCGGCCGTCACCTCCACTTCGCCGGGTTGCAGCCCGAGATGGTCGCGCAGCACCTTGGGGATAACCAATCTACCTGCCTTATCGATGGTTGCGCGCATGCCCAGAGATTACCATTGTCCGGCTGACGTCATCCGAGCCGGACTCGAACGCTCAAGTAAGCTGGCACATCGTGCAAACGCAGCTTCGCAGGCTCGGGGTGATGGGTGGGACGTTCGACCCCATCCATTACGGCCACCTGGTTGCCGCGAGTGAGGTCGCCGACCTGTTCGACCTCGACGAAGTGGTGTTCGTGCCCAGCGGCCAGCCGTGGCAGAAGAGCCGGCACGTCTCCGCCGCCGAGGACCGGTATCTGATGACGGTGATCGCGACCGCGTCCAATCCCCGGTTCTCGGTCAGCCGGGTCGACATCGACCGCGGCGGTCCCACCTACACCCGGGACACCCTGCGGGATCTGCACGCCCTCAACCCGGAATCGCAGCTGTATTTCATCACCGGCGCCGACGCCCTGGAATCCATCCTGTCGTGGCAGGGCTGGGAAGAGCTGTTCGGGCTGGCGCGCTTCGTCGGCGTCAGCCGGCCCGGCTACGACCTGCGGCGCGAACACATCACCGGCGTGCTCGGCGAACTGACCGAGGACGCGCTGAGCCTGGTCGAAATCCCGGCGCTGGCGATCTCGTCGACCGACTGCCGCGCCCGGGCCGAGGACGGCCGCCCGCTGTGGTACCTGATGCCCGACGGTGTGGTGCAGTACGTCTCCAAGCGCCGGCTGTACCGCACGCGCCAAACCACCCTGGCCGCCGGGAACGACACGTGACCGCCACCCGGGAAGCGATCGACATGGCGACCGTGGCCGCCAGCGCTGCCGCCTCGAAGCTGGCCGACGACGTGCTGGTCATCGACGTGTCGGGCCAGTTGGTGATCACGGACTGCTTCGTCATCGCCTCGGCGTCCAACGAACGGCAGGTCAACGCGATCGTCGACGAGGTCGAGGAGAAGATGCGCAAGGCGGGCTACCGCCCGGCGCGCCGCGAAGGCGCCCGGGAGGGGCGCTGGACGCTGTTGGACTACCGCGACATCGTCGTGCACATCCAGCATCAGGACGATCGCAACTTCTACGCCCTGGACCGGCTGTGGGGCGATTGCCCGGTGGTGCCGGTGGACCTGGACGAGGCCGACCGGGGCCCCGACGAGTCGGCGAGCGCGCAGTGAGGGCGCAATGAGAATCAGACGGCTGGTGATGTTGCGGCACGGGCAGACCGATTTCAATCTCGGGAGCCGGATGCAGGGCCAGCTGGACACCGAGCTCAGCGACCTGGGCCGCGCGCAGGCGGTGGCCGCCGCCGAGGTGCTGGGCAAGCTGCAGCCGCTGCTGATCGTTTCGTCGGACCTGCGGCGCGCCTACGACACCGCGATCAGGCTGGGGGAGCGCACCGGGCTGAAGGTCTGGGTGGACGACCGGCTGCGCGAAACCCATCTCGGCGATTGGCAGGGCCTGACGCACGGGCAGATCGACGTCGAGGCCCCGGGTGCCCGACTGGCCTGGCGGGAGGACGCGACGAGGGCGCCGCACGGCGGGGAGAGCAGGGTCGACGTGGCCGCCCGCAGCCTGCCGTTGGTCGCCGAACTGGTCTCGGGGGAGTCGGAGTGGGGCGACCCGAACCACCCGGATCGGCCGGTGGTGCTGGTCGCTCACGGGGGGCTGATCGCCGCCCTGTCGGCCGCGCTGCTGCGGCTTCCCGTCGCCAACTGGCCGATTCTGGGCGGCATGGGCAACGCGAGCTGGGTGCAGCTGTCCGGCCACTCCGAGGATTGGGGGGCCGGCGCCGATTTCGATGCCATCCGCTGGCGTCTGGATGTATGGAACGCTTCGGCGCAGGTGTCCAACGATGTCCTCTGAGCCTTCCCCCGAGCGCGGGTCCCGGCCCACCCTGCTGGTGTTCGCCGACTCACTGGCCTACTACGGGCCCACCGGCGGGCTGCCCGCCGACGATCCGCGCATCTGGCCCAATATCGTTGCCGCACAACTGGACTGGGATGTCGAGCTGATCGGCCGCATCGGCTGGACCTGCCGTGACATCTGGTGGGCGGCGACCCAGGACCCGCGGGCGTGGGCGGCGCTGCCCAGGGCGGGCGCGGTGATCTTCGCCACCGGCGGGATGGATTCGCTGCCGTCGGTATTGCCGACCGCGTTGCGCGAACTGATCCGCTATGTGCGGCCGCCGTGGCTGCGCCGCTGGGCCCGCGATGGCTACGCCTGGCTGCAGCCTCGGCTTTCGCCGGTGGCGAGGCCGGCCTTGCCGCCGCACCTGAGCGCCGAATACCTCGAACAGACCCGCGGTGCAATCGATTTCAATCGCCCAGGGATCCCGATCGTGGCGTCGCTGCCGTCGGTGCACATCGCCGAGACCTACGGCAAGGCGCATCACGGCCGGCCCGGGACGGTGGCCGCGATCACCGAATGGGCGGAGCGACACGATATCCCGCTGGTCGATCTCAAAGCCGCTGTGGCAGAACACGTCATGAGCGGCCGCGGCAATCCCGACGGCATCCATTGGAATTTCGAAGCACACCAGGCGGTCGCCGAGCTGATGCTCAAGGCGCTGGCCGGAGCATTGCAGAAAGCTGAAGTATCGAACGAGAAGCCTCGCGGGTAGCGCCATGTCCGTCGTGGTGGTGACCGACGCGTCGGCGCGCTTGCCCGCCGACCTGCTCGAAAAGTGGTCGATACGAGTGGTTCCGCTGCACATCCTGCTCGACGGTCGCGATCTGCGCGACGGCATCGACGACGTCCCCGAGGACATCTACAAGCAGCACGCCACCACCGCGGCGGCCACCCCCGCGGAATTGGCCAACGCCTACCAGCAGGCGCTGGCCGACAGCGCGGGCGACGGTGTGGTGGCGGTGCACATCTCCTCGGCGCTGTCGGGCACCTGTGGCGCCGGCCAGCGGACGGCCGCCGACCTCGACCCGAAAGTGCGCGTCGTCGACTCGCGCTCGGCGGCGATGGGCACCGGTTTCGTCGCGCTGGCCGCCGCCCGCGCGGCGGCCGCGGGCGGCGGCCTGGAGGCGGTCGCCGGCGCCGCGACGTCCGCCGTGTCGCGTGGGCACGCCTTCGTGGTGGTCCACCGGCTGGACAACCTGCGTCGCAGCGGGCGGATCGGTGGGGCCAAGGCGTGGCTCGGCACCGCCCTGGCGCTCAAGCCGCTGCTGCGCATCGATGACGGGAAACTCGTTCTGGCCCAACGTGTTCGCACCGTCACCCACGCGACGTCGGCGATGATCGACCGGGTCTGCGAGCTCGTCGGCGACGGCGCCGCCGCCCTGGCGGTGCACCATGTCGCCAATCCGGACGGCGCGAAGGAGGTCGCGGCGGCGCTGGCGGAGCGGTTACCGGCGTGTGAGCCGGCGATCATCACCCCGCTGGGTCCGGTGCTCGCGCTGCACGTCGGCACCGGCGCCGTCGCCGTGTGCGTGGAACTAGCTCCTGGCGGCTGACGCCACCGGCGCCGTCACGGCTCGGGGACGCCCGTAGTCACCGCGCGGGTGAACAACGAGCGGCCACCAGAACCAGCGTCCGAGCAGGGTGGCGATCGACGGCATCAGCAGGGTGCGCACGATCAGGGTGTCGAGCAGCAGACCGATGCACACCGTGGACCCGAACTGCCCCAGCACCCGTAGGTTGCTGCCGAGCATGGACGCCATCGTGAAGGCGAACACCAGGCCCGCGGCCGTCACCACCCCGCCGGTGCCGGCCATCGATCGGATGATCCCCGTCTTGAGCCCGTGATGAATTTCCTCTTTGAACCGCGACACCAGCAGCAGGTTGTAGTCAGATCCGACGGCCAGCAGGATGATGACCGACAGCGCCATCACGATCCAGTGAATCCTGATGCCGAACAGATCCTGCCAAATCAGCACCGAGAGCCCGAATGATGCGGCGATCGAACTGGCCGCGGTGCCGACGATCACCAGCGCGGCCACCACGCTGCGGGTGAGCAGCAGCATGATCATGAAGATCAGCGTCAGGGCCGACACCACGGCGATCATCAGGTCGTATTTCTCGCCGTCGGCCATGTCCCGGAACGTCGCGGCGGTTCCGCCGAGATACACCCGGGCGTCCGACAGCGAGGACTGTTTCAACGCCTCCTGCGCTGCGGTGCGTTCGGCGTCGACCCGTGCGATGCCCTCCGGCGTCATCGGATCGCCCTGATGGGTGATGAAGAACCGGGCCGACTTACCGTCCGGCGACAGGAACATGCGCAGGCCCGTCTGAAAGTCGGGGTTGTCGAAGGCCTCCGGCGGCAAATAGAAGAAGTCGTCGTTCTTGGACTGATCGAAGCTCTGCCCCATCACGATGGCGGTGTTGCTCATCGCCTCCATCTGATCGATCATCGCCTTGAACGTCTGGTAGAGCGTCAGCGTGATGGCCCTGGTGTTCTTCAGCGTCGAGATCAGTACGGGGAACAGCGCATTCAGGTCGTGTGTGGCCTTGGCGGTGTGCGCGATGTCGGCGGTGAGGTAGTGGAACTGCTCGGCGAGCTGGTCGAAGCCGTCGAACGTGTCGAAGAGTGACCGTATGCCGATGCACAACGGGATGTCGTAGCAGTGCCGCTCCCAGTAGAAGTAGCTACGTATCGGCCGGAAGGTGTCGTCGAAATCCGCGATGTGGTCGCGCAACTTGTCGGTGATCTGCGAGGTCACCTCGGTGGTCTTTGCGCTGTCGTCGGCGGCGTTGGCCAGGTCCAGCGACACCTCGTACTGGCGTTGCGTGGTGTCGATCTGGGTCTGCAGATCGTCGGCCATCCTCAGGATGTCGGCGATCCGCTCCTTGAGGAAGCTCATGTTCTGCATCGTCGTCTGGCTCTGGATGCTGTTCTGGAAAGGAATCGAGCTGTGCTGGATCGGGATCCCCAGTGGCCGCGTGATGTCCTGGACCATGGCGATGCCCTGCGTGCGCATCTCGTTCTTGGCCACCCGGTCCAGCACCAGCATGTCGGCCGGGTTTCGCATGTCGTGGTCGGACTCGACCATCAAGAGGTCGGGATTCATTCGCGCCTCGGAGAAATGCCGGTTCGCCGCCTCTTGCCCTTGATTGGACGGGGCCGACAACGGCAGGTAATGGCGGTCGTTGTAGCTCGTGTGGTAGCTCGGCAGGGCGATCATGCCGACCAGGACGACCGCGGCACTGACGGCCAAAACCGGTGCGGGCCAACGCACAACCGCGGTGCCCACCCGCCGCCACAGCCGGCCACGCTTGGCCTGCCTTTCGAAGAGGTGGAAGCGGCTGCCGACGAAGACAACGGCGGGCCCCAGCGTCAGCCCGGCCGCGACCACGACCAGCATGCCGATCGCCACGGGGGCGCCCATGGTGTTGAACCAGGGCAACCGCGAGAAACTCAGGCAATAGGTCGCCCCGGCGATCGTCAGGCCCGAGCCCAAGACGACGGGAGCCACGCCCTTGAATGTGGTGTAGTACGCGCTTTCTCGATCCTCACCGGCGGCCAATGCTTCTTGGTAGCGGCCGACGAGGAAGATGCCGTAGTCCGTTCCGGCGGCGATCGCCAGCATGGTGAGGATGTTGGCGGCGAAGGTGGTGAGCCCGAATGCGTTGTGGTAGGCCAGAACAGCGACCACTCCCCGCGAACACGCCAGGGCGACAAAGGTCATGAACAGCTGCACGAGCGTGGTGACGATGGACCGGTACACCAGCAGCAACATGATCGCGATGGCGCCCAGCGTGAACAGCGTGATCTTGGCCAGGCTGGCGTTGCCGATGATGTGCATGTCGTCGGACAGCGCGGCGGGACCGGTGACGTAGGCCTGCACGCCGGGTGGCGCCCTGTTCTCGTCGATCACCTTGCGGACGGCGTCCACGGACTCGTTGGCCAGGGTGGTGCCTTGATTACCGGCAAGGTTTATCTGCACATAGGCGGCCTTGGCGTCGGCGCTCTGTGCGCCCGCCGCCGTCAACCGGTCACCCCAGAAGTCCTGGATGTGCTCGATGTGCTTGGGGTCCTGGCGGAGCTGTCGAATCAGCTTGTCGTAGTACTGGTGTGCGTCGGGCCCAAGGGGTTGCTGGCCCTCCAGGACGATCATCACCGTGCTGTTGGAATCGAATTCGCGGAAGTTGTGGCCCATCCGCATCATCGCCTTCATCGACGGCGCGTCCAGCGGCGCCATCGGCGCCGAATGCGCCTCGCCGACCTTTTCCAGCGTGGGAACGATGACGTTCACCAACACGGTGATGGCCACCCAGGCCACGATGATCGGTATCGCGAAGATGCGGATCGCGTGGGGGAGATAGGGGCGGTGGCCGCGATCCGCCATGCTGGGCCTCTTGGTCGTGATGGGACCCGTGACTTCGTCGTCTGCGGCGCTTCTGGCGCCGGAATCCTTTTCGATGTCGGTCATGCGGACTTCACCAGGCAGAAGGTCTGGGCGTTGTGGCCGTCGGAATTCTGGCTGTCGCGGACGATGCCGTCCACGGTGATCTTGCAACCGATCCGGCTGCCGTCGCTTTGCGCCATGATGTTGGCGCTCACCGAGGGAAGAGTGGTGGAGATGGTGGTCGACCAGGGCAGCGGGGCGTTGTTGATTTGGTGGGTGTTGGCGTTCTCGTCCCAGTAGTTGATGTTCGCGGTGGATCCCGGCGGGCCGGAGACGTCGTAGACGACGACCTTCGGGTTGAACTGCACGATCTCGATTCCCTTGCCGGCATTCGCGTTGAGGTCCTGGGACCCGAAGATTCTGTGTAGGCGCGAGACGACCAGGGTCGAGACGGCGAGCACGACCACCAACACCAGCGGAATCCACGCTCGTCTGAGCGCCCGGGTTAGGGCCTTCACCTTGACCGCCTTCCGCTCGCCCTGCGGACCGCCGGCGTCACCGACAACGCCGGTTCGCCGATACATTGCTCAGCTAAGCATCGTAAACCGTAGTGCACGGAACCGTTCCTGTGGGTGCCGCCTTTGTGACGACCGACACCGGTCAGCGGGCCACCCGGCCGGTGACCGGTGGGAGGTCGGCGAGCGTGACGATCCCGGGCCTGGCGGCGACGACGGCCGGCACCGCGTTGGTAACCGGCATTGCGGTGTAGATCATGCCCAGCCCCATGAATCCGGGCTCCGGCCAATCCTTCGGCGGCAGGCAGTGCAGCACGGTGCGCATGTTGGGCAGCCCGAACACCTGGATGACGTGGCCGTGTTCGAGGGGCTTGGGCGGCACCACGTGATTGCCCATCGTCCAGTTGAATCCGACGCTGACGACGTTGCGGTCACCCTCCCAGCCGCGGTGGTAGCCGTAGACGCCGCCGACCGTTCCGGCCGGGATCTTCATGAAGCCCAGATCGGAGTCGGCGGTGGCCGCGGTGAAGGTGACGTCGAACGTCATCCGGTCCAGCTTGGCGCCGATCGCGTCGGCCATCATCGCCGCCGATTCCGCGAAGACCTCGCTCTCTCGCCGGACGCTCTCGGCCAGCCCCTGTGTGTCAGGATCCTGCGAGAACCCCATCGCCGTCTGGGTTTCCGCCGACTCGTAGGTGGAGCAGTCCACGGACTCGGTGATGCGGATCTCGTCGACGCGCTCGCACGACGCGGACAGCACCATGCCGACCATGTTCGTCATCCCGGGGTGCGCCCCACTGCCGAATATGGTCGAACCGCCCCGTTCGCAGGCGTCGACGATGCGCCTGCGGTCCTCCGGAGTCTGCTTGCCGCCGGTGATCCAGGCGGCGCTGGTGCACACGTTGACGCCCGACTCCAGCAACCGCACGAGCTCATCGACGTTGGGCCACAACGGGTTATAGCAACAGGCGTCGGGCCGCAGTGCCAGCAGCGCGTCGATGTCATCGGTGGCCTTGACCCCGGTCGGCTCCGGCCACCCGGACAGGTCGGCGGCGTCGACGCCCACCTTTTCGGCGCCGTGCGCGTACACCCCGACCAGTTCCATGTCCGGCCGGCCGATGATGGCGTGCAGCGATCGCCGCCCGATGTTGCCGGTCGTCCATTGGATCACGCGAAACGGACGGTCTGCGGTGGTGGCTGTGCTCATCGGGGGGCTCCTTTGCCGGTGCGGTTGACTCATTATGTGCAACCGCGCTCCGGACTTCGGGCCTAGGCGTCCAATCGGGCGAACTGGTCCTGGCGGTACTGCTCGACACACGCGGCGCGCCGGATCTTGCCGCTCGTCGTGGTGGGAATCGACCCCGGTGGCACCAGGACGAGGTCCCCGACGTTCAGCCCGTGCGCGTTGGATATCGCCGAGGTGACGTCGCTCTTGACGCTGCTGAGCCAGCGCATCGCCTCCTCGTCGGAAGCGCCGCGCTTCTTCAGCTCGATCACCGTGACCAGCGTCTCGGTGCTGTTCACCGGGACCGAGATCGCCGCGACCCGACCACCCGTGATCGCTTGGACCGTGGCCTCGATGTCCTCCGGGTAGTGATTGCGCCCGCGGATGATCAGCAGATCCTTGATGCGGCCGACGATGAACAGATCCCCTTCGAAGATGAACCCGAGGTCGCCGGTCCTCAGCCAGGGACCGTCGGGGGTGCCCGGCGACGGGTCGACGAGCACGGCGCCGAAGCAGCGCTGCTCCTCGGGCGGTTTGCGCCAGTAGCCGTCGGCGACGTTGGGGCCGTGTATCCAGATCTCACCGACCGCGCCAGGTGGGGACTCGCGACCGGTGTCGCCGTCGACGATGCGCAGCGTGGGCGATTGCGGCACTGTGTATTTCACCAGCGCCGTGCCGGTCCCGGCCGCGCACGGCCGGACGCGGCCGGCGGACAGTTCCTCGGCGTCGAACTCAACCGCGCCCGACGTGTCGCTCCAGGTGCCGGCAGTCACGAAGACGGTCGCCTCCGCCAAGCCATACGACGGACGCACCATGTGGTCCCGAAAGTTGAAGTGGGCGAACCGGTCAACGAAGCGCTGCAACGTCGCCGGCTCCACCCGTTCGGCACCGCTGATGATGCCCAGCACCCCCGCGAGGTCGAGCCCGGCCAGGTCGGCGTCGGTGGTCTTGCGGGCGGCCAGGTCGAACGCGAAGTTCGGCGCCGCGGAAAACGTGTGCGGGTTCCTCGCCAATGCTTGCACCCACCTGGCCGGGCGCTCCAGAAACGCGACCGGACTCGTCAGCTCGCCGCGATAGCCGCCGAGGATCGGGGCGCAGACCCCCAGCACCAAACCCATGTCGTGGTAAAAGGGCAACCACGAAACGATCGCGGTGTCCGTCGGGACCTTGACGTTGGAGTCCGCGAAGAAGCTGCGCATCAACTGCTCGAAGTTCACCTGCAGGTTGCGGTGCGAGATCATCACCCCGGTCGGCAGCCGGGTGGAACCCGAGCTGTACTGCAAATAGGCCGTGCTCGGCAAATCGGCTGTCCGACTGCCCGTTCCGCCATCGGCGTCCAGATTCAGCGCGTCGATTTCCAGGATCTTCGGGACGGCCTCCAGGCGTGCCTGATCGACGTATTCGGCGATGTCTTCCGCGACCGCCGACGTCGTGAGGACGATGGCGGGTGACGTGTCGGCAAGGACCGCGCCCACCCGCTCATGGGTCGCCCCGCGGTGCGGCAACGGGAGCGGGACGGCGATGAGCCCGCTCTGCATGGAGCCCAGGAACGCCGCGATGTAATCGAGGGATTGGGGCGCCAGGATCACCGCCCGGTCTCCGGCAGCGCCATGGTGGGCCAGTTCGCGCGCCACGTTGAACGTGCGGCGGGACAACTGCGACCACGTGAGCCTCTCGGGTACGCCGGCCCAATCGTCGTCGTAGTTGGTGAAGGTGAACGCTACGTCGTTCGGCCGCAGGCTGGCGCGCGCGTGCAGCATCGAGAGCACGGAGGACTGAGGCGGTGGTGTCACGTTACTTCCGTACTGATCTGTCCGATGCGTGCGTCGGATTCAGTGGTCAGCCTGTCCCGCGCCGTGGGACAACACGGACGTGGCACCGGCGAGGATCTGCGAGAACGGGTCGGCGCCGCCGCCGAATGTCGCCTGGTTGGCCGGCGCGGTGACCTCCGCGGGGTCGAAGCCGTGCACCGGGTCCACCTGAATGGGGGCCGTCGCCGGATCGTCGTTGCGCGAATAGCCGGCGTTCACCCGCGGGATCAGGATCGCGTCGAGTTTGTTCAGCGTGTCTTCCGGGATCCCGATGTATTTCAGCGGCATGACCAGCGGGAGGTGCTTCTCCGGGACCATGATCGTCGTGTCTTTCGCACCCCGGGAGTTGATGGTGGTTCTGATGTTCTGCGGCGGCACCATGCTCGGGTTCGTGAAGGCCACCGCGGTGTGACCGGTGGCAAGGCCCATCAGCGTGTTGGCGAAGGCGAACAAGTTGTCGGGCCGGTCCGGGAAGTCCGCGATCGAGTCGTACGCGGCCACGAACCGGTTGGTGTCGTACTGGCTCTCGTAGGGCGGCGGCATGGTGTAGTCGAGGGCGGGAACCGTGCTGCCGACCGGGAACATCGCGGTCAAGAAGCTCTGACCGAAGGCGTGATGCCCGATCGGATCGCCGAACGTGGCGAAGTTCAGCGTGTTCGGCGGCGGAGCGGTGGGGTCACCGGCCAGCCGAGCCTGCGCTCCATCCACCACGAAGCCGCCCTCGGACAAGCCGATCGCCGTACCCGGGCGACCGGTTTTGAGCTCCGAGAGGAGGTTGTCCACGCCCACGTCGACCGACTCCCCGACGCTGGGGCCGTCCAGACCCAGGCCCGGAAAGGTCTCGTCGCCGATCTTGCCGATGCCCGGGAAGAGCCGCTCCAGCACATGGCCCTGAACCTGGCCCGCCGGGTAGCGGACGATCTCGCGCTTCTGGCCGGGGAACCACTGGGCGCCCTCCTGGCGGATGTACTCGTCGTAGGGGATGCCCAGAACGTGAGCGCCCCCGAGGGCGAACGCGGTCTGGTCCCCCGGCGCGCCGGGGGTCGGCGGACCGCCGACGGGGGTGTCGTCGGCGGAGACCCTCCCCGCGCCGAAAAATCCTGTGGCGCCGACAGTTACCAGCGCCGTCACTCCTGCGAGTAGTTTCTTCATCCCTACCCCTGACCCCTCGGCCTCTAGTCTCACATACGTCAAGCGCGCGTCCTCACCGGGTTGCGGCGCATAGCCGCCCGCGACGGCCACCAGTTCGCTCGCCCCAACAGCGCGGCGACCGCGGGCACCGTGATGGTGCGGACCAGGAAGGTGTCCAGCAAGATTCCCACGCCGATCACGAAGCCGCCCTGGACCACGGTACCGATGCTGGAGAACAACAGCCCGCCCATCGAGGCGGCGAAGATCAGCCCCGCCGCGGTGATCACCCCGCCCGTCGAACCCAGCGTGCGAACGATGCCGTAACGCACGCTGCGCGGAGACTCGTCACGCATCCGCGAGACGAGCAGCATGTTGTAGTCGGCCCCCACCGCGACCAACACCACGAACGCCAGCGGCGGCACGCTCCAATGCAGGTGCTGTCCGAGCAGGAACTGGAACACCACGACGCCGATACCCACCGCCGACAAATAGGAAATCACCACGGACGCAACGAGATACAGCGGCGCGACGATCGCCCGCAGCAGCGCGACCAAGGTCAGGAACACGACGAGGAGTGTCACCGCGATGATGAACCGGATGTCGTGCTCGTAGTAATCGCGCGTGTCCTTCAGGCCGACGGTGTATCCGGCCATCGACACCGTGGCGTCCGACAGCGTGGTGTTCGGCTGGGCTCCCCGGGCCGTCGCACTGATCGCGTTGACCTGGTCCATGGCGTCGGTGCTGAACGGGTTGAGCTTGGTCTGCACCAGGTAGCGCACCGAGTGGCCGTCCGGCGAAATGAACGCCTTGGCGGCCTGCTGGAACTCCTTCAAATGCAGCAGCTGCGGCGGGATGTTGAAGCCGGCCATCGCCGGTTGTGCCGCGTCCTGTTTCAGCGACAACAGGAACTCCGCCGATTCGCTGAGGCCCGCACCCAGCTGTTTGACCTGGTCGACGAGCTGGGCGACCGCGTCGGCCACCTGCCGGCTCCCACCGGCGAATCGGTCGGCGCCGTTTTGCAGGCTGTTCAGGTTCGCCTGCAGGCCGCCGGGCTGGTCGATTCCCATGGAGTGCAGGACGTTGGTGAGCTTCGTCAGGGCGACGCGCAGCCGTTCCGTCGACGCTTTGAGGGCCCGCTTGTCCTGGTATTCCTGCAGCTGGTGGGCCAGGTCATTGATCGCGTCGAGGTCTGCCTGGTCGCGCCCACCGGTCAGCTGCTCGAACGTGCCGCGGGTGGCGCTGCACGACGGATCGGCGTCGCAGACCGGGTTGCCCTGCAGCGCCGTCAGCACCGGGCCCATCCAGGCGAACATGTTCTTGGCGGCCGTGAAGTTCCAGCCCATGGCATTGCTGAGCGCGTTGACGTGGTCGACGAGTTGGGCCGCCAGATCGACCTCTTTGACCAGCGTGTCGCCGCTGTACTGGTTCTTCGTCGACGAGAAGGCGTTCTGAAGTTCCTCCACGCTGGCGGTGAGCTGGCTGACCTGGCCGCGCACTTCGCGGAGGCTGTTGGCCAGCGTGCCGGCCCCGTCGACCAGCCGGTTGAGGTCGCCCGTGTGGTCGTTGATCAGGTTGGAGCCGCCGGCCAGCATGGTGCCGATCGCGCCGGCCTGGTAGGTGGCCCGGAATTGTTCTGGGACGTTCCCGGTGGGACGGGTGATGCCGCTGACGACGGCGACGTTCGGCAGCTGGCTGACCCGGTCCGCCATCTGCTCCAAGTCCGCGAGGGCCTGCGGGGTGCGAAGGTCCCGCGGTGACTGGACGAGGATGTACTCCGGGATGGACTGATTCACGTTGAAATGGCGATCCAGCGCGGCGTACCCGACGGAACTGGGCGCGGAGGGCCGAAGCGCCTTGCGGTCGTCGTAGTTGTAACGCACCAGGCCGGCACAGCTGGCCAGGATGATCAACACGAGCACGCTGGCAACCAGATGGGCCCTCGGCCGGCGCACTATGCGGATGCCGGAGCGCCGCCAGAACCGAGCGGTCAGTTCGCGCCGCGGCTTGACCCAGCCGCGCGGCCCGGCGAGCACCAAAATCGCCGGCAGCAGCGTCACCGCGGCGAGGAACGCCACGCCGATCCCGATCGCCGACGACACCCCGACCGTCTCGAACACGCCCATGCGGGCGAAGCTGATGAGCAGGAAAGTGATTCCCACGGTGGTCGCAGACGCTGCGATCACCTTTCCGATCGAGATCAGCGCCCGCTTGACCGCCTGATCGAAATCCTCGCCCGACCGTCGATAGTCGTGATAGCGGCTGATGAGGAAGACGGCGTAGTCCGTTCCCGCGCCGGCCATGATCGCGCTGAGGAACACGATGGACTGGTTCGACACGCCCGAGCCGGTCACCTGCGAGTAGCCCGCCACGACCGCCTGCGCGATCACCAGGGACAACCCGATCGTTATCAACGGCAGCAGCATCGTGACCGCGCTGCGGTAAACCACCAGCAGGACGATGAGCACCAGAACGGCGATCGCCAGCTCGATCGGCAGCCGGTCCCGGTCGCCCGCGACCGTGAGGTCGGCGACGGTCGCCGCGGGGCCGGTGATGTTCGCGGTCAGATGCGCCCCCGCCGGTGCCGGATTCAGGGCGCGTTTGACGATGTCACCGACCCGGTTGAAGGCGTCGAACGACCGCGGCGTGCCCAACTCGCCGGCAAGGCCGACCGGCAGCACCCAAGCCTTGTTGTCCTTGCTGGTCACGACCGAACGCAGCGGCGGCGTGCTGACGAAGTCCTGCACCATCAAGACGTCGCGCGTGTCCCGGTGCAGCGCGTCCACCACCTTGCGGTACGCGGCTTCGTCGGCGGGGCCAAGCCCCTTGTCATCGGTCAGGACGACCAACAGGAGGTTGTCCGAGCCCGATTCGTGAAACGCCTCGGTCATCTTTCGGGCGGTGACGTTCGACGGCGCATCGCTGGGCAGGATGGACAGCGGATGCTTCTGGGCCATTTCGCCCAGCGAGGGAAGGCTGAGCGGGAGGGCGACCGCGATCGCGACCCACACCGCGATCACCGCCCAGGGCCACCGCACCACGAAATCGGCTAGCCGTCGCATTTCGCCCTCACCCTCACATCGCGCAATTTCGCACCCGCAGCCATCTAGAAGCCATCGAATCGGCCCGCGCTACGCAACGCGCCCCCAATGCCCGCTCGCCGCGACCCGCGCGCACACGGACTTCATCGCTTCCATATAGCGGACAACCGATTTCTGGGCGACCGGATTGTCGGGGTACATGACCGCCATCGCGGTACCCTCGCCGTACCGGAACACATAGATGGTCAGTTGATAGGAATACCGGCCGTCGGAGTAGATCCCGATATTGTTCGCATAGCCCAGGTCCGCCGCCGCGAGAACGGCGTTGAGCGGGGCGGCGCCGCCGTGCAAGAAGTTCGACACCGGGAAATTCGGCCGCGGCCAGTCCAACCACGGCGCCAATTCCAACACGCGGTAATACGGCACCTTCGCCAGGTGCAGGCCGGAATCGAACGACGACTGCGCAGCCCATGCGGCGTCGCCGAAAGAGGCCGCGGCAATCGGCACGGTGATCGGGACCAGGCCGGTGAACCAGCCCTGCGTCATGAAGTTGTCGGTAGTCCTGCGGGTGTCCCTGGGGGTGAGGCCGTAATAGGTGAGGGCACCCGTGAACTCGTGCTCTACCAGGGCAAAGCAGGCGAACAGCCCGCCGATGAACCGTGCGCCGACCGCGGTGCAGGCCGCTTCGAACCGCTCCGTCTGGGCGGCGTCCATCAACAGTTCGGAGATCAATTCGCTGCCGGCCGGCTCCGACGGGTTACCGAGCGGAAGCGGGAATTCGGGGAAGCCGCCATTGTTGTTCTCCGCGAAGTCGATCCATGCGCGAACCCCGGGTGAATCCACGGTCAGCGTCGACGTGTAGTGGCGCTCGCGGGCGCAGAAATCGTCAAAACTGCCCGCGTCGGGAAGCGCAAGTGGTTCACCGCCCCCACTCAACGCCGCATACATCCCATTCGCCTCGAGCATCGTCGTGCCGATCAACGTGGCGTCCCCGTGGACGTGATCCATGGCGGCGAAAAAAGTGAAATGATCCTCGTTCTGGACGATCCCGAAGGTGAAGCAGCCCCACTCCAGCGGATTCGGTATGGCCACGACGTGAGCGCGTATCTCGTCGACCGTCATGGCGCCGTGTTCGATCGGGACGAATTCGATGTCGGCGGGATCGGTGAGGGTGTGCCTGACGAACTCGCCATTACCGGCGTGGTCGAACCAGCTGCGGAATGTGTCATGCCGGCGCAGGTAGGCGTTGACGGCGTGGTGCATCGCAGAGAGATCGCACTGACCGGGTACTTCACAGGTCGCGATGATCTGCCGGGAGAAGTCGAGGCCCGCGGCCGTCCGTTCGTGATAGTTACGCAGATGTTGGCCCTGCATGTAGCTGACCGGTACGGGACTGGCCGGCGCCTGCCGGACCTTGTCGGCGGACGTGGTTGTCGGGTGCCAGGAGATGACTGCTCCTGGGATCGGCGCCCAATCCCCTAGTGAGCCGATCGTGATCTTCCCGATTCGCAATATTTTCTCCCCGGTTTCTGCGGCATCCCGTGGCTGCGGTTCGGCCGCGCTGTAGCGACACCAAGATAACCCTTGTGGCTGGCACCGGCGCCGACATGCGCGGATAGGGGCCGCAACGGCTCATCGACGCGGCGGGCGTGGTCGCGGGCAGGCCCGGCGACCGGCCGCCACGCCGGACGAGACTTGCCCGATGCGCCGCCGCAAGGCCCCGTACTTGGCATACTTGCCGTCGGAGGTGATTCGGCTGCGGCAACCGGTCCGGCATGTGTACATTCGCCACGACGGTCGCTGGAGGCAGTACGCCGGGGGGAATTCCGCCAGGTCTGGTCCTGGTGTGTGCCGTAGCGGCCAAGCGCGTGGTTAAACAGCAACCACCACCCCGGCGCCGCGAGGCCTCCGCGGGCATCGAATCTTCCGAGCCGAACAGGGAGGACAACCCCATGACATCCGCCGAAGACCCGATGCGGGGGGCATCGAGTTTTGCGATCGTCGGCTACGCGGCGCGCTTTCCCGGCGCCGCCGACGCCGACGAATTCTGGCAGGTGCTGCGGGAAGGCCGGGACGCGATATCGGAGGTTCCCGCGGAGCGTTGGGACGCCGACGAATTCTTCGACCCCGATCCCGACACGCCGGGAAAGGTGGTGACCCGTCGAGCGGGCTTCGTCGAGGACGTAACCGGTTTCGACGCGCCATTTTTCGGCATGTCCACGCGCGAGGTCAGGTTGATGGACCCGCAGCACCGCCTCTTGCTCGAGACGGCGTGGCGGGCGGTGGAGCATTCCGGTACCGCGCCAACGGCTTTGGCGAACACCAACACCGGTGTGTTCGTCGGTTTGGCCACCCACGACTACCTGGGGATGGCATCGGACGAGCTGACCTACCCCGAGATCGAGGCCTACATGGCCATCGGGACGTCGAATGCCGCCGCCGCGGGCCGGATCAGCTACCGGTTGGGGCTACAGGGCCCGTCGGTCGCCGTGGACACCGCGTGCAGTTCGTCGTTGGTGGCGATCCATCAGGCGTGCCAGGCGCTGCGCCTGGGCGAATGTGACCTCGCGCTGGCCGGCGGCGCGAACGTCCTGCTCACACCGGCGACCATGATCACCTTCTCCCACGCGCACATGCTCGCGCCCGACGGCCGGTGCAAGACGTTCGACGCGGCCGCCGACGGCTATGTGCGCGGCGAGGGTTGCGGTGTCATCGTCGTGAAGCGGCTCGCGGACGCGATCCGCGACGGCGACCGGATCCGGGCCGTGATCCGCGGCAGCGCGATCAACCAGGACGGCGCATCGGGCGGTCTGACCGTGCCGAACGGCGTTGCCCAGCAACGGGTTATTGCCGCGGCGCTGAAGCGTGCCGGCATCGCACCCGGCGACGTCGGATACCTGGAGGCGCACGGGACCGGGACGTCGCTGGGCGATCCGATCGAGGCCCAGGCGGCGGGGGAGGTGCTCGGCGCCGGGCGCGAGGCGAGCCGGCCGCTGCTGATCGGCTCGGTGAAGACGAACATCGGGCACCTGGAAGCGGCCGCGGGGATCGCGGGCGTCATCAAGGTCATCCTGTCGCTCGAGCACGAGCTGCTGCCGCAGCACCTGCACTTCCGCAACCCGTCGCCGCACATCCCGTGGGACCGGCTTCCCGTTCAGGTGGTGCAGGAGGCCACCGCCTGGGAACGCAATGGCCGGCCGCGCATCGCCGGCGTCAGCTCGTTCGGGTTCGCCGGGACCAACGCGCACGTCATCCTCGAAGAAGCTCCGGTGGCGCCCGAGCAGGCCGGTGAGGCCGCCGTCGCGCCGGGTCCGGTCGAGGCGCCGGCCGACCGGCGGTTCCGCCTTCTTCCGCTCTCGGCGCGCACGCCCACCGCCCTGGCGCAACTCGCTGACGACTACCGCAGCTGGTTGAGCGCGCACCCGCAGGCCACCCTGGCCGACGTGTGCTTCACCGCCGGGGTGGGGCGGGCCCACTTCGAGCACCGGGCCGCGTTGGTGGTCAATTCGAAGGAATCGGCCGGTGAGTTGCTCGGTGCCCTCGCAGACGACCGCCCGGCGCCCGGTCTGGTGCGCGGAATATCCGACGACACGCCGAAGACGGCGTGGTTGTTCACGGGTCAGGGCAGCCAGTACGCGGGCATGGCCCGCGAGTTGTTCGACACCGAACCGGTGTTCGCCGAGACGGTGACCCGCTGCGCGGCGGTGGTCGCGGACGTGCTCGAAAAGCCTTTGCTGGACGTGATTTTCGACCCGGACGGCGACGAAACGTTGCGGCAGACCGCCTACGCGCAGCCCGCCTTGTTCGCGGTGGGGATGGGCCTGGCCCGGCTCTGGCAGTCCTGGGGTTTCGAACCCGACGTGGTGCTGGGCCACAGCGTCGGCCAATACACCGCGGCCTGCGTCGCGGGGGTGTTCAGCCTCGAGGACGGAATGCTGCTGATGGCCGAGCGCGGCCGCCTGTTCGGCAGCTTGCCCGCCGGCGGGCGGATGGTGGCGGTCTTCGCCGCCGCCGAGCGGGTCGAGGGCCTCACCGACGAGTTCCCGAGTCTGTCGGTTGCCGCCTACAACGGCGCCAACACCGTGCTGTCGGGACCGGCGCAGGATCTGGACGAGGCGGTGGCCGGGTTGACGGCCGACGGCGTCCGCTGTGAGTGGCTGGACACCAGCCACGCGTTCCACTCGGCGCTGCTGGATCCGATCCTCGACGAGTTCGAGTCGTACGCGAACCGGTTCGATTTCATTCCGCCACAACGGATGCTGGTGTGCAACCGCACCGGTGCCGCGCTGGGCAGGAGCGTGAAACTGGACGGCGCGTACTGGCGCCGCCACGCGCGCCAGCCCGTGGAATTCGCCAAGAGCGTTCGCACGCTCGCCGACCTGGGCTGCAAGGTGTTGCTCGAGGTCGGCCCCCAGCCGGTGCTGACCGCCGCCGCGCTGCGCGCCTGGCCCGACCCGGCCACCGCGCCGCGGGCGATCGCGTCACTGCGCCGCAACACCGCGGACCACCGCCAGCTCACCGAGGCTCTCGCCGACGCGTACGTCCTGGGCCACCTGCCCGACTTCGGCGCCGCCGCCGGACCGGCGCGCAAGCTCGACCTGCCCACCTACCCGTTCCAGCATCGCCAGTATTGGTACCGGGACAATCGCGTCCGGCCCAACCAACATCAGAACGAGGTCGCGAGCACCGAGGCGGTCCGGCTGCTCGAGGACGGCCGGATCGAGGAACTCGCCGCGCTGATCGACGGTGCGGGTGCCGACCAGCAGACCCTGACTGTGCTGACAAAGCTTGCCGCACAACACAATCAACAGCGCAAAACCCAGTCGATCGCCGATGCGCGCTACGAGATCAGCTGGGAGAAGTCCACGGCGGCGGTCTCAGCTGCCGGCGCCGGGGAGGGCTCGTCCTGGCTCCTCATCGGCGACGACGCCGACATACTTGCGCCACTGGTCGACGCCCTGACCGCGCATGGGCACCAGCATCGGATCGTCGGGTTGCCCGTGACCGACGCCGACGAGGAACAGCTCGAGGTCACATTGCTCGCCGCGGCGGCGGACGACCCGGAGCTCCGGATACTGCATGTCGCGGCGCTGGACTCCGGCTCCGCGCCGTCGATGCGGTCGCTGTTGCGGATGCAACACCGGGTCCTCGGAGGAACGCGTCGGCTCTTCCGCGCGGCCGTCGCCACCGAGCTGCGCCGCCCGATCTGGATGGTCACCCGCGGCGCGCAAAGAGTCATCGATGCCGATACCGTGTCCCCGGACCAGAGTTGCCTGTGGGGGTTCGGCCGCGCCGCTTCGCTGGAACACCCCCAGGTGTGGGGCGGACTGGCGGATCTGGCCGCAGGAACCGCCGTGTCGACGACTGCGGAATGGTCGCGGCTGATCGACCAGGTGTCGGCGACCCCGGGCGGGTCGGCCGTCGGCGAAGACCAACTGGCCGTGCGGGACCAAGCGGTCTACGTGCCGCGGCTGGTGCGCAGGGTCGGGCAGCCGATCGCGACGCCGCCCGCGCTCCGCGACGACGCCACGTATCTGGTGACCGGCGGACTGGGTTCGGTCGGACTGGAAATCGCCGGATACCTGGCCGCGCACGGCGCCCGGCATCTGGTGCTGACCGGCCGCCGCACGCCCAGCGCCGCCGCGCAGGCGCGCATCGAAGCCATCCGCGACCAGCACGGCTGCGAAGTCCGGGTGGTCACGGCCGATGTTGCCGATGCGCACGACGTCGCGCGCCTGCTGGCCACCGTGCAGGACGAACTGCCACCGCTTGCCGGCATCGTCCATGCCGCCGGCGAGATCGGCACCACCCCGCTGCGCAGCCTGGAAGACGCCGAGGTGGATCGGGTGTTCGCCGGGAAGGTTTGGGGCGCTTGGCATTTGAGCGAAGCGACTGCCGACTTGCAGCTGGACTTCTTCCTGAGCACCTCCTCGATCGCTTCGGTCTGGGGCGGCTTCGGTCAGACCGCCTATGCCGCGGCCAACGCCTTCCTCGACGGGTTGGCCTGGCGGCTGCGCGAGCAGGGCGTCCCCGGAATCAGCGCCAACTTCGGTCCCTGGTCGGCCGGCATGGCCGACGAGCAGGCCCGCGCCCGGCTGGATCAGCGCGGGGTCCGGACGCTGTCGCCCGCCGATGCGCTGGCGGGCATGGCGGATCTGCTGGCGGCTTCGTCAGCGCAGGGGGTGGTGGCCCGGATCGGCTGGGACCGCTTCCTGCCGCTCTACTCCCAAGCGGGACGGCGGGCTTTCCTGGCGGAGCTGGAGCGCGAGGTGCCCACCGAGACCACGGGGGTGGCGCCGTCCGGGAAGACCCAACTGGTCGAGCGACTCACCAACGCCCCGGTGCAGCAGCGCAAGAAACTGCTCACGGACTACCTGCGCGACGCGGTCGCGGAGGTGACGCGGGTCGACGCCGCCGAGATCCGCGAGGACGCGGGATTCTTCGATCTCGGCATGGATTCGCTGATGGCCGTCGAGTTGCGGCGGCGCATCGAGCAAGCGGTGGGCAAGGAGGTGCCGGCCACCCTGGCGATGGACCACCCACGGCTGTCCGACGTGGTCGACTACCTGCTGGGCGACGTGCTCGGCCTCGGCGAGGTGGCCCCGTCGGGGCCGCAGCCGGCCTCGGCGGTGACGACGCGCACCGATGAGCCGATCGCGATCGTCGCGGTGGCGTGCCACTTCCCCGGCGCGTCCAATCCCGAAGCCTTCTGGGAGGTGTTGTCCGGCGGTGTCGACGCGATCCGGGAAGTCCCGGAGGACCGCTTCGACATCGACGAGTACTACGACCCCGACCCGGACGCCCCGGGCAAGATCTACAGCCGCTTCGGCGGATTCCTCGACGAGATCGACGGATTCGACCCGGAATTCTTCGGCATCTCGCCGCGCGAGGCCATCTGGATGGATCCGCAGCAGCGGTTGATGCTGGAAACCGCCTGGGAGGCCTTGGAAAGGGCCGGGTATTCCCCCGGGGCGTTGCGCGGCAGCCGCAGCGGCATCTTCGTGGGTGTGGGCGCCAACGAGTACTCGCACCTGCTGTCCTCCGACTCCGTGGAGAAGCTCGAGCCGCACTTCATCACCGGCAATGCGCTCAATGCGATCTCGGGCCGGGTGGCCTTCGCGCTCGGGCTGGAGGGACCGGCGGTCGCGGTCGACACGGCATGCAGCTCGTCGCTGGTGGCGGTCCACCAGGCCTGCCAGGCGCTGCACGCCGGTGACTGCGATCTCGCGCTGGCCGGCGGGGTGAACGTGCTGCTCAGCCCGGTGTCCATCATCGCCGCATCGCGCGCCAGGATGCTGTCCCCCGTCGGGCGATGCAAGACCTTCGACGCCTCCGCTGACGGCTACGTGCGCAGCGAGGGCTGCGGCATCCTGGTGCTCAAGCGGCTCAGCGACGCGGTCCGCGACGGCGATCGGGTCAGCGCCGTCATCCCAAGCACCGCGGTCAACCAGGACGGCGCCTCCAGCGGTTTGACGGTGCCCAATGGTGGTGCGCAGCAACGGCTTATCAGCGCGGCGCTGGCCCGCGCCGGCCTTGCCGGCGGAGACGTCGACTACCTCGAGGCGCACGGGACGGGCACCCCGCTGGGTGATCCGATCGAGGTGCAGGCGGCCGGTGCCGTCTACGGTGCCGCCCGTGACGCGGACCGACCGTTGCTGATGGGATCGGTGAAGACCAACATCGGCCACCTCGAGTCGGCGTCCGGCGTCGCCGGCCTGATCAAGGTCGTGTTGTCGCTGCAGCACGAAATGCTGCCGCAGAGCCTGCATTTCGAGAAGCCGTCGCCGCATATCCCGTGGGACTCGCTGCCCGTGCGCGTCGTCGACAAGGCCACTCCCTGGCAGGCCAATGGCAAACCGCGACGTGCCGGCATCAGTTCGTTCGGGTTCACCGGCACGAACGCGCACGTGCTGATCGAGGAGGCGCCGGCGCAACCGGCGACCCCCGACGAATACTCCACCGGCGCGGTCCTGCCCGACGCCGCCGCGGCGCCGGAGTCGGACGCTCAAGAGGAACTGGTCGACGTGCTGCCGCTGTCCGCCCGGACACCGGAGGCGCTGGTGGCGTTGGCGCGGCGATACGAGGAGTGGCTCAACGCCCACCCCAAGGTCGATGTCGCGGACGTGTGCTTCACGGCCGGGGTGGGGCGCACGCACTTCGAGCACCGGGCCGCGCTGGTGGTCGATTCGGTTCAGGGCGCCCGCGAGGTGCTGGCCGAGTTGGCCGAGAACCGGATACGGCCGGGGGTGGTACGCGGCGAGTGCACCGACCCGCCGACCACGGCGTGGTTGTTCACCGGGCAGGGCAGCCAGTACCCGGGGATGGCGCGCGAGTTGTTCGACACCGAGCCGGTTTTCGCTGACACCGTGACACGCTGCGCGGAAGCGGTCGAGGGCATGCTGCCGCGCCCGCTGCTCGAGGTGCTGTTCGCGACCGACAGGGAAACCGCGGAAGCGGTGCGGCACACCTCTTTTGCGCAGCCCGCGCTTTTCGCCATCGAGATGGGCCTGGCCCGGTTGTGGCAGTCGTGGGGCGTCACACCCGACGTCGTGTTGGGGCACAGCGTGGGCCAGTACGCGGCGGCGTGCGTCGCCGGGGTGTTCAGCCTCGAGGACGGGGCCCGGCTGATGGCCGAGCGTGGCCGGCTGTTCGGCAGCCTGCCCGACGGGGGACGAATGGTGGCGGTATTCGCCGACGCCAAGTACGTCGAGGAGATCGCGGGCGGGTTCCCCCGGGTGTCGGTCGCCGCCTACAACGGACCCAACACAGTGCTGTCGGGTCCCGGTGCGGATCTCGAACAAATCGTCGCCAGGGGCGGCAACGACGGGATCCGGTGCAGCTGGCTGGAAACCAGCCACGCATTCCATTCCGAGTTGCTCGAACCGGTGCTCGACGAGTTCGAGTCGTATGCCGCGCGTCTGCAGTTCGCCGTGCCGACGTTGCCCTTGGTCTGCAACCGCACCGGCGCCGTGCTCACGGCGGAAACCCCGCTGGACGCGCAATACTGGCGGCGGCATTCCCGCCAGCCGGTGCAGTTCGCCGAAAGCGTGCGCACCGTGGCGGCGCTGGGCTGCTCGGTGTTGATGGAGATCGGTCCGCAACCGGTTCTGACCGGGGCCGCGGTGCAGGTCTGGCCGGAACACCTGGCCGCGCCGCGGGCGATCGTTTCCCTGCGCAAGGGCATCGCCGACCGGCGCCAGATCGCCGAGGCGCTGGCCGGAGCCTATGTCAGCGGTCATCGACCCAGGTTCGCTGCGCTGCATCGTCAGCCTCGCCGCAAACTCGAACTGCCGACCTATCCGTTCCAGCGGCGAAGCTTCTGGCCGAAGACTTCCGGTATCAGCGGCATCGACGGACAGGGCGCCGCCGTATCCGGAATCCTCGGTAGCGCAAAGGATCTCGCCTCAGGGGACTCGGTCTACACCAGCCGGCTGTCGGTCAAGTCGCAGCCGTGGCTCTCCGATCACGTCATCTACGGCACCGTTGTGGTGCCCGGGGCGACGTATGCCGCGATGGCCCTGACCGCCGTGGGGACGCCGGGGCGGGTGCAAGACGTCTTCTTCTACGAGCCGATCATCCTGCCCGAGAAGGCTTCTCGCGAGGTGCAGCTCACCTTGCATCCGCTGGAGGACGGCGGCTGGAGCTTCCGGGTGCACAGCCGCCCGTACGGTGTCCGGGACGCCGAATGGTCACTGAACGCCGACGGCACGGTCGTCACCGGAATCGAGGCGGAGCCGTCGCCCGACCCGGCGGACTCCGCGGATCCCATCGACGCGGTGATCGAGCGGATGAACCGCATGCGCCCGCAGGAGCTGTTCGACACCTTCGCCGACATGGAGCTGGCCTGGGGGCCCAACTGGTCCGGTTCCCTGAAGTCGCTGTGGCTGGGCGAGGGTGAGGCGATCGGCGACATCACCGTCGGCGACGAACTCGCCGAGCATCTCGGCACCGAGCCGATGCACCCGGTGCTGCTCGACCTGTGCACCGGCGTCGCCTTCCCCGCGTTCCCGGCGCTTCGTGCCGCGGAACAGGGAGTGAACGATCTGTTCCTGCCCCTGCGGTACGGGCGGGTGGAGCTGCGGGAGAAGATGCCGAGGCGGTTTTATTGCCGCGCGAGGTGGCACACCAGCGGGCTGGACAGCGAGACACAGGTCTTCGATCTCGACTTCGTCGACCGGGATGGCCGCCGCCTGGGCGGGATTCGCGAGTTCACTGTCAAACGCGCGCCCCGAGAGGCGTTGCTGCGCGGGCTCGGCGGCGATGCCACGCGGCTGCTCTACAGCCTCGGCTGGCACGAGCTGCCGCCGCCGGCATCGGGCGACGATGGCGAGGGGGCCCCAAACGCGATCGGCACCTGGCTAATCGCCGGATTCGAGGACCTCGCGGCCACCGTGCCGGGGTGCGTCTCGTTCGATAGGAATGCGGACCCGGAGCCGTTGGGACAGCTGTTGGCACAGGCTCACGAGCGGGGCATGCCGTTCTCCGGCATCGTCTGGCGCGCCACCGGAGCCGGCGCCGGGGAGTCGGGCGCCGAATCCGTCGCGCGACTGGAGACCGAGATCGCGCAGCTGCTCAGTGCCGTGCACACCCTGCAGGGTGACGGGGCGGTGAAACTGCCCGGCGGGCTGTGGATCGTCACCGAACGGGCCGTGGCGACCGAGTCCGGCGAGCCGGTCGACCCGGTGCAAGCGGCACTGTGGGGGCTGGGCCGGACCATCGTCAACGAGGAGCCCGGTCTGCGCTGCAGGTTGGTCGACTGCGACGGATCGGAGCAGGCCGTGCGCGCGCTGGCCGGCTTGCTCGGTGAACCGATTGACGAACCCGAACTCGCTGTGCGCCAAGGCAAATTCTTGGCGTCCCGGTTGCTGCAGTGGTCGCGCAGCGGTCACCTCGCGGTGCCGCGGGCAGCCGATTACGTGCTGGCGCCCACCGAACGAGGCGCGATCGACAACCTGCGCCTGACCGAGGCGGAGGTGCCGCCGCCGGACGATGGCTATGTGCAGGTCCGGGTCGAGGCCGCCGGGTTGAACTTCCGGGATGTGCTCAACGTGTTGGGCCTCTACCCGGGTGATCCGGGTCCGATCGGCGGCGACTTCGCCGGCACCGTAACCCAATTGGGAAGCGGCGTCACCGGACTCGAGGTCGGCCAGCGCGTCTACGGCTTCATGCAGGGCGCGTTCGCCAGCCGGTTCAACGTGCCCGCCCAGTTGGTGGCGCCGGTTCCCGCCCGGGTGAGCGCGGTGGACGCCGCGACCATTCCCGCCGCGGCGCTGACGGCCCGGCTCGCCTTCGACTGGGCGCAGCTGAAGCCCGGTGACCGGGTGCTCATCCACGCCGCCAGCGGTGGCGTCGGGTTGGCCGCCATCCAGCTGGCGCAGCAGCACGGTGCGACCGTCTTCGCCACGGCGAGCACCTACAAGCGCGCGACACTGCGCAAGTTGGGTGTCGAATATGTCTACGATTCGCGCAGTACGGATTTCGCCGATCAGATCCTCGCCGACACCGACGGCGCCGGCGTCGACGTGGTGCTCAACAGCCTGACCAACGAGGGCTTCGTCGAGGCGACCGTGCGGGCCACCGCCCAGAACGGCCGGTTCGCCGAGATCGCCAAGCGGGACATCTGGACGCACGAGCAGATGGCGGCGGCCCGTCCCGACATCGCCTACGAGATCGTCGCGCTGGACACGGTCACCTTCCAAGAGCCCGAGCGCATCCGCGGCTTGCTGGGCGAGGTGTCCGACGGGTTGGCCAGGGGCGAGTGGACCCCGCTGCCCGCCGAGATCTACCCGCTCACGGAGGCGAAGACGGCGTTTCGCCGCATGCAGCAGGCGCGCCATATCGGCAAGATCGTGCTGCGGATGCCGAATCCGCTGCATCCGCGCGGTGATCGGAGCTATCTGGTCACCGGTGGGCTCGGCGCGATCGGCCTGCACACGGCGTCGTATCTGGCCCAACTCGGCGCGGGTGACATCGTGTTGACCAGCCGGCGCGCGCCCGACCCGGACGCGCAGCGGGCGATCGACGACATCACCGAGCGTTACCGGTGCCGCGTCCACACCTTCGCGGCCGACGTCGGCGACGAGGCGCAGGTCGAGGAGCTGCTGGCCCGGATCCGCGCGGAGTTGCCGCCGCTCGGGGGAGTGGTGCATCTGGCGGGTGTGCTCGACGACGCGCTGCTGGCCCAGCAGAGCCTGGAGCGCTTCCGGACGACGTTGGCGCCCAAGGCGTTCGGCGCGTGCTACCTGGACCGGTTGACTCGGGAAGACGATCTCGACTTCTTCATCGTGTCGTCGTCGGTGTCCAGCCTGCTCGGTTCGCCGGGCCAGGCCAACTACTCGACGGCCAACGCGCTGCTCGACGGGCTGGTCGCGGAACGACAGGCGCACGGCCTGCCGGCGACCGGCGTCAACTTCGGTCCCTGGGCCAAGGGCGGCATGGCCTCGTCGGAGGCCGCGCGCGCCAATATCAGTGCGCAAGGCCTCATTCCGCTGGAGCCGTCGGCGGCGCTGAGCGCGCTGGCCGAGGCGGTCGCCAACGGGTCCGCGCAGGCGACCGTGATCAAGGCCAACTGGCAGCGTGCCGCGAAGGTGCTGGGCAGTTCCCGCCCACCGATTCTCGACCTCGTGCTGCCCAGCGCCGCCACGGAGGCCGCCGGCGACAGCGAGTTGCTCCGGCAGCTGCAGGAGATACCGGTGGCGCAGCGCGCCGGTTTCATCACCGAATTCCTGCAGCGCGAAGTGCAGGGCTTCCTGCGGCTCGCGCAACCGCCCGCGGCGACCAGTCGGTTCTTGGACCTGGGCACGGATTCGCTGATGGCGGTCGAACTCCGCAACCGGTTGCACAGCCAGTTCGGTGGCGCGTTCACGATCAATGCAACCGCGGTCTTCGACTATCCGACCATCGGGGGACTCGCCGAGTACCTCGCCGGTCAGCTGCCGGAGTCCGACTCGGCCAAGGCGGAACCCGCGGCGGCCGGGCCGGAAACGGAGGCGGCCGAGCCCGAAGCGGAGGCGGCTGAGCCGCAAGCGGAGGCGGCCGAGCCGCAAGCGGAGGCGGCCGAGCCGGAAGCCCCTGCGGCGCAGGCGGAGTCGAGCCCCGAATCGGCGGCGGGGGCACAGTCGAGCTGACGCCCGGCTTGGGTCAGTCGCTGATGTCGAATCCGGCGATGACCTTCGTCGGGCGCACCCGCACCACCAGCTCGCCGGGAACCGCGTTGCGGCGGCCGAACTCCTCGGCGCGCTCGGCGCCCATGTAGCGCGCACCGGTGCGCGTCGCGACGTCCAGCACGTCGCGGGCGTCCTCGCCCACCGACGCCAGGCCCTGGACCTGGACGAACGAGTACGGCGGATGCGGATCGTCGACGCACATCACGACCCGCGAATCACGTTTCAGCGCACGGCCTTTCGAGGTGTCCCGGCCGGTGGTGAACACCAGCTGGCCATCGTCGACCACAAACCACACCGGCGCCACCAGCGGCCGGCCGTCGGCGGCGACGTAACCGAGCATGCCGGTGCGCGTGCCTTGCGAGAGGAACCCGACCACCCGCTCCGTCAGTTTCGCGGGCTCGGCCATGAGCTACAGCCGGGCCAGGTCGTAGTCGCCGAGGTGGTCGATCAGGTTGTGCAGGTGGTCGCTGGAGGTGCCCAGGGTGTGCTCGATCGCGGTGAGCCGTGCGGCGTAGTGGCTGACCGGATACTCCGCGGTCACGCCGATTCCGCCGTGCATCTGGATCGATTCCTGCGCGATGTGCCGGCCGGACCGGCCGATCTGCACCTTGGCGCGTGACGCGATCAGCGGGTCCAGGTTGCCGTCGGCGATCGACAACGCGGCGTAGAAGCTCATGCTGCGCGCCACTTCCAGCGACACGTACATGTCGGCGGCCCGCTGGGTGAGCGCCTGGAACTTGTTCAGCGTGACGCCGAATTGCTTACGCGTCTTGAGGTAATCGGTGGTCAGGCGCAGCGCCTCCTCCATCGCCCCGACGGCTTCGGCGCACAACGCCGACTGGATGCGGATGACGGCGTTCCGGATGGCAAGCGAGACATCGACCGCTTCGCCGAGGGGTTCGGCGGTCGCGGCGTCCAGGTCGATCTGGGCGCCGCGCTGACCGTCGAACGTGCGGTAGGGGTGCCGTCGCAAGGCGGCCGCCTCGACCAGGAACAGGCCGGTCCCGCCGTCCGGCAACGCGGCGCTGACTACCAGCGCGTCGGCGGAGTCGCCGGCCAGCACCGGGTTCTTGCGTCCGGTCAGCGCCCACGAATCGCCTTGCGGCACGGCCCGAGTCGTCACCGCGGCGGTGGGCGTGCGCTGGCCGGGTTCCAGGTGCGCGAAGGCGAGCAGGCGTTGCCCGGCCGCGACCTCGTCGAGCTGTTGTTTCTGGGCGTCGCTGCCCAGCTCGGCGATCAGCGCGCCCGGCGCGAGCGCGCCGTGCAGGATCGGTTCGGGGGCCAACCGGCGGCCGACCTCGGTGAGCACCACCATGATCTCGATCTGACCCGCCTCGTCCGGCTCGAACCCGAGCCCCAGGATCCCGGTGTCGGCGAGCTGGCTCCAGACGTCACGGCTCCAGCCGAGCTCGGAGCCGATCACCTTGTTGCGGCTCTCCGGGTCGTAGGTGCGCGACAGGAGGTCGCGGGTGGTGTCGCGGAGCAGGGCCTGCTCGTCGCTCAACTGAAAGTCCATTGCTGCCTCACAATCCCAGAATGGTGGACGCGATGATGTTGCGCTGCACCTCGCTGCTGCCGCCGTAGATCGTCGTCTTGCGGTAGTTGAGGTAGTGCGGCGCGCTGTGTTGCGCCCATTCGGGAGACGCGATCTGGATCGCTCCGTCACCGTCGGCGGGGAGCGCGTCGGGACCGGCCACCTCGACGAGCAGCTCGGTGGCGATCTGCTGCAGCTGGCTGCCGCGAAGCTTGAGCACCGAGGACGCCGGGTTGGGCTGCCCGTCGGCGGAGTCCGAGACGACCCGCGACTGCGTGAGTTCCAGCGCCAGCACCTCGTTCTCGGCCTCGGCGAGCCGCGCCGCGAACAGGGGATCGTCGAGCAGCCCGGTTTCGGCGGCGCGCTTCTTCACTTCGGCGAGGCGCACCTTGGTCCGTCCGACGCCGGCGATGCCGGTGCGCTCGTTGCCCAGCAGGAACTTCGCGTAGGTCCAGCCCTGATTCTCTTGTCCGACAAGCTGATTGGCGGGCACCCGGACGTCGGAGAAGAACAATTCGTTGATCTCCTGGCCGCCGTCGATGGTCTTGATGGGCCGCAGCGTTATGCCCGGCGTCTTCATGTCGAAGAGCAGAAACGAGATGCCGGCCTGGCGCTTGGGGGCCTGCGGGTCGGTGCGCACCAGGCAGAAAATCCAGTCCGCGTACTGGCCCAGCGTCGTCCAGGTCTTCTGTCCGTTGACGATGTAACTGTCGCCGTCCCGGACCGCCGTGGTGCGCAGGGACGCCAGGTCCGAGCCGGCCTCGGGCTCCGAGAATCCCTGGCACCACCAGATGTCGAGGCTGGCCGTCGGCGGCAGGAACCGTTGTTTGATCTCCTCGGAACCGAATTCGGCGATCACCGGCCCGACCATCTTGGTGTTGAAGTTCAGCGGCTCGGGCACGCACGCCAGTTGCATTTCGTCGGCCCAGATCTGGTGCTGGGTGGGCGTCCAGTCCTTGCCACCCCATTCGACGGGCCAACTCGGCACCGCGAGGCCGTGCTCGTGCAGGATCTTGTGGCTGGTGACGATGTCCTCGCGGCGCACCGACGCCGAGCCCGCGCGCACCCGCTCGCGCAGCTCCTCGGGGATCTTCGTGGTGTAGAAGGTGCGGAGCTCATCGCGGAACGCGGCTTCCTCCGGTGTGAGTGCCAACTGCATGGCAGCCTCCTGTCGTCGGGGACCACCGGAGGGGCGCAGCTGTCAGCGGGGGACCGGGGGTCTCGTCCTGCACGTTAAGCGCAGAACGCCATTCAACTTTAATCGGGGGCGCGGGGCGCAGCCCCGTCACCGCGGGGCTGTCCCCCGCCGGCGCCGCCACCAGGCAAAGCAGGTGATCGTGATCCCGCCGAGGACGGCCGCTATCGCCAGGCGCGATGCCGCGGACCTCGCCTTGTCGGCCTTGCCGGCGATCGCTTCGACGGTGGCGCCGAGTTGCTCGCGCGTCTGCTCGATGTCGGCCTGCAGGTCATGGATGCTGGCGTCAGGCCCGACTGCGGGGGTGCCGGGACCCCGTGGCCGTTCAGCTCGGGTCATGGCGGGCGTCCTTCACTTTCTGGACGTCTTTCTTGACATTGGCGACGGTGAGGGGCGCCGCCGGTGCGACCTCTTCGACCTGGTGCTTACTGAGCAGCGTCGCCGCCCCGGCCGCGGCGAACAACGCCGCGCCGACGATCAGGGCGGCCGCCCACACCGGCACGGCCAGCGCCACCGCGGCAATGGCCGCCGCGATCAGGCTGGCAAGGCCCGATAGCGCGAGTATCCCGGCCGCACCGAACAGTCCCGCGCCAACGCCCGCGTGTTTCGCCGATCGTTCGATTTCCTTCTGCGCCAACTGCATTTCGTCGCGAACCAGCCGTGACAGCTGCGACGAAAGCTGACTCATCAGCTCGCCGATCGAGGCGTCGGACGTCGGCTTTGCCTCCGTGCTCATACGCGGCTGGCTACCCCCGCATGCGGACGCCAAACCTGGCGGACACCCCCGGCGCCCGCGTATTGCACAGCCCCGCCTCGCTCCACAGCCGGGCGCGGTACACACCGTCGCACGGCCGTTTCGGCGGTCGACGCGCCTACGGTCGGCGCATGCGAACAGAACTGCCCGCCGCGCGCCTGCAACGCAGGCTCGGAGCGGACCCAGAGGCCGATTCGGACACCGGGGCCGCGGACGGATCGGACCCCGAGATCCAGGATGACCAGAATTCGCTGCTGCCGCGGTGGGTTCCGGATGCGGGAGAGGGCCGCGGGTGGCTGGCGAAGATGCGCGCCGACCCCGGCCGCGCCGGTGCGATCGCGCTGGCGGTCGTGGCTGCGCTGGCCGTGCTGGTGACGGTGTTCACCCTGATCCGCGACCGCCCCGCGCCGGTGATGTCGGCCAAGCTGCCACCCGTGGACAAGGCCGCCACCGCCGGCGCGAGATCCTCGGCGAGCCCGGGTGCCGGCCAGCCGGCCGCGCCCGACCGACCTGTGGTGGTGAGCGTCGTCGGCCTCGTGCACACCCCGGGTTTGGTGACCCTGGCGCCCGGCGCTCGCATCGCCGACGCGCTGCAGGCCGCCGGGGGCGCGGTGAACGGCGCCGACACCATCGGGCTCAACATGGCCCGCCCGGTGGGCGACGGGGAGCAGATCGTGGTCGGCCTGGCTCCGGCGGCGGGGCAGCCGACGGCGCTGGGCAGCTCGGTGGCCTCCGGGAGCGCGCCTGCGTCCGGGGCGCCGGGGCCGGGCTCGGGGACGGTGAAGCCGAAGCCGGGTGAGGTGCTCGACCTCAACACGGCGACCGTCGAGCAGCTGGACGCGCTGCCGGGCGTGGGACCGGTCACCGCCGCCGCGATCGTGGCGTGGCGGCAGGCGAACGGCAAGTTCACCAGTGTCGACCAGCTCGCCGACGTCGACGGCATCGGCCCGGCGCGGCTGGAGAAACTGCGCCCGCTGGTCCGTGTCTGACACCGGTGCGCCGCCACGTCGATGTGCGGCTGGTGGCACCGGCGCTCGCCGCCTGGATGGTGACCGCCGCCGGGATCTGGTGGCCGGTCGGGCGCGTGGTGGCGTGCGGCTGCCTCGTGTTGGCCGCCCTGGGCGCGCCGGCCGGTTACGCCGCGCGCCGCTCCGGCCGGACGCCGCGGCTTCCGGCGGTCGGCGCGGGCCTGGTGGCGATCGGCGTGGTGGGCGCCGGTTTCGGGCTGGCGATCGCGCTGCGCGCCGACGCGGTAGGTCGCCACCCGATCACTGCGGCGTTCGGCACGGCCGCCCCCGTAACGGTCACCCCGACCGAGACCGCGCTGTCGCTGGGCTCCGGCCGGCTGATGTTTCGCGCCACCCTGCAGCGCCTGCGTGACGATGAGATGTCCGGCAGGGTGGTCGTCTTCGCCCGGGCGTCGGACTTCGGCGGCCTGATGGTCGGACAGCCGGTGCGCTTCACCGCCCGCATCAGCCGCCCGGGCCACCGCGACTTGACGGTCGCGGTGCTCAACGCGACGGGCCGGCCGACCATGGGGACCGCGGGTGCGGTGCAGCGGGCCGCCCACGCCGTGCGCCGCCGGTTCGCGGCCGCGGCCCGCGACGCACTGCCCGCGGACGAGGCCGCGATGCTGCCGGCGCTGGTCCTCGGCGACACCGCGGCGGTCGCCAGCGAGACCAGCCGGGAGTTTCGGGCCGCGGGCATGACGCACCTGACGGCGGTGTCCGGGGCCAACGTCACGATCGTGTGCGCGGCGGTGCTGTTCTCAGCGCGGTTGATCGGCCCCCGCGCCGCCGTCGTGCTCGCGGCCGTCGCCCTGGTGGCGTTCGTCATCGTCGTGCAGCCGACCGCGAGCGTCCTGCGCGCGGCGGTGATGGGCGCGATCGCGTTGACCGGGATGCTGTCTTCGCGCCGGCGGCAAGCGATTCCGGCACTGTCCGCCACGGTGCTGATCGTGCTGGCCCTCGCTCCGCATCTGGCCGTCGACGTGGGTTTTGCGCTGTCGGTGCTGGCGACGGCCGCGCTGGTCGTCATCGCGCCCTCGTGGTCGCGGCGCCTGGTCGGCAGGGGCTGGCCCAAACCGCTGGCGGACGCGTTCGCCGTTGCGTGCGCCGCCCACGTGGTGACCGCCCCGCTGGTCGCGGGGATCTCGGGCCGGTTCAGCCTGGTGGCCGCGGTGGCCAACCTCGCGGTGGCTCCCGTGGTAGCGCCGATCACCGTGCTCGGCAGCGCGGCGGCCGTGGGCTGCCTGCTGTGGCCCGCCGGTGCGCAGCTGTTGATTCGGTTCAGCGGGCCCGAACTGTGGTGGGTGTTGCGCGTGGCGCAGTGGTCGGCCGACGTGCCCGCGGCGACGGTGCCCGTGCCGGCCGGTGCGCCCGGCGTGGTGGTGGTCGGCGCCGGCACGGCGCTGGCGATTCTGGCGGCGGCGCTGCTGTGGCGCCGGCGCTGGTTTCGTGGGGCGCTCGGGCTCGCCGGGTCGGCGGTCGTCCTGTCGTGGCTGGCCTGGTCGATTTCGGGCCTCGTGGCGATCGCGAGCGCGGCGTAGCCGGGCGCTGCGGGTCGCCACCATCAACCTCGTGGCGATCGCGAGCGCGGCGTAGCCGGGTGCTGCGGGTCGCCACCATCAAACCCGTCGCACCCACGTGACACCATCGTGGGGTGAGCGAGGATGCGCACCACCTGCACCTGGTCCTGGGCGACGAGGAACTGCTGGTCGAACGGGCGGTCGGCGACGTGCTGCGGTCGGCGCGCGCACGCGCCGGCACCGACGATGTTCCGGTCAGCCGGATGCGGGCCGGCGACGTGAGCACCTACGAACTCGCCGAACTGCTGAGCCCGTCGCTGTTCGCCGACGAACGCATCGTCGTGCTGGAGGCGGCTGGGGAAGCGGGCAAGGACGCGGCCACGATGATCGCCGCGGCCGCCGCCGACGTCCCGACCGGCACGGTGCTGGTGGTCGTGCACTCCGGCGGCGGGCGGGCCAAGGCGCTGGCCGGCCAGCTGCAGTCACTGGGCGCCCAGGTGCATCCGTGTGCGCGGATCACCAAGCTCAGCGAGCGCGTCGACTTCATCCGCAGGGAGTTCCGCGAGCTGCGGGTCAAGGTCGACGAGGAGACCGTGACCGCCTTGCTGGACGCCGTCGGCTCCGACGTGCGCGAGCTGGCCGCCGCGTGTTCACAGCTGGTCGCCGACACCGCGGGTCAGGTCGATGCCGCCGCGGTGCGCCGCTATCACAGCGGCAAGGCGGAGGTGAAGGGCTTCGACATCGCCGACAAGGCGGTGACCGGCGACGTCGCGGGCGCAACCGAGTCGCTGCGGTGGGCGATGCTGCGCGGCGAACCGCTGGTGGTACTCGCCGACGCGCTGGCCGAGGCCGTGCACAGCATCGGCCGGGTGGGCCCGCTGTCCGGCGACCCGTACCGCCTGGCCGCACAGCTGGGAATGCCGCCCTGGCGCGTGCAGAAGGCGCAGAAACAGGCGCGGCGCTGGTCGCGTGACACCGTCGCGACCGCGATGAGGGTGGTAGCGACGCTCAACGCCAACGTCAAGGGTGCCGTCGCCGATGCGGATTACGCGCTGGAATCGGCGGTCAGACAGGTCGCCGAATTGGCCGACCGGGGCCGCTGAACGGCCGAGAGGGACCCGAACGGGCTCAGATCTTGTTGAGGGCCCGCGCCAGCGCCGACTTCTTGTTGGCCGCCTGGTTCTTGTGGATCACGCCCTTGCTGGCCGCCTTGTCCAGCTTGCGGTTGGTCGACACCAGCAGCTCGGCGGCCTTCTCCTTGTCGCCGGAGTGGGCGGCCTCGCGGAACGCGCGCACGGCCGTGCGCAGCGAGGACTTTACCGACTTGTTGCGCAGGCGGGCGCGCTCGTTCGTCTTGATGCGCTTCTGCTGCGACTTGATGTTGGCCACGCGTGAGTTCCTTCGTCAAAAAAGTCGTTGCTTTGCTCGGGCGCCCCACACCCGATTGCGACTGCCCAGGTTAGCAGTCGGTTACGTTTTCTCCCAAAAGGGGAAACCGTGGCCGGCCAGAACGTCATTTTGAGGCACCATCTAGCGAGTGAGTCTTACGAGCCAGCTTGAGGAAACCAGGCGGGGACCGCGCGGCGCTTCGGGGCGCCCGGACGCGCGTGCCGAGCGCATCTTCGGCGGCTATGACGAGTCGGACGCCTACGCCGGCGTTTATTCGAAGGCCTTCGACGAGATGTTCGACGCGCAGGGCACCGTGCGCGGTCCGTACAAGGGCATCTACGCCGAGCTTGCGCCGTCGGACGCCTCCGACCTGAAGGCCCGCGCCGAGGCGCTGGGCCGCGCGTTCATCGACCAGGGCATCACGTTCTCGCTGTCCGGCCAGGAGCGGCCGTTCCCGCTCGACCTGGTGCCGCGGGTGATCTCCGCCGCCGAGTGGAGCCGGTTGGAGCGCGGCATCACCCAGCGCGTCAAAGCCCTCGAGCTGTATCTCGATGACATCTACGGCGACCAGGAAATCCTGAACGACGACATCATCCCGCGCCGCCTGATCACCTCCTGCGAGCACTTCCACCGTCAGGCCTTCGGCATCGTCCCGCCCAACGGCGTCCGGATCCACGTGGCCGGCATCGACCTGATCCGCGACGAGAAGGGCAACTTCCGTGTCCTCGAGGACAACCTGCGCTCCCCCTCGGGCGTGTCCTATGTGATGGAGAACCGGCGCACGATGGCGCGGGTCTTTCCCAACCTGTTCGCCACCCACCGGGTGCGCGCCGTGGACGACTACGCGTCGCACCTGCTGCGCGCGCTGCGCAACTCGGCGGCGACGAACGAGGCCGACCCCACCGTCGTCGTCCTGACGCCGGGCGTTGCGAACTCGGCCTATTTCGAGCATTCGCTGCTGGCCCGGCAGATGGGCGTCGAGCTCGTCGAGGGCCGCGACCTGTTCTGCCGCGACAACCAGGTGTACATGCGCACCACCGAGGGCGAGCGCCAGGTCGACGTCATCTACCGGCGCATCGACGACGCCTTCCTGGACCCGCTGCAATTCCGCGCGGACTCGGTGCTGGGGGTGGCGGGCCTGGTCAACGCCGCCCGCGCCGGCAATGTCGTCATCTCCAGCGCGATCGGCAACGGCGTCGGCGACGACAAGCTCGTCTACACCTACGTGCCGACCATGATCGAGTACTACCTGGGCGAGAAGCCGCTGCTGGCCAACGTCGAGACCTACCGGTGCTGGCTGGACGACGAACGCGAAGAGGTCCTGGACCGCATCGACGAGCTGGTACTCAAGCCGGTCGAGGGCTCCGGCGGCTACGGCATCGTCTTCGGACCGGAGGCGTCCGACAAGGAGCTCGCCGCCGTCGCCAAGAAGATCCGCGACGACCCGCGCAGCTGGATCGCGCAGCCGATGATGGAACTGTCCACCGTGCCGACACAGGTCGGGAGCACGCTGGCGCCGCGCTACGTCGACCTGCGGCCGTTCGCGGTCAACGACGGCGACGAGGTGTGGGTCCTGCCCGGGGGTTTGACCAGGGTCGCCCTGGTCGAGGGCTCGCGGGTGGTCAACTCCAGCCAGGGCGGCGGGTCGAAGGACACCTGGGTGCTGGCGCCGCGCGCCGCGTCCGGCCCGCGGGAGCTGGGCCGCGCGGAGGTGGTGCGCGCGCTGCCGAAATCCATTCCCGACCCGGTGCTCGAGGGCGGGCCGCGGTTGTCGCAGCAGCAGACGCAGCCGACCCAGGTCCCGGACGAACAACCCCAGCAACAGCAACAGCAGAGGCTGCACTGATGCTCGCCCGCAACGCCGAGGCGCTCTACTGGATCGGTCGCTACGTCGAGCGCGCCGACGACACGGCACGGATCCTGGACGTCGCGCTGCACCAACTGCTCGAGGATTCCAGCGTCGACCCGGACCATGCGTCCCGGCTGCTGCTGCGGGTGCTGGGCATCGACCCCCCCGACCACGACCTGGATGTCTGGTCGCTGACCGACATGGTGGCCTTCAGCACCAACGCTTCGGGAGGCTGTTCGATCGTCGACGCCATCACGGCGGCGCGGGAAAACGCGAAGTCGGCCCGGGAGGTGACGTCCATCGAGATCTGGGAATGTCTCAACACCACCTACCACGCCCTGGCCGAACGCGAGCGTGCCGCCAAACGCCTTGGGCCACACGAATTCCTGTCGTTCATCGAGGGCCGCGCGGCGATGTTCGCCGGCCTGGCCGACTCGACGTTGTCGCGCGACGACGGATATCGCTTCATGCTGCTGGGCCGGGCGATCGAGCGGGTCGACATGACGGTGCGGCTGCTGCTGTCGCGGGTCGGGGACAGCGCGTCGTCGCCGGCGTGGGTGACGCTGTTGCGTTCGGCGGGCGCGCACGACACCTATCTGCGCACCTACCGCGGGGTGCTGGACGCCGGCCGGGTGGTCGAATTCATGTTGCTGGACCGGCTGTTTCCGCGTTCGGTGTTCTACTCGCTGCGGCTGGCCGAACACAATCTCGAGGAACTGCTGCACAATCCGCAGAGCCGGATCGGGTCCACGACCGAGGCGCAGCGGTTGCTCGGGAAGGCGCGCAGCGAACTGGAATTCGTGCAACCCGGCGTGCTGCTCGAGTCGTTGGAGAGCCGTCTGGCGGCCCTGCAGCGGACCTGTAGCGATGTCGGAGAAGCGTTGTCGCTGCAGTACTTTCACGTCACCCCGTGGGTGGCATGGTCGGACGCGGGCCAGCGCGCCCGGCTGGTCAGCAGGCCGGGCGAATCCTGATGTGGCGGCTACGCGTCGTGCACACCACCGGCTATGCCTACCAATCGCCGGTGACCGCCTCCTACAACGAGGCTCGGCTGACCCCGCGCTCGGACGCCAGGCAGAACGTCATCCTCAACCGGGTCGAGACCATTCCCGCGACGCGGTCCTACCGCTACATCGACTACTGGGGCACCGCCGTCACGGCGTTCGACCTGCACGCGCCGCACACCGACCTCACGGTGACGTCGTCCTCGGTGGTCGAGACCGAACGCGGCGAGCCGGCGGTGGCTGGGGTCAGCTGGAGCGACCTGCACTCCGCGGCGGTGATCGATCGCTTCGACGAATTGCTGCGTCCCACGCCGCACACCCCGACCAGCAAGCGCGTCGCGTCCGTGGCCAAGAAGATCGCCAAGTCCTACGATCCGGCCGAGGCCGTCGTCGCGGCGGGCAAGTGGGTGCGCGGCGAGCTGGACTACCTGCCCGGGACCACCGGCGTGCATTCGTCCGGGCTGGACGCGCTGAACGAGGGTAAAGGCGTCTGCCAGGACTTCGTGCACCTGTCGCTGATGATGTTGCGCGGCATGGGAATTCCTGGTCGCTACGTGTCCGGCTATGTGCACCCCAAACGCAACGCCGTCGTCGGCGACACCGTCGACGGGCGCAGCCACGCCTGGATCCAGGCCTGGACCGGTGGCTGGTGGAACTTCGACCCCACCAACGACACGGAGATCACCGAGCAGTACGTCAGCGTGGGTGCCGGGCGCGACTACACCGATGTCGCCCCGCTCAAGGGCATCTACTCGGGGGAGGGCGCCACAGACCTCGACGTGATCGTGGAGGTCACCCGGTTGGCCTAGCCGGGCGAACGGTGCCATAACCCGGGTGCACGCGCGGTGTCAGGCCCTGCTGCCGCGCCACCGTGGCAAGCAGCTCCCGAAGGGTGCCGTATTGCTCACTGTCGAGCGCGTTGGCAAATCGCAGCTCGTGTTGGCGCGCGATTTCGGAAAGCTTGCGCATCAGCCTTTTTCCGGCCGCCGTGAGGTAGAGAGCGTGCAGTCTGCGGTCGTCGGGATTGCGGCGCCGCTCGATGTAGCCGCGGTCCTCGAGCTCGTCGATGTAGACGACGACGCGGCTGGGCAACATACCCAACTGGGCGCTCAGGGCCTGCTGACTGCGTCCCGGCTCGGCAGCGATGGCGCGCAGAATTCCCGCGTGCGGAGGGGTCAACTCGATGGTGGCCACCTGCTCGGCGAACAGCGTTGCCGCGTGATGACCTAGTTGAGCCAACAGGAAGGCGACGCCGTCGGGACGGTCGTCGGGGGTCGATGACACCGCCACATCATAGCGGGCGCGAATGATTCGACGTGTGAATCGTTCAGGTCTTGTCAAGTCCGATTCCCCGGCCTATCGTTCACGCCATGAACGATTCACCGACAGATGGAACTCGGTCGGTCGCCGCCCGCCCCGAGCAGGGGGGACCGCCGCTGGTGTTGCTTTCCGTGATTTGTCTGGGATTGCTTTTCGGCGGCCTTGCGATCGGCGTCACGCTGGGCGGCGTGCCGCCTTTGCCCTACGGGCCGGCGACGGCGGTTGTCGCCTATGTGCGCGCCCAGCCGGTCGCGGTGCAGGTGATCGCCACCTCGGTGTTCGCGTCGTCGGTGCCGTTGGCGATCTACGCGGCGACGGCCAGCACCCGGTTGCGGCAACTTGGCGTCACCGCCCCCGGTGCCACGATCGCGCTCACCGGCGGCACCCTGGCGGCGGGTGGTCTGGGCCTGACCGGGCTGGTGGCGTGGACGCTGTCAAGGCCGGACGTCAGCGGGGATGCCGCGTTGGTTCGCGCCCTTTACTTCCTGGTGTTTCTGGTCGGCGGCGTGGGTCACATCGTGGCGTTGGGTCTGCTTGTGGCGGGCATGGCGGTGCCCACCCTCATCCTGGGATTGACGCCGAGACCGGTGGCCTGGGTCGGCTTGGCGACGGCCGCGCTCGCCGAATCGACGACGTTCGTGTTGGTGTGGCCGCAATTGGGGCCGATCCTGCCGATCGCGCGGGTCTCGGCGTTGCTGTGGCTGGTGCTGGCCGGTGCGCTGCTACCGCTGCGCCGGAACGACATTCGGCGAAAGGCGGCTATTGCCGCGCGGTGACCTCGACCCGATGTAGGTCGTCGCCGAGTTCGACCCGTCCGCCGAACTCGGCGGCGGCCAGCGCGCGCCACTGCTCCTCTTGGCCGGGCACCAGGGCCGGCACGTAGTGCGTCAACACCAGGGTGCCCACGCCGGCGCGCGCAGCCGTCGCCGCCGCCTCCTGCACCGACGAGTGGTAATCGCAGATGTCCTGCAGGCGCTGCTGCGGGATGTTGGCGACGATGTCCTTGCGGATCACGGTGTGCACCAACGCGTCCGCGCCGCGGGCCAGGTCGTCCAAACCGGCGCACGGCACGGTGTCTCCCGCGAGCACCACCGAGGCGCCGTCGGTCTCGATGCGGAAGCCGATGGTCGGCGCCACCGGCCGGTGGTCGGTCGGCGCCACGCGGATCGACACCCCGTCGCGGTCCCACACCGTACCGTCAGTGCATTCGTGCACCTCGACCGCCGGCGGCTCGTTCAGGTCGGCGTGGTGAGCGATGCGGTAGCCGATGTCATGGCCGAACGCCTTGAGCGTTGCCTCCACCGTCTCGGCGGTGCCGGGCGGCCCGATGATCGGCAGGGGCGCCGGATCGGGCGCGAACGTGGTGATCCACCGCGTGATGAGCAGGTCACCGAGGTCGCCGATGTGGTCGCTGTGCAGGTGGGTGATCAGCAGCGCCGACAAGCCCGCGGCGCCCACGCCGACCGCCGCCCCGCGCTGCAGCACCCCACGCCCGCAATCCACCAGGAACACCTGCCCGCCGGCCCGCACCAGGGTCGACGGCCCGGCGCGGTTGGGGTCGGGAATGGGGCTTCCTGTTCCCAGCAAAGTGATCTCGATCATGGACCCATCCTCGCAAGCCGCGGCCTTGCGCAGTGCCATTTGGCCGACCCGGGTTTGGGCCGTGAATGCCGGGGTATGGGAGCCCCCGGTTCCGGTGCTCGCGGTGGCTTTCCTGGCGCGCGAATTGGCCGTAACCTGGTGTGAAGCGGATCACAACCGGCTGGAGGCCCTCATGCGGATTGCGGACGTCTTGCGGAACAAGGGCGCGGCGGTGGTGACGATCAACCCCGAAGCAACCGTCAAGGAGTTGCTCGCCGGCCTCGCCGAGCAAAACATCGGCGCCATGGTCGTGGTGGGCGACGAGGGGGTCGTCGGCATCGTCTCCGAGCGCGACGTCGTGCGCCAACTGCACACGCACGGCGCCAGCGTGCTGTCCCGGCCTGTCTCGAAGATCATGACCTCGACCGTCGCCACCTGCTCAAAGTCCGACACGGTCGACTCCCTGAGCGTGCTGATGACCAAGAACCGGGTGCGCCACGTGCCGGTGCTGGACGGCAAGAGGCTGATCGGCATCGTCAGCATCGGTGACGTGGTGAAGACCCGGATGGAAGAACTCGAGGCCGAGCAGCAGCAGCTGCACTCCTACATCACGCAGGGCTGATTGCCGGCCCCCACATCACGCCCGCAAGGCCGCCCGGCGGGCTGAGCCGTCGTTTCGCTCGCACTTTTCTCGACGTGGTGACGCGCTCGGCGAAGCGCCGGCTAGCTCCACGCGTACTCCGCGCGCAGCCGGGCTGCGACGATGTCGAAGATCTCGCGGTCCAGGATGGCGCCTTCGCGGCGGATGCCCTCCTCGGGCACGTCGAGCACCCGGTCCAGGCGGACCCAGCTTTCCCTGCCCTCGTAATCCCAAGCGCCCGCGCCGATCCCGACCCAGTCGCGATCACCGGCGTGGCGCTCCTGGCTGGACACCATCAGCCCGAGCAGGACGCGCCGGTCCCGACCCACGACCAGGACCGGTCGGTCCTTGCCGCGGGTGGGATCGTCCTCGTAGACCACCCACGTCCAGACGATCTCCCCGGGATCGGCCCGACCGTCGAGGTTCGGGGCGTAGACCAGCTTGCGCGCCCGCTGGGCGGTCGGGAAGCTGGCGCTGGTCACCGGCCGGCCGGCGGTGACCGCCGCGGGGGGTTGCGGCGCGGCCGCGGCGATGACGTTCGCGGTGATCTTCACCGCCTGCTGGATCTCGCGCAGCACCGTCTGCGAGTTCTGCACGTGCCGGGCCAGCCGCGGGGCCCGGTCGAACACCAGGTTTTCCGCGAACCGCTGAAACGTCTTCCACTGAGACTTTCGGGCGGACGGCATATTCGCAGCATAGACGCGGGCGGCCGGGTCCGGCTGTGTCCAAGTAGGTCCCGCACACCCCGCCCAGATACCCTGGACATACTCGCGGGCCGCCGCTCAAGCGGCCACCAGCAGGCCCAGACCAGGAGATTTCCATCAGCAGTTTCGCCGACAAGACCTTCACGCCGCCGGCGCAGATTCGGAATTTCTGCATCATCGCTCACATCGACCATGGCAAGTCGACGCTGGCGGACCGGATGCTGCAGCTCACCGGCGTCGTCGATGAGCGGTCGATGCGCGCCCAATACCTGGACCGGATGGACATCGAGCGCGAGCGCGGCATCACGATCAAGGCGCAGAACGTGCGGCTGCCCTGGCGGGTATCCCGCGGCCAGGACGCCGGAAAAGAATTCGTCCTGCACCTCATCGACACCCCGGGCCACGTCGACTTCACCTATGAGGTGTCGCGCGCGCTGGAGGCCTGTGAGGGCGCCATCCTGCTCGTCGATGCGGCCCAGGGCATCGAGGCCCAGACGCTGGCCAACCTCTACCTGGCGCTGGACCGCGACCTGACGATCATCCCGGTGCTCAACAAGATCGACCTGCCGGCCGCCGACCCGGACCGCTACGCCGGCGAGATCGCCCACATTATCGGCTGCGAGCCGGGCGATGTGCTGCGCGTGTCCGGCAAGACCGGCGAGGGCGTGCCCGAGCTGCTCGACGAGGTGGTCCGCCAGGTGCCGCCGCCGCAGGGCGACGCCGACGCGCCCACCCGCGCCATGATCTTCGACTCGGTCTACGACATCTACCGCGGCGTGGTCACCTACGTCAGGGTGGTGGACGGCAAGATCACGCCGCGCGAACGCATCGCGATGATGTCGACGGGCGCCACGCACGAACTGCTCGAGGTCGGCATCGTCTCGCCCGAGCCCAAGCCCAGCGACGGCCTGGGCGTCGGGGAGGTGGGTTACCTGATCACCGGCGTCAAGGACGTCCGCCAGTCCAAGGTCGGCGACACTGTGACGACCGCCCGCCACGGCGCCACCGAGGCGCTGACCGGCTACCGCGAGCCCAAGCCGATGGTGTACTCGGGGCTGTATCCGGTCGACGGCTCCGACTACCCCGACCTGCGCGATGCCCTCGACAAGCTGCAGCTCAACGACGCCGCGCTGACCTACGAGCCGGAGACGTCGGTGGCGCTGGGCTTCGGGTTCCGCTGCGGCTTTCTGGGCCTGCTGCACATGGAGATCACCCGCGAGCGCCTGGAGCGCGAGTTCGACCTGGACCTGATTTCGACGTCGCCCAACGTCGTCTACCGCGTCGTGAAGGAAGACGGCTCCGAGGTCGTGGTGACCAACCCGTCGGACTGGCCGGAGGGCAAGGTGCGCACCGTCTACGAGCCGGTGGTGAAGACCACCATCATCGCGCCGAGCGAGTTCATCGGCACCATCATGGAGCTCTGCCAGTCTCGGCGCGGCGACTTGGGTGGCATGGATTACCTGTCGCCCGAACGGGTGGAGCTGCGCTACACGATGCCGCTGGGCGAGATCATCTTCGACTTCTTCGATTCGCTGAAGTCACGCACCCGCGGTTACGCCAGCCTCGATTACGAGGAGGCCGGCGAGCAGGAGGCCGACCTGGTGAAGGTCGACATCCTGCTGCAGGGCGAGGCGGTCGACGCGTTCAGCGCGATCGTGCACAAGGATTCGGCGTACGCCTACGGAAACAGGATGGCCACCAAGCTCAAGGAGCTCATTCCGCGCCAGCAGTTCGAGGTGCCGGTGCAGGCCGCGATCGGGTCGAAAATCATTGCGCGCGAGAACATTCGGGCGATCCGCAAGGACGTGTTGTCCAAGTGCTACGGCGGTGACATCACCCGTAAACGCAAGCTTCTGGAAAAGCAGAAGGAAGGCAAGAAGCGCATGAAGACCATCGGCCGGGTCGAGGTGCCGCAGGAGGCTTTCGTCGCCGCCTTGTCCACCGACGCGGCCGGGGACAAATCCAGTTCGTCAGGCAAGAAATAGTGCGGATCACGGGCGTGGCGGCGGCATTGGCGGTGATTGCCGCGTTGGCGGTGGGCTGTGGTGGAGTGGTCGGCGGCACCGCAAAGCCCGCGCCGAATCTCAAACCCCGACCGCTCACCGGTGCGATCGTCAAGCAGGTGCTCCTGGACGGCGCGACGCTGTCGCGGATGCTCAGTCAGCCCTTCGTCGCCCGCAACCCGCCTGAGTTCGGCGGCCCCGAAATCCTTTACCACAAGGACGAAACGGTGTCGCCGGCCGATTGCCTGGGCGTGACCGCGATGCTGCAGAAGAGCGTCTATCAGCAGGCTGACGTGAAAGACGTCGCGTCGGAGTCGTGGTGGAACAACGGCGAACCCGCGCAGGTGCTCACCGTGATCGAGGGCGTGGTCACGCTGCCCTCGGCGGCGCAGGCCAACGCGCTGTTCGCGCAATTCTCGCAGCAGTGGCAGCAGTGCGCGGGCGCGACGATGACGGAACAAACCGGCCCGATCAGCACGACGAACGCCATCAGCGACGTCCGCGTCGCCAATTCGGTTGTCGCCGCGACCAATACCGCGACATCGACACTGCCGAACATGCCGCCCCTGCGTCCCACGCCCCAGGCGCGGGCGATCGGGGTCCAGCTGAACTGCCTGGTCGAGGTCGAGGTGGTGTTCTTCGGCGAGCGGCGCCCTGCCGACCCGGGATCGGGCAACGTCGACACCAGCGCCATCGACATCGCGCACGCGATGATGGACAAGGTCAACGCCCTGAGCTGACGTGGCTCTTGAAAAGAGCCTGAGACATAGCTGGCGGTGCGCTGTGGTTTCGGCGTGGCGACGGCGACCGCGTCGGCTCGAATCTAAACTGCGGGTGAACACGGACGCAACACGGTTGCGTCGTCAACGAATGCCCATGACCCCATGAAGATTCGCTCGTTTGTTGCAGTCCCGCTGGCGGCGATGACGCTCGTCGCCGGTTGTACCGCCACCGTCGGCGGCGCGGCGATACCGGCTCCGGATGTGACGCCGCGACCGCTGACCGGCGCGACCGTCGGTCACGTGCTGCTCGGCGACCGGGCGTTGTCGCGGATCGTCAAGCGATCCTTGAACATCGATCCACGCTTTCCGCCGCGGTTCGGCGGCGCCGAGGAATTGCAGGACGACGCAACGGCTTTGCCCGACGGCTGTCGCGGCGTCGCGTCGATGCTGCAGCAAAGCGTCTATCAGTCCGCCGATGTGAAAGAGGTCGCGGTCGAGACCTGGCGGCACGCCGCCCCGACCCCGGATGTGACCGGCGTGACGGAGGGCGTGGTCAGCCTGCCCACCGCCGCCGACGCCGGCGCGCTGTTCGCGTCGTTTTCCCGGCAGTGGCGGGGATGCGACGGCGCGGTGACGTCGTTGCCGGGCGGCGTGTTTCGGCTCAAGGGCAAGATCACCAACGTGCAGGTCTCGAGTTCCGTTCTCGCGGCGACCGTTTCGATAGGCTGGACGTCTGGCAGCGCGGAGCCGGAGGCGGATTCCATCCCGGCGGCGCGGGCCATCGGGATCCGCGGCAACTGCCTCATCGAGGTCGAGGTCGACTTCTTCGACGGCTCAAGCGCATCGGGGTCGGCCAATCCGGGCAACCTCAACGGCACCGCTGTCGACATCGCGCGCGCCATGATGGACAAGATCGGTGCGCTGATCTGACGTCGGCTCGCCAATGGCCTTGCTACATGGGGGCGTTGGCGGGCTGGAAGCCCCCGGTGCTGTCGGCCTCCTCCTCGGCCCGGATCACGTGGACCACGGCGTTGATCAGAGCCAGGTGGGTGAACGCCTGCGGGAAGTTGCCCAGGTGCCGTCCGGTGCGCGGCTCGATCTCCTCGGCGTAGAGGTGCAACGGGCTGGCGTAGGAAAGCAGCCGCTCGCACAGCCGTTTGGCGCGGGCCACCTCGCCGATCTCGACCAGCGCGGACACCAGCCAGAACGAGCAGATGGTGAACGTGCCCTCTTCGCCGGACAGGCCGTCGTCGGTCTCCTCGACCCGGTAGCGCAGCACCAGGCCTTCCTCGGTCAGCTCGTTGGCGATCGCCAGCACGGTGTTGCGCACGCGCGGGTCGTCGGGCGGCAGGAACCGGGTCAGCACCACCAACAGCAGTGAGGCGTCCAGCGCGTCGCTGCCGTAGCGCTGGGTGAACACCCCGCGCGAGTCCACCCCGTGCTGGAGGATGTCGGCCTTGATCTCCTCGGCGATGGCCCGCCACTGCTGGGCGTAGCTCTTCTCGCCCTGCCGTTCGGCGAGCTTGGAGCCGCGGTCGAGAGCCACCCAGCACATCACCTTCGACGACGTGAAGTGCTGCGGCTCCCCGCGCACCTCCCAGATCCCGCGGTCGGGCTCGCGCCAGTGCTTGATCGCCTCTTCCACCTGCTTCTTCAGCACCGGCCACAAGGTCTCCGGGATCTGCTCGCGAGACTTGGCGTGCAGGTAGAACGAGTCCAGGATCGAGCCCCAGATGTCGTGCTGGACCTGGTCGTAGGCGCCGTTGCCGATGCGCACGGGCCGGGCGTGGTCATAGCCGGACAGGTGGTGCAGCTCGTCTTCGACGAGGCTGCGCTCGCCGCCGACGCCGTACATCACCTGCAGCGGGTGGCGCTCGTTGCTGTTGGCGCCGGAGACGTCGGCGATGAACGCGAAGAAGTCGTCGGCCTCGCGGTCCAGTCCCAGGGTGTAGAGGCCCCACAGCGCGAACGTGGAGTCGCGGACCCACGCGTAGCGGTAGTCCCAGTTGCGCTCGCCGTGCGGCGTCTCGGGAAGCGACGTGGTGCTGGCCGCCAGCAGCGCGCCGGTGGGCGAGTACGTCAACCCTTTCAGGGTGAGCGCGCTGCGCTGCAGGTATGCCCGCCACGGGTGGTCGGGGAAGTTGCCGATGTTGATCCACTGCCGCCAGCACTCGGTGGTCTGCCACATCCTGTCGGCGGCCTCTTCGTACGTCTGCGGCGCCGGGTGCTTGGTCCAGCTCAGGGCGACGAAGATGTCGTCGCCCTCCTTCATCCGGGTGCGGGCGCGCGCCTCGCGGCCCTCCAGGCCGATGCGCAGGTTCGTGGTCAGCCGCAGCGTGGGGTGGGCGTCCGGTTGCCTGCTGGCGCGCGCGATGGCCTCGCCGTAGGCGTTGGCCGAGTATTCCCAGGTGGAGCCGACGCGGTGGTAGTCGAACGCCGGCTCGCAGCTCATCATCAGCTCGACGGTGCCGCTGACGCAGCGCACGGTGCGCAGCAGGATGTGCTCGGCGTCCCAGTCCATGGGGGTGCGGCGATGGGTCCGCGACCGCCGCTCGATGTCGTGCCATTTCCCCATCACAAGCGCGTCACGCACGATCAGCCACCCGGTGTGGGTCTGCCAGGTGGTCTCCATGATCAGGCTGCCCGGGAGATAGCGGCGCGCCGACGGCACCGAGACGCCGTAGGGGCCGAGCCGGAAATGGCCGGCGCTGCGGTCCAGGATCGCGCCGAACACGCTCGGGGAATCGGGCCGGGGCACGCACAGCCATTCCACCGACCCGGCGGGGGAGATCAGGCACGTCGTCTCCCAGTCGGAGAGGAACGCGTAGTCGGCGATCGGCGGGAACGGGTTCCGCAGCGACGCGCTGTGCACGAGCGGCTCGGGCGCATTGAAGTCGATCGGCGAGGGCAGCACCGCTTCGGGCGCCGTGTCGAACTCCTCCGGCCGGGCCTCCGGGGAAGCACCGTCGGCCGGCTGGTCGGCGGGTTGCGCGTGCAGAACCATCCCGACATCATCGACTGTCAACCTGCCCGGCGTCCAATGTTCGCACCGGATGTCGGGTTTTAGCCGGTGCGCCTGGCGTAGTGGGGCACGTGCTCGGGCAGCGGGCCGATCGCCACCAGGTAGCCGATGAACCGCCGCAAGGCCACCGTCCGGCTCACCACGCGCACGGCTCGGGGGGCCGCCGCGGCACCGCCGGACACCGCGACCGCGATGACGTTGGCGTGGATCATGCGTTGTGCCGCTTGCAGGATCGCCGTCGGCAACCAGCGCCGCGCCTGCACCCGCGCCAGCTGCCGGGTGGACACGCGCCCTTGCCGCAATGGGTGGGCCAGGATGCGGGCCGCGGCCACCGCGTCGGCCACCGCCAGGTTGATGCCGACGCCACCGACCGGCGACATGGCATGCGCCGCATCGCCGATCAGCAGCACCCCGTCCGAATACCACCGGCGCAGCCGGTTGAGCTGCACATCAAGGAGTTTCACGTCGTCGAAGGACGTCAAGGTGTCGACGCGGTCGGCCAGCCAGGGCACCATGCCGATCAACGCCCGGTGCAGCGCCTTGATGCCCTCGGCTCGCAGCGCGGCGTCGGTGCCCTTCGGGATGATGTAGGCGATCTGGTAGTAGTCGCCGCGGTCGATCGTTATCGTCGCGTGCCCGGAGCGCAGCACGCCGGCCAGTCCGCTCGGATCGTCGGGCCGGCGCGGCAACCGGAACCACCACACGTCCATGGGCGCGCCGAAACTACGCGGTGTCAGCCCCACGGCATCGCGCACCGTCGACGAGCGGCCGTCGCACGCCACGGTCAAGACGGCGCGCATTTCCCCGGTTTCGCCCGTCTGGTCGCGGTAGGTGACACCGACGATCCGCTTGCCGTCGCGGAGCACGCCGGTGACCTCGGTGCTGCGCAACAACCGGAAGCTCGGTTCGGCCTCGGCGGCGGCGGCCACCATCTCGAGGAAGTCCCACTGCGGCACCAGGGCGATGTGCTGGTGGGCGCCCGGCAGCCGGGTGAGGTCGAGGCTCACCGGTGTGTTCTGGATCTCCATCCGGACGCTGTCGACCAGGCGGTGCGGAAGCCGGGCGAACCGCGGGCCCAAACCGAGTTCGTCGAGCAGCCGCAACGTGCTCGCGTGCACGGTGTCGCCGCGGAAATCACGCAGGAAATCGGCGTGTTTTTCCATCACCGTGACTTTTACGCCGGCCCGCGCCAGGAGCAGGCCGAGGATCATGCCCGCCGGTCCGCCACCGGCGACCAGGACGGTCGTCGCCTCGGCCGCGGCCGATCCGGCTGGCGGGAAAGGCTCGGGACTCACCGCCCGATCCTGGCACATTGGTTTGAACGTGCCGGTGCGAATAGGCTGAGCCCGATGAGCGCGTTCCTGAACTGGTGGGACGGCAACGAGCTGTGGCTTTCCGGCCTGCCGTTCGCGCTGCAGGCCCTGATCGTGATGCCCATCGTCCTGGGGGTGGCCTACGGCGCGGCGACCCTGCTCGACGCCCTGCTCGGACGCGGCATCAAGTTGATGCGGCGCATCCGGCGCGCCGACGGGGCCTCCGGGTAAGCGCATGCCCCGGTCACACGTGACCTTGATTCTGATCGCGCTCGTCGTGCTGGTGATCGTCGCGTGGCTGGTGACGCACTGAGAAGACGGGCCCAGCGAATCCTGTTAGGCTTCGCGACATGCACGTGGCATCCGGCGTTTTCGCATGCGCCGTCCTCGCGCACTGTTGTCGCTGACTCCCAAACCCGTGTGCGGTCTGGTCCTGAGTCGTGAACTCGCCTGCATTGCTCAACCCCTTTCCGCCGCAACGGGACGCCAACCGCTAAGTCCGCGCACCGAAAGGCCACCAATGCTCAACGACATCGCCAGCGCCCCGCGCCGGCGGGTTGCCCGGTGCGCCGGGGCGCTCGCGTTGATCGCCGGTGTCGTCGCCGCCTGCGCGGGCGGCCCCAGCGACGTCGTGGGGGGCAGCGGGCCGGGCAATGCGCACACCAGCATCACGCTGGTCGCCTATTCCGCCCCAGAACCCGGCTGGAGCAAGGTGATTCCCGCCTTCAACGCCTCCGACGAGGGCAAGGGCATCCAGGTGATCGCGTCGTACGGCGCTTCCGGCGACCAGTCACGGGGCGTGGCCGAGGGCAAGCCGGCTGATCTCGTCAACTTCTCGGTCGAACCCGACATCACCCGGCTGGTCAAGGCCGGCAAGGTTTCCAAGGACTGGAACACCGACGCCACCAAGGGAATCCCTTTCGGGTCGGTGGTGACGCTGGTGGTGCGCAAGGGCAATCCGAAGAACATCAAAGACTGGGACGACCTGTTGCGGCCCGGTGTCGGGGTCATCACGCCCAGCCCGTTGAGTTCGGGGTCGGCCAAGTGGAATTTGCTTGCCCCCTACGCCGTGAAGAGCGAGGGCGGCACCAACGGCCAGGCCGGCATCGACTTCATCCGCAAGCTGGTGAGCGAACACGTCAAGCTGCGGCCCGGATCGGGACGGGAAGCCACCGACGTCTTCGTCCAGGGCAGCGGCGACGTGCTGCTGAGCTACGAGAACGAGGCGATCGCCACCGAGCGGGCCGGCAAGCCCGTCGAGCACATCAACCCGCCGCAGACCTTCAAGATCGAGAACCCGGTGGCGGTGGTGACCACCAGCTCCCACCTGAACGCCGCCGTCGCCTTCAAGAACTTCCAGTACACCGCCGCGGCGCAACGGTTGTGGGCGCAGGCGGGCTTCCGCCCGGTCGATCCGGCCGTCGCCGCCGACTTCCGCAACCAGTACCCGGCGCCGGCGAAGCTGTGGACGATCGCGGACCTCGGCGGTTGGGGGACAACGGATCCGCAGCTTTTCGACAAGAACACCGGCAGCATCACCAAGATCTACACGCAGGCCACCGGATGACGGCCCTGGTGACCCCCGGCCCCGCCGCGCCCGCGCCGTCCCGCCCGCAACGTGCCCGCGGACCCGCAACCACGTCGCTGCGCGTCGGCGTTGCGACGCTGTGGCTTTCGGTGATCGTGCTGCTGCCGCTGGCCGCCATCGCGTGGCAGGCCGCGGCGGGCGGCTGGCACGCCTTCTGGATCACGGTCACGTCCAACGCCGCGCTGGAGTCGTTCCGGGTGACGCTGACCATCTCGGCCGGGGTGACGGTGATGAACCTGATCTTCGGCCTGCTGATCGCATGGGTGCTGGTGCGCGACGACTTCTTCGGCAAGCGGCTCGTCGACGCCATCATCGACCTGCCGTTCGCGCTGCCGACCATCGTGGCCAGCCTGGTGATGCTGGCCCTGTACGGCAACAACAGCCCGGTCGGCCTGCACCTGCAGCACACCGCGTGGGGGGTGGCGGTGGCGCTGGCCTTCGTCACGCTGCCCTTTGTGGTGCGCGCCGTTCAACCGGTGCTGCTGGAGATCGACCGGGAGACCGAGGAGGCGGCGGCGTCGCTGGGCGCCAACGGCCCCAAGATCTTCACCTCGATCGTGTTGCCCTCCCTCACGCCCGCCCTGCTATCGGGTGCGGGGCTGGCGTTCTCGCGCGCGATCGGCGAGTTCGGGTCGGTCGTGCTGATCGGTGGCGCCGTCCCGGGCAAGACCGAGGTGTCCTCGCAGTGGATACGGACGCTGATCGAGAACGACGACCGCACCGGCGCCGCCGCGATATCGATTGTGCTGCTGGCTATTTCTTTCGTCGTGCTGCTCGTCTTGCGGATCGTGGGCGGGCGTGCGGCCAAGCGTCAGGAGCTGGCCGCATGACGTCCTCGCCCAGGGTTCGCTACCTGATCCGATTCGTGGCGCTCGCCTACATCTTCGTGTTGCTCGTCGTTCCCGTGTCGTTGATTCTGTGGCGGACGTTCCGGCCCGGCGTCGGCCAGTTCTTCGACTGGGTGAGCACGCCGGCCGCGATATCGGCGCTGAACCTGACGCTGCTGGTGGTGGCGATCGTGGTGCCGCTCAACGTGGTGTTCGGCATTCCGACCGCACTGGTGCTGGCGCGCAACCGGTTTCGCGGCAAGGGGGTGCTGCAGGCCGTCATCGATCTGCCGTTCGCGGTGTCACCCGTCATCGTGGGCGTGGCGCTGATCCTGCTGTGGGGGGCCGCCGGCGCCTTCGGATTCGTCGAACGCGACCTCGGGCTCAAGATCATCTTCGGGCTGCCCGGGATCGTGCTGGCCAGCATCTTCGTCACCCTGCCATTCGTGGTGCGCGAGGTGGAGCCGGTGCTGCACGAGCTGGGAACCGACCAGGAGGAGGCGGCGGCCACCCTGGGTTCGAGCTGGTGGCAGACGTTTTGGCGGATCACGTTGCCGTCGATCCGGTGGGGTCTGACCTACGGCATCGTGCTGACCGTCGCGCGCACGCTCGGCGAATTCGGTGCGGTGATCATCGTGTCGTCCAACCTGCCGGGCCGATCGCAGACCCTGACATTGCTCGTCGCGGACCGGTACAACCGCGGGGCCGAATACGGCGCGTACGCGCTGTCGACACTGCTGATGGGGGTGGCCGTGCTGGTCCTGATCTTCCAGCTGGTTCTCGACGTCCGCCGGGCACGAGCGACCAGGTAAGCGCGACAAGGAGACTCGTGATGACCGACAACCCGCCCGAGCGCGGTGGCGACGCGATCATCGTGCGCGACGCGTACAAGGCGTACGGCGACTTCGTCGCGCTGGACCATGTGGACTTCGTGGTGCCGAAGGGCTCGCTGACGGCGCTGCTGGGGCCCAGCGGTTCGGGCAAGTCGACGCTGCTGCGGGCCATCGCCGGCCTGGACCAGCCAGACAGCGGGACCGTCACGATCAACGGTCGCGACGTCACCGGGGTGCCGCCGCAGCGCCGCGGCATCGGCTTCGTGTTTCAGCACTACGCGGCGTTCAAGCACCTGACCGTTCGGGACAACGTGGCGTACGGGCTGCGAATCCGCAAGCGCCCCAAGGCGGAGATCAAGGAGAAGGTCGACAACCTGCTCGAGGTGGTGGGGCTCAGCGGCTTTCAGACCCGCTATCCCAACCAGCTCTCCGGCGGCCAGCGGCAGCGCATGGCGCTGGCCCGGGCGCTGGCCGTCGACCCGCAGGTGCTGTTGCTCGACGAGCCGTTCGGGGCGCTGGACGCCAAGGTGCGCGAGGACCTGCGGGCGTGGCTGCGGCGCCTGCACGACGAGGTGCACGTCACCACGGTGCTGGTCACCCACGACCAGGCCGAGGCGCTCGACGTGGCCGACCGGATCGCGGTGCTGAACAAGGGTCGCATCGAGCAGGTCGGATCGCCCACCGAGGTCTACGACTCGCCGGCGAGCGCGTTCGTGATGTCGTTTCTGGGCGCGGTCTCCGAACTCAACGGCGCGTTGGTGCGTCCGCACGACATCCGCGTCGGCCGCAAGCCCGACATGGCCGTCGCCGGCGGGGACGGCACCGCGGAATCGATCGGGGTGGTGCGCGCCAAGGTCGACCGGGTGGTCGCGCTCGGTTTCGAGGTGCGCGTGGAGATGACCAGCGCGGCCACCGGTGGGGCCTTCACCGCGCAGATCACCCGCGGGGACGCCGAAGCGCTGGCATTGCGGGACGGTGACACCGTCTACGTGCGAGCCACCCGCGTCCCGCCCCTGCCCAGCGACATCGCCGCTTCGGGGGTCGCCGGGGGCGCCGACACCGACCGGAGCACCTTGACGTCGGCGTGAGTCATCCGGTGTCGCCCATGACGGCGCCCTCGCGGCGGGGGTCGGCGCCGCCGGTCCACCCCGTCGGGCCGTGCGTGATGGCCGAAAGCCCGCTCGACTGATCGGTCAGGCTCACCCGGTGCCCCAGCGCACGCAGCCCGGCCACCAGCGGGTCGTGGTCGCCGTCGTCGGACCGGTTGATCTCGGGATCCTCGCCGCCGACGTTGGTAAGCGGTGAGTTGTCCGCGCCGAAATCGACCAGCGACACCGCCTGCTGCGGGTTCAGGCCCCAATCCAGCATTGCCACAAGGGTTTTCACGACAAACTGGATGATCGTGGAGCCGCCTGGTGAGCCTGTCACCGCGTACAGCGCGCCCCGCCCCGCCGGCGCGGGATCGAACACCAGCGTCGGCGCCATCGAGCTTCGCGGCCGTTTGCCGGGCTGGACGCGGTTGGCCACCGGCGACCCGTCGGGCGCGCGCGGGTCGGCGGCGAAGTCGGTGAGCTGGTTGTTGAGGACGAACCCGTCGACCAGGTGGAACGAGCCGAACGCCGACTCGACGGTTGTGGTGAACGCGGCGGCGTTGCCGTAGGAATCGACGATGCTGACGTGGCTGGTGCCGTGTTCTGTGCCGGGGGATGCGACGCCGCCGGGCGCGCCGAAGTCCCCCGGCTTGGCGGTTCCCATGCTGCGCTGAAGCGAGATCAGCGCGGCGCGCCCGGCGAGGTACCCCGGGTCGATCAGCGTGGCGAGGGAGCCGCCGGGCAGCCCGACGAAATCGGCGTCGGCGACGTACTTGTCGCGGTCGGCATAGGCCAGTCGCTCGGCCTCGGAGACCAGGTGAACGCCGAGCACACTGGGGCGGCCGCCGTTGAGGTCGACGTTGGTGGGCGGGTAGTTTCCCATCGGGAAATGCTCGAGGATTCCCAGCGTGGCCGCCACCGCGACGCCGCCCGACGACGGGGTGGGCATGCCGCAGACCTGCCGGCCGCGATACGACGCGCACAGCGGGTCGCGTTTCTTGGCCACGTAGCCGGCCAGGTCCGCGGCGGTCATCAGGCTGGGGGTGCGCCCACCGGCGGTATCGACGGCTTCGGCGACCATGTCGTGGGCGATGTCGCCGGTATAGAAGGCGTGGACGCCGGCGGAGGCGATGGCGGACAGCGTCTTTGAGTACGCCGGGTTCGTCAGCCGGGTGCCCACGGCCTTCGGGGTGCCGTCGGGGTTAAGGAAGTATGCGCGCGCCTGCGGATCCACCCGCAGTTGCGCCGCGGAGTCGGCGATCGCGGCGGCCAGCCGCGGGCTGATGTCGAAACCGTTGTCGGCCAATGCTATTGCGGGGCTGAACAGATCGCGCCAGGGCAGGCGCCCGTGGTCGTTGTGCACGAGTTCGAGCATCCGCGGAATGCCCGGCACCCCGATCGATCGGCCGGAGGCGCGCGCGTCGGGGACGGGTGCGGCGCGGTCGCCGTCGCTGATCCAGCGCAGGTAGTTCTCGGTGGCGGCCGCGGGTGCGGTTTCGCGGCCGTCGTAGGCCTGTACCGAGCCGGTGCCCGCGTCGTAATAGACAGCGAACCCGCCGCCGCCCAGCCCGGACGACTGCGGTTCGACCAAACCCAGCACCGCCTGGGCCACCACCATCGCGTCGGCTGCCGTCCCGCCGTCGCGCAGCACCCGGCAGGCCGCCCGCGTGGACAGGGGATTGGCGGTGGCCACCGCGTAGTGGGCCGTGCGCACCACGGTCATGTCGCTGCGGTACCCGGTCGCGGCCTCGGGGCTGGCCGCGGTGTTCCGCACCGAAGACGTTGAGCCCGGTGGTGTCTCGGGAACAGGCGTGCCGTTGGGCACGATCTCGCACGGACCCGCCGCGAGAGGCGCGGGCCCGTGGCTGCCGCCGCATGCGGCCAGCCACAGCACCAGAGTGGCCAGCAGCGCGTGAACTGGGGGCCTGTTCAAGCCACGAAGTGTACTGGACCGATCGGGCAGGGTGCGCGGCATTTCGGCGCTCGGCCAAGGGTCGTCGCCTGCGTCGTCTGTCCGTCGGCCAGGAGTTCTTCGGGGTGGTGGAAGGTGTTGGTTCTGGGCTGGCCATGCTCGAGGTGCGTTGGTGGGATCCATTCGGTGGTGCCGTCTTTGCGTGTGCGCGTGGTCCAACCGCCGTGTTCGACGAGGGGTGATCGGCGTCGCAGGCCAGGGTGAGTTTGTTGACGTCGATTTGGCCGGTGGTGGCCCAGTACTCGACACGGTGCACCTCGCAACGCCCGCCCCGGGCACGGCGCACCCCGGGCGGGGCTCGATCCGTGGGCCGGCTGCGGTTCCCTGTGCTGGAGCTTTGTCGTATGCGGCGGTGCAGGGCGGGGCATGAGACCGGGCGGATTGACTCAGCCAGCGGTGCGGTGACCGTTCAGAGGGAGGATGATTTCGGTGTGAGCGAGGACACATCGACGGGTCGCGGTGCTCCCGCAGTAGCACCGGACGATCCCCAGAGTTTCAATCACTGCTTTGCCGATGTCAACGGCATCCGCATGCATTATGTGGACGAGGGCCACGGCCCCTTGGTGCTGTTGCTTCATGGATATCCATTCCTCTGGTACTTGTGGCGGAATCAAATCCGGGCGGTGGCGGCGTCGGGGTACCGCGTCGTCGCGCCTGATCAACGCGGCTACGGTCAAACAGAAGCGCCCGACGCCGTTGCGGCCTACGACATCACCCATCTTGTGGGTGACGTGGTCGGGTTGATGAGCGCGTTGGGCGAGAAATCGGCGGTGCTGGTCGGACAGGACTGGGGTTCGCCGGTGGTCTTTAACGCCGTCCTGATGCGACCGGACCTGTTTCGTGGCGTGCTGATGATGTGCTCGCCGCCCCAGGCGCGCGGCCCTGTCCCGCCCCTGGCGACCATGCGGGCCGCTCTTGACCAAAAGGGTCTCGATTTCTACCAGGAGTACCTGGGCCGCCCGGAAATCGCACAGGAAATCATGCGCGACCTGCGCAGTTTTCTGCTAGGCATCTTCTACTCCACATCGGGCTGCTGCCCAGACGATGAGCAGTGGCGTTCGATGTGGACGAAGGATGAGAAGTTCTTCGACACCTTCACTGTCCCGCAGACTTTGCCGTCGTATCTGAGCCGGCAGGCGCTTGACTACTACGTCAATGAGTTCAGCCGCAACGGAATAGGGCCTGCCAACAAGTGGTACGCCGCGATAGATCGCGGCTGGGAAGTCACATCATTCCTCGACGGTGCAACGGTCAAGCTGCCGGCCTTGTTTCTCACCGGCGAACGCGATCCGTCGTTGAAGCCTCTATTCGGTATCGATCGCCAAGGACCCGCATTCGAGTCTTTGACCGTCAACTTCCCCAACATGCGGGAGATCATCACGATGCCTGGCGTCGGTCACACCCCACCCGAAGAGAAGCCCGACGACATCAACGAAATTCTGTTGAGGTTCTTGAACGACATCGAGGTCTCAGCGCGACAACCGAATTAGGCGTGCACTGTCACTTGCACTGGTGTACAAGACAATTCGGCCAAGTTCGAGAATATACCCGGATGATCTACAACCGGTGGGATGTCAGCGTCGAGCGCGTCCGAGGACCGCCGCAATCTCTCACGCGAACTCGAACCCATGCTCGAATACGTCGACGCCCCAACAAACTCAGGCGGCAATCCGGCCGGCCGAAGACGTCAGCGCCCGGTCGAAGCGATCCAGCACCGTCTCGGCGACCAGTCGGTGCGCGCCCAGGGGTTCCGCCAGCTCGATGCCGGCCCCGTCCGCGAAATCACGCACCCGGTCGGGCAGCTTGCCCGGCGCCAGGAACCACGGCGCGATGACCACCCGCCGCGCGCCCTGGCGGCGCAACCGGCCGGCAGCCTCGGCCAGCGACGGTTCCGGGCGGGTCACGAACCCGGTTGTCGCGCCCGCCCAGCTCGTCCCGGCCAGCAGCCGGGGTGCCACCTGCCGAGTGCGCGCGTTGGCACGCGGGTCGGATGAACCGATCGCGGCCACGAGCACGCCGACCCGGTCATCGAGCCGGGAGACACCACAGGCCGTAACCCGCTGCCGCAGCAGCGAAATCAGCCGTGGATCCTCGCCGAGGACGTCGGCTTGCAGCGCATCGGCACCGGAGCCGGCGATCTGGCGGGGGATGTCGACGCGCGCGTGATAGGCGTTCGCCAAGAGCAGCGGGGTGACGACCGCGTCGCGGCACTCGCCCAGCACCTCGGCCAGGCCCGGCGCGTTCAGCTCGCAGAACGCCGGCCGCACGTCCAGGCCTGGCCGCAGCCGCTTCAGCTCGTCGGCGACGGCCCACGCGTTGGCCGCCGACCGCGGATCCTGGCTTCCGTGCGCGGTCAGCACGAGGGTCATCGCGCCGCTCCTCATCGCTTCCCTCTGCATCGTCGCCGGCGCAGCGTGGTCACGACGCGTGCAACCCGCATTCCGTTTTGGCGTGCCCCTGCCAGCGCCCGCTGCGCGGGTCGGCGCCCTCGGCCGGCTTGGCCGTGCAGGGTGCGCAACCGATCGACGGATACCCGTCGTAGACAAGGGGATTTACCAGCACATCGTGCTCGTCGATGTAGTTCTGCATGTCTTCGTCGGTCCACGCCGCCAGCGGGTTGATCTTCACCAGCTTGTAGCCCTCGTCGAAGCTGACCAGCGGGGCGTTGGCGCGCGTCGGTGAGTCGCTGCGGCGCAGCCCGGTGACCCACGCCGAGTAGCCGCGCAGCGCCTTGCCCAGGGGGGCGACCTTCCGCAGCCGGCAGCACTCGCCGGGGTCGCGCGCGAACAGGTCCTTGCCCATCAGCCGGTCCTGCTCGGCAACCGTGTGCTCCGGCGTGACGTTGACCACCCGGATGTCGTAGACGGACTCGATCGCGTCCCGGGTGCCGATGGTCTCCACGAAGTGGTAGCCGGTGTCCAGGAACATCACCGGCACACCCGGCCGCACCTTGGCGGCCAGGTCGATCAGCACCGCCTCCTGCATGCTGGACGCCACCACGTAATTGCATGTCGCCCACGCGCGCGGCCCGTTCACCCCGCCGAAGTTCTCGTCGGTCCAGCGCAGCAGGTCGGTGGCGCTGGCGCCCTCGAGTTCCGCGGCACCACGGGCGGCCAGCTCGCGCAGGTCGGCCTCGGTGGGGCTGGTGGTTTCTATGCTCATCGCAAGTCGCCTTCCTCGGCGCGAACGACCCACTGCGCGAATCGTTCGCCGTCGCTCCGGTGCTTGATGAAGTTGCGTACTACCCGATCGATGTAGTCGCCCAGCTCGTCGCTGGTGACCTTGTGCTGACGTAGTTTTCGGCCGAAACCGCTGTCCAGGCCGAGGCTTCCGCCCAAATGCACCTGAAAGCCCTCGACCGAGCCGCCGTGACCGTCGTCGACCATCTGGCCCTTGAACCCGATGTCGGCGACCTGGATTCGCGCACACGAATTGGGGCAGCCGTTGATGTTGACCGTGATCGGCACGTCCAGCCGCGAGTTGAGGTCCTCGAGCCGGCGCTCCAGCTCGGGCACCAGTTCCTGTGCCCTGCCCCGTGTTTCGGCGAAGGACAACTTACAGAACTCGATCCCGGTGCACGCCATGAGGTTTCGGCGCCACTGCGACGGGCGCGCCTGCAGGCCCAGCGCCTCCACCCCGGCGATCAGCTCGTCGAGCTGCTCGTCGGGCACGTCGAGGATGATGAGCTTCTGGTACGGCGTGAACCGGACCCGGTTCGAACCGGCGGCCTCGGCCAGGTCGGCCACCGTCGACAGGATGGTGCCGGACACCCGCCCGGCGATCGGCGCGACACCGACGGCGTTGAGCCCGTTCTTGAGCCGCTGCACCCCGACGTGATCGATCGGATGCTTGACCGGCTCGGGGGCCGGTCCGTCGATCAACGGCCGCTTGAGGTACTCGGTTTCGAGAACCTCGCGGAACTTTTCCACGCCCCAGTCCTTGATCAGGAACTTCAGCCGCGCCTTTGACCGCAGCCGCCGGTAGCCGTAGTCGCGGAAAATCGAGGTCACCGCGGCCCACACCTCGGGCACCTCGTCCAGCGGCACCCAGGCGCCGACGCGCTGGGCCAGCATCGGGTTGGTGGACAGGCCTCCGCCGACCCAGAGGTCCAGGCCGGGACCGTGCTCGGGGTGGTTGACGCCGATGAAGGCGATGTCGTTGATCTCGTGCGCGACGTCCTGCAGGCCCGAGATGGCGGTCTTGTACTTGCGCGGTAGGTCGGCGAAGTCCGGCTTGCCGATGTAGCGACGCACGATCTCCTCGATGGCCCAGGTGGGGTCGAGCACCTCGTCGAGCGATTCGCCGGCCACCGGTGAGCCCAGGATCACCCGCGGGCAGTCGCCACACGCCTCGGCGGTCTGCAGCCCGACCTCGTCGAGCCGCCGCCAGATCTCGGGAACGTTCTCCACCTCGATCCAGTGCATCTGCACGTTCTGCCGGTCGGAGATGTCGGCGGTGTCGCGGCCGAATTCGGTCGAGATCTGGCCGACCGTGCGCAGCGCGGCGGTCGACAGCGCGCCGCCGTCGCAGCGCACGCGCATCATGAAGTACTTGGCCTCGAGCAACTCGGCGTTCTCGTCGCCGGTGAACGACCCGTCGTAACCCTGTTCGCGCTGGGTGTACAGGCCCCACCAACGGAAGCGGCCACGCAGGTCGCTCTTGTCGATGCTGTCGAATCCGCCCTGTGCATAGACGTTTTCGATGCGATCCCGGACCTCGAGCGGGGCTCCGGCCTGCTTCATCTCTTCGTTGGGGTTGAGGGCCTCGCGATTTCCCAGCGCCCACTGGCCCTCGTTGCGGGACTTTGCGGGAGGTGCTGTCGTCATCGGATCTCCTTCGCGAACATCGCAGGCTTGGACGCGCAGCACACCGCATTTATTTCGGCTGCGCAGATCCGGCAGCCAGCTGAGTTACAGGTGGGGCGGGTCTACGGCATCAAGGCAGACAGCAACAACAACAGCTGCAGACACGCTTGAGATCAATGTGCCGCCGCGCCACGAGGGCGATGCGCAAGCTGCGGTTGGCGGTCACGGCTGCCATTCTGCCATGGCCCGGGAGGGGGGTTGCGATCAGGTCATATTTTTCCTCACGCTGACCCAAACTAGGCGGCGAACCTGGACGTTCGGTCAGCGAAAGCGGAGAATCCGCTGAGCACCGTGTGGCGCATGACCTGCGCCGATGCGCTTGTCGGCGTCGACGCCGCACGCCTCGCCCCGGCCGCCGTGGGAGTATTTGGCATGCCACTTCGCGAGGCCCCCGCCGAGCTGCCCGCCCTGCAGCCGATTCCCGGCCGGCCGTTCGGGTTGTACGTCCACGTCCCGTTCTGCTTCACGCGGTGCGGCTATTGCGACTTCAACACCTACACCCCGGCCGAACTGGGTGGCGTCAACCCGGACGCCTGGCTGGAGGCGCTGGGGACGGAGCTGGGGCTGGCGGCCGCCCGCTTGGACGGACCGACGGTGAGCACGGTGTTCGTCGGGGGAGGGACGCCGTCGCTGCTGGGTGGTGAGCGGGTGGCCCGGCTGCTGGGCATGGTGCGCGACCACTTCGTCCTCGCCCCCGACGCCGAGATCACCACCGAGGCCAATCCCGAGTCGGCGTGGCCGGACTTCTTCGCGGCGACCCGCGCCGCCGGCTACACCCGGGTGTCGCTGGGCATGCAGTCGGTGTCACCGACCGTGCTCGGCGTCCTCGACCGGATACACACGCCGAACCGGTCGGCGGCCGCGGCCCGCGAGGCGTTGGCCGAGGGCTTCGAACACGTCAGCCTCGATCTGATCTACGGGACGCCGGGGGAGTCCGACGACGACCTGCTGCGCTCCGTCGACACCGCCGTCGACACCGGCGTCGACCATGTGTCCGCCTACGCCCTGGTGGTGGAGGAGGGCACGGCGCTGGCGCGGCGGGTTCGGCGCGGGGAGCTGGCCGCTCCCGACGACGACGTGCTGGCGCACCGCTACGAATTGGTCGATGCCCGGCTGTCCGCGGCCGGCCTGGGTTGGTACGAGGTGTCCAACTGGTGCCGGCCCGGTGGCGAGTGCCGGCACAACCTCGGCTACTGGGACGGCGGCGAGTGGTGGGGTGCCGGGCCGGGCGCCCACGGATATGTCGGCGCGACGCGCTGGTGGAACGTCAAGCACCCCAACGCCTATGCGGACGCGCTGACCGCGGGCACGCTGCCGGTCTCGGGTTTCGAGCGGCTGGATGGCGAGGCGTCGCACACCGAGGAGGTGTTGCTGAAAATCCGTTTGCGGCAAGGGCTTCCGTTGGACCGACTGGGCGCCGACGAGCGTCAACGCGCCGAGACCGCGGTGGCGGACGGGTTGCTGGTCGCCGACGGTGACCGGCTGGTGCTCACCCCGCGCGGCCGCCTGCTGGCCGACGGGGTGGTGCGCACGCTGCTGGGGTAGGCGTCGGGCGTCAATCGGTGGTCTGAGCGACCCGCAATTCGTGCTCGGCTCGATCCGCGGAGGCCACCTTCTCGACGGTGGCTATGGCGATCCTCAATTCAGGTTGGGCCCGATCCGTGGCGGCCCCTTTCCCGACGGCGGCGATCGCGATCCGCGTGCTCGTCTCATGTTTGGAGAGGGGCCGCATGTGGTCCCACCCCTCGATCAACAGCCTCGGACTCTCGTCCTGGCCGCTGAATTCTTCCAGGTAATAACGGAGGGACTCACCCGTCGTGTGATCGACAAGCGGCACCCGTGAGCTCAAGTGGAGATAGACCGTTCGGGTGCCGTCCGGAAGCTGCCTCAGCTCCCGAATCACGTGGAACAGGTTGAAACACACCAGCGGGCCATCCAAGTACAGGTGGTAAGTGGCGCCGTCGACTTCCCGCTGGGACACCGGATTGCGGAAGAGGCTGAGGAAGCGAGCGACGAAATTCGGCCTGTCGAATTCCGAGTTGCTCAGGGTGTGCCAGAGGCCCACGTACCACAGGTTCAACAGCAACTCCAGGACGACGCCGGCGACGATGCCGACGAGCAGGTCCGTCGTCACGGTCACGAGCAATGTGGTTGCGAATACGACGAACTGCGCCGTCCCGATCCGCGCGATCTTGACCCAGAGCGCGGGCTTACACAGCTTGTAGCCGATGAATACCAGGATGGCGCCCAGGACGGCCATCGGGACCAAGTCGATCACGTACCGGCCGACAAGCACGAACGTCAGCAGGAAGCAGGCGTTGTAGAAGTTGGCCCACTGGGTCCGGCCGCCCGCCATGACATTCGCCGTGCTCTTGACCATGCCGGGGATGATGGTCAAGCCGCCGAGCATGCTGGAGGCGCCGTTGGACATGCCCATGGCCAGCAAGGTCTTGTCCGGGTCGGATCGGCGGCGATAGGGGTCGATGTTGTCCACGGCCGCGATCGTCGCCAGGGACTCGGTCGCGTCGATCAAAAGCAGGGTGATAACCAGGTAGGCCAGGGGCAGCCACACCGCGGCATCGGTGAATGCCTCACCGAATTGGGGGAAGACGATCCCGTGCTCGAGCGAGTCGGGGATGTTGATCAGGTGGGACTTGTCCACCTTCAGGATCAATGTGCTGACCAACGTGCCGCCCAAGAACACCCAGACCGGGGGCGGCATGATCTTCAGGAGCCGCCAGGGCACCGCCGCGAGCGCGAACAGCGCCGCCAGGCAGCCGATCCCGAGGGCGCAGACCTTGGGACTCATCGTGTGGACATGGCTGGGCACTTCGCCCAGAACCGCCCAGAATTCGTGAGCCTCGAACTTCACGCCCATGAAGAGGGGAATCTGCTTGACGATGATCATCAGGCCGATCGCGGCCAGCATGCCGTGAATGGCCGCGGCCGGGAAGATGGCGCTCAGCCGCGCCACCTTCAACTTGGCAAGGACCACTTGGAATACGCCCGCGATGGCGATGGCGACCAACACCAGCGGGTATCCCACGGCGAGCAACTGCGCCGTAGAGCCGCCATGGCCCAGGCGGGCGTGTCCCAGTGCGATCATGCCGGCGAACAGGGCCGGTGCCAGTCCCGCGGCCGGGCCGCTGATGGTCACATACGAGCCGCCCACGAACGGCAGGACGAAGCCGGCAATGATCGCCGACATGATGCCGCAGATCGGCGGCGCACCCGAGGTAATGGCGATTCCCATCGAGAACGGCAGCGAGATCATGGCCACCGTAAAACCCGAGCGAAGGTCGTAGCGCCAGTGTTTGAGACCGGCCAGGCCATTGCGGGGCTTTTCGGCCGGAACGGTTGCCGGAACGGATGTGTTCTGTAGCACGGTGAGCGCCCTCTCGACAACGGCTCGAACAGGTGTGAGTCGAATTCATGTGGAACTCATGCAGTTTCCTCCCTTCCCCGCGCGCGCGAACGGCAGTGAACAGGTCTTTACGAATATTTGACGCCGCGTTTACGGGCAATTGACAACGCGCGGCCGGGCGAACGGAAACTTCCAAGCACCAATGGGTGCTGTGGCGGGTAGTACGCCAAGCCGCCGGCTGAAGCGCCGGGTGGCCCGGAAGTGAAAGTCGTTGGCGTGGAGGCTGTCCGGACTTCCTACCCCGGCGCGCGGGTTGCTCGGGCGGCGCCGTTTCACGAGATCGCAGACGGCGCATGGCCATGCGGACGATCTCGATGTCGGGCGAATCCCGATACGCGTTTGTCAGGCGCCCGGGAACCAGTGCGCGACCAGGCGATTGAACTCGATGTAGAGCGGGATGCCGATGGTGACGTTGTACGAGAACGTCAAACCCAGCGACGCGGCCAGCGGCAGCGTCGGGCTGGCCTCGGGGATCGCCAGCCGCTGCACCGCCGGCACCGTGATGTAGGACGCCGCACCGCACAGCACCGCGAACAGCACGTAGGTGCCCGGCTGGAAGTGGGTGTGGGTCAGCTCCGCGTAGGTGTAGGCGGCCAGAATGCCCAGCGCCGCAAACAAGTTGGGCGCCAGCAGGCCGAAGAGGATGAAGCCGCGCCCGGCGAGCTTGAGGTCGTGCAACTTTCGCGACGCTGTCATGCCCATCTCCAGCAGGAACAGGCAGAGCACGCCCTGAAACGCCGCGACGAAGAGCTCGTTCTGGTCGTGGACGACCTTCTGTCCCTGCAGCGCGCTGATGAAGCCGATGACGATGCCGCCGATGAGCAGGATGAGCCCGGGATTGAGGAACACTTCCTTTAAGATCTCGCGGGAGAAGATGGGCATCCTCTTGGCCCTCCCGCGGGCCGGGCTTTGATCGGGCTCCCAGTTCGGATGTTCCAGCTTTTCCATCGAGAATTCGAGTTCCTGCTCGACCCCGCGTTCGCCCTCGCTCTCGAGACTCCGACCCTGCGGGGGGCGCGTAGCGGTCCCGGGACCACTCGCGACCTTGCTCGGTGCGACGTAGCCGGGCTCGCCGGGCATGTACCCCGATTCGGTGAGTCCTCGATGACGCAACCGCGCCACCAGGTAAAGCGCCACCAGGCAACCGGGAATCTCCATGACGGCCAGCAGAACCGGCATATAGGCGTTGAAGGCCATGCCCGCGCCCGCCAAGACGGCCACGCAGGTAGCGAAGGTTCCCGCCGAATCCGACCCGTAGTACCCCGCGACCGTCGCTCGGTCAACGCGGCGCATAGCGGTCATGTACTTCAACAACACGTAGGCCAGGCAGCCGATGGCGAAGTTCAGGACGAAGCCCATGACGGCGAAGCCGGCGATGTTGTCGATGTCGGCCGGTTGGATCTTGGCGAGTTCTTCGCCCCCCTGCCAGCCGATCGACACCAGCAGGTACATGGTCAGGCCCTGATAGATCACGTAAGGGAACTCAAACCGCACTTTGAGGATCGGGATCAGGAATCCGAAGTAGAAGAAAAGCAGCAGGGGCTTGAAGAGATTGTGCGTGAAGTTCTGCCAGAACTCCTGCAACATTGTGGCGCCTCCGTGCGATTCAGTCCGGCGATGCGAGAAGCGGCAACTGACGCGGAGCGTCCCAGAACATCAATAGAAATATGAAGACTCACGCGGCCTGCGTCAACGGAGTCATGCCGTCTTTACGAACAATTAACAACGCTGGTTCGTGCCCGATCACCGTCCGGCGTCAGGCGCAGGACGGCGATCGGGCACGAAAGGACCGGCGCTAGAACCAGTGCGCGACCAGGCGGTTGATCTCGATGTAGAGCGGGATTCCGATGGTGACGTTGTAGGAGAACGTCAAGCCGAGGGACGCGGCCAGCGGCAAAGTGGGACTGGCCTCGGGGATGGCCAGCCGCTGGACCGCCGGGACGGCGATGTACGACGCCGCGCCACACAGCACCGCGAACAGCACGTAGGTTCCCGGCTTGAAATCGGCGTGGGTGGCCGACGCGTAGATGTGGGCGACGATGATGCCCAGCGGCGCAAAGATATTCGGCGCGATCAAGCCGAATGCGATGAAGCCGGGACCGGCCGACCGCAAGTCACGCAACTTGCGGGACGCCGTCATGCCCATCTCGAGCAGGAAGAGGCACAGCACGCCCTGGAAAGCCAACACGAAGAACTTGTCGTCGTCGGCCACGACCTTCTGTCCCTGCAGCCCACTGATGAGGCCGATCATGATGCCGCCGAACAGAAGAACGAGCCCGGGGTTGAGGAACACTTCCTGCAGCAGCTCACGGGAGAACATCGGCATCCGCTTGGCCTTGCCGATCGGCGGAGTCTGGTCGGGCTCCCAGTTCGGGTGCTCCAACTTTTCCATCGCCAGCTCCAGCTCCTGCTCGACGCCCCGGTCGTGCTCGGCCTCCAGGCTCTGGCCGTGCGGCGGCTTTGCCGCCGTGCCCGGCCCGATGCCGACCTTGACCGGCGGCGTGTACCCGGGCTCGTCGGGCATGTTCCCGGCGGCGTCCATGTTCCGGTGGCGCAGCAGCGCAACGAAGTAGAGCGCGACCAGGCAGCCGGGAATCTCCATGACGGCCAGCATCACCGGCATGTACGGGTTGAACGAGATGCCGACGGCGGCCAGGACGGCCACGCAGGTGGCGAACGTGCCGGCCGAGTCGGATCCGTAATAACCCGCGACCGTGGCCCGATCGACCCGTCTCAGCGAGGTCAACCACCCCATCAGCACGTAGGCGACGGCACCGATCACAAAGTTGAGCAGGAAGCCCAGCAGCATGAAGCCGACGATGACCCCGATGCTGGAGGCGTTGATCTTGGCGAGCTCTTCGCCGCCGTGCCAGCCGATGGCCAGCAGCAGGTACATCGTCAGGCCCTGATAGATCACGTACGGGAACTCGAAGCGCACCTTCAGGATCGGGATCAGGAACCCGAAGTAGAAGAACAGCAGAAGTGGCTTGAACAGATTGTGGGTGAAGTTGTGCCAGAACTCTTGCAGCATGGGTGCCTCTCTTTTTGAAGCAGTGACTGGGGAAGCACCGTTCGCAACACCGGGGCAACACGACTTCCCGAAACCGGTGCAAAATTTAACCCCGCGGGTAGGGGTCCGCCACTCGGACACAGCGTGAAAAGCCGATGTTTTACACAGCCGTATCGCAATAGCTAAATTTCCCAAAGCCGGTGGTCACAGCGCCGCTGGTCGGGGGCATAAACGGCGCTTGACGTGAATCCTCTGTGACTTTTCTGGGGATTTGCTGTAGGGGGCGTTGCCCGGGCGGGTGTGGCAGACGGCGGGTGTCTCCGACGCGCGGGCGGGGCGGGGTTGCGCCCGCCTAGATAGGTTAGGCTACATTTACTAACCGTGACCGAGGTCAGCGTCGAGGCCAGTTCCGCCGGCTCCACGTCACCGCACATTCCCTTGCCGCCCGACGTCCATCCCGCCGACCTGGCGGCCGAGCTGGCCGCCGCGCTGCCCGAGCGGCGCGGCGAGGAGTACCTGCTGTACGAGCACGACGGGCAATGGGTGCTGGCCAGCGGCGTGCGGGCGATGATCGAGCTGGACAGCGACGAACTGCGGGTGATCCGGGACGGCGTCGTCCAGCGGCAACAGTGGTCCGGACGGCCGGGCCCGGCCCTGGGCGAAGCCATCGACCGGCTGCTGCTCGAAACCGATCAGCTCTTCGGCTGGATCGCCTTCGAACTCGGCGTCTACCGCCACGGGCTCCAGGAGCGACTGGCTCCGCGAACCCCGTTGGCGCGGGTGTTTTGGCCTCGGACCCGCATCGTGGTGACCCCAGAGGCGGTGCGCGTGCAGGGCGCCGAAGCCGCCCAGCTCGAGGCGGTACGCCGATTGTTGACCGACGGCCTGCCCGGGGTGCCCGACGCCCGCGCGGTCGACGTGACCGCCGACCCGTCCGGATACCGCGGGCGGGTGGCCGCGGCCGTTCGCGAGATCGCCACGGGCCGCTACCACAAGGTGATCCTGTCCCGTTGCGTCCAAGTCCCTTTCGCGCTCGACTTCCCGTCGACCTATCGGCGGGGCCGGCCGCACAACACCCCGGTGCGGTCGTTTCTGTTGCGGCTGGGCGGGATTCGCGCCGTCGGCTACAGCCCCGAACTTGTGGCGGCCGTTCACCGTGACGGCGCCGTGGTGACCGAGCCGCTGGCCGGCACGCGCGCTCTCGGGCGCGGTGCGGCGCGCGATCGTCAGGCCCGCGACGACCTGGAGTCGAATTCCAAAGAGATTGTCGAGCATGCCATTTCGGTGCGCAGCTCGCTGCGGGAGATGGTCGAGATCGCCGAACCGGGCACCGCGGTGGTCACCGACTTCATGACGGTGCGAGAGCGCGGCAGCGTGCAGCATCTCGGTTCCACGGTCAGCGCGCGGCTGGACCCGTCGAGCGACCGGATGGACGCGTTGGAGGCGCTCTTCCCGGCGGTCACGGCGTCGGGCATCCCGAAGGCGGCCGCCGTCGAGGCCATCCTGCGCCTCGACGATGGCCCGCGCGGGCTGTATTCCGGTGCGGTCGTCATGCTTTTGGCCAACGGCGGCCTGGACGCCGCACTGACGCTGCGGGCGGCCTACGAAAGCGACGGGACGACGTGGTTGCGCGCCGGTGCCGGGATCATCGAAGAATCCCAACCCGAGCGGGAATTCGAGGAGACCTGCGAAAAGCTGTCCACCCTCGCGCCCTACCTGATCGCGCGGCAATAGCGCTCGAGTGGTCTTTCGTCGAGATCGACGCCGGTGTGAAGAAGTGCGCCCGTCGTGGCGCCAACCGTAGGGACTTTTGGCCCTAGTCGCCCGGTTCCCGGCGTGTCATCTTGATGTAACTGCCTGAAACAGGTACTCGTCGACACAGATAACTGGGAGGTCCACGTGTCAGAGGGCTTGACGAACCTGCAGCTACTCCGCGAGCTGGAGCCGGTGGTCGAGCAATTGCTCAACCGCCACCTCTCGCTGTTCAAGGAATGGAACCCGCACGACTACATCCCCTGGTCGGACGGCAAGAACTTCTACGCGCTGGACGGCCAGGATTGGGAGCCCGAGCAGAGTCGGCTGTCCGACGTGGCGCAGGTCGCTATGGTGCAGAACCTGTTGACCGAGGACAACCTGCCGTCGTACCACCGCGAGATCGCGATGAACTTCACCATGGACGGCCCGTGGGGCCAGTGGGTGAATCGGTGGACCGCCGAGGAGAACCGGCACAGCACGGCGCTGCGCGACTACCTGGTGGTCACCCGGGCGGTGGACCCGGTCGAGTTGGAGAAGCTGCGCATGGAGCAAATGACCCGTGGCTTCAGCCCGGGTCAGAACCACCAGGGCGACATGTTCGCTGACAGCCTCTTCGACTCGGTCATGTACGTGTCGTTCCAGGAATTGGCGACCCGGGTCGCGCACCGCAACACCGGCAGGGCCGCTGATGACAGCATCGCGGAACAGTTGATGGCCCGCGTGTCGCACGACGAGAACCTGCACATGATCTTCTACCGCGATGTCAGCGCCGCGGGCCTCGACATCGCGCCCAACCAGGCGATGCGATCGGTGCACCGCATCCTGCGCAATTTCAAGATGCCCGGCTTCACGGTGCCCGAATTTCGGCGCAAGGCGGTGATCATCGCGGTCGGCGGCGTCTACGACCCGCGCATCCATCTCGACGAGGTCGTCATGCCGGTGCTGAAGAAGTGGCGCATCTTCGAACGCGAGGACTTCACCGGCGAGGCCGCCCGGATGCGCGACGACCTTGCCGTGCTGATCAAGGAACTCGAAATGGCCAGCGACAAATTCGACGAATCCAAGCAGCGCTACCTCGAGCGCGAGGCCCGCAAGGCCGAACGGATCACCGCCAGCAGGGTGCTCAAAACCGAAGGCACGCTTACACTCAGCGGCCGGTAAGGGCGGAGCCGTACCCGGGTAACGGTTCGGGCACGTTTCAGCCACCCCGCGACAGGTCGCGCGGCACCGCGCTTTTCGTGGTCGACAATGCGGGCATGACGCAATCGCGGGAGCCCTACGTTGGTGCGTGAGATCTCCCGCCAGGCGTTCTTGCGCGGCGCCGCGGGCGCGTTGGCCGCCGGCGCGGTTTTCGGATCGGGCCGACTCGGCTCGGTACGGGCCACCGCCGCTCCGGCCGCGTCCGGCTGGGACGGCCTGTCCACCGCCCTGGGCGGCAAGGTGCTATTGCCGGGCAGCCCTCAATTCGGCTCGGCCAAGCAGGTTTTCAACACCAACTACAACGGTTCCACGCCGGCCGCGATCGTCACGCCCACGTCGGCGGCGGACGTGCAGAAGGCGATGGCGTTCGCCGCTGCCAACAACGTCAAGGTCGCGCCGCGCAGCGGCGGGCATTCTTACATCGGCGCGTCCACGGCCAACGGCGCCCTGGTGTTCGATCTGCGGCAACTGCCCGGCGACATCAACTACGACGCCGCCACAGGGCAGGTCACGGTGACGCCCGCAACCAGTCTCTACGCGATGCACCAGACTCTCGCCGCGGCCGGCCGGGGCATCCCGACGGGCACGTGCCCGTCGGTGGGCGCCGCGGGCCACGCCCTGGGCGGCGGGCTGGGCGCCCAGTCCCGGCACGCGGGCCTGCTGTGCGACCAGTTGACGTCGGCGTCGGTGGTGCTGCCCGGCGGCCAGGCGGTCACCGCGTCGGCCGCCAGCAACCCCGACTTGTTCTGGGCGCTGCGCGGCGGCGGTGGCGGCAACTTCGGCGTGACGACCTCGCTGACCTTCGCCACGTTCCCGACCAGTGACGTCGATGTGGTGAACATCAACTTCCCGCCGCAGTCGTTCGCGCAGGTCTTGCTCGGTTGGCAGAGCTGGCTGCGCACCGCCGACCGGAACAGCTGGGCACTGGCCGACGCCACCGTCGACGCGATGGGCACACACTGCCGGATCATGGCGACGTGCCCGGCCGGGTCGGGCGGCAGCGTGGCGAGCGCGATCGCGTCCGCCGTCGGGCTGCAACCGACCGGGACCGACAACCACACGTTCAATTACCTGGACCTGGTGCGGTACCTGGCCGTCGGGAACCTCAACCCGGCGCCGCTCGGGTACGTCGGCGGATCCGACGTGTTCACGACGCTCACCCCCGCCGCGGCCCAGGGCATCGCCGCCGCGGTCGACGCCTTCCCCCGCGGCGCGGGGCGCATGTTGGCGATCATGCACGCCCTCGACGGGGCGCTGGCGGCCGTGGCGCCGGGGGCCACGGCGTTTCCGTGGCGCCGGCAGTCCTCGCTGGTGCAGTGGTACGTCGAAACCGGCGACCCTTCGGCGGCGGCCAACTGGCTCACCACCGCACACCAAGCGGTGCAACCGTATTCGGTCGGCGGGTACGTGAACTACATCGAGGCCAACCAGCCGCCCGCGCGCTACTTCGGTCCGAATCTGTCCCGGCTGAGCGCCGTGCGGCAGAAGTACGACCCCGGCCGGGTGATGTTCTCCGGGCTCAATTTCTAGCCGCCTGTCGGATGCTGCGGCGAGAACGCGTGTCCTAGACTTTTCAGTCGTGCACGAGGCGCAAGGCGTTGCCGCGGAAGCGACGGGCCGTCGTCAATCGGTTCGACCGTGACTCAGGTCAAGGAGCGTGCCGGCGGGGGGCAACCCGCGCCCACACCGTTGCGCAATCCCCTGTACCGCAACCTGTTCATCGCGCAGTTCGTCTCGAACGTCGGGACGTGGATGCAAAGCGTGGCGGCCCAATGGTTCTTGATCGAGGCGCACGGCAGTGCCGCCATCGTGTCGCTGGTCCAGACGGCCAGCCTCGGGCCGACGCTGTTGCTGGGACTGTTCGCCGGAGTGCTCGCCGACCTGTTCGACCGGCGGCGGCTGCTGATCTTTCTGCAGTCGTACGCGGTGGTGGTGGCGCTGGCCCTGGCGGCGCTCACCTACGCCGGACACCTCAACCCGACGGCGCTGTTGCTGTTCACGGTGGCCATCGGGTGCGCTTCGGCGCTGACCGCACCGGCCTGGCAGGCGATTCAGCCGGAGGTCGTCCCGCGCGAGCAGATACCGGCCGCCGCCACCCTGTCCAGCGTCTCGGTGAACGTCGGCCAGGCGGTGGGACCAGCGATCGGCGGCATCGCCGTGGCGCTGGCCGGCCCCGCCGCGGTCTTTGCGATCAACGCGATTTCGTTCGTCGGCATCATCGTCGTCCTGCGTGACTGGAAACGCCCCAAGCAACTCGCGCCGATCGAGCGGGAGCGCATCGGCCAAGCGATCGGCGCCGGATTGCAATATGTGGTGCACAGCCCGATTTTTCTCAGGATCCTGTTGCGCGCGGCCCTTTTTCTGTTTCCCGCCTCGGCGCTGCTGGCGCTGTTGCCCGTGTCCGCTCACCACCGCTGGCACCTGGGAGCCGGCGGCTACGGGCTGACGCTGGGGGCCATCGGTCTCGGCGCGACGCTCGCCGTCGCGGTCGCCACACCGCTGCGCCGGAAGGCCTCGGCCAACGTGCTGTTGGCGCTGTGCGCCGCGGTCTACGGTCTCGCGGTTGCGGCGGTGGCGTGGCTGCCGTTCGCGGCGGCGATGCCGGTGTTGGTGCTGGCCGGGATGGCGTGGCTGATCACGTTGTCGACCTTGAACGCCGCGGCGCAACTGCACCTCCCGCAATGGGTCCGGGCCCGCGGGTTGTCGGTATATCTGCTGGTTTTCACGGGGTCGATGGCGATCGGCTCGTACTTCTGGGGCGTCGTCGCCACACGGGCGGGTCTCGAGGTCGCGTTGAATTGCTCGGCGATCCTGCTGGGCGTCGCGGCCCTCAGCGTCGCCGTGCTTCCGCTGCGGGCGTCAACCGGGCTGCTGAGTCGCGACATCTCGACGTGCTGGACGTCGCCGATGCTCGTGTTCGAGCCGAGCCCCCACGACGGACCGGTGCTGGTGACCGTGCGATATCGCGTGTCGGCCGAGAACCTCGACGGCTTCATCGAGGCGATGAGCGCCGTCAGGCGGTCACGCCTGCGTACCGGTGGCCACAGTTGGCAGCTGTACCGCAGCGCCAAGAGCCCCCAGATCTTGCTGGAGAGATTCACTGTGGCATCGTGGGCCGAGTTCGAGCGCCAACACACCGAGCGCTGGTTGAGTTCCGATCATGAGGCCGCTTCGAAGGCGGTCGGCTACACCGTCGACAACACCCGGCAGCACGACTACTACTTGGCCGTGCGGGTGCAGCACTGAATTCGCGCCGTCATCGCCCGGCGAGTCGACGCACGATCGCTTTCTTGTCGATCTTGCCGATCGGCGTGACGGGCAGCGCCGGCATCGCGACCAGCGCGTCGGGCCGGGCGTGGGCGGCCACACCGCGCTCGTCCAGGTGGGCGTTCAGCTCCGCGAGGGTGATCGGTTCTCCGGTGAAAACAACTGCAGCACAAACTTTTTCGCCCAGGTAGGGATCGGGCAGTGCGACAGCGGCCGCCGAACGGATCGCGGCATGACTCGCCAAGTGCTCCTCGAGTTCGGCCGCCGCGATGGTCTCGCCGCCGCGGCAGATGACATCCTTGACCCTGCCCGTGACCACCAGGTAGCCGTCGTGTCGGCGGCGGACGAGGTCGCCACTGCGGTAGAAGCCGTCGGGATCGAAGCAGCGCTCGTTGTCGCGCTCCGCGCGGAAATACCCGTTGAGCGTGTACGGTCCGCGCACCAGCAGCTCGCCCTCTTCGCCGGGCGGCACCGGCTCGCCCGCGGCGTCCACGATGCGCACTTCGTCGTCGACGCACAACGGTCGCCCCTGGGTGTTCTCGACGATCTCCGCCGGGTCATCGGGGCGGGTGTAGTTCAGCAGGCCTTCCGCCATCCCGAACACCTGCTGCAGGCCCGGAGTCAGAGCGGCGCGCACCCGGCGGGCGTCCGCCGGTTCCAGCCGCGAGCCGCCAACCTGTAACAGCCGCAACGATTTCGGTGTCGCCGGCTCCCAGTCGCAGGCCTGCGCCCACAGCGTGGCCAGCGCGGGCACCAGCGCGGTGACCGTGACGCCGTGGCGCTCGATCGCGGCGAAGGCGGCCTCCGGGCTGGGGTCGGTGCCGAACACCGTCGCGGCGCCCACGGACATGGCGCCGAGCAGGCCGGGGCAGGCCAGCGGGAAGTTGTGGCCCGCGGGCAGCACCGCCAGGTAGACGTCGTCGCCGCCCAGCCCGCAGACCTCGGCGCTGGCGGTCGCGTTGAAGAGGTAGTCGTCGTGGGTGCGGGGGATGAGTTTGGGAGTGCCGGTGGTGCCGCCCGAAACCAGCAGCAGGGCAGGTGTTTCCGGATCAGGCGGCGGCACTGGGGGCTTTCCGGCGGTTTCGTCGCACAGGTGCGTCCACGGGGTGAATTCCGCGGGGTCGCCGTCGACGACGACGTGCGTAAGCGCGGGGTGCTCGGCCATCAGACCGCGCGCCATCGCCCGGTGGTCGAAACCGCTTGCGGTGTCCGGGATTATGAGGCCGGTCGCATCGCTGACCGCGGCGAAGTGGGCCAGTTCGGTGGCCCGGTGGCCGGGCAGACACAGCACCGGGATCGCGCCCGCCCGCAGCAAGCCGAACAGCGCCACCGCGAACGAGCAGCCGTTCGGCAGCTGAAGCAGCACCCGGTCGCCCGGTGCGATGCCCAGCCGCCCCAGCCCGGCCGCGACGCGATCGGCCCGCGCGTCGAGTTCGCCGAAGCTCAACCCGGTATCCGCCGCGGCGTCGACGACAGCGCGCCGGCGGGGCCAGCGGCGCGCCGCGTCGGTCAGCAGGCTGTCCAGCGGGCGTCCCGCCCAATAGCCCTTCGTCCGGTAGGACGCGGCGCGGTCGGCCGGGAACGGCACGAATCCCCTCGGGCCCGGACGCCGCGGTGGGTTCGGTTCCATCGGACTCCTGGGTGGGGGGTGGTAGCGGCGCGCAGGTATCGAGGATAGGGTAACCAGACAACTTAGGGCAGCCTTGGCTAATTAAGGGAGGGTTTCGTGGTGCGTGCCCCGGCGTGCTCGGAGGACATCCGGGCGGAGGTGGCCCAGCTGCTCGGCGTAAGCGCCGACGCCATCGACCCAGGTGGCAACCTCATCGGCCAGGGCCTGGACTCCATCCGGATGATGACGCTGGCCGGTCGCTGGCGCCGGGGCGGCGTCGCCGTCGACTTCGCCACGCTGGCCGCGGCCCCCACGATCGAGGCCTGGTCCGAGCTGGTTACCGCCGCCGTGCCGGCGCCCACCGCCGAGCCTGCGGACCCACTCGTCGACGCCGCCGCGGACGCCGGCGACGCTTTCCCGCTCGCCCCGATGCAGCACGCGATGTGGGTCGGGCGGCAGGACAACCAGCCGTTCGGCGGGGTGGCCGGGCACCTGTATGTGGAGTTCGACGGCGGCCCGATCGACCCGGACCGCCTGCGCATCGCGGCCACCCTGTTGGCGCGCCGACACCCGATGCTGCGGGTGCGGTTCCTGCCCGACGGCACGCAGCGCATCCGCGCCGACGACGGCGGTGAGTTCCCGGTCGCAGTGGTCGACCTGCGCGGCGCGCTCGACCAGGGGGCCGACGTCATCGAGCGGCGGCTGGCAGCCCTGCGCGACGCCAAATCGCACCAGCAGCTCGACGGCGCCGTGTTCGAACTGACGTTGACGCTGTTGCCCGGCGATCGCTCCCGGCTGCACGTCGATTTGGACATGCAGGCCGCCGACGCGATGAGCTATCGCACCCTGATGGCCGACCTGGCCGCGCTGTACCTAGGCCGCGACCTTCCCGAATTGGGTTACAGCTACCGGGAATACCGCCAGGCCGTCAACGCGGCGGACGCGCAGCCGCGACCGGACCGCGACGCCGACCGGGACTGGTGGGCGCGGCGGATCCCGCGGCTGCCCGACGCGCCGGCGCCGCCATCGATCGGCGGCCGGGGCTCGCGGACCAGCACCCGGCGCTGGCACTGGCTGGACCCGGACACCCGCGACGCGCTGTTCGGCCGTGCCCGGGCCCGCGGCGTCACCCCGGCGATGACGCTGGCCGCGGCGTTCGCCAACGCGCTGGCCCGCTGGTCCGGCGCGCGATTCCTGTTGAACGTCCCGCTGTTCGGGCGCCGGCCGCTGCACCCCGACGTCGACCTTCTGGTCGGCGACTTCACCTCCTCGCTGCTCCTCGACGTTGATTTCAGCGACCTGGCCGGCGCAAAAGACACCGCGGCGGCGCGGGCGCACGCCGTCCAGGACGCCATGCGGACTGCCGCCGCCCATTCGGCCTACCCAGGGCTGTCGGTGCTGCGCGACCTCAGCCGACATCGCGGCACCCAGGTGTTGGCGCCGGTGGTCTTCACCAGCGCCCTCGGTCTCGGGGAACTGTTCAGTGCCGACGTCACAACGCAATTCGGCACGCCCTCGTGGATCATCTCCCAGGGGCCCCAGGTCCTGATCGACGCTCAGGTCACCGAGTTCGAGGGCGGGGTCCTGGTGAACTGGGACGTGCGCGACGGCGTCTTCGCGCCCGGTGTCATCGACGCGATGTTCGCCCACCAGATCGACGAACTGCTGCGGCTGGCCGCCACCGACGAAGCCTGGGACGCGCCCGGCCCACCGGCGCTGCCGGAGGCGCAGCGCGCGGCGCGCGAGGCGGCCAACGCCCGCACCGCCGAACCCAGCGGCGAAGCCCTGCACGACGGGTTCTTCCGCCGGGCCGAGCGGCAACCCGACGCGCCCGCCGTCTTCGCCGGCTCGGGAGACCTCACCTACGCGCGGTTGCGCGATCAGGCGCTCGCGGTGGCCGCGGCGCTGCGGGCGGCCGGGATCGGTGCCGGCGACGCCGTGGCGGTGATGGGCCCGAAGACGGGCGAACAGGTGCCCGCGCTGCTGGGGATCCTGGCCGCCGGTGGTGTCTATCTGCCGATCGGCGTCGACCAGCCGCCCGACCGCGCGGAGCGCATCCTGAAAACCGGTGGCGTGAGACTCGCGCTGGTGTGCGGGGGGCGGCCGCTGTCGCTGCCGGTGCCGGCGCTGGTGCTTGCCGAGGTGCTGCGCGACCCGCCATCCGAGATCGCGCCCGCCCCAACGGATCCCGCGGGGCTCGCCTACGTCCTGTTCACCTCGGGGTCGACGGGCGAGCCCAAGGGCGTCGAGATGACGCACGACGGCGCCATGAACACGGTCGAATTCCTCACCCGCCACTTCGGCATCGGTACCGACGATCGGTGCCTGGCCCTGTCCACCCTGGAATGCGACATGTCGGTGCTCGACGTTTTCGCCACGCTGCGCGCCGGTGGGGCGATCGTGGTGGTCGACGAGGCGCAGCGCCGCGATCCCGACGCGTGGGCCCGGCTGATCGACACCCACCGGGTCACCGTGCTGAACTTCCTACCCGGCTGGCTGGAGATGCTGGTCGAGGTCGGTGGGGGCAGGCTGTCGTCGCTGCGGGCGGTGCCGACCGGCGGCGACTGGGTGCGCCCCGGGCTGGCCCGGCGACTTCGGGCCCTGGCGCCCGGCGTGCGGTTCGCCGGGCTGGGCGGCGCCACCGAAACCGCGGTGCACGCAACCATTTTCGAGGTGGACGATGACCTGCCCGACGACTGGACGGCGGTGCCCTATGGCCGGCCGTTTCCCAACATCGCCTGCCGGGTGGTCGGTGAGGGCGGCGCCGACTGCCCCGACTGGGTGGCCGGCGAGCTCTGGGTGTCCGGCCGCGGCATCGCCCGCGGCTACCGCGGGCGCCCCGAGCTGACCGCCCAGCGCTTCGTCACCCACGAAGGCCGGATCTGGTACCGCACCGGCGATCTGGTCCGCTACTGGCCGGACGGCAACCTGGAGTTCGTCGGCCGCGTCGATCACCGCATCAAGGTCAGCGGGTATCGCGTGGAACTCGGCGAGATCGAGGCCGCCCTGCGGCGAGTGCCCGGGGTGCGCGCCGCCGTGGCCGCCCTGGTGCCCGCGCCCGGCGGCGCCCAGGTGCTGGCCGCGCAGGTCTGCCTCGACGGCCCCGCAGTGCCCGCCCGGCGAATTCGCGACTATCTGGCCGATCTCGTTCCCGCCCAAATGATTCCGGCGCATGTGTCGACGGTTGAGCGCATCGCTTTCACCGACGGCGGCAAGCTCGACCGGCGTGCGGTCGCCGCCCGGCTCGCCGCGGCGGTGGCCGAGCGGTCCCCCGGGGCGCCCTGCGAGGCGCCGCGGACGCAGCTGGAACGGGCGCTGTGCCACATCGTCGCCGGGCTGCTCAACCGCGACGCCGACGCGGTGGGCGTGCACGACGACTTTTTCGCGCTCGGTGGCGATTCCGTGCTCGCGACGCAGGCGGTCGCGGGTATCCGGCGGTGGCTCGATTCGCCGGGCCTGATGGTCGCCGACGTCTTCGCCGCCCGGACCGTCGCCACCCTGGCCCGCTTGCTCGTCGGTCGGGAGACCGACGACGCCCGGCTCGAACAGGTGGCCGACGTGTACCTGGAGATCGCGGGCATGTCGAGCGTCGAGGTGTTGTCCGCGCTGGAAGTCGGACCCGCGCCGGCGCCGCGGGAGTTCCGGTCCTGGGTAAAGCGGTTCACCGGCGGGGCCGGGCGCGGCTCGGTGGTGGTGTTCCCCCACGCCGGTGGTGCCGCCGCGGCGTACCGGCCGCTGGCAAAAGCGCTGTCGGCCAACGGTGTCGATGCCTTCGTGGTGCAGTACCCGCAGCGGGCCGACCGGCGGCACCACCCGGCGCACGGCGGCATCGAGGAGTTGGCGCTCGAGCTTTTCGAAGCGGGCGACTGGGCGTCGGCGGCTCCGCTGAGCCTGTTCGGGCATTGCATGGGGGCGGTGGTCGCGTTCGAGTTCGCCCGCGTCGCCGAACGCCTCGGGGTGCCGGTCCGCGTGCTGTGGGCCTCGGCCGGGCAGGCCCCGTCGACGGTCGGCGCGCACGGGCCGCTGCCGACCGGCGAGAGCGGCGTGCTGGCGGACATGGTGGATCTCGGTGGCACCGAACCCGCCCTGCTGGAGGACGAAGAATTCGTCGAGCTCCTGGTGCAGGCGGTGCAGGCCGACTACCGCGCCCTCAACACCTACGCCTGCGGTCCCGACGTGCGCATCGCCGCCGACATTCACGCGGTGGGTGGCGCCCGCGATCATCGCATCACCCGGGAGATGTTGACCGGCTGGGAGACTCACACGTCCGGCCAATTCACGCTGTCGCATTACGACGGCGGTCACTTCTACCTCAACGATCACCTGGACGCGGTGGCCCGGATGGTGAGCGCCGATGTCCGATAGCGATCCCGTCGACCCGGTTGTGGTAGTCGGGCTGGCGCTCGAGGCACCGGGCGGGGTGGAAACCGCCGACGAATACTGGGCGTTGCTCGCCGAACAGCGCGAGGGACTCGGCCCGTTTCCCACCGACCGCGGCTGGGCGCTGCGCGAGCTTTTCGACGGGTCACGGCGGGACGGATTCAAGCCCATCCACAATCTCGGTGGCTTCCTCGCCGGCGCAACGGCATTCGATCCCGAGTTCTTTCGGATCTCGCCTCGCGAAGCCACCGCGATGGACCCCCAGCAGCGCGTCGCGTTGCGACTGGCCTGGCGCGCCCTGGAGAACGGCGGGATCAACCCCGACGCTCTGGCCGGCCACGATGTGGGCTGCTACATCGGCGCTTCAGCGCTCGAATACGGTCCCGCGCTTTCCGAATTCTCCCACCACAGTGGGCATTTGATCAGCGGTACGTCGCTGGGTGTCATCTCGGGGCGCATCGCGTACACGCTGGACCTGGCGGGGCCCGCGCTGACGTTGGACACCTCGTGCTCCTCGGCGCTGACCGCGTTTCACACCGCGGCGCAGGCGATTCACGCCGGCGACTGCGACATGGCCCTGACGGGCGGGGTCTGCGTGATGGGAACCCCGGGCTATTTCGTCGAGTTCTCCAAGCAGCACGCGCTGTCCGATGACGGCCACTGCCGGCCCTACAGCGCGCACGCCAGCGGAACCGTATGGGGCGAGGGCGCCGCCATGTTCGTGCTGCAGCGCCGGTCCCGCGCGGTGGCCGACGGCCGGCGCATCCTCGCCGAGCTGCGTGCCAGCTGCCTGAACTCCGATGGTCGAAGCAACGGGCTGACGGCCCCGAGCGGAGACGCGCAGCTGCGGCTGTTCCGGCGCGCCCTCGCCCGGGCCGGGGTCGAGCCCGTCGACGTCGGAATGGTCGAAGGGCACGGCACCGGCACCCGGCTCGGTGACCGGACCGAACTGCTGGCCTTGGCGGGCAGTTACGGCGCCGCGCAGGCCGGGCGCGGACCGCTCCTGGGATCGGTCAAGTCCAACATCGGGCACGCGCAGGCCGCCGCGGGCGCGCTGGGTCTGGCCAAGGTCATCCTGTCGGCCCGGCACGAGGCGATACCCCCGACCCTGCACGTCGACGAGCCGAGCCGCGAAATCGACTGGGAGAGACACGGTTTGCGGTTAGCCGACAAGCTGACCCCGTGGCGGGCCGTCAACGGGTGGCGAACCGCGGCGGTGTCCGCGTTCGGGATGAGCGGCACCAACGCCCATGTGATCGTTTCGATGCCCGACACCGGCTGCGGGGCCGCCTGATGCCCCTCAAACGGCTGCCCGACGGTCGCGTCCCGGTTTTGCTCAGCGCCCACGCCGACGAACTCGTGCCTGCGGACGCCCGCGCGATCGCCGACTACCTCGACCGCTTCCCGGAAACTACCGTGGCGCAGGTGGCGCGGCAACTGCGGGGGACCCGGCGGGTCCGCAGGTTCCGTGCGGTGGTCCGGGCCGCGGACCGGCGCGAGCTGGCCGACGGCTTGCGCGCGCTGGCGGTCGGGCGCGAGCATCCGCTGGTCGCCAGGTCGGCGCTGAGCGCGGCGCCCCGACGGGCGTTCGTGTTCCCCGGCCAGGGCGGTCACTGGCCGGGCATGGGCGCCGCCGCCTACCGGACGCTCGACGCTTATCGGACCGCGGGCGATGCCTGCGTGGCCGCGTTCGAGGAAGCCGGCGTCGCATCGCCGCTGCGTTACCTGACGGCCGACGGTGTCTCGCAAACTTTTTCCGAGGTCGAGGTCCAGGCAGCGCAATTTGTCCACGCGGTCGCGCTGGCCGACGTGTGGCGTTCGTGCGGCGTGGTACCCGACCTCACCATCGGGCAGAGCCTGGGAGAGGTCGCCGCCGCCGTCGTCGCTGGCAACATCACGGTGCCGGATGCGGTCGGGGTCGTCGCCGCGCGTGCCGAGGTGGTCGACCGCCTTCCGGGTCGCTACGCGATGGCGACGCTGGGAGTGGGCGCCCGGGCGGCGGGGGAGCTGATCGCGGCCGCCGACGGCTGGGTGGAGCTGTCCGTGGTCTATTCCGCCTCGACCGTCGCGGTCTCCGGCGATCGCGACGCGGTGCTGGCCGTCGTCGACGCCGTTCGCTCCGACGGTCGGTTCGCCCGCGAGATCCCCGCCGGGTTTCCGGGCCATACCAGCCTGCTCGAGCGGCTGCGCGACGAATTCGCGGCGCGGCTGCCGGACTCCGAATTCGCCGAGGCCCCAGCGCGATTCATCGGCGGCACCACCGGCGACGTGGTGGCGCCGGGCACCCGGCTTCGCGACTACTGGTATGCCAACCTGCGTAACACGGTGCGGCTGGACCGCGCGTTCGAATCGGCGATCCGGTGTGGCGCCGGGGCGTTCATCGAGTTGTCGGCCCACCCCGCGCTGTTGTTCTCGATCGGTCAGATCTTCGAGTCACGCGAGGACCCGGCGGTGCTGGTGGGATCGGCTCACCGGGACGAGCCGTTGGGTGACGCGCTCTCGGCGAATATCGTCACCGCGGCGGTGGCCGATCCCGGTTACCCTTGGGGCGACCACCTGGACCTCCTGGCCGATGATGTTGCGCTGCAAGGCTTCCCGAACGCACCGATGCGCGCGATTCCGATGTGGGCGCATCCGGAGCCGCTGACGGCACCGCCTCGGTTGCCCGGGCTGACCGTCGCCCTGGAGCACTGGGATCCCGCGCCGCGGACCACCACACCGGTTCCGGGACCGCCGGCGCGCCTCGCGGTGGTCGACCTCGGCGGTGACGGCCCGCCGGCCCGCGCGCTGCGCGCGGCGTTCGCGTCGCACCCCGCGACCGAACCCGGCGCACCGCACGACGCCGAGATCGCCGTGGTGATCGCGCCGCGCTTCGACGGCGCCGACGCCGGCCGGGCCGCCGAGACCCTCACGAAACTGATCGGCTCCGGTCAGCTCGACTATGCGCAGGCGCTCGGTCCGCGTTGCCACACCGTCTGCCTGGTCACCGCGGGCGCCGAGCGGGTCGGCGCTCGGGACGCGCCGCCGTCGCCCGTGCCCGCCGCGCTGGCCGCAATGCACCGCAGCATCGGATTCGATTACCCCGAAAAGCGTTTCACCCACCTCGACCTGCCGCCGGGGGAGCTGGCGCCGGCCACCGGCGTCGCGGTCGTGGAAGCGGCTCTGTCCGGGCTGGGTGCGGCGGCGCTGCGCCCTTCCGCCGGCCGGCACGTGCTGTTCGAGCGGTCCTTCCGCGACGCGCCCGCCGCATCGCAATGGTTGACCGACTCGTGCCTGCTCGACGACGTGGTGATCACCGGCGGCGCCGGCGCGATCGGCATGCACTACGCCCGCCACCTCGCCGAGCGTGGTGCGCGGCGCATCGTCCTGCTGAGCCGCCGGCCCGCGGACCCCGCAGTGCTGAAGTCCTTGACGGCCCGGTACGGCACCGAGCTGGTGTCGCCGCCGTGCGACATCAGCGATCCGGCCCAATTAGCCTTCGCCGCAGCGGAATACGGCGCCGCGGGTGCCTCGCTGATCGTCCACGCCGCCGGCGTTGCCGCGTTCGGTGCGCTCGCCGGCTTGACCGAGGCCGCCGTCGCCGACACCTTCGCCGCCAAGGTCGGCGGCCTTGCTCGGCTGGTCGAGCTGTGGCCGGCTCGGCCCGATGCCCGCATGCTGGTGTGCTCGTCGGTGTCCGGCGTGTGGGGCGGGCGGGGACACGCTGTTTACGCGGCGGCCAACCGGCTGCTGGATGTGCTGGCCGCCCGGGTGCGCGCCGGGGGCAGGCAGTGCATCGCGGTGCGGTGGGGCCTGTGGCAGGGCTCCGCCGACTCGGGCCGCAGCATGGCGGATACGGCCGTGGTGGCCGACATCGAGCGGGCCGGGCTTCGCCCGATGGCGCCGCGCGCCGCGATCGAGGCGAGCCTGCGCGACTGGCATGACGACCCGCTGGTGTTCGCGGCGGATGCGGCCCGGCTGCAGATGTTTCTCGACGGCGGCCGGTCCGCACAGCCAGCGCGGGCAACGGAAGTCGCCGCGCACGGTTCGGCCGAGGTGTCGGTGGTCGATGCGGTGCGCACCCAGTTGGCGGCGGTGCTCGGAATCGCGCCGCCCGCCGAGGTGAACCTCACCGAATCGCTCTTCGATCTGGGCGTCGACTCGATGCTGGCACTGGACCTGCGCAGGCGACTCAAACGGACGATCGGCCGGACGGTGCCGCTGGCGATGCTGATGGGCGAAATCACCGGCGACGAACTCGTCGACACACTCGGGGCCGCCGGGCGGCCCGAAACGGCACAGAAGGTGGACATTTCGCGTGACTGACATCGCCGACACGGCCCGCCTCGAGCTGCTTCGGCGCAGGCTCGCCGAACGCGGTCTGTCGGGCGGCAACGAGGACGCCGATCTGCACGCCGACGATCGGCTCTCCGCCGGCCAGGCCCGCATGTGGTTCGCGCAGCTGGCCGACCCGAGTGGCGCGCTGCTCAACGTCTGCGTCTCCTACCGGATCACCGGCGACGTCGACGTCGCCCGGCTGCGCGACGCCGCCAACGCGGTGGCGCGCCGTCACCGCATCCTGCGCACCACCTACACCGCCGGCGACGACGGCGATCCGCGGCCCACGGTGCACGACGATCTGCGCCCGGGGTGGGCGGAACACGACCTGACCGGCCTGTCGGAGCAGGCCCGCCGGCTCCGGCTGGAAGTGCTGGCGCAGCGCGAATTCAGCGCGCCCTTCGACCTTTCCGCCGACGCGCCGGTGCGAATCACCGTCGTACAAACGGCAGCCGACGAACGCGTGCTGCTGTTGGTGGCCCACCACATCGCGTGGGACGACGCCTCCTGGCGGGTGTTCTTCGCCGATCTCACCGGCGCGTATCAGGGGGACCGGCTGGAGCCGCACCGCCCGTCACCGTCGGCCGGACCGGACACCGGCGACGCCGATCTCGACTACTGGCGCGCCGTGATGGCCGATCCGCCGGAGCCACTGGAACTGCCCGGTCCGGCGGGCACCAACGTGCCGACCAGCTGGCGCGCCGCCCGTGCGACGCTGCGACTGTCCGATGGCACCGCCCAACGGGTGAGGTCGACAGCGCGGGACGCCGGCTGCACCCCGTACATGGTGCTGCTGGCCGCCTTCGGGGCCCTGATACACCGCTATACCCACTGCGACGACTTCCTGGTGGCCACGCCGGTGCTCAACCGTGGCGCCGGAACCGACGATGCCATCGGGTATTTCGGCAACACGGTGGCGATGCGGCTGCGGCCGCGTCCAACGATGAGCTTCCGCGAGCTTCTGACGTCGACCCGGGACGTCGCCGCCGGCGCGTTCGCGCATCAACGGGTCGACCTCGACCGCGTGGTCCGCGAACTGAACCCCGACCGCCGGCACGGCGCCGAACGACTGACCCGCGTCAGCTTCGGATTTCGCGAGCCGGATGTCGGCGGATTCCGGCCGCCCGGCGTCGGATGCGAGCGCTACGACCTGCGCGGCAACCTCACTCAGCTGCCGCTCGGCTGCATGGTCGAATTCGACAGCACCGGTGCGCTCATCGAGGCCGAGCATCTGCTGGAGATTCTGGAACCCGCGCTGGTCCGCCAGATGTTGGATCACTTCGCCGTGCTGCTCGATGACGCCCTGACCGAACCGGACAAGCCGTTGGCCGCCCTCGAGCTGCTCGGCGAGGCCGACGCCGCGTGGCTGCGTGAGGTGTCGCGCGGCGAGGCGTTCGACACCCCGCCCGCGACCCTCGCCGATCTGGTGTCCGAGCGGGCCGCGCGGACCCCCGATGCCGTCGCGGTGGTCCACGAGGGCCGCCGGCTCAGCTACCGCACCGTCAACGAGGCGGCAAATCGGCTGGCGCACTGGCTGATCGGACGGGAAATCGGTAGCGAGGACCGGGTCGCCGTGCTGTTCGACAAGACACCGGACCTGGTCGTCACCGCGGTGGGCATCGCCAAGGCCGGTGCGGTGTACGTGCCCGTCGACCCCACCTACCCGCGGGACCGGCTCGAATTCATCCTCGACGACTGCGACGCGGCGCTGGTGCTGCGCGAGCCGGTGACCGACCTGGCCGGCTACCGTTGCGACGACCCCACGGACGCCGACCGGGTCCGGCCGCTGCGTCCGGACAACACCGCCTACGTGATCTACACCTCGGGAACCACCGGGCGGCCCAAAGGAGTCGCGGTGCCGCACCGCCCCGTCGCGGAGTACTTCGTCTGGTTCGAGGGCGAGTACGGGGTCGACCAGACCGACCGGCTGCTGCAGGTCGCCTCGCCAAGCTTCGATGTGTCGATCGCCGAGATTTTCGGCACGCTGGCCTGCGGCGCACGGCTGGTGATCCCCCGCCCCGGCGGGCTGAGCGACATCGGTTACCTCACCGGCCTGTTGCGTGACGAGGGAATCACCGCAATGCATTTCGTGCCGTCGCTGCTGGGGCTGTTCCTGTCGCTGCCGGGCGTCAACCAGTGGCGCACGTTGCGGCGGGTGCCCATCGGCGGCGAGCCGTTGCCCGGCGAGATAGCCGACAAGTTCCACGCCACCTTCGACGCGCTGCTGCACAACTTCTACGGCCCGACCGAAACGGTGATCAACGCCAGCCGCTACCCGGTGGAGGGCCCGCAGGGCACCCGCATCGTGCCCATCGGCCGGCCGAAGATCAACACCACGATGCACCTGCTGGACGATGCGCTCCAGCCGGTGCCGGTGGGTGTCATCGGCGAGATCTACCTGGGTGGAACGCATCTGGCGCGCGGGTATCATCGTCGCGCCCGGCTGACCGCGGAGCGCTTCGTCGCAGACCCGTTCAATCCCGGGGCCCGCATGTACCGAACGGGAGACCTGGCGCGCCGCAATGCGGAAGGCGACGTCGAGTACGTGGGCCGCGCCGACGAACAGGTCAAGATCCGCGGCTTCCGCATCGAACTGGGCGACGTGGCCGCGGCGATTTCGGTCGATCCCACGGTGGGGCAGGCCGTGGTGGTGGTCAGCGACTTGCCGCGGCTGGGCAAGAGCCTGGTCGGTTACGTGACGCCCGCGGCCGGCGACGACGGGAGGGCCGGGGTGGACCTCGACCGCATCCGGGCCCGGGTGGCGGCGGCGCTACCCGAGTACATGGTGCCGGCGGCATACGTCGTGCTCGACGAGATTCCGATCACCGCGCACGGCAAGATCGACCGCGCCGCGCTACCGGATCCCGAGGTAGGCTCCGGCGTCGCGTTCCGTGAACCTCGAACGCCCACCCAACGGCGCGTCGCCGACCTGTTCGCCGAGCTGCTCGGCCGCGACCGGGTGGGCGCCGACGACTCGTTCTTCGACCTCGGCGGCCACTCCCTGCTCGCCGCCAAACTGGTTGCGGCGGTGCGCAACACGTTCGGGGTCGACATCGGCGTTCGCGAGATCTTCGAACTCGCCACGGTCGAAGGCATCGCCGGACACCTCGACACGCTGGATCGCGATTCGGCGCGGCCGCGGCTGGTGGCCGCGAGACACGACGGGCCAGTGCCGCTGTCGTCGTCGCAGCTGCGCAGCTGGGCCACCTACCGCTTCGACGGGCCCTCCGCCGTCAACAACATTCCGTTCGCCGCGGCGTTGCGCGGCCCGTGCGACGCCGATGCGCTGGCGGCGGCCATCACCGACGTGGTGGCGCGGCATGAGATCTTGCGCACCACCTATCGCGAAATCGACGGCGTGCCGCACCAGATCATCCATCCGCCCGCCGAGGTGCCGGTGCGGCGCGCCGGCGGGCCCGACGAGCGCTGGCTGCGGGCCGAGCTGGACCACGAGCGCCGCTACGTCTTCGATCTCGAGTCCGAGTTGCCGATCCATGCCGCGCTGCTGCGCATTCCGGGGCAGACCGCGTTGTCGTTGGTGGTGCATCACATCGCGGGTGACCATTGGTCGGCCGGGGTGCTGTTCACCGACCTGCTGACCGCCTACCGGGCCCGCAGCATCGGGCAGTCGCCGTCGTGGGAACCGCTTGCGGTGCAGTACGCGGACTACGGCAGGTGGCAGGCGGCGCTGCTGGACGACGGGGCTGGTATCGCCGGTCCGCAGCGCGACTACTGGGTCCGGCAACTGAAGGGGTTGCCGACGGAAACCGGTCTGCGCCCGGACTTCCCGCGCCCGGCCTCGCTCAGCGGTGCCGGTGACGCCGTGGAGTTCGGCCTCGGTCCGGCGACGCGGGCGAAGGTGACCGCCCTGGCCCGCGATGTCGGCGTCACCGAATTCATGCTGCTGCAAGCCGCCGTCGCGGTGACGCTGCACAAGGCCGGTGGCAGCGACGACATCCCGATCGGCACCCCGGTGGCCGGCCGCGACGAATCCGAGCTCGACCGGCTGATCGGGTTCTTCATCAACATCCTGGTACTGCGCAACGACCTGAGTGGCGACCCGACGCTGCGCGAGGTGCTGGGCCGGACCCGGGAGATGGCGCTGGCCGCATACGCGCACCAGGATCTGCCGTTCGACCGGGTGGTGGACGCGGTCAGCCCGGTCCGGTCACTGTCGCGCAACCCACTGTTCGACGTGGTCGTGCACGTTCGTGACCGGCTGCCGCAGGACCACGTCATCGACGGCGGACCGGCCGGCGGCACCACCTTCACCGCCCTGGAGCCGATCTTCGACGTCGCACACGTCGACATGTCGGTCAACTTCTTAACCTCCCCCGAATCCCAAGTGGGCTACCGCGGCCACATCATCTTCCGCCCCGAGCTCTACAAGCGCGGCACCGCGTGCCGGTTCGCCGAGTGGCTGGTCCGCGTCGTCGAGGCGTTCGCCCACCGCCCGGAACAACGGCTCAGCCAGGTGGAGATCGCCGGCGCGCAAGAGCGACAACGCATCCTGGAGCGCTGCACAGCGGGCGACGGCCCGGCGCGGGCCTACCTGCTGGACGCGTGGCTGAATCCCGTCCCGGTGGGTGTGGTGGGCGACGTCTACTACGGCGGCGGACCGGCCGTCAGCGCCCGCATGGCCACCCCCTCGCTGACCGCGACCCGCTTCGTCGCCGATCCCTTTGCCGCCCGGCAGGGTTCGAGGCTCCACCGCACCGGCGAGCGCGGAGTGTGGCGTGACGACGGCCAACTCGAGCTCTTGGCGGCCACCGAAACGCCCGCAGCGCCGCCGCAGACGGCGCCCGCCGCGGGTCCGGCCCAACCGCCCGCCACCACCACCGAGCGCGCGCTGACGGCCATCCTCGTCGAGGTTCTCGACGCCGCGGAGGTCGGGCGCGACGACGACTTCTTCGGTCTCGGCGGGGACAGCATCCTCGCGGTGCGCGTGGCCGCGCGGGCGCGCGACGCCGGAATGCCGCTGACCCCGCGGATGGTGTTCGAACATCCCGTAGTGCACCGGCTCGCGGCCGCCATCGACGCCAAGTCGGACACCGAAACGGATTCCGCGGACATGCATCACGCGCCGATGAGCACGTCGGGGCTCTCCGCCGACGAGTTGGCGGCCCTCACCTCGTCCTGGGGCAGTCAGCCGTGACCCGGGCCGACGAGCGGCGGGCCATCGAGGACGTGATGGCGCTCACCCCGCTGCAGCAGGGGCTGTTCGCGATGACGGCCTTGACCGAAGCGCACGACGCCGACCCGTATGTCATCGCGATGGCCGCCGACGTGGCGGGCCCACTCGACGCCGCCCTGTTGCGACAGTGCGCCGCGACGATGCTGGCCCGGCACCCGAACCTGCGGGCCAGCTTCGTGCACGGCAACCTCAGCCACCCCGTGCAGGTCATTCCCGGCGCCGTCGAGGTGCCCTGGCGGCACGTCCGGGCCGCGCCCGCGGAGGTCGAGGCCTTGGCGGCCGAAGAGCGTGGCCGCCGCTTCGATGTGGGCCGTGGGCCGCTGATCCGCTTCCTGCTCATCGAATTGCCCTACAGCAGCTGGCATTTGGTTGTTGCGGCGCACCACATCGTGATCGACGGGTGGTCGCTGCCGCTTTTCGTCTCCGAATTGCTTGCCCTGTACGGGGCCGACGGCGACACCGCCGCGTTGCCGCCACCGCCGCGGCCGTATCGCGACTACATCGGCTGGCTGGCCGGCCGGGACCAGGCGGCCGGCCGGGCGCTTTGGGCCCAGCACCTGAAGGGCCTCGACGGCCCGACCCTGCTGTCGGCGGCGCTGACCGGCGGCCCGGCACCGCCGGGCATCCCGCGTCGCACCACGCTGCGGCTGAACCCCGAGGCCACCGCCGCGCTGGCCCGGGCCGCCCGCGCCCGAGGGGTCACGCTGAACACGCTGTTCCAAGTGGGCTGGGCGGCGATCCTTTCGGCTGTCACCGACCGCGGCGACGTGACGTTCGGGGTGACGGTGTCCGGCAGGCCCGGCGAATTGTCCGGCGTGGAGGCGATGGTCGGCCTGTTCATCAACACCGTGCCGTTGCGGGTGCGGCTGGATCCCCGTACGACGGTCGAAGCGCAATGCGTTGTCCTGCAACGTGACTCGGCCGCGTTGCGAGACCACAGCTATCTGGGGCACGCCGAATTGCGGTCCCTCGCCGGTGTCGGTGAGATGTTCGATACCCTGCTGGTGTACGAGAACTTCCCGCCCGGCGGCGTGGTGGGCGCCACCGAATTCGCCGCAAACGGTGTGACTTTCCGCCCGGCAACGCTGGAGAGCGTGTCGCACTTCCCGGTGACCATCGCCGCGCACGTCGGCGCGGGTGGGCTCGCCGTGCTCGTGGAGGCGCTCGACGGTGCGCTGGGCGCGATGACGCCGGCAGATCTGGGCGCGCGGCTGCTGGCGGTCGTGCAGCGCCTTATGGACAACTGGGACCGGCCCCTGCGCGAGGTCGACATCCTGCTCGACGGCGAGCGCGGCCCGAGCCGGACGGAGGCGCGCGAGACGGCGCCGGCGGTGCACGCCCGGTTCGCGGCAGTCGCTGCCGCACAACCGGATTCGATAGCGGTCAGCTGGCACGACGGCCAGCTGACCTACCGCGAGCTCGACGCGCGAGCCGACCGGCTCGCCGCCGCCCTGACCCGGGCCGGCGTGGTCGACGAGACCCCGGTCGCGATCGTGCTGCCGCGGGCCCCGGGCTACGTCGCCGCGATGCTGGCGATCCTCAAGGCCGGCGGCACGATCGTGCCGCTGGACCCGGCGATGCCGCCGGAGCGGGTGGCCGAGATCCTGCGCCAGACGTCGGCACCGGTCGTCGTCGACGAGAACCTGTTCACCGCCGTCGCCGACAGCCCCACACCGGGCGGCTATCGGCCCGCCGCGGTGCCGGCGGACCACGCGGCGTACGCGGTCTTCACCTCGGGAACCACCGGCACGCCCAAGGGTGTCATCGGCACCCACCGGGCGCTTTCGGCCTACGCCGACGACCACATCCAGCGCGTGCTGCGACCGGCCGCCGCGCGAGTCGGGCGGCCGCTGCGCGTCGCGCACGCCTGGTCTTTCACCTTCGACGCGGCGTGGCAACCGTTGGCGGCGTTGCTCGACGGGCACTCGGTGCACATCGTCGACGACGAACGGCAGCGCGACGCCGAGGCGCTGGTCGCCGCGATCGACCGGTTCGGTCTGGACATGATCGACACCACGCCGTCGATGTTCGCCCAGCTGCACAACGCGGGACTGCTGCGCCGGGTGCCGTTGGCGGTGCTCGCGCTCGGCGGCGAGGCGCTGGGCAGCACGGCCTGGCGGGCGATCCAACACGAGTGCGCCCGTACGGCGATGACCGCCTTCAACTGCTACGGGCCCACCGAGACCACCGTGGAGGCCGTCGTCGCCGCCGTCGGCCAGCATGCGCGACCGGCCATCGGGCGTCCGACCCGCAGCACCCGCGCCTACGTCCTGGACTCCTGGCTGCGTCCGGTGCCGGACGGCGTCGCGGGCGAGTTGTACCTGGCGGGCGACCAGCTGACCCGCGGCTACCTGGGGCGCGCGGCCGAGACCGCCGCGCGGTTCGTCGCCGAGCCGCGTGGGGGCGGCGGCCGCATGTACCGCACCGGAGACGTGGTGCGCCGCATGCCTGACGGCGGCTTGGAGTTCCTCGGGCGTCGTGACACTCAACTCAAGATCCGGGGCTTCCGCGTCGAACCGGGCGAGATCGCCGCGGCGCTCAACGCCCACGGCGGGGTGCGCGGCGCGCACGTGACCGCCCGCAACCACGTCAACGGCCCGCGGCTGACGGCGTACGTGGCGGGCGGGCCCCACCCGCCGGCGGCGGCCGAACTGCGTTCGATGCTGGCCGAGCGGCTGCCGCGCTACCTGGTGCCCCATCACATCGTGGTCCTCGACGAGTTGCCGCTGACCCCGCACGGCAAGATCGACGAAAACGCCTTGGCGGCAACCGGTATCGTGGCCGATGCGGTAACCCCTGCCGAGACGCCGACCGAGGTGGCGCTGGCCGCGGCGGTCACCGACGTCCTGGAGAAGACGGACATCGACGTCACCGCCGCCTTCCCGGAACTGGGCCTGGACAGCATCGCGGCCATCTCGGTAGTGCAGGCCGCCCGACGACGTGGCATCGCGCTGCGGGCCAGGCTGATGATGGAGTGTGAGACCATCCGCGAGCTGGCCGCGGTGATCGACGGCGGCGCCCAACATTCCCCGCCGGACGAACACGGTGGCCCGATCCCGTTGCTGCCCAACGCCCGATGGCTCTACGAGTACGGCGAACCGCGGCGCCTCGCGCAGACCGAAGCCATCCGGCTGCCCGACACCGTCACGCGCGAACATCTGCGCGCCGCGCTGGCAAGCATCGTCGACGGCCACGAGGTGCTGCGCAGCACGCTGGACCGCGCCGCGATGACGTTGATCGAAGGTCCCCGCGGGCACGTCCTCACCGAGGTGAACGTCGAAGACCCGCGCGCGTCGGTCGGCGCGCACGCCGCGGCGGCCGTGGAGCGGCTCGACCCGGAGCGGGGGACCCTGCTGGCCGCGCTGTGGCTGCGGCCGCCGAGGGGCCCGGGCGTGCTGCTGCTGGCCGCCCATGTCCTGGCGATGGACCCGGCATCCTGGCGGGTGGTGCTCGGCGAATTGGATGCCGCGCTAAGCTCTTTGGCTGCCGGCCGCCCACCCGCGCCGGTGCGCGAGCACACCAGCTATCGGCGGTGGGCCGCGGCGCTCGCCGTGCGGGCCCACCGGCTCGACACCGTCGGCTTCTGGCGCGCACAACTCGAGGGCGACGATCCAGACATCGGCTCGCGACGGATCCGGCCGGGCCGCGACATGGCCCGCGACCTGGTCGTCCGCACCACGCTGCTGGACGCCGAGACCAGCGGCCGGCTGATGAAATCTCAAGCGCCACTGGCCGATCTGCTCGTCGCCGCCACCGCAGCCTCGGTGACGCGCTGGCGGCGGGCGCGAGGCCAGGCCACGCCGCCGCCCCTGCTGGCCCTGGAGACCCACGGCCGCGCCGACGCCGTGCTGGACGAGCCGGGCCCGGGTGTCATCGACACCGGCGACACCGTCGGGCTGCTCAGCTCGATCTACCCGCTGCGGGTGGATCCGGCGCGGCGCGTGGGGGAGCAGCTCGCCGAAATCCAAGGCGACGGCATCGACTACGGCCTGCTGCGCTACCTGCGAGCCGACACCGCCGAGCGGCTCGCCGGCTTCCCGGGGCCTCAGCTGCTGCTGAACTACCTCGGCCCCGCCCACACCGCCGGCGGCACCGGGCTGCACCTCGACCGCGACCTACTCGCCGACGTGTCACCGGTGCCGGAGCCCGACCTCGCGGTGCGCCACGAGCTCACCATCCTTGCGGTCGTGCTCACAATGGGCGAACGGCGGGTCCTGGCGGCGCAGTGGCGCACGCTGCCCGACATTCTTGACGACGCGGATGTGACCACCCTGCAACGATTTTGGACGGATGCCCTCCGGGAGCTGGTGACATGAGCACGCTCGCGATCCTGGGCGCCGGAGCCAAGGCGGTGGCCGTCGCGGCCAAGGCTTCGGTGCTGCGCGACATGGGTGTTGAGGTGCCCGACATCGTGGCCGTCGACCGCATCGGCGTCGGGGGCAACTGGCAGGCCAGCGGCGGCTGGACCGACGGCGCGCACCGGTTGGGCACCAGCCCGGAAAAGGACGTCGGGTTTCCCTACCGTTCGGCGCTGGTGCCGCGCCGCAACGCCGAGCTCGACGCGCGGATGACCCGCTACAGCTGGCAGTCCTACCTGATCGCCACCGCGTCGTTCGCCGAGTGGATCGACCGTGGCAGGCCGGCGCCCACTCATCGCCGGTGGAGCGAGTACCTGGGCTGGGTCGCCGATCAGGCCGGCCTGAACGTTGTGCACGGCGAGGTCGAACGGCTGACCGTCACCGGCGACCGCTGGGCCCTGCACACCCACGAAACCAGGGTGCACGCCGACGCATTGATGATCACCGGACCCGGGCAGGCCGAAAAGTCGTTGCTGCCGGGCAATCCGCGGATGCTGTCGATCGCCCAGTTCTGGGACCGCGCCGCGGGCGAGGACCGGATCGGCGCCGAGCGGGTGGCCGTGGTAGGCGGTGGCGAGACGGCCGCGTCGATGCTCAACGAGCTTTTCCGGCACCGGGTTTCGACCATCACAGTCATTTCACCGCAGGTGACGCTGTTCACCCGCGGCGAGGGCTTCTTTGAAAATTCGCTGTTCTCCGACCCCACCGACTGGACGGCGCTGACGCTCGACGAACGCCGCGACGCGCTGGCCCGCACCGACCGCGGCGTGTTCTCGGCCACCGTGCAGGAGGCACTGCTGTCCGACGACCGCATCCGCCACTTGCGCGGCCGCGTGGCCCACGCGGTTGGCCGGGACGGCCAGATCCGTTTGACCCTGTCCAGCAACCGCGGCAGCGAAAACCTGGAGACCGTGCACGGTTTCGACCTGGTCATCGACGGCTCCGGCGCCGATCCGCTGTGGTTCACGTCGTTGTTCAGCCAAGACGCCCTCGACCTGCTCGAGCTCGGACTGGGCGGGCCGCTCACCGCCGACGCCGTGCAGGAGTCGATCGGCTACGACCTGGCCGTCACCGACGTCGCCCCAAAGCTGTTCCTGCCCAATCTGTCCGGACTCACCCAGGGCCCCGGTTTCCCCAACCTGAGCTGCCTCGGCCTGCTGTCGGACCGGGTGCTGGGCGCCACGGGGCTCTCAGCAGGCTCCGGCAAGAATCGAACGATGAGGAGAAGCGATGAGCACCAACCCCTTCGATGACGACGCCGGCGCGTTCTACGTGCTGGTCAATGCCGAGGAGCAGCACAGCCTGTGGCCTGCGTTCGCCGAGGTCCCGGCCGGTTGGCGCGTCGTGTACGGCGAGGCGAGCCGGTCGGCATGCCTGGACTACGTCGACGAGCACTGGGCCGACATGCGGCCGAAGAGCCTGCGCGACGCCATGGCGGCCGACTGAACAGCTAGTGTGCCCGTACCGTGACCCGCCCGAGACCGAGAACTGCAGTCACCGCGGGCAGAATCGCAACTCTGAGTTGACCCAGGGGGAGGACCTGACCATGGAAATGAACCGCTTGAAATCCTTGACCACCGGCGCGATAGCCCTGAGCGCGGCGGCCTTCGGCGCGCTGCCTGTGACTCCCGCCGCGGCCGCGCCGCTACCGCAGGATCCGCCGCCCGCGCCCGGCCTGCCGACCCCTGAGCAGCTGTCGAACCTGTGCAATCAGGCCACCGACCCCGGCGTGTCGTACACGACCAAAACCAACCTGGTGCAAAACGGGATCGCCCCGGACGAGGGCCACGTGGCCGACCACGACCTGCGAAAGGCGTACCGCAACGGAAACTTCCCCGAGACGTTCGCCGTGACGAACATTGCGCCGGCCGGACCCAATATGGCCCAGGCCGACGTCGCCATCTCGGGCCCGAAGTTCGCCGGGCCGGTCGAAAAGCACCTCGCGTTCGTCAACCAGGGTGGCAACTGGATGCTGCAGCACGACGCCGCGATCGCCCTGATACAGGCGGCGTCGGCGACGAACTAGCGACGCCGCGAACCTGTGCGCCCACAAAGGGGGCGCACAGGGTGCCCACACAACGTGGCCGTAACGTCACCGTGCCGTGGCGCGAAACAACAATCGCAAGCGGCACGCTGACACGATCCGTGCCCGTTGAAGGGGGAACCATGAAAACCGTCAAAATCCTTGCCGCCGGGGCTGCGGCCCTGGCCGTCGCCGGGGGAGCGGCCGCAGGTATCACGTCGCTGGCGGCGCCGGGCCCGCAAGCCTCGGTGCGCCTGATCGCGGTCGGCGCTCCGTTGCCGCAGGACCCGGCGCCGGCCGCGAGCATGCCGAGCGCCGACCAGTTGACCGGCCTGCTGAACAGCCTGGCCGACCCCAGCGTTTCCTTCGCCAGCAAGAGCAACCTGGTCGAAGGCGGAATCAGCGGGATGGAGGCGCACGTCGCCGACAAGAAGCTGCAGAAGGCGGCCAAGAACGGCGACCTGCCGCTGTCGTTCGGGGTGACCAACATCCAGCCGGCCGCGCCCGGGTCCGCCACCGCCGACGTCGCGGTCTCGGGTCCCAAGCTCACGTCGCCGGTCACCCAGAACGTCACGTTCGTCAACCAGGGCGGCTGGGTGCTGTCGCGCGCCTCGGCGATGACGTTGCTGCAGGCCGCCGGTCAGTGAGCGGGCCGCGGCCCGCGCAGGTCTAATCTTGCGATCCGTTCCGGGTCGGCCAGCACGTCGATCGCCGCGACCCGCCCATCGCGCACCAGAAACGCCATGACGGCCGTCGGCCGGCCGTCGACGTACACGACCGCCCCGGCGGCGCCGTTGACGGTGGCCGCGCGCACCTCGCGTTCGGGCGCCGCGTAGCCGCGGGCGAGCTTGGCCACCGCGGCCGCGCCCTCGGCACGGAACCCGGGGGCGCCCCGGCCGAAGTCGCCGCGCAGCGCGAGGCCGTCGACGCCTTCTTCGCGGCGGGGCGCGCCGGCGACTTCGACCGGCTGCTGTCCGTGCTGCATCCCGACGTGGTGCTGCGCGGCGACTTCGGCCGGGGCGCCCCCGGGTTCCGTGCCGAGGGCGCGGCCGCGGTGGCCAAGCTCGCCCGCG
>NZ_LZKL01000063.1 GCF_001668725.1 Mycobacterium sp. E787 | reverse complement strand
GTGGCCATCATCACCCAGATCGCCTCGGCGCTCGACGCCGCCCACGCCGCCGGGGTGATGCACCGCGACGTCAAGCCACCGAACATCCTGGTCACCCGCGACGACTTCGCCTACCTGGTGGACTTCGGCATCGCCAGCGCGTCCACCGACGAGAAGCTCACCCAGCTCGGCACCGCGGTGGGCACCTGGAAATACATGGCGCCCGAACGGTTTTCCGACGACGAGGTCACCTACCGCGCCGACATCTATTCGCTGGCCTGCGTGCTCTACGAATGCTTGACCGGGTCCCCGCCGTACCCGTCCGACAGCGCCGGGGTGCTGGTCACGGCCCACCTGATGGAACCCATCCCCCAGCCCAGCGCCAAACGGACGGGCGTCCCCCGGGCTTTCGACGCGGTGATCGCCCGCGGCATGGCCAAAACGCCGCACGACCGCTACGCCAGCGCCGGTGATCTGGCGCGCGCCGCCCACGACGCACTCAGCGACCCCGAGCAGACCCAGGCCGTCAACATCCTGCGCCACAGTAAGCAATCCGCGCCGCCCGCACCGAAGGTGCCCGTCGGTCCGGGGCCGCAGCCCATGCCCGGCGCGGGATTGCCCCCGCCGAATCCCCCGCCGCACCAAGCCCCCTTCGGTGGGCCGCCACCGCAGTTCGCCGGCCCGGCGCCGTGGGGGCCCGGGTACCCGCCGGCGCCGCCGCGCCGACGCAACCCGTGGCCCATCGCCGCGGGAGCCGCCGCCGCCGTGGTCGTCCTCGTCGCCGCCGCCGTCGGCATCTCGATCGCGGTCGGACACGACGACAACGCGACCCCCAACGCGGCCGGCACCACCACCACAACGGTCACCAAGAGGACGACCACCCGCACGACCGCCCCGTCGCCGACCGGCCCGCCGCCCGCCGCGGTGAGCCGGCTGCTGAGCCTGCTGCCCGCCGGCTACCCACCCGGCACGTGCAACCCGGACCCGCAACCGATGGTGGGCTCGATCGTCTCCGTCTCGTGCGGGCAGAACACCGATCCGGGCGGCCCCACGATCTCGGCCTACGCGCTGTTCTCGGATTTGCAGGGCGTGCAGAACGCGTTCACCCGCTTCACCGGAACCGACACGATCGTCAAGTGCCCGGGAGACAAGGCCTCACCCGGCACGTGGTGGCACAACAAAGACCCGAACACCATCCTCGGTCAGATCGCCTGCGGGACCTACCAGGACGGTGAGCCGAAGGTGATGTGGACCGACCAGCAGACCATGGTGTTCGCGGTCGTCGGGGGAAACACGCAGGGACCCAACCTCGATCAGCTGTACAAGTGGTGGGCCAACCACTCGTGAACGCGAGTCGGCTGGCATGGGACCACAACGCCTATTACCAGCGAACCCTGCTGCGGCAACTGCCGCGCCGATCCGGGCGGGTGCTCGACGTCGGTTGTGGCGCGGGCGCATTCGCGGCGCGACTGGCCGGCCGCGCCGATCACGTTGATGCGATCGACAAGTCGGCGGCGATGATCGAGGCGGCCCGCCTGCGCGCGCCGGCCAACGTCACCTGCACCCTCGCCGATGTGATGGAGACGCCCTTGCCCGCAGCGCATTACGACGCGATCGTGTCGATCACCGCGTTGCACCACCTGCCGCTCGCCGCTGCCCTGCGGCGCCTGGCGCCGGCGCTGCGCCCGGGCGGCGTGCTGGCCGCGGTGGTCCTGCCGCGGACCGACCTGCCCCGGGAGGGGCCCACCGAAATCGTTGCGGCGGCGGCCAATCCGGCGCTCGGCGCCGCCTTCGCCGCGCTGCGGACCATCGGCCGCGGCGAATGGTACGGGTTCGACCCGACCGACGAGGCGATGCCGAAGCTCGATTCGCCGCTGACCACACGGCAAGCCCGCGCAATCGCCACCGCGACGCCGGGCGGCCGGGTGCGCCGGCTGCTGTTCTGGCGTTATCTCCTGGTGTGGCGGCGGCCCGGATAACCCCGCATAACAATGTCGCGGTTGTCCTGCGGCGGGGCCGCGGGGGGCCTACCGTCTTGATTGCTGAGTCGGGGCTCGCGGCCGGCCGGTCAGGTCGGGCGGTGTTGATATGGTCGGCGGGTCCGGGGTTGCTTTGGAGGGTCAGGGATGAGCGACGCGCAGGCCTCACGGGTGGGCTCGATGTTCGGGCCCTATCACCTGAAACGACTGCTGGGCCGCGGTGGCATGGGCGAGGTCTACGAGGCCGAGCACACCGTCAAGGAGTGGACGGTGGCCGTCAAGCTGATGTCGGACACGTTCAGCAAGGACCCGGTGTTTCGCGAGCGGATGAAGCGCGAGGCGCGCATCGCCGGCCGTTTGCAGGAACCCCACGTGGTGCCCATCCACGACTACGGCGAAATCGACGGCCAGATGTACATGGAGATGCGGCTGATCGAGGGCGTCGACCTGGACACCGTGCTCAAGCGGTTCGGCCCGCTGACGCCACCGCGAGCGGTGGCCATCATCACCCAGATCGCCTCGGCGCTCGACGCCGCCCACGCCGCCGGGGTGATGCACCGCGACGTCAAGCC
>NZ_LZKL01000062.1 GCF_001668725.1 Mycobacterium sp. E787 | reverse complement strand
CGTTCTGCGCGTAGGGCACCGAGTTGTTGTAGCGCAGGATCGCCGACATCACCTGCATGGGGTCGCGCAGGTTCAGCCCGCCGCTGCACAGGTACCGGGCGGCGGCCAGCGCCGAGTCGAACAGGTTTTGCGGATCGGCGGTTCCGTCGCCCTTGCCGTCGGCGGCGTAGCGCGCCCAGGTGCCGGGCAGGAACTGCATAGGGCCCATGGCGCGCGCGTACGTGGGGCGATTGCCGGCCGTGCTCTGAACGATGACCTCGTTGCCGGGCAGCGACCCGTCCAGCGAGGGGCCGTAGATGGGGACGACCGCGGTGCCGCGCGCGTCGACCGCGCCACCGCCCGCGTGGCCCGACTCGATGCGCCCGATCCCGGCGAGCAGGTTCCAGCTGACGCCGCAGCCGGGGGCGGCGACGGCCATCTTCTGCTCGGCGCTGCGGTAGGCGGCCAGGGCGACCGACGGGATGCCCAGCGCGCCGGGCGCATTCACGATCATCGGCGGCGGCGGGGCGGACGGCGCGGCCTCGGCGATGTGGAACGCGGTGGGTGTGCGGTCCGCGGCGATGACGACCGGCCCGGAGGTGTCGGGGACGCTCGGCGAGACCGCGGCCACCGGGTAGATGGCGGCGCGCACCGGGGCGGGCTGGTTGCGGACCGGTGCCGGGTGAGCGGAATACGTCGGGGCGGCGCCGCCGACCGCACCGGCGAAGACGAGGGGGGTGATCACGGCGACGCCGAACGCGGGCGTTTTCGACACCCGGATTTTCGTCAGCCGGAGCTTTGGCACGCGAAGTACCCGCTGTCGCACGGCCGCGGCGGCCGGGCGTGGACCCCAACGTCCCCCAATGCGCACTCGGCCGTCCTCAAAGGTCGGGAAACTACCTGCTTAGCTTCGTGAACCAGATCACAATACATAACCCCCGTGACGGGAGTGGCGCAATGGCGGATTTGATAATTACCGGGATTTCTTAGCGGTCGGCTCCCAGTCGTCACTCGCCGTTGCGGCTTCCTCGTCGGCGCTTTCCGGCAGCAACGCGGTCAGCATCGAGCGCAGGTCTTCCAGCTCGTGGCGCAGGTATTCGCGCGTGGTGACCTCGCCCACGGCCAGCCGCAGCGCCGCCAGCTCGCGGGCCAGGTACTCGGTGTCGGCCTTGGTCTGCGCGGCCCGACGGCGATCCTCGTCGAGCGCGACCCGGTCCCGGTTCTCCTGGCGGTTCTGCGCCAGCAGGATCAACGGCGCGGCGTAGGCGGCCTGCGTCGAGAAGGCCAGGTTGAGCAGGATGAAGGGGTACGGGTCCCAGCGCAGTGCCGCCGCGAACACGTTCACCAGGATCCAGCCGATCACGATGACCGTCTGGATCAGCAGGTAGCGGCCCGTGCCGAAGAAACGCGCGATGGACTCGGTGATCTGCCCGACCGCCTCGGGGTCCACCCGTGGCGAATACCGGCGCGATGTGCGGGGGGTGTAGAGCCGTCGCGTTGCCGTGGATCTGCTCACCCGGAGCCTCCCAGTCGTCGTTCGATGCGGCCGGTGGTGTCGAGCTCCTGCACGTCAACGCGCCAGTCGTGCGGTAGCAGGTGATCGAGCAGGTCGTCCACGGTCACCGCTCCCAAGAGGTGGTTCTGGTCGTCGAGCACCGGGCCGCACACCAGGTTGTAGGCGGCGAGGTAGCGGGTCACCGAGCCCAGCGGGGTCTCCGGACTCAGGGTGAGCAGGTCGCTGTCGACGATCCCGCCGACCAGCTCGGCCGGCGCCTCGCGGAGCAGCCGCTGCAATGGGATGCAGCCCAGGTAGCGCCCGGTCGGGGTGGCCGTCGGCGGTCGCGCCACGAACACCATCGACGACAGCGCCGCGGTCAGGTCGGGGTCGCGCACGCGGGCCAGCGCCTCGGCGACCGACGTGTCCGGCGTCAGCACCACCGGGTCGGAGGTCATCAGCCCGCCCGCGGTGTCGGGGGAGTGGGTGAGCAGCCGGCGCACCGGTTCGGACTCGTCGGGGTCCATCCGGGTCAGCAGCATCTCGGCGTCCGTCGGGTTCAGCACGCCGAGCAGGTCGGCGGCGTCGTCGGGATCCATCTCCTCGAGCACGTCGGCCGATCGGTCCGTGCCCAGCTGCGAGAGCACGTCGGCCTGATCCAGCTCGGGCAGCTCCTGCAGGACGTCGGCCAGCCGGTCGTCGTCGAGCGCCTTGAGCACCTCGTAGCGCCGCTTGGGCGGCAGCCCGCGGATGACGTCGGCGACGTCGACGGCCTTGCGGCCCTCGAACTGGGCGAGCAGCTGGGCGACCCCCTGACCCGGCAGCGCCAGCGCCGACGGCGTCAGCCCCTGCACGTTCTGCCAGTCCACCACGTGGACGGGGCCGCGACGTCCCAGCCGTCGCTGGGTGCGCACGGCGACCCGGGTGACCAACCAGTCCCGTGTCCGGGTCTGCTCGATGCCCAGGTCGGTGATCACCACGCCGAGGCCGGCCAGCTCGGGCAGTTCGGGATCGTTGACCTTGACCGGGGTGTCGAGGATCTGGCCCATCGCCAGCACCTCGCCGGGCCGTTGCTCGAAATGGCGCAGGGACACGCTGCCGGTGTTGAGCGTGACCGCGTCGGGCTCGATCGCGGCGACCCGCAGCATCGGGATGAAAATGCTTCGGCGCGTGGCCAAGTCGACGACCAGCCCCAGGACGCGGGGCTGTTGGCGGACGATGCTGATGCTGATCACCACATCGCGGACGCGGCCGAAGTTTTCGCCGAGCGGACCCAACACCAGCATCCGCGGGAGCCGCGCGACGTAGACCCTGTTGACCGATGCCATGCACGGAAGCCTATTCAGCCGCCCCGCGGACGGCAGGCGGCCATGCCGGTGTCCGCCGATGAATCGCCGCTAACGCGAATGGATGCTGAACATCGCGATGACCAGAAACACCACCAGGGTGCCGACGCCGATCACGATGCCCGTGACCGCCAGGCCATAGCCGTCCTGGCGGGTCTGTTTGATCTGGTTCAGGGCGACCACGCCCAGCACGATCGCCGCGACGGAGCCGATGACGCAGCAGAAGAAACCGGTGAACGACGCGATGAGCGAGGCGATCGCCAGGCCGTTGGTCCCGGCCTGCGCCCGGTAGTCCGGCGCCGCGTGGTGGCCGGCGGGATACCCCGGATAGGCCGGCGGCCCGAAGCCGGGCGGCGGCGGCAGGAAGCCGGGAGGGGGCCCGTACCCGGGTGGCGGGCCGTACTCGGGTGGCGGGCCGTACCCGGGCGGCGGGCCGTACCCGGGCGGCGGCATCGGCGGGTAGCCGAGCGGCGAAAACGCCGGGGGCGGATATTCGATGGCCGGCGGATCCCAGGGAGGTTGCCAGGCGGGCTGCTCGGGCCCGTGGCCGCCGGTTGGCGGCCGGACGGCCTGGTCGCCGTGGCCACCGCCGGGAGCTGCCATGGTGTTCAACCTAGCCCATGCGCACCCCGTGGCCCGGGATGAAAGGATGGCCGAGGCGGAGGAGAATGAGCGACGATGACCAATCCTTTCCAGCCCGGACAGGTACCCGGCGCCACGCCCGGCGGCGCGGCGGCGTCCCGGCGCGGCGTGCCGTCGCTCCCGACCCCGCCCAAGGGCTGGCCGGTCGGCTCCTACCCGACCTACGCCGAGGCGCAGCGCGCCGTCGACTACCTGTCCGACCAGCAGTTCCCGGTGCAGCAGGTGACCATCGTCGGCGTCGACCTCATGCAGGTCGAACGCGTCACCGGCCGGTTGTCCTGGCCGAAAGTGCTCGGCGGCGGCGTCATCAGCGGGGCGTGGCTTGGCCTGTTCATCGGGTTGGTGCTCGGGTTCTTCAGCCCCAACCCGTGGGCCGCGCTGGCCACCGGCCTGGTCGCCGGGGTGTTCTTCGGCCTCATCACCTCCGCGGTTCCCTACGCAATGGCGCGTGGCACAAGGGATTTCAGCTCGACCATGCAGTTGGTGGCCGGCCGCTACGACGTGCTCTGCGATCCGCAAAACGCAGAGAAGGCGCGGGATCTGCTGGCGCGCCTGGCGATCTGAATCGGTGGGCGGGCGTCGTGGTCGAGCGGGCCGACTCGGCGCAATCGTCCTGGCGGCGCTGACCGCGGCATCAACTCTGTCGGCCTGCGGGACGCCCGGCGGCGGGCTGGTGATCAGCTTCTACACGCCCGCCACCGATGCGGCCACCTTCACCGCGGTCGCGCAGGACTGCACCAGGCGTCTCGGGTTCACGGTCCGGCACGTGAGCCTGCCCAGGGGGCCGGGGGAGCAGCGTGTGCAGCTGGCCCGGCGGCTGAGCGCGCACGACCGCGGGCTGGACGTGATGGCGCTGGACGTGGTCTGGACCGCGGAGTTCGCCGAGGCCGGTTGGGCCCTGCCGCTCTCCGACGACCCGGCGGGCCTGGCCGAGTCGGACGCGACCGTCGACACCCTGCCGGGCCCGCTCGCGACGGCCCGCTGGAAGCATCAACTGTACGGCGCACCCGTGACGACCAACACCCAATTGCTCTGGTACCGGACGGATTTGGTGAACCGGGCGCCGATGACCTGGGACGCCATGGTGGCCGAGGCCGCCCGGCTGCAGGCGGCCGGGCAGCCGGCGTGGATCGCCGTCCAGGCCAACGAGGGCGAGGGCCTGGTGGTGTGGTTCAACACGCTGCTGGTGAGCGCGGGCGGTCAGGTGCTCTCCGAGGACGGCCGGCGGGTCACGCTGACCGACACCCCCGCGCACCGGGCCGCGACCGTCGCCGCGCTGCGGGTCCTCAAGTCGGTGGCCACCGCGCCCGGGGCCGACCCGTCGATCAGCCGCACCGACGAGGGCACCGCGCGGCTGGCGGTCGAGCAGGGCAAGGCCGCGCTCGAGGTCAACTGGCCCTACGTGCTGGCGTCTTTCCTGGAGAACGCGGTCAAGGGCGGCGTGCCCTTCCTGCCGCTGAACCGGGATCCGGCGCTGGCGGGCAGCGTCAACGACGTCGGGACGTTCGTCCCCGACGACGAGCAATTCCGCATCGCCTACGAGGCCAGCCAGAAGGTGTTCGGCTTCGCGCCCTATCCCCGGGTGGCCCCGGCCATGCCCGCCAAGGTGACGATCGGCGGGCTGAACCTGGCGGTGTCCAGCACCACCCGCCACCGAGCGGAGGCGTTCGAAGCCGTGCGCTGCCTGCGCAGCCTGCAGAGCCAGAAGTACGTGTCGATTCAGGGCGGGCTGCCGGCGGTGCGCGACACGCTGTATTCCGACCCGCAATTCCAGGCCAAGTACCCGATGTACACCGTGATCCGCCGGCAGCTCACCGACGCCGCCGTGCGTCCGGCCACGCCCGTCTACCAGGCGTTGTCGCTGCGGCTGTCGACCGCGCTGAGCCCGATCACGCGGATCGACCCGCAGCGCACGGCCGACGAGCTCGCCGCGCAGGCGCAGCTGGCCCTCGACGGCAAGGGGTTGTTGCCGTGAGCGCTTCGGCCGCCGAACGGCGGCTGGGCCTGATGCTGGTGGCGCCGGCGGCGATCCTGATGCTCACGGTGACGGGTTACCCCATCGGGTACGCCGTGTGGCTCAGCCTGCAGCGCAACAACCTCGCCACACCGAACGACACCGCGTTCATCGGGCTGGGCAACTATCTGACGGTTTTGACCGACCGGTATTGGTGGACCGCGCTGGCGGTGACGCTGGGAATCACGGTGGTATCGGTGTCGGTCGAGTTCGTGCTGGGCCTGGCGCTGGCGCTGGTGATGCACCGCACGCTCGTCGGCAGGGGCCTGGTGCGCACCGCGGTGCTGATCCCCTACGGCATCGTCACCGTCGTCGCGTCGTACAGCTGGTACTACGCCTGGACGCCGGGGACCGGGTATCTGGCCAACTTGCTGCCGCAGGGGAGCGCGCCACTGACGCAACAGATCCCGTCGCTGGGCATCGTCGTGCTGGCCGAGGTGTGGAAGACGACGCCGTTCATGTCGCTGCTGCTGCTGGCCGGGCTGGCGCTGGTGCCCGAGGACCTACTGAGGGCCGCGCAGGTCGACGGGGCCGGCGCGTGGCGGCGCCTGACCGGGGTCATCCTGCCGATCATCAAGCCGGCGGTGGTGGTGGCGCTACTGTTCCGGACGCTGGACGCTTTTCGCATCTTCGACAACATCTTCGTGCTGACCGACGGCGCGAACAACACCGATTCGGTGTCAATCCTGGGCTACGACAACCTGTTCAAGGGCTTCAACGTCGGGCTGGGCTCGGCGATCAGCGTGCTGATCTTCGTGTGTGCCGGCATCATCGCGCTGGTCTACATCAAGGTGTTCGGCGCCGCGGCGCCGGGTGGTGACGCGGATGGCCGCTGAACCCTCGCGGCGCGCCGCCTTGTGGGCCGTGATCGACGCCCTGGTCGTGCTGTATGCGCTCGTCCCGGTGCTGTGGATCCTGTCCCTCTCGCTCAAGCCGACCTCGATGGTCAAGGACGGCAGGCTGATTCCGTCGTCGCTGACGCTGGACAACTACCGGGGCATCTTCCGCGGCGAGTTCTTCACCTCCGCGCTGATCAATTCGATCGGGATCGGCCTGATCACCACGGCGATCGCGGTGGTGCTCGGCGCGATGGCGGCCTACGCGATCGCCCGGCTGGACTTTCCGGGCAAGCGGCTGCTGATCGGCGCCGCCCTGCTGATCACCATGTTCCCGGCGATCTCGCTGGTCACCCCGCTGTTCAACATCGAACGGCGGATCGGCCTGTTCGACACCTGGCCCGGCCTGATTCTGCCCTACATCACTTTCGCTCTGCCCCTTGCCATTTACACGCTGTCGGCCTTCTTCCGCGAGATCCCGTGGGATCTCGAGAAGGCGGCCAAGATGGACGGCGCCACGCCGGGTCAGGCCTTCCGCAAGGTGATCGTGCCGCTGGCGGCGCCGGGCCTGGTGACCGCGGCGATCCTGGTGTTCATCTTCGCCTGGAACGACCTGCTGCTGGCGCTGTCGCTGACGGCCACTGAGGCGGCGATCACCGCGCCGGTGGCGATCGCGAACTTCAGCGGCAGTTCGCAATTCGAGGAGCCGACCGGCTCGATCGCGGCCGGCGCGGTGGTGATTACCGTCCCGATCATCGTTTTTGTTCTAATTTTCCAACGACGGATTGTCGCCGGGTTGACCTCTGGCGCTGTGAAGGGATAGCGCGATGGCCGAGATCGTGTTGGAGCACATCCACAAGAGCTACGCCGACGGCGCCGCGGCGGTGCAGGACCTGAGCATCACCATCGCCGACGGCGAGTTCCTGATCCTGGTCGGGCCGTCGGGCTGCGGCAAGACGACGACGCTGAACATGATTGCCGGGCTTGAGGATATCTCGTCGGGCGAGCTGCGCATCGACGGCCAACGGATGAACGAGAAGGCGCCCAAGGACCGCGACATCGCCATGGTGTTCCAGTCCTACGCGCTCTACCCGCACATGACCGTGCGGCAGAACATCGCCTTCCCCTTGACCCTGGCCAAGATGAAGAAGGCCGAGATCGCCCGGAAGGTCGAGGAGACCGCGAAAACCCTTGACCTGACCGAACTTCTGGACCGCAAGCCCTCCCAGCTGTCCGGCGGCCAACGTCAGCGGGTCGCGATGGGACGCGCGATCGTGCGCCATCCCAAGGCGTTTCTGATGGACGAGCCCCTGTCCAACCTCGACGCCAAGCTGCGGGTGCAGATGCGCGGCGAGATCGCCCGGCTGCAGCGCAGACTGGGTACCACCACCGTCTACGTCACCCACGACCAGACCGAGGCCATGACGCTGGGCGACCGCGTGGTGGTGATGCACGGCGGGGTCGCGCAGCAGATCGGCACGCCCGACGAGCTGTACGAGCGGCCCGCCAACCTGTTCGTCGCGGGGTTCATCGGCTCGCCGGCGATGAACTTCTTTCCCGCGAGCCTCACGCCAACCGGCCTGAGGCTGGCTTTCGGCGAGGTGATGCTGGCGCCGGAGGTCCAGCAGGTCATCGAGCGGCACCGGCGGCCGGACAACGTCATCGTCGGGGTGCGACCGGAGCACCTGGCCGACGCCGCGCTGATCGACGGCTATCAGCGCATCCGGGCGCTGACCTTCGAGGTCAAGGTCGACCTGGTCGAATCGCTGGGCGCCGACAAGTACGTGTACTTCACCACCGCGGGCCCGGCCGTGCACGCCGCCCAGCTCGACGAGTTGGAGGCCGAGGGCGAAATGCACGAAAACCAGTTCGTGGCACGCGTTTCCGCGGAGTCGAAGGCGACGGTGGGACAGTCGATCGAGCTGGCTCTCGACACCTCGAAGGTGGCCGTCTTCGACGCCGAGTCCGGGGCGAACCTGACGATCCCTCCGGCTGAGTGATTTCCGACCTTGTTCGCGCCCACGTGTGCGGCCACTTCGCCGGGGTGGAGCCCGACTCGGCGAGCGTGACGTTCCTGGGCACCGAGCCGATCGAGGTGCTGCGGTTTCGCGGCGGCGGATTGGTGCACTACGTGTCGCTGGGGTGCTCGTGCCACCCGATGACCGACCCGACCGAAATGGTCGCGGACCCGTTGCGCGGCCCGCGGGCCGAGGTCGTGCTGAGCCTGCGGGATCCCGGGCCCGCCACCGGCATCGCCCGCAGCCTGGCAGTCCTGGCGGCCACCCCGGCCGTCGACGGCGTGGTGCTGGTCGCCGACGCCCTGATCGACCTCGGCTCTCCGCTGTGGGCGTGGCCGTCGGGGCGGGTGCCGTTCACCGCGGTGTTGCTGGGCCACAGCGACATTCCGCAGCTGCCGTTGGAGGCGCCCCGCGACCCGGTGCAGTTCCTGTCGGCGACTCCGATCACCGCGACCGAGGCCGCGTGGGTGCGGCTCAAGGGCGCCGAGGCGATGCGGCAGGCGTGGCGCAGCGACGGCGTCGACGTGCTCGACCCGAAACGGCCTGCGGCGCAACCGCGTTGACGGCGTGGCGCCTGGATCGCCGAGCAGACGCAAAAGCCCCCGACACGCCGACGAATGGGGGGCTTTTGTGTCTGCTCGCGAGGTGAAGGTGAGGGCCGTCAGCCGGCCAGGCGGGGCCTCGTCAGGTGGCCGTTGATGCGCGCCACCAGGCTGAGTGGATCCCGCCGGATGTCGTCAACCGTCATCGGAATTGTGGTCCAACCGCATTCCTGCAGTCGAGCGGTTTTCAGTCGGTCATGCAATAGGGCATCGCGACCGACATGCCACTCCACGCTGTCGTATTCCGCGCTGACCATTGCTTCCGGCCAGGCGAAGTCGACCCGCCAGAGTTTGCCGTGGCGATCGAGGACGCTGTACTGCAACTCGGGCTTCGGCAGTGCATGATCGATGAAAACGAGTCGCGCCTCACTCTCCATCGGGGATTCGGCGCGGCCGTCGGCATAGCCAGACAGTTCCCGGACCTTGACGATCCCGCGCCGACCCCGCTGCTCGCGAATCGCCGAGTCCAATTCCGCGCGGGTGCAGGCGCCGACGTGCAGGGCGGCATCAAGCGTCGCCAGGGCGCGCGGGCGCCGAAGCGTCCGGGCCAATTCGATTGCGGTCCATGCCGGCGCTGTCGCCAGGCGACCCTGGACTCGTCGCAGCGGAGCACCAATTCGCTGGTGCACCGTCAGCCCCAGCGACGGGCGCATCCGTATCCCTGGATCAAGAACATGAAGCTGGGACGTGGCCTCCGTGTCGAAGCCATACAGCGCCGCAGCGGTGCCCATGCACGCGACTACCGGTCGGCCGACCTTTAGTTGCAGCGCCGCCAGCGCGCCGATTGCGTCGGGCTCATTCGCCGCATAAACACCGTGGCATATCCGAATAAGCCTGCCGGACTTGACAAGTCCGGCCAATCGCTTACGCGAGATCACAGTCAACAGTTGGGAAGTAGTCGCCTGCCCGCCGCACTCGAAGAGCGCGCGTTCGATGTCCACACCCCTAACGATGCTGCGCGGCAAGCTACCCGAGTAGTCAGCTGGCTGCGTAATGTGGAAAAGCCACGACCGCGCATTGCGCCGAGCAGACGCAAAAGCCCCCGACACGCCGACGAATTGGGGGCTTTTGTGTCTGCTCGCGAGGAAAAAGCTATAGCCAGTTGTTGCGGCGGAACTGGAAGTACAGCACCAGGCAGACGACCACCATCAGCGCCATGATGCCCGGGTAGCCCCACGTCCAGTTCAGCTCGGGCATGAAATGAAAGTTCATGCCGTAGATCGCGGCGACCATCGTCGGGAAAGCCAGGATGCCGGCCCAGGCCGCCATCTTGCGCATGTCGTTGTTCTGCTGCATGCCGACACGGGCCAGCGCCGCCTGGATCAGCGAGTTGAGCATGTCGTCGTAGCTGGCGATGTGCTCGGCGGCCTCGGAATGGTGGTCGGCGAGGTCGCGCAGGTAGCGGCGCACCTCCTTGGCGATCAGGTCCTTGTTCTCCTGCTGGATCCGCAGGAACGCCCCGGACAGCGGGTTGACGCAGCGGCGCAGTTCGACGACCTCGCGCTTGAGCAGGTAGATCGGCTCGACGTCGAGCTTGCGGCCGGGCGCGAACGCCACCTCCTCGATGCTGTCGATGTCGGCTTCGACGGAATGGCTCACTTCGAGATAGTGGTTCACCACCTCGTGGGCGATCGCGTGCATCACCGCGTACGGCCCCAGGCGCAGCTGCTCGGGGTCGGCCTCCATCCGCTTGCGCACCTCGGAGAGCCCGCCGTGCTCGCCGTGGCGGACCGTGACCAGGAAGTCCTTACCGACGAAGATCATCACCTCGCCGGTCTCGACGATCTGGCGGGCCAGCGTCACCGATTCGTGCGGCACGTAATTGACCGTCTTCAGCACGAGGAACAGCGTCTCGTCGTAGCGCTCCAGCTTGGGCCGCTGGTGCGCGCAGACGGCGTCCTCGACGGCCAGCGAGTGCAGCCCGAACACGTCGGCCACGTCCTGCATCTCGGTGAGGTTGGGCTCCCGCAGCCCGACCCAGACGAACGCCTGGTGCCCGAGCATCTCGATCTGCCGCACCCGGTTGACGGCGGCGGCGTAGCTGAACTTCCCCGGCAGCCGGTGGCCTTCGGCGTAGACGGCGCAGTCGACCAAGGTCTCGTGCGGCGGCTGTTCGACGCGCTCGGCCTGCGGCTCGTGCGGCTCGCGCGCGAGCGGTCGCAGCACCTCGGGCAATGCGTCAGGTCCGGGAAACACCCCCACCTCCGATCGCAGCGCATGGCCGATAAGCGGTGCTCAATGCTACGCGTCCTGGTGAAACACGACGTGAAAACTCCGCGGCGGCCGTGGACCGGAGGTTTCGCGCGGACGGGGGTGCGCTAGTTTCGAGCACGACACACAATCCCGATCTTCTCCATAAGGAGCACTTCGACGTGAGCGCAAGTCCAGTCAAGGTCGCCGTCACCGGCGCCGCCGGCCAGATCGGCTACAGCCTGTTGTTCCGCCTCGCCAGCGGCGCGCTGCTGGGGCCCGACCGCCCGATCGAGCTGCGGCTGCTGGAGATCGAGCCCGCGCTCAAGGCGCTCGAGGGCGTCGTGATGGAGCTCGACGACTGCGCCTTCCCGTTGCTTGCGGGCGTCGAGATCGGCGCGGACCCGAACAAGATTTTCGACGGCGTGAACCTGGCTCTGCTCGTCGGCGCCCGGCCGCGCGGCCCGGGCATGGAGCGCGGCGACCTGCTGGAGGCCAACGGCGCGATCTTCACCGCCCAGGGCAAGGCGCTCAACTCGGTCGCCGCGGACGACGTGCGCATCGGCGTGACCGGTAATCCCGCCAACACCAACGCGCTGATCGCGATGAGCAATGCCCCCGACATTCCCAAGGAGCGGTTCTCGGCGCTCACCCGCCTCGACCACAACCGCGCGATCACCCAGCTGGCCCGCAAAACCGGCGCCGCCGTCACCGACATCAAGAAGATGACGATCTGGGGCAACCACTCGGCCACCCAGTACCCCGACATCTTCCACGCCGAGGTCAAGGGCAAGAACGCGGCCGAGGTCGTCGGCGACCAGGCGTGGATCGAGAACGACTTCATCCCGACCGTCGCCAAGCGCGGCGCGGCGATCATCGACGCCCGCGGCGCGTCGTCGGCCGCGTCCGCCGCCTCGGCGACCATCGACGCCGCGCGCGACTGGCTGGTCGGCAGCCCGGAGGGCAACTGGGTGTCGATGGCGGTCGTCTCCGACGGCTCCTACGGCGTGCCCGAGGGCCTGATCTCGTCGTTCCCGGTGACTACCAAGGGCGGCGACTGGTCGATCGTGCAGGGCCTGGAGATCGACGACTTCTCCCGTGGCCGCATCGACAAGTCGACCGCGGAGCTGGCCGACGAGCGCAACGCGGTCACGGAGCTGGGCCTGATCTGATCCCGAGCAGAAATTAGGTCTACTAATGGGTAGCCCTTACCCTGATGCGATGCCGGAAACCGCGCATCCGCCGATGCCCATCGGAGACGACGAGATCTTCGACGCGCATGTGGGCGGGAAGCTTTCGGTAGCCCTCAGCGCACCACTGGACACCCAGCGCGCCCTGTCGATCGCCTACACCCCGGGCGTCGCGCAGGTCAGCCGCGCCATCGCCGCCGACCGCACCCTGGCCGCCCGCTACACCTGGTCGAACCGGTTGGTCGCGGTCGTCAGCGACGGCAGCGCGGTGCTGGGCCTTGGTGACATCGGCCCCGAGGCTTCGCTGCCGGTGATGGAGGGCAAGTGCGCGCTGTTCAAGGCCTACGGCGGGCTGAACGCGATCCCGATCGTGCTCGACACCAAGGACCCCGACGAGATCGTCGAAACCCTGGTGCGGCTGCGGCCGACGTTCGGCGCCGTCAACCTCGAGGACATCGCCGCCCCGCGCTGCTTCGAGATCGAACGGCGGGTGATCGAGACGCTGGACTGCCCGGTGATGCACGACGACCAGCACGGCACCGCGATCGTCGTGCTGGCGGCCATGATGGGCGCCAGCAAGCTGCTCGGCCGCGACATGTCGTCGTTGCGGGCTGTGGTCTCGGGTGCCGGCGCCGCCGGGGTGGCGTGCACGAATCTCCTTCTGACGATGGGTCTTTCGGACATCACCGTCCTCGACTCGCGCGGCATCCTGCACACCGGTCGCGACGACATGAACAGCGTCAAGGTCGACCTCGCGCGGCGGACCAACCCCGACGGCCTGTCCGGCGGGCTCGTCGAGGCGCTCGAGGGTGCGGACGTCTTCCTCGGGCTGTCGGGCGGCGTGGTGCCCGAGGAGCTGATCGCCACGATGGCGCCCGGCGGGATCGTGTTCGCGCTGTCCAACCCGGACCCGGAGATCCATCCCGAGATCGCGGCCAAGTACGCCACGGTGGTGGCCACCGGCCGCAGCGACTTCCCCAACCAGATCAACAACGTGCTCGCGTTCCCGGGGGTGTTCCGCGGCGCGCTGGACGCCGGCGCGCGCCGGATCACCGAGAAGATGATGGTGGCCGCGGCCGAGGCGATCTTCTCCGTCGTCAGCGACGACCTCGCGGTGGACCGGATCGTCCCGAGCCCGCTGGACTCGCGCGTCGGGGAAGCCGTCGCCGCCGCCGTCGCGATCGCCGCAGACACGTTCGTGTGACCAGGCTGGCCGCGCTGCTGCTGGCGGCGCTGCTTGCGCTGGCCGGCTGCGGCGAACGCCGACCGGCACCGGAATTGGTGGTCGGCTCGCGGCCGGGGTCGACGCTCTTGGCCGCCATCTACGTGGCGGCGCTGCGGTCATACGGCTTCGGGGCGCGGGCCGAAACCGACGCCGACCCGATGGCGAAGCTGGACTCGGGCGCCTTCACCGTCGTCCCCGCGTTCACCGGCCAGACGTTGCAGCGGTTACAGCCCGGGGCGGCGGCGATGTCCGACGCGCAGGTCTACCGCGCGATGATCGCGGCGTTGCCCGAGGGCGTGCTGGCCGGCGACTACACCACCGCCGCCGACGACAAGCCGGTGCTGCTGGTCACCCAGGCCACCGCCGGGGCCTGGGGCGGCCACGACCTCACCGCGGACCTGAGCAGCCTGCCCAAGCACTGCGACGGGCTGAGCGTCGGGGCCGTCGACGGCTTTCAGGCGCCCTTGGCGGTCGGTTCCTGCCGGTTGGCCGCGGCGCGCCAATTCCCTTCGGAGGATGCGCTTTTCGCGGCGGTGCGCAACGGTCAGCTGACCGCGGGATGGACGACGGCCGCCGACCCGGCCAGCCCCGCCGACCTGGTCGCGCTGGCCGACGGCAAACCCGCACTCATCCGGGCCGAGAACGTGGTGCCGCTGTATCGGCGCAACGCGCTGAGCGATCGGCAGCTGCTCGCGATCAACGAGGTGGCCGGGGTGCTGGACACCGCGGCCCTGGCCGACATGCGCCGGCAGGTGGCCGGCGGCGCCGACCCGCAGGCGGTGGCCGGCGGCTGGCTGGCCGAACACCCGCTGGGGCGTTAGGGCTTGATTGCGCGACCATCGAGCCTGCGCTCAGCGCGTGGTTCGGTCATGATCGGGCGCGCTGAGCGCAGTCTCGGCGGTGAAGGCGTTAGGGCTTGGGCATCAAGCGGCCCATGACGGGCCCGAACAGCTGCTGGTAGTACGGACCGGCCAACCTCACCATCACGTCCAGGACCTTGGCGTCCATCCCGACCAGCACCCGGGCCCTCTTCTTGCGGACCGCGTCCAGGATGACGCGGGCGGCTTGTTCCGGGCTGGTCTTGGCGAGCCGCTTGTCGAACATCTTGGCCAGCTGGTCGCGGTCGAGTCCCTCGGCGACGGTGGCGTTGCGGGCGATCCCGGTCTTGATGCCGCCGGGGTGCACGGTGGTCACCGCGACCGGGTGGCGGGCCAGGATCATTTCCTGCCGCAGCGCCTCCGTGAAGCCCCGGACGGCGAACTTGGCCGAGTTGTAGGCCGCCTGCCCCGGCACCGAGAACAGCCCGAACACGCTCGAAATGTTGATGATGTGGCCGTCCCCGGAGGCGATGACGTGCGGGAGGAACGCCTTGGTGCCGTTCACGACGCCCCAGAAGTCGACGTCCATCACCCGTTCGATGTCCTTGAACTGGCTGACCTCGATGTCGCCGGTGTAGGCGATGCCGGCGTTGTTGTAGATCTGGTTGACCTTGCCGAAGTGCTCGGCGACGGCGTCGGCGTAGGCCAGGAAGGCCTCGCGCTCGGTGACGTCGAGCCGGTCGGCCTTGACCTCCGCCCCGATCGCCTTCACCCGCTCCTCGGTCTGCGCCAGGCCTTCGGTGTCGACGTCGCTGATCGCCACCTTGGCGCCGGAGCGGGCCAGCTCGATGGCCAGCGCCTGCCCGATGCCCGAACCCGCGCCGGTGACCACGGCGACCTTGCCGGCGAATCCCTTCATGAGCCTTCTCCCGTCACTCAGTCTGCGTCGAGGCTAGCCGGTACCCGCGGTACGGCGTACACGGGCCCAAGCGGCACGGCGTGGTCTTTGGCCTCTGGTGCGCGTGTGGCATGACGGCCCATAATCCTGCGTGGAACCGACCGCGAAGGGGGAACCGCTGACATGACAGCCGATCCGCGCTCCGATGTCGTCTCGCGCCAGTATGAGCGGTGGAGGTACCCGCGGCCCATCCAGGACCTCGACTCATTGGGCGACGGCACCTGGCATTGGTTCGACCCTTCCCGCTTTCACCGGATGTTATGGCCCGACCGGGACTACAAACCCGACCTCGACATTCTGATCGCCGGTTGCGGCACCAACCAGGCGGCGGTTTTTGCCTATCGCAATCCCGGCGCCAAGGTGGTGGGGGTCGATATCAGTCAACCGTCACTGGACCATCAGCAATATCTGAAAGACAAGCACGGGCTGTCGAATCTGGAAGTGCACCTGCTGCCGATCGAGGAACTGCCCACGCTCAACAGGGATTTCGATCTGATCGTGTCGACGGGCGTTTTGCATCACATGGCGGATCCGCTGGTCGGCATGAAAGCGGTCGGCGCCTGCCTGCGCCGGGAGGGCGCGATCGGTCTCACGCTGTATGCGAAGTACGGCCGGACCGGTGTCGAAATGCTGCAATCGGTCTTCCGCGACATGGGGCTGCGCCAAGACGACAAATCGGTGCACATCGTCAAGGAGATGATCTCGGCGTTGCCGGCCGAGCACCCCCTGCGAACCTATTTCAGGGCGGAAGGCGACTGGGAATTGCAGTACGACGCCGCCGTGGTGGACACGTTCCTGCATGGCCGCGACCGCAGCTTCGACGTCGACGGCTGCATCGACCTGGTCACCAATGCCGGACTCGAATTCCAGGGCTGGCTCCTGAATTCGCCCTATTACTCGCATGACTGGTTCACGCCGGGGACCGCCACCTATGACGCGCTCAACGCATTGCCCGAGCGTGAGCTCTGGTCGGTCATGGAGCGCATGCACATATTTTCCGCCTGCCACTTTTTCATGGCGTGCCGTCCGGACCGGCCCAAGCAGAGCTACAGAATCGATTTCGCGGAGCCCGGCTATCTCGATTACGTCCCGATGATGCGTTTGCAGTGCGGCCTGTCCGGGGCCGACATCGTCAGACCCGGCGGCAGCATGACCCTCAACGCCGCCCAATTGCCCTTCGTGGAGCACGTCGACGGTCGACGCACGATCCGGGAGATCGCCGCGCGCGTGGCACACGGGACATCGCGGCGGGCCGATGTGGGTGAGCTGGAGAAATTCGGCCGCAAGCTCTTTCAGTCGCTGTGGCGTCTGGACTTTGTCCAGATGACCCTGCCCGCGAGCCCGACGCCTTAGGCGATTTCGGCGCGTTGGTCTTTGGCCCCTTGCGCCGGTGGAGAGCCGCCGCCCATAATCCTGCGAGGTAAGGGGCGGATGTGAGACAGCTCACCACCGCGTCGTTTGACGGGCTGAGCCGAGAAGGGGGCAGCTGAAGTGAAGGTCGATCCGCGAGACGACGTCGTCTCCCGCCAGTACGAGCGGTGGAGGTACCCCGAACCCATCCAGGACCTCGACGCCTGGACCGTTGACAACTGGCAGTGGTTCGATCCCGTCCATGCGCACCGGATGTTGTGGCCGGACCGGGACTACAAACCCGATCTCGACATCCTGATCGCCGGTTGCGGCACCAACCAGGCGGCAATCTTTGCCTACACCAATCCCGCCGCGCGGGTGGTGGCGGTCGACATCAGCCAGCCGTCCCTGGACCATCAGCAATACCTGAAAGACAAGCACGGGCTGTGGAACCTCGAGTTGCACCGGCTGCCGATCGAGGAGCTGCCGTCGCTGAACCTCGACTTCGATCTCGTCGTATCGACCGGCGTTCTGATGATCATGGCCGAGCCACTGGCGGGCATGAAGGCGCTCGCCCACTGCGTGCGGCCGGACGGCGCGGTGGGGGTCATGCTGTACGCGAGGTACGGCCGAATCGGGGTCGAATTGTTGCAGTCGGCCTTCCACGACATGGGGCTGGATCAGGACGAGGCGTCGGTCCAGATGGTAAAAGAGGCGCTCACCGTGCTGTCGCCCGATCACCCGGTTCAGGGCTACCTCAAGATAGCGGCGGACGATTTGCAGTTCGATACCGGTCTGGTGGACACGTTCCTGCATGGCCGGGACCGTAGTTTCACCGTCGACGGGTGCGTCGATCTCGTCGAATCGGCAGGTCTCGAGTTCCAGGGGTGGTTCCTCAAGGCGCCCTACTACGCGCACGAGTTGTTTTCACCGCCGAGCGAGTTCTATCGTGCCGTCAACGAGTTGCCCGAGCGAAAGCTCTGGTCCGTGATGGAACGCATCCAGACGTTGAACGGGTGCCATTTCTTCATGGCGTGTCGTCCCGAGCGGCCGAAAGAGTCGTACACCATTGACTTTTCAACCGAGGGCTCCCTCGACTATGTCCCGATGATGCGGTACCGCTGCGGTTTGTCGGGCAACGAGATTTTCCGGCCGGATTGGGGCATGGCCCTCAACGGCTCCCAGCTGCCCTTCGTGCAGCAGGTCGACGGCCGCCGCACCATTCGGGAGATCGCCGCGAACGTCGCACAGGGCCCGGAAGCGCGCCGCGGTGGCGCGGCCGAGGTGGAGAGGTTCGGCCGCAGGCTCTTCGAGGCGTTGTGGCGCCTCGATTTCCTGGCGATGGGCCTGAAACCAAACTCCGCTGGTTAGGGACAGGAGGCGGCTGAAGTGGGCGAGGATCCGCGCTCCGATGTTGTCACGCGGCAGTACGAGCGGTGGCGGTACCCGCACCCCATCCAGGACCTCGAGGTGTGGTCCGCCGGCAACTGGCAGTGGTTCGACCCCGCCCATGCGCACCGGATGTTGTGGCCGGACAGGGAATACAAACCCGATCTCGACATTCTGATCGCGGGTTGCGGCACCAATCAGGCCGCAACGTTCGCGTTCGGCAATCCGGCAGCGCGGGTGGTGGCGGTCGACATCAGCCAGCCGTCGCTGGACCATCAGGAGTTCCTGAAAGACAAGCACGGGCTGTGGAACCTGGAGCTGCATCGGCTGCCGATCGAAGAGGTGTCGTCGCTGGGCCTCGACTTCGACCTCATCGTGTCGACCGGCGTCTTGCATCACATGGCGGATCCGCTGGCGGGCGCGAAAGCGCTCGCGCAGTGCCTGCGCACGGACGGCGCCTTTGCTCTCATGCTGTACGCGAAGTACGGCCGGATCGGCGTCGAGCTGCTGGAATCGGTTTTTCGCGACCTGGGGCTACGTCAAGATGATGCGTCGGTCCACATCGTCAAAGAGACGATCTCCGTGCTGCCGCAGGACCATCCCGTCCGGCCCTACATCCGGATAGCGGATGATCTGCAGACCTCCGATGCCGCCCTGGTCGATACGTTCCTGCACGGTCGCCAGCGCAGCTATACCGTCGACGAGTGTGTCGACCTCGTCGAATCGGCCGGGCTCGTGTTTCAGGGGTGGTTCCTCAAGGCGCCGTACTACGCGCACGAGTTGTTCACGGCGCCGAACGAGTTCTATCGAGCCGTGAACGAGTTGCCCGAGCGCAAGCACTGGTCGGTGATGGAACGCATCCAGACGCTGAACGGTTGCCACGTCTTCATGGCGTGTCGCCCCGAGCGCCCGAAAGACAGCTACACGATTGACTTTTCGACCGATGGCGCCCTCGATTACGTTCCGATGATGCGCTACCGCTGCGGCCTGGCCGGCAACGAGATCTTCCGGCCGGATTGGCGGTTGACCTTGAATTCGGCTCAGTTGCCGTTCGTGCAGGGCGTCGACGGCTGCCGCACAATGCGCGAGATCGCCGAGCTGGTGGCGCAGGGCGGGGACTCCCGGCGGGCCGGCGCGGACGACCGCGAGAAGTTCGCCCGCAGGCTCTTCCAGGCGCTGTGGCGTCTCGATTTCGTTGCGATGGGCCTGAATCCGGCCTAGCGGAAGTCGATTAGTGCGCGAACGTCGACTTGTTGTGGCTCAAAGTTGTTTTTCTGCACAACAAGTCGACATTCGACGGCTCAGCGGAAGGCCGTGTCGAGGATCTCCTGCTGCTCGACGGCGTGCACCTTCGACGAGCCCGACGACGGGGCCGACATCGCGCGGCGCGAGATGCGCTTGAGCCCGATCAGCTTGTCGGGCAACAACTCCGGCAGCTCGAGGCCGAAGCGCGGCCAGGCGCCCTGGTTGGCCGGCTCCTCCTGCACCCAGAAGAACTCCTCGACCGCCGGGTAACGGTCAAGCGTCTCGTTCAGCCGGCGCTTCGGCAGCGGCGCGAGCTGTTCGATGCGCACGATCGCGACGTCGTCACGGTTGTCCTTGGCCTTGCGGGCCGCCAGCTCGTAATAGATCTTGCCGCTGGTCAACAGGATTCGCCTGACCTTGCCGCGGTCGCCGATGCCGTCCTCGTAGGTGGGCTCCTCGAGCACCGAGCGGAACTTGATCTCGGTGAAGTCCTTGATGTCGCTGACCGCGGCCTTGTTGCGCAGCATCGACTTCGGCGTGAACACGATCAGCGGGCGCTGGATGCCGTCGAGCGCGTGGCGGCGCAACAGGTGGAAGTAGTTGGACGGCGTCGAGGGCACCGCGATGGTCATCGACCCCTCCGCCCACAGCTGCAGGAAGCGTTCGATGCGCGCCGACGTGTGGTCGGGGCCCTGCCCCTCGTGACCGTGCGGCAGCAGCAGCACCACGTTGGACAGCTGGCCCCACTTGGCCTCACCGGAGCTGATGAACTCGTCGATGATCGACTGCGCGCCGTTGACGAAGTCGCCGAACTGCGCCTCCCACAACACGAGCGCGTCCGGATTGCCCACGGTGTAGCCGTATTCGAAGCCGACGGCGGCGTACTCCGACAGCGGCGAGTCGTAGACCAGGAACTTGCCGCCGGTCGGGGTGCCGTCGGGGTTCGTCGCCAGCAGCTGCAGCGGCGTGAACTCCTGGCCGGTGTTGCGGTCGATGATCACCGAATGCCGCTGGGAGAAGGTGCCGCGCCGGGTGTCCTGCCCGGACAGCCGCACCAGCTTGCCCTCGGACACCAGCGAACCCAGCGCCAGCAGCTCGCCGAACGCCCAGTCGATCTTCCCCTCGTACGCCATCTCCCGGCGCTTTTCCAGCACCGGCTGCACCCGCGGGTGCGCGGTGAACCCGTCGGGCACGGCCAGAAACGCGTCGCCGATGCGGGCCAGCAGAGCCTTGTCCACCGCGGTGGCCAGCCCCGCGGGAACGGGCTGGTCGGCCTCGACCGATTCGCTCGGCTGCACGCCGTGCTTCTCCAGCTCGCGGACCTCGTTGAACACCCGCTCCAGCTGGCCCTGGTAGTCACGCAGCGCGTCCTCGGCCTCCTTGAGCGAGATGTCGCCGCGGCCGATCAGGGCCTCGGTGTAGCTCTTGCGGGCGCCGCGCTTGGTGTCGACGACGTCGTACATGTACGGGTTGGTCATCGACGGGTCGTCGCCCTCGTTGTGGCCGCGACGCCGGTAGCAGAGCATGTCGATGACGACGTCCTTCTTGAACCGTTGCCGGAAATCCACGGCCAGCCGCGCCACCCACTCGCAGGCCTCCGGGTCATCGCCGTTGACGTGAAAGATGGGCGCGCCGATCATCTTCGCGACGTCGGTGCAGTACTCGCTGGACCTGGAGTACTCCGGCGCGGTGGTGAACCCGATCTGGTTGTTGACGATGATGTGGATGGTGCCGCCGACGCGGTAACCGGGCAGGTTCGCCAGGTTCAGGGTCTCGGCCACCACGCCCTGGCCGGCGAAGGCGGCGTCGCCGTGCATCATCATCGGCACCACGGAGAAGGCTTTGTCGTCGCCGTCATCGTCGGCGCCGTGATCCAGCAGGTCCTGCTTGGCCCGCACCAGGCCTTCGAGCACCGGGTCGACGGCCTCCAGGTGCGACGGGTTGGCGGTCAGCGACACCTGAATGTCGTTGTCGCCGAACATCTGTAGGTACACGCCGGTGGCGCCGAGGTGGTACTTGACGTCGCCGGAGCCGTGCGCCTGGGACGGGTTGAGGTTGCCCTCGAACTCGCTGAAGATCTGCGAGTAGGGTTTGCCGACGATGTTGGCCAGCACGTTGAGCCGGCCGCGGTGCGGCATCCCGATGACCACCTCGTCGAGGCCGTGCTCGGCGCACTGGTCGATCGCCGCGTCCATCATCGGGATCACGCTTTCGGCGCCTTCGAGCGAGAATCGTTTCTGCCCAACGTATTTGGTCTGCAGGAAGGTTTCGAAGGCCTCGGCGGCGTTCAGCTTGCTCAGGATGTATTTCTGCTGGGCCACAGTCGGTTTGACGTGCTTGGTCTCGATCCGCTCCTGCAGCCAGGCCTGTTGTTCGGGCTCGAGGATGTGGGTGTATTCGACGCCGATGTGGCGGCAATACGCGTCGCGCAGCAGGCCGAGCACGTCGCGCAGCTTCTTGTACTCGCAACCGGCGAAGCCATTGACCTTGAAGACTCGATCGAGGTCCCACAGCGTCAGGCCGTGATTGAGTATCTCGAGATCGGGGTGGCTGCGAAACCTGGCGCTGTCCAGGCGCAGCGGATCGATGTCGGCCATCAGGTGCCCGCGGTTGCGGTAGGCCGCGATCAGCTCCATCACCCGGGCGGTCTTGTCGACGATCGAGTCCGGGTTGTCGGTGCTCCAGCGCACCGGCAGGTACGGGTTGCCCAGCTCGCGGAAGATCTCGTCCCAGAAACCGTCCGACAGCAGCATCTCGTGGATGGTGCGCAGGAAGTCGCCGGATTCGGCGCCCTGGATGATGCGGTGGTCGTAGGTCGAGGTCAGGGTGATCAGCTTGCCGATGCCCAGCTCGGCGATGCGCTCCTCGCTGGCGCCCTGGAACTCGGCGGGGTACTCCATCGCGCCGACGCCGATGATCGCGCCCTGGCCGGCCATCAGCCGCGGCACCGAGTGCACGGTGCCGATGGTGCCCGGGTTGGTGAGCGAAATCGTCACGCCCGCAAAGTCTTCCGCGGTCAGTTTGCCGTCGCGCGCGCGGCGGACGATGTCCTCGTAGGCCGTGACGAACTGCGCGAACCGCAGTTCCTCGCAGCGCTTGATGCCGGCCACCACCAGGGATCGCTTGCCGTCCTTGCCCTGCAGGTCGATGGCCAGGCCTAGATTGGTGTGCGCCGGGGTGACCGCGGTCGGTTTGCCGTCGACCTCCGCGTAGTGGCGGTTCATGTTCGGGAACTGCTTGATGGCCTGCACCAGCGCGTAGCCCAGCAGGTGGGTGAAGGAGATCTTGCCGCCGCGGGTGCGCTTGAGCTGGTTGTTGATGACGATCCGGTTGTCGATCAGCAGCTTGGCCGGGATCGCCCGGACGCTCGTCGCCGTCGGCACCTCCAGCGAAGCGGACATGTTCTTGACGACGGCCGCGGCCGCGCCACGCAGCACCTGCACGTCGTCGCCCTCGGCCGGCGGGGGAGCGGCGGACCTGGCGGGCGCCGCCGGGGCGGCCACCGCGGCGCCGTTGCCTTCGGCGGGCTCCGGCTTGGGAGGTGCCGGAGCGGTGGCGGCGGGCTTGGCCTCCCGGGCGGGGGCTTTTGCTTCCGTGGCCTGCCCGTCACCCGCGTCGGCGGTGGGTTCGGGGTTGTAGTCGACCAGGAATTCGTGCCAGCTCGGGTCGACCGAAGAGGGGTCGTCGCGGAACTTGCGGTACATCTCCTCGACCAGCCATTCGTTTTGCCCGAATGGCGACATGTTGCTCACGGCCGCTGTTCGCCTCAATTCTTGTGTCCTGCAAGCGCTCGCGCAGCGCCCGCGACTCTCCGCGCCCCTGATGGTGGGGCACCTCACACCCGCGTTGGTCCTGGAACGTTGCCGCCCCAATAAAGGCTAACCTTTTGCCGGCAATCCGCGAATGCGACCGGGGAGGCGAACTAGCCGGCCTCGTGGATCGGGGGCAACAGCCGCAGCGTGCTCGGCCAGCGCGTGGGTGCGACGCCGAACGCCTCCCGGGCGTTGCGGACGATCTTCTTGCCCACCATCCGGTTGCCGGCGCCGCCGACCACGGCCCCGACGCCGACCGGCAGCATCTTGCCGAACATCAGGGCGCCCTTGCGCACCGTGTACCGCTTGACGAAGTAGCTGAGCATCCGGGTGTTCAACCGCCCCAGCGTCGGCAACGGCAGCGACGCCATGCCCTCGGCCAGCCACCCGCCCTGGGTGCGGCTGGGGCCGATCAGCTCGCCGATCGCGCGCCGGCTGTCGTCCCCGACCAGCACCGCCAGCACCAGCGCGCGGCGCCGTTCCCGGTGGTCGGCCGGGATGTTGTAGACGGCGGCCTTGGCCAGCACGAACAGGGCGGTCGCCTCGACGAAGAACACGGTTTCCCCGGCGCCCGCGGACACCGCGGTCAGCGTCCCGACCCCGGGGAACGTCGCGGCCGAACCGACGGCGGCGCCGCTGGCCGTCAGCGCGGCCAGGTAGCGCTTCTCCAGCCTGGCGTCGACCTCGGCGGGGGTGGCGCCGGGGTGCGCCCGCCGCAGCCGCGCGACGTAGGCCTCGGCCGCCGGGCCGTGTACCCGCGTGCTGCGCTCGATGACCTGCGCCAATGCGCGCGCCGATGCCTTGGGCCGGCCAGCGCCGGCCGGCGGCTGGTCCGCCTTTGACATATGTGCAGCTCTGTTCCGTCGGGCCCGCATATCGCCTCTCCTGGCCTCTCCCGCCATGTGGCGTCCTTTCCAGGCTAACCCGCCCGGCGTAATAGATAGGTCGGACGCAAAACCCGCGGCGTTAGCCGACTTGCCCCACGCGCGATAATGCGGTGCAAGGTGACGATCCGGCGGTTCGTTCCAGGGGGAGGCGACATGACAATTGCGAGGTCACGACGCGCCGACTTCGTGACGCGCTGGAACTCCGCGATGGCGGTGGGCTCGCGCGGCCCTGGGGACCCCTGGCCCGCGCTCTGGGCGATGATGGTCGGCTTCTTCATGATCATGGTCGACTCGACCATCGTCGTCATCGCCAACCCGACCCTCAAGGCCGACCTGCACACCGATTACGCCACCGTGGTCTGGGTGACCAGCGCCTACCTGCTGGGATACGGGGTGGTGCTGCTGGTGGCCGGGCGGCTCGGCGACCGGTTCGGCACCAAGAACCTCTACCTGATCGGGCTCGCGGTGTTCACCGCGGCGTCGATGTGGTGTGGGTTGTCGGGCAGCGCCGCCGTGCTGATCGCCGCCCGCGTGGTGCAGGGCGTGGGAGCCGGGGTGCTCACCCCGCAGACCTTGTCGACGATCACCAAGATCTTTCCGCCCGAGCGGCGCGGTGTGGCGGTGAGCCTGTGGGGCGCCACCGCCGGGGTGGCCACCCTGGTCGGGCCGTTGGCCGGCGGCGCGCTGGTCGACGGGCTGGGCTGGCAGTGGATCTTCTTCGTCAACGTCCCCATCGGCGTCGTCGGCCTGGCGCTGGCCGGGTGGCTGGTCCCCGCGCTGCCGACCCAGGCGCATCGGTTCGACCTGGTCGGCGTCGGGCTGTCCGGCTTGGGCATGTTCCTGATCGTGTTCGGCCTGCAGGAGGGTCAGGCCGGCCACTGGCAGCCGTGGGTGTGGGCGATGATCGTCGCCGGCGTCGGCTGCATGTCGGCATTCGTCTACTGGCAGGCCCTCAACACCCGCGAGCCGTTGATCCCGCTGCGCGTGTTCGCCGACCGCGATTTCACCGTGTGCAACGCCGGGGTCGCCATCACCGGGTTCGCGACGACGGCGATGATGCTGCCGGTGCCGTTCTTCCTGCAGGCCGGGTGCGGGCTCTCGCCGACGCGCTCGGCCCTGGTGATCGCGCCGATGGCGGTCGCGGGCGGGGTGCTGGCGCCGTTCGCTGGCGTGCTCGTCGACAGGTACCACCCCCGGCCGGTGCTCGGTTTCGGCTTCTCGATGATGGCGATCGGGCTGACCTGGCTGTCGTTCGACATGTCCCCGTCGACGCCGATCTGGCGGCTGCTGCTGCCGTTCGCCGTGATCGGCGTCGGGAGCGCTTTCGTGTGGGCGCCGCTGACGGCCACCGCGACGCGCAACCTGCCCGCGGACCTCGCCGGGTCGGGCTCCGCCGTGTACAACGCGGTGCGGCAGCTCGGCGCGGTTCTCGGCAGCGCGGGCATGGCCGCGTTCATGACCTGGCGGATCGGTGCCGAGATGCCGTCGGCCACACCGGTCGGCGACGACGCGCCCTCCCCGCAACTGCCCGAGTTCCTGCGCGAGCCGTTTTCGGCCGCGATGGCGCAATCGGTGCTGTTGCCGGCGTTCATCGCGTTGTTCGGCATCATCGCCGCGCTGCTTTTGCTCGGCTCTGCGCGTTCGGCGGCCGCCGCCTGGGACGGGGACGACGTCGTCGACGACGACTATGACGACGACGAGTACGTCGAATTCATCCTGCTTCGCGAACCGGACGACGCGCCCCCGCCGACCGCCGAGCTGATCAGCTTGCGCTACAACGGCTCTCATGTCGAGGGTGGAAGGCTACCGCGCCCGATGGCCGCGCCGAGCCATCGCTACCTGCCGGAGCTCGACGACGAACCCTCGGGCTACGGCCGGCACTCGTCCGGCGCCTAGCCTCGCGTCAGCGCCAGGAAAGCGCCCAGGTCGATCAAGCCGGCCGGTGTACCGGGCAGGTACTCGGTGAGCGACTCCGAGCGCACGATCACCGCCGCGTATTGCGCCCGGCTGACGGCCACGTTGAGCCGGTTCCTGTTGAGCAGGAACGACATTCCGCGCGGCACCAGTTCGGCCGACGAGGCCGTCATCGAGACGAAGACCACCGGGGCCTGCCCGCCCTGGAACTTGTCGACGGTGCCGACCCGGACGTCGCCGAGCCCGGCGGAATCTAGCCGCCGGCGGATCTGCGTCACCTGCGCGTTGTAGGGCGCCAGCACCAACACGTCGGAGGCGGTCAGCGGCCGGGTGCCCCGCTCGTCGGTCCACGAACAGCCCAGGATGTGGCCGATCTGGTCGGCGATCGCGTCGGCCTCCTCGGGGCTCTCGGTCGAGTTGCCCTGGTGGGCAACGGCGCTCACGTGCACGCCGGGCGGGTACCCGTCGAGGTGGCGCGCGGCGGCGCACTCGTGGGCGCGCAGCCTGCCCTCGTAGGACAGCGCGGAGACCGCGGCGCACACCGCCGGATGCATGCGGTAGGAGCGGTCCAGGAAGTATCCGCGCTCGTCGGGCAGCGTGCGGGCGCCGTCCACCAGCCAGTCCAGCGCCGACGTGTCGACCGGTTCCGGATGCGTGCCCTGGCTGACCTGGGGAAGCTGCTGGGGGTCGCCGAGCAGCAGCAGGTTGGCGGCCGCCGGCGCCACCGCGATGGTGTTGGCCAGACAGAACTGGCCCGCCTCGTCGATCACCAACAGGTCCAGGCTGCCGGGCGGCACCCGGTTGGCGTTGGCGAAATCCCATGCGGTGCCGCCGATCACGCAGCCGGCGTTGGCCGCGATGAAGGCGGCGTACTCGTCGGGGCCGATCTCCTGCCAGCGCGGGGCGGCGTGGTCGTTGCGTTTCTTGGCGACCCGGGCGGGTTCCAGTCCGGCATCGAGGACGCAGCCCAACAGGTTCTCCACCGTGGCGTGGGATTGCGCGACGACGCCGATGCGCCAGCCGTGTTGCGTGACAAGGCGCGTGACGACGTGCGCGGAGGTGTGCGTCTTGCCGGTGCCGGGCGGCCCGTGCACCGCGAGGTACGACGAGTCCAGATCGAGTGCGGCGGCGGTGATGTCGGTGATGGTGTTCGCGCCGCGTGGCAGTGGGCTGCCGCTGCGCGTGCGGGGCGCGCGGCGCAGCAGGATGTCGACCACGGCCGTGCGCGGCAGTCGCGGCAGCCCGGTGGCCACCGCGGCGGCGGTCGATTCGATCGACTCCCGCAGCGCCGCGGTGGAGATCGGCGGGCCGGGGGCGAGCGCGAACGGCAGTTGGTCAAAGGTGTTGCCGTCGCGGCCGGCCCGCTCGACGATCACCACCTCGGTGGGCACCGCCGGGTCGTCGACCGCGATGACCTCGGCGCGGCCGGCCGCGCGCCGATCGGGGCTGTCGGTCAGGCCCGGCGGGGCCGGCGGCTCGTAGAGGGCGAAGACGTCGGTCATCAGGTCGCCGCGCGAAAGCTGCCCGCGCAGGTGCACTTCCCGGCGCGGCTTGCGGGCGCGGGGCGGGGTGTGCCAGTCCGCGCTCACCGACGCCGCCTCGGCGATGAAGACGTCGGTGTCGTCGGCCCACTCCTCGACCGGGAAGTTCAGCCGGTCGAAATGCGCCCACCAGAACGGCTTGTCCTCGCGCCGGTGGTAGCCGCGCGCGGCCGCCAGCAGTGCCACGGCCGTCTGCTCGGGTGTGCGGTCGCCGAGGCCGGCGTCGCCGGTGAACGCCGACAGCGTCATCGCCAGCCGGTCGCGGTCTTCGACGGTGTTGCCCTCCGGAACCGCTTGAGCGCCAACGGGTACCACGCCCGCCTCGTAGGCCCGCAGCATCAGCCAGTTGCGCAGCTCCCGGGTCGATCGGCAGTCGTAGCGGTTGTAGTCCTCGATCTCCTGCAGCACCGCCGCGGCGTCGCCGTGCACGCCGGCGGCGCGCAGTTCGCAGTAGCGCGCATACGAGGTGATCGATTCGGCCGCCGTCGTCACATCACCGGCGCGCAGCTGCGCCCCCATGTAGAGCGGCTCGAGCGCCTTGAGGCTGAACGACTCCGCACCCACGCGAATGCTCTTGCGCACCAACGGATACAGGTCGACCAGGGTGCCGCTGCGCAGCAACTCGTCCACCTCGTCCTCGCCGACCCCATAGCGCCCGGCGAGGCGCAGCAGCGCGGTCTTCTCGTAGGGTGCGTAGTGGTAGATGTGCAGGTTGGGCCGGCGCTTGCGGCGCTTCTTGACCATCGCCAGAAAGTCGGTGAGGGCCTTGCGTTCGCCGGCCCGGTCGTGCGCCCACAGGGGGTGAAAGTTGCCGCCGGCGTCCAGGGTGCCGAAGAGATATTCCAGTCCCCAGTCGCGTCCGTCGGCCGTCCACAGCGGGTCGCCCTCGAAGTCGAAGAAGAGGTCACCAGGGTCCGGCTCGGGCAGCAGGGTCAGCGGCTGCGGGTCGACGATCTCGAATTGCGGGATGCCGGTATCACGTTGGCGGAGTTGGATGTTGGCCTGCGCCGTCAGCTTGTGTTGGACGCCGGATGTCAGCCCGGGCACCGGGCCGGCGTGGTCGGCCAGTTCGGCGATCGTGGCGATGCCGGCGTCGATGAGCTTGTCGCGCTGGCCGATTCGCATTCCGGCGACCAGCAGCAGGTCGTCGGTGGCGCGCAGCTGCTCGACGCACAACGGGCAGCGAAAGCACGCGGCCACGCCGTCGTCGTCCCAGCGCACCGGGCTGCCCGCGGCGTGATGCTCGTCGAGCAGCCGCTGCAAATGCGCTCGCTGCCAACGGTATACGGGAATCAGGTCCCCGACCCGGTAGCGCGCGATGGTGCCGTCGCCCAGTTCCAATTCGGCCTCCGGCGCCACCGGCACACCCGAGCCGGCCAGCGTGTCGGCGTAGGCCGCCAGCTGCAGCAGGGCGGTGACCTTGGCCGAGCGGGCCAGCTTGGTGTCGGTGACCCGATAGTGCTCGCCGTCGAGCACCAGGAAGTCGGCGAAGCCGACGAAGCGGCCGTCGAACATCGCGGCCTGATACACCACGGGCGCGCGCCCGGCGATGGCGCGCCGGGTCGCCTCGGCGGCGGCCGTCAGCCCGGCGAGGGTGTAGGCCGGCCTCCCGATGAGGGCGACCCCGTCCCCGAACTCGTCGCGCAATCGGTCAAGACGCCGCCGTTCGTGCTCGCTGCCGAGGGCGGCGGTTCGCGCGAGCAGTTCGTCCTCGACGCCGATCGAGGGGGCCCAGCCGAGTTGCGCGTCGAGGTCCCTGAGCAGGGCGTATTCGCAATTTGCGGCCGCCGCGAGGTCCGACGCGCTGTAGACGATGCTGCCGTCGGCCACGAACACAGCCGCAACAGTAGGCGAGCCGTCCGACACGAAGGCGGCTCGCCGCGCCACGTGAGCAACGGAAATTCAGCCCTTGCTGAAGGCCGACCTAGCGGTTTAACTTCGGCGGGGTGATCACCGGGGCGTTCCTCGCCGAAGCAGCTTCGGTCGTGGACAACAAGCTCACCGTCACCGGCGGTGCGCTTGCCGGGTTCCGGGTCGCCGCCGACCGGGTCGCCCAGTTTGTCCTTGTGGTGCTCACCCAGGTCGAGACCGACAGCCCGGTCCGCCTGATCGAGCTCGAGATCCGGCCCCCGACGGACGGCAAGTCGCTCACCATCGACTACGAGCTGCCCGAGGCCGCCGCCGGTGCCGAAATCGGTTTCGCCTACTTCGATATCGAGGTTCGCCTGCCGATCAACGGCCGTTGGGTGTTCGTGGTGACCGGCGGCGCCGGCACGTTCTCGCTTCCGCTGGAGGTCAGCGAGGGCTGACGCGCTCGCGGTCATCCGCAACGATGCCCGCACGGTTGCCGCACGACGTACCCTCGCCCCATGACTGGCTGGCCTAGGAGAGCCTGATGGAGAATCCGACCCTCAGATCGTTCGATCCGGCGCAGCTGCGCGAACCGATGGCCCGCCGCTTGCATCGCCGAGCGGTGGCAACCGGGCAGATCAGGCTGCCGGCCGTTCCGGGCATGCTCGATGAGTACGTCAGGATGTGCGACACCGTCTTCGCCGGCGTCGGCGTGCGGTTCACGGCCGAAGAACTCGCCCAGCTCAGGGCGATCTTGGAGGGTCAGTTGGCCGAGGCTTACGCCGCCTCCTCGCGTTCGGACATCGTCATCTCTTACGAAAGCCCCGTCGGTAAAACGCTGAACTACCACGTCAAAGCCGAATGGCGGACGCTTGCGGAGACCTACGACGACTGGGTCGCCACCCGCCAGCCGCCGTTGTTCGGCACCGAGCCGGACGCGCGCGTGTGGTCGCTGGCCGGGGAAGCGGCCGATCCCGGGGCCTGTCGGGTGCTCGACGTCGGCGCCGGAACCGGGCGCAACGCCCTGGCCCTGGCGCGGCGCGGCCACCCGGTAGACGCCGTCGAGATGACCTCGAAGTTCGCCGACATCCTCCGCTCGGAGGCCGCACGGGAGTCACTCGACGTGCGTGTGATCGAGCGCGACGTGTTCGCGAGCACGGATGCGCTGCGCTGCGACTACCAGCTGATCGTGCTCTCCGAGGTGGTGCCCGACTTCCGGACGACGCAGCAGCTTCGCAGCCTGTTTCAACTGGCCGCCCGCTGCCTGGCTCCCGGCGGGCGCCTGGTGTTCAACACCTTCCTGGCGCGGCCGGGCTACACGCCCGACCAGGCAGCGATCGAACTCGCGCAGCAGACCTACAGCATGATCTTCACCCGGGACGACATGACGAGCGCGGTGGCGGGGCTACCGCTCGAGCTCGTCGCCGACGACTCGGTGTACGACTACGAGCAGACCCATCTGCCCGCTGGCGCCTGGCCGCCCACGGGCTGGTACGCCGAGTGGGTCAGCGGCCTCGACGTGTTCGACGTCGAGCGTGAGGATTGCCCGATTGACATGCGCTGGCTCGTCTACCAGAAGCCGGGCGGGGGCGGCGGGCCGGCCTAAGTCTTGGCGCCCCGGCGGCAGTACGGCTGCCCGCATTCGGCCCGAGGTCCCATTCCCGAGGTGTTTGAGCCCACTCGCGACACGCCCTATTAATAATGGATCGTGTCCGGTTTTTTGAGTTCCGCAACATTGGATTAAGTCGATTTAGCGGACCGCCAAAGCCGGAACGAGTCCAATCGAGTGCGCTCAAAGTAGATCGGATCCAGTTCGCCGGCGGCTTCCTTGGCGGTGAGCGGACCCGCGCCGATTAGCACGCCATTCACTGGATCGAATTCTGTTCATAGAGGGCTTTATTCAACGGATCGGCTCCAGTATAGGGCGTCAAAACTGGACCTCGTCGGTTTTCTGGAGTTGCAGAAAATCGACCCGATCTAAATAGCGCAGACGCCCAAAAGTCGACCAAATAAAGTTTGAAAAAGAGGGCTGAAATCGCGAAAAGACGCGCGTAATGTCCCGGATCAGTCGTTGGGATTTCCCGTGTGACCACGCCTTCCCCTAGTAGTGATGGGAGCTAGAAATGTCCTCATTCGTTCTCGCAGTGCCCGACTCCTTCGCCTCGGCGGCGCAGGATTTGACCGGAATCGGGTCAGCGCTCAGGTCAGCCCATTCGGCGGCGGCGGGTTCGACGACATCGGTCGTGGCCGCGGCCGAAGACGAGGTGTCGGCCGCGATTGCCGCGTTGTTCGGCAACTACGGCACGGAGTTCCAGGCGGTGAGCGCCCAGGTGGCGCAGTTCCACGAGCAGTTTGTGCAGGCGCTGAACGGCGGAGGGTTGGCGTATGCAGCTGCTGAGGCGGCCAACGCGAACCCGCTGCAGTCCTTGGCGAGTGCCGCGCAGACCGCCGGGCAGTTCGAGATCTTGGGACGGCCGATCATCGGCAATGGCACCAACGGCGCGCCGGGCACGGGGCAGGCGGGTGGCCCGGGCGGTTGGATCTGGGGTAACGGCGGTAACGGTGGCTCGGGTGCGCCCGGGCAGGCCGGTGGCGCCGGTGGCTCGGCATTCCTGTTCGGCAACGGCGGTATGGGCGGCGCCGGTGGCGCCGGCGTGGCCGGCGGTGCCGGGGCGGCCGGCGGTACGGGCGGTAACGGTGGCGCCGGTGGCGCCGGTGGTTGGCTCCTCGGCGTCGGCGGCGCCGGCGGTGTCGGCGGTATCGGTGGGGCCGGCGGGCTCGGAACCAGCGGCGGGTTCGGGACCACGGGCGGTGCCGGCGGGATCGGCGGCCTTGGTGGTAGTGGTGGCACGGGTGGTGTGACGCACCAGCTGTTCGCGCCCGGCGGCGCCGGCGGTGCCGGCGGGGCCGGCGGTGTCGGTGGCCAGGGTGGCGCTGGTGGTGACGGCGCGCCCGGCGTGTCCGGTGTGAACCTGGGTGCCGGCGGCAATGCCGGCGACGGCGGCAGTGGCGCCAACGGTGGTCACGGCGGCAGCGGCGGCGCCGGCGGCTCGGGCGGCCTGTTCGGCGGAGCGGGCGCCACCGGTGCCGGCGGGGCCGGCGGCAACGGCGGCAACGCGGGTGCTGGCGGGACCGGCGGTCAGGGCGCGGCGGGCGTGGCCGGCGTGGCCGGCTCCGGCGGCCTGCTCGGGGCCGGCGGCGACGGTGGCCACGGTGGCAACCCCGGCCTGGTTGCGGGTGTGGGTGGCACGGGCGGTACCGGCAGTAGCACCGGCGCGACCGGCCTCAACGGCTCGCTGGCGACCAGTGGCGGCAACGGTGGCGCCGGCGGCCAGGGCGCGACGGGCACCTTCGCCAACGGCGGCACCGGCAACGGCGGCCAGGGTGGTGTCGGCGGCACCGGCGGCACGTTCGGCAACGGCGGCCAGGGTGGCCAGGGCGGCACCGGCGCGCAAGGCGTCGGCCCCGGCGGGCTCGGCGGCAACGGCGGCGCCGGCGGTCTCGGTGGCAACGCCGGGGCCCACGGCAACGGCGGCAACGGCGGCACCGGCGGCACCGGCGGCCAGGGCGCGAACGGCATCAACGGCACCATTGGCGCCAACGGTGACGGCATAGCGGGCACGGCTGGCGGCAACGGCGGCACCGGCGGCCTGGGTGGCAACGGCGGCCAGGCCGGCACGCTGACCGGCAACAGCGGCTCCGGTGGCGCCGGCGGCCTGGGTGGCGCCGGCGGCACGGGAGGCAACGGCGGCAACGGCGGTCTTGGCGTCGCCGGCGTACTTGCGCATGGCAACCTGGGCGGCGGCGGCAACGGTGGCCTCGGTGGCAACGCCGGATCCGGCGGCACCGGTGGCAACGGCGGCCAGGCGGGCGCGGTGCCCGTCACCAATACAACGGGCGCGGTCGGCGCCAACGGCAACGGCGGTAACGGCGGCGACGCCGGGGTGGCCGGCGTCGGCGGTAACGGCGGCAACGGCGCCCTCGGCGGCAACGCCGGTAACGGCGGCCAGGGCGGCGTAGGCGGTAACGGCGGCACCGCCGGTAACGCCGGCGCCGGCGGCCTGGCCGGCGGTGCGGGCGCCACCGCGGGCGCGGCCGGCAACATCGGCACCGGCGGCGCCGGTGGCGTAGGCGGTAACGGCGGCAACGCCTTACCCGCCGCCCCCGGGGCTCCGGGTTTCAACGGCGGCCAGGGCGGCCAGGGTGGTAACGGCGGTGGCGGCGGCGCCTTGATCGGCAACGGCGGCGCGGCCGGCGCCGGTGGCGCCGGAGGCAACGGCACCGACGGCGGGGCTGCCCTGGTGGGTGGCGCTGGCCAGCTCGGCGGCAACGGTGGCCAGGGTGGCCTGGGCGGCAACGGCGGTGTCAGTGGCGCATTCGGCGGTAACGGTGGGGCCGCCGGCGGCGGCGGTGCCGGCGGGAACGCCGGCAACGGCTCGGCCGGCTTCCAGGCCACGGGCAACGTGCCCTTCGCGGGCTTTGCGGGCGGCAATGGCGGTGTTGCCGGTAACGGTGGTAATGCCGGTAACGGTGGCGACGCAATTGGACTGTTTGGCACCGCCGGTAACGGCGCCGCCGGTGGCGCCGCGGGCGCGGCCGGTAACGGCGGCCTGGGCTCCAACGCGATCGGCGCGGGCAACAACGCCGGCGGCCTCGGCGGTAACGGCGGCCAGGGCGGCCAGGGCGGCCAGGGCGGCAACGGCGGCAACGCCCTCAATGTCGCGGGCAAGGCCAGCGCAGGCTCGGGTGGCAACGCCGGGGCGGCCAGCGCGGGTGGCAACGGCGCTAACGGCGGCAACTCCACCGGCAACCTCGCCGCGGGTAACGGCGGTAACGCCGGCCAGGGCGGCGCGGGCGGCACGGGCGGCAACGGCGGCAACACCAACGGGAAAGCAGGCGACGCGGGTGCCGGTGGTAGCGCGACCAACGGCGCAAACGCCGGGACCGCCGGCACCGGCGGTAACGGCGGCGTCGGCGGGGCCGCCGGCACCGGCGGTAACGGTGCCAGTGGTGGTCTGGGCGGCAACGGTGGTGCCGGCGGTAACGTCTTCAACCTCGCGTCTACCGGCAACGCCGGTGCCGGCGCGAACGCCGGTGCGGGTGGCAACGCCAGCGCTGGTGGCGCCGGTGGCACCGGCGGTCCGGCTGGCCCCGGCGTCAACGGCACCGCTGGCGGCCAGGGCGGCGTCGGCGGCAACGGCGGCCAGGGCGGCGTCGGCGGCGGCGGCGGCAATGCCGCCGGGTCGGGTAACGGCGGCCAGGGCGGCAACGGCGGTAACGCCGGGACCGCCAGCGTCGGCGGCGCCGGCGGCGCCGGCGGCCAGACCTCCGCTGGCTCAAACGTCGGCGGCCAGGGCGGCATCGGTGGCCAGGGCGGCACGGGCGGCAATGGCGGCGCCGCCGGCAACGGCGGTACCTCCGCGACCGGGTCCGGTGGGGCCGGCGGCAGCGGGGGCAACGCCACCGCTGGCGCCAATGGCGGAGCCGGCGGCACCGGTGCCGCTGCCAACGCGGCCAATGCGGGCCAGGCCGGCGGCCTCGGCGGCAACGCCGGCGGCGGCGGCACCGGCGGCGTTGCCGGCACCGGCGGCAACAACACCGCTGGCGGGGCCGGGAACGGCGGCGCCGGCGGGGCCGGTGGCAACGGCGCTAACGGCGGGTCCGGCGGCAAGGGCGGCGCCGGCGGCGCGGCCTCGACCACCGCGGGCGCCGGTCAAGGCGGCAACGGCGGCACCGCGGGCAACGCCGGCGCTGGCATCATCGGCGGGGTCGGTGGCAACATCGGCAACGGCGGCACCGGCAACGCCGGGGCCGGCGGGGCCGGCGGGTCGGGTGGCGTCGGCGGGACCGGCGGCTCGGGTGGCACCGGCGGTGCGGGCTCTGCCTTCTTCGCTAGCGGCCAAGGCGGCGTCGCCCAGGCTGGCGGCACGGGCGGTAACGGCGGCAACGGTGCCCTCGGCGGCAACTCCTGGGTTGGCCTCTCCGGGAACGGCGGGGCGGCCGGGGCGGCGGGCGCCGGCGGCCAAGGCGGCAACGGCGGGAGCGCAGGTGCCAACGGCGGCGCCGGCGTCGGGGCCGACCGGGCCGGCGCCAACGGGAACGTCGGCGGCACCGGAGGCACCGGTGGCAACGGTGGCACCGCCGGGAACCTGGCCGGTACCGGCGGCAACGGCGCCAACGGCGCCAACGGCGCGGCCGGCGGCAACGGCGGCGCCAACGGCCTCGGCACCGGCGGTCAGGCCGGCCAAGTTGGAGCCCTCGGGGCGGCGGGCAACCCGCATGTCGGCCCGGCCGGCGGCAACGGCGGCGGAGGCGGCGGCGGTGGCAACGGCGGCACCGGGGCGCCTGCCTAGCCCACGGCAACAACAACACGGGAGAGGCCCGCTTCGGCGGGCCTCTCTTGTGTTTGGCATTGAGCTGGTTTGCTGTGCGGCGTGAATGCTCGAACGCCGGGGTGTTAGCTGTCAGCTCCACCCTGTTGCCATTTCGCCATCGTGTCCAGGTCGACACCGCTGGGGTATGTCAACGCGGCTGGGGTCGCCCGCTGCACTGCGCGGCGTCAACTCCGTTGAAAACGTGGGTGTCTCGGATTGGACCGAGCACAACTCGTCGCGCAAGTTGCACAGGGGCTCCTACGCGGTCGCCGCCAGGGATGCCGTAGCGACACGCGAGAAATAGGGGCTAAATGCCCTAGTGGACGCAACGTCGTCTCGCGATGCTGGAGTTTGCCGCCGATTACGTCGATGACGACTGGGCGGAGGACTGCAATGTCGTATCTGATCGCGGTACCGGATTATTTTGCGGGCGCGGCCCAGGATTTGACCGGCATCCAGTTGGCCTTGAGGTCGACCCATGCGGCGGCCGCAGGCCCTACGACGTCGATCGTGGCCGCGGCCCAGGATGAAGTGTCGACGGCGGTTTCTGCGTTGTTCGGTGGCTACGGGCGGGAGTTTCAGGCGCTGAGCGCGCAGATGTCGGCGGCTCAGGAGCAGTTCGTGCAGGCGTTGAGTTCGGCTGGGTTGATGTACGCCGCCGCCGAGGCGGCCAACGCGAGCCCGCTGGCGGCGTTGGCGAGCGCCGCCCAGAGCGCGGGGCAGTTCGAGATCTTCGGGCGCCCGCTGTTCGGCAACGGCGCCGATGGGGCACCGGGGACGGGGCAGGCCGGTGGTCCGGGCGGCTGGCTGTGGGGTAACGGCGGCAGTGGCGGGTCGGGTGCCGCCGGTACGGCCGCCAACCCCGCGGGTGGGGCCGGTGGGGCCGGTGGCTCGGCCTTCTTGTTCGGCACTGGCGGTTCCGGCGCGGCCGGTGGGAACGCCTTCGCCGACAGCGGGGCGGCCGGTGGGGCCGGCGGTCACGGTGGTGCCGGTGGGCTTCTGTTGGGCAGTGGCGGTTCCGGCGGACCCGGCGGCGTCGGTGCGACCAGCCTGACGGGCATCGGCGGGGCCGGCGGCGGCGGTGGTTTCGGTGGTGCCGATCGCGCCCCGCTGTTCGGGACGCCCGGGCACGGCGGTGCCGGCGGTAATGCCGGTAATGGTGCCTCGGGCGGGGCGGGCATTGTCGGCGGTGGGGCCGCTACGGGCAACGGTGTTAATGGCTTTGCCGGCGGCAATGGCGGCAATGGCGGAGTTGGTGGCGCGCACTTCTGGCCGTTGGGTCAGGGCGCTGACGGCGGTGCCGGCGGCAACGCCGGGGCCGGTGGTAATGGCGGTGACGGTGGCACCGGGGTGGGGCATGGCGTGGTGGGCGGTAACGGCGGTGACGCCGGGGCCGGTGGGAACGCCGGGGTCGGGGGTGCCGGAGGGTCTGGCGGGTTGTTCTTCGGGACCAGCGGTGACGCGGGTGTTGCGGGTGTGGGCGGCAACGGCGGTGTCGGCGGTAATGGCGCGGCCGGTGCCAGCGGCGGCTCCGGGTTGAGCGGCGGTAACGGCGGCGACGGTGGTGCGGGCGGTAACGCCGGTGCCGGCGGGACCAACGGCAATGGCGGCAGCGGCGGCAACGGCGCCTCCGGCGGTGTCGGTAATGACGCGAGCGGCGCGGCGGCGGGCACCCCGGGTGGTAACGGCGGGGCCGGCGGCAACGGCGGTAACGGTGGGGCGGCCGGCACCGGCGGCGTCGGCGGGACCAACGGCAGCGGCGGCAATGCCGGGGCCGGCGGCAACGGCGGCAGTGGTGCTGCCGGGAACGTCGTCTCCCCGCAGGGCGGGGCCGGTGGTAACGGCGGTGCCGGCGGTAAGGGTGGTGCGGCCGGTGGGGTCGGCGCGCACGCCGGCAACGGCGCCGCTGGTGGTGTGGGCGCCAACGGCGGCGCCGGTGGCAGCAGCGCGACCGCGATCGGCGGTAACGGCGGGTCCGGCGGCAACGGCGGCAACGGCGGGGCGGCCGGGGCGACCAACGGCGGCACCCCCGGCCTCGCGGCGGCCGGCGGTAACGCCGGCAGCGGCGGTAATGGCGGAGCCGGTCTGCCCGGTACCGCGGCCAGCCACGATGGTGGCGCCGGCGGAAACGGTGGTGTCGGCGGCACCGGCGGTAACGCCGGCGGCGCGGGGCTGGCCAACGGCTCGGGCGGTAGCGGCGGTAACGGTGCCCGGGGTGGCCTGGGCTTCACCAGCGCGACCGCGGGCACCCCGGGCGGTAACGGCGGGGCCGGCGGCAACGGCGGTAATGGTGGGGCGGCCGGCACCGGCGGCACCGGGGTCGGGACCAACGGCAGCGGCGGTAATGCCGGGTCCGGCGGTGACGGTGGCACCGGGGTTGCCGGTGACGCCACCACTCCGGACGGCGGCGCCGGCGGTAACGGCGGTACGGGTGGTACCGGTGGTGCGGCAGGTGGGGTGGGCGCCCATGCCGGTAACGGCGCCTCCGGCGGCGTGGGCGGCAACGGCACCAACGGCTTCGACGAGTCCGCTGGAACGGCGGGCACCGCCGGCGGTAAGGGCGGCGCCGGCGGTAACGGCGGTAACGGCGGGGTCGCCGGGGCGGCCAACGGCGGCACGCCCGGCACCAACGCCAGCGGCGGTAACGCCGGGTTCGGCGGTAACGGTGGTGCCGGCGCCGGCGGTGATGCGGCCAGCCACGACGGTGGCGCCGGGGGCAGCGGTGGTGCGGGCGGTCGCGGCGGTAACGCCGGAGGGTCGCTGGTGGCCAACGGCTCTGGCGGTCTGGGCGGCAACGGTGGCACCGGCGGCCCCGGCTACGACGCGTCCACTGGTGCGGCAACGGGTGTCTCTGGTGGTAACGCCGGAGCCGGCGGCGCCGGCGGTAATGGCGGGGCGGCCGGCGCCGGCGGCACCGGGGTCGGCACCAACGCCAATGGCGGTACCGGCGGCAACGGCGGTACCGGCGGCAACGCCTCCACCGGCGCGGCAGGCGGCGGCAGCGGTGGCTCTGGCGGCGCCGGCGGCACCGCCGGCAATGGCGGCAACGCCGGTGGCACAGGCGCCCTGGCCGGTAATGGCGGCACCGGTGGCACCGGCGGCAACGGCGCCACCGGCGGCGCCGGGAGCGGCCTCAATGACAGCGTCGGCGGCCAAGGCGGCAATGGTGGCCGTGGTGGCGACGGCGGCACCGGCGGTGGCACCCCGAGCGGTGGAACCAACGGGAACGGCGGCAACGGCGGCGGTGGCGGCAATCCCGGTAACGGTGGCGATAACTCGACAACCGTGGCTTCCGGCGACGCAGTCTATGGCGGCGGAGGAGGTGGCGGAGGCGCCGGCGGCACCGGCGGCAACGCCGGCAGCGGAATCGGCACCGGCGGTAGCGGCGGGACCGGCGGTCTCGCCGGGTACGGCTCCGACGGCGGCACGGCCCAGACGACCGGCGTCGGCCAGGCCACCGGATACGGCGGGCAAGGCGGCGGGCATGGTGCAGGCGCCCTACCCGCTGGCGCGATCGGCGGGATCGGCGGCGGTGGCGGCGGTGGCGGCGGTGGCGGTTACGCCTCAGGCACCGACGCGGCCGGCGGCGGCGGCGCAGGTGGCGGCGCGGCCGGCGGCGCGCACTCCACCGGTGACGGCGGGGCTGGCGGCAACGGCGGTAACGCCGTCGAGACCACCCCCGCCGTGACGAGCACTGGCGGCCTGCACGCGGATGTCGGTGCCGACTACGGCAGCGGCGGCGGCGGAGGCGCCAACGCCGCCACCGGCGCTGGCCTCGTCGGCGATGGCAACCCCGCCGTCGGCCAAACCCGCGGTCTGGGGGCCAATGCAAATGCTTTCGGCAATAGCGGAGGCGACGGCGGCGCCAGCGGAGGAGGGGGCGGCGGTGCCGGTCATGGCGTCAACGGCAAAGGCAACGGCAGCGACGGCCAATCCGCCGGCGTCACCGCCAAGATCCCGGTCGGCGGCTCGCCGGTCGGGGTGGCCGTCAGCCCCACCGGCCCGCACGCCGGCGACATCTATGTGGTCAACCAAAGCAACAACACGGTGCTGGTCATCGACCCCGCCACGAACACCGTCACCCACACCATCACTGTGGGCGCCTTGCCGAACGAGGTGGCCGTCAGCCCCACCGGGCCCCAGGCCGGCGATGTCTACGCCGCCAACGTGAACGGCAACAGTGTGTCGGTGATCGACCCCTCCACCAACGCCGTCATCGCCACCATCCCCGTCGGCACCAACCCGTTCGGGGTGGCCGTCAGCCCCACCGGCGCGCATGCCGGCGACATCTACGTCGCCAATCAAACCAGCAACACGGTGTCGGTCATCGACCCGAGCACCGGCACCGTCATCGCCAACGTCCCGGTCGGCTCACAGCCGTACGGGGTGGCGGTGAGCCCCACGGGCGCCGAGGCCGGCGATATCTTTGTTGCCAACCGCGGCAGCGACACCGTGTCGGTGATCAACCCAGCTACCGATACCGTCATCGCCAACGTCCCCGTCGGGGCCAACCCGGAGTATGTGGCGGTCAGCGGGGCCGGCCCCCAGGCCGGCGACATCTACGTCGGCAATCAAAGCAGCAACACGCTGTCGGTGATCGACCCGACCACCAACAGCGTCATCGCCACCGTGCCCGTCGGCAGCGAACCATCCGCGGTGGCGGTCGGCCCCACCGGCGCCGTCTACCTCGCCAATGCCAGCCCCAACAACCCACCGGGCACGCTGATGGTGATCGACCCCGGCACCGACACCGTGGTCAGCACCATCCCCGTCGGTTCAAAGCCGTATGGGGTGGCGGTCAGCCCCACCGGACCCCACGCCGGTGCGGTGTATGTCACCAATTCCGGCGACGGCACGGTGTGGGTCATCGGCTAGCGACGTGGTTGCCTCAGCGGCCCGGGGCGTTGCCGATCAGCTCGACCCCGTTGCCGTTCCACCGGAACTTCACGGTGGTGGCCAGGCCGATGCCGCTCGGGTAGGTCAGCGCGACCGTGTCGCCGGTGGTTTGTGCGGCGTCAATCCCGTTGAACCCGTAGGTGTCTGGGACTCCCTGCGGGATGAACTGGCCGAGATGAAAGAGCACCGCCCGGGTGGAGGGATTCCCGGCGTTCGTGTTGGCCTTGATGATCACCGCCGACAGTTGAGCGCACTCGTTGTAGTTGCCGGCCAGCGGCTCGGGATTCCAGGACTGCTGACTGCGCGGATCGCGCGGCAGCTCCGAGACCACCTTCGCGATCGTGGGCGAGGCCAGGTTGACCGCGCACGGGTCGGCCGGCGCCGCGCTCGTGGCGGGCGGGGCGGCGGCCGGGCTCGGTGTGGCGGGGGCCGTGATCGACGCCGTCTCGCTCGTCGTCGTCGCCTGGGGCGTCTTGGCGACGGTGGAATCCCCGGAACCGCAGGCGGTCAAAGCCGAGGAGACGGACACGACGACGACCACGCCCGTCAGCGCGCGATAAGTCAGCGAACACACATCGCCAAACCGTACCGTTATCGGGCCCGCGGGTGCGGCAGGCGTGGCCGCGTGCTCCACCACTCGGTGGGCGGCCACCCACTACACTCCAAGGTGCGATGACCCTCCCCGACAGCCCGCCCGAGGCTGCCTCTCCCACGTTCGCCGACCTGCAGATTCACCCTGCGGTCCTGCGGGCGACCGCCGACGTCGGCTACGAGTCACCGACGGCCATCCAGGCGGCGACGATCCCGCCGCTGATGGCCGGTTCCGACGTCGTGGGGCTGGCGCAGACCGGCACCGGCAAGACGGCGGCGTTCGCGATCCCGATCCTGTCCAAGATCGACGTCAAGAGCACCGCGACCCAGGCACTGGTGCTGGCGCCCACCCGCGAGCTGGCCCTGCAGGTGGCCGAGGCGTTCAGCCGCTACGGCGCGCACCTGCCGCAGATCCACGTGCTGCCGATCTACGGCGGGTCGTCCTACGGCGTGCAGCTGGCCGGGCTGCGGCGCGGCGCGCAGGTGGTGGTCGGCACCCCCGGCCGGGTCATCGACCACCTCGAGAGAGGCACCCTAGACCTGTCCCACGTCGACTACCTGGTGCTCGACGAGGCCGACGAGATGCTCACCATGGGCTTCGCGGAGGACGTCGAGCGCATCCTGTCCGAAACGCCGGAATTCAAACAGGTGGCGCTGTTCTCGGCGACCATGCCGCCGGCGATCCGCAAGCTCACCAAGAAGTACCTGCACGATCCCGTCGAGATCACGGCAAAAGCGAAAACCGCCACCGCCGAGAACATTTCGCAGCGCTACATCCAGGTCGCGGGCCCGCGGAAGATGGACGCGCTCACCCGGGTCCTCGAGGTGGAGCCGTTCGAGGCGATGATCGTCTTCGTCCGCACCAAGCAGGCCACCGAGGAGGTCGCCGAAAAGTTGAGGGCCCGAGGCTTTTCCGCGGCCGCCATCAACGGCGACATCCCTCAGGCGCAACGCGAGCGCACCATCGCGGCGCTCAAGGACGGCGGCATCGACATCCTGGTCGCCACCGACGTGGCGGCCAGGGGCCTTGACGTCGAACGCATCTCGCATGTGCTCAACTACGACATCCCGCACGACACCGAGTCCTACGTGCACCGCATCGGGCGCACCGGCCGGGCCGGACGTTCGGGGACCGCGGTGTTGTTCGTGTCCCCGCGCGAGCGCCACCTGCTCAAGGCGATCGAGAAGGCGACGCGGCAAACGCTCACCGAGGCCGAACTCCCGACGGTCGAGGACGTCAACGCCCAACGCGTCGCCAAGTTCGCCGATTCCATCACCGATGCCCTCAGTGCCTCGGGAATCGACCTGTTCCGCAAGCTGGTGCAGGACTACGAACGCGAGCACGACGTTCCGATGGCCGACATCGCCGCGGCGCTGGCGGTGCAGTCCCGCGACGGTGAGGCGTTCCTGATGGCGCCGGAACCGCTCCCCGAACGGCGCGAGCGCCGGGAACGTCCCGAAAGGCCTCACGAAAGATCAAGGCAGCCAAAGAACTTCGCCACCTACCGGATCTCGGTGGGCAAGCGGCACAAGATCGGACCCGGCGCGATCGTCGGCGCCATCGCCAACGAGGGCGGCCTGCACCGCAGCGACTTCGGCCACATCGCCATCGGGCCGGATTTCTCGCTGGTGGAGCTGCCGGCCAAACTGCCGCGGGCGACGCTCAAAAAGCTTGAGCAGACCCGGATCTCGGGCGTGCTGATCGACCTTCGGCCGGACCGGTCACCGAATAAGGCCAAGCCGCGCAAGAGACACGCCGGATGACGCTGTCCGAGGAGCAAGACGCCCAGGGCGGGCTCGAGCAGACCTCCCACGTGGACCGCGTCGCGTCGCTTACCGGAATCCGCGCCGTCGCCGCCCTGCTCGTCGTCGGCACCCACGCGGCCTACACCACCGGCAAGTACACGCACGGCTACTGGGGGCTGGTCGGGGCCCGCCTCGAGATCGGGGTGCCGATCTTCTTCGTGCTGTCGGGGTTCCTGCTGTTTCGCCCGTGGGTGAAGTCGGCGGCCACCGGCGGCCCGCCGCCGTCGCTGAATCGCTATGCGTACCACCGGGTTCGGCGCATCATGCCCGCATACGTCATCACCGTGCTGTTCGCCTACGTGCTCTACCACTTCCGCCAGGCCGGACCCAACCCCGGGCATACCTGGCTGGGACTGATTCGCAACCTCACGCTGACCCAGATCTATTGCAACGGCTACCTGGGCAAATACCTGCACCAGGGCCTGACCCAGATGTGGAGCCTGGCCGTCGAGGCCGCCTTCTACGTCTCGCTGCCGCTGCTTGCCTACCTGCTGCTGGTGCTCATCTCCCGCCGGCAGTGGCGGCCAAGACTGGTGCTCGCCGCGCTGGCCGCGATGGCGCTGATCAGCCCGGGATGGCTGGTCCTGGTGCATGTCGACCATTGGTTTCCGGACGGCGCCCGGCTGTGGCTGCCCACCTACCTGTGCTGGTTCCTGGGCGGCATGGCGCTGACGGTGCTGCAGGCGATGGGCGTGCGCTGCTACGCGTTCATGGCGATACCGCTGGCGGTCATCTGTTACTTCATCGTCTCCACGCCGATCGCCGGCGCGCCGACGACGTCGCCCGCCACGGTGAGCGAGGCGGTGGTCAAGACGGTGTTCTACGCCGTGATCGCCACGCTCGCGGTGGCGCCGCTGGCGTTGGGCGACCAGGGGCTGTACTCGCGGCTGCTGGCGACCCGGCCGATGGTGTGGCTGGGTGAGATCTCCTACGAGATCTTCCTGATCCATCTCATCACCATGGAGTTCGCGATGGTCTACATCGTCCGGGCCCACGTCTACACCGGCCCGATGCTGTACCTGTTCGTCGCGACGATGGTCATCACCATCCCGTTGGCCTGGCTGCTGCACCGCTTCACCCGCGTGCGCGACTGAGCTCAGCCCGCGGCCGGGGCCCGCTGAATTGATCCAATCGAGATTGGATATTTTCGTCGACATTCCCAACGGGCCGGGCGTAATGTCCCGAGCTGATCTGAGGACTTCGGGTCTCCTCTGACCACCGATAGCCGAACGAGCCGTCTGTGACAGGAGCAACCCATGTCGTCCTTCGTCTTCACCGTTCCTGAAAACCTGGCCGCGGCGACCGCGAGCCTGACCAATCTCGGATCGTCGATCCAGCAAGCCCACGCGGCGGCGGCGGGCTCGACGACGCAGATCGCGACGGCCGCTCAGGATGAGGTGTCGGCGGCGGTTTCGGCGCTGTTCGGCAACGTCGGCCAGGAGTTCCAGGCGCTGGGCGCGCAGGCGGCGCAGTTTCACAGTCAGTTCGTGCAGGCGCTGAACGGCGGAGGGCTGGCGTATGCGGCCACCGAGGCCGCCAACGCCTCGCCGCTGCAGACGCTGCAGCAGGACATTCTGGGTGCGATCAACGCCCCCGCCGCCGCGGCGACCGGGCGTCCGCTGATCGGTAACGGCGCCGATGGCGCGCCCGGGACCGGGCAGGCCGGTGGCCCCGGCGGCCTGTTGATCGGCAACGGCGGCAACGGCGGGTCGGGAGTTAACGGCACCCTGCCCGGGCAGACCGGAGGGCCCGGTGGGGCCGGCGGTGCCGCCGGCCTGTTCGGCAATGGCGGCATGGGTGGGGCCGGCGGGATGGGCGGCCCCGGCGGGACCGGCGGGCTCGGCGGTAACGGCGGCGCCGGCGGGTTGTTCGCCGGGTTCGGTGGGGCCGGCGGTATGGGCGGCCTCGGCGGCGCCGGCACCGCCACATTGCCGGGCGGTCACGGCGGCGACGGTGGCGTCGGCGGTGCGAGCCAGGCATTCGGCTTCGCCGCGGGGCACGGTGGTGCCGGCGGGACCGGCGGAAACGGCTACAACGGGACCGACGCGGCCGCGCCGGCGCCGGGCGTCACCGGAGTCAGCGGCACGCCGGGCGGTGTCGGCGGTGCCGGCGGTGCCGGTGGTAGCAGCTCCAGTGCCTTCGGCTTCGGCGGCGCCGGCGGTGTGGGCGGCAACGGCGGGCAGGGCGGTGACGGCGGTACCGGCGGCATCGGCGCCGGAGCGACCGTCGGCACCGGTGGCAACGGCGCGGCCGGTGGTAATGCGGGCCATGGCGGCGCCGGTGGGGCCGCGGCGTTATTCGGCATCGGCGGAGCGGCGGGTGCCGCCGGAAACGGCGGTAACGGCGGCGTCGGCGGCAACGGCGGGACGGGGGATGTGGCGGCCGCGGCGGGCGGCACCGGTTTCACCGGTGGCAACGGCGGCAACGGCGGGATGGGTGGTAACTCCGGCGCTGGCGGCGTCAACGGTTCCGGCGGTCAGGGCGGCCAGGGCGGCCAGGGCGGCCAGGGCGGCGCCGGCGATTCAACGTTCGCGGTCAACAACGGCATTGGCGGTGGGGGCGGCACCGGTGGTAACGGCGGTGCCGGTGCGGCGGCCGGCACCGGCGGCAGCGGCGGCAGCGTCGGGCACGGCGGCACCGGCGGCACCGGCGGCACGGGCGGAACCGGCGCCGGTGGAGGCACCGCGTTCTACGCCGCCCAGGGTGGTGACGGCGGGACCGGTGGCAACGGCGGCGTCGGCGTCGGCGGCATCGATGGCGGTGCCGGCGGCCAGGGCGGTGTCGGCGGTCAGGGCGGTACCGGCAACGGCCTCGTGGCCGGCGGCGAGTTGGCGCAGAACGGCGGCGCCGGCGGTGCCGGCGGCATGGGCGGTAACGGCACCCAGGGCGGCGCGTTCGGCGCCGGGGGCCATGGCGGCGCCGGCGGGACCGGTGCCCAGATCGGTACCGGCGCGACCTCCGGCGCCGTCGGCGCCGGAGGCGCAGGGGCCGCGGGCACCAGCGCTCTGGCCGGCTACGGAGGTGGCGGTGGCGGTGGCGGCGGCGGCGCCGTCGTCCAGGGTTCCAACGGTGGCGTCGCCAGCGGCACGGCCACCGGTGGTGCCGGCGGCCACGGCGGTGACGGCACCACCACCGCGGCCGGAGGCCAGGGCGGCAGCGGTGGCGCCGGTGAGATCCTGGCCACGGCGTCAAACAGCTTCGCGAGCGGGACCGCCACAGGCGGCGACGGAGGCAATGCCACCGGTACCGGCACGGGCGGCAACGGCGCGCTGCTGAGCGCCATCGTCACCTTCGGACCGAACAGCCAGGCCAGTGGCATCGTGCACGGCGGCAACGGTGGCGCCGGTATCGACGGGGGTGTCGGCGGTAATGGCGGCCAGGGGGACATCATCGCGAATGGCGGCGGCGTCGCCAGCGGGACGGGCCAAGGTGGCAACGGCGGCACCGCCACCGGCACCAACAGCGTCGGCGGCAACGGAGCGACGGGATCAGTTCAGCAGGGCTATCCCCACGGCGCGCCCTACACCGGCACAGGCGGCACGGCAAACGGCACCGGTATCGGCGGCGCAGGCGGTGACGCCTCTGGGGGCGGCCAAGGCGGGAACGGTAACCAAGGGCTGGTGTTGGCGGGCGAGACTGGTGGTTCGGCCACCGGCATCGCCCATGGCGGTGACGGCGGCGCGGCCAGTGCTGCCGGCGCTACGGGCGGGAAGGGCGGCCAAGCGCAGGTCACCGGTTTGTGGGGCAGCGCTACGGGCGACGCGACCGGTGGCACCGGTGGTGCGGGCAACGGCGGTAACGGCGGCGCGGGCGGTGACGGATGGGTTGCCGTTAACAACGACACCAGCGCCTTGGGCAGCCAGGTGATCAACGGCAGCGCGACCGGCGGCAACGGTGGTGCCGGCGGTGTCGACGGTGCCGGCGGCAATGGGGGTAACGGCGGCACCGGCGCGAAGGGCGCCGTCTACGCCCAAAGCGGCGGCATCTCGGCCAACTCGACCGCTTTCGGTGGCGTCGGAGGCAACGGCGGCAACGGTGGTGTGGGCCCGGGCGGCCCCGGCGGACCCGGTGGGCCCGCCACGGTGACCAACACCTCCGGCGTCACCGTCGACGGAACACCCGGAACGCCTGGAGCCAATGGCTAGCCGCGCGCCGAACGCGTCACATTTCGCGGTGACAGGCTGCTCGATCGCCGCCCCGGGGAGTGACACGGATCCGTTGTTGCGTGCGGGCTGCGCCGCGTCAAAAGTGCTGACACAAGGCTTCCCTGCCCGCTAGCCTTTTTCCTGAGTCGCTCTGGTCGGTCTGTGGTTGCGCATGCTCGCCGGGGGAACGCGAATCGCCTTGCGTAGGAGACCTGATGAACAATTCGCCCCGCAGATCGATCACCCCCGCACTGCTGCACGAGGCGTCGGCGCGGCGCCTGTACCGCCGAGCGATGGCCACCGGGCAGATCACGCTGCCGGCCGTTCCCAGCATGATCGACGAGTACGTCAGCATGTGTGAGGCCGTCTTCGCCGACCTCGGCGTCCGGTTCAACACAACAGATCTGGCCCATCTCCGCACCGTGCTGGAGGGCGAATTGACCGACGCCTACGCGGCCTCGCCGCGGTCGAGCATCGTCATCTCCTACGACCGCCCGGTCGGGATGTCCCTGAACTACAACGTCAGGGCCGAATGGCAAACGCTCGCCGACTATTACGAGGCGTTGGCCACCGTCCGGCAACCGCCCCTGTTCGGCTTCGAGCCGGACGCGCGGGTGTGGGCGCTGTCCTGGGAGGTGGCCGACCCCAGGACCCATCGGGTGCTCGACGTCGGCGCCGGAACGGGGCGCAACGCCCTGCCCCTGGCGCGGCGCGGCCACCCGGTGGACGCGGTCGAGATGACGCCCTGCTTCGCCGAGACGATTCGCGCCGACGCCGCACAGGAGGGGCTCGACGTACGCGTCATCGAGCGCGACGTCTTCGCGGCCACGGACGAGCTGCGCTGGGACTATCAGATGATCGTGCTCTCGCAGGTGGTGTCGGACTTCCGGACGACGCGCCAGCTGCGCAGCATGTTCGAACTCGCCGCCCGTTGCCTGGCTCCCGGCGGACGCCTGGTGTTCAACGCCTTCCTGGCGCGTGATGGCTACACCCCCGACGATGCCACGCGAGAGCTCGGGCAGCAGTGCTGCAGCACGATCTTCACCTGGTACGAGATGACGAATGCCGTGGCGCTGCTCCCGCTCAATCTGATCGCCGACGACTCGGTCTATGACTACGAGAGCACCTATCTGCCTCCGGGCTGCTGGCCGCCGACGTACTGGTACGCCGACTGGGTCAGCGGCCTCGACGTGTTCGACGTCGAACGCGACGTGTGCCCGATCGAGATGCGCTGGCTCGTCTACGAGAAGCCGACGTGGGACGGCGGACACGCCTAGCCGCGAGCGGAAACCGGCGTCACGATCGGGACGACGAACTCCTCGATCATCGCCCGTTCGTCGGCCTCGTCCCGGCCGGGGTACATCAGCAGCGATGTGAGCACCCGCACCATCCAGCGGGCCCGGCGCTGGACGACGGCCGGATCTTCCGGACCGAGCGAACCGACGAAGGCCGCGGCCAGCGCGGTGATCACCTCCGAGTGTTCGGCCACCTCTCCGCCGATCGGGGGGCGGTTGACGGCGAACCACGAAGCGAGCGCGGGACTTTCGCGAACCATCCGCAGGGCGGCCGTCATGCTGGCGACGAGCCGTTCGCGAGGGTCGTCGATGCCGGTGATCCGCTCGCCGATCGCGCGGCCGAGCCGGCGGGCCTCCCGGTGTACGTAGGCGGTCCGCAGCGCGTCGCGGTTCTCGAAGTACCGGTACAGCGTAGCGCGGGAACAGCCTGCGGCCCTGGCGATTTCGTTCATGCCGATGGCAGCCTGGTCCCGTTCTGTCCACAGCTGCCCGGCCGCGTCGAGTATCCGGTCCGCGGCCACCTCGGTGCGACGCTCGGCCAGCCAATCGGTCGCCATCAGGAGTTCACCCGGATCGGCACCGACAGCGGCCGGCGCACATAGCTGCCGCCCGACCACACGATGCCGGACTCGTCGACCTCGAAATCCGGGCAGCGGGAGAGCAATTCGGTCAGCGCCACCCGGGACTGCATGCGGGCCGCCGCCGCGCCCAGGCAGTGATGCGCGCCGTGGCTGAACGTCAGGATGTTGCGGCGGCAGCGGGTCACGTCGAGTTCGCCCGCGCCCGAGCCGTATTGGCGCTCGTCCCGGTTGCCCGAGCCGTACAGCAGCAAAACCTTGCGGCCCGCCGGGATGGTGGTGTCGTGCAGAGTCACGTCGCGAGTCGTCGCTCGCGCCAGTCCCTGCACCGGCGACGTCAGCCGCAGCAGCTCCTCGACCGCGTCGGGAATCAGGCCCGGATCGTCGACCAGGCGCCGCCGCTGGTCGGGGCGCTCGTGCAGCAAAGGCATTGAGCCACCGAGCATTCCGGTGACGGTGTCGTTGCCGCCGGTGACCATCGTGAACGTGAACGCCAGCACGGATAGGGTGCCGGCGATGTCGCCGTCGGCCCCCACCCCGGCGGCGACCAGATGCGAGATGGTGTCGTCCTCGGGCTCGGTCCGCCGCCGCTCGATGAGCCCGGTGAAGTAGGCCATCATCGACCCGACGGCTTCGCCGACGGTTTCCAGCGCCGCGCCGATCCCGCCGTCCGCGGTGTTTCCCGCGACGATCGTCTCGGTCCAGCCGTCGAACTGCGCCCGGTCCTGCTCGGGCACACCGAGATAGTGCGCCACCACCATCGAGGGCAGCGGTTTGAACAGCTCGGTGACGATGTCGCCGCCGCCGTCGGCGCGCAGCCTCTCGATGCGCTCGACGACGAACTCGCGCACCTTGGGCTCGACCGCCTCGACCTGTCGCGGCGTGAAACCGCGGGACACCAGCTTGCGAAACTCGGTGTGCACCGGCGGATCCTGCATCACGAACGGCGGATTATCCTGCAGCCCAATCATTTCCAGGTCGCCGTAGTTGACGGTCAGGCCCTGCGCGGAGGAGAAGGTCTCGTGGTCGCGCGCCGCCGCCCATACGTCGGCGTGCCGGGACAGCACGTAGTAATCCTGGTCGGGTCTCCCGGTGGGGACGACGTGGTGCACGGGGTCGCGGTCGCGCAGCGCCCGGTACATCGGCCAGGGATCCGGCCAGGTCTCGGCGGTGGCGAGCCGGAACGCGACCGGCGCGTCGTGAGACATCACCGCAGGCATGTCTCATTCGTAGGACATAAGGTGGTGAGTTGTCAAGACCGCGCCAGATGCGGGTCACACCACGTCACACCTGGCTTCATTCAGTGTGCGTTGACGGCTTCGAGTGTGCGTCCAGGGCGCGGAAAACGCAGGAAATCGCGCCGTCAGCTCCCATCCAAAGCCGTCAGCGCACACTCGACGCGCAAAGCCGAAAAGGGCTAGATCGCCGCACCCGGATTGAGGATCCCGAGCGGGTCCAGCGCGCGCTTGATGCGCTGGTTCAGCTCCATCACCTCGGGGCCCAGGTAGCCGTCCAGCCAGGGCCGCTTCAACCGGCCGACGCCGTGTTCACCGGTGATCGTGCCGCCCAGACCGACGGCAAGGTCCATGATCTCGCCGAACGCCAGATGCGCGCGTTCGGTCATGGCGGCGTCGGCGGGGTCGTACACGATCAGCGGGTGGGTGTTGCCGTCGCCCGCGTGGGCGATCACCGAGATCATGAGATCCCGCTTCGCGGCGATGCGCTCGATCCCGCCGACCAGCTCGCCCAGCCTGGGCAGCGGCACCCCGACGTCCTCGAGCAGCAGTGAGCCCTTGGCCTCGACCGCGGGGATGCAGAACCGCCGGGCGGCGATGAAGGCCTCGCCCTCGTCCGGGTCGTCGGTCGAAAAGACCTCGGTCGCACCGTTTTCCGCGAACACCTCGGCGATCACCGCGGCGTCCTCCCCGGACGCCCGGCCCCTCTCGTCGGAGCCGGCCACCAGCATCGCGGCCGCCGAGCGATCCAGGTCCATGCGCAGGGTGTCCTCGACGGCGTTGATCGCCACCGAATCCATGAACTCCAGCATCGAAGGGCGCAGCCGCGCAACGGTTCCCAGCACCGCGTCGACGGCGGCCTGGACCGAACCGAACGACGCCACCACCACGCTCGACGTGTTCTGCGCGGGCAGCAGCCGCAGCGTCACCTCCGTGACGACCCCCAGCGTGCCCTCGCTGCCCACGAACAGCTTGGTCAGCGACAGCCCCGCGACGTCCTTCAGCCGCGGGCCGCCCAGCCGCACCGCGGTGCCGTCGGCCAGCACCACCTGCATGCCCAGCACGTAATCGGTTGTGACGCCGTACTTCACGCAACACAACCCGCCGGCGTTGGTGGCGATGTTGCCCCCGATGCTGCAGATCTCGAACGACGACGGGTCGGGCGGATACCACAGCCCGTACTCGGCGACGGCCTTCTTCACCTCGGCGTTGAACAGGCCCGGCTGGCATACCGCCGTGCGCGTGACCGGGTCGACGGCGATGTCGCGCATCTTTTCCGTCGACAGCACGATGCCGTCGTCCAGCGCGGTCGCCCCGCCCGACAGCCCGCTACCGGCGCCGCGGGTCACCACCGGCACCCGGTGGGCGCTGGCCCAGCGCAGCACGGTCTGCACCTCCTCGGTGCGCCGCGGCCGGACCACGGCCATCGGCTTGCCCGCCGACGGGTCGAAGGCGCGGTCCTGGCGGTAGCCCTCGGTGACGGTCGGGTCGGTGACCACCATCCCGTCGGGCAGGTCGGCGATCAGGCTGGCCAACATGTCCACCCCCCGATCCTAAGGCCCCGAATCGACCGCCAACTCCGGCGCGCGGTCCAGTTCGCGCAGCGACGGCAGGCCGCAGGACACCGCCCCGATCACCACAATGGGAACGGCCAACGCCAGGAACGTGACCCTCAGCCCGGCGGCGTCGGCCAGCGGTCCGGCCACCAGCAGGCCCAGCGGGCCCGCGGCGTACATCAGCCCCGTCATCACGCCGACCACCCGGCCGCGCAGGTGATGCGGCGCCCGGGTCTGCATCACGTAGTTGTAGATCGGCTGGATCGGCCCGTACACCAGGCCGGTCACCCCGCACAGCGCCAGGATCACCGGCAGCGGCGGCAGGAACGCGATGCCGGCCGTCGCCGCCCCGAAGGTCAGCGTCGCGGCCAGCAGGGCCGTCCGCCGCCGCAGGCGTTTGGACAGCACGGCGTAGCCGAGTGCCCCCGCCACGCCGCCGACCCCGAGCGCCATCAGCGCCCAGCCCAACTGCGCGGGTTGGTGGTGGTCGGAGAAGTACTTGGGGAACAGCACGCTTTCCATCGGCAGGTAGAGGGCGGTGACGGCCAGGTCGATCAGGCCGAGCGTGCGCAGCACCCGCAGGTTCCAGACGAACCGCAGCCCCTCGGCGATGCCGGACGCCAAGCCGTCGGGCCGGGTTGCGTGGTGCGGCCTGCCGATGCCCTCGAGGCGCAGCGCCCCGATCGCCAGGAAGGACAACCCGAACAGCCCGGCCGTGACCCACATCGTGTTGATGCCGCCCACCGCGGCGATCATCAACCCGCCGATGCCGGGGCCCAGGATGTATGCCAGGTTGAGCACCGCCTCGTAGACGCTGTTGGTGCGGTCCAGCGACCAGCCCGCGCGGGCGGCCGCCTCCGGCAGCATGGACTGGCGCGCCGTCGTCCCGGCCGGGTCGAAAGCGGCCGCGCAGCACGCCAGCGCGGCCAACTCCGCGACGTTGATCGCGGCCGCCCCGAAGAACCAGGCGGTCAGCGGCACGGCGGCCACCGCCGAACACGACAGCGAATCGGACACCAGAGATACCCGGCGGCGCCCGAAGAAGTCGACGGCGGTCCCGGCGACCAGCGTGGCGAACACCAGCGGCACCGTCATGGCGGCGGCGACGAGGGACGCGTCCTTGGCGCTGTCGTGGTGCTGCAGGGCCAGCCACGGGAAAGCGACTATCGAGATGCCGGTACCGGCGGTCGCCGTCAACGTGGCGAACAGGATCAGGAATGCCGGGCCGCCGCTTTTCATGGGATATCGCGGCTGAATGTAGCGCCAAACCGACGGCCGAAACCACCGAATTTCGCCGCTCATGCACGATGTTCATGTGCTCGCACACCCGCGTACCGGTCAGACGTTCGGATCTCCGGTCGGCCCCGGCACCGGGTGGCCGGACGATCCGGCCACGCCGCGGACCCCGGTGGCCGCCGACGCCGCCCACGTGGTCGCGCTCAGCGGCCAGGTCCGGTCGATCCCGGAACTGGACGCCCTGATCAGCGTCTGCCGGGCCTGCCCGCGGCTGGTCACCTGGCGCGAGGAGGTGGCGACGGTCAAGCGACGGGCCTTCGCCGACCAGCCCTACTGGGGGCGGCCGGTGCCGGGCTGGGGATCCGAGCGGCCGTGGCTGCTGATCGTCGGGCTGGCGCCCGCCGCGCACGGCGCCAACCGGACCGGTCGCATGTTCACCGGTGACCGCTCCGGCGACCAGTTGTACGCGGCGCTGCACCGGGCCGGGCTGGTGAACCAGCCGACCAGCGTGGACGCCGCGGACGGGTTGCACGCCAATGGGATTCGGATCTCCGCGCCGGTGCGCTGCGCGCCGCCGGCCAACGCGCCGACGCCGGCGGAGCGCGACACCTGCTGGCCCTGGCTGGAGGCCGAATGGCGGCTGGTGTCCGAGCATGTCCGCGTGATCGTGGCCCTGGGCGGGTTCGCCTGGCAGATCGCGCTCCGACTCACCGGGGTGCCCGGCCCGCGCAAGCCGCGGTTCGGCCACGGCGTGGTGGCCGACCTGGACCCCGGCGTGCGATTGCTCGGCTGCTACCACCCGAGCCAGCAGAATATGTTCACGGGTAGGTTGACTCCGGCAATGCTCGACGACGTCTTCACCAACGCAAAGAGGCTGGCAGGAATCGCGTGACCGATATTCTGGTTTCCGGTGCCAGCGTGGCCGGCACGACGGTCGCGTATTGGCTTGTCCGCCATGGGTATTCGGTGACCGTGGTGGAGCGCCATCCGGGGCTGCGGCCGGGTGGCCAGGCCATCGACGTGCGGGGTCCGGCGCTGACGGTGCTGGAGCGCATGATGCTGCGGGCGGCCGCCGACCACGTGCGGACCCGGATCCGGGGCGCGTCCGTGGTGGACCGCGACGGCAACGAGCTGTCGCAGGACACCACGTTGACGCCCACCGGCGGGCTCATCGCCAGCCCCGACATCGAGCTGCTGCGCGATGACCTCGTCGAATTGCTCTACGACGCAACCAAACTGAACACGGAATACGTGTTCGACGACAGCATCGCCGCGCTGGAGGACGACGGCAGTTCGGTCAAGGTGACGTTCGAGAGCTCCGCCGCGCGCAGCTTCGACCTGGTGATCGGCGCCGACGGCCTGCACTCCAACGTGCGCCGGCTGGTGTTCGGCCCGGAGGCGCAGTTCATCGAGCGGCTGGGCACTTACGCGGCGATCTTCACCGTGCCCAACTTCCTCGACCTGGACCGCTGGCAGACCTGGCATTACGGCGACAACACCATGGCCGGCGTCTACAGCGCGCGGAACAACACCGAGGCGCGGGCCATGGTCGGCTTCGTGGACGCCGACCTGCGCATCGATTATCAAGACACCGAGGCCCAGTTCGCCGAGCTGGAACGACGGATGGCCGACGACGGCTGGGTGCGCCCGCAGCTGCTGGAGTACATGCGGACCTCGCCCGATTTCTACTTCGACGAGATGTCGCAGATCAAGATGGACCGCTGGTCGAAGGGACGGGTCGCGCTCGTCGGCGACGCCGGCTACTGCTGTTCGCCGTTGTCGGGCCAGGGCACCAGCGTCGCGCTGCTGGGCGCCTACATCCTGGCCGGCGAGCTGGCCGCCGCGGGCGACGACCATGAAGCTGGTTTCGCCAACTACCAGAAGGAATTTCAGGATTACGTCAAGCGCAATCAGTGGCTGGTGATCGACAACATCCCCGGGGGTGCGCCGATCCCGCAGGAGGTGTTCGACCGCATCGTCAACTCGATCACCCTGAAGGACTACTGAGCGCCTTTCGCCGAGCAGACGCAAAAGCCCCCGACACGCCGAGCCGCCGGGGGCTTTTGCGTCTGCTCGCCGTAGATAGGGAACGTTCGCCCGCGAAAAGGCGTTGACGCCATCGTGCGACTTTCCGTCCTTGACCTCGTCCCGGTGCGCAGCGACCAGACCACCGCGGACGCGCTGGCGGCCACCGTCCAGCTGGCGCAGGCCGCCGACCGGCTGGGCTTCACCCGCTACTGGGTCGCCGAACACCACAACATGCCGTCCGTCGGGGCCACCAGCCCGCCGGTTCTGATCGCCTACCTGGCGGCCCAGACCACTCAGGTACGGCTGGGCTCGGGCGGCGTGATGCTGCCCAATCACGCGCCGCTGGCCGTCGCCGAGCAGTTCGCCCTGCTGGAAGCGGCCGCGCCCGGCCGCATCGACCTGGGCATCGGGCGCGCGCCCGGCTCCGACCCGGTGACGTCGTACGCCATGCGCGGAAGCCGAGGTGACGAAGACATCGAGCGCTTCCCCGACTACCTCGACGACGTGGCCGCGCTGATGAGCGCGCGCGGCGTGATCGTGCCGCTGCGCTCCGGGGACTACCGGCTCAAGGCCACCCCGGCCGCGGCGAGCGAACCGCGGCTGTGGTTGCTGGGCTCGTCGATGTACTCCGCGCACCTTGCCGCGGCGAAGGGACTGCCGTACGTGTTCGCGCACCACTTCTCGGGCCAGGGCACCGAGGAGGCGCTCGAGGTCTACCGCTCCCGGTTCAAGCCCAGCAAGCTGACCCCCGAGCCGCTGACGTTCCTGACGGTCAACGCCGCGGTGGCCGAAACCCGCGACGAGGCAACGGCTTTGATGCTGCCGAACCTGCAAATGATGGCCAAACTGAGAACGGGCCAGCCGCTCGGCCCGGTGCCGCTGGTCGAGGAGGCCGAGGTGGCCCAGCTCGGGCCGGATCAGCAGCGCATCGTGGAAAGCGGACTCAAGCGTGCCGTCCTGGGCACGCCCGCCGAGGCCGCCGAGCAGGTGCGGGCCCTCGCCGGACGCTTCGGGGTCGACGAGGTGATGGTCCACCCGGTAGCGTCGGCCCACCTCGGCACGGACCCGGCCACCGCGCCCGCGCGCGTCAACACCCTGGAATTGCTGGCCAAAGAGCTGTTCTGATCGGTCAGTCTTTCACCCCCGCCTGCTGCGACCGGCGCGCATTCGTGCTGGGCGCGTGCACGGCGATCCACTCGGTCAGGTCGTCCGCCGGCAGCGGCGGGGTGTGCACGAATCCCTGGGTGATGGTGCAGCCGTACCGACGCAGCGCGCGCAGGGTGACCTCGTCTTCGACCCCCTCGGCGACCAGATCGGCGCCCAGGCTGCGGGCCAGCGCCACCGTGGAGCGCACGATCGCGACCGATCGCGGGTCCTGGGCCAGCCGCGACACGAATACCCGGTCGAGTTTCAGCTCGTCGACCGAGACGTCCTGCAGGCGCGCCAGGGAAGACCACCCCGTGCCGTAGTCGTCAAGCGAGATGCGCACGCCGAGCTGCTGCAGCGCCGCGACGGTGTTGCGGGAGCGCGCCGAGTCGACCAAAGCGCTCTCGGTGATCTCGACGATGAGCGAGTGGGCGGGCAGGCCGTGGGTGCGGAGCAGCCCCTCCACGGTGCTCACCAGGTCGAGGTCGAGCAGGTTGGTGGTCGACAGGTTGACCGCGACGGGCAGCGGCATGCCGTGATCGCGCCAGGCCCGGGCCTGCTTGAGGGCGAGGTTGATGGCGCGGTTGGCCACCTGGCGCATCAGCCCGGCGCGTTCGGCGGCGGACAGGAACTCCTCCGGGAGCAGCAGCCCGCGGCTGGGATGCCGCCAGCGCAGCAGCGCCTCGACGCTGTGGACGCTGCCGTCGCTCGCGTTGATCTTGGGCTGGTAATGCACCGTCAGCTGGGTGTCATCGAGCAGCGCGACGCGCAGTTCCTCGATGAGGTTGGGGTCGTTGTCGCGGTACATCTCGTACGCCGAGTCGTAGACCGCGATCTTGCTGGTGGCCGATTTCGCGTGCGGGATCGCCATCTCGGCGCGGGTCAACAGTTCCTGCGGATGGTCACAGTGGTCGGGGTAGAGCGCGATGGCGATGCGGGCGTCGACCTGCACGGTGATCGGGTCGAGCGCGAACGGTTCGCTCAGGGCCTCGAGCAGCCGGCCCGCCTGGGCGCGGGCGGCGATGAGGTCGGACCCCTCGGTGAGCAGGATCGCGAACTCGTCGTCGCTCACGCGCGCAAGGAGGTCGTCGTGGCGCACGCAGTGCGCCAGCCTGTTCGCGACATGGGACAACAGGTCGTCGCCGAAGTGGCGGCCGATCGAATCGCTGATCTCCTCGAACTCGTACAGATGCAGCAACAGCAGCGCCCGGCGCGACGGGGCCGCGGCGGCCGACAGGGGCCCCGCCGGCGCCGAATCCGGCAGCCCCGTCAGGGCGGTCGCCAGCGACCGCCGGTTGGGCAGGTTGGTCAGCTCGTCGGTCATGGCCTGCTTATGGCTCTCGGCCAGCATGCTCACATCGCGGAAGGTCGCCGAGAATCGGGCGGCGACCGCAACCAGGCTCAGGGCGGCGAGAGCCGTTGCCAGCGTTGAGTTGTGGCCCACGACGGCAACAGCGAGCGCCACGACAGTGCACACCACCGGCACGGTGTAGGAGCCGAGTCCGCGCGGGGCCCGGGGCACGTTGGACGGCCGGGAAGGCGCCCAGCTGGCCATGGCCACCAGCAGCGACGCGGCGGGCCACAGCGCGTCGAGTGTGGTGCCCACCCGGTAGGAGCCTTCGGCGGTCTCGAAGAGATACACCGTGTCCGCGACGGCGAACCCGAGGAACCCCACGACGAGGAGACCCCAGCGGGATTCGTTGCGCCAGCCCAGGATTGGCAGCATGCCGGCGGTGACGGCCAACAGGATCAGGTCGCCCCACGGGTAGACCAGCCCCACCAGGACGGTCGCGGGGACGCGCTCCGCGGCCGCGTGGATGGGTCCGGCCCGCAGCGCCACGCCCACCGCGGCGGCGGCCAACGCGCACACCAGTGCATCGAGTCGGATCGGCAGCGGCACCCGCTTCAGCCGCGACCGCATCAGCAGCAGGAGCCCGGCATAGACGAACGGGTAGAACGCCAGGTACTCCGGATCGGCGACCGAGGGGGACTGGCCCTCCCGCACCCACATGGCATAGACGATGTCCCCGACTGCCGAGACCGCCATGCCGACCGCGATCAACGCCCAGGCGAGGCGGTCGGCGGTCACGCGGTAGGCGCGAGCGGCGATCAGCGCCGCGGCCGACAGGTTCAGCGCGGGGTAGACGATCTTGACGAAGAACGGGTGGTGGGCGGTGCCGGGGGCGACGACGCTTGTCATCGTGTAGGTAACCACGCCGATTGCCAACGCCGCCAGGGCAATCCGGATCGTGATCGGGGGCCACCGAATGCCGTCCGGTGCTTCGCGCGTCAGTTCCCGCACCGACGTCGCGGCCGCCGCGATCGGCTGCAGTGACCGCGCCAGCTTGGTCTGGGTGCCGAAGGCGCCCGCCGGGACCGAGGTGACATCCGCGTCCACGCCCGCCCGTCCTTCGGTCGAGGCCGGCTCCGCCGGCTCGGCGACTTGCGGGAAGGTGTAGGGGAAGGGCAGATCGGGCACGTAAGCCCGAATGCATTGGCCGCCTTCGCGTTTGGCGGCGTACATGGCCAGGTCGGCGTTTCGGAGCAGCTGGTCGACGGTGCTGTTCGACGCGGCGGTGGCCACCGTGAAGCCGATGCTGGGCCTGACGTCGATCGGAACACCGTCGATCACGATCTCTGTGCCGAACGCGTCGAGGACCCGGTCCGCCGCGGCCCGCGATTCCTCGACCGAAGCCTCGATGAGGACCGCGAATTCGTCGCCCCCGAGGCGCGCGATGGTGCCCGTGTCGCCCAGCGCGGCGGTGAGCCGGCCTGCGACCCGCACGAGCAGCTCGTCGCCGGCCGGATGGCCCAGGGCGTCGTTGACCGCTTTGAAATTGTCCAGGTCGAGGCACAACACCGCGACAGGAATATTGTCGCGACGTTGCCGGGCGATGGCCTGCTCCAGGCGATGCAGAAAATGGGCCCGATTGGCCAGGCCGGTGAGGCTGTCGCGAAACGCCTCCCGCGCGACTTCGGACAACAACCTCCGGTTTTCCAGCAGCACCACGAACTGGCGAGCTAGCACCGCGACGACCAGGATCCCAAGCGCGCCAGCCATCGGTTGGTGGGCCATGGGGCCCACTGCGTTGCCCAGCCCGACCGCGGCCGCCACCAGCAAGGGCAGGTAAGGCAGCCACATCCGGGTGCGCGACAAAGACTGGTCGTCACCCGAGGGCTCCGTGGGCGGCTCGTTGACACTGGCCAGGGCGGCCATCGCGAGCATGCCCAATCCGCCGACGCGGGCGAGGTCCGCCAGGTCGTTGAATTGATAGCTGCCCACCCCGGCGTGGAACACGGTCGCGAGGTCGGCAACGGCGATCGTTGCGACTCCACCGGCAACCAGGCTTCGGCTCGGCCGGTCGCCCGGGCGACCTCGCGACAGGATCAGGAGTGCGCTGGTGGTCAGGACGATGTCTGCCAGCACCTGGCCGAGCGTCACCAGCCGCAGGCCGCTGTTCTCGCGCAGTTGTTTGTCGATGACCGACACCCAGGAGACCACGAACAGCGACGTCGCCACGATGAGACCGTCGAGCACCAGGCGCCGGGGACTGTGGCGCGAGGCCCGCGACAACAGCACCAAAGCCGCCATGGCGCCGGCCGGATAGGAGCTGAAGACAATCTCAGCGACGCCCCGGCCACTGGCGTTATTCAGTTCCGAATGCACGTGATAGATCGCCCAGATGACCTGACCGCCCGCTGCCCCCAGCAGTGCCACTGCCAGCGCCAGCCAGCCGAATCTGAAGCGGCCGACCGCGTGGCGAGTCGCGGCGACGGCACATGCCGCCGCCACCCCGACACACAGCACCTGCACGAGCTGGTCGACCGGTCGGGTCCCGTGGGCGTCCTGCCACTTCCCGATGGAGGAAGCCAGGATCGTCGCCGCTCCGGCGGCATAGCCGCCGACGACGAACCATCCGGCGCGGGCGGACAGCCCGAACCGCCGCCACGGATTCCCCGTCCAGCGTGTCATAGCCGCTCCAGCCGATCCCGCGGTTTGCGGTGAGCGAATCGTAACTTCACCGTGCGCTACAGGAGAATAAACCGCTGCATTGACCTCGGGCTCGAAGACGTGCCGATGGTATGCGGTGTCGCCGATTCAGCGCGGAGTCAGTACGACGATCGGGATGGCGCGGGACGTACGGCTCTGGTAGCCGGTGTAGCGGTTCCCGTTGTTCTTGTTGACGAGGTCCCACAGCCGCGGGTAGTCGGGGTCGTCGGGGCCGAGCGCGCGCGCCGTCACCGCGGTGCGCCTCGGGCCGACGTTGATCTCGCAGTCGGGACGCTTGCGCAGGTTGTGGTACCAGCCGGGGTTGCGGTCGTCACCGCCCTTGGAGGCGACCACAAGGTAGGAGTCGCCGTCCTTGGCGTAGGTCAGGGTCGTGGTGCGCTGCCGGCCGGTCTTCGCGCCGGTCGTGTGCAGCAGCAGGCTGGGCGGCATGCCCGGTATCCGGTGACCGATCCGGCCGTCGGTCGTGCGGTAGATCGTGTCGTGCAGGCGCAGGAACGGTATCAGCACGAACTGTTCCAGCGGGGTCAGGTTGCTCATGGCCTCAATCTTGCTGGCTCGCGTCGATGCGTGCCACGGCCTCGCGCAGGATCCGCGCGGTGGCCTCCCGGTCGGGATCCCGGCGCACCAGCATGCCCTTGGCCACCGAGAGCTTGTCGCCGTTGCGCCGCGGCAGCACGTGCAGGTGGATGTGGAACACGGTCTGAAAGGCGGCGCGGCCGTCGTTGATGGCGATGTTGGTCGCGTCGGCCAGCTCCGTCGCGCGGGCGGCCCGGGCGATCCGCTGGCCGATGGCGACCATGCCGGCCAGGGTCTCGGCCGGGGTGTCGGTCAGGTCGACGGTGTGCCGCTTGGGGATCACCAGCGTGTGGCCCCGGGTGAACGGGCGGATGTCGAGGATCGCGAGGTAGTCGTCGTCCTCGTGGATCTTGCACGCCGGGGCCTCCCCGGCGACGATCGCACAGAACACACAGGGCATGTCGCCCACGGTACTGACTGCCCCGAGCCGCGGGATACGCTGCCGCAGTGGACGCTCGCGACGTGGCTTACGCAGGAGCGGCCGCACAGGCCCGGATGCTGGCCGACGGCGAACTGAGCGCACCGGAGCTGCTCGAAATCTATTTGGAGCGGATCGCCCGGTTGGACAGCGAGCTGCGCTGCTACCGCGCGGTGCTGTCCGACAGCGCGCGTTACGAGGCGGCCGTGGCGCAGGACCGCCTCGACGCGGGCGAGCGGCTGCCGCTGCTCGGCGTGCCGGTCGCGATCAAGGACGACGTCGACGTCGCCGGCGAGGTGACGACGTACGGCAGCGGCGGGCACCGCCCCGCGGTGACCTCCGACGGGGAGGCGGTCCGCCGGCTGCGCGCCGCCGGTGCGGTGATCCTCGGCAAGACCAATGTGCCCGAGCTGATGATGTTTCCCTACACCGAGTCGCTGACGTTCGGGGCCACCCGCAACCCGTGGAATCCCAAGCGCACGCCGGGCGGCAGCAGCGGCGGCAGCGCGGCCGCGGTGGCCGCCGGCCTGGCCCCGCTGGCGCTCGGGTCCGACGGCGGCGGCTCGATCCGCATCCCGGCGACCTGGTGCGGCGTATTCGGCCTGAAGCCGCAACGCGATCGGGTGTCGCTGGAGCCGCACGACGACGCGTGGTACGGGCTGAGCGTCAACGGCCCGCTGGCCCGGTCGGTGCTGGACGCGGCGCTGTTCCTCGACGCGACCTCGACGATCCCCGGTCCCGAGGGCGAGTTCGTGGCCGCCGCCGCGCGCCACCCCGGCCGGCTGCGAATCGCCTTGAGCACCAAGGGCCCGACGCCGCTGCCCGTCCGGGTCGGCAACGCGTACCTGGCGGCGGTTCACGAGGCCGGCGCGCTGTTGCGCGACCTGGGCCACGACGTCATCACGCGTGACCCCGACTATCCGCCGTCGGCGATCATCACCAATTACCTGCCCCGCTACCTGCGCGGCATCAGCGATGACGCGGACTCGTTGGCCCACCCCGAACGCCTCGAGGCGCGCACCCGGAACCTGGCGCGCGCCGGGGCGCTGTTCTCGGACCGGCGGATGACCGCCCTGCGTGACGCCGAGGCGGCGGTGACCGCCCGGATCCAGTCGATCTTCGACGACGTCGACGTCGTCGTCACGCCGGGCAACGCCACGGGTCCCTCCGGCATCGGCGCCTACCAGCGCCGCGGCGCGATATGGACGCTGCTGGCGGTGGCGCAACGGGTGCCCTACCAGCAGGTCTGGAACCTGACCGGACAGCCCGCCGCGTCCGTGCCGTGGGACTTCGACGGCGACGGGCTGCCGCTCGGGATCCAGCTCGTCGGGCGGCCGTACGACGAGGCGACCCTGCTGTCGCTGTCGGCGCAGATCGAGACCGCCCGGCCCTGGGCCCAGCGGCAACCGCCGGTGTCCTAACCGCGCGTTCGATTGGCGCCGACCCGCTTCGCCCGGCTGCGCCGCGCTCGCGATCGGCTGGATCGCCTGGCGCCGACCCGCTTCGCCCGGCTGCGCCGCGCTCGCGATCGGCGCGTTGTACCTTGGCCCAGTGGAGGACGGGGCGGCCGAGAGGGACATCGACGATCTGCTCGAGGGCCTCGAGGGCGCCGCGCGCACCGAGCGGGCCGAGCTCGTCAGGTGGTTGCTGGAGCAGGGCGTCACCGCCGACGAGATCCGCACCACCAGCCCGCCGCTGCTGCTGGCCACCCGCCACCTCATCGGCGACGACGGCACCTACGTGTCCACCCGGGAGATCGCCGAGACCTACGGCATGGACCTGGCGCTGCTGCAGCGCGTCCAGCGCGCCATCGGCCTGGCCCGGGTCGACGACCCCGATGCGGTCGTCCACATGCGCGCCGACGGTGAGGCCGCCGCCTACGCCCAGCGGTTCGTCGAGCTGGGCCTGGATCCCGACCAGGTGCTGCTCGTGGTTCGGGTGCTCTCCGAGGGGCTGTCGAACGCCGCGGAGGTGATGAGGTACACCGCGCTCTCGGCGATCATGCGCCCGGGCGCCACCGAAGTGGACATCGCGAAGGCCTCGAAGGAGTTGGTAAGCCAGATCGCGCCGATTCTCGGCCCGATGATCCAGGACACCCTGTTCATGCATTTGCGGCACATGATGGAGACCGAAGCGGTCAACGCCGCGGAGCGGGCCGCCGGCAAGCCGCTACCGGGGGCGCGCCAGATCACCGTCGCCTTCGCCGATCTCGTCGGCTTCACCCGGCTCGGCGAAGTGGTGTCCGCCGAAGAACTGGGCCACCTGGCCAACCGGCTGGCCCACCTGGCCCGCGACATGACCGTCCCGCCGGTGCGGTTCATCAAGACCATCGGCGACGCGGTGATGCTCGTCTGTCCCGAGCCGCAACCCATCCTGGACGTGGTGCTGAAGCTCGTGGAGACCGTCGACACCGACAACGACTTCCCGCGGTTGCGCGCGGGAGCGGCCTCCGGCATGGCGGTCAGCAGGGCCGGCGACTGGTTCGGCAGCCCGGTCAACGTGGCGAGCCGGGTCACCGGCGTGGCCCGCCCCGGCACCGTCCTGGTCGCCGATTCGGTCTGGGAAGCCCTGGACGGGACGGGGGAGTACGAGGGGTCCTTCGCCGGCGCGCGCCGCCTCAAGGGCATCAAGAACGAGGTCAAGGTTTTCCGGATCCGCCGGTCCGCATAGGCAGGCCCGGGCGACTCTAGGGGGCGTTTGACGCTTAGGTCGCACGCGGCTGGTTTCCTACCCCGTTTCCCAGCGCTTCGAATCGGTCGCTTCCGGGCCTGCTTCGCTACCAAAAATACAACTCTGCACAGCCCTGAACAAGGGTCGCAGAGGGTGCCGCCACGTCCGGCGACCGCGCGGGATCGTTCGCCCGCGGCGAACGGCATTCCATTACAGCTGTAACGGTGTAATCATGTAATTATGAAATCACACCACACCCACTCCCGGCGGTACGGCCGCCCCGGCGGCTGGCAGCAGGCCCAGCAGCCCGACGCGAGCGGCGCGGCCGAATGGTTCGCCGGACGCCTACCCGAAGCCTGGTTCGACGGGGACCCCACCGTCATCGTCGACCGCGAAGAGATCACCGTCATCGGCAAGCTGGCCGAGCCCGCGAACTCCGGCGACGAGAGCGAGGCCCGCGCGGAGGGCCGAATCTCGCGGTTCCGCGAGGAGACCCGCTCGGAGCGGATGCGCATTGCCGACGAAGCGCAGGATCGCTATGGGCGCAAGGTTTCCTGGGGCGTGGAGATCCCGTCCAAAGACGGGGTAGAGCGAATCCTGTTCACCCACATCGCCGTACCGGTGATGACGCGCCTGAAGCAACCCGAGCGCCAGGTGCTCGACACGCTGGTCGACGCCGGGGTCGCCCGGTCCCGCGCCGACGCGCTCGCGTGGACGGTCAAGCTTGTCGGTGAGCACACCGAGGAATGGCTGGCCAAGCTGCGCGACGCGATGTCGGCGGTCGACGACCTGCGCGCCGAGGGGCCCGACCTCCAGTCGTAAGCCAATGACGCAGTGCGCGTTGGTTATTCGTTGTCAACCTTGGCGAGGATCTTGTCGACTACCTGCCCGCCCTGATCGCTGATGTGGTAACCGCAGGCGTTGACGTCGGCCACCACGTTGTTCGCCACCCCCATGGCGCGCTCGCACTCCCAGCCGTCGGCGCCCTCCTGCGTCTCCAGCATGGTGATCTTCGGTGGCCCGCCACCGACTTGGGCTAACGACCACCTGAACACCTTGTCGTTCTTGTTCGTCACGGTCACTGTTTTGCCGGCGCAGTTCTTCCACTTGTCCGCCGACGTCTGCACGAACGCCTTGGCCTTGTCGGCCGACGGGAAGGCCACCGCGGCCTGGTTGACCCAGTGGTCGTAATCGTCGCCGGGTTCGGACGACACCAGGCCGCTGATCCCGGTGTAGCCGGTGCCCGCGTAGACCGGGTCCTGGCTGGTGTAGAGCGCGCCCAGGCAGTTCGGCGACGACAGCGTCACCGACGAGGTGTCCATCGACGTGATGGGCTTGCCGGGCGTCATGGTGGACGACCCCATGATCGAGTTGATGCCCGACGGATCCAGCAGCAGGGCGTTGAGCCGGCCGGGCGGTATGGGATCCGGGGGCGGCGGCGCGGGTGCCGGCCGGGTCAGCAGCCATATCCCCGCGCCGCCGCCGGCCAGGACGACCACGGCGGCGACGGCGGCGACGATGGGCCACGCGCTGCGTTTGGGTTTGGCCGGCGGCTGATTCCAGGACGCCGGGCCGGTGAACTGGGGCGGCGGGCCGCCCCAGTTGCCGCCGCCGCCCCCATAGCCCGGAGGTGCGGACGGCACGGGGCCGCTGTCGGGTGGCCATGGCCGCGGGGTCTGGGGGGCCTGTGGCATCGGGCCCGAGCTGGGCGCCGTGGGGTAGGGCGCCGGTGAACCCGGAACCGGCGCGGGCGGTGGGGCGGTGGCCTGATGTTGCGGGACGCCGACGGCGCTGGCGGCCAGCGTGGCGCCACCGCTGTCGTCGGTGGAGGCCTCGGCGGTCGCGGGCAGGGTGGCTTCCTGGCTGCGGCGCACGATGTTGGACGCGTGGTCCTGATCGGGGTCGCTGAGGGCCTCGTGGGCGGCCAGCGCGAGATCGCCGGCGCTGGCGTAGCGGTCTTCCGGTTTCTTCGCCATGCCGCGCGCGACCACGGCGTCGAAGGCCTTGGGCACGCCCGGACGCATCTCGCTGGGCTTCGGGATGGGGTCCAACAGGTGGGCGGTGACCAGGGTGCTCGCGCTGTCGGCGCGATACGGCGGCGACCCGGTCAGGGCCTCGTGCAGCACGCACGCCAGCGCGTAGATGTCGGCGCGGTAGGTGACCTCGTCGTTGGAAAAGCGTTCGGGCGCCATGTATTTCCAGGTGCCGACGGCGGTGCCGAGCTGGGTGAGCTTCTCGTCGGTGGTCGCGCTGGCGATGCCGAAGTCGACCAGGTAGGCGAAGTCGTCGCGGGTGACCAGGATGTTGGGCGGCTTGACGTCGCGGTGCATCACCCCGGCGGCGTGGGCGGCGTCGAGCGCCGAGGCGATCTGGGTGATGATGGCCAC
>NZ_LZKL01000061.1 GCF_001668725.1 Mycobacterium sp. E787 | reverse complement strand
CGGCACGGGCGGCACCGGCGGCGGCGGCGGCACGGCGACCACCACTGGCGCCGGCGGCGCTGTCGGATCTGGCGGAGACGGCGGTCAGGGTGGCGGCGGCGACGCGGCCTCCGGCACCAGTGGCGGAAAGGGCGGCGCCGGCGGCGGCGGCGGTGGCGGCGGCGTGGCCTTCGGCTCGAACGCCGCCGGCGGCGGTGGCGGTGGCGGCGGTGCGGGCGCCTCGCCGGCCGATGCAGGCGGAGCCGGCGGTGCCGGTGGCGGCGCCACCAACAGCAGCAATCCATCCTCAAGCGTCGGCGGTCCGGGCGGCCTCGGCGGCGACGCCGGCACCGGCGGTGGGGGCGGCGGAGGTGGCTCCGCGGGCGCCCCTACTCCGGTCGGTGACGGCACTGGCGGCGGCGATGGCGCCGACGGCGGAGCTGGCGGCCCCGGCGGCGGCGGACTCGCCGTCGCGAACGCCGGCGGCAGCGGCGGCGTGGGCGCCGGCACAGGTGGCAGCGGCGGCCAAGGCGCCTTCGGGATCGACGGCAGCCCCGGCCAGTCCAGCTGAGTCCGGCCAAGACGGATGGCCCGGGGCGCTACGGCCGGGCCCCACCGCCCGGCTCGTTGCTGAAGACCCACCCGATCGGCGTGCTCCGCACGCGCACGGTCTCGAATCGAAATCGGCTGCGCGAAAACGCATTACGACGCCGCGGCCGGCGCGGGACTCAGATCGGCTCTAAGCCGGCCAGGTGGCGCTGCGCCAGGTCGCGGTAGGCCTGCGGGTTGACGTTGACCCACATCTCGGCGCCGGTGCCGGCGATCGGGCCTTTCACTTGAGCGGGCGACCCGACCGCCAGCATCCCAGCCGGTATCTGGGTCCCGGCCAGCACCAGGGACCCGGCCGCGATCAGGCTGCGCGCGCCGATCACCGCGCCGTCCAGCACCGTGGCGTGGTTGGCGATCAGCGCCTCCTGACCCACGTGCACGCCGTGAATGCAACACAGATGCGCCACGGTCGCACCGGGACCGATGTCCACCGGGATCCCCGGCGGCGCGTGCAACACTGACCCGTCCTGCACGTTGGCTCCCTCGCGCACCACGATCGGCCCGTAGTCGCCGCGCAGCACGGCGTTGAACCAGACCGATGCCCCGGCCTCGACGGTGACGTCGCCGATCAGGGTCGCGGTCGGGGCCACGAACGCGGTGGGATCGACCCGCGGCGACCGGCCCTCGAAAGCAAACAGCGGCATCGTCTAGATATACCCCAGCGTCAACGTGCCGCTGAAAAGCGCAGCCAGGGCAGGCTTCGTTGCGCCGGTAAGGCCCAAAACTGTAACGTGTTCTAGTTAGAGACTACTTGGAGGTGACAGGTGAGTACCGACACCAAAGCGGTCGGCATCCGGGAGATCGATCCCGGCGCCTTGCCGACCAGGTATGCCCGCGGCTGGCACTGCCTCGGCGTCGCGAAGGACTTCCGGGACGGCCAGCCGCACGCCGTACAGGCGTTCGGCACCAAGCTGGTGGTGTTCGCCGACTCCCACGGTGACCTCAAGGTGCTCGACGGCTATTGCCGGCACATGGGCGGTGACCTGTCCGAGGGCACCATCAAAGGCGACGAGGTGGCCTGCCCGTTCCATGACTGGCGGTGGGGCGGCGACGGCCGCTGCAAGCTGGTGCCGTACGCCAAGCGCACGCCCAAGACGGCGCGCACCCGGTCGTGGACCACGGACGTCCGCGGCGGCCTGCTGTTCGTCTGGCACGACCACGAGGGCAACCCGCCGGATCCGGCGGTCAGGATCCCCGAGATTCCCGAAGCCGCCAGCGACGAATGGACCGACTGGCGCTGGAACCGCATCCTCATCGAGGGCTCCAATTGCCGCGACATCATCGACAACGTCACCGACATGGCGCACTTCTTCTACATCCATTTCGGGCTGCCGACGTACTTCAAGAACGTCTTCGAGGGCCACATCGCCTCGCAGTACCTGCACAACGTGGGCCGGCCCGACGTCAACGACCTCGGAACCTCCTACGGCGAGGCGCATTTGGATTCCGAGGCGTCCTACTTCGGCCCGTCGTTCATGATCAACTGGCTGCACAACAGCTACGGCGGCTACAAGGCCGAGTCGATCCTGATCAACTGCCACTACCCGGTCACGCAGGACTCGTTCGTGCTGCAGTGGGGTGTGATCGTCGAAAAGCCCAAGGGCATGGACGAAGAGATGACCGACAAGCTGTCCCGGGTGTTCACCGAAGGCGTCAGCAAGGGCTTCCTGCAGGACGTGGAGATCTGGAAGCACAAGACCCGGATCGACAACCCGCTGCTGGTCGAGGAGGACGGCGCCGTGTACCAGCTGCGCCGGTGGTACCAGCAGTTCTACGTCGACGTGGCCGACATCACGCCGGAAATGGTGGAGCGCTTCGAAATCGAGGTCGACACCACCCGCGCCAACGAGTACTGGAACGCCGAGGTCGAGGAGAACCTGAAGGCGCGGGAGAACGAAGACGTGCCGGCGGAGCACCACTAGGACCATGCTCGACGACCAGCCGGCGGTCCCCGACGTCGATCGGCTCGCCCGGTCGATGTTGATGCTGCACGGGGACCATGATCACGACGAGCGGCCCAGGGGCACCGACCCGGGCAGTGATTCTTGGTCCAAGTCAAGGGATTTCGCGAACGACCCGCAACGCGCAGCGGCGGTCGCGGAGGCCAGCCGCGCCGATCGCGAGCGCTACCTGACGGCGGGGTTGCTGCCGGTGGACTGCCGGTTCTGTCATGTCACGGTCACCGTCAAGAGGCTGGGCCCGGGCCACACCGCGGTGCAGTGGAACACCGGGGCGGCGCAGCGTTGCGCGTACTTCTCCGAAATTCGGGAGACCGGCGGGGATACCGCGCGTGCGCGCGCCTGCCCGAAGCTCAGCGACAGCATCGAGCACGCCGCCGCCGAGGGCTACCTGGACCACCCGGACGACGACTGAGTCAGTCGCCTTGGGGCAGCTTGGTTATCGCTTCGAAGGCCTCGAGGAAACGGGGTCACTACGCCGAGCCGCCGGATCAGAGCCCAGCGAACCGCTCCTTGACCATTTCCTCGGTCAAGCCGTAGTCAGCCAGCGAATACTTGTGTTTGGGCGCACGCTCGCCGGATTGGCTGTCGGCGTGGGTCTTTTCCATGGCCGCGCGCGCCCCGTCGGTCAGCGTCAGGCCGAAGTGCCGATAGATGTCAGCCACCGTTCCCATCGGGTCGGCGACCAGCGCGCTGTAATCGACATCGTAGAACTGGGCCGGGTCGTATTTGGCTCGTGCGGTGTTGAACCTCTCCAAACCCCGCGACCAGGTTTCCATCGCGTCAGCGCCGATTTGGGCGCCGACGAAAGTCGTCGACCATCCCTCCGCGGTGTGCTGCGCCAGCGAGCACATCGAGGCCATGATGGTCTCGACCGGGCGGTGGGTTTGAATCACCAGCGCGTCCGGATAGGTCGCCATCAGGGCGTCCAACGCGAAAAGATGGCTGGGGTTCTTCAGCACCCACCGCTTGTCGGCGTCGTTGAGCCCGATCAGCTGGAGGTTCTTGCGGTGCCGCCGATACGACGGCGTCCAGTCCTGCTGCGACAACCACTTTGAGTAGCTGGGCAGGTGCGACAGCGTCTCGTACGACACCGAATGCAGCGACTGCCGCAGCAGCTGCCAGCATTCCTCCAGCTCGTAGGCGGCCATGAAATGCAGACCCGTGTAGTCCGGGTTCTCCTGATGGGCACGATTGAACTGCTCGTTGAGCCGGCTGTAGAACGGGTTCGACTCCCAGGTCTCGCGCGGTGGACGCGGCTGGGGAAACTCGGCCAGCCACAACTGCAGGCCCTGGTGCGCCGGGTCGGCGCCGAGGAGCCGGTGCAGCGCCGTAGTCCCGGTGCGCACCAGCCCGGTGACGAAGATCGGCCGCTCGATGACGACATCGGCGTGTTGCGGGTACTGCTTCCAAGCCGACTCCGACAGCAGCCGGGCCACCAGAGCGCCGCGCAGGAAGAACCGGTTCATCTTGCTGCCCAACACCGTAAGGTTCGCCTCACGGCGGTAGGAGTCGAGCAGCACCTCCAGCGCCTCGGCGTAGTTGTCGTCGTCGGTGCCGAAGTCATCGAGCCCGACGAGCTTGGTGGCCGATGCACGGAGTTCGTCGACGGTGGCCACATCTTTCCGATCAGAACTTCGTTCCATCAGTTGTGGTACTCCCCGCAGTTGACGTCGAGCGTCTGCCCCGTGATTCCACTGGACAGGTCGCTGGCCAGGAACAGGATCGCCGAGGCCACCTCGTCCTCGGTGGGCAGCCGCTTGAGGTCGGAGTTCGCGGCGGTCGCCTGGTAGATCTGGTCCGCGGTGGTGCCATACTTGCCGGCCTGGTGTTCGAAGTAGGCCTTCAGCGTCTCACCCCAGATATAGCCGGGAGCAACGGAATTGACGCGAATGCCCTTCTCGCCGAGTTCGGTGGCCAGCGACTGCGACATCGCCAGCAGCGCGGACTTGGCCATCTTGTACGCGCCGTACTTCGCTTGCGAGTGCCGCAGCACCATCGAGTTGACGTTGACGATCGATCCGTGCGACTCCTCGAGCGCCGGCGTAAAGGCCTGGATGAGACGCAACGCCCCCAACGCGCTCAGCTCGATCGCATCGCGGATGTGCTGAAAGGACGTGCCGGCCAAGGGTTTCATCGACGGCACGCGGAACGCGTTGTTGATCAGCACGTCGACCTTGCCGTAGCTCGCCGTGGTGGTCTCGACGAGGTAGTCCACCTCCTCGTCGTTGGTGATGTCGGCCCGTACCGCCAACGCCTTGTGCCCGGTGTCGTTGATCTCCTTGGCCACCGCTTCCAGCCGGTCCAGGCTGCGGGCCGCCAGCACCAGGTCGGCGCCATCGCGCGCGCACCGGTGCGCCAGCGTGGTGCCGAGCCCCGGCCCGACACCACTGATGACGACCACCTTGCGCTTGAGCATTCCCGACATCGTCACCCCAGCATCCTGGCCGCAATTTGCTGTTGACGCAAGGCGATTCGCGCGCGCCACTGGTCCTCGGAAATCTTGTTGTGCTCGAAATACGGCAGCGCGGCGGGTACCCCGTCGAAGTCCACGAGCTCGACGGTGGGACCGTCGGCCTCGGTGAGCTCGCGGGACACCCGCTGCCAGCGGAACTGCACGTAGCCCCGCCGGTGGCCGAGCGTTTCCACCCAGTTGGTCACACCCGGGTTCTGATCGGCAACGACGATGCGGACCTTGCCGTCCGGATCCGCTTGCGCCTGAGTGTTGTTCAGCGAGGTCTGGTGGTTGATGTAGTCCAGCGAGATGTACCACAGGCTGCCCAGCTGGAAGCCGAGATAGGGGGCGTCGGAGACCGGAATGGTGATGACCAGCGCCTGATCGGGCCGCAGATCGAAATGCCCGGCCGACGAATACTGCGTCGCCAGGCCGCCGGGCGTCAGCCGGGGCGCGACCATGGTGTTGACCGGGATGTTCAGGTAGAACCACTGGGGAAACTGCAGCCACGTCTTCACCCGGTTCACCAGCTGCTTACCCGCTGTGGCATAGCGCTTTTCGATCATCTGCCGGGTCAGCGGCGGCGGCGCGGTCCCGGCGGTGTCCTCGCGGGCAATGGTCAGCGTGCCGCGCTGGGCCGACCAGTCGCCGTACACCTCCCGGATCACCAATTGCCCGGGGCCGCTCGGTCTTACCCGCCATTCGAAGCTGCCGTCCGGGGCGATCTCGAGTTCCCGGTCGTCGAACGCGGCCTGGCTGGCGGGAACGTTGTCGTCGGTGTACTCCCCGCCGAGCAACTGGAAGCTCAGGTCGGTGGTGGTCCCGCGCCGCCCGGTGACGACGTAGTCGTGCCCGGCCTGCACGCGGGTGCCGAAGTACAGCGTGTCGGGGTTGTCCAGGCCCATCTTGGTGAACGGCCCCGTGCCCGACTGCAGGAATGGATGGTCGCGCTCGTAGTCGAACGCCAGGTGCATGCAGCCCGCGATACAGCCGGCGAGGTACTGCAGCCCTTCGAGCAGGTCCGCCTCGCTCTCGATGAACGGCGCGGCGGCGACGAGCTGCTCGGCTTCGGCGATCGCGGAAGTGAGGGGACCGGAGACAGGATCAGAGAGCACGCCTAGACGCTAGAACGTGTTCTACTTTTTCGTCAATGGCGAACGTTCGCGCGCGTCGTCGACGGGGTCAGGCCACGACGCCCGCTCGCTACGGCACGCACTGCTGGGACAGATCGATCAGATGCTGGCGAACGTCCGGATGCCGGCTCAGGTAGTCCATGAAGTTGCCGCCGCCGCCCTCCGCCTGGGACCTCGACTGCAATTCCTGCTTCACGTCCGGATGGCGGGTCAGGTACGCGTCGATGGAATTGCCCACGGTCTGATTCGGGGGGCAGTCGGGAGCGGCGCCGGCCACCGGCAACGCGATCAACGCCGGGGCGATGGCGCTCAGCAGAGCACCGGCAAGCACACCGCGCAGTCTGCGCCCGAACGGGCTGGTATTCACGCTCATGCCATCGAGGCTACCCGCGTCAGCCCGGGCCGGACACCCGCTTGCCCGAGCCT
>NZ_LZKL01000060.1 GCF_001668725.1 Mycobacterium sp. E787 | reverse complement strand
GCCGAGTGGAAACGCGACCGCGCCAACGGCGACGGCTCCGCACCGAGCGCGCCGCCGATGCCGGGCACCCTGGAGGCCTTCATGCGCCTGGTCGAGGCCGGCTGGGACGCCGAGGCCACCCGCCGCCCGCACGCCCAGCACACCACCGTGGTGGCCCACTACGACGCGGCCCAGCGCAGCGCCGCGCTGCACCTGGGCCCGCTGCTATCCGACGCCGACCGCCAATACCTGACCTGTGATGCCGGCTGCGAAGTCTGGCTCGAACGCCACGGCCAACCCCTGGGCGCCGGGCGCACCACCCGCACCATCAGCCGGCGACTGCGCCGCGCCCTCGAGCACCGCCACCCCAGCTGCGCGGTACCCGGCTGCGGGGCCACCCGCGGCCTACACGCCCACCACCTCGTGCACTGGGAAAACGGCGGCCCCACCGAGCTGGCCAACCTGGTCCTGATCTGCCCCTACCACCACCGCCAACACCACCAAGGCCACATCACCATCACCGGACCCCCCGACCACCTCTCGGTCACCGACGAGGACGGCCAACCCCTACACCCCGGCTCCCTCGCCCATCCCAAGATCTCGGTCACCCCGTTCAGCACGGCCGACGGCTCGGGCCACGCGCACAGCCCGGCGGGACCCTACGTCAGCGTCGCGGACTGGTCCGCCGTCTCGACGGCGTGGCTGCGCGAACCGCCGAGTTTCGAATTCGCACCGGCGCCGGGTCCGGCTTGACTCCGGGCATCGGCGACTTACGAATTCGATAGCGTATGCGCTACCAACTTTCAAGCAAGCCGCATGGTCTGGGCAGCGGGTAACGCAAACGAAATTCTTTATGCCCCAATCAACCTAGTTGGTCGATGGTGGTGGTTGGGGTTGGAAGGGGTCGTACCACCACCAGTCGGCGCGTTCGCCGAGGGGTCCGG
>NZ_LZKL01000059.1 GCF_001668725.1 Mycobacterium sp. E787 | reverse complement strand
GCCCAGCTGAACGCCTCACCCACGCTGTACTGCGGGCCCGGCTACGGCGCCCCATCCGCACCGCCGGGCCCGCAGTACAGCGTGGGTGAGGCGTTCAGCTGGGCGTGGGGCAAGTTCTCGCAGAACTCGGTGCCGTTGATCGTGGCCACCTTCATCTACGCGGTGCTGTTCGGCGCCGCCTACGCCCTGATCCCCGTCGGCGGCAGCATGGGCTCGACCACCACCACAACCAACTCCGACGGCTACGCCACCACCACGGCGAACATCAGCGCCAGCGGGTTGGCCCTCATGATCGTCGGCTACATCCTCGTCTACGCGGTGGGCATCTACGCCCAGGCCTCGTTCCAGTCCGGAGCCCTCGACATCGCCGACGGCCGGCCGGTCGGCGTCGGCTCGTTCTTCAAGCCGCGCAACCTCGGCCCGGTGATCCTCGCCGCGATCATCGTCGGAATCCTGACCTCGATCGCCTCGGCGTGCTTCGTCCTTCCCGGCCTCATCGTCGGCATCTTCGCGCAGTTCACCATCCTGTTCGTCATCGATCGGTCGCAGAACGCCATCGAGGGGCTGAAGTCCAGCTTCACGACCGTCTCGTCGAACTTCGCCAACGCCCTGCTGGCGTGGCTGGTGCAGCTGGCCGCCGTCGTCATCGGCGCGTTGCTGTGCGGCGTGGGGCTGCTCGTCGGCGGGCCCCTCGCCGTGCTGGTCCTGACCTACACCTACCGCAAGCTCTCCGGCGGCCAGGTGGTCCCGCTGCAGCCGGGCGGCTACCAGGCCGGACCGCCACCCGGCCCGCCGCCGGGCCCCCAATACGGTTAGGCCCCGCCGCCGAATCTCGCCGCGCTGCGACCCTGTGGCGCTTGTGATGAGATCAGCGGATGAGCATCAAAGTTGCGCTGGAGCACCGCACCAGCTACACCTTTGACCGCCTGGTCCGGGTGTATCCGCACGTGGTGCGGCTGCGCCCGGCGCCCCACTCCCGCACGGCCATCGAGGCGTACTCGCTGCGGGTCGAGCCGAGCGACCACTTCATCAACTGGCAACAGGACGCGGTGGGCAACTTCCTTGCCCGGCTGGTGTTTCCGAATCCGATGAACCGGCTGACCATCACCGTCGGGCTCATCGCCGACCTCAAGGTGATCAACCCGTTCGACTTCTTCATCGAGGACTGGGCCGAGACCTGGCCCACCGGCGGGTGGACCTACCCCAGGGAGCTGGCCGACGACCTCAAGCCCTACCTGCGACCCGTCGACGAGGCGGGTGACGGCTCGGGCCCGGGCGAACTGGTGCGGTCGTGGCTGCAGAACTTCACGGTGCTCGACGGCACCCGCACCATCGACTTCCTGGTCGCGCTCAACCGCGCCGTCAACGCCGACGTCGCCTACAGCCTGCGGATGGAACCCGGCGTGCAGTCACCGGATTTCACGCTGCGCAACGGGGTCGGCTCGTGCCGGGACTCGGCATGGCTGTTGGTGTCGATCCTGCGGCAACTGGGGCTGGCCGCCCGGTTCGTGTCCGGCTACCTGGTGCAGCTGGCCTCCGACGTCGAGGCGCTCGACGGGCCGTCGGGGCCGGCCGCGGACTTCACCGACCTGCACGCGTGGACCGAGGTGTACATCCCCGGCGCCGGATGGATCGGGCTGGACCCGACGTCGGGGCTGTTCGCCGGCGAGGGCCACATCCCGCTGGCCGCCACGCCGCACCCGGCGACCGCGGCGCCGATCACCGGCGGCACCGAGCCGTGCGAAGCGACCCTGGAGTTCTCCAACACCGTGACCCGCGTCCACGAGGACCCGCGCGTCACGCTGCCCTACCCCGACGAGGCCTGGCGGACCATCTGCGACGTCGGGCGGCAGGTCGACGACCGGCTGGCCGCCGCCGACGTCCGGCTGACGGTCGGCGGCGAGCCGACGTTCGTGGCGGTCGGCATCCCCCCGGAAGGGTCGGTCGAGGAGTGGACGACCGCCGCCGACGGCCCCCACAAGCGGCAGCGGGCGTCCGACCTGGCCGCCCGGCTGAGACAGGTGTGGGCCCCGCAGGGGCTGATCCAGCGCGGGCAGGGCAGGTGGTATCCGGGAGAGCCGTTGCCGCGCTGGCAGATCGCGCTGTACTGGCGCACCGACGGGCGACCGCTGTGGACCGACGGCGCGCTGCTGGCCGATCCCTGGGACGGGGCGCCGGGCCTGGTGCCCGCCGACGCGGCGCACGACGTGCTCGCCGGGGTGGCCGACGGCTTCGGGCTGCCGCCCTCGCAGGTGCGGCCCGCCTACGAGGACCCGCTGGCCCGGCTGGCCGCCAAGATGCGCACGCCGCACGGCGACCCGGTGGACCCGGACGACGACCTCGCCCCCGAAGCCGACACGGCCGCGGGGCGCGCCGCGCTGCTGGCGCGCCTCGACGAGTCCACCACGGCCCCGGCGGCTTTCGTGCTGCCGCTGCACCGCCGCGACGACGACGCGGGCTGGGCCAGCGCGGACTGGCGGCTGCGCCGCGGGCGGATCGTGCTGCTGCAAGGCGATTCCCCGGCGGGCCTGCGGCTGCCGCTGGATTCGATCAGCTGGCGGCCCCCGCGCGCGAGGTTCGACGCCGATCCCCTGTCCGCCGGCGACGCGCCGCCGCCCGAGCCCGACTGCGCGGAGGTCGTCGAACCCGGCGGAGCGCCGCCGACCGCCATGGTCGCCGAGGTCCGCCATTCGGCTCACGGCGGCCTGCTGTACATCTTCCTGCCGCCCACCGAGGCCCTGGACCACTTCGTGGACCTGGTCGCCCGCGTCGAGGCCGCGGCGGCCAAGGCGGACTGCCCGGTGGTGATCGAGGGCTACGGCCCGCCGCCGGACCCGCGGCTGAGGTCGGTGACGATCACCCCGGACCCCGGGGTGATCGAGGTCAACGTGCCGCCCACCGCCAGCTTCGCCGAACAGACGCAGCTGCTCGAGGACCTGTACGAACAGGCGCGGCTGGCCCGGCTGGCCACCGAGTCGTTCGACGTCGACGGCACCCACGGCGGCACCGGCGGCGGCAACCACATCACGCTGGGCGGGGTGACGCCGGCGGACTCGCCGCTGCTGCGCCGCCCCGACCTGCTGGTCTCGCTGCTGACCTACTGGCAGCGACACCCGTCGCTGTCCTACCTGTTCGCCGGGCGGTTCGTCGGCACCACGTCGCAGGCGCCGCGCGTCGACGAGGGCCGCGCCGAGGCGCTGTACGAACTCGAGATCGCGTTCGCCGAGATCGCGCGGCTAGGGGGCGGCGGGTCAAAAAACACAGCGAAGCCGTGGGTGACCGACCGCGCGCTGCGCCACCTGCTGACCGACATCACCGGCAACACCCACCGCGCCGAGTTCTGCATCGACAAGCTGTACAGCCCCGACGGCCCCCGCGGCAGGCTCGGGCTGCTGGAGCTGCGCGGCTTCGAGATGCCGCCGCACCTGCGCATGGCGATGGTGCAGTCGCTGCTGGTGCGCTCGCTGGTGGCGTGGTTCTGGGACGAGCCGCTGCGCGCCCCGCTGATCCGGCACGGCGCCAACCTGCACGGGCGATACCTGTTGCCGCACTTCCTGATTCACGACATCGCCGACGTCGCCGCGGACCTGCGCGCGCACGGCATACCGTTCGAGACCAGTTGGCTGGACCCGTTCACCGAATTCCGCTTCCCGCGCATCGGCACCGCGGTCTTCGACGGCGTGGAGATCGAGCTGCGCGGGGCGATCGAACCGTGGAACACCCTCGGGGAGGAGGCCACCGCCACGGGCACCGCCCGCTACGTCGACTCGTCGGTCGAACGCATCCAGGTCCGCATCATCGGCGCCGACCGGCACCGTTACGTCGTGACGGCCAACGGCTATCCCGTGCCGTTGCTGGCCACCGACAACCCCGACATCCACGTCGGCGGCGTGCGGTTCAAGGCCTGGCAGCCGCCCAGCGCGCTGCACCCGACCATCAGCACCGACGTCCCGCTGCTCTTCGAGCTGGTCGACCTCACCACCGGGACGTCGCGCGGCGGCTGCACCTACCACGTCGCCCACCCCGGCGGCCGCGCCTACGACGAGCCGCCGGTCAACGCCGTCGAGGCCGAGTCGCGCCGCGCCCGCCGCTTCGAGGCGACCGGCTTCACGGCGGGCAAGCTCGACCTGGCCGCCATCCGGGAGCGCCAGGCCCGGATCTCCACCGACATCGGCGCGCCGGGCATCCTCGACCTGCGGCGCGTCCGTACCGTGCAGCAGTGATGGCGCTTCCCGACACGGCACTGGACGGCGGCGGCCGCTACGACGCCGACCGGCTGCTGGCGGGGTACCGGACCGCGCGGGCGCAGGAGGCGCTCTTCGACCTGCGGCAGGGCCCGGGGGCCGGTTACGACGAGTTCGTCGACCGCGAGGGCAACGTCCGGCCGGCGTGGTCGGAGCTGGCCGACGCCGTCGCCGACCGCGGCCGCGCCGGGCTCAACCGGCTGCGCTCGGTGGTGGACAGCCTGATCGACAACGACGGCATCACCTACACCGAGGTCGACGCGGGCCACGAGCCCCGGCCGTGGCGGCTCGATGCGCTGCCGATCGTGCTTTCCGCCGCCGACTGGGACGTCCTGGAGGCCGGGCTGGTGCAGCGCTCGCGTCTGCTCGACGCGGTGCTGGCGGACCTGTACGGGCCCCGCACCCTGCTCACCGAGGCGGTCCTGCCGCCGCAGCTGGTCTTCGGCCACCCGGGTTATATCCGCCCCGCCAACGGGATCGAGGTGCCCGGGCACCACCAGCTGTTCATGCACGCCTGCGATGTCAGCCGGCTGCCGGACGGCAGCTTCCAGGTCAACGCCGACTGGACCCAGGCGCCCTCGGGCGCCGGCTACGCGCTGGCCGACAGGCGCGTGGTGGCGCACTCGATCCCCGATGTCTACGAACGGATCGCGCCGCGACCGACCACGCCGTTCGCGCAGGCGTTGCGGCTGGCCCTCATCGACGCCGCGCCCGACGTCGCCCAGGACCCGGTCGTCGTGGTGCTCAGCCCCGGCATCTATTCCGAGACCGCCTTCGACCAGGCGTACCTGGCCACCCTGTTGGGCTTCCCGCTGGTGGAGAGCGCGGACCTGGTGGTGCGCGACGGCAAGTTGTGGATGCGCTCGCTGGGCACGCTCAAGCGCGTCGACGTGGTGCTGCGCCGGGTCGACGCCGAGTACACCGACCCGCTGGACCTGCGCGCCGATTCCCGGCTGGGGGTGGTCGGCCTGGTCGAGGCGCAACACCGCGGGACGGTGACCGTCGTCAACACGCTGGGCAGCGGCATCCTCGAAAGCCCCGGGCTGCTGCGGTTCCTGCCCGGGCTCGCCGGGCGGCTACTCGGCGAGGAGCCGCTGCTGCGGACGGCGCCGGTCTACTGGGGCGGCATCGCGGGCGAGTGCTCGCACCTGCTGGCCAACCTGTCGTCGCTGTTGATCAAGTCCACCGTCGGCGGCAAAACCTATGTCGGGCCGACACTTTCGTCGGCGCAACTGACCGAGCTGGCCGCGCGCGTCGAGGACATGCCGTGGCAGTGGGTCGGCCAGGAGCTGCCGCAGTTCTCGTCGGCGCCCACCGACCATGCCGGGGTGTTGTCGTCGGCGGGTGTCGGCATGCGGCTGTTCACCGTGGCCCAGCGCGGCGGCTACGCGCCGATGATCGGCGGCGCCGGCTACGTGCTGGCCCCGGGGCCCGCCGCCTACACGCTGAAAACCGTTGCGGCCAAGGATGTCTGGGTGCGCCCCACCGAGCGCGCCCGCGCGGAGACCGTCACGCTCCCGTCGGCGCCGCAGCCGGCGAAGACGGCCGCGGGCACCTGGGGCGTCAGCTCGCCCCGCGTGCTGTCCGATCTGTTCTGGATGGGGCGCTACGGCGAACGCGCCGAGCAGATGGCCCGGTTGCTGATCGTCGCCCGCGACCGCTTCCACGTCTACCGCCACCACCAGGACACCGAGGAAAGCGAGTGCGTGCCGGTGCTGATGGCCGCCCTGGGCCGGATCACCGGCAATGACACCGGATTCGGCGGCGATGGCGCGGAGATGATCGCCGTCGCCCCGTCGACGCTGTGGTCGCTGACCGTGGACCCCGACCGGTCCGGGTCCCTGGTGCAGTCGGTCGAGGGCCTGGCGCTGGCCGCCCGGGCGGTGCGCGACCAGCTGTCCAACGACACTTGGACCGTGCTGGCCGGGGTGGAACGCGCGCTCGCGCTGCGCTCCGAGCCGCCGGACTCGCTGGCCGAGGCGGACGCCCTGCTGGCGTCGGCCCAGGCGCAGACGCTGGCCGGGATGCTGACGCTGTCGGGGGTGGCCGGCGAGTCGATGGTGCGCGACGTGGGCTGGACGATGATGGACATCGGCAAGCGCATCGAACGCGGCCTGTGGCTGACCGCGCTGTTGCGCGCCACGCTGACCGACGTCCGCAGCGCGCCCGCCGAGCAGACGATCATCGAGGCGACGCTGGTGGCGTGCGAGTCGTCGGTGAGCTACCGGCGCCGCACCGTGGGCAACGTCAGCGTGGCCGCCGTGGCCGAGCTGATGCTGTACGACGCCGGCAACCCGCGGTCGCTGCTGTATCAGGTGGAGCGGCTGCGGACCGACCTCAAGGACCTGCCCACCGCGTCGGGGTCATCGCGCCCCGAGCGGGTGGTGGAGGAGATCGGCACCCAGTTGCGCCGGTCCCACCCCGAGGAGCTGGAGGCGGTGAGCGACGGGCGCCGCGCGGAGCTGGCCGAACTGCTCGACGCCATCCACTCCGAGCTGCGCGATCTGGCCGAGGTCATCGCCGAGACGCAGTTGCGGCTGCCCGGCGGCATCCAGCCGCTGTGGGGTCCCGACGAGCGCCGGGTCATGCCGGCCTAGATCAGCCTTTACCGATAAGCGTCGCGGGCGTAACGTTCGCGCGTGCCGGCGACCGCCGGCTTCACCGCTCGTCCGGGACGTTGCAGCCTTTGGGGGACTCGAGATCCCGGCGTTTGCCGCACCGGGTGTAGTCTTTCGCTTTGCTAACGAAATGCCGTGGAGGTGCTCCTGATGGCTCGTGTCGCGGTGATCAAGAATGCCAAGGAGATTGGGCGTGCCAAGTGATTGACGTTGTGATCGCCGGGGCGGGCCCGGACGGGTTGATGCTGGCCTGCGAACTGGGATTGGCCGGCATCAGGCCGGTGGTGTTGGATCCGATACCCGGGCCCAGCCCGCAACCGAAGGTCAACCGCATCGTTGGCCAAGCGGCCCGGATCCTCGATCATCGAGGTCTCTACGGAGCGCTCGCCGGGGCTTCGGATCCGCCGAAACCCGTTTCGGATTACATGTTTGCGGGCTTTCCGTTGGACCTCGCGGCGCTACCGGACTCCCAGCTCTTCATCGTGCCGGTTCAGCAGCAGGGGCTCGTTGAAACGCTTTGCGAGCGGGCCGAGGGATACGACGCGGAAATTCGCTGGGGTCACGCCGTGACCGGTTTCGATCAGCAGGACGAAAGCGTCACAATTCATGTCGACGGGCCGGACGGTGCCTACGACATGACGGCCGAGTACCTTGTCGGCGCCGACGGCGGCACCAGCAAAATACGCCATCTCGCCGGCATCGACTTTCCCGGGATGTCCTCGTACGACTTGGTCATCCGGATCGGGTTCGACGTCGTACCGCCGGACGAATTGATTGAACGGATCGGCGGGGAGCCTTACGTGCCCGGCTCCGGCCATCTTCCACCCCAGCGGTTCTTTCGAACTGACCGAGGCGTTTTGGCGTTCGGCGCGATGGGGAGCCGCGTCGCGGTGCTGACGTTCGAACTGGACAGCTCACCCCGTGAACAGCGGGGCGACGACCCCGCCGCCGGCCCACCGATGGACCTGCCCGATCTGGAGGCCAGCGCCGCACGTGTGTTCGGCGCAGAGGTGCCATTGCGTTTCATTTCGCCCGACACGCCACCGGACCTGCGCCGGTTCGCCGGCATCAACTCGAGGCTCGCGTCTCGCTACCGGGTCGGCCGCGTGTTTCTCGTCGGCGACGCCGCACACGTTCACTCACCGATCGGCGGACCGGGGCTGAACCTTGGTCTGCAGGACGCGGTGAACCTCGGCTGGAAGCTCGCAGCGGTGCTGAACGAGCGCGCGGACGTTGAGCTACTCGCCACTTACGAGAGCGAGCGCCGGGCGGCCGGGGAGCGGCTCATCATGCAGAGCCGGGCCCAGTTGGCTCTCTTTCGCCCGGGGGCCGAAGTCACAGCGCTGCGCGAACTTTTCGCCGAACTGCTTAGAGACACCGATACGGTCAGGCGGATCGCCGACCTGCTCTCGGGCGCCGACAATCGCTACCCCATGGGCACGAACAGGCATCCACTCGTGGGACGGTGGGTGCCCGACTTCGCCGTCGCGAGTGCCGCCGGGGACCGGCGCATTGCGGAGCTCGCCCGCGACGGACGCCCGTTGCTCGTGGACCTCACCGAGAGGGCCACGGTCGCAAACGCATTCAGCGATGTTGGTGAGCATCTCACACTCGCCGCCGGACGGCCCGTCGGTGAGATAGCCGCGACGGCCGTGCTCGTGCGCCCCGACGGTTATGTGGCATGGGCGTCGTCGCAGAGCAACCCCGACGTCGACGAAATTCGGACACTGCGCGACGCGCTCGCGCATTGGTTCGGTATCTAGCCGACTCTCAGCCAATCCGTTCGACCCATTGGGCACGGGACGGCCCGGGCTCGAACGGCGCGCCGAAGTACTGCGTCTCTCGGACCACCTCGCCATCCTCGAATTCCATGATGCTGACCACGTAATTCGGTTCCCCGTCGTATGTCAGGACGAGTTCGCTGATCCAGAGGTCGCCGCCACCGAGCATGCGGCGCAACGTGAAGCGCTTCGCGTTCGGCTGGGCGGCACGCGACGCCTCGATACTGCTTCGGCCACGGATGCGCTCGCCCGATTGCGGATACTCGAGGACCGCGTCAGCGCGATAGATTCCATGCTCCGTTGCAAAGTCGTTGGCATCGGAGGCAGCCCAGTGCCGCTGTAAGGCGACCCGCAACTCGTCATCACCCATGGCCGTGATCCTCTCCTGAACGAGGGCTTTACCCAAGTGCGCCGCCAGAGTAACGTTCGGCTTCGCCAGCTTACGCCGTCTCGCCGGCACGCGGAGCCGTCACATGTCCGCAACGTGTCCGGACGGTGAACACGGACAGAGGTACTACCGGTGGATCGTGTCGCGATAGTTACGGGAGCCAGCCGGGGTATCGGCGCAGCGACCGCAATAGCTCTGGCGGAAAAGGGCTTTCGGGTGGTGATCAACTACCGGTCAAGCGCGGAGGAAGCAGAAGAGGTCGTCCGGTCGGCGACCGCCGCGGGCGGTGAGGCCGTGGCTATCCAGGCCGACGTCACCGCGCCCGGCGACGTCGCCGCGATGTTCGAGCAAGCCGAAAGGCGGTGGGGCCGGGTCGACGTGCTCGTCCACAACGCGTTAATCCCTTACGTGGTAACGTCGTTCGCCGATCTGAGCTGGGAACAGCTCGGCACCAAACTCGACCGAGAGCTCCACGCCGCATTCCTGGTAACCAAAGCCGCTGTGCCGGGCATGGTTTCCCGCGGCTACGGTCGGCTTGTCTACCTCACCACAGTGCTGTCCCGACGACCACGTCAAGGCATGGTCACGGTGGGCACCGCCAAGGCGGCAATGGACCAGTTCGTCCGCTACGTCGCACTGGAGCTGGCACCGAAGGGGGTCACCGCCAACCTGGTGTCGCCGGCCACGGTCGGCGATCCGACCGCGCATGCGCTCTTGACGGCCGAGGAGGTGGGCCAACTCGGCGCAACCAATCCGATGGGACGACTCGTCAGTCCTGAAGAGGTCGCCGAGGCTGTGGCTTTCCTGGCGGGTGAAGACTCCGGTTTCATCACCGGTCACTGCCTGGAGATCAACGGCGGCCTTGCGATGGATTGACGGGACCGAAGGGGGCTGTGCGCTGTGCATATGATCGATCTGGCCTATGTCGGGCGTGGTGTCCATGAGGAGTTGGTCGCCTACGTTGCCGACCAGGAGGGATTTTACGAGCAGGAGGGTGTGCACGTCGCCATCCGCGACGGGATCGGCTGGACGGCAGAGCGACTGCGCCGGGGCGCCGTGATCGGCCTGGGCCGGAGCCTCCAATCGCGGCTGACTGACGGGATCGGCTGGACCGCGATCAGCGTCAACACCGATCGTCCGCTGTTCTGGTTCCTCGGCGGCCCGCAGGTGGCGTCCATGTCCGACCTGGGCGGGCGGCGCCTGGCCGTCCACGCTCCTAAGAGTCCCCCCGGGGCTTTCGCCCGGATCGTCCTGCGTAAGCACGGCCTCGATCCCGACGGCGACGTGAATTGCGTTGTGCGCCATCCGGGTGACTATCAGATGGACCTGCGGCGCCTTCGGGACGGCTCGATCGACGCCGCATACGTGGGCAGCACGCTGTCGCCCGAACAGGTCGCCGACGAAGAGGGATTCCACCTGCTGGCCTGGGTCGGCGACCACTTCCCGATTCCCACCGTGGGTGTGGCCGTGGACCCGGCCCACATCCCGTTGGACAGCCCCGCTGTGCAGGCACTGGTGCGGGCCAACCAGCGCGCGCTACGCACCCTGGCCGAAAATCCGGGCCGCGCTGTCGATTACATCGCCTCGTTCCTGGACCGGCTCACGTGTGCCGAAGCGCAGCAGTACTACGACCGCTACATCGGGCCGTACTTTCTGCCCGACCGTCGGGTGGACCTCGACATCGCCCAACAAGCCATCGATGCGGTGGCCGCAGAGTTCGGTGTCGCCTCGGTCGCCGCCGACGAGATGTATGGGCCCGCGTCCAGCCCGGCCGGCCAGGCGCCCGGCGCCTGAGCCCCCGCCGACAGGTAGCGGACTACTCGTGCTTGTCCGGCCATTTCCGCCTATGCTTTGCTGCCAGACAGCCGGGAGTTTGGCCCAATAGGTGGACAGACATGCCGTATGTGATCGCAACGCCAGACGTCATGACGTCGACGGCCCACGCCGTGGCAACCATCGGCTCGGATCTCGGGGCGGCCCATCTCGTGGCGGCTGCCCGGACGACGTCGGTGGTCCCCGCAGCCGCCGACGAGGTCTCGACCGCCATCGCTCAGGTGGCCTCCCGGCACGCGGCGACGTATGAGGCGCTGGCCAGTCAGGCGACGGCCTTCCACGACCAGTTCGTGCAGCACCTGACGGCCGCGGCGTCCTCGTATGCCGGCGCCGAGGGAGCCATCGCGGCATCGCTGCAGGGCCTGGATGCCAACCTGCAGCAGGTGCTCAACTCGTTGAGCCTTGGCGCGCAGAACCTCGCCGACAACATCGTGGGCGCCGTCGGCATCGGCCTGTTCGCGGTCGGCGCCGGATCGCTCATCGCGCTCGTCACCGCGATTTTGTTGGCGAGCTACCTGCAGGCCGCGTTGCAACACTTCCTGACCACCGGGCAGGTGCTGACCTTCTCGGCGTTCATCACGCCGCTCATTCAGATGGCGTTCCGGGACGCTTTCCCGTCCGGCTACCCTGTTTTTTAGCCCTACCCCGCGACCGCCTGCGGTCCGCCCAGCTCCGAGGTCACCTCGTCGATCACGTCGTGGATGAACTGCATCTTGTCCAGCACGGCGACCGGCAGCACGAACGGGTACAGGTCGTCGTGGCCCATCGAGCGGTTCACCATGTTCAGCGACCACGACAGCGGCAGCCACATCTCGATGATGGTGGGAAAGGCGCTGGGCCCCAACGGGGTACGGTCGAAGGTGGCCGACGCCGGCGCGAACGCGCACCACGCCGAGGTGTCCAGGGTGTCGCGGATGTGCAGGTAGTGCGCGAACGTCTCGGCCCAGTCCTCGGCGGCGTGCATCGTCGCATACGACGACACGAAGCTCTCCTGCCAACCGTTGGGCGCGCCCTCGTTGTAGTGCCGGTCGAGCGCCTCCTGATAGTCCGCGTCGGGATCGCCGAACAGCTCGTTGAACCGCGCTACGTACTCGGCCGACGGGGTGATCAGCCGGTAGAAGTAGTAATGCCCGACCTCGTGGCGGAAGTGGCCGAGCAGCGTCCGGTACGGCTCCTCCATCTCGACCCGCAGCTGCTCGCGGTGCACGTCGTTGCCTTCGGCCAAATCCAGTGTGATGATGCCGTTTTCGTGGCCGGTGAAAACCTTCTCGTGGGCGCTGGACAGCAGCCGGAAGCCCAGCCCGTACTCCGGGTCGCGGTCGCGCCCGATGATCGGCAGCCTCATCTCGTGCAGCTCGGCGATCAGCCGCCGCTTGGCCGCCTCGGCACGGGCGAACGCGGCCAGGCCCTCGGTGTCGGTGTCGTTGGGCCGTTCCAGCGTGAGCGCGCACGACGTGCACAGGCCGCCGGGCAGGTTGGTGGGCACCAGCCAATTGCATTCGGCCAGATGACGATTGGCGCACAGCTCGTATTCGTCGGCGCTGACGAACCCGGCGCGGTCGCCCTCGTCGCCGGTGGCGATGACCAGCAGCGCCATCTGCTCCAGGGAGAACCCGAGCGCGCCACCGCATGACAGGCACGCCGAGTTCTCGAACGTCAGGCGCTGTCCGCAGTTGGGGCAGTGGAAGTCACGCATGCAGCACGTCCCCCTCGAAGGGCACCACGTCGACGGCGACGTCGATCACGCTGTGCTCGGAGTTGGTGTAGATGATGCCGCGCAGCGGCGGGACGTCGGCGTAGTCGCGCCCGCGCCCGACGATGATGTAGCGCTCGTCGACCAGCTGGTCGTTGGTGGGGTCGAGGCCCAGCCACTCGAACCGGCCGGGCTCCTGGGGGGTCCACACCGCCGCCCAGGCGTGGGTGGCGTCGATACCGATCATCCGATCCTTTCCCGGGGGCGGGTCGGTGGCCAGATAACCGGACACATAGCTGGCCGCCAGACCGTTGGCGCGCAGGCAGGCGATCGCCAGCCTCGCAAAGTCCTGACATACCCCCTCCCGGGCCGCCAGAACCTCGTTGACCCCGGTGGAAATCGTCGTCGACCCCGAGCGGTAGGTGAAGTCGGCGAAAATCCGCGACGCCAGGTCGCGCAGCACGTCCACCAGGGGGCGCCCGGACGCGAAACTGGGCGCCGCGTACGCGCGCACCTCGTCCGTGATCTCCGGCGGGTTCAGGTCGAGGGCGAACTCCGTCGCCAGCGCTCCCCTGCGCCCGGCCGGCCGGGCGGCCTCCCACGGCTGCACCGCCGGCCCGCTGCTGTACCGCTCCGGCGGCGGCGGATACACGTCGACGATGGAGTCGCTGGTGATGGTCAGGGCCCGGTGCGGCTCGGTGACATGAAAGTACGAGCTGACGTTGCCGTAGCTGTCGACGCTGGTGGAGCTGTCGGTGGGAGCCGGGTCGATGGTCAGCGCATGCGCGACGCAGCGCTGGCGTTGCGAGTCCCGCGGGGTGAGGAAGCCGCGGCCATAGGAGCTGGTCACGACGTCGGAATAGCGGTACTCGGTGCGGTGGGTGACCCGGTGCCGACGGGCCTGATCTCCCGGCAAGGCTTCTGACACAGGCTGATCCCATCACACCTCGTTTGCCGATCGCGAGCCAAGCGAGCCATATCGGGAGCACAATCGAAGGCGTGGCCACGTGGAGCGACGTCGCCCGCATCGTTGGTGAGCTGGCACTTACCTCCGAGCCGTCACCTCATGAGTGGCGGGTCGGCAAGAAGTTGCTGGCGTGGGAGCGGCCGCTGCGCCCGTCGGACCGCGAGGCGCTGGCGCACAGCGGCGTCGAGCCGCCCGACGGGGACATCCTCGGCGTGCGGGTGTCCGACGAGGGCGTCAAGTTCGCGCTGATCGCCGACGAACCGGGGGTTTACTTCACCACGCCGCATTTCGACGGCTATCCGGCGGTGCTGATCAGGCTGGATGAGATCGCGGTGCGCGACCTGGTGGAGGTGATCACCGAGGCGTGGCTGACGCAGGCGCCGAAGAAACTCGTCCAGGAGTACCTGGCCGATTCACTATGACCGCAGGTCGATGACCGTTTGCAGGTCGTCGACGCAGGCCTGGACGACGTCGGCGAGCACCACCTGCGTTCTCTCCCGGGCGCCCTCGTGCAGCTGCGAGGCGAGGTGGCGCGCGGACGCGACGTAGGCGCACGCCCCGGCTGGGTCGGACTCGGCGAGGGCCGTGGCGGCCGCCAGCACCACCAGCGCCTTGTGCACGGGCTGCGGAAGCCGGTCGCAGCGGCCGTCCACACCGGGAGCGACGGCTCGGGCCAGCTCCAGCACCGAGCCCGCGAGCAGCGCCACGTGCACGGCCTGGTGATCGGCCGCGCGGACCGAATCGCGCAGGCCGAAGCGCCGCGGCGCGACCCGCACGACCTGACGGGCGGTGGTGCGCGCCTCGACGAGCCCGCCGAGCTGGGCGTGCACCCGGTCGACGGCCGACAGCGGCCAGTCCGCCGGGGCCTCCCGCCGCCCGGCGGCGAAGTCCGCGGCCCGCGACAGCACACCCTGCAGCACCCCCAGCACGCCGACGCGGGCGGCGTGCAGCAGCCGGCGGGGGTCGGCGGGGAACAACAAAATCGCGAACACGATCGCCACCACGCCCCCGAGCAGCGCGTCGTAGAGGCGTTCCAAACCGATGTTGCTGCGGTAGAGGGCAAGCACCAGGATCGCCGAAACGGCCGTCTGGTTGGCGAACATCATCCCGTGCCCGATGTAGCCGTGGCCGATGAACACGGCGGCCGACAGCGCGAGCAGCGCCGCGATGCCGATCGCGAGCGCCCCCGGCCCGAGCAGCTCCTGCACGACGCTGCCGACCCCGATTCCCAGGGTGACGCCGATCATCATCTGGATGGCGCGTTGCGCGCGCAGCACGTTGCTGATCGACAACGAGACGGCCGCGGCGATCGGCGCGAAGAACGGCTGCGGGTGACCGAGCACGTCGTGGGCGAGGTACCAGGACAGGCCCGCCGCTACCGACGTCTGCACGAGCGTGAACCACACGGCGCGGAGCCGTTTGATGCCCGCGCGCGCGGCGTTCACGGCGTCAGGCCGGGCGCAACTCGAACAGCGGTATCACCCTGCTGGTCTTGGACTGGTACTCGGCGAACCCGGGCGCCGCGGCGGCGACCTTCTCGAAGAGCTCATCGCGTTCCGCGGGTGGCAGCTCGTGGGCGGTGACGTCGAACGCGTCCGTACCGATCTCCACGTGCGCCGCCGGGTTGGCCCGCAGGTTGTGCACCCAGGCCGGGTTGACGGGGGCGCCGGCGAACGAGCCGATGATGATGAGCTTGCCGTCGATGCGGAAGTAGGCCAGGGGGTTGACCCGGGGCTGGCCGGACTTGGCGCCCGTCGTCGTCAGCAGCAGCAGGTTGGCGCCCTCGAACTGGCCGCCGACCTTGCCCTCGTTGGCCCGGAATTCGTCGATGATGCTCGTGTTGAACGCGTTGATGGTGCCGGTGTCAGGCATTTCTTCGGTCATGCCCGCTCAACCTTCTCCGGCTTGGCGTCTATTCCGGACTCCTTGCGCTGCTGGGCGGTGATGGGCGCCGGGGCGTTGGTGAGCGGGTCGACGCCGCCGCCGGTCTTCGGGAAGGCGATCACCTCGCGGATGGAGTCGACGCCCGACAGCAGCGCGTTGATCCGGTCCCAGCCGAACGCGATGCCGCCGTGCGGCGGCGCGCCGAACATGAACGCCTCCAACAGGAATCCGAACTTCTCCTCCGCCTCGGCCTTGTCCAGACCCATCACCGCGAACACCCGCTCCTGGATGTCGCGGCGATGGATACGGATCGAGCCGCCGCCGATCTCGTTGCCGTTGCAGACGATGTCGTACGCGTCGGCCAGCACGCTGCCGGGGTCGCTGTCCACCACGTCGGAGTACTCCGGCTTGGGCGAGGTGAACGCGTGGTGCACGGCCGTCCACGCCCCCGAGCCGACCGCCACGTCGCCGGCCGCGGTCGCCTCCTCGGCGGGCTCGAAGAGCGGCGGGTCGACCACCCACACGAACGCCCACGCGTCCGGGTCGATCAGGTCGAGCCGCTTGGCGATCTCGCCGCGGGCCGCGCCCAGCAGCGCGCGCGACGACTTCGGCGGGCCCGCCGAGAAGAAGATGCAGTCGCCGGGCTTGGCCCCGACGTGGGCGGCCAGGCCCTCGCGCTCGGCGTCGGACAGGTTCTTGGCCACCGGGCCGCCCAGCTCGCCTCCGGAAGCCTCGTCGCCGACCAGGACGTAGGCCAGCCCGCGGTGGCCGCGCTGCTTGGCCCACTCCTGCCAGCCGTCCAGGGTGCGCCGCGGCTGCGAGGCCCCGCCGGGCATGACGACCGCGCCGACGTACGGCGCCTGGAAGACGCGAAAGGTGGTGTCTTTGAAGAACTCCGCGCACTCGACGAGCTCGAGCGCGAACCGCATGTCGGGCTTGTCGGAGCCGAACCGCCGCATGGCGTCGGCGTAGCTGATCCGCGGGATCGGGCGGGGAATCTCATAGCCGATCAGCTCCCACAGCGCGGCCAGGATCTCCTCCGAGATCGCGATGACGTCCTCGGCGTCGACGAAGCTCATCTCCATGTCGAGCTGGGTGAACTCGGGCTGGCGGTCGGCGCGGAAGTCCTCGTCGCGGTAGCAGCGGGCGATCTGGTAGTAGCGCTCCATCCCGGCCACCATCAGCAGCTGCTTGAACAGCTGCGGGCTCTGCGGCAGGGCGTAGAACGAGCCGGGGTGCAGGCGGGCCGGCACCAGGAAGTCGCGCGCGCCCTCGGGCGTCGAGCGGGTGATCGTCGGCGTCTCGATCTCGACGAAGTCGTGCCGCGCCAGCACCGCGCGCGCGGCGGCATTCACCTTGGAGCGCAGGCGCATTGCCGCGGCCGGGCCGTCGCGGCGCAGGTCGAGGTAGCGGTACTTCAGCCGGAGCTCCTCGCCGGCGGGCTCGTCCAGCTGGAACGGCAGCGGCGCGCTCTCGCCCAGCACGGTCAGCGCGGTCGCGTTCACCTCGATGTCGCCGGTCGCGATCTCCGGGTTTGCGTTGCCCTCCGGGCGGATCTCGACGACGCCGGTGACCGCGACGCAGAACTCGGCGCGCAACCGGTGGGCCTGGGCCAGCACGTCAGACGTGCGGAACACCACCTGGGCGATCCCGGACGCGTCGCGCAGATCGATGAAGATGACCCCGCCGTGGTCGCGGCGGCGGGCCACCCACCCCGCGAGCGTCACCTGCTGGCCGGCGTCGCTGCTTCTCAGTGCACCGGCGGCGTGGCTGCGCAGCACGAACACTCCCTTTCCCGCGGTTGGAACGAGTGCCCAGTCTAGAGGGAGGTAACTTCGGTCCTATCGTCACAGACCTTTTGAAGATCGCCCTCGTCGGTCCCGGCGCCGTAGGCACGACGGTCGCCGCGCTGCTGCACCAGGCCGGGCATTCGGTGCTGGTGTGCGGCCGCACCGCCCGCGACAACATCGAATTGCGGCCCGACGGCGCGGATCCGATCGTCGTCCCCGGCCCGGTGCAGACCGACCCCACCGCGGTGCGCGGCCCGGTCGACGTGGTGATCCTGGCCGTCAAGGCCACCCAGAACGACGACGCGGCCCCCTGGCTGGCCCGCCTGTGCGGCGAGCACACCATCGTCGTCGTGCTGCAGAACGGCGTCGAGCAGGTCGAGCAGGTGCAGCCGCACTGCCCGGTATCGCCGGTGGTCCCCGGCATCGTCTGGTACGGAGCCGAAACGCAACCGGACGGCTGGGTGCGGTTGCGCACCGAGCCCCGGCTGGTGCTGCCGTCGGGGCCTTCGGCGGAGGAGGTCGCCGGGCTGCTGCGCGGCGCCGGCTGCCAGGTGGACTGCGATCCCGACTTCATCACCGCCGCCTGGCGCAAGCTGCTCACCAATGCGCTGGCCGGGTTGATGGCGCTGTCGCGGCGGCGGTCCGGGATGTTCCGCCGCGACGACGTCGCCGCGCTGTCGCGGCGCTATATGGCCGAATGCCTGGCCGTCGCGCGGGCCGAGGGCGCGCGGCTGCCCGACGGCGTCGTCGAGGAGCTGCCCGGGATGTTCCGTCAGGCCCCCGAGGACATGGGCACCTCGATCCTGGCCGACGCGGAGTACCGCCGGCCGATGGAGTGGGACATCCGCAACGGCGTGATCATCCGCAAGGCCCGCGCCCACGGCCTGGCGACGCCGATCAGCGACGTGCTGGTGCCGCTATTGGCGGCGGCCAGCGACGGCCCGGGCTAGATTCAAGCCATGTTCCCCTGTGAGCGCGTCGACCTGGGCTTCATCGACACGGCACCCTTTCGGTTTTCCAACAGCGTCGACCTGGCCATCACGCCCGAGCAGCTGTTCGAGGTGCTGGCCGACGCCGAGTCCTGGCCGCGCTGGGCGCCGGTGATCACCAAGGTCACCTGGACCAGCCCCGAGCCGCGCCGGGTCGGAACCACCCGCACCGTCGACATGCGCGGCGGCATGGTCGGCAACGAAGAGTTCCTCGCGTGGGAGCCGTTCACCCGCATGGCATTCCGGTTCAACGAGTGCTCCACGCAGGCCGTCGCCGCCTTCGCCGAGGACTACCGCGTCGAGCCCACCCCCGGTGGTTGCCGGCTGACCTGGATCATGGCACAGAAGCCGGCCGGCCCGGCCTGGTTGGCGTTGGTCGTCGCCCGGCCGCTGCTGAACTTGGTCCTGCGCCGATTTCTGCGCAACCTGCGCAGCTACACCGACACCCGCTTTGCGGCCACCCGGCAACCTTAGGAGCGTGCGATGACCTTCAACGAGGGCATGCAGATCGACACCAGCACCGCGTCGTCGTCCGGTGGCGGCGGCATGGGGATGGCCCTCGGCGGTGGCGGCATCGGGTTGCTCATCCTGATCGGCGCGTTGTTGCTGGGCGTCGACCCGGGCCGCGTGATGACCTCGCAGATGAACACCGGCGGCTATTCGGCGCCCGGTTTCGACCTGAGCCAGTGCAAGACCGGGGCCGACGCCAACAAGTACGTGCAGTGCCGCGTGATCGCCACCGGCAACTCCGTCGATGCGGTGTGGCATCAGCTGATGCCGAGCTACACCCGCCCGCACGTGCGCCTGTTCACCGGTTCGGTCGACACCGGCTGCGGGCCCGCCACCACCGCGGTGGGTCCGTTCTACTGCCCGGTGGACCAGACCGCGTACTTCGACACCGACTTCTTCAAGGAGCTGGTCGACCGATTCGGTTCCAGCGGTGGGCCTTTCGCGCAGGAGTACGTGGTCGCCCACGAATACGGCCACCACGTGCAGCAGCTGCAGGGCATCCTGGGCCGTTCCCAGCAGGGCGCCCAGGGCGCCGGCGGCAACGGCGTCCGCACCGAATTGCAGGCCGACTGCTACGCCGGCATCTGGGCGCACTACGCGTCGACCGTCAAGCAGGAGAGCACCGGGGTGCCCTACCTGCAGCCGCTGAGCGACCAGGACATCGCCGACGCGCTGTCGGCCGCCGCGTCGGTGGGCGACGACCGGATTCAGAAGGAGTCGACGGGCCGCGTCAATCCCGAGTCGTGGACGCACGGTTCGTCGGCGGAACGGCAGAAGTGGTTCACCATCGGGTACCAGACCGGCGACCCGAACAAGTGCGACACCTTCTCCGCGACGAACTTGGGCTAGCCCCTGGCCGCGCAGGTGACGGTGGTGGTCGCGTCCTGGCGCGCGACGACTTGGCCGTCCACGGCGATCTCGCAGTGAAACGAAGCGGGGCCGTTGCCCGAATCCGGCCAGTGCAGCATGCCGCTGGCGGTGATGCTCGCCCATTGGGCCGGGTTGGCCAACGTGGCCGTATAGGTGACCGGCGCTCCCCCGCTCAGCGGGGCCTGCACACTGGTCATGAACTTCGACGGGTCCGCGTTGTAGGCGGCCTGGCTGGGCGGATCGGAACTCACGTAGTTGACCGTGGCGGTCAGATTGTTGGGGCTCGACACGGTGTAGGTCACCTGATGGCCGTCCGCATGTGCAGTCGCGGGCGTGACGGCCACTGCGGCGGCCGCTGCAAACGTTGCCGACGCGACCGCGCTGATCACTTTTCGCACGTTCGTCATATCGAAAACGCTACCGGATTCGTTACAGATGCCGCCGGTTCGCTTGGGTCAGGTATGAAGCAAGCATGAGCGACGATCCCGGGATCAGCCGCCGTCGGCTGTTGACCACCAGCGCGGTGTCGGCGGCCCTCGGGGCGGGCATCGGGGGCGGGGCGACGCTGGTGTGGTCGCATCCTCGGGCGCCGTCGGCGTGGTATCAGCCGGACCGCAACGGCGCCCCGCCGGTGACCGGCCTGCACCTGCAGTTCGGCAGCAACGCCGCCACCGAGGTGGTGGTCTCCTGGCACACCACCGAGGCCGTCCGCAACCCGCGCGTGATGCTCGGCACCCCGGCGTCCGGGTTCGGGCGCACCGTCGAGGCCGAGACCCGCACCTACCGGGACGCCAAGTCGGGTGTCGAGGTTCGCGTCAACCACGCTCGCCTGACGGGCCTGACGCCGGACACCGACTACGTGTACGCCGCGGTGCACGACGGCGCCGAGCCGGAGAGCGGCACCGTGCGGACCGCGCCGTCGGGCCGAAAGCCGCTGCGCTTCACCAGCTTCGGCGACCAGTCCACCCCGACGCTGGCCCGGCTGCCCGACGGCAGGTACGCCAGCGACAACATCGGGTCGCCCGCGGCCGCCGACACCACGCTGGCGGTCGAGCGGCTCGGTCCGCTGTTCAACCTGGTCAACGGCGACCTGTGCTACGCCAACCTCGCGCAGGACCGCATCCGCACCTGGTCGGACTGGTTCGAGAACAACACGCGCTCGGCGCGGTACCGTCCCTGGATGCCGGCTGCGGGCAACCACGAGAACGAATTGGGCAACGGGCCAATCGGTTACGGCGCCTACCAGACCTACTTCGCGCTGCCGGATTCCGGTTCCAGCCCCGAGGCCCGCGGGCTGTGGTACTCGTTCACCGCCGGGTCGGTGCGGGTGATCAGCCTCAACAACGACGACGTCGCCTTCCAGGACGGCGGCAACTTCTACGTGCACGGGTACTCCGGCGGGGAGCAAAAGCGCTGGCTTGCAAGGGAACTCGCCGACGCGCGGCGCGACCCGGATGTCGACTGGATCGTCGTGTGCATGCATCAGACGGCGATCTCCACCGCCGACAAGGCCAACGGCGCCGACCTGGGCATCCGCGAGGAATGGCTGCCGTTGTTCGACCAGTATCAGGTCGATCTGGTGGTGTGCGGCCACGAACACCACTACGAACGTTCGCACCCCCTGCGCGGGACGCTGGGCACCGACACGCTCACGCCGCTGCCCGTCGAGACCCGCAACGAACTCATCGATTCCACCCGCGGCACCGTGCATCTCGTCATCGGCGGAGGCGGCACCTCGTTGCCGAGCAACGGGTTGTTCTTTCCCGAGCCGCGGTGCCGCGTGCTGACCGGTGTCGGGGCTTTCGACCCCGGACTCGGCCGCAAGGCGCCGATCTACGTGCTGGAGGACGCGCCGTGGTCGGCGTTCCGCGACCGCGACAACCCTTACGGCTTCGCGGCTTTCGACGTCGACCCGGGCCGGCCAGGCGGCAACACCTCGATCAAGGCCACGCATTACGCGCTGAGCGGCCCGTTCGGTGAGGTCACCGCGGCGGACCAGTTCACGCTCACCAAGCCGCGCGGCGACAAGGCGGGTTAGCTCAAAACAGCGTCGCCTGCTGCGGTTCCGGCCCGGCCGTGGTCTGCGGGACCGGGCGGGGATCGCCGGCCAGGCGGTGCTTGGCGATCAACGGCGCGGCCCGTGCGCGCAGCGCGTCGCGATAGCCCTGCGGCAGGTAGGCGCCGCGCCGGTAGAGCTCGCGATACGCACCGACCAGCTCGGGGTGCGAGCGGGCCAGCCAGGCCATGAACCAGCCGCGCGTCGAACCGCGCAGGTGCAGCCCGAACACCGTCACCCCGGTGGCGCCGGCCGCGGCGATCTGGCCGAGCAGCCGGTCGAGGTGGTCGGTGCCGTCGGTGAGGTGCGGCAGGACCGGGGCGACCATCACGTGGCAGTTCAGGCCGGCGTCGCGGATCGCTGTGATCAGGGACAGGCGCGCCTGCGGCGTCGGGGTGCCCGGTTCGAGGTCGCGGTGCAGGTCCGGATCGCCGACCGCCAGTGACACCGCGACCGAGACCGGAACCTGTTGGGCCGCATCGGCTATCAACGGCAAGTCCCGCTTGAGCAGGGTGCCCTTGGTGAGGATCGACAGCGGCGTACCGGACCCGGCGAGCGCGCCGATGATGCCCGGCATCAGCGCGTAGCGGCCCTCGGCGCGCTGGTAGGGATCGGTGTTGGTGCCCAGCGCGACGGTCTCCCGCTGCCACGACGGCCGGCGCAGCTCGCGACGCAGCACCTCGGCGACGTTGGTCTTGACCACCACCTGGGTGTCGAAGTCGGTGCCGCAGTCGAAGTCCAGGTATTCGTGGGTGGGACGCGCGAAACAGTAGCGACAGGCGTGCGAGCAGCCGCGGTAGCCGTTGACGGTGTATTTGAACGGCAGGGCCGACGCATTGGGCACCTTGTTCAGCGCCGACTTGCACAGCACCTCGTGAAAGGTGATGCCCTCGAACTGCGGCGTCCGCACGCTGCGCACGAGGCCGAGACGCTGCAGCCCCGGGAGCGCCCCGTCGTCGACGGGGTTCCCGTTGACCGCGACGGCCTGGTTGGACCAGCGCATGCCTCTATTCGAACCTTTGTTCGATCCGATGTCAAGTGACAGGATTGCCCCATGACATCCCCCCGAGTCGAGCCGTACGGTCAGCTGCGCTACCAAGAGATCGCCGGAAAGCGGATGGCCTACATCGATGAGGGCGACGGCGATGCGATCGTCTTCCAGCACGGCAACCCGACGTCGTCCTACCTGTGGCGCAACGTGATGCCCCACCTGGAAGGGCTGGGGCGCCTCGTGGCGTGCGACCTCATCGGGATGGGCGCGTCGGACAAGCTCAGCCCGTCGGGGGCCGACCGCTACCACTATGCCGAGCAACGCGACTTCCTCTTCGCGCTGTGGGACGCACTCGACCTGGGCGACCGCGTCGTGCTGGTGCTGCACGACTGGGGGTCGGCGCTGGGATTCGACTGGGCCAACCGGCATCGCGACCGCGTGCAGGGGATTGCCTTCATGGAGGCGATCGTCACTCCCATGACGTGGACGGATTGGCATCCCAACGTGCGGAGCGTGTTCCAGGGCTTCCGGTCGCCCGAGGGGGAGCGAATGGTGTTGGAACAAAACATCTTTGTCGAAGGCGTGTTGCCCGGCGCCATTCAGCGGAAACTCTCCGACGAGGAGATGAACGCCTACCGCCGGCCGTTCCTCAATCCCGGCGAGGACAGGCGCCCCACGCTGTCGTGGCCACGCAACATACCTATCGACGGCGAGCCAGCCGAGGTCGTCGCCGTCGTCGACGAGTACCGCGGCTGGCTCGAAACGGCCGCCGTGCCAAAGCTGTTCGTCAACGCCGAGCCCGGCGCCATTCTCAACGGCCGCATCCGCGACTACGTCCGGACGTGGGCCAATCTCAGCGAAACCACAGTCCCCGGGGTGCATTTCATCCAAGAAGACAGCCCGGACGAGATCGGTGTGGCGGTGGCGGAGTTCGTCAGGCGACTGCGGTCTGCCGGCACCTAGAAGGGCGGTGGCTCGTCGTCGTCGGTGGGTGGGGCGGGTCCGGTGTAGCTCCAGGTTTCGGCTCGCCGGGCGGTGCGGGCGTCGCGGTTGTGTTTGCGTTCGGTGGCGATGCGGTAGGCGCGGTCTTGAGCGCGGGTGCGGCGGCGCTTGGGCATCATCGCGGTGCGCTCGGCGCAGCCCTGGGCGCGGGTGAGCGTGTGCAGTGGTCGGGTTGGTGCGCACAGGCTCGGGAACACCAGCGCACTGCCCGGGGTGGTGAGGTAGGTGTGCCCGCCGGGCAGCGTCCAGATTACGGTGCCGTCGCGCAGCTGTGTCTCCTGCCAGCCCCAGAACGTTTTGAGCAAATGATGAAGCCGGCAAAGACATTTCAGGTTCGACGCATGCGTGGCCCCACCCTGGGCATAGGGGATGGTGTGGTCGATGTCGCAGCCGATGGCCGGGGCATCACAGCCCGGCGCCCGACACGTCAGATCACGAAAGCGCACGAAATCGGCCAACGCCTTCGAGGGCACATACCCGTTCTCTGGTGGCGCGTCGCCGGGATGGATCAGCGGTACCAGCCTCGCCGAGGCGGCCAGTTCGGCCACCAGTTCGGGCGGGATCAGCCCGTCGGCGCCCACCTCACTAGCCGCAGCGCTGCCCCCGTCCAGGGTGGCCCGCTCGGCGATCACATGAATCACCACCGGTCCCGCCGCGGGCCGTTTCCCGGCCACGCAATCCGGGCGCCCGCACCGACACCCCAGCCGATCCGCCCCCGCGGCCAGCGCCCCCAGCGCATCAGCGCGGCGCTGCTCGCGGCTGCGCGGATCATGGGCACACACCGTGGCCGCCAACGCATTCAACCGCTTTTCCAACGCATGGGCATCCGGGGTCAATAAGGCACCATGGATCTCCGAGAGGCCGTCTTGAACCCGATCCCCAATCCAAATCTCGCGATCGACCTGACGCTCGCGGCGCCGGCGCACCGCATCCCGATCCGCCTTGGCCACGACCCGATCCACCTGGGCGGCCAGCCGGCCCTGCGTCATCGACGGCCAGCGCACCACGTTCGCTGCCAGAGTGGCATCAACGGCCGCCAACACCTCGCCATCGGTGATCAAATCGCTGCGATACACCAGCGTCTGAAACAACCGATAATCGATATCCCCGGCCCGAAACAGCCCGGCCACCGCCGGCAGCCGCTCACGCATCGCCCGCGCATACCGCAAATAGCTACCCGCCAGCGCCAAGCTGATCCGAAACGCCGCAGCCACCTCCGCGCCCACCGCCGCCCAGGTATCCACCGCCCAATTCGCCTCTTCACCGCGCTGGGCCCGGCGCAACTCGAACAACTCCCCGATCGCATCCAACCGCGCCGCCGCCGCCCGCGCCTCGGCCCGCCACGACGCGCACATCCGCTCCACCAGCGCCGCCGAACGCTCCGTGGTCGGGGGCTCCCAGTAATCGTGAAGCCTACGGGAATCGAACATACGTTCGAGTATAGCAGTGTCCGCCGACCGCGTCGACTCATCTGAGATGCGCGCGTGGACGGCGCGCCTTGACTTTGGCTGAGCGCAGGGCAGTGACGCAGGCAGCAGCGATCCGTTACCGGCAGGCCAGTAAGCGCGGGAAGAGTCGGATTCTCGACGAGTTGTGCGCGAATACCGGCTGGCACCGAAGTCACGCCCGCAAGGCCCTCAACGCCGCACCGGTGGCCACGATCGTGACTGCGCGCAGTCCTCGGCCGGCGACGTACGACGATGATGTCATCGCGGCGTTGACGGTCTGCTGGACCGTGCTGGGAAAGCCGGCTGGCAAACGGCTTGCTCCCATGCTCACCGAATTGGTGGCCGTGCTGCCCCACTTCCGAGAGCTGGTCCCCCCGCTCCGGTCACCAAGCGCGCACGCTCACGTGAGGCAACGATGCACCCTTCGCGCGCATCTTGACATGAGGCAACTTGACGACAGTTGGCTTCAGAGCACCGCGTCGGCGAGGCGTTCGACCTGCTCGAGCGCGGCGACGCACGGGTGAAAGATGAGCCCGTCGAAGCCGAGGTCGCGGTAGGCGCGCACGGTGGCCGCCGCATCCTGTGGCGAGATCAGCATGTCGGCGACATTGAGGGCCGCGTAGTCGGGATTGAACCCGTAGTAGTCCCACAGGTGTGCATGGCCGCGCCGGACGATCTCCTCGCCGCCGAGAGCGAAGTTCACGCTGGCGTGGATCCGTGGCCGCCCCGGGCGACCCGCCTCGCGCCATGCGTCGCGAACCCGGTCGGCGAGCGGCGCCTGGCTGGCGTAGTCGCGCAGCGCACCGGCCGACCAGCCGTCGCCGACGGTGGCGACACGACGGATGGTCGCCGGCGACCTTCCGCCGAAGAGAATCGGAATGCGCACGGGCGCCGGGCACAGCGCCCTGTCGCCTGCTACCGGCTCGGCGTGCCACGCGTCGCGCAGCCATCCCACCGCCTGGTCCAAGGCTCGCCCCCGTCTGCCGAAGTCCGCCCCGACGGCGGCGTAGTCGTCGGGCCGGCTGCCCACCCCCAGGCCCACGATCAGCCGCTCACCGGAGCAGGCCGCCACCGTGGCGAGCTGTTTGGCGAGTAGTGCGGCCGGCCACAGCGGGGCCAGCAAAACGTTTGTCACCAGACCGATTTCACTGGTCGCGCCCGCGACCACCGAAAGGGTGGCAATCGAGTCGAGGCTTTCGTAGACGAGCCGGTCGATGGTGGCCACAGCGGCGAATCCCCGCTGTTCCGCCCGGCGGGCCCACTGCACCGTCAACGGGCCCGGCGCATGGGCGATGTGGCTCGGCAGGCCGATTCCGATTTGCATTGCGATCCTTCCTATTTCGTCGTGATCGGGTTGACGGCCTCGAAGATCTCGTCGTACGAACCGTCGCGCCCGGCGAATCGCACCCGTCGAGCGGCATCGACCACCACCTCGTCGGCGTGAGGTTGAGATCGCAGCAGCGAAATCGACTCGGCCACAAAGTCTTCCAGCGCAATCACGTCGGGACCCTGCTGCATTTCGGTCTCCACCCTCGGCGGGATGATCTCGACCACCTGGACCGGCGTGCCGCGCAGCTGGTGACGCAGCGACTGGGGGTGCCGAGCCCTCAGCTGAGCGGCCAGGCGGGTGATGCTGCCGGGGTTGGCGTCGGCGACCGCCCGCAGCGGCCCCCGGCGTCTGCCGGCGATGATCACTTGGTTGCCCGAGCGGTGCAGCGATTCGGCCAGGCCGCGGCCAATCCCGCTGCCCCCGCCGCTGACCAGGACCGTGTTCCCCGTCAGTTTCATGGTGCAAGATTCGCAGCGGAGGTGACAGAATTGCCACCGTGCGGCTCCAATTATCGAGAAATCTTCGTCAACTAGCGCTCAATGGATGGTTTTCACCATGGTTGATGCATTGGACGGCCAGATACTGCACGCGTTGCAGATATCGCCCCGAGTTTCGTTTCGCCGCATCGCGGCGGTGACGGGCGCGACCGAACAAACCGTCGCGCGCCGCTACCACAGGCTGCGCCGCGACGGCGTCGTGCGCGTCGTGGGAATGCAGAACCCGTGGGCCGGCGACGACGACGATTGGGCCCACTGGGTGTGCCGGATACGCGCCAAACCCGAACGCATCCCGCAACTGGCCGACGCGCTGATCCGACGGCCGGACGTGTCCCACGCCAACGTCCTGTCGGGCTGGACCGACCTGGTCTGCACCATCCGCGCGCCGCTCGGCGAGAACCGCGAAGACGTTGTGCTGCAGCGGCTTCCGCGTACCAACTCGGTCACCGGCATCGACATCGACCTGGTGCTGCACACATTCGGGCAACCCCCGAGCGCGCCGTGGACGGGCTACGGCCACACGCTCGACGCCGAACAGGCCGGACAGATCCTGGCCCGCGTCGAGGCTCCCGCGCCCGGCCAGCCGTCCCGGCCGACCGCGGAGGACCGTCCCATGCTCGACGCGCTGGCCGACGACGGCCGCGCACCGCACTCGCGATTGGCCGAACGCACCGGGTGGTCAGTCGCCCGGGTGCGCAGGCGACTGGCGACACTGGAAGCGTCCGGGGCGCTGCTCTACGACGTCGACCTGCTTCCCGAGCGACTGGGTTACCACCTCAGCGCCATGCTGTGGCTCACAGTGGCGCCCCGGCACCTGCAGCGCGTCGGTGAACTGATTGCCGCGCACGACCAGATCGCGTTCGCGGCCGCCGTCAGCGGGAGCAAAAACCTTATGGCGGTGGCCATCTGCCGTGACGTCCACGACCTGTACGCGTACCTCACCGACCGCCTGGCTCCTATCGAAGGGGTCCTCAGCTACGAGGTCAGCGTCCGCACCCAACGCCTCAAGCAACACGGCTCCGTGATCGCGCATGGGCGGCTGATGAACCCGAACCCGGCGCGCGCCCCGCACCGCTCCGATGCGAAGCTACCGCCCTAGCCGCGAAAGGACCTCGGCCACAACCGAATCCGTGGGCACAGACACCTGATCGCCCGTCCCGAGGTCCTTCACCCCGACGGTCCCGGATTCGAGGTCCCGGTCACCCGCCACCAAGGCGATCCGCGCGCCGGAGCGGTCCGCGGCGCGCATCGCGCCCTTGAGCCCGCGGTCTCCGTAGGCAAGGTCGACGCGGACGCCGGCGCCACGCAGCCGAGCCGCGAGCACCGCCAGCGAGAGCTTGGCCGGCTCGGAGAGCGGCACCCCGTACACGTCGCAGCGCGTGGTCTCCCCCACGCTCTTGCCCTCGGCGCGCAGCGCCAGCAGGGTGCGGTCCACCCCGAGCCCAAATCCGATGCCCGACAGGTCCTGTCCGCCGAGCTCTCGCATCAGGCCGTCGTAGCGGCCACCGCCCCCGATCCCCGACTGTGCGCCCAGGCCGTCGTGCACGAACTCGAACGTGGTCTTGGTGTAGTAATCCAGCCCGCGCACCATCCGCGGGTTGATGACGTACGGCACCCCCAGCGCGTCCAGGTGCGCCAGCACCGTGTCGAAGTGCTGCTTGGCGGCATCCGACAGGTGATCCAGCAGCACCGGCGCGTCGGCCGTCATCGCGCGCACCGCGGGCCGTTTGTCGTCGAGCACGCGCAGCGGGTTCAGCTGCGCGCGCCGCCGCGTCTCCTCGTCGAGGTCGAGGCCAAACAGGAACTCCTGCAACAACTCCCGGTACTGCGGGCGGCAGCTCTCGTCGCCCAGCGAGGTGATCTCCAGCCGGAAGCCGTCCAGGCCCAGCGAGCGGAAGCCGGCGTCGGCGACGGCGATCACCTCGGCGTCCAGCGCGGGATCGTCGACGCCGATCGCCTCCACCCCGACCTGCTGCAGCTGGCGATAGCGGCCGGCCTGCGGGCGTTCGTAGCGGAAAAACGGCCCCGCATAACAGAGTTTCACCGGCAGCGCGCCGCGGTCGAGGCCGTGCTCGATCACCGCGCGCACCACCCCGGCGGTGCCCTCCGGCCGCAGCGTCACCGAACGGTCGCCGCGGTCGGCGAACGTGTACATCTCCTTGGAGACGACGTCGGTGGATTCGCCTACGCCGCGGGCGAACAGGGCGGTGTCCTCGAAGATGGGCAGCTCGACGTCGCCGTAGCCGGCCCGGCGGGCCGCGGCGAGCAACCCATCGCGCACCGCGACGAACTGGGCCGAATCGGGCGGGAGGTAGTCCGGCACCCCCTTGGGAGCGGAGAACTCCGTCACCGGCTCAGGCCCTCGAGGAACGGGTTGAAACGTCGTTCCGCGCCGATGGTGGTGGCGTTGCCGTGTCCGGGCAGGACGACGGTGTCGTCGTCGAGCACCAGCAGCTTGTCGATGATCGACGTCAGCAGGTCGCGGCCGCTGCCGCCGAACAGGTCCGTGCGGCCCACCGAGCGCTCGAACAGCGTGTCCCCGGTGAAGACGACGTCGTTGTCAGCCGAGACGCGGAAGACCACCGATCCGCGGGTGTGTCCCGGCGTGTGGTCGACGTTGACGGTCACGCTGCCCAGGTCGAGCTTGTCGCCGTCGCGGTCCAGCTCCACCACCTGCTTGGGCTCGCGGAAGAACGCGCCCGTCACCAGCTGAGCCAGCCGCGGGCCGTAGCCGTGGATCGGGTCGGTGAGCATGAACCGGTCCTCGGGGTGGATGTAGGTGGGGCAGCCGAAGGTGTCGGACACCTTCTGGGCCGACCACATGTGGTCGATGTGGCCGTGGGTGAGCAGCACCGCGGCCGGGGTGAGCCGGTTCTCGTCGAGGATTCGCCGCAGCGCGCCCATCGCACGCTGCCCGGGATCGACGACGACGGCGTCGGTTCCGGGGCGTTCGGCCAGCACATAGCAGTTGCACGCCAACATGCCGGCGGGGAATCCGGTGATCAACACGCTTCCCAGTTTCCCACGGGGGCCGGTTGGCGCCCGTCACGGCGCCCACATTAGCCTGGGCTGGCCAGCTCAGGGCCCCACTGACCAAGCATGGAGGCATACCGGCCGTGCCGACCAACGAACAGCGACGCGCCAACGCCAAGCGCAAACTCGAACGGCAGCTGGAGCGCCGTCAACAGCAGGCCAAACGGCGCCGGATCATGGTGATCGCCGGTGGTTCGATCGTGGGGGTGGCCGTCATCGCGGCGGTGGTGATCGCCATCGTCAACACCAAGCACGAGCACAAGAACAACACCGCGGCGACGAGCACCCCCGCGGCCAGCAGCTCCCCGGAGACGACGTCCGCCGGACCGCCGCCGCCCGTTCCGCCGCTGCCGGCGTTCAAGCCGTCGGCGTCCGTGGGTGCGAACTGCCAATATCCGGCGTCGCAAGACCCGGCCGCCAAGCAGGTCAAGCCGCCGCGCACCGGCAAGATCCCGACGGACCCCGCCCAGGTGAGCGCGAGCATGACGACCAGCCAGGGCAACATCGGCCTGATGCTGGCCAACAACGAATCACCTTGCACCGTCAACAGTTTCGCAAGTCTGATCGGCCAGAAGTACTTCGACGGCACCAAATGCCACCGGCTGACCACCTCGGACACGCTTGGCGTCCTGCAATGCGGCGACCCGAAGGGCGACGGCACGGGCGGCCCCGGCTATCAATTCGCCAACGAGTACCCGACCGACCAGTACCCGCCCAACGACCCCAAGGCGCAGCAGCCGGTGCTGTATCCGCGGGGCACCCTGGCGATGGCCAACGCCGGACCGGGCACCAACGGCAGCCAATTCTTCATGGTCTACAAGGACTCTCAGCTGCCGCCGCAATACACCGTCTTCGGCACGATCCAGGCCGACGGGCTGGCCACGCTGGACAAGATCGCCAAGGCGGGAGTCGCCGGCGGCGGGGAAGACGGGGCGCCGGCCGGCGAGGTCACCATCAAGTCGCTGCTGCTCGACTAAACCCGGGGCAGCGCAACACCATCGCGGGATTGCTGAGAATCGCCAGACTCGCACCCTCCACGGTTTAGGGTTCGTGGGATGAGTATTGATCCGGAGTCATTCGGTCATTACCAGATAGTGGAGTTGTTGGGCCGCGGTGGCATGGGCCGGGTGTATCGCGCCTACGACGCGACCACCGATCGGATCGTCGCCCTCAAGGTGCTCCCGCCACATCTGGCGGAGGATCAGGACTTTCAGCAACGCTTCCGCCGCGAGGCGCGCATCGCGGCGGGTCTCAACGACCCGCACATCGTGCCGATACACGGTTATGGCGAGATCGACGGCCGGCTGTACGTCGACATGCGGCTGATCGAGGGCCGCGACCTGTCGGAGTACATCGACGAGAGCGGCGGGCGGCTGTCCCCCGAGCGCACGGTCGCGGTGATCGAACAGGTTGCCGCCGCGCTGGACAGCGCCCAACGGGTGGGGCTGGTCCACCGCGACATCAAGCCGAAGAACATCCTCGTGACCAACGCGCACAACTTCGTGTACCTGATCGACTTCGGCCTCGCCCGCGCGGAGTCCGACACGCAGCTCACCCAAACCGGCGCCACCATGGGGACCGTCGCGTACCTGGCGCCCGAGCGCTTCAAGGGCACGACCGACCACCGCGCCGACGTGTATTCGCTGGCCTGCGTGCTCTATGAGTGCCTGACCGGAAGCCGCCCCTATCCCGGCGACAGCCTCGAAGAACAGCTGCACGCGCACGTGAATGCGCCGCCCCCGCGGGCGTCGATCACGGCGCCCGGCATACCGCCGGCCTTCGACGCGGTGATCGCCCGCGGCATGGCGAAGGACCCCGAAGCCCGTTACCAGTCGGCGATCGAGCTCGCGGAGGCCGCGAGGGCCGCGCTCACCGGCCACGTCGACTCGGTGGCGCCCGCCGCCCCGGCGCCTCCCCCGCCGCCGCCCCCGGCGAGAACCTCGAACCGGCGCCTGGTCCTGGGCGTCGTGGGCGGGTCGGTGATCGCGCTGGCCGCGGTGGTTGCGCTGGTCGTATCCCTGGTGACGCAGAGCCACGGCTCCACCACCGGCGCCGCGTCCACCACGCCGACCCGCGCCAGGGTGTCCGCCAGGCCGGGATCGGCGCCGGGTTCGTCCGCTCCGGCCGGCGCGAGCGTGCCGCCGTTGCCGGCGTTCGCTCCCCCGCCCGGCCTCGGCGCCAATTGCCAGTACCGGCCCGCGCCGGATCCGGCCAGCAAGCCCGCCACCCCGCCGCCGTCGGGCAGGGTGTCCACCGAACCCGCCCAGATCCACGCCACCATCTCCACCAACTTCGGAGACATCGGCATCCAGCTCGCCAACAACGAGTCACCGTGCGCGGTGACCAGCTTCGTCAGCCTGGCGAAGCAGGGTTTCTTCGACAACACCCAGTGCGGGCGGATCATCGACGAGCCGGAGGGCGGCACGCTGCTGTTCGGCGGCCCCGACGCCGACGGCGGCGGGGGCCCCGGTTACGAATTCGCCGACGAATACCCCACCAATCAGTACCCGGCGGGCGATCCCGCGCTCAAGGCGACGGTGATCTATCCGCGCGGCACCGTCGCGATGGCCCAGTCCGGGCCCAACACCAACGAAAGCCAGTTCTTCATCGTGTACCGGGACGCCGAGATAGAGCCCACGTCCACGGTCTTCGGCTCCGTCGACTCCGCGGGGCTGGACACCCTCGACAAGATGGCCAAGGTGGGAGTGGCGGGCGACCGCACCCGGGGTAATCCCGCCACCACCATCACGATCACCTCGGTGCGGGTGGGCTAGAAGCGATCACACCGGGTACCCCAGGACATTCGGCGGTCCGGGTCATCGGCGAGGTGCTCGAGGGGGCGGTCCGCCCGCCGCCGGTAGGCAGCCTCAGGCGGCAGAAGTCACCCGGTAGACGTCGTAGACGCCCTCGACGTTGCGCACGACGTTGAGCAGATGCCCGAGGTGCTTGGGGTCGCCCATCTCGAAGGTGAACCGGCTGATCGCGACCCGATCGCCCGAGGTGGTGACCGACGCCGACAGGATGTTGACCTTCTCGTCGGCGAGCACCCGCGTGATGTCGGACAGCAGCCGATGCCGGTCGAGCGCCTCGACCTGGATGGCGACCAGGAACACCGACGACGCCGACGGCGCCCACAGCACCTCGATGATGCGCTCCGATTGCTGTTGCAGCGACGCGGCATTGGTGCAGTCGGTGCGGTGCACGCTGACACCGCCGCCGCGGGTGACGAAGCCCATGATCTGGTCGCCGGGGACCGGCGTGCAGCACTTGGCCAGCTTGGTCAGCACGCCCGGGGCGCCGGGGACCGACACCCCGACGTCGTCGCTGCTGCGCGGGCGGCGCAGCATCGTGGTCGGCGTGGACCGCTCGGCGAGTTCCTCCTCGGCCTGGTCGATGCCGCCGAGCTCGGCCAGCAGCCGCTGCACCGCGTGCTTCGCCGACACGTGCCCCTCGCCGATCGCGGTGTACAGCGCGGACACGTCGGCGTAATGGAGCTCGCGGGCAACGGCGGCCATCGACTCGCCATTCACCAAGCGCTGCAACGGAAGTCCGCCGCGGCGCACCTCGCGGGCCATCGCCTCCTTGCCGGCCTCCAGCGCCTCTTCGCGGCGCTCCTTGGCGAACCACTGCCGGATCTTGGCTTTGGCGCGCGGCGACACCACGAACTGCTGCCAGTCCCGCGACGGCCCCGCGTTGGGCGCCTTGGACGTGAAAACCTCGACGACTTCGCCGTTTTCGAGCTTGCGCTCCAGCGCCACCAGCCGGCCGTTCACCCTGGCACCGATGCACCGGTGACCGACCTCGGTGTGAACCGCGTAGGCGAAATCGATCGGCGTCGACCCCGTCGGCAGGGTGATCACGTCGCCCTTGGGCGTGAACACGAAGATCTCTTGGACCGCAAGGTCGTAGCGCAGCGACTCGAGGAACTCGCCGGGGTCGGCGGCCTCCCGCTGCCAGTCGAGCAGCTGACGCATCCAGGCCATGTCGTCGATCTCGGCGGCGGCATGCGGATGCGGAACTCCGTTGCGGCCCTTGGCTTCCTTGTAGCGCCAGTGGGCGGCAATGCCGTATTCGGCGGTGCGGTGCATGTCGCGGGTGCGGATCTGCACCTCCAGCGGCTTGCCCTCGGGGCCGACGACGGTGGTGTGCAGCGACTGGTAGACGCCGTAGCGGGGCTGGGCGATGTAATCCTTGAACCGCCCCGCCATCGGCTGCCACAGTGAGTGCACCACGCCCACGGCGGCGTAGCAGTCGCGGATCTCGTCGCACAGGATGCGGATGCCGACCAGGTCGTGGATGTCGTCGAAGTCGCGGCCCTTGACGATCATCTTCTGGTAGATCGACCAGTAGTGCTTGGGGCGGCCCTCCACCGTCGCCTTGATCTTCGACGCGTTGAGCGTGTTGACGATCTCGGTGCGGACCTTGGCCAGGTAGGTGTCCCGCGACGGCGCGCGGCCGGCCACCAGCCGCACGATCTCCTCGTACTTCTTGGGGTGCAGGATCGCGAACGACAGGTCCTCGAGCTCCCACTTGACGCTGGCCATTCCCAGCCGATGTGCAAGCGGCGCAATCACTTCCAGCGTCTCGCGGGCCTTGCGGGCCTGCTTCTCCGGCGGCAGGAACCGCATCGTGCGCATGTTGTGCAGCCGGTCGGCCACCTTGATCACCAGCACCCGGGGGTCGCGGGCCATGGCGGTGATCATCTTGCGGATGGTCTCGCCCTCGGCGGCGCTGCCCAGCACCACCCGGTCCAGCTTGGTGACGCCGTCGACGAGGTGGCCGACCTCCTCGCCGAACTCCTCGCTCAACGCCTCGAGCGTGTAACCGGTGTCCTCGACGGTGTCGTGCAGCAGCGCGGCCACCAAAGTGGTGGTGTCCATGCCCAGTTCGGCCAAGATGTTGGCGACGGCCAGCGGGTGGGTGATGTAGGGGTCACCGGAATGGCGCAGCTGGGTGGCGTGCCGCTGGTCGGCGACCTCGAAGGCGCGCTGCAGCATCGACAGGTTCGCTTTGGGGTAGACCTCGCGGTGCACCGCCACCAGCGGTTCGAGCACCGGGTTCAGCGCGCTGCGCTGGGCGGTCATCCGACGGGCCAGCCGGGCCCGGACCCGGCGCGAGGCGCTGGTCTTCTCGACCGGCGGCTCCGGCAGCTCCAGCAGGGGTTCCGTGACCTCGGCGGGCGCGTCGAGGGCCTGCGCCGCGCTCTTCTCGTCAGCCACGTTGGTCACCTCCGACCTCGAGGATATCGCCAAAGTCCGATCTCCCGGCCTTGTCGCGTGTGCACGGAGGGCCTTGAGTGTGCGGCTGCGGCGGCGAAACGGCGAAATTCCCGCCCCACGTTCGCACGCAACGCCACCAGTTCACACTCCGGCATCAGGCCCTGCTCAGGCAGTACACCGGCAACGGCGCGATCGCCTCGCGCCCACCCAGCGCGGTGAGTTCCACCACCACAGCGGCCGCACTCACGTGGGCGCCGGCGCGTTCCAGCAACCGGGCGGCGGCGCCGAGGGTGCCGCCGGTGGCGAGCACGTCGTCGATGATGACAACGTCGCGGCCGCGCAGATCGATCCCGTCAGCCGGGATCTCGAGCGTGGCGGTGCCGTACTCCAGGGCGTACTGCTCGGCGTGCACCGGCGGCGGCAGCTTGCCGGACTTGCGGATCGCCAGCACACCGGTGCCGAGCCGGCCGGCGACGGCCGCGGCGACCAGGAACCCGCGCGAATCGATGCCGGCCACCAGGTCCGCCCCGGACGCGACGCCCACCAGCGCGTCGACGACCGCCGTCATGCCGTCGCGGTCGGCGAACAGCGGCGTGAGGTCCTTGAACCGGACGCCGGGCTGCGGGAAGTCGGCGACGTCGCGGGTCAGCGAGGCGATCAGCTCGGCCACCTGCCTCATTGGACCAGCGCCCATCGGTCCATGTTCCAGCCCGCGCCCCAGCGGGTCGGGTTCCTGCTCACGGCATACATCTTCTTCGACGTCAGCAGCGTGCGCTGCTGGCGGTACAGCGGCAGCGTCGGCATGTCGGCCCACAGTATCGGCGCCGCCTGCCCGAGCAGCCTGGCCCGCTCGGCGGGGTCGGCCGACACCGCCAGCGCGCTGATCGCGCCGTCCACCTGGGGATTCGAGTAGCCGGACAGGTTGTTGCCGTTGCCGCTGTGCAGGGCGTAGGCGTCCATCGCCGACGAACCCGTCGACCCGCTGCCGGCGGCGCCGCCGGTGCTGGCCACCAGCACGTCGATCTTCCCGTCCCGCAGCGCCTGCGGGCCGGACGTGTCCAGGTTGACGCTGGTGACGGTGATGCCGGCAGCGGCGCAGGATTTGGTGATCACCCCCACGGTCACCGCCAGGCGCGCGTTGGGTCCCTGGTAGCCGATGCGCGCGGTCACCGGCGCGCCCCCCAGCGCGTCGCGGGCGGCGGCCGGGTCCGCCTTGCCGAACGGTCCGGCCTCGGCGGCGCCCTCGCCCGCGGCGACGGCGTCCTCGGTGGCCGGCTGCAGGCGCGCGTTGGCGATCGGGGCCCCGGCGTCGTGGGCGATCGTGTCGCGCGGTGTGCACAGCGCGAACGCGCGCCGGGCCTTCGGCTGCGACAGCGGTCCCTGCGGTGCGAAGATCAGCTGCTCGATGCCGTCCGACGGCGACTCGGCGCGCTCGTAGTTGTCGGGGGTGGCCAGCGTCCCGGACGAACCGGTCGCGACGTCGACCACGTCGACGCTGCGGTTGTTGACCCGGTCCTGGATGTCGGGCCCCTGCGGCCACACCGTGATCCGCTTCGTGATCGGCTTGGGGCCCCACCAGCGGTCGTTGGCGACGAGCACCACGGCGCCGCCGCTGAGCATCGACTCGATCTTGTACGGCCCCGACGACGGGAACCGCTTCAGATCCAGGCCGGGCTTGAGATCCCAGGTGGTGTTCCACAGCTTCGCGATCTGCGCCACCACCTGCGTGTTGTTGCTCAGCAGCGCCGCGGTCACGTCCACGTTGAGCTGATCGGCGATCACGTGCGACGGCATCAGCGAGGTCGCGTCGAACAGCTGGTTGTAGTCGACGAGCCCGCGGTCGGGGGCGAAGGACACCCGGGCCTTCTTCTGGCCCGGAATGCACTCGATGTTCGCGATGTCGACGTAGCCGGCCTGGCTGGCGGCCTCGAAGCCCGGAAACCGGCCGGACTGGGCCGCCCATGCCAGGACGAGGTCGTCGCAGGTCACCGGCTTGCCGTCGCTGTAGACGGCGTTGTCGGCGATCTGGTAGTCGAGGACCAGCGGCGAACCGCCGACCACCGACACGCTCCCGAAGTCGTGGTCGGCGACGACCTGCCCGTCGGGCCCGTGGTAGCCGAACCCGGCGAGCGTGCGCGCGAACGCCTGCGCCCCCGCCGAGGCCGCTCCGACGACGGTGTTGGTGTTGTAGGTGACCAGCGGGCCGTCGACCACGTAATCGATCTTGGACGCGGCGCTGCCCGAGCAGGCCGTCAGCGTGCAGGCCGCCGCCAGCGCCGCTGCCAAGCCGACGGATGCGGACGTTCTCAGCCCACGCCAGCCGGCCCGCACCATCTGGGGCCTACCGCCGGCCGGCGTTTCGCTTGCCGGTCGGGCGCCGGGTTCCGGCGGGTCGGACCGGGCGTGCGCCCGGCGCCGGCTTGTTCGCGGCGGGCTTGCCGGCCGCCGGCACCGCCTCGGTGCCCTCGTCGCGGAGCTCTTCGGCGGTGTCCTCGGAGATCTCGGCGGCTGCCTCGGGTGCGGGCCTGCGCCGTTTGAGGACCCGGCGGGTGTGGGTCCGCACCAGCTCGGTGCGTTCGCGCAGGGTGACCAACAGCGGGGTGGCGAAGAAGATCGACGAGTAGGTGCCGACCAGGATGCCCACCAGCTGCACCAGCGCCAGGTCCTTCAGCGTGCCGACGCCCAGCAGCCAGACCGCCACGACCATCAGGGACAGCACCGGCAGCACGCCGATCAGGCTGGTGTTGATCGAGCGCATGAACGTCTGGTTGATCGCCAGGTTGGCGTGCTCGGCGAAGGTGCGCCGGTTGGTGTGCTGGAAGTCGCGGGTGTTCTCCTCGACCTTGTCGAACACGATGACGGTGTCGTACAGCGAGAAACCCAGGATGGTCAGCAGGCCGATGACGGTGGCCGGGCTGACCTCGAATCCGATTAGCGAGTAGACGCCGGCGGTCACGGTCAGGTCGAAACACATCGTGGTCAGCGCCGAGATGGCCATGTAGCGCTCGTAGCGCACGGTGATGTACAGGCTGACCAGCGCCAGGAACACCACCAGCGCGATCAGGGCCTTCTTGGTGATCTGGTCGCCCCAGGTCTCCGAGACCGCCGAGTCGCTGATCGCCTGCTTGCTCGGCTTGCCGTCGGTGCCCTTGGGCTGGAACGCGTCGTACAGGGCGTTGCGCAGCTTGGTGGTCTGGTCGTTCGTCAGCGTTTCCGACCGGATCTGCACCGTCGCCGACGAGCCGTTGCCGACGATGACCACGGACTCCGGGTCCTTGCCGATGGTCTTGTGGAACACCTCGGACACCTGCGCGGTCTGCGCGTTACCCCGGGGCATCGACACGGTGGTGCCGCCCTTGAAGTCGATCCCGAAGCTGAAGCCCCGCAACACGATGCTGAGGACCGCGACCGCCACGATCGCGGCGCTGATGCCGTACCACAGGCGCCGTCGCCCGATCACCTCGAACGCGCCGGTGCCGGTGTAGAGCCGGGAGATGAAGCTGTGGTGCGGCAGCGGTGTGCCGGTCAGCTCGACGGCGTCGGTCATGCGCTGTCCCGCCCCGTCTTGACGGCCGCGGCGGCGTGGCGTTCGCGGGCGACCTGCTGCACGGCCCCCAGGCCGTTGTAGGCTGGCTTGGCCAGCGTTGGCGACGTCGAGGCCAGGTAGAGCAGCGGCCAGGTCACCAGGAACACCACCACCAGGTCGAGGATCGTGGTGAGGCCCAACGTGAACGCGAAGCCCTTCACCTGGCCGATGGCCAGGAAGTACAGCACCGCGGCGGCCAGGAACGTGACCGCATTGCCCGACACGATCGTCTTGCGGGCCCGCACCCAGCCCCGTGGCACCGCCGAGCGGAATCTGCGGCCCTCGCGGATCTCGTCCTTGATGCGTTCGAAGAACACCACGAACGAGTCGGCGGTGGTGCCGATACCGATGATCAGACCCGCGATGCCCGCGAGGTCCAGGGTGTAGTTGATGTAGCGGCCCAACAGCACCAGGATCGCGAAAACCATTGCGCCGGAAGCGGTCAGCGAAAGCGCGGTGAGCAGTCCCAGCACCCGGTAGTACAGCAGCGAATACAGCAACACCAGGACCAGGCCGATCGCGCCCGCCACCAGGCCGGCCCGCAGCGACGTCAATCCCAGTGTGGCCGAGACGGTTTGGGCCTCCGACGATTCGAAGGACAGCGGCAACGAACCGTACTTGAGGACGTTGGCCAGCTGACGGGCGGTCGACGCGGTGAACGGCGGGTCGCCGCCGGTGATCTGGGTCCGCCCGCCGGGGATGGCCTCCTGGATCATCGGGGCGCTGACCACCTGGGAGTCCAGGGTGAAGGCGGTCTGGGTGCCGACGTGCGCGGCGGTGAAGTCGGCCCAGGTGTTCGCCGCGCCGGGCTTGAACTGCAGGTCGACGACGTAGCCGATGCCGCGCTGGTTCATGCTCGACGTGGCGTTCTCGATCTGGTCACCGCTGATGATCGACGGCCCCAGCAGGTAAGCCACCTTGTGGTCGGTCGAGCAGGTGACCAGGGGCAGGGCCGGGTCGTCGTTGCCGGCCAGGATGTCGTCCTTCTTGTCGCATTGGGTCGCCTGGAACTGCAGGGCGAGGTATTGGATGCCCTGGCGGGTGCTCTGCCGCCACTCCTTCTCCTCGGCGATGCGGTCGGCGAGGTCCTTCCGCGGGTCGGGCGGCGCGGGCGCCGCCGGCGGGGCCGGCGCGGGAG
>NZ_LZKL01000058.1 GCF_001668725.1 Mycobacterium sp. E787 | reverse complement strand
CAAAACACCCCCAGCCAACAACTGAGGGTGTTCACTATGTCGCGAGACATCTGTCCTCGATGTCTCGCGACATCACAGTGGCGGTGGCGGAGGGATTTGAACCCTCGGACGGTGTTAGCCGTCACACGCTTTCGAGGCGTGCTCCTTAGGCCGCTCGGACACGCCACCGCCAGGCAGCTTACCGAACGGGTGGCTCCTCACCCCAATCGCTGGCGGGCGAAGAACGCCTCCAGGGGCGCGGCGCACTCCTGCGCGAGCACACCGCCGCGCACGGCCGGGCGGTGGTTGAGCCGACGATCGCGCACCACGTCCCACAGCGATCCGACCGCTCCCGTCTTGGGTTCCCACGCCCCGAACACCAGCCGCGCGACGCGCGCCAGCACCAGCGCACCGGCGCACATCGTGCACGGCTCGACGGTCACCGCCAGCGTGGCGCCCTCCAGCCGCCACCCGTCGCCGAGCGCTCGCGCCGCGGCCCGCATCGCCAGGATCTCGGCGTGCGCCGTCGGATCGCCAAGGGCCTCACGGGCATTCGCCGCCCGGGCCAGCTCGGTTCCGTCGGCGCCGATGACCACAGCGCCGATCGGCACGTCGCGGGGCCCCGCCGTCGCGGCGACCGACAGTGCGGCACGGATCAGATCTTCATCGGTGATCGGCGATCACCGACCGAGGCGGTCGATCACCGCCGACAGCTCGTCGGCAAAGCCCATCTCGCGGGCGATGCGGCCCAGTTGCTCGTCGGCGTACAGGTCGCTCTCGTCGAGGATGACCCCCAGCACGGCCTCCGGCAGCCCGACATCCGACAGCAGCCCCAGATCGCCCTCCTCGAAGGGGTCGGCGTCCTCGAGGTCCTCGGGATCGATGTCGGCGTCCAGGTTGTCCAGTGCTTCGGCGGCGATGTCGTAGTCCAGCGCGGCGGTGGCATCCGAGAGCAGCAACCGGGTCCCCGACGGCCCGGGGCGCACGATGACGAAGAATTCGTCGTCGACGTCGAGGAGACCGAAGACCGCGCCGGAGCTGCGCAGCTCACGCAGCTCGGTCTCGGCGGCCTGGAGGCTCGTCAGCGACTTGGGGGCCATGGCATAGCAGCGCCATTTGCCCTCTTCGCGCACGACCGCGACGCCGAAGCCGTCCGGCGTGTCCGCGGACGGGCCTTGCGCCGAGGCCCGCTGTGCTCCCATGGGCGCCTACGCTAGTCGCTGACCAGGCCGTCTGACCAGACGCAGCGCGAGAGGAACGCGCCACGATCCACGGCACCCGACGGCCGCGCCGGCCGCCGAACTGTGCCAACCTTGGACTGTGGCTCACCCTCGGTCGACAAGACCCATTTGCGTGCTCGGGCTGGGCCTCATCGGCGGCTCGATCATGCGGGCCACCACGGCGGCCGGCCGGGACGTGTTCGGCTACAACCGGTCGGTGGAGGGCGCGCACGCGGCCGTCGCCGACGGCTTCGACGCCAGCACCGATCTGACCCAGACCCTGACCCGGGCCGCCGACACCGGCGCGTTGATCGTCCTGGCCGTGCCGATGCCCGCGCTGGCGGGCATGCTCGCCCACATCAGGGAACTGGCCCCCGAATGCCCGCTGACCGACGTGACGAGTGTGAAGAGCGCGGTGGTCGACGAGGTGGCCGCGGCCGGTCTGCTGGAACGCTTCGTCGGCGGTCACCCGATGACGGGGACGGCGGATTCGGGGTGGGTCGCCGGCTACGCCGGGTTGTTCACCCGGGCCCCGTGGGTGGTCAGCGTCGACGACCACGTGAGCCCGGTCGTGTGGTCGATGGTGATGAGGCTGGCCCTCGACTGCGGCGCCCTGGTGGTGCCGGCCAAATCGGACGAGCATGACGCTGCGGCGGCCGCGATCTCGCACCTTCCGCACCTCCTCGCCGAGGCGCTGGCCGTCACCGCCGGGGAGGTGCCGCTGGCCTTCGCGCTGGCGGCCGGCTCGTTCCGCGACGGCACCCGGGTGGCGGGCACCGCCCCGGAGCTGGTGCGGGCGATGTGCGAGGGCAACGCCGCCCAGCTGTTGCCGGCGGTCGACCACGTCATCGAGTTGCTCGGCCGCGCGCGGGAGTCGCTCGCCTCCCACAACCTCGCCTCCCACAATTCGGTGGCCGACCTCATCGACGCCGGCCACGCCGCGCGCACCCGTTACGACAGCTTCCCGCGCTCCGACATCTTCACCGTCGTCATCGGGGAGGAGAACTGGCGCGAAGAACTGGCCGCCGCGGGCCGCGCGGGCGGGGTGATCAGATCCGCTCTGCCAACCCTGGATAGTCCACAATGAATCCCTCGTCATCGGCGCTCACCACAGTGTCGGCGACGGGGGACCGCAACTTGATCCCCTCGAGGTTTCCCTCGCTGGTGTAGCTCACGGTCGCCGCCGTGACGGACATGTCGGGCACGTTGACGTAGACCATGGGCAAGGTGACCATGTCCGCCCGTTCGTGCAGGCCGAGGCGGCGGATCGGCAGCGCATTGAAGAACGGGCTGAACACCACGTCGACGTCGAGCGCGCCGTTGTAGCCGGCGCGGCGTTCGCCCTGGTGGTCGGTGACCAACCACATGTTTTCCTCGTCCCGGGCGATGGCGAGCTGACGTTCGCGCTCGGCCAACGTGACGGTGAGCCCGAAGCGCTTGGTGGCGCCGGTCTCGTCGGTCTGCAGGTCGTAGTAGGCGCCGAACGCCGGGTTCGTCGCGGTGGACGCGGCCACGATGCGCCCATTGGCCCGGATCCGCTTGCCGGACACCTGGATTCGCACCGATTCCATGCGGGAGACGTCCTGGGCGCGCCAGGTCAACATCGCCTGCCACACGCGCCGGGCCGGATCAGAGGGGGCTGCGTTCACACTCCTACCGTAGGACGTGTCCATCGGGCGCGGCGGGTTTGCCCCGAAGTGCGGTCGGCGTCACCTGATTGCGCAGGCCGGCGGGGCACCCACAACGGGCCCCGTAGCCGGCCGGTGCCGGGCACCGAAGCCCACACCGCCAGTGCCAGCAGGCCGTCGAGCACCAGCGCCAACGCGGCCACCATCAGCGCGCCGACCAGCGCGAGCTGGAATTGCCGCTCCTTGATCCCGTCGATCAGGTATCGGCCCAGCCCGCCGAGGCTGGCGTAGGCGGCCACCGTCGCGGTCGCGACCACCTGCAACGTCGCGCTGCGCAGCCCACCCAGGATCAGCGGCAGCGCGTTGGGCACCTCCACCCGCAGCAACACCTGCGTTTCCGTCATGCCCATGGCGCGCGCGGCGTCGACGACCGTCGGCTCGACGTTGGCGACGCCCGCATAGGTTCCGGCCAGCAGCGACGGCACCCCGAGCAGCATCAGGGCGACCAGCGGCGGACCGATGCCCAGCCCGAACAGCAGCACCCCCAGCAGCAGCACGCCCAGCGTCGGCAGCGCCCGCAGGCCGTTGACCGCACCGACAACCAGCAGCGTGCCGCGACCGGTGTGCCCGATGATCAACCCGATCGGGACGGCGATCACGGCAGAGGCGGCCACCGCGAGTGCGGTGTATTCGAGGTGCTCGACCGTGCGGGCCGCCAGCCCGACCGGACCGGTCCAGTTGTCGGCGGTCAGCAGATAGGACAGCGCCTGTTGCACGAAATTCATCGCGCCCCGCCCACGACCGGGGCCACCACCGCGCGGCGACGTGGGGTGCGCCCGGCGCGCTCCCACGGCGTGGCCAGCCGCCCGGCCACGACGATGAGCGCGTCGATGACCGTCGCCAGCACGAACAGCGCGACGATGCCGGCGACGATCTGGTCGCTCTTGTCGGTCTGGTAGCCCTCGGTGAACCAGGTGCCCAGGCCGCCGATGCCGATCACCGAGCCGACCGAGACCATCGCGATGTTGGTCACCACGACCACGCGCAACCCGGCGACCAGCACCGGGATGGACAGCGGCAGTTCGACTTTCAGCATTCGTTTGAGTGCCGGATAGCCGACCGCGGTGGCGGCGTCGCGCACCTGGGCGGGCACCGCGTCCAAGGCCTCCGGCACCGCGCGCACCAGCAGCGCGGCGGTGTAGGCGGTCAGCGCGACCATGACGTTGGCCTCGTCGAGAATGCGGGTACCGATGATCATCGGCAGCACCACGAACAGCGCCAGCGACGGGACGGTGAACACGACGGCGGCGGTTGCCGTCGTCAGCCGCCGCGCCACCGGTACGCGCTGCACCCCGACGCCCAGCGGGATGGCGATCGCCAACCCGATCAGCACCGGCACCAACGCCAGCCGCAGATGCACCAGGGTCAGGGCCCAGGCGTCGTCGAGGTGGGTGAACAAGTAGTGCATCGTTAGCTCCCCCGGCGGGCTTCCACCGCGGCGAGCACGTCGGCGGCGAGCACGCCGCCGATGAGCTTGCCCCCGTCGTCCACGGCGACACCCACGCCCGACGGCGACGACAGCGCCGCGTCCAGTGCGTGGCTGAGATTGCCGTCGGGACGGAACAGCGAGCCGACGCCACTCATGCTGTCGGGCAACGACGCGCCGGCGCGGTGCTTGCGCAGGCCCTCGGCGTCGATCCAGCCCATTGGGGCGCCCGCGTCGTCGACCACCACCGCCCAGCCGTCGGGAAGGCCGCTGTCGCGCAGGCCGTCGGCGGCGACGCGCTCGATGTCGTGCAGGGGCAGCCCGGCCGCGTCCATCAGCTGCAACCATCGGTAACCGCGGCCCAGGCCGATGAACCTGGCCACGAACTCGTTGGCCGGCCGCGAAAGCAGCCGGGCGGGTTCGTCGTACTGCTGCAGCACGCCATCCTTGAACACCGCCACCTGCTCGCCCAGTCTGAGCGCCTCGTCGATGTCGTGGGTGACGAAGACGATGGTCTTGTGCAATTCGCTTTGCAGACGCAGCATTTCGTTCTGCAGCTCGTGGCGGACCACGGGGTCGACGGCGGAGAACGGCTCGTCCATCAACAGGATCGGCGGGTCCGCGGCGAGTGCGCGTGCCACGCCGACGCGTTGTTGTTCGCCACCGGACAGCTGGGCGGGGTATCGGGTGGCGATCTTGGGATCGAGGCCGACGCGCTCGAGCACCTCGTAGGCGGCTTTGCGGGCGGCGCGGCGCGGCTGGCCCTTCAACACCGGAACGGTTGCGACGTTGTCGATCACGCGCTGATGCGGCATCAGCCCGGCGTGCTGGATGACGTAGCCGATCCCGAGGCGCAGCCGAACGGGGTCGACACCTCGGACATCGGCCCCGTCGACGGTGATGGTGCCGGAGGTCGGCTCGATCATCCGGTTGATCATGCGCAGCGCCGTGGTCTTGCCGCTGCCCGAAGACCCGACGAAGACGGTCAATTCGCCGTTGGGAACCACCAGGCTCAGGCGGTCGACGGCGGTGGTCCCGTCGGCGAACACCTTGCTGACGCTGTCGAAGACGATCAACGCCGTTGCCCGATCGGGTGGCTGAAGCCGTTGTACTGCACCCAGTTTCGTGCCGCCTGGTCCGGATCGATGCCGGAGTTGCCCGCCACCTCGGCGTTGAGCCCCGCCATCCCGGTGGTGGTGAGCTTCGCCGACACCGCGTCCAGCACGCTCTTGAGCAGGTCCGACTTCTTCTGCGAGTTCACCAGCGGCACAATGTTGCCGGCCAGGAAGTTGTGCTCGGGATCCTCGAGCGCGACCAAATGCTCTTGCAGGATGGCCGGCGAGGTGCTGAAGATGTTGGCGGCCGTCACCCTGCCCTCCAGCAACGCGCGAACGGTCACCGCGCCGCCGCCGTCGTTGATGGCCACGAAGTTGCCGGGGCTGATGGCCAGGCCGTACTTCTGCCGCAGGCCCGGCAGGCCGGACGGGCGGTTCTCGAACGCCGACGGTGCGCCGAACCGCACGTCGGGCGAGTGTGCGGCCAAATCCCGGATGGTCTTCAGGTTCCAGTTGCGGGCAGTTCCGGCGGTGACGGTGACCGTGTCGGTGTCGGACGCCGGCGACGGCGTGAGAATCGACAGATCACCGGGAAGTTGCTTGTAGAGTTCCAGCTCGACGTCGTCGAGCATGGTCGCCGTCGAGTTGGGCGCGAAGTACAGCAGCAGGTTTCCGATGTACTCGGGCACCAGGTCGATGGAATGATCTTTCAGCGCGGGGATATAGGTTTCCCGGCTGCCGATGCCCATCCGCCGCCCGATCTCAAAACCGTTGGCCTGCAATGCCTGTGCGTAGATTTCGGCGACGATCTCCGATTCCGGGAAGTCGCCGGACCCGACCACGATGGATTTCGGGCTGCGGGCCTCCGCCCCCAGCGGGTCGGCATTGCTGCACGCCGCGATCAGGCACACCGTCGCCAGCCACACCGCGGCACGGACGGTCGCGCGGCGCGCGCGCGGCAGCATCCTCATAACGCCGACACTAACGGCAGAACCCCCGCAACGCGGCCGTCCCGGCGCCGGGCCGCCGGCGGTGTTTTCGCTGGATTTGTTTCAATCTGCCCAGGATGGGACAAAGATGACAGTATGAGCGGCCAAACCCCTGCCACGCCTCCCCCGCCGCCGCCCGCGTCCGGCGCCCGCGCGAAGCCCAACGATCCGGCCGTCGGGTTCACCCGCGCCGGCGCTTTGTGGACGTCCCTGATCGTCGGCTTCCTGATCCTGATCCTGCTGCTGATCTTCATAGCTCAGAACACGGATTCGGCGGCGTTCGCGTTCTTCGGCTGGCGCTGGAGCCTTCCGCTGGGGGTGGCGATCCTGCTGGCGGCGGTGGTGGGCGGTCTGATCACCGTGGCGGCAGGCACCGCACGGATCCTTCAGCTGCGCCGCGCCGCGAAGAAGCACCACGCGGCGGCTCATAACATCTAGCGCCGGGCTTTCGGTGTGAATCCTCGGCGAGAAAATCGCCCTGGGCGCACACTCAAAGCCCTCAGTACACACTCAAAGGCCACCAGTGCACACTCAGCCGGGCAGCTTGGCGAGCTCCGCCAGCCCGCGCGAGATCAGCGGTGCGACGACCTCGGGGGTGTGCTCGGGCTCTTTCCCGCTGGCCAGGTCTGACATCCGCCGGCGGAAGTCGATGCCGGCGGCGATGATGGCGAGCTTGAAGTAGGCCAGCGCCATGTAGAACTCCCAATGCGCCAGCGGCAACCCCGCCACGAGCGAGTAGCGGTCGGCGAGCTCGTCGGCCGTGGGCAGCAGCGGCGACGTCCAGGCGGCTTGCGCGTTGACGATCAGGTCCAGCGCCGGGTCGCGGTATACGCACATCAGGGCCGCGTCGGACAGCGGGTCGCCGAGGGTGGACAGCTCCCAGTCCACGACGGCGCGCACCTTCGTCGGATCGTCGGCGTCCAGGATGGTGTTGTCGATCCGGTAGTCGCCGTGCACGATCGAGGTCCGGCTCTGCTGCGGAATCGATTGCCGCAGACCCGAATGCAGCCGCTCGACGTCGGCGTCGCGGTGGTCTTCGGGCAGCCGCACCAGTTCCCATTGCGAACCCCACCGTCGCACCTGCCGCTCGAGATAGCCGCTGGGCTTGCCAAAGTCGGCCAGCCCCACGGCGTTCGGATCGACATTGTGCAGGTCCACGAGCACCCGGATCAGGGAGTCGACGCAGGCGTCGATGACAGTGTGGCTGAACGCCTCGAGTTGGGCGCGTCGGCGCACCACCTGCCCGGCAACGAATTCGACGATCTGGAACGGCGCGCCCAGCACCGAGTCGTCCTCGCACAGCGCGATCGCGCGCGCCACGGGGACCGGCGTGTCCCGCAGCGCGGCCACCACCTTGTATTCGCGGGCCATGTCGTGTGCCGACGGCGTCAGCCCGTGCAGCGGGGGACGCCGCACCAGCCAGCTGGTCGCGTCGTCGTACACCCGGAACGTCAGGTTCGAGCGGCCACCGGAGATGAATTCGCCCCGCAACTCGCCGTCGCGGCCAATCCCGAGCGAGCGCAGGTACCGGTCCAGCGAGACCAGGTCCAGCCCTTCGATTCGGTCAGTTGAAGTCACTCGAACTTGTTTACCACCGCGCATGTGGGGCGAGTTCACCACCGCTGATTTCGGGGCAGCAGGTCCCACACGTGCTCGACGGCGTTGACCCCGGCGACCGTCGCCTCGCCGGACCGCGAGAACAACAGCCGGGTGACCGAGGCGTAGTCGACGGGAAACGACAGCAGCCGGGCCGTGCCGAGGATCTCGTGCAGCAGCACGTTGATCACGCCGCCGTGGCTGAACACCGCGACCGTTTCCTCCGGCTCGGCGGCGGCGACCAGGTCGTCGACCGCCGCGCGCACGCGTGCCCGAAACGCTCCCTCATCGACCGCACTGGGCAGATGCCCCTGCGCCAGGCGCGCCCACTCCTCCGGCCGTTCGGCTTTGATCTGCTCGACGGGGATGTAGACCGGAAGGTCGCGATCGTATTCGGCGAACCGGTGGTCGATCTCGACGCTCAGCTCGCGGGCCGCCGCGACGGGTTCGGCGGTCTGGATGGCGCGCCGCTGCGGGCTGCTCACCACCCGCGAGATCGGAAACCTGGCGAGCGCCTCGGGCAGCCGTTCGACCTGCGCCCAGCCCTGCTCCGAAAGGTCCGGGTCGGCGCCCTCGCCGGGTTGGCTTCGCAGCGGTAGGGCATGCCGGACCAGCAGCACTTGCATGTTTGTTCCCGTCGTCGGATGGTGAGCAGCGCCAGTTTCTCATCGCGCCGCGCAATGCTGATCTCGAGGAGGAGAGATGACACAGCCGGGCATGGATTGGGACGCCGCCTACCGGCAGGAAGCGCCGCCCCCGTGGAGCATCGGCCGGCCGCAACCCGAATTGGCGGCTCTGATCGACCAAGGCAAAGTCCGCAGCGATGTCCTGGACGCCGGTTGCGGCCACGCCGAACTCTCGCTTGCGCTCGCGGCGCTCGGCTATACGGTCGTCGGCTTGGACGCCAGCCCGACCGCGGTCGCTGCGGCGACGGCCGCCGCCGCCGAACGGGGACTGACGACGGCGACCTTCGCGCAGGCCGACCTCACCGCGTTCCGTGGCTATGACGGACGCTTCTCGACGATCCTGGACAGCGGACTTTTCCACGTGCTGCCGCCCGAGCAACGCCAGGAGTACCTGCGGTCGATCCTTCGGGCCGCCGCGCCGGGCGCGGCGCTGTACATCCTGGCGTTCGCCACCGGTGCGCTCGGCCATAGCGACGGGCCCGGCCCGCGCGGCTTCACCGAAACCGAGTTGCGCGATTCCGTCGCGGAACTGTGGCGAGTCGATGACGTCCGCCCCGCCCGGTTGTACGGCAATGCGGGCGCACTCGCATCGGCCGGCGGCCTGTCGCCGGATATCGAGCGCGACGACGAGGGGCATTTCATGGCGCCGGGTTTCCTGCTCAGCGCGCGCAAGGCGGGTTAGGGATCCGGCGGGGCACTTCCCAAACGTTGAGAGAATGCTATTCTCTGCGCGGAGAGTGGGGTGTGCAGCCTATGACCAGTGTCGGCGAGACCCAGTTGGACCCGGGCGTTCTCGGCCGCTGGCTGGATGCGAACGACGCACCCGGCGGCGGCGAGCAACCTGTGCTGGAACCGCTGAAGGGCGGCTCGCAGAACACCCTCTACCTGATCGAGCGGGGCGGGCAGCGGATGGTGCTGCGGATGCCGGGCGCGCGCGCCGACGCTGCCCGCGTCGACGGCTTGCTCCGGGAAATCCGCCTCGTTCGCGCGCTGGCGGGCACCGACGTGCCACACGCGGCGCTGATCGCCGCCGACGACACCGGCGCCGTGCTGGGCCTGCCGTTCTACGTGATGCGGGCGATCGACGGGTGGAGCCCGATGGACGGCGGCTGGCAGGCGCCGTTCGACACCGACCTGGCCGCCCGTCGGGGGCTGGCGTTCGAACTCGTCGAGGGAGCCGCCAGGCTGGGCCGGGTGGATTGGCGGGCGCAGGGGCTCGACGGGTTCGGCCGCCCGGACGGGTTCCACGAACGCCAGGTCGATCGCTGGCTGAATTTCCTCGACGCCTACAAGGTGCGCGAACTGCCCGGCCTGCACGAGGCCGCCGACTGGCTGCGCAACAACCGGCCCGCGAGCTACCGGCCGGGCATCATGCACGGCGACTACCAGTTCGCCAACGTGATGTTCGCGCACGGTGCGCCGGCGCGGTTGGCCGCGATCGTCGACTGGGAGATGACGACGGTCGGCGACCCGCTGCTCGATTTGGCGTGGGCGCTGCTGGGCTACGACGGCGAGGAGCCGAGCGCCGACGGGTTCTATCTGGACATGCGGGGGATGCCTACGCGCACCGAGTTGCTCGAGCACTACGAGAAGGTCAGCGGGCTGTCCACCGAAAACATCGACTATTACCTCGTGCTGGCCAACTGGAAACTGGGCATCGTGCTGGAGAAGACCTACGCGGCCGGCGTGCGCACCGGAAAGGTGGACCCCCAGATCCAAGACACCTTCGGGGCGATGATCCCGCGGCTGATCGCGACCGCGGCGGAGCTGGCGAGGACGCGCTGAAATGGGTTATGCCGACCAGCTTTTCGACCTCACCGACCGGGTGGTGCTGATCACCGGCGGCAGCCGCGGCCTGGGCCGGGAGATGGCGTTCGGCATCGCCCGCTGCGGCGCCGACGTGGTGATCGCCAGCCGCAACATGGACAACTGCGTGGCCACCGCGATGGAGATCGAGGCCGAGACCGGCCGTTCCGCCATGCCCTATCAGGTGCACGTGGGCCGCTGGGACCAGCTCGACGGCCTGGTCGACGCGGCCTACGAGCGGTTCGGCAAGATCGACACGCTGATCAACAACGCGGGCATGTCGCCGCTGTACGACAAGCTGACCGACGTCACCGAGAAGCTGTTCGACGCGGTGCTCAACCTGAACCTCAAAGGCCCGTTTCGGTTGTCCGCCTTGGTCGGCGAGCGGATGGTGGCCGCCGGGCGCGGTTCCATCATCAACGTCAGCACCGCCGGATCGCTGCGGCCTGCCCCCGACATCATCCCCTATGCCGCGGCCAAGGCCGGCCTCAACGCCATGACCGAGGCGCTGGCGAAGGCGTTCGGGCCGACCGTCCGGGTGAACACGCTGATGGCGGGGCCGTTTCTCACCGACGTCAGCAAGGCCTGGAATCTTGACCGGGCCGAGGGCAAGCCGTTCGGCCATCTGGCGTTGCAGCGCGCCGGTGACCCGCGCGAAATCGTCGGCGCCGCACTGTTTCTGGTCTCCGACGCGTCCAGTTTCACCACCGGCTCGATCCTGCGCGCCGACGGCGGGATCCCCTGATAACCGTGGCGATCGCAAGCGCGGCGAAGCCGGGCTCTGGGGGTCGCCACCAATGAACAACTAGGAGTATTCGAATGCCTTGGGACTTCTCCACCGAACCGGAGTTCGAGAAAAAGCTGGACTGGATCCGCGAATTCGTGCGCGAGGAGGTGGAACCCCTCGAGGTGCTGTTTCCGGGCTGCGAGTTCCTGCCGCTCAACGACGAGCGGCGCCGGATCGTCGATCCGCTGAAGCAGCAGGTACGCGACAACGGCTTGTGGGCACCGCATCTGGGCCCCGAGCTGGGCGGGCAGGGCTTCGGGGCGGTCAAGCTGACGCTGATCAACGAGATCCTGGGCCGCAGCCCGTGGGCGCCGATCGTCTTCGGGACGCAGGCGCCCGACACCGGCAACGCCGAGATCATCGCGCGATTCGGTACTCAGGAGCAGAAGGACCGCTACCTTGCCGGCCTGCTGTCGGGGGAGATCTTCTCGTGCTTCTCGATGACCGAGCCCCAGGGCGGGGCCGATCCCCGGGTCTTCACCACCAGAGCTGAACGGGACGGCGACGACTGGATCATCACCGGGCGAAAGTACTTCTCCTCCAACGCGTCCGTCGCATCCTTCTTCATCGTCGTCGCGATCACCGACCCCGACGTGCCCGTGCATCAGGGCGCCTCGACGTTCCTGGTCCCGGCCGGAACCCCGGGCCTGAACGTCGAAGCCAACCACCACCTCGTCGGCGCCGACCCGCACGAGCCAGGGCATTCCCTGGTTCGCTACGACGGCGTGCGGGTGCCGTCCGACGCGCTGCTCGGCGAAGCCGGTCAGGGCTTCCTGATCCTGCAGACCCGCCTCGCCGGGGGGCGGCTGCACCACGCCATGCGCTCGATCGGCATGGCGCAGCGCGCCGTCGACATGATGTCGCGGCGCGCGAAAAGCCGTTTCACCCAGGGCAGCTCGCTGGCCGACAAGCAGCTGGTGCAGGAGTTCGTCGCCGACTCCTATACCGAATTGATCCCGTTCCGGCTGACCGTCCTGCATGCCGCCTGGCTCATCGACAACGGCGACGAGCGCGCCGCGCGGGCCGAGATCGCCGCCTGCAAGATCCTGGCGTCGCAGGTTCTCAAATCCATTGCGCTGCGCGCGATTCAGGTCCATGGCGCCATCGGTCTCACGGATCAACTGCCGCTGGTCAACGTGCTGCTCGGCGGCATCGCGCTCGGCCTGGCCGACGGGCCGACCGAGGCGCACAAGGTGAACCTGGCGCGGATGCTGCTCAAGGGCTACGAGGCCGAGGACGGCGACTGGCCCAGCGAAATGCTGGATGTCCGGCGGGCGGCGGCCCGCGCCAAATACGGTGAGCTCGTTGACAACTAGCAGAGTCTCCGCGGCGGTCGAACGGGCTCTCGACGACCGCCAGCGGGAGGCGACCGAGGAGGTTGAACGTATCCTGGCCGCCGCGGTGCGCGTCATGGAACGGGTCGCGCCCGAGGCGCCCCGCGTCAGCGACATCGTCGCCGAGGCCGGCTCGTCGAACAAGGCTTTCTATCGGTATTTCGCGGGTAAGGACGACCTCATCCTGGCGGTCATGGAACGCGGCGTGGCCATCGTCGTGTCCTACCTGCAGCACCAGATGGCCAAGGAAACCCGCCCGCAGGACAAAGTGGCGCGCTGGATCGAGGGCACCCTGGCACAGGTCGCCGACCCGCACCTGATCAGCATGAGCCGCGCGGCCGCCGGGCAGATGTCTCCCAACACTCGGCCCGCGACCGACCGGGAGATGCTGCGGCCGTTGCGCGACTTGCTGACCGAACCCGTTGCGGCCCTGGGCAGCACCGACGTCGACCGCGATGTCGAGGCGGTGTTCTGCTGCACCGCCGCGGCGATGCGGCGATACGTCGGTTCGGCCGATCGGCCCGAACCCGATGACATCGCACACCTGGTGGGGTTCTGCCTACGCGGCCTGGGGGCCGGGTGATGCGGGCCGCGGTCTGCCGCGCCTACGGCGCGCCGGAGGATCTGGTGATCGACGACGTCGCCGACCCCGCGCCCGGCCCTGGCCAGCTGGTGGTTCGGGTGCACGCCGCGGCGGTCAACTTTCCCGATGTGCTGTTGATCGCCGGCAAATACCAGGTCAAGATCCCGGTCCCGTTCGTCCCGGGCAGCGAACTGGCCGGTGAAGTGGTCGCCGTCGGCGACGGCACGCCGTTCCGTCCCGGCCAGCGGATCTCCGCCACCACGCCGACCGGGGCGTTCGCGGAGCTGGCGCTGCTCGACGCGGCATCGGCGGCGCCCATCCCGGACGGCGCCGACTTCGCGTCGGCCGCCGCGTTCGGCGTCACGTACCGCACCGCGTATCACGCGCTGCGGTCGATCGCGCAAGTCGCGCAGGGCGATTGGGTGGTGGTCCTCGGGGCCGCCGGCGGTGTGGGGCTGGCCGCGGTCGATCTGGCGGTGGCGATGAAGGCCCGGGTCCTGGCGGCGGCGTCCAGTCCGGAAAAGCTCGACCTGTGCCGACTCCGCGGGGCCGAGGCGGCCGTCGACTACGACCGCGAAGACCTGAAAGCGCGCATCCGCGAGCTGACCGGTGACGCCGCCCGCGTGGTTCTCGATCCCGTCGGCGGGTGCTACGCCGAGCCGGCGCTGCGGGCCCTGGCCCGGGGCGGGACCTTCATCACCCTCGGCTACGCAGCGGGCGCTATTCCGTCGATCCCGCTGAACCTGGTGCTGCTCAAGGGAATCACCGTGCGCGGCATGGAGATCCGCACCTTCATGGCCGACCGGCCCGACGACGCCGCGCGCGACATGCGCGAGCTGGCCCGGATGTTCGCCGACGGCACGATCCGGCCCCACATCGGCGCGCGATTCCCGCTCGCCGAGACCCCGGCCGCGTTGCGGCATGTCGCCGACCGCAAGGTCCTGGGCAAGGTGGTCATCGACGTGGCGCAGTAGCCACGCGAGCAGTCGCAAAAGCCCCCGACACGCCGAGGAAATGGGGGCTTTTGTGTCTGCTCGCGAGCGAAGGTCCCCCCGCCCGCGGTATCAACTACGGCGTGACGATGTTGAAGTCCGGGTCCGGCCCGTCGAGGACGCCGAGGAACGACTGCAGCGCCGTCTGGTCGCCGGAGACATCAAGGCCCGGGGAGGCGAGGTCTCCCATCGCCGCCGTCAGCAGCCGAAGCTTGTTGTCCACCCGGACCGTGACGTTCGCCGTCGCCGCGTCGGCGGCAACCTCGCGATAGACGAGCACCCCGTTGCGAAGCGTGAGCCGGTAGTTGGCGGCCAAGTCGACGAACGAGATGTCGAGGGCGATGTCGAGGTCCCAGGCGCGCGGCCCGTCGACCCGCAGCGCGAAGCTGTCGAAGATCTGCTGGGGTGTCAGCTGGTTGAGCATCGACATCGAGGTGGCGCTGACGGCGGTCCCGAAATTGCCGTCGCGCAATTCCGTTGCGCCGCTGAGGAAGAAGTTGCGCCAGATGGCATTCTCGGCGCCGTACCCGAGCTGCTCCAGCGTGTCGGCGTACAGTCCGCGGGCCGCCGCGTGCTCGCTGTCGGTGAATATCGCGTGATCGAGTAACGTTGCGGCCCAGCGGAAGTCGCCGGCGCCGAACGCCGCTCGCGCGATCTCGACGACCCGGTCCATCCCGCCCATCGCGTCGACGTAGCGGGGGCCCAGGGCCTCGGGCGGGTGGGGCCACAACCGGCCGGGATTGCCGTCAAACCACCCCATGTACCGCTGGTAGACGGCCTTGACGTTGTGGTTGACCGAACCGTAGTAGCCGTGGGTGTGCCACGCCTTTTCCAGCGCGGGTGGCATTTGGAACATCTCGGCGATCTCCACACCGGTGTGGCCCTTGTTGAGCAGCCGCAAGGTCTGGTCGTGCAGGTAGGCGTACATATCCCGTTGCAGCGAAAGGAACTCGACGATGCGGTCGCGTCCCCAGGTCGGCCAGTGGTGGGAGGCGAAAACCACGTCGGCGCGGTCGGCGAAGGCGTCGATCGCCTCGGTGAGGTAGCCCGACCAGGCGTGCGGGTCGCGCACCAGCGCGCCGCGCAGGGTCAGCAGGTTGTGCAGGTTGTGGGTGGCGTTCTCCGCCATGCACAGCGCGCGGAAACGCGGGAAATAGAAGTGCATTTCGGCGGGCGCCTCGGTGCCGGGCGCCATCTGGAATTCCATCTCCACGCCGTCGATGGTGTGCTTTTCGCCGGTCTCCCGGATGTCGAGGGTCGGGACGATGACGGCCACCTCGCCGGTGGACGGTGCCTGGCCGAGCCCGCAGCCCACCTGGTCCAACGGCCCGCGCGGCAACAGGGTGCCGTACATGTAGGTCGCCCTGCGTGTCATGGCCGGGCCGGCGTAGACGTTCTCCTGGACGGCATGCTCGACGAAGCCGTCCGGGGCGAGCACCGCCACCGCCCCGCTGTCCACCTCGGCCTGTGAGGTCACGCCCAGCACGCCGCCGAAATGGTCGACATGGCTGTGGGTGTAGATCACCGCGACGACCCGACGGTCACCGCCGCGGTGGGTGCGGTACAGGGCCAGTGCCGCCGCGGCCACCTCGGTGGAGACCAGGGGATCGATGACGATGACGCCGGTGTCGCCCTCGACGAACGTGACGTTCGAGAGGTCGAGGCCGCGGACCTGATAGATGCCCGGCACCACTTCGTAGAGGCCTTGCTTGGCGGCCAGGGTGGACTGCCGCCACAGGCTGGGGTGCACCGACGCCGGCGCGGTCCCGCCGAGGAAGGAGTAGGCGTCGTTGTCCCACACCACGCGGCCGTCGGCCGCCCTGATGACGCACGGCGACAGGGCCGCGATGAACCCGCGATCGGCGTCGTCGAAGTCCCGCGTGTCATCCAGCGGCAGGGCGTGTACACCATGAGCCGACTCGACGACGGCGGTGGGAGGTTTGTGTTCCACCAGGAATACATTGCCATTGATGTGCCGTCCCCGGAACGAACGGAAAGAAGACATCTGACCGGTCGCCGGGCAAAGAGCAGGAAACGGCTTCCGGGGCTGCACAAGAATTTTCCCTGAACCTCTTTTGTGCGGCAGGGCAAACCCGCATACTGCCTTGACGGTTCTCAATGCCGAGGGCCGCAACATTCGGGCAAAGGAGAACAGGTGAAGCGTGGACTGACTGTCGCGGCGGCCGGGGCGGCCATTCTGGCCGCGGGTATTGCGGGATGTTCGAGCAACAAGGGAACCACGGTCAGCGGTAACGGAGTCACGGCAAGCACCGGCGGCACGACGAAGGTGATCATCGACGGCAAGGACCAGAACGTCCAGGGCAGCACCGTCTGCACCAAGGCGGCCGGCAACGTCAACATCGCAGTCGGCGGAAGCAACACCGGGATCAGCGTCGTGCTCACCGACGCCAACCCGCCCGTGGTGAAGGCAGTCCAGCTCGGCAACGTCAACGGTGTGACCCTGCAGTACGCGCAGGGCGGTCAGGGCAACGCCTCGGCGACCAAGGACGGGAACACCTACAAGGTCACCGGCACCGCCACCGGAGTGGACATGGCCAACCCGACGCAGCCGGTGAACAAGCCGTTCGAAATCGACGCCAGCTGCTCGTAGCACGTCGAATCAAGCAGTGGGTGCGGGCGGTTGCCACCCGTTGAGTGGCAACCGCACCGTGAACTCCGTATGGCCCGGTGAGCTGTTGACCGTGATCGTCCCGTGGTGCGCCTTGACGACCGCCGAGACGATCGCCAGTCCCAACCCGGTGCTGCCGCCCTTGCGGGACCGCGAGGAATCGCCACGGGCGAAGCGCTCGAAGACCTCCGATTGCAGCGCCGCCGGGATGCCGGGCCCGTTGTCGATGACCTGCAGCAGGGTGTGCGTCGGCTCGGTGCTCAATCGCGTCGTCACCACGGTCCCCGCGGCGGTGTGGACGCGCGCGTTGGCGAGCAGGTTCGTCAAGACCTGCTGCAGCCGCGCCGCGTCGCCGGTGACGACGACGGGTTCCTCGGGCAGGTCGAGCTCCCACTGGTGATCCGGCCCGGCGACGTGCGCGTCGCTGACCGCGTCCACCGCCAACCGGGACAAATCCACCGGTTCGCGTTCCAGCGGCCGGCCCGAGTCCAGCCGGGCCAGCAGCAGCAGGTCCTCGACGAGCCGCGTGATCCGCTCCGTCTCGGACGCCACCCGGCTCATCGCGTGCGCCACCGCCTCGCGGTCGTCGCCCATCCGCTGGGTGAGCTCGGTGTAGCCACGGATCGCGGCGAGCGGCGTGCGCAACTCGTGACTGGCGTCGGCGACGAACTGGCGAACCCGGGTCTCGCTGGCCTGTCGCGCCGACAGGGCGGCAGCGATGTGGTCGAGCATTCGGTTCAGCGCCGACCCGAGCTGACCCACCTCGGTGGCCGGGTTCGCGTCGGCCTCGGCCACCCGGACCGGCAGCTCGACCTCGCCGCGGTCCAACGGCAAGTCCGCCACCTTGCTGGCGGTTTGCGCAACGCGGCCCAGCGGCGCCAGCGCCCGCCTGATGATGACGACCCCGGCGGTGGTCGCGGCGACCAGCGCGATCACCGTCACGATGCCGAGGATCACCAGCATCCGCATCATCGTGGCGTCGACATTCGACATGGACATCCCGGTGACGATGACGTCCCCACCGCTGCGGCTCGGGGCGGCGACGACGCGGTAGCGGCCGAGCCCGTCGAGGTCGAGCGTCACCGGCTTGCGGCTGTCGGCGATGTGTTCCAGTTGCATCTGTGCGGCCGGGGTCAACGCGGCCCGCGAACCGGCGCTGGTCAGGTATCCGGCGTCGACGGTCCTGCCGTTGCTCATCACAGCGGCGACCATGCCGGCCGGCTGGCCCGGGGCGTCGAGGAAGCGCGGACCGGGGCCCGATCGCGGATAGTAGAAATGCGACTCGTGGCGCCAGCCCGGGCGTTTCGGTTCGGGGTACATCAGCGCCGATCGGTAGGAAGCGCCGGCGAGTTGCCCGTCCAGCTGCGCCACCAGGTGGTGCAGCAACGCGAGTTCGGTGGCCGCGGTGATGCCGACGCAGACGACCGCGAGGACGACGATCTGCCCGACCAACAGCCGGAGCCGAAGCGACCAGACCCGCCGTTTCCTAGCGGGCCGGCTTGAGGACATAGCCCGCGCCGCGCAGCGTGTGGATCATGGGTTCGCGACCGTTGTCGATCTTCTTGCGCAGGTAGGAAATGTAGAGCTCGACGATGTTGGATCGGCCGCCGAAGTCGTAGCTCCACACCCGGTCCAGGATCTGGGCCTTACTCAGCACCCGCTTGGAGTTGCGCATCATGAAGCGCAGCAGCTCGAACTCGGTGGAGGTCAACGAGATCGGCTCCCCCGCGCGGGCGACCTCGTGGCTGTCCTCGTCCAGCACCAGGTCCCCGACCACCAGCTGCGCCCCGCTGTCGACCGTCGTGACGCCGGTCCGCCGGAGCAGCGCCCGCAGCCGCAGCACCACCTCTTCGATGCTGAACGGTTTGGTCACGTAGTCGTCGCCACCGGCGGTCAGGCCCGCGATGCGGTCTTCCACGGCATCCTTGGCCGTCAGCAGCAGCACCGGCAGTTGCGGGTTCTCCTCGCGGAGCTTGTGCAGCACGTCGAGCCCGCTCATGTCGGGGAGCATGACGTCGAGGACGACCACATCGGGCCGTTGGGCCCGGGCCGCGGCGATGGCCGTCGAACCGTCGCCGGCGGTGGAGATGTTCCAGCCCTCGTAGCGCAGCGCCATGGACACCATCTCGGCCAGAACCGCCTCGTCGTCAACGACGAGCACATTGATCGGGTTGCCGTCGGCACGACACATCACAACCCGCTCTACCGACGCTCGGGACTGTGTCACAGGTTCCAGTATCCGCGGCCGACTGAGCCGACGCTATGCCTTTGCTATGCGTGTGCTGTGAAAGGATCGCGTGACCGCCGGGCGGTCACGCGATCCGGTATCCGGGTGCGCGCCTAATACCAATACCGCCTGCCGGCGACCGGCCGGCCGACGGATCCCATGATCCACAGAACCGCACCGATGACGAGCAGGATGATGCCGAGCACCCACAACAGATGGATGCCGAAAACAAATCCGAGAATGAGCAAGACGATGCCGAGGATAATCATGACAACTTCCTTTGTGTGAGGGGTTCCAGACCACTGGACATTGAACTGGGCTGCGGTACATGGCAATCCTTGACTTTCGGGTTGACGCCCGCGTAATTCAAGGGCCCCGCGACTACTGTCAACGCGATGTTTCCCGCCGTGACACAATTGGTGGAGTCACCCTTGAAGTAGTCGCGCTGATACGCCGCGAAAACTCCGATGAGTAGCCACACCAGTACAATCGCACCGATCACTCCGCTGCCACGCATGGTGACCTCCGTTGTTTTCGAGAAATTTCTCGTGCGCCTAGCGTTACCCGTTCGACTCGTGTCCAAACATGCGTTATGACGCCGGCTTTGTCCCTGTCCGATCCACCCGGATCAGGGTCACACCGGCGGGGCGTTCGCCCCTCGGGTCGCCTCCGGACGACGCGATCCGCGTCGCCCACCCGGGCGGGTCCGATCAGCCGTCGCCGCGGCGGGACCGCCCGTATCGGTAGCATGGCGAGTAGCGTTGCGGTAAAGGGGGATAGCTGGGCAGTGACTGACACCCTGTTCGCCGACATCTCGGAATTCCAAGTGCCCGTGGATGATTCGTACCCTTATCAGGTGCTTTCGATCCGCGTCTGCGACGGGACCTATCAGGATCACAACTTCGCGGCAAACTACGCCTGGATGCGGGACGCCCTCGACAGCGGGCGACTGACCTTCGGCATCGTCTACACCTACGTTCGGCCGAATTGGCTGGACAATGCCAACACGGTGCGCTCGACGATCGACGCCGGCGGCGGGCTGCACCCGCGCGTCGCGCTGATGCTCGACGTGGAATCGGGCGGCAACCCGCCCGGCGACGGTTCGAGCTGGATCAACGGCGTGTACTGGAACCTGGCCGATTACGCCGGTGACCCCGCACGAATCATCGGTTACGCCAACGCTTATGACTTCTCCAACATGTGGCGCACGCGGCCGGCGGGCTTGCGCGTCGTCGCGGCCGGCTACGGGTCCAACCCGAACCTTCCGGGCCAAGTCGCGCATCAGTACACCGATGGCACGGGCTTCAGCCCGAACCTGCCCCAGGGGTGTCCACCGTTCGGCAACTGCGACATGAACTCCGCCGACGGGCTGACACCGCAAGAGTTTGCCGCCGCGTGCGGCATCAATGCGAACGGAGGATGGTTGATGGCACTCACCGACGCCGAGCAAGCCGAACTGTTGAGCAAGGTTCGCGACATCTGGGACCAACTGCGTGGGCCGGACGGCGCCGGCTGGCCGCAGCTCGGTCAGAACAGCCAGGGCCAGGACCTCACGCCCGTCGACGCGATCGCGGCGATCAAGCAGGACGTGGAGGCGACGCGGTCGACAGCGGGCTAGCCTGCACCGCCGCCTCTTTCACGATCGCCGCCTATTTCACGATCGCCGCCTTCTTCCGATCGCCGCTGTGCCGACACATACAGCGTCGGCGGCATCACATGGTCGGTGCCATCCGGAACGTTGCGGCCGTAGCGGGCCATCAGCTCCGAGAACGTCGCCGTCGACACGTCCCACCCGTGCTCGCGCAGCCAGCCGTCGACGGGCGTGCGCTCCTCGGGGTACCAGAGGTCGTCGAAGTCGGCGATCTCGGCGTTGACCAGCCTGGCGGCCGCGGCGCGCATGCGCTGCATGTCCTCGCGCTGGCGCCGAACGAGGTCCGGGTCGGTGAATCCGGCGCCGGGCACGTTGGACGCCAGCCGGCTGCCCGGCACGCTGAGCGCATGGATGCGCTCGAACAACAGGTCCTGGGCCTGTGCCGGCAAATAACGGACCAGACCCTCCGCCGACCACACCGCCGGGCGCGACGCGTCAAAGCCCGCTTCCCGCAGCGCCTTTGGCCAATCCTGACGCAGGTCGATCGGCACGTTCACCAGTCGCGCCTTGGGGTCCGCGCCGTGTTCACGCAGCGTCTTGGACTTGAACTCCAGCACCTTCGGCTGGTCCAGCTCGTACACCACCGTGCCGTCGGGCCACGGCAGGCGCCAGGTGCGCGCGTCGAGGCCTGCGGCCAGGATCACCACCTGACGGACGCCTGCGCCGGCTGCGTTCAGGAAAAATTCGTCGAAAAACGCTGTCCGAGTGGCCATGAAGTCGATCATCAGTTGAATCCGCGAGCGCACCTCCGGCTCCAGCTCGACCGCCTTGGCCAGCAGCTTGGGGTCCGCGTAGATGCTCCACATCCCCTCGCCCGCCGCGTCGACGAAGACGCGCGCGTACGGGTCGCGGATGAGCGGGTTCGCGCTCTCGGTCTCGGCGGCACGCGCCGCTGCAACACCCAGGGCGGTGGCCCCCACGCTTTGGGTGATGTCCCAGGAATCGTTGTCGGTACGCGGCATCGCCATTTCCCTTCCAAGTCCGAAGTCCGTTAGTTCCGCACACTATTGTTCCAGCCGCCCGCGCGACTCGCCGCTCCCCGCCGGTGACCTAGGCTTCGTCCCATGACGCGCACGCCCGTGAACCTCGAGGCCGTCGCGGACTGGATGTCCGAGCGGGGACTCGGCGAGGGTCCGCTCGAGGACGTCGCCGACGTCACCGGCGGCACCCAGAACGTCATGCTCCGGTTCACCAGAGCCGGGCGCCCGTATGTGCTGCGGCGTGGGCCCCGGCACCTGCGGCCGCGCAGCAACGGCGTGATACTGCGGGAAACCAAAGTCCTTGCGGCGTTGGCCGGTTCGGACGTGCCGCACCCGCACCTGATCGCCACCTGCGAGGACCCGAGCGTGCTCGGCGACGCCGTCTTCTACCTCATGGAACCGGTCGACGGGTTCAACGCGGGCGAGGGGCTGCCACCCCTGCACGCGGGCGATCCCGGTGTGCGCCACGGCATGGGCCTGTCGATGGCCGACGCCCTGGCGAAACTCGGCGCCGTCGACCATGTCGCCGTCGGTCTCGCCGGCTTCGGCAAGCCGGCCGGCTTCCTGGAGCGTCAGGTGCCGCGCTGGCTCGCCGAGCTGGACTCCTATCGCGAGTACGAGAACTACCCGGGGCCGGACATCCCCGGAGTCGACCGGGTCGCCGCCTGGCTGGAGCGCAGGCGCCCGACGACGTGGACCCCCGGCATCATGCACGGCGACTACCACGCCGCCAACGTGATGTTCTCCCGCACCGGGCCGGACGTGGTCGCCATCGTCGACTGGGAGATGTGCACGATCGGCGACCCCCTGCTCGACCTGGGCTGGCTGCTGGCCACCTGGCGCCAGCCCGACGGATCCAGCGTGTTCAGCCACGCCCTCGGCGGCCAGGACGGGCTGGCCAGCACCGACGAGCTGTTCCAGCGGTACGCCGCCAACACCACCCGCGACCTGTCGAACATCACCTGGTACACGGTGCTGGCGTGCTTCAAGCTCGGCATCGTGATCGAGGGCACGCTGGCGCGGGCCTGCGCCGGCAAGGCCGAAAAGGAAGTGGGGGACCAACTCCACGCGGCCACGGTGCATCTGTTCGAGCGGGCGCTGACGCTTATCGACGCGCAACCCTGACCCACTAACATCTCCTCTCGTGCCGCCCTACCCCGAGAATCCCGACTTCTACTCCGAGCCGACCCAGGCCGCATATGGCGGTTACTACGATGAGCCGGCGCCCGAGCCGCCCCCGCCGCCCACACCCTGGTACCGCCGCCCCTGGGCGCTCGTCGCGGCCGGCGCGCTCGCGGTGATACTGCTCGGCCTCGCCGCGTACGCGGTGGTCCAGCTGGTGGCGGGTTCGCCCGCGCCGAAGGCGCCGAGCGCCACCACCACGACAACGCCCGCCCCGACCACCACCGCGACGACCACATCTGCCGAGCCACCGCGCCACCACGGCGGCGGAGGCGGCGGGGGCGTGCCGACGCAGACCGTCACGGAAACGGTCCCGCCGCCGAGCACCGACACGCCTACCGACACGGCCACGACGACGGTTCCGCCGAGCACCGTCACGATGTCGCCGAGCACCGAAACCAGCACGGTCACCCAGACGGTGACCGTCCCCCCGCGGCGGCCGTTCCAACCCCGCCCATAGTAAAGACATATCGGCCGCCGGCCGGATAGCATCCGATGCGTGGACGTAGGGGACTCGGTCAGGCATTCACTCGACCATTGGGAACGTCGCGAGTGGGACGCAGCGATGGTGCATGCCGGCAACGCCGTCGATGAAACCGCCAGGAAGCGCTATCCGCAGCTGGGAGTGGCGAGCCGGTTCAAGCGGACGATCCGCGACTCGCTGGACATCTTCCAGACGATGGCGGCGCCGGACATCGACTTCGAGCGGAGCCGCTTTCCCATCGCGGTGAAATCGGATACGCCCGAAGGCCGTCCGGACATCGCCGACGTCCTGTACGGCGTGCACCGGTGGGGCCACGGGCACGACGACGAGCTGCCCGCGGGATTCGAACTGACTCCCCACAGTCCTCAGCCCCAGCAGATCCACATCTGGAAAACCGGACGGATCCAGCTTCCCGCGTCGGTCGCGATCGGCCTGTTGGCGGTCGCCGTGTTCGCACCGGAGAACAGGGGCGAGCGCATACCGGACGGCTACCAGCTGAGCTGGTATCAGTACGTCTTCATCATCTGCCTGTGGTGGGGCTGGCAAGACCACTTCCGCGACATCATCAGAACCGCCCCGCCACCCCGAACGACGCTGGACTTCGCCGAGTTCTGGGACGACTGGACACCGGCCTAAGGGCTCGAGCCCGGCGGTTCGCATGCAAGCGAGCATCGGCCTTGTCCGCCCGGCCGCCGCCGAGGATGCGGCCGCCTGCGTGGCGATCTACCGCCCCTACGTTCTGGACACGGCCATCAGCTGGGAAGTCGACGTCCCGAGCGTGGACGAGATGGCCGCACGCATCATCGCGGCGCGCGCGACGCACGAATGGCTCGTCCTCGAACGCGACGCACGGGTCATCGGCTACGCCTACGGACACGCGCTTTACCGCGTGGCGTCCTACCGGTGGTCGGCTCAGACCGGCATCTATATCGACACCGACCATCACCGCGCCGGGGGCGGCCGCAGCCTCTACACGCAACTGCTGCGCCGGCTCACCGAGCGTGGCTACCGGCGAGCCATCGCCGGCATAACCCAACCCAACGAGGCCAGCAACGGCTTTCACCGATCCTTCGGCTTCACCGAGGTAGGCCTGTACCGGCGGGTCGAATGGAAAAACGGCAGCTGGCACGACGTCGCATGGATGCAACTCGATCTGCTCGGCGATGCCGACCCGGACGCGCCGGCCGGCCCGATCACCTGAGCGGGTGAATCCGCTTGACCGTGCGCACGATCCGGCCCGGGACGGGCATCGCGACCGGCGCGCGCGCGTCCCGAGCCGGGAAGGTGTGAAAAGCTAGCGCCCGCCGCCGGCACCGCCGCCGAAGCGACCGCCGCCCGCGCCACCACCGAAACGGCCACCGCCGGCACCGCCGCCGAAGCGACCGCCGCCCGCGCCACCACCGAAACGGCCACCGCCCGCGCCGCCGCCGATACCCATCGTTTCCGCACTGCTGATCATCGTCATGAGCCGCAATTTATCCCCGAATGCGCGCGGCTACAACCAACTCCGGCTTAACGCTTCGGCGCCACCGCCCCGTCGCCAAGGGACCCCACGACGACCCGGCGGGCCATCCCGACGGCTCTTCAGTTTCTGGACCTCACTTTTCTGGGGCGCGTCCAGTTCTGAAATTGACCATTTTCAGCGCTGCAAGATAGTGGTACTTTCGTCCTGTTCTTCACCGGGGGGATCGATGAACAGCCGGTGGGAGCACAACGATGTCGTTCATCATCGCGGCGCCCGAAATGTTGACGGACGCGGCAAAAGGCTTGGCGCACATCGCCTCGACGATCAGCGCGGCCAACGCGGCGGCAGCGGCGCCCACGACGGGCATCGTTGCATCGGCGGCCGATGAGGTGTCGGCCGCTGTTGCGGCGATGCTCTCCCAGCATGGGACGGCGTACCAGGAACTGTGCGAACAGGCGACGGCTTTTCATACCGAGTTCGTGGAGACACTGCGTGGCACGGCGGGTGCGTATCTTGCCGCCGAGGCGGCCAATGCCTCGCGGTTGATCAGCGAGCAACCGCTGCAGACCCTCGCCCGAGACGCCCTCGGCTACTCCGCGTTGAGCGCCATCGGGGGTACCGGCGGGACCAGCGCGACCGGTGCGGGCGCCGGAGTCGGCTCATCGGCGACCGGGGTCGTCCCGCTGCACATGAACGGTCCCTTTCCGACGGTGAATGTCTCCGTCAACGGCGGACCGAGCGTGCCACTGACGGTTGACACCGGATCGAATGGCCTTCTCATCCCGTTCTGGGACATTGGCCTACTGCACCTCGGATTCCCCACCGATATCGGCATTCTCGCCTACGGCAACGGGGTCGCCCATCTCTGGCTCGGCTTCAACGCGCCCGTGAATTTCGGGAATGGACTCGTCACCGCGCCCACCCCCATCAGCGTCGACCTACTCGAATTTCCGATATCCCTCAACGGCGCTTTGATCATGCTCAACGGTAATGGTTTCGGTGGCGCCGACGGCATTTTGGGTATTGGTGCCAATGCGGTGGGTTCGCACAGCTCTGTGATCATGGCGTTGCCGGACCAATTCAACCAGGGCGTGCTCATCAATGAGCCCGCGGGTTACCTGCAATTCGGTCCCAACCCGCTACCGGGAATCACCGTTTCAGGAGCGCCGGTCACCAGCCTTGACGTACAAATCAATGGTGGGCCCTTGCAGCAGGTCCTGGCGCTGCTCGATTCGGGCGGTGTATACGGAGCCATTCCGTCCTCCCTGCTCGGAACCGGGCAGATCTCCGGAAGCGTGCCGGTAGGAACGACGATTTCGGTCTACACCAACGATCTCACGCCGCTGTACTCGTACACGACGAGTCAGACCAACAGCCCACTGGTCACGTCGGGCCAGATGAACAGCGGATACACACCCTTCGCGCAGGGGCCGGTCTACCTCGGCTACAGCCCTACCGGCGTCGGAACGACGACCTTCGACTACTGAGCGCGCCCGAAGGGATTCGAACCCCTAACCTTCTGATCCGTAGTCAGATGCTCTATCCGTTGAGCTACGGGCGCCTGTGTTCAGTTGTGTCGCCCCCGAAAGGACTCAGCGGAGGCGAGAGGATTTGAACCTCCGGTCCCCTTTGAGGGGGACAACTCATTAGCAGTGAGCCCCATTCGGCCGCTCTGGCACGCCTCCATCAGCTTCCTGAGGGTACCCGAACCCCTTCGGGTGTCCGGAGAACCGCCGGAGGCATAGCGTACACAGCCCCGACATATGCTGTCGAAGTGACCGCCCGCCTGCGACCCGAGCTGTCCGGGCTTCCGGTCTACGTTCCCGGTAAAACCGTCCCGGGTTCGATCAAGCTGGCCAGCAACGAGACCGTGCACGGCCCGCTGCCCAGCGTCCGCGCGGCGATCGAACGGGCCACCGACAGCGTTCATCGCTACCCCGACAGCGCCCACGTGCAACTCAAGGCGGCGCTGGCCAAGTACCTCAGTTCGACCAATTCCGCGGAGTTTGCACCCGAGCAGGTCGCGGTGAGCTGCGGTTCGGTCAGTCTGTGCCAGCAAGTCATCCAGATCACCGCCTCCGCGGGCGACGAGGTGGTGATGGGATGGCACAGCTTCGAGCTGTACCCGCCCATGGTGCAGGTGGCCGGTGCCGTCTCCGTCAAGGTGCCCTTGGCCGACCATGCGTTCGACCTCTACGGGATGCTCGCCGCGGTCACCGACCGCACGCGGCTGATCTTCGTGTGCAACCCCAACAACCCGACGTCCACGGTCGTCGACCCGGACGCGCTGGCCCGGTTCGTCGAGGCCGTGCCGCCGCACATCCTGATCGCGATCGACGAGGCCTACGTCGAGTACATCCGCGACGGCATGGCGCCCAACAGCCTCGAGCTGGCCCGCGCCCGCAGCAACGTCGTTGTGCTGCGGACCTTTTCGAAGGCGTACGGGCTGGCCGGCCTGCGCGTCGGCTACGCGGTCGGCCACCCCGACGTGATCACCGCGCTCGACCAGGTCTACGTGCCGTTCGCGGTGACCAGCATCTCGCAGGCCGCCGCCATCGCCTCACTCGACGCCGCCGACGAGCTGTTGGCCCGCACCGATGCCGTGGTCGCCGAGCGTTCCCGGGTCACCGCCGGGTTGCGTGCGGCCGGGTACACCCTGCCGCCGTCGCAGGCCAACTTCGTCTGGCTGCCGCTGGGCCCGCGCACAGTCGACTTCGTGGCGCGGGCCGCCGACGCCCGCATCGTGGTCCGCCCGTTCGCGCCGGACGGCGTCCGGGTCACCATCGCGGCGCCGGAGGAGAACGACGCCCTGCTGGGCTTTGCCCGCGAATGGATCAAGGAGAACCAATGAGCCTGGCCCGCAAGAAGTTCACCGAGTTCAAGGAACGCGACGGCAGCATCCCCGATGCCGAGCTGGATGACTTCTGGGCGACGCTGGAGCCCGCGACCATCGAGGGCATGATCGGCGAGTGGCAGGGCGGGGAATTCCGCACCGGCCACCGGATGAACGGCCAATTGGAGAAGGCGGGCTGGTTCGGCAAGACCTTCAAGTCCGCCGCCGACGTGCAGCCGCTGGTCTGCGTGGACGCCGACGGGAACAAGTTCTCCAACGTCGCGCTGGGCAAGGGGGAGGCCAGCCTCTGGCTGGAGCACTTCCGCGGCGAGGTCACCGCCACGATGGTCTACGACGGCCAGCCCGTGCACGACCATTTCAAGAAGATCGACGACGACGCGGTGATGGGCATCATGAACGGCAAGGGCGTCCTGGACGACGGCCGGTATTACTACTTCTACCTCGAACGGGTGTAGGTCCTTCCGCTTGAGCGTGCATCTACGGCATTGAGTGTGCGGCTAGGGCTTTCCGTGTGAGCCCACGGCGGGAATCCGGGCCGAATTGCGCCCTGAACGCACTAACAAAGCCCTCATCGCACACTCAGTGGGGCGTGGACCGTCGCGTGGCTAGCGGGCCGGGTCGCGGCCGGTGAACGCGATCAGCTGTTCCAGCGCGCCGGCGTCCGGGGGCGCCTCGACCGGGTCGTCGAACCCGGCCCCGGCGCGGATCTCCGGCCTGATGATCTGGTGCGCCAGCCCGAGCACGTACTCCGAGAGCGGCTCGGGGGCGTTGAGTTCGTGGCCCACGGCCGCGGCGTAGTCCCAAGCGTGGACCAGGAATTCGAGTGACAGGATGCCGCATGCCGCCGCGGCCGGCATCTCACCCTTGCCGAACGGCACGGTGCCGTCGAGGCCGCGCCGGTGCCAGGCGTCCACGGCCGGCCGGGCCGCGGCGATGACCTGCCGCTCCACCGATTCGCTTTCGTCGCGCTCCGGAAGTTCCGCACCCACCATGCCGCCAAGGCCCGAGATCGACTTCAGCAGATGGGCGGTCAGGGCCGCGACGTCGAACTCGGTGCACGGCGTCGGCTTCGCCAGGTCGTCGGTGGCGATCGGATGCACCGCCCGCTGCAGCACGGCCAGCGTGTCCTCGGCGCTGTGCAGCTCGTCGGTGGGCGGCGAATGAGGTCCGGGTCGCAAGTCGGGAGCCATGTTTGCCACGCTACGGTCTGCTGATGGGCGAAACATACGAATCCGTCACCATCGAAACGAAAGACCACGTTGCACAGGTGACGCTGATCGGGCCGGGCAAGGGCAACGCGATGGGGCCCGGGTTCTGGTCGGAGATGCCGGAGGTGTTCGCGGCGCTGGACGCCGACCCCGAGGTGCGGGCGATCGTGATCACCGGATCGGGCAAGAACTTCAGCTACGGCCTGGACGTGCCCGCGATGGGCGGATCCTTCACGCCGCTGCTCTCCGGTGACGCGCTGGCCGGCCCTCGCGCCGTCTTCCACCGCGAGGTCAAGCGCATGCAGGGCGCGATCACGGCCGTCGCGGACTGCCGGACGCCGACCATCGCGTCAGTGCACGGCTGGTGCATCGGCGGCGGCGTCGACCTGATCTCCGCGGTGGACATCCGCTACGCCAGCGCCGACGCCAAGTTCTCGGTGCGGGAAGTCAAGCTCGCCATCGTCGCCGACGTCGGCAGCCTCGCCCGGCTGCCGCTGATCCTGAACGACGGACACCTGCGCGAGCTGGCGCTGACCGGCAAGGACATCGACGCGGCCCGCGCCGAGAAGATCGGCCTGGTCAACGACGTCTACGCCGACGCCGACGCCACGCTGGCCGCCGCCCACGCCACCGCCGCCGAGATCGCCGCCAACCCACCCCTGACGGTCAACGGCATCAAGGACGTCCTCGAGCAGCAGCGCGCCGCGGCGGTGTCGGAGAGCCTGCGCTACGTCGCGGCCTGGAACGCGGCGTTCCTGCCGTCCAAGGACCTGACCGAGGGCATCTCGGCGACGTTCGCCAAGCGCCCGCCGCAGTTCACCGGGGAGTAGCGCGACCCTCGGCTACTCTCGCGGAAGTGACTCCCGACGGCAGAATCCGCGTTCCGGCCGACCTGGACTCCGTGACGACGATCGGCGACGAGGACCACTCCCAGGTCGACAGCGCGGCCGTCGAACGGATCTGGGGGGCCGCGCGGCACTGGTACCAGGCCGGCTTTCACCCCGCCATCCAGCTGGCCATCCGGCATCGCGGTCGCGTCGTGCTCAACCGCGCGATCGGCCACGGCTGGGGCAACGCACCAACAGACCCGCCCGGCGCCGAAAAGAAGCCCGTCACCACCGACACGCCGTTCTGCGTCTACTCGGCGGCCAAGGGCATCACCGCGACCGTCGTGCACATGCTCGTCGAACAGGGGCACTTCGCGCTCGACGACCGGGTCTGCGAGTACATCCCCAGCTACACCAGCCACGGCAAGCACCGCACCACGATCCGGCACGTGCTGACCCACAGCGCGGGTGTCCCGTTCCCCACCGGGCCCAAGCCGGACCTGCGCCGGGCGGACGACCACGAGTACGCGCAGGAACAGCTCGGTAAGCTGCGGCCGCTGTACCGGCCGGGTCTGGTGCACATCTACCACGCGCTCACCTGGGGCCCGCTGATGCGCGAAATCGTCTACGCCGCCACCGGCAAGGACATCCGCGAAATCCTGGCCGCCGAGATTCTCGACCCGCTGGGCTTCCGCTGGACCAACTTCGGTGTCGCCAAACAGGACATCCCGCTGGTCGCGCCGAGCCACGCCACCGGGAAACCCCTGCCGCCGGTGATCGCGGCGCTCTTCCGCAAGGCCATCGGCGGGACGGTGCACGAGATCATCCCGTACACCAACACCCCGGCGTTCCTGTCCACCGTGGTGCCGTCGTCGAACACCATCTCGACCGCGAACGAGTTGTCGCGCTTCGCCGAAATGTGGCGCCGCGGCGGCGAACTCGACGGCGTGCGGATCATCAGCCCGGAGCGCATGTACGGTGCGGTGCAGGAGTGCCGGCGCCTGCGCCCCGATTTCGCCGTCGGCCTGCGGCCGGCCCGGTGGGGCACCGGATACATGCTCGGTACCAAGCGCTTCGGGCCGTTCGGGCACAACGCGCCTAAGGCGTTCGGCAACCTCGGCCTGGCCAACATCGCGATCTGGGCCGACCCGGAGCGCAGCCTGGCCGCCGGCGTGATCAGCAGCGGCAAGCCGGGCCGGGATCCCGAAATCGGCCGCTACACCGCCCTGATGGATGCCATCGCCCGCGAGATTCCGACCGGTTGAGCCCGCGCGGCGCTGGGAACTCTGCCGACATGGCTACCTACCGAGTGCTCAACCCGAAGGGCGACGTCGTCGCGACCAAGGACATCGACAGCGCCGACAAGGCGCACGCGTGGTTTGCCGACGATGCGGTCGAGGGCAACGAGCTTGGCTGGCGCATGGAAGTCGAGCACGACGGCGACTGGCACTTCTTCGACAGCAGCGAGGGCGATCGCAGCTACTAGTGTTTGTCTCCCGACGAGCAGGGCAACCAATTTCGCATGAATTCCGACCGCTTCCGTAGGCTGCTGGACGCGCCCGGCCCGTTCGCGTCGGTCTACTTCGACGACTCGCACGACACTCACGACGCCGAGGCCCAGCTCGAACTGAAGTGGCGGGCGGTGCGCGAAGAACTCGAAAGCCAGCGCGCCGATCGTGCCGTCATCGACGGCATCGGGGACGCGGTGCTCAAACTGCGCCCGCCGATCGGCCGCAGCGGGCGCGCGGTGATCGCCGGTGCCGACGGTGTGGTGATCAACGAGCATCTGGCGGGGCCCCCGGCGAGCACCATCGTCCGCGTGTCCGAATTGCCTTATCTGGTGCCGATTCTCGAGCACAGCTTCGATCACCCCGACTACGTGCTGGTCGAGGTCGACCACAGCGGCGCCGACATCACCACCCACATCGGCGGCACGCTGCGCTCGGAATCCGTCGACGGCGGCGGCCACCCGGTGCACCACGCCGCCGGTGCGGAGACCGCGGGATACGGCGACCCGCAACTGCGCAGCGACGAGGCCGCCCGCAAGAACGTACGCGCTGTGGCCGACCGGGTCGCAGAGCTCGTCGAGAAGGGGGGCGACGTGATCTTCGTCGTCGGGGAGGTGCGGTCGCGGTCGGACTTGATGACCGCCCTGCCGGAGCGGTTGCATGAGCGCGCGGTGGCGCTCGAGGTCGGGGCGCGGCACAGCGGTCACGACTTCGGCGAGGTCGAGGACGCCATCGAGGCCGAATTCGTCAACCGCCAATCGCGCACGATCGACGACGCCGCGCAGCGCTTCACCGCCGAGCTCGGCCGGCAATCCGGTCTGGCCGCCGAGGGTCTCGACGCCGTCTGCTCGGCGTTGCGCCAGGGCGCGGTGGAGACGCTGATCGTCGGGGACCTCGGAGATGCCACCGTCGTGACCGACGACGACGTGACGACGATCGCACCCAACGAGAACGTGCTGTCCGAGCAGGGCGCCGCGCCCGCCAAGACGCTGCGCGCCGACGAGGCGCTGCCGCTGTTGGCGGTGTCGGTCGGGGCGTCGCTGCTGCACGCCGGCGAGCGGGTCGCACCGGCCGACGGCGTCGGCGCGGTGCTGCGGTACGCGCCGACCCTGCACTGATTCGCGCGGCGGCCCCTGCAGCGGCCGCCTATTTTCAGTATCCTTCGCCCTGTTCCGGTTCGATACCGCGCTCATACCAGCGAGCTGTAATGCGACCGTCCTCCGCGATCTCGTCGAGCCGCGTCCTCACCAAATCGCTGCGATCGTCCCTCCCGAACGTCAGTTGCCTCAGCAGGAACCAGGAGGCCGCAGTCGCGCATTGGAGCGAATCGCGCATCAGCTCAAGCGCTTCGTTGTCGCTTTCTGTGCCCCGCGCCTGTTCGCTGAGCCACTCCAATCCGACGACACCTACCACCTCTGCTGCAGGATCCATGGCCAATGGCGCCGCCGCGTTTGTTTCTGGATCGCGCAGCACAAGCTCGCGGACCTGGAACCGCGCGAATCGTGTTGAGGCGGAGGCCGCGAGGTGGTCCAGCAAGACGCGGTTAAGCCCACCGCCCCGCTCCTGCCGCCAGGTCGCGTACCACTGCCACTGGGGCGGCGTCAGTTCGGCGAGATCGGCCTGCCCGACCTCGGCTTCAACGAGCCCACTCATTAATGTGTCCCGGTCGGCATCGACGGCGTCGTGCAGGTCCTGCGCGTAATCGTCATCGACTGCCGCGAGGCGAATCAGCGGCGCAGCAAGCGGAATCAGCCTCATGACTGAACCCGCACGATTTCACGCCGCCAGTAAGCTTCCTGCACGCTGGTCGGCGCAGGCGGATGGCGTTGAAGCGAACCTCCTGGCCCGGTCGGCAGCAAGACGGCGGTCGACCATGGCGCCGATCCACCGAAGACCAGTGACGGCCCCACTCGACTGACTCCCAGTTGCGCAATGCGGGACGCTGGGAATCGTGGGCGGGGCAGGCTTGGATCCGGATCGGGAGGCATGGCGAACTCCTCCTCGGCGACAATCGTGAGCCGTACGTCACGAAAGGTCGGCGAGTAGCCTCCCGCGAGCTTTCTTTTGTTCGTATTTGGTACCCAATCGCTGACCGCCAGCCAGGTATGAGCCGGATCTGTGTACCACGTTTGCGGGTCGGGCTTATTGGTGTGATCATCAAACTCGTCCGGGCCACAGAGGACCACGTCGATTGAGAATTGCTCGCGAAAATAAGTTCGCAAATTGTGCAAAAAGTGGTCGGAATGCACCGTGAGGACCGCGTCCGGATAATCCTGTTGACCGTGCAACCAATCCAGGTACAGCCCCGCCTTATCCGGATCGCGGGCGTCGAACGCCCTCCAGTTGACGGGCCGAAAATACGAAACCAACCCGGCACGACCGTAGATCGCCCCGGATAGCGGCTCGTCAACCCCATTCACGTAGACGGCCTTACCCCAGGTAAAGTCCTTATTCCCGATGAAAAACCCCTTCGTGGCCGGGTAGAGATAGTCTTTCGCCCGACTGGACGCCGTGTACTTCATGGCCATGACGACGGGGCGCCCGTCCTCCTCGAGGTCTGGTGGTCTCTCACCGTCGGGGATTTGCGCTCTGTTCTTGTTGACGAATTCATCCCAGGCCGGTGCAGAACGTCGAATCGCATCTTCAATAGCCTCCCGCAGGTCCTTTGTCAGCAACCTGGCCCCTTCGGTCACTGCACGCCCATTCGTATGGCTCCTGTCTCGCCTGAGCACCCTGGGATCGCTCCGTCGCTCACTTTACTGGCTGATAGCCAAGCAATTCTTCCCGCGGCCTATGGCGGTTGGCGGAGATCAGACGCCGTGGTACTACAGCGCGGCAGCGACATGCCGACACGAGGAAGACTGCAGCAGGAATAGGACGAGGCCGCGTCAGGGGTTCCAACGCGACTCGGTTGGCGGTGGCGGAGGTCTGTGGTTCATTGACATAGAGGACAGATGTCTCCCGACATAGAGGACAGCCCAGTTATCGCGAGGTGTCCTCAT
>NZ_LZKL01000057.1 GCF_001668725.1 Mycobacterium sp. E787 | reverse complement strand
CCAACTCCGACGACGCCCGCGTTACGGCCGCGCCCTGACAGACCAGATCGAAAAGCTGACGTTTGACCGACCTCGCAATCGGATGACCACGCGGCATAGCAACCTCCAAAATCAGTGGATGTTGCGTTGACCGTATGAATCCGCGGGGTATTGATTCGGTTGTAGGCGTTGATCAACGCGATCAGCGTCGGCCAGTCGAGTGCCGTGTTCGGCGAGCTCCAGCGCCGCGCGCTCGGCGTCGGTAAAGATCTTGGCCTCTCGCCAGGCGGCAACAAGGTTGAGGCGCAATGGCGTTTCGACCGCATGTGCCGCGTCTTTGGTATGCATCTCGGTGCACAGGCTGCAGCCATTGATCTGGCTTGCGCGGATCTTCACCAAGTCCTATGTCGCGCGCGGCAGCGTCGAGTCGGATATGACCTTGCCGGCCGAGTTGATGTGCTTGGCGAACTTGGAGCCGATGGTGCTGTCGTAGAAACTCAGACGTGCGTCCACGGACGTCTCCTCTGTCGTTGTTCGGGTGATCGCTCTACCGGGTCGACACATGTGCAACGCGGAATGTGACCGCACCCGGTCGTCGGAGCCGAAGGCGACGAGTGGACCCGCATTTGAACCGTTCTCCGGGCAGGCTTCTTCGACTCCTCACTTAGACACGCCTAAAGGCGTGCCGCACACTTGTGCAATGGAGTTATGTGATCTCAGCGCCATCGCCCTGACCGCGGCGCCAGTTTCCCCGCCGTCCGCCTCCCGGTCGTCCCAGGCGCCGACGTATGAGTGGGTGGCATGAGCGCGCCCGCCGGCGGCCCTCAGCCGCGCGTACTGAACGGACTGTCGGACATCCGCGCGTTCTTCCATACGAACAAGACGCCGCTGTACTTCATCTCGCCTACCCCGTTCAACCTGCTCGGCGTCGACCGCTGGATACGAAACTTCTTCTACCTGACCTACTTCGACTCGTTCGAGGGCACGCATTCGCGCGTGTTCGTGCCCCGGCGACGCGACCGCCGTGATTTCGACTCCATGGACGAGGTGTGCAGCCACCTGCTGTCCGACCCCGAGACGCTCGAGTTCATCGCCGGTAAGGGTCCCGGCGGCAAGTGCTGCTTTGTGATGATGAACGAAGAAATCCAGGCCCTGGCCCGTTCGGCAGGTCTCGAGGTCATGCATCCGCCGATCGAGCTGCGCAATCGCCTGGGTTCCAAGATCGTGATGACGCGCCTGGCCGACGAGGCGGGCGTGCCCAGCGTGCCCAACACGATCGGACGGGCCGGCTCCTACGACGAATTGCTGGCGCTCGCACAAGACGCCGGCCTGGGAGATGACCTCGTCATCTCGATCGCCTACGGCAACGCCGGCAGCGGGACGTTCTTTGTGCACGGTCAACGCGACTGGGACCAGCACGCCGGTGACCTGCTAGGGCAGGACCTCAAGGTCATGAAGCGGATCCGCAACGTCGAGGTTTGCCTCGAGGGCGCCGTGACCCGCCACGGCACCGTCGTCGGCCCGGCGATGACGAGTCTCGTCGGTTATTCGGAGCTGACGCCGAGCCGGGGCAGCTGGTGTGGCAATGACATCTGGCACGAGGTGCTGCCGCCCGCCCAGACGCACGCCGCGCGAGAAATGGTGACAAAGCTGGGCGACGTCATGCGCCACGAGGGCTACCTCGGCTACTTCGAGGTGGACCTGCTGCACGACCTCGACTCCGACGAGCTCTACCTCGGCGAGGTGAATCCGCGGCTGTCCGGCGCCAGCCCGATGACGAACCTGACCACCGAGGCCTACGCCGACATGCCGCTGTTCCTCTTTCACCTGCTCGAGTACATGGACGTGGAGTACGAGCTCGACATCGACGAGATCAATGAGCGCTGGGAGCGCGGCTACGGCGAGGACGAGGTCTGGGGCCAGGTGATACTCACTGAGACGTCGCCGAATATCGAAATCTTCACCGCGACGCCACGCACCGGGGTATGGCGCATCGACGACGACGGTCGGGTCTCCTTTTCGCGGACCGCCAACGACTGGGCCACGCTGCTCGACGGGTCCGAGGCCTTTTACATGCGGGTCGCCGCGCCCGGCGACTTACGCTCCGAGGGCGCCCAACTCGGCGTGCTCGTCACCCGTTCGCACCTGCAGACCGACGACTATCAGCTCAGCGAGCGCTGCCAGCGCTGGATCAAGGGCATGAAGGCGAAATTCACCTCAACTCCCCTGACGCCGGCCGCGCCGATCGTCTCGCGACTCGTCGCGCGCGCGTGAGCGTCCCGGCCGGCATCTCCCTGGCCAACTGGCTGTCTTCGCCCTACGCGCGCTGGTCATTCCAGCACGTCGACGACATGGTGCCGACCGCGGCGATCTCGCGCGGAGGCGGGCCGCGCGCGGCGTTGCCCGCGGCCAGTGCTCCGATCGCCGGGATCCCGGTGACCAATACCAACGGGACGGCGACCACGGTCGGCGCGGTGATGGCCGCGACGGCCACCGACGGGTGGGCCGTCGCCCACCGCGGGTCGTTGGTCGCCGAGGAGTACCTCCACGGCATGGGACCCAACACCCGGCACCTGCTGTTCTCCGTGAGCAAGTCGCTGGTGGGCACCGTCGCCGGCGCGCTGCACGAATCGGGTGCGATCGAGCTGGACGCGCCGGTCACGAAATACGTTCCCGCCCTGGCGAAGTGCGGCTACGCCGGCGCGACGGTGCGCCACCTGCTGGACATGAGGTCGGGCATCGCCTTCACGGAAAACTACGATGACCCGGCCGCACAGATACACCTCCTCGACCAGGCGATGGGCTGGGCTCCCCGGAGCCGTCCGGACGCACCTGCCACGCTGCGCGAGTTCTTGCTGACATTGCGGCAGGAGTCGCCACACGGCGGCCCCTTCGCATATCGCTCGTGTGAAACCGACGTGCTCGGCTGGATCTGCGAAGTCGCCGGCGCCCAGCGGATGCCCGAGCTGATGTCGGAATTGCTGTGGAGCCGCATCGGCGCCCAGAGCGACGCCACCATCGGCGTCGACAGCGAAGGCACGGGGATGTTCAACGGCGGCATCAGCGCCTGCCTCACCGACATGATCCGGTTCGGGTCGCTGTTCTTGCGCGACGGCGCATCGCTGACCGGCCGGCAGGTGGTACCGACGGCTTGGATCGCCGACACCCTCGACGGCGGTCCCGATTCGCGTCAGGCCTTCGCCGCAAGCCCCGACGACACCGAATTGCCCGGCGGGATGTACCGCAACCAGATGTGGTTTCCCTACCCCGGCAGCAACGTTGTGTTGTGCCTGGGCATGTGCGGCCAGATGATCTACCTCAACCGTGCCGCGGAGATGGTCGCCGCCAAGGTGTCCACCCAGCCGCACTCTCAGGAGCCGCACATGCTGGACACGCTGCGCGCATTCGAGGCGGTGGCACACGAACTGGCCGGAATCGCCAGTTAGTGGGAGTCGGGCCGCCTTGTGACGCTGCGGTAGCGTGACGGCCGTGAAATCTCCCCGGGTGTTCTCCTCCGCCGCTTTCGTCGCCTGCGTCGCGGGCGGCATTCTGCCGCTCGCCGTATCCGGCACGGCGACCGCGGCAGGCTCCTGCCCCACCGCGGCACCACAGAACGGGGCGACGCCCGACTGGACGCTCGCCGGAACGACGGGCAGCGTCGCGGTCACCGGGTCCACGGATACGACGGCTCCACGCGTGAACGTCACGGCACCCTTCAGCGTGACCCAGACCCAGGTGCACACCCTGCGCCCCGGCGACGGACCGGTGGTTCCCGCGACCGCAAAGGTTTCCGTCTGCTACATGGGAGTCAACGGACGGGACGGCTCCGTGTTCGACAGCAGCTACGACAGGGGCGCCCCGGTGGACTTCCCCCTCACCGGAGTCGTGCCCGGGTTCCAAAAGGCCATCACGGGACAGAAGGTCGGGTCCACGGTCGCCGTCGCGATGACGTCCGCGGATGGCTACCCCGACGGTCAGCCCAGCGCCGGCATCCGGCCGGGCGACTCGCTCGTCTTCGCGATCAAGATCCTGAGCGCCTCGGGCTGACGCCCGTTCCGGTCGCCCGATGACTTTGGTGCCTGGCGCAGGTCTACACCGATGTCATCTCGGCCGTGCAATGGAGGCTCACATGTTCCAAGGCGCCAACCGCGACACTCTCTGGTCGGCGGTCCATGCCGAGCGCGCCGCGCTCGCAGAGGATCTCGCCGGCCTCGACGACGCGCAGTGGACGCAGGAATCATTGTGCGCGCGGTGGGTTGTCGAGGAGGTGGTCGCCCACCTGACGGCGGCCGCGAGCACCGGTCCCCTGCGCTGGCTCACCAGTGCCCTGGGCGCGCGGTTCGACTTCGACTTGCATAACGACCGCCGCCTGGCCGAACACCGAGGCGATAACCCTGCCGAGACGCTCGAGCGATTCCGGCGGGTCATCACCAGCACCACCGCGCCACTGGGACCGACCACCGCCTGGCTGGGTGAGGTGATAGTGCACGCCCAAGACATCCGGCGGCCACTCGGGGTCCTCCGCACACCTCCGGTGGACGTCGTCACACCGGTAGCGGAATTCTTTGCTCGTCGGGACTTCACGGTTGCCGGCCGCAGTGCGATCGATGGTCTGCGCTTGGAGGCGACGGACAGTTCCTTCGCGACCGGCACCGGACCGCTCGTCAGCGGTACCACTCTGGCGCTCACGATGGCGATGGCCGGGCGCGGCGCCTACTGCGACGATCTCGCGGGCCCCGGCGTCCCCACGCTGCGCGCCCGATGCTGCGCCCACTGAGCGGCGGTGCTGGCGCCGTCACAATCTTTGTCGGATGAACGCGGCGCGCTCCGGCTTGCCTCGCTGCATCCCTTGCGCTTCATGTCGCTGCCGCGCCCACCAGGCTCGCAACGCTTGGGCGTCAATCGGCGTGGTCGGGTCGTCAAAAGGCGATGGTGCGGTGTACATGGCGCCTTCGTTCTGCGGATTATAGACGAGTACGTTCACTATTGGCTATGAGCTTACTATGCATGGCGAAGGTACGCCAGCGTCTACTAAGCGATCTTGTGAAGGCCACCGCCGGGTTAGCTCGCCGGCGGTACCAGCGGCGGACGGCACACGTTGGCGCCCGGATCCCACCACCAGCCGTTGTCGCATGCCAGCGGTTGCGGCCCGACACCCAGTGGCCGGCATACATTGGCCGTCGGGTCCCACCACTGCCCCGGGTCGCATGCCAGGGGTTGCGGCCCGACACCGAGCGGTCGGCAGACCTTGCCCGTCGGGTCCCACCACTCGCCGTCCGCGCAGTCGGCCCTGCTCACCGCCGGCGTCGCGACGGTCACGGCGGCCATCGACGCCAGCGCGGCCAAGACAGCGAGAACGAGACGGCGGACGAACGTCCTCATTGCAAGCCTCCCCCCCTCGTGGCATATGGATCATCGAACCGAGCCCGGCCGGACAGGTCAAGAGGCCCGGCGCGGCTACCGTCGGGTCTGTGACGACTGAAACGGACCCCGCGGCCGACGAAGCCGAGATTCGACGGCGAATCGACGAGCTGGCGAGCGCGCTTCGGGCCCACGACCTTGACACGGTGATGTCGATCTACACGCCGGGCCCTGACCAGGCATTGGCAGTGCATGGCAGTCTCCGGGCTGGCCGTGGCAGCGGCCGCTGAGCTTCGATTCGGGTAGGGGTCGGTACGAAGCTCAAGGAGGGACAACCGTCATGGCACAGCTCGCGCTGCGGCAGGCCACCATCGAATACCAGGAATTCGGGCCGAAGGATTCGCCGCACGCGCCGGTGCTGTTCGTCCACGGCATCCTGGTCGACGGGCGACTGTGGCGCGACGTCGCCGAAGGCCTGGCGCGGCGCGGGTTCCGCTGCATCGTGCCGACCCTGCCGCTGGGCTCACACACCATCCCGGTCGACGACGCCGCCGTGCTGTCCCTGCCCGGGGTCGCCGAGCTGATCGACGACGCGATCGTCGCCCTCGACCTTTCCGATGTGACGCTGGTCGGTAGCGACACCGGGGGCGGGCTGTGCCAACTGGTGGTCGACGCCCACCCGGACCGGATCGGCCGCCTGCTGCTCACCAATTGCGACGCCTTCGACAAGTGCCCGCCCTTCCCCTTCGACGTCGTGTTCGGGCTGGCTCGCGGGCCCGCCTCGATCAAGGCGCTGATCCGACCACTGCGGTGGCGGACGCTGCGGCACTCGGTGCTGGGCTACGGCCTGCTCATCAAGCGGCCCGATCCGGAGCTCACCGCCGCCTGGCTGCAGCCCTGCCTTCACGACTCCCGCATCTGCCGCGACCTGGCGGCGTTGCTGCGACAGGTCGCCACTTTCGACCTCACCGACGTGGCCACCCGCCTTCCCCGTTTCACCAAGCCGGTCACGCTGGTGTGGGGCCAAGCGGACCGCTGCTTCACCCCCGGCCTGGGCCGGCGCCTGGCCAAGTTGTTCAGCAACGGGAAACTGATCGAGGTGCCCGACGCGAAAACCTTTGTCTCCCTTGATCACCCCGAGGCGGTGATCGACGCGATCGCGGCATTGAACGCCGTGAGGGCGTAGCACGCTCAACGGCTCACCCGGAACCGCTTGAGCCGCGACGTCGTTCCCGATACCAATTCGACGCTGCTTCTCGGCAAGCGCAGGTGTTCAGCCAGCACGCGGGTGACCGCGTCGTTGGCCTTGCCGTCGACCGCTCGCTCCCTGACGTAGATCGTCAGCTCGCCGTCGGGACCGACCTCGACGAGGGGTCCCTTGCGGCTGCCGGGCTTGACCCTGACGACCACGGAGTCGGTCATGGCGCGTAAGGCTACCGCCGGCCGGACGGTCGCACCGGTGAATTTCGCGCGCGCCGGGAGTCAGACCTGCTACGAAGAAATCGATCGCAAAGGTGGATCCCGTGAACGTGGACAAAGCAGCGCTGCCCCCCATTACCGACCACGCGACCTGGCGCGCCGCGCTCGACGAACTGCGCAAGCGTGAGAAGGCCGCCACCCGCGAGCTGGACGCGATCGCCGCGCAGCGCCGGCGCCTGCCGATGGTCGAGCTGCCCGACTACACGCTGATCGGCCCCGACGGGCCGGTAGCTCTGGCGGAGGTGTTCGCCGGCCGTTCGCAGCTCATCGTCTACCACCACATGTGGTCGGACGGCGCGGAGTGGCAGTGCGGTGGCTGCACGGGCTTCACGTCGCAATTCACCCGGTTGGAGTTCCTTGACAACTACGACGCCCGGTTCGTCATCGTCACCAACGGACCGATCGAGGAAGCCCTCGCCTACAAGCGCAAGGTCGGCAACCGGATGGAGTGGTACTCGTCCTCGGAGAGCACGTTCGGCGCGGACATGGACGCGCCGCCCGGTGGGGGCTTCGGGGTCAATGTGTTCCTGCGCGACGGCGACACCGTGTATCGCACGTGGCACACGAACGGGCGAGGCACCGAGCAGCTCGGCCACTCGTTCGGGCTGATCGACATCCTGCCGTGGGGCCGGCAGGAGGAATGGCTCGATTCCCCCGAAGGCTGGCCGTCACGCCCGACATACTCGGGGTGGCTCGACTCCCCCGCCATCGCCCGCGCCTACGGACCCAGGGACAACTCGTGACCGCCACCGCCGAACGTTACGTCGCCACCCGCACCATCGCCGCGACGCCGACGCAGATCTTCGCCGTCCTCGCGGACCCGTCGCACCACTGCAACACCGAACCCACCGACTGGGTCCGCGACGCGGTGGACGTCGCACCGATCACCGGCGCCGGGCAGATGTTCGCGATGAACATGTTCCTCACCCAGGCCGGTGGTGACTACGTTGTGTACAACCTGGTGAACGTGTACGAGCAGGACCGCGCGATCGGCTGGATGCCGGGCCAGCTCGATGACGCGGGCAACCACCGTCCCGGCGGCTGGTTCTGGCGCTACGACCTGGCCGCGGGCCGCGACCACACCAACGTGACTCTCACCTACGACTGGAGCGCCACGCCACAAGATATTCGCGAGCGGGTGGGCGCGATCCCTCCTTTCGGTCCGGATTACCTGGCCGAATCGCTGGCAAGCCTGGAGCGGTCGGTCACGCGCTGAATCCACTAGACAGTGAATGCGGCCCGTCAATTATTGGCTCCACCGTAAATACATCCGCGGCATCAGACTTGCATTCCAATTTGTCCATCCGAAGCATCCTTTGGGTCGAATAAATGCGTTCGTCTGAATCGTCGTGCGATCCGGATTAGTTTGGTAAATCTCGACGGCCCGGACGAGTTCGGAAGGCAAGCAATGCGGTGGTTGGCGGCGTGGTGGCGGCAACCCGACCACTTCGACTGGCTGACCGGTTACCTGCAAGCCCACGGGCTGAGCGCCAACACCCGCCGGGTCTTGGCAGGGGTCTCCGCGTCGCTGGCGCTGTGGCCGATCAACGTGCTGTGGGGGCAAACACCGTTCTACCCGCGTCTTGCCCTGACCGTCTCCGTGGTGGCCGGCGTGGCCGGGCTGGGCATGGCGGTGTTGTGGTTGTCCCGGTGGCCCACCCGGCGGCAATCGATTGCTTTCGCCATGATCGGCAGCGCGAGCGTGGCCGCCGGCTGCCTCTGGCAGACCCAGCCGATCGTCGCCCTGATGGCATGTTCGGCTTTAGCCGTTTCGGGTGGCTATGTCGCGTTCTTTCACACCGCGCGATATGTGGCTCTGAACTTGTCCCTTGCCGGCGCGGTCGCGGCGGTCGAAGTGGTGCGCCTGGTCGCCGCCGGCGAGGCGACACTGGCCCTCACCGGTTATTTTCTGGTGCTCGAACTCAACGTGATCGTGCCATTCGCCATCCACATTGTTGTCCGGGCGCTGGGCGTGGATTTATTGCGCGCCAATCGCGACCCACTGACCGGCCTGTTGAATCGGCGGGCCTGCGACCGCGCCATCATCGGGCGGATGCTTGCCGGCGGCGAGCACATGTTTTTGGCGGTGGCCATGATCGACCTCGACCGCTTCAAGGCGGTCAACGACAGCCAGGGGCACGCGGCCGGCGACAAGGCGCTCGCCGCGGTGGCCCGGGCGATGACGACGGTCTGCGGGGACACGTCGGTTATCGGCCGCGTCGGCGGGGAGGAGTTCCTCGTCGCAGATGTCGTGTCGACCCAACCGCCGCACGGGTGGGGTAACGCATTGTGCAAGGCAGTCGCGGCGCTCCCCGCTCCGGTGACGGCCAGCGTGGGAACCGCCACCCTGCCGTTGCGCAGCGTGGGTTGCGACGACGCCGAACGGGCGTATCGCGAGCTGGTTGCCGAAGCCGACGCCGCGATGTACGAAGCCAAGAGATGCGGCGGAAACCAGGCGCGGCATCACCGGTCTCGTACGACGGCATCAACGTCCTGAAGGTCAGTCAGCTGCTGCCGCGATCGGCGCGCCGTGTCGCTCGCCACGTTGACGATCTCCTTGAGCGTCGCGATCAGCCGGTCGGGCCTGTCCCGCAGCGCTCCCGCCGCGGCCCGCGCGATCATGGGAATGGTGAACAGCCGCGAAGGGCGAAATTCGTGGTTGAGCACGAGCAACAGCTTCATTGCCGCTGCGGGATCGGCGGCGACTTCCCGCATGAGGCGTGTGTTGAACGGCGTCGTCGGGCCGGGAGCACCGAAATCCTTTGCAAACCAGTACATTTCGTAAGCATCTTCGTCGCGCCACTGCCACCACCGCCGCATGGCGTCGTCGGGACCGGCTTTGCCCAGCCCGTCCTCGATGGAATCGGCCAAGCGCTCGGCCTGGCGGAGCGCATCGCTGATGCCTTGCCCCGGTGCCGGATCCTTGAAGTGTCCCGCGTCGCCGACGAGGACCCATCCGGGACCGGCGGCCTCTCGGAAATACCCGTGCCAGTTCGACACGACCCGGATCGGGCCGACGCGTCGCCCGTCGCCGATGACGTCGGCGAGTTCGGGCCAGCTCCGCAGGCCGGCAACGAAGTTGACGTCGCGATTGGCGTGGAACTCGGCCTGTTTGGCCATGTCGATGGCGATCGCGGCCATGTAGAGCTCACCGTCGGTGGGACCGGCGAGAAAGCCCACATCTCCGCGGCGGCCCAGTCGCGCGTGCCCCTCCCGGTCGCGCACATGCTCGAAATACGCCCAGGCGAACATCTTCCCCGGCGACGCGACATGGTATTCGCGGGCCCCGACGGCCGCGGCGACTGTCGAGTGGCGCCCGTCGGCGCCGACCACCAGCCGCCCCTCGATGGGACCGGCGGCCGTGTCGACTCCGGTAACGCGTCCGTCCTCGGTGTGAAGGCCTGTGACGCGCACGCCCGTGCGAACATCCGCACCCGCCGAGGCCGCGGCGTCGACCAGCAACGCGTCGAGCGTCACCCGCCGAACGCACAGGGACGGGTGGGTAAAACGTCCGGGATCGACGGTCGCGTGGATCCGAACCGCGTCATCGATCACCATCGTCATGCGATCCAGCGGCACCGCGCCGGCGGCCGACACCCCCTCGAGCACTCCGAGCCGATCGAGCAACTCGACGCCGGACGGCTGGATGATGTGCGTCGACGGGGTCTCCGACGGAAACCGGGCTCGGTCGACGAGGCAAACGCTCATGCCCCGCCGCGCCAGCGTCGCCGCCAGCGGCGACCCGGCGCACCTCGCACCTACAACGACGACATCGAATCGCTTCATACCGCTCCCGCAATCGTTCAGCAGTCCTGCCCGCGACCCTACCCGAATAATAAGAAAATAGTAAGAGGGATCTTAGATATCGTTCAGGTTGTGCCTGGCTACCCGCCCGCACGCGCGGCGGGACGCGCGGCCCGCGTCCAGCGAAACCCGTTTGATCGCAGGAGGATTCACCTCAACGCCGGTCTGACGGCGATGGGCAGGATGCGGGGCGGCAGGGCGCTCCGGGTCCCACGCCGCTTCTTAGAGAGTCCGCTTGATTTGCCATGATCAACCGCGACATCGCCGCGGCCCTGTTCATCAGCCCTAAGACGGTAGAGGTCAACCTGAGCCGCATCTACCGAAAACTCAACATCCGGTCGCGCGCCGAGCTGTACCAAGCGCTGCAAGCCCGGAAATCGGAAAACGATATGAGTAGGTGAACCCCTGATGAATGCAGTCGCCCACGGCAATAGCCTGGCAAGGGTGGCGATCGTCGACGGGGGAACAGAATCGTTCCTTGTCGAGCGGTACGGCCCGGTACAACGCGCAGTTCCTTACCGGGGGGCGCCGGCGGCTCGTTGTTCGGCGAAGACGGGCTGGCGGGTCAGCCGTAGCCCCAGAATGGGTCAGGCCTGCGGGCCCTCCGACGGCGGCCAGTGCGAACCCGGCGACGCATCCCCGGGCTCGGCGTGCTCGCCGCGGGCCAGCGGCACCCACTGCTCGGTCGGCGCGGGCTGCTTCGACGACGGGAAGTCCCGCAGATTGCCCGACGGCTTGGCGTCCCACTTGGCGAACGTCAACGGAGTCTGCAGCCAGCAGTGCAACAGGTTGTAGGCGGCCTCCAGCGACTCGATGTGGGTCCGTTCCCAGCCGTGGCTGCCGTCGACCCCGAAGCCGACCAGCGCGGCCCTGGTCTCCGCGCCCGCCTCGATCGCTGCGGCGGCGTCGGAGCGGTAGTAGCGGAACACGTCCCGCACGAAAGGAATGTCGTGCTCCTCGGCGAGCCGGCAGAGCTTGCGGGTCAGGTGGTAGTCGAAGGGGCCGTGCATGTCGGCCATCGGGATGGTCACGCCGTCCTCCACGGAATGCTGGCCGGGTGCGCACACCGCGTTGTCCACCGAGACCAGTTCCGCGACATCCGCGGGCAGGCCGTGGCTGGCGCCGTGACCCACCTCCTCGGTGATCGTGATCATGATCGTGGTGCGGTGCGGCAGCACCACCTTGTTCTCCGAGATGTTCTTGGCGAGCGTGAGTGCGATTGCGACACCGGCCTTTCCGTCGAGGTGACGGGAGACGATGAAGCCGTCGGCGGTGAGTTCGGGGCTGGCGATCAGCGCGACGAAGTCACCGACGTTCAGGCCGAGGCGCACCAGGTCCTCCCGCGACGACACCTTGCGGTCGACGCGGACCTCGACGTGTTTCCAGTCGGTGGGTTGGGTGTCGATCTCGTCGCCGAACGCGTGCCCGCTGGACTTGAGCGGCAAGACGGTGCCGGTGATGAACTCGTCGGGGTCGTCGCTGAAGATCCGCACCCGGGCGCCCGTGGCGAACCGGGCCGAGAAGGTGCCGACCGGAATCAGCTCCAGGCGGCCGTTGTCCTTGAGGCTGCGCACCATGCAGCCGATGGTGTCCGCGTGAACGGCCAGCGCCCGGTCGGTGGTCGCGGACTCCCCCGGCAGTTCGGCGGTCAGCGCACCCCGGCGGGTCAGGGTGAACGGCACGCCAAAGTCGTCGAAGATGTCGCCGATCAGCTGCATCACCGCATCCGTGCGCCCCGAGGGGCTCGGGGTCTGCAGCAGCGCGAGCAGAGTGTCGATCATCCACGCGCGGTCGGCCTCAGCCATGGCCGCGGTTTGGTGCACCGTGTCTCCTTTCGGGTTCGTCGGGATTCGCGTTCAACCTACCGGGTGACGGGACTTGACCGCCCGGCAGGCGCATGGCGACCAATCACCTTTTTCTTCTTCATTGCAGCCGATCCAAGTTAGGCTCCTCGATGTCCGGCTTACATCGCGCATGAGGAGCCCGCTATGAAAGTGGATGCGGAAGGACACCAGGAGGAAGACGTCCGCCGGCTGCGGCAGTTCGATGCGTTCGACAAGTTCTCGGATGATGAGCTGCACCGTCTCGTCGGAGCGGCGCACCGCATTGCGCGGTCCAAGCCGTGGCCGCTCATTTTGGAGCAGACTCCGTCGGACGCCTGCTACATCATGCTCAGCGGGGAGGCCGGGGTGTACGTCGGCCAGGACCGCATTGCCGTGTTGGGCCCGGGCGAGGTGATCGGCGAATCCGTGCTCCGCCGGGGGCAACTCCGTTCCGCGACGGTGACGACGACCGGGCCGTCGGAGGTGCTTCGCATCGAACGCGACGAGCTTGCCCGCCTGCTCGAGGAGATGCCCGTCCTGCGCGAGACGATGGACGCGACCGTCGCCCGACATGAGCCGGTGGTCCGTGCGCAGGGTAAGCCAAAACCAGAGCGCTGCAAGGTAAATGCGTCGGTCCCGGCCGACCTGGTCGAGCGGTTCGAGGAGGCCGCCACCACCGCGGGTATGAGTGTCACCACGGCACTCGAGGACGCGCTCACGCAGTGGATCGCCGCCCGCTAGGACGCGTATTCCCTCTGCGAGATGAGTTCGGCGAGCGCGAGGATGCGCTGGGCGTCGCGCACGTGCAGGCTTTCGATCATCCGGCCGTCAACGGTGATGACGCTGTTCCCCGCGGCCTCGGCCTGCTCGTAGGCCGAGACGATCTTGCGGGCGTCGGCCAGCTCCTGTTGCGACGGGCCGAACAGCTCGTTGGCCGGGGCGATCTGGGATGGATGAATGAGGGTCTTGCCGTCGAACCCCAGCTCGCGACCTTGCCGCGCCTCGGCACGAAAGCCGCCCTCGTCGGTGATGTCGTTGAAAACCCCGTCCAGTACGGTCTTTCCGGCCGCCCTCGCGCCCAACACGGCCAACGACAAGGCCGTCAGCACCGGCGCGCGTCCGGGTACGTGCAGACCGTGTAGCTCGTTCACGAGGTCGTTGGTGCCCACCACCAACGCGGCCAACCGATCGCTGGCCGACGCGACCTCCTCCGCTCTCAGGAAGGCGCGGGGCGTTTCGATCATCACCCACAGCCTCATGGCCGCGGGCGCGCCGAGCTCGTCGAGCACCGCGGCCAGCGCTTGGACCTGCCGGCCCGTCTCGACCTTCGGCACGAGCACACCATCGGCCGGCGAGCCGGCCACCGCGGCCAAATCATCGTCGTGCCAGTCGGTGTCCAGGCCGTTGACGCGCACCACGACCTCGCGCGGGTGGTAGCTCTTCCCCTTGATCGCGTCGCACACCCTGGCCCGCGAGTCGGCCTTGGCGCCGGGTCCCACGGCATCTTCCAGGTCGAAGATCAACACGTCGGCCTGCAGCGTCTTGCCCTTCTCCAGCGCCCGGGAGTTGTTGCCGGGCAAGTAAAGGGCAGATCTGCGCGGGCGCAGCGCCGCCGACTCGCGGTGTTCAACGTCCACGCGGCAAGGTTATGCGGTGCCGGCGGGCGCGGCCCAGCCGGAGTGCCGGCGGGCGGAGGCCCGGCTAGAAAATCAGCGGCGGCAGGTTCCCGAACAGCGGAATGACGCCGAACTGCGTCCCCTGGAAGAAGAACTCCAAACCCAAGGTGGTCAACGACCCTCCGGTTATTCCGCCCGGCAACGCTCCGTTCACCGACAGTGCCGCGTAACCAATCGGCGTGAGTCCACCGAGGGATGCCCCGAACACGCCGTTGGGTGAGATGAACTCGCTCCCGGTGGCCGAGAACCATGTGACGGGACCGAGTGCGGTATTAGCGGTGCCGGTACCGTTCACCGCCAACCCGACGCCGCCGGTCGCGGGAAAGGACGGGATGCCGTTCAGCGACAACGACCCCAGCTGTCCCAACGGACCGTTCAGCGTGACGAGCTCACTTACGCCTCCCGGGGTCGCGCTTATCGCGAACTGGAACGGACCGAAGCTCTGGGTGATCGTTTGCGCCGCGACGGCGGCGGCCGCACCCCCGCTCGGCTGGCCGGGGCCGATCAACGGGTGGCCCAGCAGCGCCTCCGCTGGCGTATTCAACGCATTCACCAACGTTTGCTCGGCATTGGCGACTTCGGTACTCAGGTATTGCGCGGCGCCGCCGCTCAAGAGCTTCACAAACTCGTCGTGAAAGACCGCCGCCTTGGCGCTGATGGCCTGGAATTCTTGACCGTGGACACCTAAAAGCGCCGTGATGGCCGACGAGACTTCATCGGCGGCCGGCGCGGCTATTGCGGTTGTTTGACCCGCCGCCATGCTGGTGGCGCTGCGCAGCGCGGATCCCAGGTTCTCCAAGTTGCCACTGGCCGCCGATACGGCGTCCGGCGCGATGCTCAGCAATGACATGATTCCGCCCTCCCTCGAACAGTCCGCTCACGAAACGCCTCGACATTTGGCGATCGGCGAATCGTAACAGTCGGGGATGGATTACCGGGCCGAATCGCTATCAATCGTTCTCGGGTTAATGGTAAACGTGGCAATACTAGAAGTTTGCTGCGACCTGCTTTTTCGGCCACTGGGGCGGGAGTTTTGCGACAACCGATCACTGCCGGTCGTGTAGGGAGTCGATCGCCCGGTAGATACGCTGCTCGCTGACCGGCCGCGGGGTGCCGAGCTGCTGGGCCCACAGGCTCACCCGCAGCTCCTCGATCTGCCGGCCGATGTCGCGGACATCGGCGGCTGCCGCACGTGCGGGCGGCAGCGCGCGCAGGAGTCCGTCGTAGGCGTCCTGCACCGCGCGCACCCGCCGCATCCGCCCGCGGTCGGCGTCGATCCCGTGCGGCAACCGGTCGAGGCGCCGGCGAATCGCCGTCAGGTACCGCGCGAGGTCTGCGAGGTGCGCGCGTCCGGTGGCGGTGACGAATCCGGGCGGCAACAGCCGCTCCAGCTGGGACCGGACGTCGGCGACCGCGTCGGCCTGGGCCGGTGGCGGTTGCGCCGGCAATGCGAGTTGCGCTTCGTGCCCGGCCGACAGCACCTTTTCGACGCGGGCCACCACGTCGACGGTCGTCGGCAGCAGGGCCTCCGCCACCCGATCGCGCAGCGCGCCGAACTCGTCGCGCGTCCACACCGGCCGGGCCATTAGCGCGTCAACCGCGGCGTCGGCGCAGTCGTCGAGCAACGCGGACAGGGAGCCGTCCGGGTTCGAACCGAGCGCCAGGCGCGTCCTCGGATCCAGTTGGCGCTCCACCGGTTTGACGGGCGACGCCACGCTCAGCCGCAGCAGGCGTCGTGTGCCGGGCCCGATCGCCTCGTCCTGCTCGACCGACGTGGCGAACACGCGCAGGTCCACCGCCGCGCCGGCGTCGACGAACGCGGGAAAGCCGCGCACGATGCGGCCCTCGACGGTTCGCTCGACGGAGCGCGGCAGTTCGTCCAGGTCGTCGGGCCAGCCGCGCAACCCCTGTCGTTCCAGCCGGCCGGCGACCGCGCGCACGACGGCATGCCGGGCGGGCGCGGCCAGCCGCTCCTGCAGATCCTGCAGGTCCTTGCCGCGGGCGACCTCGACGCCGTCCGCGGACTCGACCGCAAACGTCACCCGCAGGTGCGCGGGCAGCTTGTCCAGATCGAAGGCGTCGATCGGTACGAAAACACCGCTGCGACGGCGCAACTCGCGCTGCAACGCCGGCAGCAGCGGCTCGCCGCTCGGGTCGATCCCGGCCAGCACCGCGCGGGCGGCGTCCGGGGCGGGAACGAAGTTGCGCCGCAGGTCTTTTGGCAGCGAGCGGATGAGCGCGGTGATCAGGTCCTCGCGCAGCGCCGGCACCTGCCAGGCGAACTCGTCGCCACCCAATCGCGCCAGCACGTCCATCGGAATATGGACGGTGACACCGTCGTCGGCGGCGCCGGGCTCAAACCGGTAGGTCAATGGCAGCGCGACATCGCCCGACTGCCAGCTGTCGGGTCGGTCGGCGTCGGCGGTCTCCCCGGCGCGCAGCAGGTCGTCGCGGCTGAACGTCAGCAGGTCAGGTGTCTTGTGCCGCTGCTTTTTCCACCACGCGTCGAAGTGCCGCGCCGAGACAACCTCGGCCGGGATGCGCGCGTCGTAGAGCGCGTACACCTCGTCGTCGCCGACGAGCAGGTCGCGGCGGCGCGCCCGCTCCTCCAGTTCCTCGAGCTCGGCCCGCAGCCGCGCGTTGTCGCGGAAGAAGTGATGGCGGGTCTGCCAGTCGCCCTCGACCAGCGCGTGCCGGATGAACAGCTCCCGCGCGACCGCGGGCTCGACGCGCGCGTACCCGACGCGACGGCGCGCGACCAGCGGCAGGCCGTACAGCGTCACCCGCTCGAAAGCCATCACCTCCCCGCGGCGTGCGTCCCAGTGCGGTTCGCTGTAGGTGCGCTGCACCAGGTCACCGGCCACGCGCTCCACCAGCTCGGGCTGAATGCGCGCCGCGGTCCGCCCATAGAGGCGACTGGTCTCGACGAGCTCGGCCACCACGACCCAGCGCGGCGGCCGTTTGGCGAGCACCGAGCCGGGCGCCAGGACGAATCGCGAATTGCGCGCGCCCTGGTACTCGCGCCCGTCCTCGCGGCGCATGCCTACGTGTGACAGCAAGCCGGCGAGCAGCGCCGCGTGCACGCTCGCCGCGTCGGCCGGCTCGTCAGACTCAACAATGCCCAGATCGCGGGCGATGCTGCGCAGCTGCCCGACCAGATCCTGCCACTCGCGGATGCGCAGGTAGTGCAGGAACTCGTCGCGGCACATCCGCCGAAAAGCGTTGCGCGACAATGTGGCTCGCTGCTCGCGCAGGTAGGCCCAGAGGTTGAGGTAGGAAACGAAGTCGGACGCGTCGTCGGCGAAGCGGGCATGCTTCTGGCGGGCGGCCTCCTCCCGGTCGGTGGGCCGCTCCCGCGGGTCGGGGATCGTCAGCGCCGCGGCCAGCACCAGCATCTCGCGCACGCAGCCCTCGGCGTCGGCCTGCAGGATCATCCGGCCCAGCCGCGGGTCGACGGGCAGCCGCGCCAGGCGGCGGCCGAGGTCGGTGATCGCGCCGCCCGCGTCGAACGCCCCGAGCTCCTGCAGCAGCTGAACGCCGTCGCGAACGCTGCGCCGGTCCGGCGGGTCGAGGAACGGGAAATCCTCGATATCGCCGAGCCGCAGCGCCGCCATCTGCAGGATCACCGCGGCGAGGTTGGTCCGCAGGATCTCCGGGTCGGTGTAGCGCGGTCGGCCGGCGAAGTCCTCCTCGGAGTACAGGCGGATGCACACGCCTGGCGCGGTCCGGCCCGAGCGTCCGGCCCGCTGCGCCGCCGAGGCCTGCGAGATCGGCTCGATAGGCAACCGTTGCACCTTCAACCGGCGGCTGTACCGCGAGATCCGGGCATTGCCCGGGTCGACGACGTAGCGGATCCCCGGCACGGTCAGCGAGGTCTCGGCCACGTTGGTCGCCAGCACGACGCGCCGCCCGGTGTGCGGCGCGAACACCTTCTGCTGCTCGGCGGTGGGCAGCCGGGCGTACAGCGGAAGCACCTCGGTGTGCTTCAACCCGCCCAAAGCCTCTGCGGTGTCGCGGATTTCGCGCTCGCCGGACAGGAACACCAGGATGTCCCCCGGCGGCTCGGCCTCCAGCTCATGGATCGCGTCGACGATCGCCTCGATCTCGTCGCGGATCTCGGTCCGGACGATCTCGTGGTCGGGGTCGTCGGGGTCATCCGTGACGTCCGACGACACCGGGACTTCCAGCGGCCGGTACCGGATCTCCACCGGATACGTCCGCCCGGAAACCTCGACGATCGGCGCCCGGCCGAAGTGTGCCGCGAACCGTTGCGGCTCGATGGTCGCCGAGGTGACGATCACCTTCAAGTCCGGCCGGCGCGGCAACAGCTCGCGCAGGTAGCCCAGCAGGAAGTCGATGTTCAGGCTGCGCTCGTGGGCCTCGTCGAGGATCAGGGTGTCGTAGCGCAGCAGGCGGCGGTCGCGCTGGATCTCGGCGAGCAGGATGCCGTCGGTCATCAGCTTGATCAGGGTGCGGTCGCTGACCCGGTCGGTGAACCGGACGGTGTAGCCGACGGCCTCGCCGAGCGGGGTCTGCAGTTCGTCGGCGATGCGCTGGGCGACGGTGCGGGCGGCCAGCCGCCGGGGCTGGGTGTGCCCGATCGTTCCGCGGACGCCGCGGCCCGCTTCGAGGCAGATCTTGGGCAGCTGGGTGGTCTTGCCCGACCCGGTCTCGCCCGCGACCACGATGACCTGGTGCCCGCTGATCGCCGCGGCGATGTCGTCTCGCCGCGCGCTGACCGGCAGGTCGGGATAGCTGACAGCCGGGACGGCGGCGTGCCGGGCGGCGACGAGCGCCTCCGCCTCCGCGATCTGGCCGGCGAGTTGTCGAAGCTTTTCCGGTGGGGCGTCGCGGAGGTGCTTCAGGCGCCGCCCGAGGCGTGCCGCGTCGCGGGTGGTCAGGCCGTCGAGGCGATGGCGCAGATCTCCGACGGACACTCCGGCCAGGATAGGTGGCTAATCGGCGTAAGGAGTGGGAACCCTGGGTGGGAGCAGGGAGGAGGAGCTCATGCAGCGACAGGAAATCCGGTCACTCGCCGACCTCGCCGGCGAAGGCACCCGGGTGCTCACGAGCCTGGTGCGCGACACGCACGACGGCATCGCGCGCCGGGTCTTCCACTCCATCGGCCCGGTGTCGAAACCCGTACAGGTCGTTCACGACACGACCGCCGCGGCCACCTACTACGCCGTCGACCGTGCGCTGCGGGCCGCGTTGCGCAGTGCCGGTGAACTGGCCGCCGAGGCGCGCGGCGACGACGACGACGAAACCGTCGAGGCGGACCCGAGAGTCGCCGGTTTCATCGCCGCGCTCAACGGGATCTACGGCGATGAGCTGACCGACCGCGGGAACGGCTTCGCGCTCACCATGGGGGTGCGCCGGCGCGGCAAGCCCGTCGCGCTGGAGGCCGACGAGATCGCGGCGGCGTTTCCGGAGCCCACCGGCCGGATCGCGGTGTTCGTGCACGGCTGGTGCATGACCGAACGGTCGTGGTGGCGGCGGCCGCGCGACGGCGAGGAGGTGACGCCGTACGGCGCCAGGCTGCGCGGCGACCTCGGGTTCACCCCGGTCTACCTGCGCTACAACACCGGCCTGCACATCTCCGACAACGGGAAATCCCTGGCCGCCGTGATCGAGCGGCTGCGGGCGCTGTGGCCGGTCCCGGTCGAGGAGATCGCGCTGGTCGGTCACTCGATGGGCGGCCTGGTGGCGCGCAGCGCGTGCCACTACGGAACGCACCACCGGCACGGCTGGCCCGACGCCGTCCGCCACGTCGTCTGCCTCGGTTCCCCGCACCTGGGCGCCGACCTGGAGAAGGGCGTCAACGCCGCGTCCTGGGCGCTGGCCCGGCTGCCCGAAACCGCGGGCCTGGCGGCCTTCCTCAACGCACGCAGTTCGGGCACCAAGGACCTGCGGTATGGCGCCCTGCTCGACGAGGACTGGACCGACTGCGACCCGGACGAGTTCCTGCGCGACCGGTGCAACGAGGTCCCGTTCCTGCCCGGCGCCGCCCACCATTTCGTCGCCACCACCGCCGCCCCGGGGGCGGTCGGGGCCGTTCTCGGCGACCGGCTGGTGCGCCACCACAGCGCATCCGGGAACGGCAAGTCCCGCCAGATTCCGTTCGAGCCGGACCACGGGCTCACGCTCACCGGCCTGCACCACTTCGACCTGCTCAACCACGCCGAGATCTACGCGAAACTGCGCGACTGGCTGAGTCAGCCGCCCAGGAAGTCCATTGGCTAGCTCTTGTTTTCCCGCCATTCCCGCTCGAACGGCAACCGCCAGGCGTTGGGCGCGATCAACTGGTGAATCGCGTTGGGACCCCACGTGCCGGGCTGATACACCTTGGCGGCGGGCGGGTCGTTGAGCAGATCCTCCGAACGCTCCCACAATGATTCGATGCCCTCGGCGGTGTTGAACAGCGTGTGGTCGCCGCGCATCGCGTCGAGGATGAGCCGCTCGTAGGCCTCCAGCACATCGACGACGGTGTCGATCTCCTGCGAGGAGAACTGCATGGACAGCTTGTCCAGCTTCATGCCGGGACCGGGCCGCTTGCCGTAGAAGGACAGCGAGACCTTCGAGTTGTCGGCGAGGTCGAACGTGAGATGGTCCGGGCCTTGGGTCCCCACGCCCGACCCCGGCGGAAACATCGTCCGCGGAGCCTCTTTGAAGGCGATCGAGATGATGCGGATGCCCTCGGCCATCTTCTTGCCGGTGCGCAGATAGATCGGCACGCCCGCCCAGCGCCAGTTGTCGATGCCGACCTTGAGCGCGATGAACGTCTCGGTGTCGGAGTCCTTCGCCACCCCGTTCTCGTCGCGGTAGCCGCTGTACTGGCCGCGCACCACCTCGGTGGGCTTGATGGGGAGCATCGACCGGAACACCTTGTTCTTTTCCTCGCTGATGGCGAACGGCTCGAGCGCGGTCGGCGGCTCCATCACCACGAACGCCATCACCTGGAACAGGTGGGTCACCACCATGTCCTTATAGGCGCCGGTTTCTTCGTAGAAGTTCGCCCGCTGATCCAGCCCGAGGGCCTCGGGGATGTCGATCTGAATGTGGTCGATGAAGTTGCGGTTCCAGATCGGCTCGAAGAGCCCGTTGGCGAAGCGGAACGCCAGGATGTTCTGGGCGGCCTCTTTGCCCAGGAAGTGGTCGATGCGGAAAATCTGTGATTCGTCGAATGTTTCGTGCACGAAGTCGTTGAGCGCGACGGCGCTGGCCAGGTCCGTGCCGAACGGTTTTTCCATGACCACTCGGGAGCGCTCGACGAGCTTCGCGTCGCGCAGCATGGTGATGACGGCGCGCGCGGCTTTCGGGGGGACCGAAAGATAGTGCAACCGCTTGACGTTGCGGTCCAGTTTGTTTTCGGCCTCGGCGACCGCGTCGGCCAGCGAATCGGGTCCGGCACTTTGCGGAACGTAAGTGATGATTTTCGCGAAGTTGTCCCACTGCTCGGGCGTGAGCTTGTGCGCGCCGAACGAGTCGATCGCGTTCTTGGCCAGCTCACGGAACTCGTCGTCGGTGAGTTCCTCGAGCGACGTCGCGACGATTTGGATATCCGGGGCAAGCTCGGACTGGTCCAGGTAGGCCAGGCCGGGGATCAGCTTGCGCTTGGCCAGATCCCCCGTCGCGCCGAACAGGACGATGACGTGGGGATCGAGCGGTTCGGCGTCGTGGCGGCGCGGGCGTTTTTCCGGCGCCGGGTACGAGATCGTTTGCGGTTTCTTGGTAGCCACCCTTGCGATACTTCCATCGTCGCGCCGTGTGTGCAGCCCTGCGTCGCGTCGGTAATTCCGGATGAGGTTACGAATCGCGCGTCGGGGTATGGAATAGCGACGGGTACCGTGGCCCGACCGTGAACGTCAATGGAAAGCGACATGACAGACCCCGACAGAGACCCAGTGAGTCACGCTCAGCACCTGGAGGACATCGTCGACGAACTCGGCGAGAAGGTCGCCAACGAGCGGGAAGCGGAAGATGTTGCCGGCAAGCCCAGCGAGCGGGAACACGCCCCCACCCGCGGCTCGATGGAGGAGCCGCCGGACTAGCCTGCCCGTCGGCTCATCGACCGCGCCAGGCGAGCATCCTCTCCAGCTCGGAGAAGTCGTAGCCGTCGCCATCCGGGTGGATCTCGGTGGTGAACAGGGTGACGCCCTCGTCGACGAAGGAGTCGGCGGTCTTCGCGTCGGTCCAGCCCATCCCCCGTTCGATCGCGGCCTCATCGCGCCCGGCCTCCGCCGCGAGGCGTTTGAGCAGTTCGTTCTTGCGACGGAATTCGTCGATGGGTTCGAAGCTGTGCCAGATGTCGGCGTGGCGCGCCGCGGTCGGAATCGTCCGCCGCTCCCCACCGCCGCCGATGAGGATCGGGATGCGTCGCACCGGGCCCGGCGTCAGGTGAGCGAGCCGATGTTCGATGCGCGCGAGGCCTTCGTCGAATTGGTCCATCCTCGACCGCACGCTGCCGTAGTCGTAGCCGTAGACCGTGAAGTCCTTCCAATACCAGCCCGCCCCGAGGCCGAGGATCAGCCGGCCCCCGCTGATGTGGTCGACCGTGCGGGCCATGTCCGCGACGAGGTCGGGGTTGCGGTACGGCATGCCGGTGACGAGCAGACCGATCTCGGCGCGCGTGGTGATCTCGCCCCAGGAAGCCAGCGCCGTCCACCCTTCGAAGTTGTTGACCTCCGGCTGTTCATCGTGCAGCTGCGGGACACCGCCGACGATGTCGACGAAGGGCTTGTGAAAGTGGTCGTAGCCGAAGATGGCGTCGGCGCCGAGCTCTTCGGCGTCCAGCACCGCCTGCCGCCAGGTGCGGTAGTCCGGCGTCCCCCCGGGCCACAACTGGACGCCGATCCGCACGTGGTGGGGCCTGGTGTCGCTGGCTGAGTCGGTCATCTTTGCCTCTCGTCCTGGTGTCGACGCCGATCTTGGCCGTCGGGCCGGGCGCTTGCACTAAAAACTGAGCGAATGCGCAGTTCCTTCCCGCCGGCGTGAGGTGTCCACGCTGGTCGATGAGCTCCGCGGTTTTTCAGCGGCCCGACGCTGAGGGATCGTAGAACCGTGGATCAGCCCCTGCGCGCCGAGTTGAGCCGGGTCGTGGGTGATGGCGGTCCGGGCGCCGATGATGCCGCGATCGCTCTGGGCGACGGGCCGCTGAGGCAACGACTGAAATGTGCGCTGCGCGCGTTGGCTCACCATCGCGGACCGGGCAGCAGCACCTGCCCGTCGGATGCCGCGCGGGCCGTCGGGGGTCAGGGATGGCGCGAATTGATGGCCGACACCCGAGAGGTCGCGCGGGAGCTGGCGAGATCTGGTCAGTTGGAGATCACACAGCGCGGGAAAGTGCTGGATCCCGACGGCAACTGGCACGGACCCGTCCGCATCCGGACTCCGCGCTGACCGGGCCGGCGCCGGCATGTCCGCTAGGCGGCGGCTGGCGGCCCGACCCACGTCGTGAGGGCGTCGGCAAGTCCGACCTGGGTCCGCTCCCCCACCCAGGCGACGTATCCGTCGGGCCGGATCAGCACGGCGGTTGGCGCGGTCACCGTGCCCAGCGCCGGGAGATCCCAGGCCCCAAGGTATTTGGCGTCAACCGATTTGACCCGACCCTCGCGGGCGCCGAGATCGCAAGCCTGCTCGCCGAGATTGAGCAGCACGGGTCGCGCGTCGCGCAGCAGGGTGAACACCCGCGTCGCGCCGTCGGGGGTGACCACCTCCAGGTCGGGCATGCGGCGCCCCAGCAGTGGGTGCCCCTCGCCCAGGTCGTAGTGGATGTCCAGGCCCGACATCATCGCACCGAATCGCCGCCGCGGCTCGTCCATGCCGAGGAGCTCGGACATGCTGTCGCGCAACGCCGTCAGGCGTTCGTCGGGACGGAGGAGGCTCATCTGCGCCATCGCGTTGCGCAGCACGCGAGCCCCGACCGGGTGCCGTTCGGCGTGGTAGCTGTCGAGCAACCCGTCGGGCGAGGTTCCCTTGACCACCTGGCCCAGCTTCCACCCAAGATTCACCGCATCCTGTACACCGGTGTTGAGGCCCTGCCCGCCTATCGGGTGATGCACGTGGGCGGCGTCGCCGGCCACCAGGACCCGCCCCGCGCGATATGCCGCCGCCTGCCGCGCCGCGTCGGTGAACCGCGAGATCCAAGTGGGGCTGTGTATCCCGTAGTCGGTCCCGTATACGGCGACGAGCGCCTCGCTCAGCTCGCGGAGGGTCGGATCGCCGGTGCCGCCCACCGTCCGCTCGGTCACCATGACCCGCACCGGCCCCCCGTCCTCCGGCCTGCTGAGCGAATGGACGCCGAGGCCGTCGTGCCGGATGCCCCATTCCGGCTCGCCGTCGCCCGCCATCTCGACCTCGGCGAGCAGGTAGCTCGTCGTCGGATCCCATCCCGGGAAGTCGATGCCGACGGCCTTACGGACCGCGCTGCGTCCGCCGTCGCACCCGACTACGTACCGGGCGCGCAGGAACCGGCCGTCGGACAGCGCCACGTCGACGCCGGTGTCGTCCTGGGCGACGGAGGTCACCTCGCATCCGCGATAGATCGGCACCGCAAGCTCGTCGACCCAACCGGCCAGGATCCGCTCGATGTGGGTCTGCCAGAGCGCGAGCCCGTAGGGGTGCCGGGTGGGAAAGTCGCTGATGTCCAGTCGAATCTGGGCGTACCCCGCGACCTGCGCCACCTGACCCTCGGCGAGGAACCGGTCGGCAATACCGCGCTGATCGAGGACCTCGATGGTGCGCGAATGCAATCCGCCCGCCCGTGCGCCGATCAACTCCTGGCTGGCGCGGCGCTCGACAATGGCGGCGTCGACCCCCGCCAGCGCCAACTCGCCGGCCAACATCAACCCGGTCGGGCCTCCCCCGGCAATCACCACCGCGTGGCTTTCCTCCACCGCTGACAACGCACTCATTTCGCAACCCCCGATTCGCTCCGATTCCGCTTCGACCAGCGATTTTGCGGCATGACCCCGGTCTTGCCGCAAGCCCCCGGGTGCGTAATATGTTGAAGTGGGACGGATTAAAACCGTCCCCTCCTTTTGCGGACATCGCTCGACCCATCCATTACGGTTCAGATAATCGAGGGCGCGCTCCCATATCGGCGATGAAACAATTGGCAGCGCCTCCGCATAGCCGCAGCTGATCAGAGAGAGACGGGATGGGTCTTCGCCTCGCAGGCCCTTTCGGCCGTCGGGTCACTGGCCGACAGCAATTGCGGCTGCGCGCCGATTCGGGAAGCGGCTTTTACGGCAAACACCAGGTCCGGCTGCTCCGGATCTACCTGAGCGCCACCACTTTTCTCTACGCATACGGCGTCTTGTTCTCGCTTTTCCCGATCCACCGGGGCCTGACGTACGGCAGTCCGGCCGGGGGCATCGTGGCGATCGCCCTCGGGGTGGCGGCGCTGGGGTGGCTGGGCGTCCGGCCTGACAAACCCGCGCCGGCGACGGCCGCCGCGATCGCGGCGACGCCGATCGTGATGGCGTTCCACATCGCGATCACCGCCGAATTCGCCTGCCTGATCGCGCCGATGTTCCTGGCGATGTACCTGCGCGCCTTCTACTCGCCACGCCGGGGGACGCTTCTGGTCGGCGTGCTGGCCGTGGCGTCGATTGTCGGCTTGGCGGTCTCGCATACGGCCAGGTTTTATCTCGACTACGTCATCTTCGTGGTCGCGATCGTCGGGGCCGCCGAGTCCTTCGGGTTGGTGACGCGCAGTCTGGTCGCCGCCGCTTGCACCGATCCGCTCACCGGCCTGCTGAACCGGGCCGGCTGGGAGATCGCCACCACCGACCTGCTGGCGCGAGCCCGTTCGTCGGCGGCCACCGTCACCGTCATCGCGCTCGACATCGACAACTTCAAAAGGATCAACGACACCGACGGACACGTCGCCGGGGACGAGCACTTGGTCAGCCGCGCCAGCGTGTGGCGAAAAGTGGCTCCGGCCAACGCCGTGCTGGCCAGGCTCGGCGGCGACGAATTCGCCGTGTGCATCGCGGAGCGCGCGGGCCGGGCGCCGACGGCGGCCGAGCGGTTCATCGCCGGGGTGCGGCTGCACACACCCGGCACCAGCGTCGGCGCGGCATCGGCGCCGGGTGAAAGCGCCGACGTCGCCCAGCTGTACGCGGTCGCGGACGACCGTCTCTACGCCGCCAAGCAGAAGAGATCTCCGGAGGCCCGGGATCCCGATCTGCGCCGCGCGCTGTAGAGCCGACGCGGCTCGAAACGGTAGTGCGAGCGAGTTTGGTTGTGCCGCAATCTGTTTGGGCTTTGATGCGGTGCCGTTCGCGAATCTAGTTGGTCGATGGTGGTGGTTGGGGTTGGAAGGGGTCGTACCACCACCAGTCGGCGCGTTCGCCGAGGGGTCCGGGGTAGGGCGCCACGGTGGGTGGACCCACAGGCGCCCGGCATCGACGCCTGCGGGCAGGCCATCAAGCTCATGGAGCTGACGCTCGCTACC
>NZ_LZKL01000056.1 GCF_001668725.1 Mycobacterium sp. E787 | reverse complement strand
TCTCGAGGGCGTTCGCACCGGTGGCCGGGTTGAAGAACACCTTGCCGCCGGCGAAGTTCTGGGCGATCCCGTCGCCGCCGATCGGGTAGTTGCCGCCCTGCTTGGCGCCCAGCGGGCCGGTGGCGCCCCGGGCCGCCCGCCAGGCCATGTTGATGGCCGCGGCGGGGTCGATCGCGACCTGCAGGCCCTTCAGTTGGTCGCCCAGTTGCGCAGGGTTGGTGCTGAACTCCTTGGTCTTCCTGTTCCAGGAGATCTCGCCGCCGCTGAACTTCTGGGACGTGACCTCACCGTTGTACGTCTCGTCGCCGGTCGGTGCCCCCAGCACCCCGCCCGAGCTGCCGAGCTTGTCCCACGCGGCGTTCATCGCGCCGCGCACCACGAAGGCGCCGTGGTCTGGGGTCCAGAAGATCACCGGCTTGTCGCTGGCCGAGAAGGTGGCCACCCGGCTGTCCGGTCCGGCCAGGCCGGGAACCTCGTTGATCGTCGGGAACCCGAGGTCGCTGCTCACCGGCCCGCCCAACGCCTCGTATTTGTCCAGGACCGGGCCGTACACGAATTTGGCGCCGGTGTCGGTGGTGTAGAACATCTTGCCGGCGTCGAAGTCCAGCGCGAAGCCGTCGCCGGCGGGGTACACGTCGCCCTTGCGCGGGCCCAGCGGGGAGGTGTCGCCACCGGCCTTCTCCCACGCGGCCATCATCGCGGCTTCGGCGTCGCCGATCGGCGATGCGGCGGCGGACGGCGCCAGCAAGGCGGCCGTGAACACCGTGGTCACAATGCCGACCAGCGCGCGCCCGACCAGCTTGTGCATTCGACCTCTCTGCCCGTTCACCAAGCCTCCGATGGATAGGGCCCTATCCCTGGCCATGACCGCACCTTGCAGACCCCGCGAGCGGGTCATACCCGAACCGCTGGGAAGCAACACTCTGACGAACCGCATTATCGCCGGGCCCGCATAACTTTGCCCCGGCCGACAAGCAATGCGAAGTCAAATTGGAAATAGTACGGAAAAGGAGACCGCGCCGATGTCGAAATGATGCCGGAGCGCGCCCGGACGGTGATCGACCACGCTCACCAGCGCCGCGGTCGCCGGCGTGGCGATGTGTGACTACGCAGTCGATATACGAGAAACACATGCGCCGACGGTACGCGAGGCCCTTGGTTGATCAGCGAACTACCCGGCGGAATGGCCGATTCGGCCATTCTTTGTTTGGCGGGCCGGCCGGCCGGTGGCACGCGTGTTGCGGCGTGCCGTCCGCGCCGGAAGACACGATTGTGTTGCACCGCAACGCGTTTCCTAGACGCCGAGGCTGCGGCCGACGATCTCCTTCATGATCTCGGTGGTGCCGCCGTAGATCGTCTGCACCCGGGCGTCGAGATAGGCTCGCGCGACCGGGTATTCGCGCATGTAGCCGTAGCCGCCGTGCAGCTGCAGGCAGCGGTCGATCAGGTGCACCTGCTTCTCGGTGGCGTACCACTTGGCCATTGCGGCCTGTTCGGCCGTCAGCTTGTGGTCGAGGTGCAGGCGGACGAACTCGTCGACCATCATCCGCACCACGGTGGCCTCGGTGGCCAGCTCGGCGAGGACGAAGCGGCTGTTCTGGAAGCTGCCGATCGGCTTGCCGAAAGCCTTGCGCTCCTTGACATATTGCAGCGTCTGCTCCAGCACGCCTTCCATCGCGGCGGCGGCCATGATGGCGATCGAGATCCGCTCCTGCGGCAGGTTCTGCATCAGGTAGATGAATCCCATGCCCTCCTCGCCGAGCAGGTTTTCGGCCGGGACGTGCACGTCGGTGAACGACAACTCGGCCGTGTCCTGCGCGTCGAGCCCGATCTTGTCCAGGTGCCGGCCGCGTTCGAATCCGTCCATGCCGCGCTCGACCACGATCAGCGAGAAGCCCTGCGCGCCTTTGTCCGGGTCGGTCTGGGCGACCACGATCACCAGGTCGGAGTTGATCCCGTTGGTGATGAACGTCTTTGCGCCGTTGAGCACGTAGTGGTCGCCCTGCTTGACCGCGCGGGTCTTGATGCCCTGCAGGTCGCTGCCGGTGCCCGGCTCGGTCATGGCGATCGCGGTGATGATCTCGCCCGTGCAGAACTTGGGCAGCCAGCGTTGCTTCTGCTCGTCGTTGGCCAACGCCAGCAGGTACGGCGCAATGATGTCGTTGTGCAGGCCGAAGCCGATCCCGCTGTAGCGGCCGAGCGTGGTCTCCTCGGTGATGATCGTGTTGTACCGGAAGTCGGGGTTGCCGCCGCCGCCGTACTCCTCCGGCACCGCCATGCCCAGAAAGCCCTGCTTCCCGGCCTCCAGCCACACGCCGCGGTCGACGATCTTGGCCTTCTCCCATTCGTCGTGGTAGGGCGCCACGTGGCGGTCGAGGAAGGCGCGGTAGGACTCACGGAACAACTCGTGCTCAGGCTCGAAAAGCGTGCGCTCGTACTTGATGGCAGCACTCATGGACGACCTCCGCTGAACCTCGGCGACTGGGACCCTGCCGCCCAAGATATACCAACCAGCCGGTTGGTCGGCAGTGGGTGGGGCCGCGTGCTCAGTCGGCGGCGAACTCGCGCAGGCTGGCCGCCAGCGCCACGGGAACGCGGGCCCGGATGCGGGTGCCGTCGGCGTTGTGCTCCTCCTGCTGGACGCGCCCGCCGGAGTGCAGCCGGGCGACGAGGTCACCGCGGTCGTAGGGGATCACCACGTCGACGGCCGTGTCCGTTGCGACGGCCAGCTCGGTCATCCGCCGGCGCAGGTCGTCGACGCCCTCGCCGGTGCGCGCGGAGACGAACACCGCGCCGGGCAGCGCGTGGCGAAGCTTGGCCAGCGTGAGGTCGCTCGCGGCGTCGACCTTGTTGACGACGAGCAGCTCGGGCGGCGGGCTGCCGTCATGGGAGGCGATGTCCGCAAAGATCTCCGAGACGACCTGGCGGACCGCGTTGATCTGCGCCATCGGGTTGGCGTCGGAGCCGTCGACCACGTGCACCAGCAGATCGGCGTCGACGACCTCCTCCAGCGTCGAGCGGAACGCCTCGACCAGCTGGGTGGGCAGGTGCCGGACGAACCCGACGGTGTCGGTGAGCACGGCCGGCCGCCCGTCGGCGAGTTCGGCGCGCCGGGTGGTGGGTTCCAGGGTGGCGAACAGCGCGTCCTGCACCAGCACCCCGGCGCCGGTCAGCGCGTTGAGCAGGCTGGACTTGCCGGCGTTGGTGTAGCCGACGATGGCGATCGACGGGGTGTCGCTCGCCAGCCGGCGGCTGCGCTGGGTGTCGCGGGCCTGCTTCATCTCCTTGATCTCGCGGCGCAGCTTGCTCATCCGTTCCCGGATGCGGCGGCGGTCGGTCTCGATCTTGGTCTCACCGGGACCGCGCAGGCCCACGCCGCCGCCGCTGCCGCCGGCGCGGCCGCCGGCCTGCCGCGACATCGACTCGCCCCAGCCGCGCAGCCGGGGCAGCATGTACTCCATCTGGGCCAGCGACACCTGCGCCTTGCCCTCCCGGCTGGTGGCGTGCTGGGCGAAGATGTCCAGGATCAGCGCGGTGCGGTCGATGACCTTGACCTTGACGGCCTTTTCCAGCGCGGTCAGCTGCGCCGGGGACAGCTCGCCGTCGCAGATGACGGTGTCGGCGCCGGTGGCAAGGACCACCTCGCGCAGTTCGGCGGCCTTGCCGGAGCCGATGTAGGTCGACGGGTCGGGCCGGTCGCGGCGCTGGATCAGTCCCTCGAGCACCTGCGAGCCGGCGGTTTCGGCGAGGGCCGCGAGCTCGGCCATGCTGGCCTGGTTGTCGGCGGCGCTGCCCTCGGTCCACACGCCCACCAGGACGACGCGCTCCAGCCGCAGCTGGCGGTACTCGACCTCGGAGACGTCGGCGAGTTCGGTGGACAGCCCGGCGACCCGGCGCAGCGCCGAGCGGTCTTCGAGGGCGAGTTCGCCCGTGCTGGGCTCGAGATCCGGCTGATCGTAAAAGGGAGTTTCGGGATGTGTCATAGGCAATTAGCAATAGTGCACGCTGAATCGGTGCAGCGCACCCGATTTAACGCTCCTGGGCGCGCCACCATTCCTCGCTGATCTCGCCGCGGGCCACCAGCACCGACGGCCCGCGCAAGTAGCTCGTGGCGTCGGTGATGGTCACCACGACGTCGCCGCCCGGGACGCGCACCGTGAGGGTCCCGGTGTCGGCCCCCGCATCGGCCAGCGCGGCGACGGCGGCCGCGACCGTCCCGGTGCCGCACGAGCGGGTCTCCCCCACGCCGCGTTCGTGCACCCGCATCCGGACCAGCCCGTCGACCGGTGCCGTGAGCACCTCGACGTTGACGCCGTCCGGGAACTGGGCGCGGTCGAACTGCACGGGTGCTGCCACGTCCAGCGCCGCCAGACCCTCGGCGTCCAGTTGCGGGTCGACGCAGGCCAGATGCGGGTTGCCGACGTCGACCGCCAGGCCGGTGAACCGCCTGCCGCCGATCGTGGCCTGCCCGCTGCCGACCCGGTTGGCCTTGCCCATGTCGACGGTGACGTCGGCGTCGGTCCCGCCGACGTGGTGCAGTGTGACCGGCCGCGGGCCGGCCAGCGAGCCGACGACGAACTCGTCGCGCGGTTCCAGGCCGCTGGCGCGCAGGTAGTGGGCGAAGACGCGCACGCCGTTGCCGCAGATCTGCGCGGTCGACCCGTCGGCGTTGCGGTAGTCCATGTACCAGTCGCCCGCGCCGACGCCGTCCGGCAGGCGCTCGAGGACACCCACCCGCACGGCGGCGCCCGCCGTGGTGATCCGCAGCACCCCGTCGGCGCCGAGCCCCCGGCGCCGGTCGCAGAGCGCTTCCACCCGGGCGGCGGTGAGCGCCAGGTCGGCGTCGAGGTCGGGCAGCAGCACGAAGTCGTTCTGCGTGCCGTGGCCCTTGGCGAACATCACCAGGTCAGGATACGTGCCGCCACGCTCCCAAAGCGCCGTCGACGAGGCGCGCCCCGTCCGCGGCGTCCAGCCAGGTCACCCGGTGATCCCGGCGAAACCACGACCGCTGGCGTCGCACGTAGCGCCGGGTGCCCGCGTAGGTCTGCTCCCGCGCGTCGCGCAGGTGTTCGTCGGCGCCGCCCGCGTCGAGCGCCGCGAGCACCTGCGCATAGCCCAGGGCGCGGGCGGCGGTGACGCCGTCGCGCAGGCCTTCCGCCAGCAACCCGCGGACCTCGTCGACCAGGCCCCGATCGAACATCGCGTCGGTGCGCCGGGCCAATCGCTCATCGAGAATGGTTGTGTCGCAATCCAATCCGATGATGGCGGTGTCCCAGCGCGGGGCGCCGATGCGCGGCGCCGAGGCGGCGAACGGGCGGCCGGTGAGCTCGACGACCTCCAGGGCGCGCACGGTACGCCGGCCGTCGGTGGGCAGGATCGCCGCGGCCGCCGCCGGGTCGCGGCGGGCCAGCTCGGCGTGCAGTTCGCCCACCCCGACCTCGGCGAGCCGCCCCTCCCAGCGGGCCCGCACGGCGGGGTCCGTGGCGGGAAACGACCAGTCGTCGAGCAGGGACTGGATGTAGAGCATCGAGCCGCCCACGATCACCGGGACCGCGCCCCGGGCCGCGATCGCCTCGACGTCCGCGGCGGCGGCCCGCTGATAACGGGCGACGGTGGCCGTCTCGGTGACGTCCAGGACGTCGAGCTGATGATGGGTGATGCCGCGGCGCTCCGGGACGGGCAGCTTGGCGGTGCCGATGTCCATGCCGCGGTACTGCTGCATCGCGTCGGCGTTGACGATCTCCCCGTCCAGGCGTTCGGCGACGTCGAGCGCCAGCTGCGACTTGCCCGTGCCGGTGGGCCCGATGATCGCGAGGGGCCGCTGGTTCATAGCTGCCAGAAGCCGGCGAAGTAGCCCACGCCGTAGGGCGCTCCCCGGTAGAGCTCCTTCGCCGAGCGCGGCCCGGGCTCCGCCAGACCGGCGAGCACCTGGAACGCGACCCGTCCCAGGATCTGCGGCGGCAGCGCGGCCAGGGCGGCGACGTCGCCGTTGGCCAGCGCGTCGTCCAGGGCCGCTTGCGCCTCGGCGTCGTCCGGGTGGTAGCCGCCGGGCGCGGCCGGTGTCAGGGTGTTCGCCCCGTCGGCCACCACCAGCACCCCGACCGCGTCCGGGCTGCGGTCCAGCTCGGCGCGCAACTGCCTGCCGCGGGCCAGCGCGGTGCCGGTGTCGTGGTCGCTGCGATAGACGCGAACCCGCGCACTGGCCTCGGGACGCGCCCGCCCCCGCACCCAGCCCGCGAGCAGCGCGCACAGTGGAAGGTCGCCGGCGGCGTCGGCCTGCGGCGACAGCCCCACCCTGACGTCGACCCCGAACCCGGCGAAGGTGCCACCGGAGTCGGGCCCCAGCGCCTCGTCGGCCCTGCCCGTGCCGACGGCGACCCAGCGTGGCGGCAGCAGCGCCGCGGCCGCGAGCACCGCCGCGGTCAGGTCGGCCACCTCGGCGGAAGCCGCCCCGGCCAGCTCGGGCACGAGCACCGGCGCGGAGGGAACAATCGCGATGGCGCCCAGCACGCCACAAACCTAGCGGGATCCGGACCCCACTAGGTAATCGTCGGGCTGCCGTCCGGCGCCGTGACCGGGATCGACTCCTCCGGCGGCGGATCGGCGGGCAGCGGGTCGGCTTTCAGGTCCCGCCCCGTCCCGGCCACCATCGAGGCGGCCTCGCCCCGCGCCAGCGCCACCGTCGCGATGAACACCAGCGCCACGGACGAGATCAGCGCCAGCGCCGCGGGCCCGCTGGCCCGGAGCGTCTCGCCGAGCACGAGGACCCCGAGCACACCGGCCACGACGGGCTTCGCCACGGTCATGGTCGGCAGGGACGCGGTCAGCGCGCCGGCGCGGAAGGCGGATTGCTGGAAAACCATGCCGCACAGCGCCACCAGGAGCCAGGGAACGAATTCCGGCATGCGCAGCACCGCGCCGGGGCCGTGTTCGGCCTCCTCGACGACCCCCTTGGTCAGCACCGCGAACAGCGCCAGCGACGAGCCCGCCACCACCGCCAGCAGCACCGCCGCGATCGGACGGCCTTTCCAGATCCGCGCCCCCACCACGCACAACACCAACGCCGGGCCCATCACCGCGGCCACGATCAGCCACGTCGACACCGAAGCCCGCTCCTGACCGGAGCGCGGGTCGCCCACGATGATGACCACCGCCAGCGCCGCGGCCAGCACGACCGCCCACACCCATTCCCAGCGGGTCACCCGGTAGTTGGTCAGCCGCGCGTAGATCGGCAGCGCGAACAGCAGCGCGGTCACCTGCAGCGCCGTCACCAGCACCACCGATCCCCACGCCAGGGCGCCGGCCTGCAAGCTGTAGTTGACGATCGCCGCGAGGCCGCCCAGCCACCAGCGCTTGTCGCGCAACGACATGCGGAACAGCTCCAGGTGGCCGACTTCCTTGTCGGTGATCTCGTGCGCCGAGCGTTGGCGGATCACGTCGCCGACGGCGGAAGCCAGCGCCGCGCACAAGGCAATCAGCGCCGCGACATCGACTTTCGTCATGCGAACCCCCTCACCGGCATTTCCGACCAGCATTCCCGTTGACGATGCGTGTACACGTGCAGTTCGATCAGAGTTCACGACCACTGTAGTGCGACCGCGCCGGGCGCACGGCCCTCAGCGGCCCCGACGGTGGATCAATAGTGCGCCCGCAGCAAACCTTTGTACAGCGCGGCGACGGCTTGCCACCGGCCGGCGGGCCCCACCAGAACCACCACTCGCCCCCGCTACGCTACCGGGCGGCGCGACCGCGCCCTACGGCCGAAGCGGCTGTGGAATCGAACCGTTACGCGGCGGCGGCCGCCGCCGACGGGGACGCCGGCAAAAGGTAGGCGCGCGCCGTCGGCCAAGCTGCTTGAATACTGTTGGAACAGGTTGACTAGGCGCCGCTGAGCGCGGCAGGCGCGCGGGACACTGACCGCGCGAACGAAGGGTGGTGACGAGCGGATGACGGCCGACGAGCCAGGCGGCGACGCTTCACCCAAGCCCGTTCCACGCCCGGGACCCCGTCCCGGTCCCCGGCCGGTGAGCCCGGGGCCGCGACCCACGCCCTATGCGGCGGCGGCCCACCCGGCCAGTGACCCGCACCGGTTCGGACGGGTCGACGACGACGGCACGGTCTGGCTGATCAGCTCGGCCGGCGAGCGCGTCATCGGCTCCTGGCAGGCCGGCGATCGCGAGGCCGCCTTCGCCCACTTCGGGCGCCGATTCGACGACCTGAGCACCGAGATCACCCTGTTGGAGGAGCGGCTGGCGTCGGGCAGCGGGGACGCGCGCAAGATCCGGGCCAACGCCTCGGCGCTGGCGGACACGTTGCCGACCGCAACCGTCCTGGGCGACGTCGACGCGCTCTCGGCCCGGTTGGCCGGCCTCCTCGAGCACGCGGAGGCGACCATCGCCGAGGGCCGCTCGAAACGCGAGGAGCATCGGGCGGCCCAGACCGCCCGCAAGGAGGCGCTGGCCGCCGAGGCCGAGGACCTGGGCGCCAATTCCACGCAGTGGAAGGCCGCCGGTGACCGGCTGCGGGCGATCCTCGACGAGTGGAAGACGATCAGCGGCCTGGACCGCAAAGTCGACGACGCGTTGTGGAAGCGCTATTCGGCGGCCAGGGACGCCTTCAACCGGCGGCGGGGCGCCCATTTCGCCGAGCTGGACCGGGAGCGGTCGGGGGTCAAGCAGTCCAAGGAGCGGCTCTGCGAGCGCGCCGAAGAATTGTCCGATTCGACGGACTGGACGGCCACCAGCGCGGAATTCCGCAAGCTGCTCACCGAGTGGAAGGCGGCCGGACGAGCGACCCGGGAGGTCGACGACGCCCTGTGGCGCCGCTTCAAGGCCGCCCAGGACTGCTTCTTCACGGCCCGCAACGCCGCCACGGCGGAGAAGGACGCCGAGTTCCAGGCCAACGCCACCGCCAAGGAGGCTCTGCTGGCCGAGGCGGAGAGGATCGACACCAGCAACCTCGACGCCGCGCGGGCGGCGCTGCGAACCATCGCCGACAAGTGGGACGCGATCGGAAAGGTGCCGCGGGAACGGTCCGCCGAGTTGGAGCGGCGCCTCCGCGCGATCGAGAAGCGGGTGCGCGACGCCGGCGAGGCCGACTGGTCGGATCCCCAGGCGCAGGCGCGGGCCGAGCAGTTCCGGATCCGTGCCGAGCAGTACGAACAGCAGGCCCGGAAGGCGGCGGCGGCCGGCCGTACCAAGGAGGCCGACGAGGCCCGGGCCAACGCCGAGCAGTGGCGGCAGTGGGCCGATGCGGCCGCCGAGGCGCTGACCCGCAGGCCCTAGCGGCGATCGCGAGCGCGGCGTAGCCGGGCGAAGCGGGTCGCCACCATCAGCCGGCGGCGATCGCGAGCGCGGCGTAGCCGGGCGAAGCGGGTCGCCACCATCAGTCCTGGCCTTCGGTCGGTGGCGGCGTCCGGTCCTCCGGATCGCCCAGGCTGTCCAGCAGCGTCATCGACTGCTGCTGCGCGGCGAGCTTGCGCCGCTGCTCCTCGGCCGCCAGTTGCACGACGGTGCGCGCCCACACCACGCGGGCCCAGTGAAACGTCAACAGCATCACCGTGATCCACGCGACGATCAGGCCCACGCCCGGTCCGGGATGCCCGGCGGCCACGGTTTGGCGCGACCACACCGCCAGCAGCCCGGCGGCGGAGGCGATCGCCGAACCCGCCAGCGCCACCCAGGCCAGCGCCCAGCGCCGCGTGATCAGCGCCAGGATCGAGAAACCCACGCCGAACACCAGCGCCAGCCAGGCGAACACCCGCGACGGCAGCGCCACCGCGGCGGCGCCGGCGCCATGCGTGGAAAACAGCACGTCCCAGCCCCGCACGTCGCCGGTGTGCGGCAGGATGAACGATCCCAGCAGCACGAACACCAGGATCGCGACCACCAAAGCCCTTGCGCCGGGATCGATCTCCCCCGCCACCCGGCGTTCGGCGGCGTCGATTTCGCTGCGCAGGGCGTCGATGTCGGCGTGTTCTTTCTTCATCGGGCACATCCCAGGGGTTCGAGCGATTGGACGGACGGCCCGACGGCGGGCATGCCGAGGCCGATCGTGCGGGGGCGCCGCCCGGCGGCATGCGCGTCACCCGCCCGGGTGCGGCGGTGACTGCGGATGCCCGCGTCGGCGATGAGGTGGTGCGGGGCCGCCCCGGTGACCACCGTGGTGACGACGTCGCCCGGGCGCACGTCGCCGGCGTCTTCGGGGGCGAAGTGCACCAGGCGGCCGTCGCGGGCCCGGCCGGTCATCCTGGACGTGCGGGCGTCCTTGCGTCCTTCACCGGTGGCCACCAGCAATTCGACGGCCTGACCGATCAGCGCACGATTGCCCTCCAGCGAGATCTGCTCCTGCGCCTCGACCAGCCGCTCGTAGCGTTCCTGCACAACCGCTTTCGGCACCTGCCCGGCTAGGGCGGCGGCGGGGGTGCCGGGCCGCTTGGAGTACTGGAAGGTGAACGCGGCCGCGAACCGGGCCTGCCGCACGACGTCGAGCGTGGCGGCGAAGTCCTCTTCCGTCTCACCGGGGAATCCGACGATCAGGTCCGTGGTGATCGCCGCGTGCGGCATCGCCGCCCGCACCCGCTCGATGATGCCCAGGTAGCGCTCGGCGCGGTACGAGCGCCGCATCGCGCGCAGCACCCGGTCGGAGCCGGACTGCAGCGGCATGTGCAGCGCCGGGCAGACGTTCGGCGTCTGCGCCATCGCCTCGATGACGTCGTCGGTGAACTCGGCCGGGTGCGGCGAGGTGAACCGCACGCGTTCCAGCCCGTCGATGCGCCCGCAGGCCCGCAGCAGTTCGGCGAACGCGCCGCGGTCGCGGGGCAGCGCCGGGTCCGCGAAGGACACCCCGTAGGCGTTGACGTTCTGGCCCAGCAGGGTGATTTCGAGCACGCCGTCATCCACCAGCGACCGCGCCTCGGCCAGGATGTCGTCCGGGCTGCGGTCGACCTCCTTGCCGCGCAGCGACGGGACGATGCAGAAGGTGCAGCTGTTGTTGCACCCGACGGAGATGGAAACCCATGCGGCGTAAGCGGATTCGCGGGCGGTGGGCAGCGACGACGGGAACTGCTGCAGCGCCGTCGAGATCTCCACCTGCGCGACCCTGTTGTGCCGGGCCCGGTCGAGCAGCGTCGGCAGCGATCCGATGTTGTGCGTGCCGAAGACGACGTCGACCCAGGGCGCCTTGCGCAGCAGCGCGTCCCGGTCCTTCTGGGCCAGGCAGCCGCCGACCGCGATCTGCATGTCCGGGTTGCCGCGCTTGCGCGGGGCCAGGTGGCTGAGGTTGCCGTACAGCTTGTTGTCGGCGTTCTCCCGGACGGCGCAGGTGTTGAAGACCACCACGTCGGCGTCGGCACCGTCGGCCGCGCGCTGATAGCCGGCCGCCTCCAGCAGCCCCGCCAGCCGCTCGGAGTCGTGGACGTTCATCTGGCAGCCGTAAGTGCGTACCTGGTAGGTACGCACCGCCGAAACATCTCGGGCCGCCGTCGAAGTCACGGGGCCATGCTACGGCGACCCGGGCTTACGGGATTAACCCGCAGGTCGTGGCGATCGCCGGCGCGGCGGGAGCCGGGCGCAGTCCCCCGCAAACGGGTGGGGTCCCCGCGGAGCTGGGGAGTCCCCCGGGTCGCACCGTCTGACCTAGACGCGGCGGCGTTCCCGTTCGGCGGCCAGCTCGGCGATGACGACTTCGGCCGCCAGGTTCTGGCTGTAGCCGCGGCGGGCCAGCATCCCGACCAGCCTGCGGCTCACCTTGGCTTCGTCGGCCAGCGTCTCGCGGCGCAGCTTGGCCCGCACCAGCTGCTCGGCGCGGTCGCGTTCTGCCCCGGCGTCGATTCCGCCCAGCGCCGCGGTGATCACGTCCTTGTCGACACCCTTCGTGTGCAGCTCGGCGGCCAGGGCGCGGCGGCTCTTTCCCGCCTTCGCCCGCCGGGATGCCACCCACTGCTCGGCGAACCCGGCGTCGTCCACCAGGCCGACGGCGGCCAGCCGGTCGAGCACCCGAGCGCTGACGTCGTCGGGGTATCCGCGTTTGGCCAGCTGACCGGACAGCTCGGCGCGGGTGCGCGCCCTCGCGGTGAGCAGGCGCAGGCACAGCGCCCGCGCCTGCTCTTCGCGGGCCGGCTCAGAAGTCGACGGGAGCGGGGAGGACATCACCGGAGGGGTCATCGGTCACCACCGCGCCAATGCCGAGCTTTTCCTTGATCTTCTTTTCGATCTCGTTGGCCACATCGGCGTTTTCCATCAGGAAGTTGCGGACGTTCTCCTTGCCCTGGCCGAGCTGCTCGCCCTCGTAGGTGAACCACGACCCGGACTTGCGGATGAAGCCCTGATCCACACCCATGTCGATCAGCGAGCCCTCACGGCTGATGCCCTTGCCGTAGAGGATGTCGAACTCGGCCTGCTTGAACGGCGGCGACACCTTGTTCTTGACGACCTTGACCCGGGTGCGGTTGCCGACCGCGTTGGTGCCGTCCTTGAGCGTCTCGATCCGGCGCACGTCCATGCGCACCGACGCGTAGAACTTCAAAGCCTTTCCGCCCGTGGTGGTTTCGGGGCTGCCGAACATCACCCCGATCTTTTCGCGGAGCTGGTTGATGAAGATCGCCGTGGTCCCCGAGTTGTTGAGCGCGCCGGTCATTTTCCGCAGCGCCTGGCTCATCAGGCGGGCCTGCAGGCCGACGTGGCTGTCCCCCATCTCGCCCTCGAGTTCGGCGCGCGGCACCAGGGCCGCCACCGAGTCGATGACCAGGATGTCCAGCGCGCCGGAGCGGATCAGCATGTCGGCGATCTCGAGGGCCTGCTCACCGGTGTCGGGCTGGCTGACCAGCAGCGAATCGGTGTCGACACCGAGTTTCTTGGCGTAGTCCGGGTCCAGGGCGTGCTCGGCGTCGATGAACGCCGCGACGCCGCCGGCGGCCTGGGCGTTGGCCACCGCGTGCAGCGCGACGGTGGTCTTACCCGAGGACTCCGGGCCGTAGATCTCCACGACCCGGCCGCGGGGCAGGCCGCCGATGCCCAGGGCCACGTCCAGTGCGATGGATCCGGTCGGGATGACCGAGATCGGTTGACGCATCTCGTCGCCGAGACGCATCACCGAGCCCTTGCCGTAGCTCTTTTCGATCTGGGCCATCGCCAGCTCGAGAGCCTTCTCGCGGTCGGGGGCTTGCGTCATGGTGCCTCTTCCTATCGTCGTTGTGTTCGGATGACCGGTATCGGTCGGTTGGCCGTGACACTAGGCGCGGGGTCCGACAAGTCGATTCCTCCGAACGATCACCACAGTAGCCGAACACGTGTTCGATTCAAGCGGACACGCCGGACGCGGGGCTTCCGTGTGCGTTGAGGGCTTTCGGTGTGCAACCAGGGCGGGCCGGGTCGGCGTGTCGTCGCCGTGGCCTCACACCCGAAGCCGCGGATTCACAAGCCAGGCCGCGCAGTCACCACTGGTCGCGGGGGACGTCGAAGTCGGCGCACAAGGCGCGCCAGACGTCGCGGGGTTCGATCCCCTCCTCGATCGCCTGGGCCGCGGTGCGGCCGTCGAGGCCGCTCAGCACGTGATCTTCGAGCACAGACGGGCCGTAGGTGGCACCGAATCGCAAGACAACCCGCTCGTTGAACTCCGTCAGCCGCACGTCAGCCAACATACCCAGCCGGCTACCCGGCAAGCGCCAGCGCTTGGTGGCACACCCGCACCGGGTCCGCGACGTCGGCGATGCCGGCGGCCGCTCGTTGCGCGGCCTCCCGGTAGCCGGGCGACGACAGCACCTCGCCGACCGCGGCCGCCAGGGCGTCGGCCGCGAGCGGCCGGACCAGCAGCCCGCTCCCCTGGCGCACCACCCGGTTGGCCATCTCCCATTGATCCCCGCCGCCGGGGACCACCACCAGCGGCACCCCGGACAGCAGCGTCTTGGCCACCATGCCGTGGCCGCCACCGCAGATCACCAGGTCGGCGTGCGTCAACAACTCGGCCTGGCATCCCAGCCCGACCACCGCCCACGGCGGGACCGTCAGCTCCGCCCCGCCCAGCCGCGACACCACCAGTCGGGATCCGGCCGGCAGCGTGTCGCCGGGCGTCAGGCATTCCAGCGCCACCTCGGCCAGGCCGGCGGTCCCGGTCAGCGCGGTCGACGGCGCGACGACCACCACCGGCCCGGAGCCCGGCGGGATGGGCAGCACCCGATCGGTCGGCTCGAAGTGCAGCGGCCCCACCACGACGGCCTCCTCGGGCCAGTCCGGGCGCGGCACCTCGAGAGCGGGCAGCGTGGCGATGAGGCGGCGCAGCGGCCCCGGGTCGACGGCGGGCAGCCCGATCTCGAGCCGGGCGGCGGCGCGCTGCTTGATGCCGGCGCGCCAGGACCGCCCCGTCAGCGCGCGCATCGTGGCGTCCCGCAGCCGGCCGCGGAAGCCGGTGCCGGGCGCCAGCCCGCTGCCGATCGGCGGCAGCCCCTTCGACGGCAGGTACAGCGGGTGCGGGTTGAGCTCGATCCACGGAATGCCCAACAGCTCGGCGGCCATCCCGCCACCCGCGGTGATGACGTCGGAGACCACCAGGTCCGGCGCCAGCTCGCGCAGCGCCGGCACGTTGAGCACCGCCATCCGGGCCGCTCGGCGATGGATCCGGGCGCCGGCGTCGACGTCCTCGTCGACGGCCGCCAGCCCGTCCAACTCGACGGCCTCGATCCCGACGCCGCGGGCGGCGTCGAGCCACTCCGCCCCGGTGAACAGCGTGGGCTCGTCGCCCGCCTCGGCGAAACGCCGGCACAGCGCGATGGCGGGGAACGAATGCCCGGGATCCGGCCCGGCGACCACGGCGACGCGCATCGGCCCTACCCTGCCACACGGCCGGACCGCCACATGCGCCTACGCTGGCAGCATGACCGAGCTCACTGGCACGGGCGTCGCGAACGCTCGCACGGTCGAGGGCTTCCTGAACGCGTTGCAGGACGCGGATTTGGAGGCCGCCGACGCCGCACTGGACGACAACCTGGTTTACGAGAACGTCGGGCTGCCGACGATCCACGGGCGCGCCAGGGCGATGAAGCTGTTCGCAATGATGGAGGGCCGCGGGGCCTTCGAGGTGAAGATCCACCGCATCGCCTCCGACGGCGCCGCGGTGCTCACCGAACGCACCGACGCGCTCATCGTCGGACCGCTGCGGCTGCAGTTCTGGGTGTGCGGCGTGTTCGAGGTCCACGACGGGCGAATCACGTTGTGGCGGGACTACTTCGACTTCTTCGACATGTTCAAGGCGACGCTGCGCGGCCTGGCCGGGCTGCTGGTGCCGTCGCTGCGGGCTTCGTTCTAGCGCCTGGGCAAGCCGCCGAGCTCGTCGAACGCCTGCGCCCAACCCATCAGTCGATCGGTCGCGCCGACCAGCTCGTCGCGGTAGCGCTGCTGCGCGGGGGCCGCCCCGTCCCCATTCGCCGAGGACACCAATTGCGCTGCGGCGGTGACCATTTCGTTGTACTGACGCACGCCGGCACTCAACTGCGCGGTGAACGCGTTGATGGTGGGCACCAGGTACGACCGCGACGACTCGGCGTACTGCGCCGCGCGCTCCATCGACACCACCTCGGCGGCGGTGGCCGCCATCGCCGCCGACGTCTTGGTCGCGGCGGCGCTCAGGTCACGGATTTCGTCGGCCGGCAGCATCGAGCCGCGCTCGATCACGCCCAACAGCGAGAAGAACCCGCGTTCGGAAGCGCCCAGCGCGTACATCGAGGGGCGGGCCGCCGAACCGGGCGGCGGCAGCCGGCGGGCGCCGGTGGGCCGCTGCGCCGGCAGCGGCTCCGACCGCAGCCATCGGTAGCGAAGCAGCAACAGTGTCGCCGGAATCGCCAGCACCACCGCAATGGCGCCGGTGACCTGCAGCAGCAGCGCGAACCAGCCCCACGCCGCGAGGAGCCCCGTGACCGCTATCCAGAACACGCAGCCGGCGGCACAGACCAGGCCCCACCGCAGCGCGCGGCGACGTCGGCGCAGCAGCCGTGCCCGCGGGTCGGCGGCGGCACTGATCTTTCGGGCCACCAGGTCGGAAACGTCTGCGGCGGTGTCGAATCCGCGCTGCACCAGCGCGCGCCACGGCCGGTGTTGGGTCGCTTTCACCGCCATCGCCGGCTCCCCGCGGCGTTACTGGCCAAAGGGCTTCTCGGCGACTTGCCCGCCCGCGGTCTCGGCGGATGCGGGAGTGGCCGGGGCCGCCCCCGGAGTCGCGGGCGTCCCGCCCGCCGGCAGCGCTTCGCCGCGCATCGACGCGCGGATCTGCTCCAACCGGGAGTGCCCGGCCATCTGGATGCCGGCCTGCTCGACCTCGAGCATGCGGCCCTGCACGGAACCCTGCGCGAGTTCGGCGGAACCGATCGCGTTGGCGTACCGTCGCTCGATCTTGTCGCGCACCTCGTCGAGGCTCGGGGTGTTGCCCGGCGCGGCGATCTCGCTCATCGACCGCAGCGACGCGCTGACCTGTTCCTGCATCTTGGCCTGCTCGAGCTGGCTGAGCAGCTTGGTGCGCTCGGAAATCTTCTGTTGCAACACCATCGAGTTCTGTTCGACGGCCTTCTTGGCCTGCGCCGCGGCGGACAGCGCCTGGTCGTGCAGGGTCTTGAGGTCCTCGACGCTCTGCTCTGCGGTCACGAGCTGGGCCGCGAACGCCTCGGCGGCGTTGTTGTACTCGGCGGCCTTGGCGGCGTCCCCGGCGCCGGTGGCCTGGTCGGCAAGGGTCAGCGCCTGACGGACGTTGACCTGCAGCTTCTCGATGTCGGCCAGTTGCCGGTTGAGCCGCATCTCGAGCTGGCGCTGGTTGCCGATCACCTGGGCCGCCTGCTGGGTCAGTGCCTGGTGTTGGCGCTGGGCTTCCTCGATGGCCTGCTGGATCTGCACCTTGGGGTCGGCGTGCTCGTCGATCTTGGAGTTGAACAGCGCCATCAGGTATTTCCACGCTTTGACGAACGGATTGGCCATCAGTCGGGTCCACCTTCGTTTCTTGTATGCCGGACAAGCGCCCTGCCGCTCAATTTATCGGGTCGGGCCCGATCGCCCCACCCCTGGCGCCAGCCCGGTGACGACGAGCGCCGGAAAGGCCTCAGGCCACGGCCAGCGACGCCACCGGCGGGATGACCACCTTGGTGCTGGCGTCGATGGTGGGGCCGCTCGGCGGGGTGTAGGCCGCGCTCTCCTCGCTGGCCATCCGCTCGCCGGCGCCGGTCAGCACCGCCGACAGCGGCATCTCCAGCGCGTCGCAGATCGCGTTGAGCAGCTCGCTGGACGGCTCCTTGCGGCCGCGCTCCACCTCCGACAGATAGCCGAGGCTCACCCGCGCCGAATCCGAGATCTCGCGCAGCGTCCGGCCCTGTGACGTTCGGGCCCGGCGCAGCACATCGCCGATGACCTCGCGCATCAATGGCGCCATCCTGCTCTCCTTCGTCCAGTCAGCCCTGCTCAGCACGTATCAACCCCAGATTCAGCAGGCACTCATTACGGTCAACGCCGCGAGCCGTGAAGTTGGTTCCCGCTCAGCCGGCCTGCTGGCGAACGGCCCGGGCGGTGGACACCACGTAATCCACGCCGGTCACCACCGTCAGGACGATCGCGATGCCCATGAGGACGGCCGCCACCACCCGGAAAGGCCCCGACAGCGGCAGGATGAACAAGCCGATCGCCAACGCCTGGACGACGGTCTTGAGCTTGCCGCCCCAACTCGCCGGGATGACCCCGCGGCGTATCACGGCCAGCCGCAGCAGCGTGACCCCCACCTCGCGGGTCATGATCACCACCGTTACCCACCACGGCAGGTCCCCGAGCATCGACAGGCCGATCAGCGCCGACCCGATCAGGGCCTTGTCGGCGATCGGATCGACGAACGCACCGAACTCGGTCGCCATCCCGTAGTTTCGGGCCAGCAGCCCGTCGAACCGGTCGGTGATGCAGGCGACGGCGAAAATCACGAAAGCGACTATCCGCCCGGCGATTTGGTGGCCGTCCGCGGAAAACAGCGCGAGCAGGAAGATGGGGACCAGCACCAGGCGGAGCAGGGTCAGCACGTTGGCGAGGTTCGCGATGCGGGCGCGGCTTGCCACCGGCGGTGTTTGCGGCTGGCCCGACACCGCCTAAGAATAACGGTTGACCAGCGCTCCTCTCCCGGTTGCCGATACTGTTACCCGTGACCGAAAGCTCACGGGACCCCCGGCCGGTGGTCCGGCGCGCGCGAACGTCCGACGTCCCCGCGATCAAACAACTCGTCGACACGTACTCCGGGCGCATCCTGCTGGAGAAAAACCTCGTCACGCTCTACGAGGCCGTCCAGGAGTTCTGGGTGGCCGAGTACGAGGGCAGGGTGGTCGGCTGCGGGGCGCTGCACGTGCTGTGGTCGGACCTCGGCGAGGTGCGCACCGTCGCCGTCGACCCGGCGATGACCGGCCACGGCATCGGCCACGCGATCGTCGACCGGCTGCTCGAGGTGGCCCGCGAGCTGCAGCTGGAGCGGTTGTTCGTGCTGACCTTCGAGACCGAGTTCTTCGGCAAGCACGGGTTCACCGAGATCGAGGGCACGCCCGTCACCGCCGAGGTGTACGAGGAGATGTGCCGCTCCTACGACATCGGCGTCGCCGAATTCCTGGACCTCAGCTACGTCAAGCCCAACATCCTGGGCAACTCCCGGATGCTGCTGGTGCTCTAGCCCGGCGAGCAGACACAAAAGCCCGCGACACGCCGAGGAATTGGGCGCTTTTGCGTCTGTTCGCGCTACTCCGGGTCGCCGTCGCCGCTGCCGCCGCGGATCAGGGCCAGCGTTCCGGCCAGCTCGTCGGGCTTGACCAGCACCTCGCGCGCCTTGGACCCTTCGGACGGCCCGACGATGCCGCGGGTCTCCATCAGGTCCATCAGCCGGCCGGCCTTGGCGAAACCGACGCGCAGCTTGCGCTGCAGCATCGAGGTCGAGCCGAACTGGCTGGACACCACCAACTCGACGGCCTGCAGGAACACGTCCATGTCGTCGCCGATGTCGGGATCGACGTCGGTGCGTTCGCCGGTCGGCTTGGCGGCGGTGACGCCCTCGGTGTATTCGGGTTCGGCCTGGTCTTTGCAGGCGCTGACGACGGCCTGGATCTCCTCGTCGGAGACGAACGCGCCCTGCAAGCGGACGGTCTTGCTGGCGCCCATCGGCAGGAACAGCGCGTCGCCCATGCCGATCAGCTTCTCCGCGCCGGCCTGGTCCAGGATGACCCGGCTGTCGGTGAGCGACGACGTGGCGAACGCCAGCCGCGACGGCACGTTCGTCTTGATCAGGCCTGTCACCACGTCCACCGACGGGCGCTGGGTGGCCAGCACCAGGTGGATGCCCGCGGCGCGGGCCTTCTGCGTGATCCGCACGATCGCGTCCTCGACATCGCGCGGCGCCGTCATCATCAGGTCGGCCAGCTCGTCGACGATCGCCACGACGTAGGGATAGGGCCGGTATTCGCGCTGGCTGCCCAGCGGCGCCGTGATGGCGCCCGATCGCACCTTCTCGTTGAAGTCGTCGATGTGGCGCACCCGCGAGGCCTGCATGTCCTGGTAGCGCTGCTCCATCTCCTCGACCAGCCACGCCAGCGCGGCCGCGGCCTTCTTCGGCTGGGTGATGATCGGGGTGATCAGGTGCGGAATGCCTTCGTACGGCGTCAGTTCCACCATCTTCGGGTCGATCAGGATCATCCTGACCTCCTCCGGGGTGGCGCGGGCCAGCAGCGACACCAGCATCGAGTTGACGAAGCTGGACTTGCCGGAACCGGTGGAGCCGGCCACCAGCAGGTGCGGCATCTTGGCCAGGTTGGCCGAGATGAAGTCGCCCTCGATGTCCTTGCCCAGCCCGATCACCAGCGGGTGGTGGTCGCGGCGGGTCGACGGCGCCGTGAGCACGTCGGCCAGCCTGACCATCTCCCGGTCGGTGTTGGGCACCTCGATGCCCACGGCGGACTTGCCGGGGATCGGCGCCAACATGCGCACGCTCTCGGTGGCCACCGCGTAGGCGATGTTCTTCTGCAGCGCGGTGATCTTCTCCACCTTGACGCCGGGCCCCAGCTCCACCTCGTAGCGGGTGACGGTGGGCCCGCGGGTGCAGCCGGTGACGGCGGCGTCGACCTTGAACTGGTTGAGCACCTCGGTGATGGCGTCGGCCATCACGGTGTTGGCGGCGCTGCGCTTTTTCGGCGGGTCGCCGGCCACCAGCAGGGTCAGCGAGGGCAGCGTATAGGGGCCCTCGACGACGCGGTCGACGATCCGGGTTTCCGGCTTCTTGGCGCGACGCCGGCTTCGCCCGGGCTCCGGGATGGTGGGCGTGTCGTCGGCGATCGGCTCGCCGAGCGCGGCCGGGGCGGGGGCCGCGGACGGCCAGGCCTGCGACTCCGGTTCACCGGACTCGTCGTAGTACCCGTCGGAGAAGTCCTCGCGCGGCTGCTCGTCGTCGTCGAACTCGTCGGCTTCCTGGTCATAGGGGTCATAGGCGTCGCCGCCGACCAGCCGGCCGCCGAACATGGCGCGGACGGCATCGGGCACCTCGCGGATGGTGGTGCCGGTCAGCAACAGCAGGCCGAACATGAAGCCGATGAACAGCAGCGGCGCGGCGATCCAGGGCGTCAGCCCGTCCGACAGCGGCCCGCCGATGGCGAAGCCGATGAATCCCGCGGCGCGACGGCGCAATTCGGGGTCCCCGGGCGAACCGGACCACAGGTGCCGCAGGCCGAGCGCCGACAGGGCGAGCAGGCTTGCGCCCAGGATCAGCCGGGGCCGGGCATCGGGATTGGGCTGGGTCCGCATCAACGTGACGGCCACCGCGGCGGTGACGACGGGCAGCGCCAGGACGCCCGCGCCGATGAAGGTTCGGATCAGCGTGTCGACCCACGCGCCGATCGGACGGGCGGCGTCGAACCACGAGCTCGCGGCTACCACGACGGAGACGCCGAGCAGCGCCAGCGCGATCCCGTCGCGGCGGTGTCCGGGGTCGATGTCGTGGGCCCGCCCGATGGAGCGGGCCGCGCCGCCGGCGCCCCGCGCCGTCAGCAGCCAGGCGGCGCGCACGGCCCGCCCGCAGGTCAGCCCGGTGGCGACGAGCAGCGAGCGGTTGCGGCGTCTGGCGGGCCTGCTCGCCGCCCGGCGGGGCGCCGGGCGCGGCTTCCGGGGCCCGCCGCTGCGCGAACTGGCCTTTGACCTGCTCGTTCGGCTACCGGAGCGGGCGGCGGTCTTACTGGGCATGGGGCCAAGGGTAGTCGCAAACACCTCATCTACACCACCCGCCACACTGGCAACGACCGCCGGGCGCCGACCGCGGCGGGCGGTGCCTGAGTAGGGTGGCGAATGCCCACCCCCTCAGGCACCCAGGAGGCCCCCGCATGCCCGTCGTCGTCGTCGCCACCATGACCGTCAAACCCGAATCGGTCGACACCGTCCGCGACATCCTCACCAACGCGGTTTCCGAAGTGCACGACGAGCCGGGATGCCAGCTGTACTCGCTGCACCAGAGCGGCGAGACGTTCGTGTTCGTCGAACAGTGGGCGGACGAAGAGGCGCTCAAGACGCACAGCACCGCGCCCGCGATCGGCAAGATGTTCGCGGCGGCGGGCGAGCACCTGGCCGGGGCGCCGGACATCAAGATGTTGCAGCCGGTTCCCGCCGGCGACCCGGCCAAGGGGCAGCTGCGCGCCTGATGGCCGGGCCACTGACGGGCAAAGTCGCGCTGGTCACCGGCGCCGCGCGCGGTCAGGGCCGCGCGCACGCCGTGCGGCTGGCCGCCGACGGCGCGAATGTGATCGCGGTGGACCTGTGCGAGCAGATCGCCAGCGTCCCCTACCCCCTGGCCACCCCGGACGACCTGGCGGCCACCGTCAAGCTCGTCGAGGACACCGGCGCGCGCATCGTCGCCCGCCAGGGTGATGTCCGCGACCGGCCGTCGCTGTCCACCGCGCTGCAGGCGGGCCTGGACGAGTTCGGCCGCCTCGACATCGTCGTGGCCAACGCCGGGATCGCGCCCATGCAGTCCGGCGACGACGGCTGGCGCGACGTGATCGACGTCAACCTCACCGGCGTCTACAACACCATCAAGGTCGCGATACCGACGATGACCAAGCAGGGCACCGGCGGATCGATCGTGCTGATCAGTTCGGCCGCGGGGCTCGCCGGCATCGCCAGCATCGACGCCGGCTCCGTCGGTTACGCCGCCGCCAAACACGGGGTGGTCGGGTTGATGCGCGTGTACGCCAATCTTCTTGCCCCACAAAACATTCGGGTCAACTCCATCCACCCGTCCGGCGTCGACACCCCGATGATCAACAACGAGTTCACCCGGCAGTGGCTGGCCGATTTGATCGCCCGATCCGATGTACCCCCGGACATGGGCAACGCGCTGCCGGTGCAGGTGATGCAGCCCGAAGACATCGCCAATGCTGTGGCGTGGCTGGTGTCCGACCAGGCCCGCTACCTCACCGGCGTCGCGTTACCCGTCGATGCGGGCTTTTTGAACAAGAAGTAGGCCATGGCACGAAATCCCGCTGCGCAGACCGCCTTCGGCCCGATCGTGCTGGCGGCGGTCGAACGCAACGAGCCGCCCGGCCGCCGGCTGGTCGACGACGACCTCGCCGAATTGTTCCTGCCGCGCCCGCTGCGCTGGCTCGTCGCCGCGACGCGATGGGCGCCCGCCCGCCGCCTGATGGTCCGCGGATCGGAGTACACCGGCCCCGGGCTGTGGGCCAACCTCGCCTGCCGCAAGCGGTTCATCGCCGACAAGCTCGAGGAGGCGCTGCCCGACATCGACGCGGTCGTCATCCTCGGCGCCGGTTTCGACACCCGCCCCTACCTGCTGACTCGGCGGGTGCGCCGCCCGGTCTTCGAGGTGGACCTGCCGGTCAACATCGCCAGGAAGGCGAACACCGTTCGGCGGGTGCTGGGCGGATTGCCGATGTCGGTTCGGTTGGTGCCGTTGGACTTCGAGCGCGACGACCTGCTCACCTCGCTGGCCGAGCACGGCTACCGCACCGACTACCGGGCATTCTTCATCTGCGAGGGCGTCACCCAGTACCTCACCGAAGACGGGGTCCGGCGCACCCTCGAAGGCCTGCGCGCGGCCGCCCCGGGCAGCCGACTGGTGTTCACCTACGTGCGCCGGGACTTCATCGACGGCACGAACCGGTACGGCACCCGCACGCTGTACCGCAATGTCCGTCAGCGCCACCAACTGTGGCACTTCGGCCTGCAGCCCGACGAGGTCGCGGAGTTCGTCGCCGAGTACGGCTGGCGGCTGGTTGAGCAGGCCGGTCCCGACGAGCTCGTCGAGCGTTACGTGGCACCCACCGGCCGGAAACTCGCCGCCTCCCAACTGGAATGGTCGGCCTACGCGGAAAAGATCTAGGGCGCCGCGACACATAAACCCTTGCGACGACACGCCGAAAACCGTCGCAGCGCTTTATGTCTCGCGAGGCGGCTCAGACCTCGATGACCGTCGGCACGATCATCGGCTGCCGACGGTAGGTCTCGCCGACCCACTTGCCCACCGTGCGGCGCACCCCCTGGGCGATCCGGACGGGGTCGGTCACGTCGGCGGCGACCAGCTGCTCCAGCTCCGCCTCGACCTTGCGCACCGCGGGCTCGAGCGCCTTGGGGTCCTCGGAGAACCCGCGCGAAAACAGTTGCGGCGCGGCGGCGGGACGGCCGGTGCCGCGCTGCACCACGACGGTCACCGCGACGAAACCCGACGACAGGATGAGCCGCTCGCCCAGGGTGATGTCGCCGACGTCGCCGGTGATCAACCCGTCGACGAACATCTTGCCGACGGGCACCGCCCCGGCGATGGCGGCCTTGCCGGCCACCAGGTCGACGCTGACGCCGTTCTCGGCCAGCATGATCGACTCCTCGGGCACCCCCGCGCGCGCCGCCAGCTTGGCGTTGGCCCGTAGCATCCGCCAGGTGCCGTGCACCGGCATCACGTGGCGCGGCCGCACCCCGTTGTAGAGGAACAGCAGCTCGCCGGCGTAGGCGTGACCCGAAACGTGCACGCGCACTTGCTGGTTGGTGACGACGCGCGCCCCGATCTTGGCCAGCGAGTCGATGACCCCGTACACCGCCTCCTCGTTCCCCGGGATCAGCGAGGATGACAGGATCACCAGGTCCTCGGGCGTGAGGGTGATGCTGCGGTGCTCGCCGCGCGACATCCGGGACAACGCCGACATCGGCTCGCCCTGGGTGCCGGTGGTGATCAGCACCACCCGCTCGGGCGGCATCATCTCCGCGGCGGAGATCTCGATGAGATCGGAATCGTCGACCCGCAGAAAACCCAGCTCCCGGGCGATGCCCATGTTGCGCACCATGGATCGCCCGACGAACGACACCCGCCGGCCCAACGCCACCGCCGCGTCGATGATCTGCTGCACCCGGTCCACGTTGGAGGCGAAGCAGGCCACGATGACGCGGCCGTCGGCGCCCCGGATCAGCCGGTGCAGGGTCGGGCCCACCTCGCTTTCCGAGGGCCCGACACCGGGGATCTCGGAATTGGTCGAGTCGCACAGGAACAGGTCCACGCCCGCGTCGCCCAGCCGGGACATGCCGGGCAGGTCGGTGGGCCGGCCGTCGAGCGGGAGCTGGTCGAGCTTGATGTCGCCGGTGTGCAGCACGGTCCCCGCGCCCGTGTGCACCGCGATGGCCAGCGCGTCGGGGATGGAGTGGTTGACGGCGAAGTACTGGCACTCGAACACGCCGTGCGTGCTGCGCTGCCCCTCGGCGACCTGCACGAAGACCGGCTTGATGCGGTGCTCGCGGCATTTGGCGGCGACCAGCGCCAAGGTGAACTTCGAGCCGACGACCGGGATGTCGGGGCGCAGCCTGAGCAAAAACGGGATCGCCCCGATGTGGTCCTCGTGCGCGTGGGTCAGCACCAGGGCCTCGACGTCGTCGAGCCGCTCCTCGATGTGGCGCAGATCCGGCAGGATCAGGTCGACGCCGGGCTCGTCGTGGGTGGGGAACATCACCCCGCAGTCGATGATCAGCAGGCGGCCCAGGTGCTCGAAAACGGTCATGTTGCGGCCGATTTCGTTGATGCCGCCCAGCGCGGTGACCCGCAACCCGCCCGGACTGAGAGGACCCGGCGGGGTGAGGTCTACATCCACTGGTAAACCGTCCTTTGGCTCACCGAAGCACCGACGCCGCGCGCAGGTCGGCGGCCAGCGCCTCGCTCTGCGCCGCCGTCGCCGGCATCTGCGGCAGCCGGGGGTCGCCCGCGTCGAAGCCCTGCAGGCGCAGACCCGCCTTCGACATCGTCACCCCACCGAGCCGGGCCATCGCGTTGCACAGCGGTGCGAGGCCGACGTTGATCTTCCTTGCGGTGGCGATGTCCCCGGAATTGAAGGCGGACAACAACTCCCGCAACTGCCCCGCCGCGACGTGGGCGATCACGCTGATGAAGCCGGTCGCACCCATCGCCAGCCATGGCAGGTTCAGCGCGTCGTCCCCGGAGTAGTAGGCCAGGCCGGTCTCGGCCATGATCTGGCCACCGGCGTGCAGATCGGCCTTGGCGTCCTTGATGCCGACGATGTTCGGGTGGGCGGCCAGCGCATGGATGGTCTCGGTCTCGATCGGTATCACCGAGCGCGGCGGGATGTCGTAGAGCAGCACCGGCAGGTCGGTCGCGTCGGCGACCGCCGTGAAATGCGCGACGAGCCCGGACTGCGGCGGCTTGGAGTAGTACGGCGTGACCACCAGCAGGCCGTGTGCTCCCTCGGCCGCGCAGGCCTTGGCCAACCGGACGCTGTGGGCCGTGTCATAGGTGCCCGCGCCGGCGATGACGCGGGCCCGGTCGCCCACCGCCTCCAGCACCGCCCGCAGCAGCTCGAGCTTCTCGTCGTCGGTGGTGGTCGGCGACTCGCCGGTGGTTCCGGAGACCACCAGGCCGTCGCACCCCCCGTCCACCAGCCGGTTTGCCAGCTGCGCCGCCTTCGCGGTGTCCAGGGAGCCATCGCCCGCAAAGGGAGTGACCATCGCGGTCAGCAGGGTTCCCAGCCGTGCCGGGGCGTCGAATCCGACGGTGCTCACGGTCTTCAGGTTACCTGGCGGTACCAAGGCCTTTTGTTACCGCCGCGAGCGCGCGTGTTTGTACGGCGACACGCCGCAAATCGCGTACAACCGTGCACCCTCGCGCCGATCCGCCAGTTAGGCCTCGGTGGCCAACGGACTCGTCGCGACCTCGGTCCCGTCGGCCAGGGTGGACACCTCGAAGTCGGCGAACACGGCCGGCGCGACGCCGACGAGCTGGCGCAGGCACTCGATGGCCAGCCGCCGGATCTCCACGTCGGCGTGCTCGCTGGCGCGCATGGCGATGAAGTGCCGCCACGCCCGGTAGTTGCCGGTCACCACGATGCGGGTCTCGGTGGCGTTGGGCAGCACCGCCCGCGCGGCCTGGCGCGCCTGCTTGCGCCGCAGGATCGCGCTCGGCTGGTCGGCGAACTTGGCCTCCAGCCGGGCCAGCAGCTCGGTGTAGGTGGCCCGGCTGGCGTCGGCGGCCTCGGTGAGGATCCGCCGCAGTTCGGGGTCGTCGTCCATCCCGGGCGGGACGACGATCCGCGAGTCGCCCTCCGGCACATAGCGTTGCGACAGCTGCGAGTAGGAGAAATGCCGGTGCCGGATCAGCTCGTGCGTGCACGATCGCGAGACGCCGGTGATGTAGAACGACACGCTCGCGTGCTCGAGCACCGAGAAGTGCCCGACGTCGATGATGTGCTTGATGTAGCCGGCGTTGGTCGCCGTCTTGGGGTTGGGCTTCGACCAGCTCTGATAGCAGGCCCGTCCGGCGAATTCGGTGAGCGCAGAGCCGCCTTGGACGTCGGGGCCGTCGGTGGCCCACGGCACGTCCGGCGGCGCCAGGAACTCCGTCCTGGCGATCAGCTGCACGCGCAGCGGGGCGGTCTGGGCCACGGCGCTCACCTTAACGCGACGGCCGCACGGCGAGCTCACCCGATATCAGCGGCGGGAGCACGGCGTCGCGGAAGGCCGCCAACCGCAGGTTTTCGGCGCGCCGCGCGTGGCACAGTTCGCCGAGGCCGGTGGTCGTCCGCGCCGCCGCGGGCGCCAGCCGACGGACGTCGCGGACCAGAACCTCCAGCAGGTCGCGCGGTTGAATCCGCTGGTGGCTGGCCGAGGTCCCGGCGACCCGGCGTTGCAGCGTCTCGGTGACGGCGGGTTGCCGCAGCGCCGACCACAGGGCCGACGCGTCGACCCCGACCGGTCTGAGCACCACGAATTCCGTGCTGGCCAAGGCCATTTGCGACGGCACGGCCGGCACGTTCCAGATGCGCGGGATCCTGGGATTGAGCTTCGCGAACAAGACGCACGGCTGCGACAGGAGGAACTTGGCGCTGCGCACCGATCCGGCGGACACGACGGCGGGGTTCGCGCCGTTGTCGAACGCCGGCAGGCTGAAGTGGGCGACGACGTCGCCGAACCCGGCCGGGCCGACAAGCGCCGTCGACCGCTCGGCCAGGCAAGACAACGGGACGTGCTCGGGCACCGCCTCGACGATGGCCACCATCAGGCGTTCGGCGGCGGCGATCACGCGTTCGTTGGCGGCGATCTTGTCGTCGACGGCGCCGAGCACCTCGGCGATCCGGCGGCGGTGCGGCGCCGCGACGGTCGCGACCGAGACGTCGCGCAGGATCCGCTGGTTGAGCAGGGGCTGGCCCGACCCGGTCCGCTGTTCACCCAGCCCGCAGGTGTGCAGCGCGTAATACCAATACCGGGTGTCCGCGGGCTCCTTGGCCCGGCAGACCAGCGCGTTGTCGGTGACCCAGACGTCGGAGTCGCAATACCGCAGACTGCCGCAATACGATCCGACACGGCCCAGCACGATGAGCGGGCCGGTCGCGTTGCGTTGTGCCGCATAGCCGATCGCCCCGTTGGCGCCGTAGACGCGGAAGCACCCGTCCGGCGCCCGACGCGGCGGGCTGGTGCCGTTGCTGAACTCCAGGTGGTCGCCGAGCCTGACCCTCACCGCAGGCGCTCCAGCTGTTCGCGCACCACCATGTCCAGTCGCGCGGATTCGTCGAGCGCCGCCAGCAGGTCGCCGGTCAGCCGGGCGACCTTCTGCTCGACGGGCTCCCCGTCGTCGGCGGCGGCGGGCGGACCCACATACCGTCCGGGGGTCAGGGCGTAGCCCGCGGCCCTGATCTCGTCCAGCGACGCCGATCTGCAGAAGCCCGGAACGTCATGGTAGGTAAGGCCTTTGGCGGCGGCCGACTGCGATCCACACCAGGCGTGGTAGGTGTCGCCGATGCGGGCGACGTCCGCGTCGCTCAGCGCGCGCTCCGCCCGATCAACCAGGTGGCCGAGCCCGCGGGCGTCGATGAACAGCACCTGGCCGGACCGGCCGCCCTTGTCCCGCGCGAAGAACCACAGGCACACCGGGATGCCGGTGCTGCGAAACAACTGCCCGGGCAACGCCACCATGCACGTCACCAGGTCCGCCTCGACGATCCGGGCTCGAATGTCACCCTCCCCGAGCACATTCGACGACATCGAGCCGTTGGCCATCACGACGCCGGCCTTGCCGCCCGGCGCCAGCTTGGACAGGATGTGCTGAATCCAGGCGTAGTTGGCGTTGGTGACGGGCGGAATGCCGAAGCGCCAGCGCGGGTCTCGTTCGTCGCGGGCCCAATCCTTGATGTTGAAGGGCGGATTGGCCAGCACGTAGTCCATCTGCACGCCGGCGTGCAGGTCGTCGGCGAACGTGTCGGCCCAGCGCGCACCCAAGCCGGTGTCGTCGATGCCGTGGACGGCGAGGTTCATCTTCGCCATCCGCCAGGTCTGCTCGACGCTTTCCTGGCCGTAGATCGTCACTTTCGCGGGATCGCCGTCGCGCGCGGCGACGAACCGCCCGGTCTGCACGAACATTCCGCCCGATCCGCAGCACGGGTCGTACACCCGGCCGCTGGACGGTTCGAGCACCTCGACGATCACCCGCACCACGCAGGGCGGGGTGAAGAATTCGCCGCCCCGCCGGCCTTCGGCCCGGGCGAAATTGCCCAGGAAGTACTCGTACACCTCGCCCATCAGGTCCCGCGCGGGGCGGCCGCCCTCGGAATCGAATTGCGCGCCGTCGAGCAGGCGCACCAGCTCGCCGAGCCGGCGCGCGTCGAGGTTTTCGTACAGCCGCGGCAACCCCGTGGCCGCCATGGCGTCGTCGACGAGCCGGCCGATGTCCGGCGATTCCGCGTTGCGCGCCAAGGATTTCCACCGCGGCGCGTCGGCGTGCCGCAGGAACACCAGCCCGAGGACGGCGTCCTTGTACTGGCCGGCCGACAGGCAGCCGCGCAGCTTGTTGGCCGCCTTCCACAGCGTGCCTTCGAGCTCCTTGTCCGTGGCCCGCATCACGCGGCCGCCCGCAGGTCACGGGCCAGGTCGCCCCGGGTGGACACGCTGAAGCCGCCCAGGCCCAGCCACGACGCCATGGACCGCAGCTCGCCGGCCAGCGCGTCGACCACGCGCGGTCGCGGGGTGTCGGGCTCGCCGAAGGCACCGAGCACGCGCAGCGAGCCGGCGGCGCGGTCGGCCTTGAGGTCGACGCGCGCCACCAGCCGCCCGTCCAGCAGCAACGGCCACACGTAGTAGCCGTACCGGCGCTGGGCGGCCGGCGTGTAGATCTCGAGGCGGTAGACGAAATCGAACAGCCGCTCGACCCGGGGCCGGAAGAAGATCAGCGGGTCGAACGGGCACAGCAGCGCGGTGCCGCGGTCGGCCCGCGGCACCGTCCGGCCCGCCCGCAGGTACGCCGGCGCGGTCCAGCCGTCGACGTCGACCCGCTCGATCTCCCCTGCGGACAGCAACTCGGCGATCGCCGGCTTGACCTGCTGGGCCGACAGCCGGAAGTAATCCCGGATGTCGGCCTCGGTGCCCACGCCCAGCGCGGTGGCGGCCCGCAACGTCAGCTCCCGGACGGCCTCGCCGTCGTCCACCTCGCGGGCCAGCACGCTCGCCGGCAGCACCCGCTCCACCAGGTCGTAGTGCCGCGCGAAGCCGACCCGGGTGGCCGTCGTCAGCACGCCCGAGGCGAACAGCGCCTCGGCGACCCATTTGGTGTCGCTGCGCGTCCACCACCTGCCCTTCTCGCGCCGCGGCTCGGCCTCCAGGTGCTCCTCGATCTGCCCGGCGGTGCTGGGCCCGAGCTCGGCGACGGCGGCGACGACGCGCTCCGCGAGCTCGGGGTTGGCCTTGACGATGTGGGTGCCCCAGCGGCCGTGCCGGTATTGCCGCATCCGCCAGCGCAGCAGCGGCCAGTCGTCGACGGCCATCAGCGCGGCCTCGTGCGCCCAGTACTCGGCCAGCAGCCGCGACGGGCGCGGCCCCCAGGCCGCGCGGTCCAGCACGTCGCGGTCGTAGGGGCCGAGTCGGCTGAACACCGGCGCGTAGTGCGCGCGTACCGCCACCGACACCGAATCCAGTTGCAGCACTTGAATTCTCGAGATGAGCCGCTTGAGATGCGCGCGGGTGATCGGCCCGGCGGGCCGCGGCTCGCTAAATCCTTGGGCCGCAACGGCAATTCGGCGGGCCTGCGCGGCGGACAGCCCCGGGGTCCGGATCGACACGCGCCGAGAATACCGGCTCTGCGGCTGCTCCCGGCGGCGACGCGACCGGGCTCAGCCCGCGCGGGCTTTGCCGTCCGCCGCCACCAGCGCGCCGGCCTCCGGCGGATTCTTGCGTTCGTCGTAGGCCGACTCGAGCGCGGCCGGGACCGGTTCCAGGTCGCGGTAGACGGCCATCAATTCCTCGAGGATCTTGATCCGGTGCCGGCTCGCCTCGTCGACCGCACGCTGAGCCCGCTCGCGATAGTGATCGGCTTCCTGCTTGGCGTCGCCGAGGAGCTGCTCACGCGCCTTCTGGGCGTCGGCTCGCATGCCGGCCAGTTCGTCCTCGAGCTGCTGTTTGGCCTCGGCGTACTCGGCCTCCATGGCCTTGCGCTGCTCCGCCATGTCGGCCAGCACCTCGTCGCGCCTGCGTTGGGCGGCCTCGGCCTCGGCCTCGGCCGCCGCGATCAGCGCTTCCGCCTCGGCGCGCGCCTCGGCCTGCATCTCCGAAGCCTCGTCGACCGCGCGCCGCAGCATCTTGGCCATCCGCTGTTGCACCGCGTGGGGCGAGGTGGACGTCTCGGTGAGGAGGGCGATCTCCTTGCGCAGGGCGGCCGCCTCCTCGCCCGATTCCCTCAGCCTGGCCCGCAGGCTCTCGACGTCGTCGCGCAGCAACTGCTGCTTGGTGGCCAACATCTCGATGTGCGCGTCGACCGCGCCGGGGTCGTAGCCCCGGAACATGCGCGTGAACGTCTTCGCGGGTTCGGTTATCACTGCCAATTCCCCCTCCTGGCAACGTCTGGTGAAAAACCCCGGCGACACCGACCCCGCGTCCGAGTATGGCACGGGCGCCGATCCGGGCTCAGGCCCGGCGGTAGCTGTGGAACCGGTACCGCGGCCCCGCGCGGCTGACCTGCCACTCCCCCGTCTCGCCCAGCCACGACTCGTCGAGCACCGGGGCCAGCGCGTCCTCGTCGTCGCGCACCAGGTCGATCTCGACCTCGGTGACCTCGCAGCGGGCGGCCAGCGGCAGCGCGAGCGCATAGACCTCCGCGCCGCCGATCACCCACGCGTCGGGCTCGGTGAGCGCGGCCTCGAGCGAACCGGCGACCTCGGCCCCGTCGGCCCGGTAGTCGGGCTGCCGGGTCAGCACCACGTTGCGGCGGCCGGGCAGCGGACGGACCCGGGCCGGCAGCGACTCCCAGGTCCGCCGGCCCATCACCACCGTGTGCCCCAGGGTGATCTGCTTGAACCGGGCCAGGTCCTCGGGCACCCGCCACGGGATGTCACCGCCGCGCCCGATGACGCCCGACGTCGACTGAGCCCAGACCAGGCCCAGGGAGGTCATGTACGGCTCATACGGCGACGGGGGCTTTGATCGCCGGGTGCGGGTCGTAGTTCCTCACGACGACGTCGTCATAGGTGTAGTCGAAGATCGAATCGCGTTGCGCCAGAACGAGTTCCGGATACGGCCGGGGCTCACGGGCCAGCTGGGTGCGCACCTGTTCGACGTGGTTGTCGTAGATGTGACAGTCGCCGCCGGTCCAGACGAACTCGCCCACCGACAGTCCGGCCTGGGCCGCCATCATGTGGGTGAGCAGCGCGTAGCTGGCGATGTTGAACGGCACCCCGAGGAACAGGTCCGCGCTGCGCTGGTACAGCTGGCAGCTCAGCCGCCCGTCGGCCACGTAGAACTGGAAGAACGCGTGGCACGGCGGCAGCGCCATCCGCGGGATGTCGCCGACGTTCCACGCCGACACGATGATCCGCCGCGAATCGGGATCGGTGCGCAGCAACTCCAGTGCGGCGCTGATCTGGTCGACGTGCTCGCCCGACGGGGTCGGCCAGGACCGCCATTGCACGCCGTAGATCGGTCCGAGATCGCCCGTGTCGCTTGCCCATTCGTCCCAGATGGTGACGCCGTGCTGGTGCAGCCACGCGACGTTGGAGTCGCCGCGCAGAAACCAGAGCAGCTCGTAGACCACCGACTTGAGGTGCACCCTCTTGGTGGTCAGCAGCGGGAAGCCGGCCGACAGGTCGTAACGCAGCTGCCGGCCGAACAGGCTGCGGGTTCCGGTGCCGGTGCGGTCGGATTTCACCGCGCCACTCTCGAGCACGAGGCGGAGCAGATCCTCGTAGGGGGTGGGGATCGACACGCGGTCAGCTTACTTCGGTGCGTAAGGAGTAGAACGGATCCCATGCCGAAGATCACCGACAGCGTCACCACTCCCGACGGCTCCTGCCCCGTCCGCCTGTTCACGCCCGAAGGCCCGGGCCCCTGGCCCGGCGTGATCATGTACTGCGATGCCGGCGGGGTGCGCGACACCTTCGACCAGATGGCCGCCAAGCTGGCCGGATTCGGTTATGCCGTCCTGCTTCCCGACGTGTACTACCGCAGCGGCGACTGGGCGCCGTTCGACATGGCCACCGTGTTCGGCGACGCCAAGGAACGCGGGCGCCTGTTCGCCATGATCGGCAGCATCACACCCGACAAGATGGCAGGCGACGCGGGCGCCTTCTTCGACTACCTGGCCGCGCGGCCCGAGGTGTCCGGGCAGCGCTTCGGCGTGTGCGGGTATTGCATGGGCGGCCGGACCTCGTTGGTGGTGGCCGGGCGCCTCCCCGAGCGCGTCGCCGCCGCCGCGTCCTTCCACGGCGGCGGGCTGGTGAGCGACGGCGCGGACAGCCCGCACCTGCTGGCCGACCGGATGACCGCCAAGGTCTACGTGGGCGGCGCCGAGAACGACGCGTCGTTCACCGCCGATCACGCCGAGCAGCTCGACAAGGCGCTGACGGCGGCGGGCGTCGAACACACCATCGAGTGGTACCCGGCCGGCCACGGGTTCGCGGTCCCCGACAACCCGCCCTATGACCCGGCCGCCGACGAGCGGCACTGGGCGGCGATGACGGAGCTCTTCGGTTCGGCGCTATAGCGCCAAGCCGGTGCCGCCGCTTGCGCCGAGCGTCTCGAGCAGCAGCGCCGCGGCCACCGTCGCCCCGTCGGTGCGGATCTCGCCGGCCAGCGCGCCGGCTCGCGCGCGGGTGTCGGGGGCCAGGGCGGTCGCCAGCGCGCAGGACAGGGCGTCCGTCGTCGGCGCCGCCCCGCACAGCGCGGCCCCGACGCCCAGCTGGGCGACCCGGCGCGCCCAGTACAGCTGGTCGGCCCCCTGCGGCACCACCACCTGGGGCGCGCCGGCCCGCGCGGCCGCCGTCGTCGTGCCCGCGCCGCCGTGGTGCACGACGGCGGCGACCCGGGCGAACAGCGCCTGCTGGTTGACCTCGCCCACGGCAACGCAGTCGTCGCCCCGGTCGATCGGCGCCAGGCCGGCCCAGCCCCGGGCGAGCACCGCGCGGCGGCCCTGCGCCCGGATCGCCGCGATGGCCGCCCGCGAGGTGGCCTCGAGCGCGGGCACGGGCATGCTGCCGAACCCCACGTACACCGGGGCGTCGCCGGCGTCCAGGAACTCCACCAGCTCGCCGGGCAGCGGGCGGGTGTCCTGCACCAGCCAGGCGCCGGTTTGGACGACGTCGAGATCAGCGGGCAAGGGCCACGGGCCCAGGGTCGGGTCCGCCGCCAGCCAGGGACGCTCGGCGATGGCGTGGTCACGGACGTTGTCGACCGGCGGCAGGCCGATCGATGCTCGGTGCGCGTTGAGCGTGGCGCCGAAGTGGGCGTTGGCGTTTCGGCCATCCAACTCCCACAGCACCCGGTTGTCGACCGCGCCGGGCGGCAGCGGCGCGGTCCAGAACGACGGCGGCGGGTGGTGCGGTGACGGCAGATCGGTCGGGTGATAGCTCGCGTAGACGTAGTGAATGCCCAGCATTTCGGCCGCCGAGCGCGCGCCGGCCGCGGCGGGCAGCAGGCCCGCCGCCACCAGGGCATCGCAGTCCTGCGCCGCCGCGGCCACCGCGTCGAACTGCGCTGCGATCAGCTCGTCGACGTGCCGCCGCAGGTCCGCCTCCGACGGCGGCGTCGCCGCGGCCGTCAGCGCGCGCACCGACTCCCCGAACGGCACCAGCGGCACGCCGAGACCGGCCGCCCGTTCGGCGAACTCCTCGTCCGGGGGCGCGCAGATGCGGACCTCGGCGCCGAGGGCCCGCAACTCGACGGCGAGACCGAGCAGCGGCTCGACGCCGCCGCGCGAATCGTATGTCGAGAGCAACGCACGCATTTGGCTACTGTGCGGCAGCGCCCAGCGCCCGGCGAACCCACGATGGCCACCCGGAGCACTTTGCCGGACGAAATGGTTTTGATCTTTCTGAGCGAAACGCCGGGGCAAGGCGGTCGCCGGCCCGAGTTAGCGAATCCCGCCAGGAGGAAGTTGCTGCCCGCGGTTATCGCCGGTGACCGGGGCTTTCGACGGGTAGCGGTGATGCGTCCTTGAGTTTGCTGAACTGGCGCCCTGCGGAGACGAAATGGCACTGTGCAGCTAATAACGCGCGCAGCGAAATCTCCGCTGATGCGGTGGAAGACGCGCCGGCTTAATTAGGCATGTGGCAAATAGCTAATGCCGCCTGCGAACTGTGGACTTATCACGCCACTTCCCATACCATTTGCTGTCATCGCATTCTAAGTGCGCGCAATTTCCCGCATCGGAGCGAAATGCCAGGGCGACGACGGGGGTAGGCGTGATCGGGAAGATTCCCACAGCCGTCAACGGTCGACGAATCGAGCGTCGAAGCCCGCGGCCCCCGGATCACCTGCCGATCGACGAACTGCACCGCATGCCGGCTTTGGTCGTCCTGAACAGGCTGCCGGCGCCGGCCCTGGCGGTTGACCGCCTTGGCACCATCCTGTTCGCCAACGGCTCGTTCTGCGAAATGGTGGGCCACTCTCCCGACGAGCTGCTCCAGATGGAGTTCGAACACCTCTTCCGCGACCTGCCGGCCGACGATCACTGGGTCGCGCTGATCGGCACGGGCGCCGAGCGGCTCGTCGAGCTGCGGCACAAATCCGGCCACTCGGTGTGGGCCAGCATGAGCAAGTCGGCGATGCGACGCCGCGACGACACCGTCGCGCTGGTCACCTTCCACGACCGCACCGAGGAGCGCTGGACCAACAGCGACACAGCGGGTCAAGAGTCCGGCAGGTCCACCAGCTGGGCCAGCCGGGTCCGGTGGCTATAGGCGGTGCCGAGCGCCAACTGGTCGCTCTTGGCGCGCTTGAGGTACAGGTGCGCCGGATACTCCCAGGTCATGCCGATGCCGCCGTGCAGTTGCACGCATTCCTCGGCCGCGTGCACGGCGATGCCGCTGCAGTAGGCCTGCGCGATCGCGGCCGCGGTGGGCGCGTCGTCATCGCCGCGGGCGCACGTGTCGGCCGCGTACCTGGCAGCCGCCGTCGCGGCGCCGACCTCGAACCACAGGTCCGCCAGCCGGTGTTTGATCGCCTGGTAGGAGCCGATCGGGCGCCCGAACTGCTTGCGCTGCTTGACGTAATCCAGGGTCGTGTCGAAACACCACTGCGCCAGCCCGAGTTGCTCGGACGCCAGCAGGGCCGCCGCCGTCTGCAGCGCTTCGGCCACCGCGGACTCCCCCGCTCCGACCGGTGACGACGGGGCCCGCGAAAAGCTAACGCTGGCAAGCGGTCTCGTCATGTCCAGCGCCAGCACCGGCGTCACCTGCACGCCTTGCGCCGTCCGGGGCACGGTGTGCAGCTCGAGCCCGTCCGGCCCCGCTGCGGGCACCACCAGCACGTCGGCCTCGGCTGCGCCCGCGACGCTGCCGACCAGTCCGCTCAGCCCGTCGGCCCCGGCGGTGACGCCCGCGACGGCGTCGCCCGGCGCGGTGGAGAGCGGCAGCACCAGCGCGGCGGTGAGCTCGCCCCGGGCCAGCGCGGGCACAGTCTCGCCGTCGCCGGCGCTCAGCAGCGCGACGGTGGCCAGCACCGCGCTGGACAGGAACGGCACCGGCGCGACGGCCCGCCCGATCTCCTCCATGACCACCGCGGCCTCGCGCGCGCCCGCGCCGGCGCCGCCGAGCGACTCGGGCACCAGCAGCCCCGCCACCCCGAGTTCGGCGGCGAGGGTCCGCCAAAGTGCTGAAAAGTCCTGTGGCTCAGGGCCGTAGGCTCGGGCGACCAGTTCGGGTGGGCAGCGGTCGGCGAACAGCTGGCGGACGCTGTCGCGCAGCGCCTCCTCGGTGTCGGAGTACAACAGATCGAGCGTGTCCTTGTCGGTCATCGGGGCAGGTCCTTCCACGCGACGTCCTTGTCGACGCGGTGTTCGCCCGGCAGACCGAGGATCCGCTCGGAGATGGTGTTGCGCAACACCTCCGACGTGCCGCCCTCGATGGAGTTGCCACGGGCCCGCAGGTAGCGGTATCCGGGCCCGCGGCCGATCAGGTCGACCGTTTCGGGCCTGCGCATGGTCCAGTCGTCGTAGCTCAGCCCGGCCTCGCCGTGCAGCTCGATCTCGAAACCCGAGATGGCCTGGGCCAGGCGGGCGAAGGCCACCTTCATGCCCGCACCCTCCGGCCCGGGCTGCCCGGTGCTGGCCTGCTGCCGCAGCCGCTCGCCGGCCAGCCGCAGCACCTCGGCGTCGACCCACAGCCGCATGAGCTCGTCGCGCATGGCGGGGTTGCGCAGCGCCGGCTCGCTTCGCCAGGCCCGGGTGACCTTGCCGATGTGGCCGCCCTCCCGCGGCGTTCCCGCTCGGGTGCCGATGGCGATGCGCTCGTTGTTGAGCGTGGTGGTCGCGACGCGCCAGCCGCCGCCCTCCGGGCCGAGCCGGTTGGCGTCCGGCACCCGTACGTCGGTGAGGAAAACCTCGTTGAATTCCGCCTCGCCGGTGATCTGACGCAGCGGCCGGACCTCGACCCCGGGCTGGGTCATGTCGCACAGGAAGTACGTCAGGCCGGCGTGTTTGGGCACCGTCGGATCGGTGCGCGCGACCAGGATGGCCATGCTCGCGTGCTGCGCCTGCGACGTCCACACCTTCTGCCCGTTGACGATCCAGTCGTCCCCTTGCAAACCGGACGCGCGCACCGCGCGGGTCGACACGCCGGCCAGGTCCGAGCCGGCACCGGGCTCGCTGAACAGCTGGCAGTAGATCTGTTCGCCGGTGAACAAGGGGCGCAGGAACTTTCGCTTCTGGTCGTCGGTCCCGAACGCCGCGATCGTCGGGGCCGCCATGCCCATGCCGATGTAGTTCTTGACGGTGCCGCCCACCGGCGCGCCGGCGGCGGCGAGCTCGGCGTCGACGAGTTCCTGGGCCTTGCGCGGCAGGCCCAGCCCGCCGAAGCCCTCCGGCAGGTGCACCCACGCCAGCCCCGCGTCGTATTGCGCCGCAAGGAATTCCCGCGGTTCGGTGACGGCAGGGTCGTGCTCGTCGAGCAGCGCCCGGACCCGCGCCTTGAGGTCGGCCTCGGGACTCATGGGGCCTGGAACCCCTGCGCGGGCCCCAGCAGCAGGCCGCCGTCGATCACCAACGTCTCCCCGGTGATCCAGCTCGCCGCGTCCGAGACCAGGAAGGCGACCGCGCCCGCCACATCGGCCGGCTCACCGATGCGCCCGAGCGCGATCGTCGCCGCCAGCGGGTCCTCGTGGTCCTTCCACAGCGCCTCGGCCAGCCTGGTGCGCACCACACCCGGCGCGATCGCGTTGACCCGGACGCGCGGCGAAAGTTCCAGCGCCAGTTGCTTGGTGGCGTGGATCAGCGCGGCCTTGGTGGCGTTGTACATGCCCATCGCCGGCGACTGGTGCAGGCCGCCGATCGAGGCGGTGTTCACGATCGCGCCGCCGTGCTCGCCCATCCACGACTTGACCACGAGCGACGTCCACAGCAGCGGGGCCCACAGGTTGACGTCGAAGATCTTGGTGAACCTGGCGTGGTCCTGGTCGATCAGCGGACCGTACGCCGGATTCGTTCCCGCGTTGTTGACCAGGATGTCGACGCGGCCGAAGCGCTCCAGCGTGAGATCCACACAGCGTCGCGCGGCCTCCTCGTCGACGGCGTGCGCGCCGACGCCGACGGCCTTCTCGCCGACCTGCGCCGCCGCCGCGTCCGCTGCCTCCTGTTTGCGGGCGGTCAGCACCACGTCGGCGCCGGCCGCCGCCAGCTGCTGCGCGATCGCCAGCCCGATCCCCCGCGACGCGCCGGTGATAATGGCCGTGCGGCCGGTCAAATCCTGTGAGGTCATCGCGGTGTGCCTTCCCGTTCGCTGCCCGGTTCGCTACAAGGATGTTTTACACACGTGTCTGGGTGGTATGCGACCCGCATGTTCACGAAATTAACCCTCGCGAAAAGACTGGTGGTGGGCGGGGCGGCCGCCGCGGCGATCGCGGCCGCGCCGATCGCCATGACCGATCCGGTTGCCTCCGCGGCGCCGGCCGCCCCCGCGCCCACGCACGTCGTCATCAAGGACGACCCGGGCGGCGGCGGCTGCGACGCCAACGGCAACTGCGGCTCGGGCGGGCAGAACCAGGGGCCCGGCGGCGGCCCCGGCGGGCAGGGCTGCGTGCCGGGTGTCGGCTGCGGCTCCGGCGGGCAGTTCGCCGGGCCCGGCGGCGTTCCTGGCGGCACGGGCTGCCTGCCGGGCGTCGGCTGCGGTTCGGGCCACGGATAACACGCGTCGACCCTCAGCCTCCCGGTAGCCTGGCGATCCAGGCCCGGGAGTCCGCGGGGTCGATGACGTCGTCGAGTTCGAACGTGGTGGCCGACCGCAGCGCCTTGCCGTGCTGGTAGGCCGCCGCCACAAGCTTGTCGAAGAGCTGTTCGCGCGCAACGGGATCCGCCTCCGCGGCGAGCTCCTTGCTGAAACCGAGCCGCACGGCGCCCTCCAGGCCCATGCCGCCGATCTCGCCGGTCGGCCAGGCCACCGTGAAGCGGGGCGCGCGAAAGGAGCCACCGGCCATCGCCATCGCGCCCAGGCCATAACCCTTGCGCAGGATGATCATTCCCAGCGGCACCGTCAGCCGGGCGCCGAGGACGAACATCCGGCCGAAGCGGCGGACGGCGGCCTCCCTCTCCGCGTCCGGACCCACCATGAATCCCGGTGTGTCGCAGAGCGATATCACCGGCAATTGGAACGACTCGCACAGGGCCAGGAAGTCGCCCGCCTTGTCGGCGGCCTCGGCGTCGATGGCGCCGCCGAGGTGGTGGGTGCTGTTGGCGATCAGCCCGTATGCCACGCCCTCGACGCGCACCAGCGCGGTGACGATCCCGACGCCGTAGTCGGGTCGCAGCTCCAGCACCGAACCGACGTCGACGACAGACGCGATCGCGCGGTGCACGTCGTAGGCGCGTAATCGGTTCTGCGGCACCACATGTCGGGCGAGCCGCGGATCGGGCGCCGCCCAGTCGCCGAGCGGACCACGGAAGTAGGACAGATATTGTTTGGCGAGCGCCACCGCGTGCGGCTCGTCGCGGGCCACCACGCTGACGACGCCGTTGTGCCGCTGCACGTCGACCGGCCCGATCGCCTCCGGCGGGTACACGCCCAGCCCGCCGCCCTCGATCATGGCCGGCCCGCCCATGCCGATGTTGGCGTCGGGCGTCGCGATGATCACGTCGCACACCCCGGCGAGCGCGGCGTTGCCGGCGAAGCAGCGGCCGGAGACTATCGACACCAACGGCACCCGTCCGTTCAGCGCGGCGAGCATCCGGAAGGTCGGCACGTCGAGCCCGGCGGCACCGCCGACGTCCGTGTCACCGGGCCGGCCGCCGCCGCCTTCGGCAAACAGCACCACCGGCAGGCGTTTTCGGGTGGCGAGCTCGAAGACGCGGTCGGTCTTGGCGTGGTTGCGCATGCCCTGCGTTCCGGCCAGCACGGTGTAGTCGTAGGACACCACGACGGCCGCGGCGCCGCCGATGGTGGCAAGCCCGGCGACCAGGCCGTCGGCCGGGGTGTTGGCGATCAGGTCATCTTCGGAGCGCCGGCTGCGCTGGGCGGCGATCGCCAGCGCGCCGTACTCGACGAAGCTGCCCGGGTCCACCAGGTCGGCGATGTTCTCACGGGCGGTGCGCCGGCCTCGCTCGTGCCGCTTGGCCACCGCCGCCGGCCGGCCCTCGTCGAGGGTGAGCAGGTGCCGGTGTACCACCTCGTCGAGGTCGGCGCGGGGCCGGTCGAGATCCATTACTGCCGAGTGGAACTCGTCGTCGGCTCCGGCCCCCGTGCGGGTGAACACGACCAGGGGATCGCCGGTTCCGACGACCTGGCCGGGCGCCACCAGGCTTCGCACCGTCCGCAGCGTGTCGGGCGCGGCGAGCACATGCTGCATCTTCATCGCCTCCAGGACGACGACCTGGCCGCCGGCGGCGATCTCCTCGCCTTCGGCCGCCACCTCGACCACGGTGCCGGCCAATTGTGCGCGCAGCGCCTCCTCCCCGGGGTAGAGCTCGACCGGTGCCGCACGGACGTCGTGCTGGTGGGACAGCGCGGCGGCGGCCAGCTCGGGCAGCTTCTCGTCGACGAAGTCCGTCGTCACCCAGCCGGCTTCAAGCTGGCTGTCCGACAACAGTTCCCGCAGCAACTCGAGGTTCGTGCGAACCCCCTCGATGCCGAATTCGCCCAGGGCGGTGCGGGCCTTGCGCACCGCCGCCTGCACTGAGGACCCGTGCACGTGGACGACGACCTTGGCCAGCAGCGAGTCGTACCGCGGGCTGATGACCAGGCCCGGCCGGCCATAGGTGTCGACGCGCACGCCGGGACCGCTCGGCGGCGAGAACACCGTCAGGGCGCCCGCGGCCGGCGCCACCGTGCCGTCGGCGGCGAGGGTCTCCGTGTTGACCCGGGCCTGAATCGCGATGCCGCGCGGGGCGGCCGGCTCGCCGATGACTTCGTTTCCGTCCGAGGCGATTCCGGCGGGGAGACCGAGCTGGTAGTGGGACGCTCCGCGGGCGATGGCCAGCTGCGCGGCCACCAGGTCCACGCCGGTGGTTTCCTCGGTTATGGTGTGCTCGACCTGGATGCGGGGGTTGACCTCGAGGAACACGAACTCCTCGCCGGCGACCAGGAATTCGACGGTGGCCAGCCCGCGCAGCCCGACCCTGGCGCACAGGCGCGCCGCCGCCCGGTGCAGGGCGCGGCGCAGGTCGTCCGAAAGCCCTTGGGCCGGAGCGATTTCCACCAGCTTCTGGTAGCGCCGCTGGACGCTGCAGTCGCGGTCGCCGAGCGCCAGCGCGTGCGTCTGGTGGCCGGCCGGCGCGCCGACGACCTGAACCTCGATGTGCCGGGCCGCGGGCAGGACCGCCTCGGCGAACAGCGCGGGGTCACCGAAGCCGAGGTGCGCCTCGGCGGCGCACTGCTGGTAGGCGTGGTCGACCTGATCGGCGCCGGTCACCTTCCGCATGCCCCGGCCGCCGCCGCCGGCGAGGGCCTTGATCATCACGGCGCCGCCGCGGGCCGCCAGAAACGCCTTGATGTCGCCGACGCCGCTGGGCCCTTCCGTGGCCGGCAGCACCGGTACGCCGGCCGCGACCGCCGCGGCCCGGGCCGACGCCTTGTTGCCGACCAACTCGAGAACCTCGGCGCCGGGCCCGGCAAACGTACAGCCGGCCGCCGCGCAGGCACGGGCGAATTCGGCATTCTCGCTGAGGAATCCGTAACCGGGGTGGATCAGCTCGGCGCCGGACTTCTTGGCCGCCGCCAGCAGCTCGGCATGATCCAGGTAGGCCGCCGGGCCGGCGCCCGGCAGCGGAATCGCCTCGTCGGCGGCGTGCACGTGGGGGCTGTCGGCGTCGTCCTCGGCGTACACCGCGACCGTACGGACGCCCAGTTCCGTTGCGGTGCGGATGATCCGGAGCGCGATCTCGCCCCGGTTGGCGATCAGCAGGGGGGCGCTCATCGGAGCGGGTCCCCCCAGCGCACCTGCCCGCGCAGCTCGCCCTTGAGCAGTTTGCCGCCGGCATTGCGCGGCAACGCCTCCCCCAGCACGGTGACGTACTGCGGGACCTTGAAGTCGGCCAACTGTTCGCGGCAGTGGTCCAGCACCGCCCGCACATCGATCTCGCCGTCGCCGGCGACGAGGACGGCGCCGACCTTCTCCCCCATGACGTCGTCGGGCACGGCCAGCACGCAGGCGTCGGCGACGTTGGGCGCCGAGAGCAGCGCCGCCTCGACCTCGACGCTGGAGATGTTCTCGCCACCCCGGTTGATGATGTCCTTGAGCCGGTCGACGATGTGCACCCGCCCGGCGTCGTCGACGCGGACCACGTCGCCGGTGTGCAGCCAGCCGTCGGCGAAGGTGGCGGCACTGGCGTCCGGCCGGTTCCAGTAGCCCGCAGTGATATTGGCGCCGCGCGCGACCAGCTCGCCCACCCCCGGCTCGTCGCCGCCGAACGGGACCAGGCCGAGGTCCACCGAAGGGACGGCGAACCCGACGGAGTCGGCGTGCTCGACGGCGTCGCGGTCCGGCAGGACGGTCATCAGCGAGGCGGACTCGGTCATCCCGTACCCGTTGAACACCGTGGCGTGCGGGAAGGTCCGCTTGACCGACCTCACCAGCGACGGCGCGATGGGAGCTCCCCCGTAGCCCACCCAGCGCACGCCCGACACGTCGGCCCCGGCAAGGGCCTTGTGCCGCAACATCAGCGCGTAGATCGCCGGGACGGTCACCATGACCGAGATGCGCTCCGCGGCCAGCGTGGCGATCAATTCGTCGAGGTTGAGCGCGGGCATGATCACCGACGCGCCCCCCAGCCGCATCGCCGCCAAAAGCTGTGAATTGCACCCGGTCACATGGAACAGCGGCACCGAGATGAGAGTGCGCATCCCCTCGCCGAGGTCCCTGGGCTGCTCCAGGCAGCGGATCGCGTTCTCGGTGTTGGTCACGAACGCCTCGTGGGTGGTCGGCACGCCCTTGGGGTGTCCGGTGGTGCCCGAGGTGTAGAACAGGGCGGCCGTGTCCGTGTGGCCGAGGCCGTGGGTCACGTACGGCTTGCCGTCGGGCAGCGGCGCGTCCGGGGGCAGGTCGACCCGCGCGCCGGAGTCGGACAGGACGAACTCCACCTCGGGTCGCGCCGAGCGCGTATTGACCGCCACCGCAACGCCGCCGGCCATCACCGTGCCCCAGAACGCCAGCACCCAATCGATCCCCGCCGGATAGCGCACGGCGACGCGTTCGCCCGGGGTCAGCCCGTCGGCGCGCAGGCCGCCGGCGACCCGGGCCGCGCGCTCCCACAGCTGCCGATAGGTAAGCCGGCCGGCGCCGAGCTCGACCACGGCCTCGCTCTCGGGGCGGTTGTCGACCTGCTCGGCGAGCATGTCCAGCAGGGTGGCGGGCAGGCGGTCGTAGCGCGGGATGCCGTCGGCGTCGCGGGACACGCCCACTGTCGGGTCTGCCGGGAATGGGTTGTGGCGGCGCGAGATTTCGATCACTTCAGGCATGCCCGGTCCTTGCTATCCCCCTGTCCTATCGTGATAGCGGTGACGATCGAGGATTCCGCCATCATGCCCGAGGCATTCTTCACTGTCGACGGCGACTCCTACCTGCCGGGCGCGATGACGCGGGGACCGTGGGGCGCGGCACTGGGCGGCCAGAACGTCGGCGGCCTGCTGGCGTTCGGCATCGAGCGATCCGGGCTCGATCCGGACCTGCAGCCCGCCCGGCTGACGGTCGACCTGTTGCGCCCGGTCCTGCCCGAGCCGGTGCGGATCGAGACGTCGGTGCAGCGGGAAGGCCGGCGCATCAAACTCGTCGACGCCGCGCTGCTGCAGGATGGGCGGACCGTCGCGCGGGCCAGCGCGCTGTTCCTGCGGCGAGGAGACCACCCCGCCGGTCAGGTGTGGTCCGGCCCGGTCGAGATGCCGCCGCTTCCGGCGGACTCCGACGGCTTCCCGACCGACTTGCCGTTCCTCATCTGGGGGTACGGCGCCACGCTTTCGGGCAGCCCCGGCATCGCGGCGGGCGAATGGGAACAGGCCCACTCGCAGAAGTTCGCGTGGACGCGGTTGTTCCGCCCGATGGTGCAGGGCCACCCGCTCACACCCTTCACCCGCCTGGCGTTCGTCGGCGACATCACGAGTTCGCTGACTCATTGGGGCACTGGCGGTTTGCGCTACATCAACGCCGACTACACCGTCACCGCGAGCCGCCTGCCGGACGGCGAGTTCCTCGGCCTGGCGGCCCAGAGCCACTACGGCACAGCGGGTGTCGCGACCGGCACCGCGACCCTGTTCGATCGGCACGGGCCGATCGGCTCCAGCACGGCGCTGGCGCTGGCCCAGCCCGCCGAGGCGTTCCAGCCGGCCTATCGGTAGCTCATCCCTCCATAAGCCGCGCGGCGACCGTCGCCCCGAGTTCCCAGCACGCTTCCAGGTCGGCCTTGCCGGGCTTTCCCGAAACCACCACCGTCTCAGCCGATTTCGTCCACCCCAGCCCGGTCGTGATGGCCTCGATGCCGCGCTCGGCGCCCTCGGTGCCCTCGTTGCCGTGCAGGTAGACGCCGAACGGCCGCCCCCGCGTCGCATCGAGGCACGGGTAGTAGCAGACGTCGAACGCGTGCTTGAGGGCGCCGCTCATGTAGCCCAGGTTGGCCGGCGTGCCCAGCAGGTAGCCGTCGGCCTCGAGCATGTCGGCCGGCGACAGGGTGAGTGCGGGCCGTCGCACCACCTCCACCCCCTCGATCTCGGGGTCGGTCGCGCCGGACAGCACGGCCTCGAACATCTCCTGGGTATGCGGGGACGGCGTGTGGTGCACGATCAGCAGCGTCTTGCTCATGGCTGGGCCTGGAGCTGGACCGCGGTCTTCATGGCCTCGCGCGCGCGCCGGCGATCGCCCGCGTAGTCGTAGGCGCGGGCCAGCCGATACCAGCGCCGCCAGTCGTCGGGGTCGGCCTCCACCTCCGTGCGCACCGTCGCGAACAGCGCGTCGGCCGCGCCGCGCTCGATGCGGCCCGAGGGCCGCCGCGGCAGCGCGCTGGTGTCGAGTTCCATTCCGTCCGCGGCGATCAGCCGGGCCAGCCTCTGGTGCGCGAACCCGGCCCGCAGCGTGGCGACCATCGCCCACAGCCCGATGACCGGCATGATCAGCACCGCCGCGCCCAGGCCGACGGCGGCGGCGCGGCCCGACGCGATCATCGCGGCGGCCAGGCGGCCCAGCAGCACGAAGTAGGCCAGCATCGCCACGCACAGGAAGGCGATCAGCAGCTGGGTGCGCCGCGTCTTGGTCATTGGAGGTCGAGCAGGGGCTCGAGGCCCACCGTGAGGCCGGGGCGTTCGGAGATCCGCCGCACGGCCAGCAGCACGCCGGGCACGAACGACGTGCGGTCCAGGCTGTCGTGGCGGATGGTCAGCGTCTCCCCGTCGGTCCCGAACAGGATCTCCTGGTGGGCGACCAGCCCGGCGAGGCGCACCGAGTGCACCGGAATCCCGTCGACGTCGGCTCCGCGGGCGCCGGGCAGGCTGCTGCTGGTGGCATCGGGGTTGGGCGGCAAGCCTTTTCGGGCCTCGGCGATCAGTTTCGCGGTGCGGGCCGCGGTGCCCGACGGTGCGTCGGCCTTGTGCGGGTGGTGCAGCTCGATGACCTCGGCGGAGTCGAAGAAGGGCGCGGCCTGCTTCGCGAAATGCATCGACAGCACGGCGCCGATCGCGAAGTTGGGCGCGATCAGCACCGACGTGTCGGGCTTGTCGTCCAGCCACTCCTGTACCCGGTCGAGACGCTCCTGGGTGAACCCCGTCGTGCCCACGACGGCGTGAATGCCGTTGCGTATCAAGAACTCCAGGTTGCCCATCACCACGTCGGGATGGGTGAAGTCGATGACGACCTCGGTGCCGCCGTCGGTCAGCAGGCTCAGCGCGTCGCCCTCGTCCACCTCGGCGGACAGCGTCAGGTCGTCGGCGGCCCGCACGGCCGCCACCATCGTCGACCCGACTTTGCCCTTGGCTCCCAACACCCCTACGCGCATGGTTTCACCCTAGTCCGCTCGGTTTTGTCCACAGTTCGATGTTCATCCACAAGGCCGCCTTTGCCGACCGCCAGCGTCGGACCTGCGCAATACAATTCGAACATGGGTTCGATCGACATGCCGGCGGACATGGCCGCCGAATTGGACGCGCTTGACGCGGCCGTGGCAGCGATCGCCCAACGAAATCTCGATGGCCTGCCGCCCGCGGTCCGACTGCGCGCGCTGGAGCGGCGGGAGACGGCAATCCGCCGCCAAGTCGCGGCGAACCACGATGCGATCGCCGGCCTGGCGAAGGAGGACCCCGCACACGTGGGCGGGACCGTGCACAAGGTGGTGGCCGACTGGCTGCGGATCAGCCCCGCCGAGGCCAACCGCCGGCTTCGGGACGCCAGACAGCTTTCCCCGCGTCTCACCCCCACCGGTCAGGAACTGCCACCGGAGCTGCCGGCCACCGCGGAGGCGTGGCGCGACGGCATGCTCGACGGTCAGCACCTGCGGGTGATCCAGACGTTTGTCCGCGACCTGCCCGACGAGACGCCGGTCGACACTGTCGAGAAGGCCGAGCGATTCTTGGCGCGGCTGGCGACGACGTTGCGCCCCGACCAGCTGGAGAAGGCGGCGCACCGGTGCTCGCTATTGATCAATCCGGACGGGAAGTACTCCGACGCCGACCGCGCACGCCAGCGCGGCTTCACCTGGTGTGGCCAACGGGCCGATGGGATGAGCCTGGGCAAGCTGGTGGCGTCGCCGGAACTGCGCGCCAACCTCGACGCGTGGCTGGCGCGGTTCGCGGCGCCGGGAATGTGCAACCCCGACGACGAAAGTCCCTGCGTCGACGGCGAACCCGATGAAGAGCGCGCCCGCAGGGACACCCGCAGCCATGCCCAGCGCCAACACGACGCGCTCAACGCATTGGTGCGTGGCCGGCTGGGTGATCCTAAGCTGGGCCGGCACAACGGATTACCGGTCACCGTCATCGTGTCGACCACGCTGCGGGAGCTGTTGTCGGGCGCGGGCCGGGCGGTGACCGGCGGCGGCACGTCGGTGCCGATACGCGACCTGATCCGGATGGCCAGCCACGCCTATCACTATCTGGCCGTGTTCGACGAGCACTCGGAGCGGCCCTTGTATCTCGGGCGAACGCGCCGCATCGCCTCACCGGATCAGCGCATCGTCCTCTACGCGAATACAAAGTGAGGTTGCGCACACTAGCGCATGACCGCGTGGTCCAGGTCAGGCCACGTGATGGCGCCGGGGCCACACGATAGGCGGCGTGGCGGCCTTGCTGTCCTAATCGCGACCGTCCGGTTGGTAGGGTTGGGACGTGATAGATGTGCAAACGGAGGACGACCTCCAAGATACGTTGTATCACTACACTGATTTTGCTGTGCTGCAGAGCATTTGGGAAAACGCCGAAGTATGGGCGACTAATGCGCGGTACTTGAACGACATCACAGAGACTAGGGTAGGGCCAGGGCTCGTCCAGGGTGTGCTCCTTAACCGAGAGTTGGCGACCGCTGGCGAGATCATTGCCTTCACCGAGCGTCTTCGCCAGCAGGGCGTTGCCGGAGATGAACCCCTACCACCCAGCGACGCCGATGCACTGCGCGAGTTATACGAGAACCGAGCGTTCTATCGCGAGATCCGCATGGCATTCGATTACTCCATCATCAGCGGCAATTGTTTCATCTTCAGCTTGTCGAAAGAGCCTGACCAACTCAGCCAGTGGCGTGCCTACGCCAAAGATGGAGTCTGCATTGGGTTTTCGACCGAAGTACTCCGCGACAGTTTATCCGCCGCTCGTGCCGACCGCGCATATCTGAAGAGCGTCGAGTATCCCGGCACGAGCGCCGATCCGGCGGACATTTCAGACCCCATCATCGAATTCATGAGGAATCGGCGCGATGAACTGATCGCAGAAGGCTGCGACGACGTGAACATACGAAACGTAGAGATCGGACGCGAGATCCTAATGAGGGTGGCCTTTTTGAAGCACGCCAAGTTTGAAGAAGAGAAGGAAGTGCGGGTGGCGGTGCAGGGCAACCCGAATCATTTCACGCCCAACCGCTATGGGATTGTGCCACGCATGAAGCTGCCTCTGAACCCGCACGCGATTCGCTCGGTAATGGTGGGGCCGGGAGCCCACACAGACCTACGGGTGCAATCTCTACGGACTTATCTTGACGAACGGGGATTTGGTGAGGATCTCGGTGCCCTGGGTGCCGAGGTTGAGCTGTTCAGGTCATCAATTCCGTATCGCGACTGGTAAGCGAGCCGATTGCCCGGCCCGCCCGGACCCGCCGCCCGCCGTGCGCGCCCAACCACGGCGTAGGCGAAGGGGTGTTTTCAGACGAAGATCGCCCGGTTGGATCGGGGGCGCCCCGCCGTCACCGCGCCGAACCTTGACAGCGTCGCCGCCACCAGCGGAGCCAGGAACACTCCACCGTCTGGGCGCCGGTCCCATGCCCACGCCCCGGCATCACCAATCGGACGGCGCCGCGCACCCGCCACGGCAGCGTCCAACGCGGGCTGCCCAGCATGAGACACCTTGCCGGCGGCCACGTCGTCGCAGAACGCACCGCAGGCCCGCGCCATGTCCCGCCCGGTGGTCAGCACCGTCTTCACCCGGGCCGCCGTCAGCGCGGGCACCAGCGCCGCCGCCGGGGACGCCCCGTCGATCACCACCGGAATCCGGCGCCCCGTGGCGCGGTCGGTGACGAACTGCAACGCATCCAGCGGGTCGCAGCGGTCGACCCCCAGCAGTTCCACATGGGTCCGACCGTTCCCGAGGGACCAGGCCCCCGCTATCGCCATCGCCCGATCCGGGGAAGCGTCCACGGCAATCGCCAACGGCGGCACGTCGTCGGCAGGCCCCGACGACAGCAAGCCCGCCCACAGGTCTGCGTCGATCACCACCTCGGCGCGGTCGGCGGGCCACAAATTCAGCCGCTCGCGCGCGAACCCCGGCTCCGACAACTCGCGGCGCTCCGCCTCCATCGCCTCCACACCGATCCGGCCAGGATTCGCCGCCGCCCACTGGTCGCGGTCATCCAAATGGCAGCCAGGCTCGGCGCCGTACTCCACCCACGCCAGCCGCTTCCCGGTGCCCGCGTGCGCTTCGGCGCGTAGCCGACCGAACACCTCGGCGTCCGTCGACAACTGCGGGCTGGTGCCGAACAACCACGCCACCGAATTGGGGCGCGCCGACATGGCCGGGCGCAGCGCCTCCCACTGCTGATCCGTCAAAAGCTGCGCCTCATCGGCCAAATAGGCGTCAATCGACCAGCCCCGCAACGTATTCCGCGTCCGGGCCGGGAAAAACAACCAAGTGCCGTCCCGGAGCCGAATTTCCTCGCGGCCCAACGCATAACCAATCGACTTGACCCGCCTGCGCAGTTCGTCGAAATTCTCGAAGTACCCGGCCAAGTGCTGGAACAACAACCGGCTCGTTTTTTGCTCATGCGCGCTTGCGACGATGACTTTCTCGTTGAAGATCAGCGCGCCAGCCAACGCGCGGGCACACAAAATCCAACTCTTGCCGTTCTGGCGGGATACATTGCAGCCCAACGTGTTTACCGCCCAGAACCCATCCGGGCGCACACCGCACCCCGCTTTGAGCGCATCAACCTGCCAGTCGTCTAACGTGGTGCCGAACGACGCCGACAGTTCGGCCACCAGCTCGGCGTCGTTACGACGAACGGCGGGGGCGACGCGCAGGCGCGGCTTGACGCCGGGCCGCAAGCTGGTCGACGACATCAGTCCTGTCCTCCGTATGTAGGGAATCAATCTCGGCGAGCACCATGCGGTATTCGCGGGACAGGCCCGCCAAATCCCGCGCCGCCTCGCAAGAAGCCAACGCAGTGGCCAGTTGGTCGCGGGTGGCGACCAGCCGGGCCAGGCGGTCCCCGGAATCACTTTCCATTCCTGCGCACCCCCTCCAAGAAATGCTGCACCTCGGCGAGAGAAACACCGATCTGATGCCGCCCCGACTCGGAACCCAACACCAACCGCCCGCCGTCGGACACCCAGAAAGTGCCGTCGCGCAACTTGGCCAGGCGCATGCCGAGGGAATGAGCGAAGCGGGCCATGTCGTTCTCATCACTGCTGGTCATCGGGCCTCCTGCCTTTTCGTGACGGGTCCCATTTTTGGCAATTTTGCTCCTCGTGTAAGGCGCAGTGCCAAGAGATGCGCCGTGACCTGCGGCGATGGGGCCATACCCCGGGGGGTAAGGTGGTCACCATCGTCGACTCGTGACGTAAGGGACGACGGCAGCGCGTTGCCGTGTGCCATCGCCGCGCCTGGCGTTGCACCGCCTATGGGCAAGGCGGACATTGGTTCTGGCATAAGGCGAGCCGCCTTTGGAGTAGGGCACGACCTCATCGACGACCGCCGACCAGGGGTCCAACCAGTGCAACGTCTTATCGACCGGCCTTCCACAGATCCAGCACACGTCCTCCTCGGCGAGGACTTGGGCGCGTAGGCATCTTCGCCTGTGCCCGTTGGCGTAGCGCGGGTTTCGCATCGGAGTTCACCACGCCGTCATCCTGCCGCCGACCATCCCCCGTTCGGCCTGGAGCGGCGCCTGGTAGCCGGGGTCGCAGGGATCGTGGACCTCGCGGCGCGTGACGCCGGTGTCGATCTGCACGTGCCTGACCTCAAGCGGCGGGGGCGCGGCGAACTCGATGATCGAGGTGAGTTCATCTGAGGGCAGCGCTCTAATCTCCACACCCAACGCGTGCAGCGCGGACCATCTGCCGCAGCGCTTTTCGGGGTCGGTGGTGGTGAACGCGGTCCACACGTGGCGGCGGTGGTGTTGCTCGGTCGGCGCGCAGAGCAGCGGCAGGAGGGTCTCGGTTCTGTCGATGCCACGGACCCCGGCGAGGGCGGCGGCCTGCGCGAGTGGCACGGCCAGCCGGGTGAGTTCGGCGGACCACTGCTCAGCCGCCAACCAACTCTTGCGCTGCTTCTCGGTGGCGTGGTGTGCGATGTCGACGGCGCTGGTCTCGGGATCGAATCCACTTGCGGCGTCGCCGAATCCCTTGGCCGCGACGTTGTACTGCTTGGCGACGTGGCCATAGTTGCTGACTGCGACGCCCGCGTACAGTTCGCGCAGTTTGGCTCCCGCGAGGTGACGGAGGGCATTGACCACGCGTGCAACGTCGCCGGGCGGGGCTTGCTCGGCCAGTGCCGCCGCGAACAGTTGCGGCACATCATCATCGGTGCCGTCGATGATCGCTGCGGTTAACCGTGCCTGCATCGGGCGGTCGAGCGCGGTAACAGCGGCTAGGCGCTCGGTGAGGGCCTGCCACTGAGGCGGAATCGTGGCCCCGGCGGCTGCGACCGCCCGCACCGCTTGGACGTGATCGGTGAGTTTGTCAGTTTCGTAGGTGGGCATTTATTCGCTCCTCATGGTGATGTTTGTTCCGCCGGTGAACCGCCGCAGCGCGTCGGCGGCGACCTGTTTCTTGGTTGCGCGGTCGGTCTGGCGGGCTGCCGAGATGACCTGTTGCGCTTCGGATTCGCTCAACTGCGCCAGGGCGTCAATGAGTTGTTCCTTATCGACTGACATGGTGCTTGTCCTTTCTGTTTTTCACGGCGGCTTGTGCCGCTGCGGCTTTGGTGGCCGGGTCGATGGTGGCCGGGATGTGTTGGCGCCCGCCGCCGGATGTGGTGCGGATCTTCGTGGCGGTGGTAGCGCGGTGGGTTTTGAAGATGCCGCGACGGTGTTGGCGGGTCACAGCATCTCCGCTTCGTCAATGTCGTTGAGGATTCGTGAGAGTCTGTGGTACTCGAAATCGCCTGTGCTGTCGTGTTGTTGCCGGCGCTCATGTTCGGCCCGCAGCCTATACAGAGCATCGCGGTAGGCGTGCATCATTGTGTCAGCCGCGCATTCCGTACACACAAGGCCGTCAGGTGTTTCAATGGCAACTTCGTACCGCGCTCGTACCTGGCGGTGGCAGCCGGGGCACGTAACGTCGCGGGTAAGCAGATATGCGTTGAAGACCGGCTCTGGCAGCGGGCGAAACACTAGGTCGTCCGAGGCTGTGATCGCCGGCGGGTTGCCGTGGTCGTCAGATATGTTGTCGCTCACGCGGTTCTCCTCTTGCTGGGTAATTCGGCGAAGGCCCGATTCAGCTCGACTTGGAGTTGGTGGTCGCCGCCGTGGTCGGGGTGGCAGACGCGGGACAGCAGCCGGTAGGCCAGTGGCGCGCGGGCTGGACCGACTCGCTGAAACACGAGCTGCGCCCAGGTGGCCGGGTCGGTGTCGTGGTGGTGCTGGGTGGGGTCGTCAATGCCGGCGACGACATGGCCGCGCCGGCGCAGCATGGCGGCCAGTGGGCGCGCCCAGCCGGCTTCGACGGTCCAGGCCTTGGCGGTCGGATGCCAGGATCGGGCGTAGTGCGGGACCGTGGCCTTGATCAGGTCGATGACCGCAGGATCGTAGGAGAACTGGACGACGTAGACGGCGCCGTGGACGCCGAACCGGACGGCGGTCACGACCGGGCCTTCTTTTCGTTCGCCGCGACGATGCAGCGGCCCTTGGAGCAGTAGCCCCTGGCCCGAGCCAACGGCATGTGCAGGGGAATCTCGTCACCGCAGTTAAGGCAGTGGACGACGGCGTCGCTTTCTCCCCCAGATTCGTGCGCAACAGCGCAACCGCTCTGGTCAGGCATGGTGTCGGCGGTTGCGAGTTGCGACGGCTCCGGCAGCAGCTCAACCGCCTCCGGCAGGTCGTCACCGACGACCCAGCGACCAGGTTTCCCCCGCTTGTCCTCAAGGTTGCGGACATACCCGCCGTCGGCAGCCACACGTAACCGCCGGCTCGCATTGGACTTGTCCAGGCCGAGTTTGTCGGCGATGGCGGTGACCATGACGCCCAGATCCGACGCCAGCGCGGCGACCGCCTCGACGGTGTCCCGCACGGTGTCTGAGACTGTCGCGCCGACGCCCTCAGAGATGATGTCGGCCACCAGATCACGGACCACGGCGTAGTCATCGAGCGCGGCGATGATGCGCCCGTCTTCGTCGCGGTCCCGGCTGGCCTGGTGGAGCACCGCGTGGGCGCGGATCAGGGCGAGCAGGGAACCGAAGTCGCGGCGCAGCCGCACGGCGGCGGGCGGTACTTGCTCGGCGAGCCGGCGAGCGTAGGGGATGGTTACCCGGTGCTCGGCGCCGGCGAGCCACCGCTGGAAGCCACGCCACTGCTCTAAGTCGTTGCCGCCGTTGGTTTCATCGGCAATTTCGAGCAGCACCCTGGCGGTCTGCGCGCGTGAATCGTCGGTGGCCAGCGAGAAAATACGGGTTTCGTTCTCGGCGTGAACCCGAGTCTTGGTGGTGGTGAAGATCAGGTTGGTCGGACCCGTCTTGGTGATCGTCTTGGTGGTGAAACCACCATCTTTATCCCGGATTGTGACCTCGTAGTCGATGCGCCCCTCGGACAGCAGTGACCGGATGAAGTAGCTGGTCATGTCGTCTTCGACGCCTTCGCGCAGCGCCGTGACCTCGTAGATGACGATGGTGCGGTGGGCGTATTGCTGATTGGAGTAGATCAGCGCCTTCTCGGACATGGCCGTAAATTCGAGGTACGCCTCGGGCGGAAAAAACCGGGTCACGGTCTCGACGGTGTAGGACTTGCCTGACGCCGAATGGCCTTTCACCCCAGCGGAGACCTGCTTGTCAAGGAGCCGTGAGGTCAGCACGAGGTAGAGGATTTTCGCCAGCCGTTCCTCGCCGACCAGGCCACGGGATCGAACTTCGTCGGCGACGGCGTCGAGGATGCGCCGCAACTGCGCAATGGGTTGCACCGCTTCCCACCTGGGCGGTTGCGCTGTTGCGGTGGTTTTCTGGGGGGTAAAGGGGACGAACTCGTCGAGCGTGTGGCCGGCGGCGATGTGATCGGCGGCGTCCTTGCCTTCGACCGCTTCGACGATCCGCACCGACGCAGCGATGCCCTCGAGCAGCCCGGCGACCTGGGCAGCATGGTTACGACCGGCTTTGTCGTTATCGGCGACGATGGTGGCGTGCTTGCCCTCGAGCGGTGACCAGTCGGCCAGCCGGGCCTTGCAGGCGCCCATCGCCGAGGTGACCGCCGCCCCGCCGGCGGCTTCGATTGCCAGCACGTCCTTTTCGCCCTCCACGACGTAGACGGTGGCGGCGTCGCCGATCCGGTCACCGTGAAACAGGGCGTTGCCCTCGGTGTTTCCTGACTGCCGGAACGTCTTGTTGGGCTTGCGGTGGACCTTGCGCCCGTCGCCGTAGGTGTAGGTGGCGCCGTTACGGGTGTTGAACAGGTCGGCCATCGTCTTGTTGAGCGCGGCCATGACATCCTGGGGGGAGCATCCCGCGTGGCAGTGGATGAGCACCTGCCCTTCGATGCCGGTGATGCTCAACGACGGGTTGCGGTCGCCGTGCCCGTCGCCGTGGCCGGGGCAGGGGCATTGAGCTATCGCCCGGTTGCCGTTGATCTTGACGTGGCAGCCGTGAGCCTCCAGGGCGCCGATGAGCCTGCCGAATGCGGCGTCGTCCATCAGTAGCCCCGCTCGGACAGGACACGGTTAACGGCATGCTCTCCGACAGGGTCGGGGTGCTTGACCAGCTTGACCAGGTCGGGGTCGGCGAGGGCGGCGCGACGCTGCTCGGCGGTCAGCCGCAGCGCGTTGGCGAAAAACTCGAAAAACTTCCAGCCATTACGCTCGACGCGGGCCTGGAATTGGCGGACCAGCCGGTTGACGCGGCGCGGCGACATCTCCATGCCGCACTGGTTGAGGATGGCGTGTGCGATCCTGATTTGGACTTCGGTTTGGCCGTGGGCCTCGGTGCCAGTACTACCACCGGATGCGGGTTTCGGCGTGACCGCCGGGGGGCTTTTCATGGCCGCCGCCGGGGCCGAAAGAGCAGTCGCAGGCGATCCAACTGTCGTGGCGTGAGGTCCGGCCAGTTCGCGGTCGTTTTGGTGATCGCCGCGACCCATTCGTCGGGCAAGTCGGCCAGCCAGGGCGGCACGCAACTTTGCGGCCCGGGGCCTCCAGCGCTACCCGGTACCGGGTGGCGCCCAGAAGGGTTCGGTGAGGTGGACAACGGGGTTCTCCTCCAACGCAACAAAAGTTGGCCCTCGATGGAGGACTGAAGGAGACACCACGGGCCGCCTAGCGCGACCCTCCCCGTGCTCGATTAGCGAGTCTATACCGGAGCTGCGTCAGGGTGATAGGTCTTGTCCACCCGCTGGCGAGCAACGTGTCAAGGATGGGGTGCAGGTGCTCGGCGCGGGCAGGGACAGAGTCGCCGCAACTGCACTCGATGCGGTATCGGAGGCGAGTGGCAGCTTCGGGGCCGCCGACGCGACGGTCGCCGTCCAGGAACTGCCGCTGCGCTTTCTCGCCGCGCAGAAGGAACGTGTCGTCCATGTCGGTGCCATCCGTGATGACGCCCCACCCGCCAGCCGGGTCCCGTTTGAGCCGCAGCACAACGTGCCCGCCGCGTCGTCCGTCGTGGGCCATGCTGTCGCAGACAATCGTGATCATGCTGGGCAGAACACGTCGTCGATGTGGGACTCGGTCGGTCATCGTGGCTCGATTATTACTGAATCGCCCGTTTCGGTGCGATGTCCACGTCGTCCGGGTTGAACCCAGGGCCTTTGCGGGTGGCGGGCAGGATCGTCACCGTGGCAACCTCGTCGACGGCCTGCGCCTGCTCGCTCGGCGACATGGCCTTCCAGCGCTCCCAAACCTGCTCGCCGGCGGCGACCAGCCGGGCGGCTGGGCTGGTGCGGGTCGCGGCGGCCAGCTCGGCGTCGCACGCCGCGATCTGCGCGGCCAAATCCGCTAAGTCCGAAAGGTATTCGCTCTCGTCGAGGCTGCCCGCGTTATGGGCGCGGCGCACCGCGTCTTTGCGGCAAACCAGCGCCTCGCGGCGCACATTGAGGTCATCGAGGTCAATATCCTGGTTGTCCAGCAGTAGGTGAGCGTTCGGCGATGACAGGATGTCGATGATCTGCCGCTCTACGAACTTATCGAGCGGCTCCCCGGCGCGCACCAGGTGCGCGTGCTCGCGGCACACGTAGCGGCGCCCACCGGCCCGCTTGCCGCCGGGCTGCGCGGCTTTCATGGTCGTCCCGTCGTTGCAGATGCCGCAGCGATACAGGCCGGAACCGATGTATTTGCGCTCAAAGCTGGTGCATATCACCCGTTCTGGGTCTGACAGCAGCGCGACGAGGCCTTTGTGCGTGTTGGCGTCGATCAGCGGTGTCCAGTTGCCGGGGCCAATCACCTTGCCCTGGTGGGTTTTCAGCGCGGCGCAGCGCGGGTTGATTAACAGGCGCCGCACGCCGGGCGCGTTGAACGGGCGGCCACGGGTACCTACCAGCCCGGCGGCCTTCCATTCCCGCGCCACGCCCTGAATACTCTTGCCGCCCAACACTTCCAGCGCGGCCTTACGCACCGCCGATGCTTCCGGTTCCAGCGGTTCCCCTTTCATGGTGTAGCCGAAAGTCCGGTTGGCGCTTTGCCATTTACCGGCCTCGGCCTTTTGCCGGTTGGCGCGGATACGGCGCTCGCTCATGTGCTCCGACTCCTGTCTCGCAACGGAACCTAAGATTCGCGCGACCATGCGGCCCGCGCTGGTGGACAGGTCCAGTTCGCCGCCCTGCGCGGTGCGGATGGGAACGCGGGCCAGCTCGGCGATGTCGATAAGGCGTTCAAGGTCTTTCATGCTGCGGTACAGCCGGTCTGTGTGCCAGCACAGCAGCACGTCGAATCGGTGGTTTTTCATCGCGTCGAGCATCGCCTCGAAACCGGGGCGCCGCTTGCCGGAGTAGGCCGACGTGTCGTTGTCGACGTAGACGTGATCGTCGGCGACGGTCAGGCCCAGCCGCGCGGCCAACTCCCGGCAGTCCTGCTCTTGACGCGCTACGCCTAGGCCGTCGCCGCCGCGACCGGGCGGCTTCGGTTCGTCGTCGGGCTGGTCCCCGTTGGCCTTGGCGGGGTCGTGGCTGATCCGCGCGTAAATGGCGGCGCGGGCTTTTTTGCTGGTCATACCCACGGAGCATAGCGTGCACAACCTAACTTTTGGTGCGAAGGACCGCGGCTGCACGCACCCGGGCTGCGACGTACCCGGCTACTGGTGCGAGGTGCACCACGTCGACGAGTGGGCGACGGGGGGCCGCACCGACGCCGACAAGCTGACCTTCACCTGCGCGCCCGACCACAAGCTGCTGGAAATGGGCTGGACGACAAGGAAACTGCCCGACGGCCGCACCGAGTGGATACCGCCTCCCCAGTTGGATCGCGGGGCGCGCACCAACGACTATCACCATCCCGAGCGCCTGTTCGACGATGATGACGACGAGGCCCCTTGACCGCCTTGACGGCGCGCCCCCTACCTCTTGAACCGCCCCGCGAACCCGCGCAGCGGCAGGTCCGCGCTGGTGATGAGCCCCGGCGGCGCCGCCACCACCGACTTGATCGAGGCGAGGGCCGGCATGCCGGTCACGGTCATCCCGATGGAGGCGAAGTTGTCGGGATTCGACAGGTCGACGCCGGGCTTGGGGAAGATCATGTGCTTGTTGTAGATGCACGGGTCGCCCTTGATCTGGGTGATGTAACAGCCCTTGATGTTCCAGCTCGGATCGGTGTGCGGGGTCATCTGCCACTCCAGGTGCGTCTCGACGCGCGGCACCCCGTTCACCATGCCCTGGTATTTGATGTAGTTGCCGCCCAGCGAGCCCTTGGGCAGCGTGTACCAGCCCAGGTCGACGTCCTTGGTGCAGGCGCCCAACTCGTAGCTGAACTTCACCTCGTCCAGGGGCAGGTCGAAGCAGTCGGCCATCATCAGCACGCTGTCGGCAAAGACGCGGGTGTATTTCTCCAGCTTCGCCGGGATCTCCGGGTCGTCGACCGGCTGGCCGTAGCCCACCTCGATCCAGGTGTCCTTGGAGTGGTGGCAGGAGACGTCGACGGACTCGATGGTGGTGACGTTCTCGATGTCGGCGACGTCGGCCGAACACACCACGCCCAGGATCTGGTTCAGGCCCGGGTTCATCCCCGTCCCGTAGAACGTCGAGCCGCCCGTCTCGCACGCCTCGGCCAGCAGCCGGGTCACCGGCTTGCCCGACGGGTGCGGATGGTTCTTGTCGCGGTGCCAGCCGGTGATCCAGTCGGCGGTGGTGACGATGTTGATGCCCGCCTCCAGCACCTGTACGTAGAGGTCCTCGTCGGGGAACACGCCGTGGAAGGTGAGCACGTCCGGCCTGGCGGCGAGGATCTCCTCGATGGTGCCCGTGGCCTTCACCCCGTTGGGCTCGATGCCGGCGAGCTCGCCGGCGTCGCGGCCCACCTTGTCGGGCGAATAGCAGTGCACGCCAACGAGTTCCAGGTCGGGCTGGGTGGCGATCCGCTTGATCATCTCCGAGCCGACGTTGCCGGTGGCCACCTGGAAGACGCGGATGGGTGCTGTGCTCATTCCGTCGTGCCTTTCTGCGCTGCGATTGCCTCGGGATAAAACTGCCTGGCCCACTCGCGGATCGCGGTGAAACCCGCGTACTCGTCGGCGGCCAGCGCGGGCAGGTCGGAGTAGCGCTGGTGCTGCCAGATCTCGATGTCCTGCTCGAACTGCCGGATCACTTCCCGCCCGAATTCGGCCGCCTTGCGCTCGGCACGCGCCGGGTCCTTGCCCGCGCCGATCTCGGGGCGGCCGATGTAGACCATGAACCGGACGTCGGAGGTGCTCTCGTCGACGGGCGTGACCGCGGAGATGGTGCGGTTGTCGACCATCCCCCAGCTCTTGGTGACGGCGATGCCCAGGCCGCCGTTGACGGCCTCCACGCCGCTCTTGACGTCCCCGATCCGCTGGCCGTCGTCGCCCTCGAAGGTGATGGTGAAGTCGACGAAGGACACCGGTTCGGCGAAGTCGTGGCGGGTGAACACCGGCACGATCGGGGTGTTGTGCACGAACTTGAAATGGGCGAAGTCCACCCCGTTCTCGAGCACGTACTGCGGGTGCAGCTCCAGGCCCGGGCGATACAGCCGCTGCTGCGGGTAGTAGTCGCCCGCGCCGCGGCCGTCCTCGAACGAGGCGAACACGTCGGGCGCGTCGAAGTACGGGTCGCGGCGCTCGGCGTCGTGCCAGATGTAGACCGACGCGTTGCGCTCCACCACGGGGTAGGTGCGCATCCGCCTGCCGCGGTTCGGCCGGTCCTGGTACGGGATGCAGACGTTGCGGCCGTGGGAGTTCCACTGCCACCCGTGGAACGGGCACTGCAGCGCCTCGCCGACCACCTTGCCGCCGTAACCGAGGTGCGCGCCCAGGTGCTCGCAGTAGGCGTCCATCACCACGAGCTCGCCGGACTCGGCGCGCCAGGCGACCATCTCCTGGCCGAAGTACTTCATCCGGTGCACGCCACCGAGCCCGATCTCGTCGGACCAGGCGACCTGGAACCAGCCCGTCGGCTTCATCGACAACGGTGGTTTGGCCATCTGAGCGCCCCTCCTCGGGTCATGACAGAATCACAGTACCCTCTATGAAAATGATAGACTAGCCGGATGCCCGGAACGCAGGCCGCCGAGCGGCGCCCCAACCGGCGCGGCCACGCGACGCGCGAGAGCATGCTGGAGGCCGCGCTGAAGTCGCTGGCCTCGGGCGAGCCGGGCTCGGTGTCGGCCAACCGCATCGCCAAGGACATCGGCGCCACCTGGGGCGCGGTGCAATACCAGTTCGGCGACGCCGACGGCTTCTGGGCCGCCGTGCTGCACCGCACCGCCGAGCGGCGCGCCGCCACGTTCGCCACACCGGCGCAACCCGAGGCGCCGCTGCGCGAGCGCGTCGGCGCCATCATCGGCACCCTGTACCGCGGCCTGGCATCGGCGGATTCCCGCGCGATCGAAAACCTGCGCGCCGCGCTGCCGCGCGACCCCCGCGAGCTGGAGCGCCTCTACCCGCGCACCGCCGCCGAGTTGTTCTCCTGGGGCAAGAGCTGGCTCGAGACCTGCCAGAACGCCTTTGCCGGCCTGGACGTCGACCCGGACCGGGTGCGCGAGGTCGCCGCGCTCATCCCGGGCGCGATGCGCGGCCTGGTGTCGGAGCGCCAGCTGGGCTCCTACGCCGACCTCGACCTGGCCCGGCGGGGTCTGACGAACGCGCTGGCGGCGTATCTGGAGTGTCGGCCTTAGCCTTAGCGTGTGCAGGCCGGCGACATCACCATCCGGGAAGCCACGCCCGACGATTTCGCCATGGTCGCGGCGATGCACTACCCGGTGTGGCGACAGTCGTGGGCGGGGATACTGCTGCCCCAGGTGCTCGACATCCTGGGACCGCCGAAACGCTGGGTCGCCGAGATCTACCCGCAGAGCCTGAGGCGCGCCGGCTGGCGCATGTGGGTCGCCGAGGCCGACGGCCGCACCCTCGGCGTCGCCATCTTCGGGCCCGACTCCGACCAGCCCGACGACCTTCTGGTGGACGCGCTGTACGTCGCGGAGGACAGCCAGCGGCACGGCATCGGCGGCCGCATGCTCGAGGCGGTCCTGGGCTCACACCCGGCCGGCGACGTGATCCTGTGGTGCGCCGAGCGAAACGACAAGGCGCGCCGCTTCTACGAGAAGAACAACTTCCACGTCGACGGCCGCACCCTCGATTGGGAACCCCTGCCCGGCATCAAGGTGGCCCACGTCGGATACCGCCTCAAGCGTTGAGCGCCTAACGCTGCCGAATGTCGAAGCGCGCGAACAGCCGAAGCGCCGACGGGCTGATCCGCCGCAGGGCGTAGCCGACCCGCGACTCGGCGGCGACGGGCAGCACGGCGGGGCCGGTCCCGACCGCCTTGACGATCGCCCTGGCCACGGCCTCCGGCGTGTAATTGCGACGCCGGTACGCCGCGTCGGCCTTCTGGCGCGCGAGTTCCTGTTGCTCGGCGGTCATCCCCGCGTACACCGTGCTCTTGGCGATGTTGGTGTTGACGAATCCCGGGCACACGGCGGTGACGGAGATGCCCTCGTCGGCGAGGTCGGCCCGCAGCGATTCGCTGAACGCCAGCACCGCCGCCTTGGTGGTGCCGTAGGCAACCATGGATTTCGACGGGATGAACGCCGCGGCCGACGCCAGGTTGATGATCGTTCCGCCCTCGCCGCGCTCGACCATCTGCGCCCCGAAGGCCCTGCTGCCGGCGATGACGCCGCCGACGTTGACGGCCATGATGTCCGCCCAATCGGCGGGGCTGGTCTCCAGGAACCGGCCGGCCATCCCGATGCCGGCGTTGTTGACCAGGATGTCGACGACGCCGTGGTCGTTGAGCACTTGTGCCGCAAGCTCATTCATCGCGGCCTCGTCGCTGACATCGGCCCGGTACACCGCCGCCTCGGCGCAGGCCGCGCGCACGGCGTCCGCGGTTTCGTCGGCGCCGGCGAGATCCCGGTCGACGATCACCACCTTGCGGGCGCCGTGGCGCGCCAGTTCCACCGCGGTCGCCCTGCCGATGCCGGCCCCGGCGCCGGTGATCAGCGCGAGCTTGCCCCGCACCTCCCCGCGACCGCCGCGCACCACCGCCGTGCCCAAGGCGCCGGATCCGCCCCCGTCATCGACGTGCTGGTCGACCCATTCGGCGGTCAGCCGGGCGATGACCTCGGGCCGCGACGTGACCACCCAGTGGCCGCCCTCGATCGGAATCACCCTGCCGCCGGCCGGGATTGAGCCGGTGAACCGCTGCAGCGCGGGCGTCACGAAGACGTCGCGGCGCGGCACCAGGGTTTGGACCGCGACGGTGGTCCGCGGCAGCCGCGGCCCCGGCGACAGCATCGGCCCGGGCATGTTCGCGCGGTACAGCTCGAGCCCGCTGACGTAGTCGGCGATGGATCGCGGCGGCCGCTCGCGCCGGCTGCGGATGCTCGACCGGCCGATGCGCTCCAGGGCCTCGTGCACCTTGATGCCAACCCGCAGGCGAAACGCGAGCTCCGGCAGGCCCGGGCACAGGAAGAACGCGATGTAGAGCGATCCCAGCAGCTGTCGGGCGACCTGAGCCACGGCCCGCGGCGTGCGCGCCGAGCGCAGAAAAGCGCCCGCGTACCCCAGATGCGGGCCCGAAATGGACGTGAACGAGCCGACTTTGGCCATCACCGCGTCGTCGGTGACGGCGTCCCACGCCTGGATCGAGCCCCAGTCGTGGGCCAGCAGGTGCACCCGCCCGACGCCGAGGCTGTCGATCACCGCGCCGATGTCGGACCCCAGCTGCGCGAAGGCGTAGCCGGAATGCTTTGCGGGATGGGATGATTCGCCGGCACCGCGGACGTCGTAGGCGACGACGTTGTAGCGGCCGGGGTAACGCTCACCGAGCTCGTGCGCCACCCCGTCCCACAGGTGGTGGTTGTCGGGCCAGCCGTGGATCGCCAGGATGGTCGGGCGCGCCGCGTCGATCCCGGTGTACCGGTGGACCGCCAGGGTGACGCCGTCGGAGGCGGTGACGCTGAAAGTCGTTGCGGGCATGGGTCAGCGCGACGCCCGGGCGGCGCGCGAGACCGCCAGGTAGTCGACCGCCGGCCCCAGCCCGCCCAATTGGGACGGGTGGAACCCCGGCAGGTAGTAGTTGCCGACCACCCGCACGAACCGCAGCGGCCCGGGCACCAGTCCCCGCCGCGCCGCGCGCACGTAGTCGCGCCAGCGCGGCTTGCTGCCCGGCGGCAGGTACGGGTCCACCGAGTAGAGGAACCGGACGCCGCGAATCCACAGCAGCAGGATCCCGGGCGTCACCACCATCTGGGCGCGCACCTGCCGCCAGTAGCCGGCCCGCAGGTGCTTCATGGTGTCGAACGCGACGGCCTTGTGTTCGACCTCTTCGGCGCCATGCCAGCGCAGCATGTCCAGCATCACCGGGTCGGTGCCGATCGCGTCGTGGGCCGGCGAGTCGAGCACCCACTCGCCGAGAATGGCGGTGTAGTGCTCGATCGCCGCGACGAACGAAACCTGTTCCAGCAGCCAGCGTTGCCGGCGTCGCCGGCCCCACCGCGGCCTGGGCCCCAACAGCTTCTCGAACAACCACCTGATCTGGTCGGTGTACGGGGTCAGGTCGACGCCGGCGGCGGCGAAGTGGGCGAGCACGCCCGCGTGCGCCTGGGAGTGCACGGCCTCCTGGCCGATGAAGCCCTGGACGTCCAGGCGCAGCTGGTCGTCCTTGATCAACGGCAGCGCCCTCTTGAAGGCGTCGACGAAGAACTCCTCGCCCGCGGGCAGGAGCAGGTGCAGGACGTTGAGGACGTGCGTGGTGAACGGCTCGCCGGGCACGTAGTGGAAGGGCAGCTTCGCCCAGTCGAACTCGACGTCACGCGCCTCGAGGACCAGCCGCTCGTGCTCGAGCGCGGCCCCGTGCGGACCCGCCGCCTGGTCGTCGACGGTGAACATCGTGGGGCCCTCCCCTCAGCGCGCGGCCACGCGCCTGCGCAAGTCGTACTCTCGCAGATCCGTCTTGGCCAGCATCGCGCGGTGTTCGGCCGGTGTGAACGGCCACACCTCGGGCACCCCGTCCTTGTTCAGGTACCAGCTGTCGCAGCCGGTGGTCCACACCGTGTCCGGCATCGCGGCGCGCAGCTTCGCGTTGTAGCTCTCGGTCGCCGACTGCGTGGGCTCGACCGTGTCGAATTCGCCGCGGCGCCACGCCTGGATCCAGCCCAGGATGTGTCCGGCCTGGTGCTCGGCCACGGCGGTCAGCGAATGGTTGCCCACCGGGCTGTGCGGCCCCAGCATCATGAAGAAGTTGGGGAAACCGGGCATGGCCACGGTCCGGTGGGCCCGCGGCCCGTCGCGCCACACCTCGTCGGCGTCGATGCCGTCGCGGCCGGTCAATCGCATCGGCCGGAAGAACGCGTGGGTGTCGAACCCGGTGCACGCGACGATGATGTCCACCTCGTGCAGCTTGCCGTCGTCGGTGACGATGCCCCGCGGTTCCACGTGGTCGATGCCGTCGGTCACCAGCTCGACGTCGTCGCGCTGGATCGCGCGGTAGAACCCGCCCGACACCACCAACCGCTTGCACATCGGCTGGTATGAGGGCGTCAGCGCCGCACGCAAGTCGGGGTCGCGCACGCGGCGCAGGCTGGCCCGGCACAGCGCCCCCATCGCCCTGCGCCGCAGCCCGGGTTTGGTCAGCGCGACCGCGAAGGTGTCGAAGACCAGGCTGTACGCCCGGTACGCCAACCGATCCAGCCACGGCATCACCCGATGGGTGACACCGGCGAACCGGGAGTATCGCGGGTTGGGCATCGGGACTATCCACTGCGCGGGGCGCTGGAACAGCGCCACCCTGCCCGCCACGCCGGCCAGCCCGCAGACGAGCTGCACGCCGGTGGATCCGTTGCCGATCACCGCGATCCGGCGCCCCGCGACGTCGATGGAATGGTCCCAGCGCGCGGAATGGAAGACGGGGCCGGCGAAGGCGTCCAACCCGGCGATCGACGGCATCCTGGGGTGGTGCAGCACGCCGGTCGCCGAGATCAGGAAGTCGACGGCCGATTCGTCGCCGGCGTCGGTGCGCACCACCCAGCGGTCGTCCTCGAAACGGGCGCTGACGATTTCGGTGCCGAACCGGATGCGGTCCCGCAGCCCGAATTCGTCGGCGACGCCGCGGAAGTAGGCCTGGATCTCGCCGCCGGGCGAAAACATGTGCGTCCAGTTGGGCTTGGTCGCGAAGGTGTACTGATAGACCCGCGACGGCACGTCGCAGGTCAGCCCGGGGTACGTGTTCTCCCGCCAGGTGCCGCCCACCTCGTCGGCCTTCTCGTAGACCGTGACATCGGTGATCCCGTTGCGCAGCAACGCGATTGCCATGCACAGCCCGGACATGCCCGCTCCCACGACGGCCACGGCCGGATCGCGCCCCGTCGGGGTCGTCACGGGCCGGCTACCCGGCCCGGGCCGCCGCTCGGCATCGGTGCCGTGACCCGGTGGTCATCCATTTGCCGATCATAAGCGCGTCGAGCCACCGCGCAACGGGCCGAATCGGGGAACCGCGGCCAGCGTGCCAACGGCGTCGAGCAGCGCCCTCCGCCTCCCCGGCGCCGGTGCCCGGTGTTTGCGGCCCCGGCGGAGTTTCTCCACACTTGAGCCATGCGCGTCGGCGTCCCAACCGAGATCAAGACCAACGAGTTCAGGGTGGCGATCACCCCCGCCGGCGTCGCGGAATTGACCCACCGCGGCCACGAGGTGCTCGTCCAGACCGGCGCCGGAGACGGCTCGGCCATCCCCGACGCGGAATTCAAGGCGGCCGGGGCCGAACTGGCCGACACCGCCGAGCAGGTCTGGGCCGACGCGGACCTGCTGCTCAAGGTCAAGGAGCCGATCGAGCCCGAATACGGCCTGCTGCGCAACGGGCAGGTCCTGTTCGCCTACCTGCATCTGGCCGCCTCGCGCGCCTGCACCGACGCGCTGTTGGCCTCCGGCACAACGTCGATCGCCTACGAGACGGTCCAGGCCGACGACGGCTCGCTGCCGTTGCTGGCCCCGATGAGCGAGGTCGCCGGCCGGCTCGCGGCGCAGGTGGGTGCCTATCACCTGATGCGCACCCAGGGCGGGCGCGGCGTTTTGATGGGCGGCGTGCCGGGCGTCAAGGGCGCCGATGTCGTGGTGATCGGCGCCGGCACGGCCGGCTACAACGCCGCGCGGGTCGCCGGCGGCATGGGCGCCAGCGTCATGGTGTTCGACGTCAACATCGGCAAGCTTCGGCTCCTCGACGCCGAGTTCGGCGGCCGCGTCGGCACCCGCTATTCCTCCGCGTACGAGCTGGGCGGCGCCGTCAAACGCGCCGACCTGGTGATCGGAGCCGTACTCGTGCCCGGCCACAAGGCGCCCACACTGATACCGAATTCCCTTGTCGCGCAGATGAAGCAGGGCGCGGTGCTGGTGGACATCTCCATCGACCAGGGCGGCTGCTTCGAGGATTCGCGGCCCACCACGCACGACGACCCGACGTTCGCCGTGCACGACACCCTGTTCTACTGCGTGGCGAACATGCCCAGCGCGGTGCCCAAGACGTCGACCGTCGCGCTGACCAACGCCACGATGCCGTACGTGCTCAAGCTCGCCGCCCAGGGCTGGCGGGCGGCGTGCCGGTCGGATCCCGCTCTGGCCAAAGGGCTTTCGACGCACGACGGGATGCTGCTGTCCGAACAGGTCGCCGACGACCTCGGCCTGCCGTGCACCGCTCCGGCTGCGGTCGTCCTCTGACAGTGTTCGCCGGGCCCTGCCCGGCCACCGTCACCCGCCGAGGCCGGCGACGATGTCGGCCACCGAGCCCGGGCGGGCCTCCCGGAACGACGTCCCGGCCCACAGCGCCATCCCGTTCGGGTCCTCCCGCTCGGTGGCGGCCTCGCGGATCGGCAGCGTCATCTGGTTGACCTCGGGGTAGCCCAGCGGGGCCACGTTGTCGAGCAGGCGGATGAATTCGTTTTCCAGGCCGCGGGCGTACCGGCCCGAGAACGCACGGGAGACGATGGTTTTGGCGAAGAGCTGGTTCTTCATGGCGGTGCGGTGCGCCTGGCTGGTGCCCGCCTCGTCGCTCAGCAGCAGCGCGGTGCCGACCTGCGCGGCGACGGCCCCCCGGCGCAGCACGCCTGCGACGTCCTCGGCGGTGCCCAGCCCGCCCGCCGCGATGATCGGGACGTCGCGGTGCGCCCGGTGGATCCGGTCGATCAGGTCGTGCAGCGACTCGGTGCCGGGTTCCATGTCCGGCGCGAAGGTGCCGCGGTGCCCGCCGGCGCCGGGCCCCTGCACCACCAGGCTGTCGGCGCCGGCGGCGACGGCGATCCCGGCCTCGTAGGCCGATGTCACCGTGACCATCACCAACAGCCCGTGCGCGCTGAGGCGCCGGATGACGTCCGGCGGCGGCACGCCGAAGGTGAACGACACCAGCTCCGGATGGACGTCGGCGACCACCTCGAGCTTGCGCTCCCAGTCGTCGTCGTCGCCGAACTCCGGCCGGCCCACCTCGCACTGGTAGTGCTCGGCGATGCCCTCGAGCTCGTCGGCGTAATAGTCCAGCGCGATCCAGTCCGCGACGCTGGGCTGGGGCACGAACAGGTTGACGCCCAGCGGGCCGGTGGTCATGGCGCGGGCCGCCGCGATGTCCTCGGCGAACCGCTCCGCGCTCACGTACCCGCCGGGGATGAAGCCGAGGCCGCCGGCGTTGGACACCGCCGCGGCCAACGCCGGGGTGCCCGGGCCGCCGGCCATCGGCGCACCCACGATGGGCACCGCGATATCCCAAAAGCCGAGAACCACGGCGCTAATGTACCATCGCCCGAAGTTGTTGGGGCAGCGATCGTTTGGAGGCGTACGGGCCCAGGACGGCGGCGCCGTAGCGCCTGCCCAGCAGCCGGCGGGCCACCGCGTTGACCTCCTCGACGGTCACCTCGTCGATGCGTTGCAGGGTGTGTTCGATGCTGCGGTGCCGGCCGTAGTTCAGCTCGCTGCGGCCGATGCGGCTCATCCGGGCGCTGGAGTCCTCCAGGCCGAGCACCAGGCCGCCGCGCAACGACCCCTTGGCGATGCGGCATTCGGCCTCGGTGATGCCGTCGCGGGCCACCGCGTCGAGCACGGCGCTGGTGACCCGCATCACGTCGGGGAACCGCTCGGGCAGGCACGCGGCGTACACCGACAGCGCGCCGCTGTCGGCGAAGATGTCCACCGCCGAGTAGACCGAATAGGCCAGGCCGCGCAGCTCCCGAACCTCCTGGAACAGCCTGGAGCTCAGGCCGCCGCCCAGCGCGGTGTGCAGCACCGACAGGGCCCAGCGATGCTCCCAGCCGCGCCCCGGGGTGCGGACACCCAGCGACACGTGGGTCTGCTCGGCGTCCCGGTTGATCAGCGTCAGCCCGGGTTTTCCGGTGATCCGCCCGGCGCCCTTGCGCGGCGCGACGGGCTGCCGGCCGCGGACCAGGTGCTTGCCGAAGTGCTCGCGCACCAGCGCGACGACGTGGTCGTGGTCGACGTTGCCGGCCACCGCGACGACCATCCGCTCCGGGGTGTAGCGCCGCACGTGGAACGAGTGCAGTTGCGAGCGCGTCATCTCCGACACGGAACGCGCGGTGCCGATCACGGGGCGGCCCACCGGGTGGTCGCCGAAGAGCGTCGACAGGAAGATGTCGCCCAGCGCGTCCTCCGGGTCGTCGTCGCGCATGGCGATCTCCTCGAGGACGACGTCGCGTTCCAGCTCGACGTCCTCGGCGGCGCACCGGCCGTTGAGCACCACGTCGGCGACCAGGTCGACGGCCAGCTCCAGGTCGCTGTCCAGCACGTGCGCGTAGTAGCAGGTGTGCTCGCGCGCGGTGAACGCGTTCAGCTCCCCGCCGACGGCGTCCATCGCCTGCGCGATGTCCACGGCGGTGCGGGTCGGGGTCGACTTGAACAGCAGATGCTCGAGGAAGTGCGCCGCCCCGGCCACGGTCGCGCCCTCGTCGCGCGATCCGACCCCGACCCAGACCCCGACCGACGCGGAGCGCACGGCGGGCAGGTGCTCGGTGACCACCCGCAGGCCGCCCGGCAGCGTGGTGCGCCGGACGGCCTTGTGGTCGGCGTTCACCCCGGCGAGCTGCGCGCCCCGGCGCAGGGACGGCGCGGGGGGTTTCCTAGACGGAGCTGGCGGCATCGGCAGGAGCGGGCGCGGCGGGCGGCGTGTCCGCCGAGTCGGCTGACTCCGCCGAGTCCTCGTCGGCCACCAGCACCAGGGAGATCTTGCCCCGCTTGTCGATGTCGGCGATCTCCACCCGCAGCTTGTCGCCGACGTTCACCACGTCCTCGACCTTCGCGATGCGCTTGCCCTTGCCGAGCTTGGAGATGTGCACCAGGCCGTCGCGGCCCGGCAACAGCGACACGAAGGCACCGAAATCCGTTGTCTTGACCACGGTTCCGAGGAATCGCTCGCCCACGGTCGGCAGCTGCGGGTTGGCGATGGCGTTGATCCGGTCGATCGCGGCCTGCGCCGAGGGCCCGTCGGTGGCGCCGACGAACACGGTGCCGTCGTCCTCGATGGAGATCTGCGCGCCGGTCTCCTCGGTGATCGCGTTGATGACCTTGCCCTTGGGCCCGATGACCTCGCCGATCTTGTCGACCGGGACCTTGATGGTGGTCACCCGAGGGGCGTACGGGCTCATCTCGTCGGGCGAGTCGATGGCCTCGGCCATCACCTCGAGGATGGTCAGCCGGGCGTCCTTGGCCTGCGCCAGCGCGCCGGCCAGCACCTGCGACGGGATGCCGTCCAGCTTGGTGTCCAGCTGCAGCGCGGTGACGTAGTCCTTGGTGCCGGCGCACTTGAAGTCCATGTCGCCGAACGCGTCCTCGGCGCCCAGGATGTCGGTCAGGGTGACGAAGCGACGCTCGGTCTTGCCGTCGACCTCGACCTCGTCGGAGACCAGGCCCATCGCGATGCCGGCGACCGGCGCCTTGAGCGGCACCCCGGCGTTCAGCAGCGCAAGGGTGGACGCGCAGACCGAGCCCATCGACGTCGAACCGTTGGAGCCCAACGCTTCCGACACCTGGCGGATGGCGTAGGGGAACTCCTCGACGCTGGGCAGCACCGGGATCAGGGCCCGCTCGGCGAGCGCGCCGTGGCCGATCTCGCGCCGCTTCGGCGAACCGACCCGGCCGGTCTCGCCGGTCGAGTAGGGCGGGAAGTTGTAGTGGTGCATGTAGCGCTTGGAGGTTTCGGGCCCCAGCGAGTCGATCTGCTGTGCCATCTTCACCATGTCCAGCGTGGTGACGCCCATGATCTGGGTCTCTCCGCGCTCGAACAGGGCGCTGCCGTGTGCGCGCGGCACGACGGCGACCTCCGCCGACAGCGCGCGGATGTCGGTGATGCCCCGGCCGTCGATGCGGAAGTGGTCGGTCAGGATGCGCTGGCGGACCAGCTTCTTGGTCAGCGCGCGGAACGCGGCGCCGACCTCCTTTTCCCGGCCCTCGTACGTCGCAGCGAGCCGCTGGGCCACCTCGGCCTTCAGCTCGTCGGTGCGCGCGTCGCGCTCGGCCTTGCCGCCGATGGTCAGCGCCTTGGCCAGCTCGTCGGTGGCCACCGAGGCCACCGAGTAGTAGACGTCGTCGCCGTAGTCGGGGAACACCGGGTAATCCCCGGTGGGCTTCGCGGCCGCGTCGGCCAGTTCCTGCTGCGCGGCGCACAGCACGGCGATGAACGGCTTGGCGGCCTCCAGGCCTTCGGCCACAACGGTTTCCGTCGGCGCGGGGGCCCCGCCCTCGACGAGCTCGATGACGTTCTCGGTGGCCTCGGCCTCGACCATCATGATCGCGACGTCTTTTGTGTCACCGTCGCCGACTATGCGCCCGGCCACCACCATGTCGAACACCGCGCGCTCGAGCTGCTCGACCGTGGGGAAGGCGACCCAGGTGCCGTCGATCAGGGCCACCCGCACGCCGCCGATGGGACCGGAGAACGGCAGGCCGGCCAGCTGGGTGGAGGCCGACGCGGCGTTGATCGCCAGCACGTCGTACAGGTCGTTGGGGTCCAGGCTCAGGATCGTCACCACGACCTGGATCTCGTTGCGCAGGCCGCTCACGAACGACGGGCGCAGCGGGCGGTCGATGAGCCGGCAGGTCAGGATCGCGTCGGTGGAGGGGCGGCCCTCGCGGCGGAAGAACGAGCCGGGGATGCGCCCGGCGGCGTACATCCGCTCCTCGACGTCGACCGTCAGCGGGAAGAAGTCGAAGTGCTCCTTGGGGCTCTTGCTGGCGGTGGTCGCCGACAGCAGCATGTTCTCGTCGTCCAGGTACGCGACGACGGCTCCGGCGGCCTGCTGGGCCAGCCTGCCGGTCTCGAAACGGACGGTGCGGGTGCCGAAGCTCCCGTTGTCGATGGTGGCGGTCGCCTCGAAGACGCCCTCTTCAATTTCAGCTACAGACATGGGTGTCCGTACGGCCTCTCTGGGTATTCGCTTTTTCGCGCGCCCTGATGCGACCCGGAGAACGAGAGTCTGAATGCGGCTACGGCCATCGATCGAAGCGGCCGACCTGCCCCAGATCCGGAGAGCCCGGCAGCCACTACCGAAGACCGCCCGATGCAGACTGTGCTGCTCCGTCGGACACACGCAGTGACGCGCTGGAACGGCTCACGCGGATCTGCGCAAACCGCACCGTTTGCTCGGGCCGAAAGAGGCCCAGAACGGTCCCACTCTACACGGGCGAACACAGCCCGCGGCAAGCCTCGGGCTTTGCCCGGCCTCAGCGGCGCAGGCCCAGCCGCTCGACGAGCGAGCGGTACCGCTCCACATCGATCTGGGAGACGTACTTGAGCAGCCGCCGCCGGCGCCCCACCAGCAGCAGCAGTCCGCGCCGCGAGTGGTGGTCGTGCTTGTGCACCTTGAGGTGCTCGGTGAGGTCGGCGATTCGCCTGGTCAGCAGGGCGACCTGGGCCTCCGGGGACCCGGTGTCGGTGTCGTGCAGGCCGTACGAGCCCAGGATTTCTTTTTTCTGCTCGGCAGTAAGCGCCACGAAACTACTCCATCAATCGGTCCGCGATCATTGGGTATCAAGGCGCGGCCACCGCGAACCGCAGCACGCGCCGATGTCGTCCGGCAGTCTAGCAGCGGGGCGGTGGCGGACTCGAATCGTCGGGGGCGCTCACTCCGTGAGCAGCGTGCGGGCCCGTTCGGTGTCCTCGCCCATCGCCGCGACGAGGCCCTTGATCGTGTCGAACCTGCGCTGCCCGCGGATGCGCGCGACGAAGTCCAGCGCCACGTGCTGCCCGTACAGATCGGCGCTGGTGTCCAGGACGAACGCCTCGACGGTGCGGGTGCGCCCGGAGAAGGTCGGGTTGGTGCCGACGGACACCGCGGCCTGGTAGCGCTCCCCCGGGATGACGGTGCCCGCCACCGGCCCGTGCCCCAGCACCGTGAACCACGCCGCGTACACGCCGTCGGCCGGGATGGCCGAGTACATCGGCGGCGCCACGTTGGCGGTGGGGAAGCCCAGCTCCATGCCCCGCCCCTCGCCGCGGACGACGACGCCCTCGACGCGATGGGGGCGGCCCAGCGCCTCCGTCGCCGCCACCATGTCGCCGGCGTCCACGCAGGACCGGATGTAGGTGGACGAGAACGTCACGGTCTCGTTGCTGTGGTGCTCCGACAGCAGGGACATGGACTCCACCGCGAAACCGAACCGCTCGCCGGCGCGGCGCAGGGTCTCGACGTTGCCGGCGGCCTTCTTGCCGAACGTGAAGTTCTCCCCCACCACCACCTCCACCACATGCAGGTTCTCCACCAGCAGCTCGTGGATGTAGCGCTCCGGGGTGAGCTTCATGAAGTCGCTCGTGAACGGCATCACCAGAAAGACGTCGATACCCAGCTCCTCGACGAGCTCGGCGCGCCGCGTCAGGGTCGTCAGCTGCGCGGGGTGGCTGCCGGGATAGACCACTTCCATCGGGTGCGGGTCGAACGTCATCAGGACCGTCGGGACGTTGCGGGCGCGGGCGGCCTTCACCGCGTGCGCGATCAGCTCGGCGTGGCCGCGATGCACCCCGTCGAACACCCCGATGGTGACCACGCATCTGCCCCAGTCCGTGGGAATCTCGTCTTGGCCGCGCCACCGCTGCACGACCGCAAGCCTACGGCGCCGCGCCGCGACATGGCGCGTCAGATCGCCGGTGGCACGCCGCGCCGGGCCAGGTTTGCCTAAACTTTCTGCTTGTGAGGGCTGACGATGAGCCTGGCGGTATCACCGCGGTCGGCCAGGACTACCTGAAGGTCATCTGGAATGCCCAGGAATGGTCCACGGACTCCGGGCCCGCGAAGGTCAGCACCAAAATGCTGGCCGACCGGATCGGGGTGTCGGCCAGCACGGCCTCGGAGTCGATCCGCAAACTCGCCGAGCAGGGCCTGGTCAACCACGAGAAGTACGGCGCGGTGACGCTGACCGAGGCGGGGCGGCGGGCGGCCCTCGAGGTGGTGCGCCGCCACCGCCTGCTGGAGACCTTCCTGGTCAACGAGCTCGGCTACGCCTGGGACGAGGTGCACGACGAGGCGGAGGTGCTCGAGCACGCGGTGTCGGACCGGCTGGTCGCCCGCATCGACGCCAAGCTGGGTTACCCCCGGCGCGACCCCCACGGCGATCCCATCCCCGCCTCCGACGGGCAGGTGCCCACGCCGCCGGCCCGCCAGCTGTGGGCGTGTGGCGACGGCGACACCGGGACGGTGGCCCGCATCTCCGATTCCGACCCGGAGATGCTGCGCTATTTCGCCGACGTCGGCATCCGGCTGGACTCGCGGCTGCGCGTGCTGACCCGCCGGGAATTCGCCGGCATGGTCTCGATCGCGATCGAATCCGCCGACGGCGCCGAGTGCACCGTCGACCTCGGCAGCCCGGCGGCGCGGGCGATCTGGGTGGTCGCCTAGGTCGTCAGCCCGCGAGCGTGACGGGGCCGCGATTTCCGGCGCGGATCTTCGCAGTGCGGTTACGCCCGCGATCCGGTGTCAGCTCAACAGCCCCTTGGCGATGTGGGTGACCTGAACCTCGTTGCTCCCGGCGTAGATCATCAGCGACTTCGCGTCGCGGGCCAGCTGTTCGACGCGGTACTCGGCCATGTAGCCGTTGCCGCCGAACAGCTGCACGGCCTCCATCGCGACGTCGGTGGCCGCCTCCGAGGAGTACAGCTTGATGGCCGACGCCTCCGCCAGCGTCAGCGGCTTGCCCGCCCGCTGCCGCTCGATCGTCTGAAACACCATGTTCTGCACGTTCATCCGCGCGATTTCCATCTTCGCCAGCTTGAGCTGGATCAGCTGGAACTGCCCGATGTTGCGGCCCCACAGCGTGCGGGTCTTGGCGTAATCCACGCACAGCCGGTGGCATTCGTTGATGATGCCCAGCGCCATCATCGCGATCCCGATGCGCTCGGCGGCGAAATTGTCCCGGGCGCTTTCGCGGCCGTCCCCGCCGGCCTGCTCGCTCCCGCCGAGCAGGCGGTCGGGGGTCAGCCGCACGTTGTCGAAGAACAACTCGCCCGTCGGCGAGGACATCATGCCCATCTTCTTGAACGGCTTGCCCTGGGTGAGGCCCGGCATCCCCGCGTCGAGCACGAAGATCAGCACCGGCCGGTTGCGCCGATCGACCGTCGCATCCCCCTCGTCGAGTTTCGCGTAGACAACCAGAACGTCGGCGTAGGGCCCGTTCGTGATGAACGTCTTCTGGCCGTTGAGGAGGTAATCCTCCCCGTCGCGCTTGACGTAGGTCTTCATGCCGCCGAACGCGTCCGAGCCGGAGTCCGGCTCGGTGATGGCCCACGCCGCGATCTTCTTCAGCGTCATCAGGTCGGGCAGCCAGCGTTCCTTCTGGGCCAGCGTGCCGCGGCTCATGATGGTCGCCGCGCCCAGACCGAGGCTGACCGACGCGGTGCTCAGCAATCCGATGCTGACGCGGGCGATTTCGGACACCAGCACCGCGACCATCGATCCCTGAGCACCGAAACCGTCTGTGCTGCCGACCCTTTCGGGCTGTCCGGTACGCTCCCGGTCCAGCATCTTCTGGACCGACTCGGCGGCCATGACGTCGAGACCGAACTGGCTGAACAGCTTGCGGGCGATCGGATAGGGGGACAGCGCCCCGGATTCCAGCTCGTCGAGGTGCGGGCGTATCTCCTTGTCGATGAACTGGCGAACGGCGTCCCGGACCATCAGGTCCGTGTCGGACCACTCGATCACGGTTCAGCGTTCGGCGCGCTGGTAGGCCGTGACGACGGCGGCGCCGCCCAGCCCGATGTTGTGCTGCAGCGCCGCGGACACGTTGTCGACCTGACGCTTGTCCGCGGTCCCCCGGAGCTGCCAGGTCAGCTCGGCGCACTGCGCCAGGCCGGTCGCGCCGAGCGGGTGGCCCTTGGAGATCAGCCCACCGGACGGGTTGACCACCCAGCGGCCGCCGTAGGTGGTGTCGCCGTTGTCGATCAGCTTGGGCGCCTCGCCCGGGCCGCACAGACCCAGGGCCTCGTACAGCAGCAGCTCGTTGGCCGAGAAGCAGTCGTGCAGCTCGATCACCTGGAAGTCCTCGGGGCCCAACCCGGACTGCTGGTAAACCCGTTGGGCAGCCTGGACATTCATGTCATAGCCGATGAGGTTCTTGGCGCTGCCGTCGAACGTCGACTCGAAGTCGGTGGTCATCGCCTGGCCGACGATCTCCACCGCCCGGCCGGCCAGCCCGTGGCTGTCGACGAAGCTCTCCGAGGCCACGATCGCCGCGCCCGACCCGTCGGAGGTCGGCGAGCACTGCAGCTTGGTCAGCGGGTCGGAGATCATCCGCGACGCCAGGATGTCGTCGAGCGTGTAGGACTCCTGGAACTGCGCGAACGGGTTGTTGGTGGAGTGCTTGTGGTTCTTGTAGCCGATCTTGGCGAAATGCTCTGCGGTGCTGCCGTATTGGCGCATGTGCTCGCGCCCGGCGGCGCCGAACATCCACGGCGCGACCGGCATCGCGAACTCGTCGATCTCCGCCATCGCCTTGACGTGCCTGCCCATCGGCGACTCGCGGTCCTGCGCGCCGCCGCTGAGCGCGCCGGGCTGCATCTTCTCGAAGCCGAGCGCGATGGCGCAGTCGACGATCCCGCCGCGGACGGCCTGCGCGGCCAAAAACAGCGCCGTCGAGCCGGTCGAGCAGTTGTTGTTGACGTTGACGATCGGGATTCCGGTCATGCCCAGCTCGTAGAGCGCCCGCTGCCCCGACGTCGAGTCGCCGGCGACGTAGCCGACGTAGCCCTGCTCCACCTCGCGGTAGTCGATGCCCGCGTCGGTCAGCGCGTTGGTGCCCGACTCCCGCGCCATGTCCGGGTAGTCCCAGCCCTCCCGGCGGCCGGGCTTCTCGAATTTCGTCATGCCGACGCCGACGACGTAAACCTTCTTGGACATAGTGCGCCTTCCGCAGATGTGGGGCGAGTTCACACCCGTCTGGTCCGGAGCTTAGCCGGGTCGACGTGGTCGCTGGAACCCCCGTCGCTGCCAGGGCGCCCGACGTCAGGCGGGGTCGACGAAGACCGGGTCCTCCCCCGACATTCCGGCCACCACGGCGGCCAGCTGATTGGGCTTGCCGAGCAGACCGACTTGCAGCTCGGTTTCGCGTTTGAGGGCGGCCGCGGCGTCGTTGCTGAGCCACGTTTCGTCGTAGAGGCGCTTGGCAGCGCGAACGGCATCGGGAGATTTGCGCGCGATCTCGTCCGCGAGTGCCAGCGCCGATCCCAGCGGATCGTCACTGTTTCGCGTGACCAGTCCGAGTACCAAAGCCTCGCTGCCTGCCACGATGCGACCGCTGAAGGTCAGCTCCTTGGCCACGTCGATCGGGACGAGTCGCGGGATTGTCTGCGTGATGCCCATGTCGGGAACCAGCCCCCACTTGACCTCCATGATGGACAGGTTCGCGTCCGGTGCGGCGATCCGGATGTCGGCGCCCAGCGCGATCTGCAGGCCGCCGCCGAAGCAGTTCCCGTGGATCGCGGCGATGACCGGCGCCGGCACCAGGGACCAGTCGTAGGCCACGCGTTGCGCAAAGTTGGCCACCCGGTCGCCGTCGCGTTGCAGCAGCACCCCGGTGCCACCCTGTCCGGACATGAAGCCGGCGACGTCCAGGCCCGAGCAGAAGCTCTTCCCCTCGCCGTGCAGCACCACCGCACGTACCGAATTGTCTTCTGCCAGCTGCGCTGCCGCGTTCATCAAGCCCTCGAACATGGCTTGGTCAAGCGCATTGTGTTTGTCGGTGCGCACCATCGTCACGGTGGCTACGCCACCGTCCGCGATGCGCACGCGGACCCTGTCTTCGCTCACCCGTACGAACCTACCGCGAGAGCGTCGCCGGGCGGAGGACCACCACCGACTTGGTCCTCGGGCCCTCGTCGCGCAGCAGGGCGATCACCCGGCCCTCGGCGTCGGCGGCGGCGTAGATGTCGTCGATCCCGGCCGGCGGCAGGGACCGGCCGTTGCTCGCCGCCTCGGCCTCCTCGGCGGACAGGTCGCGGCGCGCAAACAGCAGCAGGCACGCCTCGTCCAGCGACCAGTTCAGCCGGGGCCGTTCGGCCAGGTCGTCCAGCGAGCGCGCCCGGTCCAGCCCGAAGCGCCCGACGCGGGTGCGCCGCAACGCCGTCAGGTGCCCGCCGACCCCGAGCGCCGCCCCGAGATCGCGGGCCAGCGCGCGGATGTAGGTCCCCGACGAGCAGTCGACCTCGACGTCGACGTCGACGAAGGCGCCCTCCCGCCGCACGGCCAGCACCTCGAACCGGTCGATGCGCACCGGCCGGGCCGCCAGCTCGACGGCCTGACCCTCGCGGGCCAACCGATACGCGCGCCGGCCGCCCACCTTGATCGCGCTGACCGCCGACGGCACCTGCTCGAGATCGCCGCGCAGGCCGTCGACGGCGGCCGCGATCGCCGCGTCCGTCACGCCCGACGCCGAAACGCATTGCACCACTTCGCCTTCGGCGTCCTCGGTGGAGGTGGTCTGACCCAGCCGGATGGTGGCGGCATACGACTTCGACGCCGCGGTCAGCAGGCCGAGGATCTTGGTGGCCCGCTCGACGCCGATCACCAGCACGCCGGTGGCCATCGGGTCCAGCGTCCCGGCGTGCCCGACCCTGCGGGTGGCGAAGATCCGCCGGCACCGCCCGACGACGTCGTGGCTGGTCATTCCGGCCGGCTTGTCGACCACCACGATGCCCGGTTCGGTCAAAGCACGATCCCGGTGAGCACCAGCCCCCGCTCGACGGACCACCGGCCCCGCAGCGAGGTCAACGGCGGACCCGACAGGGCCGTGCCGTCGACCAGGATCTTGGAGACGAACACCCCGGAGGTCCGCCCGCCGGGCGGGTCGAGGTCGAACACGATGTGGGCGTCCTCGAAACCGAGCCACCGCTCGGTCAGCGGGAACCAGGCCTTGTACGTCGCCTCCTTGGCGCAGAACAGGATTCGGTCCCAGTGCAGGCCATCGGGCAGCGCGGCGATCTCGTGGCGCTCCTCGTCCAGGGCGATCGCGCCCAGCACGCCGTCGGGCAGCACGTCGTGCGGTTCGGCGTCGATGCCCACCGAGCGCACCGCGGGGGCGCGGCCCACCACCGCGCCGCGGTAGCCGGTGCAGTGGGTGAGGCTGCCGACCACGCCGTCGGGCCAGCACGGCTGGCCCTTGTCACCCTTGAGGATCGGCACCGGCGGGATGCCGAGCTCGCTCATCGCGACGCGGGCGCAGTGCCGGGCGGTGATGAACTCGTTGCGCCGCTTGGCGACCGACTTGGCGATCAGCGGCTCCTCTTCGGGCAGCGGGGCCAGGCCCGGGGGGTCGGAAAACACCTCGGTGTAGGCGAGGTCCTCGGACCCCGAAGAGAGCAGGGCGTCGGGCAACACCGACGACACCAGCGTGCGGCCCGTCATCGGGATTGCCGCTGCCGCACTCGTTCCCGGAACTGCTCGGCCTGCCGGCGCATCTCGGGGGTGATCACGAAGTGACCGCCGAAGTCGTTGAGATAGCCGGGCGCGTACCGGGGATCCGGCAACACCTGGCGCAGCCAGCTGTACGGCTTGCGCCGGCGCCACTCCCGCGGATAACCCACCGACACCTCCTCGAAGCGCACGCCGTCGTACCAGGTGGTGCGCGGGATGTGCAGGTGCCCGTAGACCGAGCAGACGGCGTTGTAGCGGGTGTGCCAGTCGGCGGTCCTGGTGGTTCCGCACCACAGCGAGAACTCCGGGTAGAACAGCGCGTCGCAGGGCTCCCGCACGAGGGGGAAGTGATTCACCAGGACCGTCGGTGTCATCCAGTCCAGCTCTTCGAGGCGGGCGCGGGTGGCGGCCAGCCGCTCCCGGCACCAGGCCTCGCGGGTGGGGTACGGCTCGGAGGAGAGCAGGAATTCGTCGGTGGCCACCACGTTGCGCGCCCGGGCGATGGCCATGCCCTCGGCTTTGCTCGCCGCGCCCTCCGGCAAGAAGGTGTAGTCGTACAGCAGGAACATCGGCACGATCGTGGCCGGGCCGCCGCGCTCGGTCCACACCGGAAACGGGTGCTCCGGGCTGACCACGCCCAGCTCGTCGCACATGTCGACCAGATAGTCGTAGCGCGCCCTGCCGAAGACCTGCACGGGGTCGCGGCTGGTGGTCCACAGCTCGTGGTTGCCCGGCACCCAGATCACCTTCGCGAACCGCCGCCGCAGCAGGTCAAGCGCCCACCGGATGTCGTCGGTGCGTTCGGCGACGTCGCCGGCGACGATCAGCCAGTCGTCCGGCGACGACGGGTGCAGCGATTCGGTGACCGGCTTGTTGCCGAGGTGGCCGGTGTGCAGGTCGGAAACCGCCCACAGCGTCGGCTGCGCCCCGTTCGCCGATTCGTCCCCCCTTTGTTGCCCAGCCACGACTAACCAGCCTAGCCAACGCGCCGCGACGAGCCGGTTTCCACCGGGCCCTTGCCCGCCCCGATTAGAACGTGTTCTCTTTTTACTGTGACGCCGCCAACACGACTTGTACACTCCCGGCAAGAAGGGCCGAGGCAAGACCGGGTGGGGGTAGCAGGCATCGTGTTCGCCAATCTGCGGGTGATTTCGGCGCTGGGCGCGCTGGCCACGGCGGTGGCGGTGGGGTGGCTGAGCGCCCCGCCGGGGCCGGGCGGGGCCGGGCCCGTGCAGCTGCGGTCGACCGCCCAGCCGATGGAGACCACGATGAAGAGTCCCATCGTCGCGACGACCGACCCGCGCCCCTTCGACGCGTGCGAGGACATCCCGTTCGACGCCGTACAGCGGCTCGGGCTGGCCTTCACACCGCCCGAACACGAGGACGGGCTGCGCTGCCACTTCGACGCGGGCAACTACCAGCTGGCCGTCGAACCCATCGTCTGGCGCACCTACGAACAGTCCCTGCCCGCCGACGCCGTCGAGACCACGATCGCCGGTCACCGGGCCGCGCAGTACTGGGTGATGAAGCCGACGTATCACAACAGCTTCTGGTTCTTCTCGTGCATGGTGGCGTTCAAGACCAGCTACGGGGTCCTCCAGCAGGCCCTGTACTACTCGACGGTCTACTCCAACCCGGAAGTCGACTGCATGTCCACCAACGTGCAGCGCGCCAACGACCTCGCGCCGTATTACAAGTTTTAGCCGGACAGGCGCCTAGCCTGGGGTCGTGACCACCACCTCCGCGACGACCCCCGCGGCCTCCGCCCGTCCCGCGCAACGCCGGCCGAGCCGCGCGAGCCGCGCCGGCGACGCCGCGCTCGGCCGGGCGCTGGGCCTGCCCCGGGCGACCACCGAGTACACCGTGGAGCGCGTCGACGTGCCGATGCGCGACGGGGTGCACCTGGCGGCCGACCACTACGCGCCCGACACGCCCGGCCCCACCGGCACCCTGCTGGTCCGCGGGCCGTACGGCAGGGCCTTCCCGTTCTCGCTGGCGTACGCCCGGCTGTACGCCGCGCGCGGGTATCACGTGCTGCTGCAGAGCGTGCGCGGGACGTTCGGGTCGGGCGGGGACTTCGAGCCGATGGTCAACGAGGCCGCCGACGGCGCCGACACGGTGGCCTGGCTGCGCGAGCAGCCGTGGTTCACCGGCCGCTTCGCCACGCTCGGCGTGTCGTATCTGGGCTTCACCCAGTGGGCGGTGCTGCAGGATCCGCCGCCGGAGCTGGCCGCGGCCGTCATCACCGCGGGCCCGCACGATTTCAACGCCTCGGTGTGGGGAACCGGCTCGTTCGCCCTCAACGACTTCCTGGGCTGGAGCCACCTGGTCGCCAACCAGGAGGACCCCGCACGCATCCGGCAGGCGCTGCGCCAGCTGCAGGCCCGGCGCAAGGTGGCGGAGGCGGCCGGCGGGCTGCCCCTCGGCGCCGCGGCCCGGGCGCTGCTCGGCGCGGGCGCGCCGTGGTTCGAATCGTGGGTCGAAAACCCCGAGGGGGCGTTCTGGGACTCGCTGCAGTTCCGCGAGGCGCTGGACCGCGTGCGGGTGCCGGTGCTGCTCATCGGCGGCTGGCAGGACATCTTCGTGCGGCAGACGCTGCAGCAGTACGCGCAGCTGCGCGGCCGGGGCGTCGACGTCGCGCTCACGATGGGGGCCTGGACGCACACCCAGCTGCTCGGCAAGGCGCTGCCGGTCAGCGCGCGCGACACGCTGGACTGGCTCGACGCCCACCTGGGTGGCGCGCCGCTGCGCCGGCCCAGCAGGGTGCGCGCGTGCGTCACCGGCTCGGGTTGGCGCCACCTCCCCGACTGGCCGCCGGCCACCACCGAACGGGCGCTGTATCTGCGGCCGGGCGGGCACCTGGGTGAGACCGCACCACCGAAGCTCAAGGGATCGGCGCCGGCGACATTTCGCTACGACCCGGCCGACCCGACGCCCACCATCGGCGGCCCGCTGCTGTCCACGAACAGCGGCTACCGCGACGACAGCAAGCTCCCCCTGCGCGACGACGTGCTCGCCTTCACCAGCCTCACGCTGACCGACGACCTGTATGTCTACGGCAACCCGATGATGGAGCTGGCGCACGGCTCGGACAATCCCCATGTCGATCTGTTCGTCCGGGTGAGCGAGGTCGATGCACGTGGCCGCTCCCGCAACGTCAGCGACGGCTACCGGCGGCTGAGCGGCAAGACGAAAACCGTCCGGGTCGAACTGGACGGGATCGCTCATCGCTTTCGGGCGGGCTCACGCATCCGGGTCCTGATCGCGGGCAGCTGGTTTCCGCGCTTCGCGCGCAACCTCGGCACCGACGAACCGTTGCTGACGGGCTCGCAATCCACGCCGGCCACCCACACCGTGCACTACGGGCGCTCCCGGCTGCTGCTGCCCGTCGGGCCCGCCCTCCCGTGAGTCAGCCGACCGCGTCGCGCACCCGGCGGGCAACCCGGTCCAGCTCGGCCTCGTCGCAGACCGGCGCGGCCAGCCGAACACCCGCCGGCGCAAGCTCCACCCAGCTTTTGCAGCCCGCGAACTCGGGGGTGCGCTCGATGCGCACCGGCTCGGCCAGCGGGATCACCGAGACCACCAGCACGGCCAGCTTGTGCCTGGGGCGGAAGTCGAGCCGGTCCGCGCGCACCGACTCGGCGGTCCAGATGTGCAGGTCCTCGATCGCCGCAAGGCCATCGGGTCGGTTGACCTCTTGCGCCGCAACGACTTTCGCCGCCGCCCGCAGCACCAGGTGATCGTCGGCGCTGTCGTGCGCCCCGGCGTCCAGCAGGTCGCGATGCTCGGGCCGGACGCGCTGGGCGTGGCTGTGCGCGACCGTCGGGAACAGCAGGAACTCGCGTGCGGCCAACTCGAACCGCTTCTCGCCGACGCCGCCCTTGCGCAGCAGCACCCGCTGGCGCCCGGCGAGCAGCGCGTGCACCACCGCGCCCCACTCCTTGAGCGCGGGCACGGTCGCGCTCCGGGTCACGTCGCCCGCGCGAGGCGGGCCAGCACCTCGGGCCGGCGCAGCGGCGGGACGGTCTTCGGCGGCTGGCGGCGCGGCGGCAAGGCGGCCAGCAGTCGGGTCGTCGCCTCGGTGACCTCGGCGACCGCGGCCTCGAAAGCGTCGGCGTTCGCGGCCGACGGGTGGGTGATGCCGCTGACCTTGCGCACATACTGGCGCGCGGCCGCCGCAACCTCCTCCGGCGTGGCCGCCGGCTGCAATCCGCGCAGTTCGGTGATGTTCCGGCACATGGCTCCACGATAAGGGCAGCACGCCACCCTCTACGGTGAACACATGACCGACGACGTCCTGCTGATCGAGACCGACGAGCGGGTGCGCACGCTGACCCTCAACCGGCCGCAGGCGCGCAACGCGCTGTCCGCCGCGCTGCGGGACCGGTTCTTCGGCGCCCTGGCCGACGCGGAGACCGACGACGGCGTCGACGTCGTGATCGTCACCGGCACCGATCCGGTGTTCTGCGCGGGACTCGACCTCAAGGAGCTGGGCAGCGAGGCGGCGCTCCCGGACATCTCGCCGCGGTGGCCGCCGCTGACCAAGCCGGTCATCGGCGCGATCAACGGCGCGGCGGTCACCGGCGGGCTGGAGCTGGCCCTGTACTGCGACGTCCTGATCGCCTCCGAGCGGGCCCGCTTCGCCGACACGCACGCCCGGGTGGGCCTGCTGCCGACGTGGGGGCTCAGCGTGCGGTTGCCGCAGAAGGTGGGCATCGGCCTGGCCCGGCGCATGAGCCTGACCGGGGACTACCTGTCCGCCGCCGACGCGCTGCGCGGCGGCCTGGTCACCGAGGTGGTGCCGCACGACCGGCTGCTGACGGCCGCGCGGGAGGTGGCGGCGTCGATCGTCGGCAACAACCGGGACGCGGTGCGGGCGCTGCTGGCCTCCTATCACCGGATCGACGACTCGCAGACCGGCGGCGGGCTGTGGCTGGAGGCGATGGCGGCCAGGCAGTTTCGCACCAGCGGCGAGGACATCGCCGCCAATCGCGCGGCCGTCCTGCAGCGCGGGCGGGCGCAGGTGCGTTAGGAGGACGCGATGCGCGGCAACACCCTGCGGGCCCTCGGCGGCCTGGCCCTGGCGGCATCCGCGATCGCGTCGGCGCCGCGCGCCGCGGCGCTGCCTCCCGGCTTCCCCGACCTGAACAGGTTCACCGCCGTTTCCGCGGACGGGTACGCGACGCCTCGCCAGGGCGGCGGGGCCCGCATCAGCTTCTCCGCCACACCGACCCTGGTGTGCGACTTCTACGGCGGGCCGGCGCCCGTGCCCCAACCGTCGCAGGACATCAAGTGCAGCGGCGACGCGCCCGGAATGGACGACGTGCCGTTCCCGGGCGGGGGTCATCCGAAACCGGGCGACTGCGTGGTGGGCTCGGTGAACTTCAAGGGACCCGGCTACGAACTGAGCCGCATGACCTACGGCGGGTGCGACGGCAACCCGCCCGCCCTGCAGTCGGGCGGAAAACCGCTGGGCGCGGGGCAGAAGCTGTCATACCTCAACGTGACGTGCGCGGTCGGCGCCGACAACCTCGTCGCCTGCCTGGACACCACCAGCGGGGAGCACGGATTCGTGTTGCAGCCGTCGGGCAGCTGGGCGTTCTAATCCAGGGCCGCGCGCAGCGACGCCACGGCGTCGTCGATCGAGCCGGCGGTCGAGTAGCCGGCGGCCAGCCGGTGGCCGCCGCCGCCGAACTGTGAGGCCACCGCCGCCAGATCCACGTCGGCCTTGGCCCGCATCGACACCGACCACTGCCGCGGGTCGACCTCCTTGAAGACCGCCGCCACCTCCGCCTGCTGCGTCGTCCGCACGATGTCGACGATGCTCTCGACCTCCTCCGGGCGGGAGTCGATCCAGTCCCGGTGCCCGACGACGGCGTAGACCAGCCCGCGTCCACCGGCCGCGTCGGGCAGCAACTCCGCCGAGGCCAGCACCCGCGAGAGCAGCGGCAGCCACCCGAACGGGTGGGTGTCCATCAGCGTCCGACTGATCGCGGCGTTGTCGACGCCGACGTCGACCAGCCGGGCCGCCAGCCGCAGCGCGCGGGCGCTGGCCCAGCGGAACGACCCGGTGTCGGTCGTCAGCCCGGCGTAAATGCAGTGCGCCACGTCCACGTCGATCGGCTTGCCCCACGCGTCGAGGATGTCGGCGACCATCATCGTGGTGGAATCAGCCGACACGTCGATGAAATTGACGCTGCCGAACATCTCGTTGGACGCGTGGTGGTCGATGACCAGCACCCGGCGGCCGGGGCCGGCCAGGTCGCTCAGCTCCCCCAGCCGCTTCACGCTCGGAACGTCAACGGTCACAACCAAATCCACGTCGCGGCTCATGCCGTCGGGGCTGACCAGCAGGTGGCAACCGGGTAGCGACGCCAGCGATTCCGGCAGCGTCGCCGGCGCGGCGAAGCTCACCTCGACGCCCTTGCCGCACTTGTCCAGCACCAGGGCCAGCGCCAGCCCCGCGCCGATGGTGTCGGCGTCGGGATGTACGTGGGCGACCACCGCGATCGTCGCGGCGGCCGACAGCAGCTCGACGGCGCCGGCGGCGTCCACGCGCGTCCCGACGGGCGGGACGCCGGCCAGCTCAGTCTTGGGGTTGATCGTCGTCACCGGCGTTCCCGTCGCGCGCATCGCTTGACCCCCCGGCACGGTATGGATCGGCCTCCCCGGCCGGCTTGGCACCCGAGCGCACCCGCGCCAGGTCGGCGTCCGCGGCGCGGGCGCGCTGCAACAACTCGTCCATCCGCTGCACGCTGTCGGCGGTGGTGTCCCTGGTGAACGTGAGGGTGGGGGTGAAACGCACGCCGGTGCCGGCCCCGACCTTGGTGCGCAGCGCGCCCCTGGCCCGCTCCAGCGCGGCCGCGGCGGCGGCGTAGTCGGGCTCGTCGTCGAGCGTGCGCCCCATCACCGTGTAGAACACCGTCGCGTCGTGCAGGTCGGCGGTCACCTTCGCGTCGACGATGGTGACCCCGTCCAGCCCCGGGTCCTTGATCTCGAACTCGATCGCCGAGGCGACGATGGTGAAGATCCGTTTGGCCAGCCGGCGCGCGCGGGCGGGGTCCGCCATTACGCGCGCTCCTTCTGGACCAACTCGTAGGACTCGATGATGTCGCCTTCCTTGATGTCGTTGTAGCCCAACGTCATACCGCATTCGAAGCCCTCGCGGACCTCGGTCACGTCGTCCTTCTCCCGGCGCAGCGAGGTGATCGTGAGGTTGTCGGCGACCACGATGTTGTCCCGCAGCAGCCGCGCCTTGGCGTTGCGGCGCACCACCCCCGAGCTGATCATGCAGCCGGCGATGATGCCGACCTTCGAGGAGCGGAACAGCGCACGGATCTCGGCGCGGCCCAGCTGGTGTTCCTCGTAGATCGGCTTGAGCATGCCGCGCAGGGCCTTCTCGATCTCGTCGATCGCCTGGTAGATCACCGAGTAGTAGCGGATCTCCACGCCCTCGCGGTTGGCCAGCTCGGTCGCCTTGCCCTCCGCGCGCACGTTGAAGCCGATGATGATCGCGTCCGAAGCCGACGCCAGGTTGACGTTGGTCTCGGTGATGCCGCCGACGCCGCGGTCGATGACGCGCAGCGCCACCTCGTCGTCGACCTGGATGCCCAGCAGGGCCTCCTCCAGCGCCTCGACCGTACCGGCGTTGTCGCCCTTGAGGATCAGGTTCAGCTGGCTGGTTTCCTTCAGCGCCGAGTCCAGGTCCTCCAGGCTGATCCGCTTGCGCGAACGTGCCGCCAGGGCGTTGCGCTTGCGCGCGCTGCGCCGGTCGGCGATCTGGCGGGCGATGCGGTCCTCATCGACGACCAGGAAGTTGTCACCGGCGCCGGGCACCGACGTGAAGCCGATGACCTGCACCGGCCGCGACGGCAGCGCCTCCTCGACGTCCTCGCCGTGCTCGTCGACCATGCGCCGGACGCGACCGTACGCGTCGCCGGCGACCACGGAGTCGCCGACGCGCAGCGTGCCGCGCTGGATCAGGACCGTGGCGACCGGTCCGCGGCCGCGGTCCAGGTGCGCCTCGATCGCCACGCCCTGGGCCTCCATGTCGGGGTTGGCCCGCAGGTCCAGGGCGGCGTCGGCGGTCAGCAGCACCGCCTCCTCCAGCGCCTCGATGTTGGTGCCCTCCTTCGCCGAGATGTCCACGAACATCGTGTCACCACCGAATTCCTCTGGCACCAAACCGAACTCGGTGAGCTGACCGCGAATCTTCTGCGGGTCGGCGCCCTCCTTGTCGATCTTGTTCACCGCCACCACGATCGGCACGTCGGCCGCCTGCGCGTGGTTGATGGCCTCCACCGTCTGCGGCATCACGCCGTCGTCGGCGGCCACCACCAGGATGGCGATGTCGGTCGCCTTGGCGCCGCGGGCACGCATGGCGGTGAACGCCTCGTGACCCGGGGTGTCGATGAACGTGATCGGCCGCTCGTTGCCGTCCAGGTCGACCGAGACCTGGTAGGCGCCGATGTGCTGGGTGATGCCGCCGGCCTCGCCCTCGCGCACGCTGGCTTTCCGGATGGTGTCCAGCAGCCGGGTTTTACCGTGGTCGACGTGACCCATCACGGTCACTACCGGCGGCCGGGTCTGCAGGTCCTCCTCGCCGCCCTCGTCCTCGCCGTAGGTCAGGTCGAAGGACTCCAGCAACTCGCGGTCCTCGTCCTCCGGGCTGACGACCTGGACGTTGTAGTTCATCTCGCTGCCCAGCAGCTCGAGGGTCTCGTCACCGACCGACTGGGTGGCCGTCACCATCTCGCCGAGGTTGAACAGCGCCTGCACCAGCGCGGCCGGGTTGGCGTCGATCTTCTCGGCGAAGTCGGACAGCGATGCGCCGCGGGCCAGCCGGATGGTCTCGCCGTTGCCGTGCGGCAGCCGCACGCCGCCGACGACCGGCGCCTGCATGTTCTCGTATTCGGCGCGTTTCGCCCGCTTCGACTTGCGGCCGCGCCGGGGCGCGCCGCCGGGACGGCCGAACGCGCCGGCCGCGCCGCCGCGCTGGC
>NZ_LZKL01000055.1 GCF_001668725.1 Mycobacterium sp. E787 | reverse complement strand
CGCCGTCGACGTCGCGCCCGGTCGAGTTGGCCAGCAGCGCGGTGTCCAATGCCGACATGTACTTGGTGATCGCCGGCAGCACGTCGGCGCGGGCGGCGGCCAGCTTGAGGCCGCCCGCGCCGGCCATCGCGTCCTTGATGCGCATCCCGCCGAAAGCCGTCGCCAATATCAGCGGTACCAGCACGATTGCCAGCACCTTGTAGCCGACGGGCCAGTTGGAGAGCGACCAGGCCGGCGGGCGTTTGGCCGGCGGCGCGGCGGCGACGGGACCTTCATCGAATCCTGGTGTGGCCGCCTCGGCCGCGTGGGCCGGGCGGGCGAACATGGTCACGTGCTTGCGGCCGCACGCCCGGCCGCTGCGCCGATCGTCAGCGCTCGGTGAAACGAGAGACTCATGAGACTTCCTGCTTTAATCCGCCTACCCCACGCAGTCGGCGCCAGCGATAAACGCCTGGCAATCCGACGAGTATGCCAGCCCGCGGCCCAGGTCTCCACAGTTCCTACTGAGTACGCAGAGCCCTCCAAGGTAGGCCGGTGCGCCGGGACGCAAGTCTGGCAAACAAATTGGCTTTGTCATGATCGGCAGATGTTCCGGCTGCTGTTCCACACTCCGCGCATCGCGCCCAACACCGGCAACGCCATTCGGACGGCGGCCGCCACCGGCGCCGAACTGCATCTGGTCGAGCCGCTGGGCTTCGACCTGTCCGAACCGAAGCTGCGGCGGGCTGGCCTGGACTATCACGACCTCGCGTCGGTCACCGTGCACCCGTCGCTGCCGGCCGCCTGGGCGGCGCTGACGCCCGCGCGCGTGCTCGCGTTCACCGCGCACGCGTCGACGTCGTTCGCCGACGTCGACTACCAGGCCGGTGACGTGCTGATGTTCGGGCCCGAACCCGACGGGCTGGACGAGGCGACCCTGGCCGACGCGCACATCACCGCGCAGGTGCGCATCCCGATGCTGGCGGGCCGGCGCTCGCTGAACCTGTCGAACGCGGCCGCGATCGCCGTTTACGAGGCGTGGCGCCAGCACGGCTACGCCGGGGCGGTTTAGCCGCGGTTACTTTCCGGCGCCGCGCCGGTCAGCATCGATATGGCTACCTTCATCACGATCGGATACGGGGACGCGGCCGGGTACGACCGGGTCAGCGACGAGTGCAAGAAGGCCGCGCACGGGCGCGACGACGAATTGCGCGCGGCCGGGGCGCTGATCGGCATCGCCGGCGATCCGGTCGCGGTGCGCAATCCGGACAGCTCCGGCGTGCGGACCGAACCCGGGCCGTATCTGCGATCGGCCCTGCCGGTCGCCGGGTTCGCCGTGTTCGAGGCCGACGATCTCGGTGCGGCGATCGAGCGCGTCAGCCGAACCCCCTGCGCCGTCGCGCACGGGGTCGTCGAGGTGTGGCCTCTGACGACCTGACCTACCAGCTGTTCCAGTGCGTGAGCTGCTCGGCGGGCAGCCGCTTGGCCGGGCGGAAGTCGGTGCCCTTGGTGTAGGCGATCGGGAACAGCCCGCCCTGGCTGTATTGCTCGTAGGGGATGCCGAGCACGTCGGCCGCCTGCTTCTCGCCGTCGCGCAGCAGGTGCAGCGTCGTCCAGCAGGAGCCCAGGCCCCGCGAGCGCAGCGCCAGGCAGAAGCTCCAGACCGCCGGGAACAGCGACGCCCAGAACGACACGCCGCCCAGCGGCGTCTTGTCCTCGCGGCCCTCGATGCACGGGATCATCAGCACCGGCGCCTCGTGCATGTGCTCGGCGAGATACGTCGCGGAGTCCCGGACCTTGCCCATGCGCTCGCCGCGGGTGTCGCCCTCGGCGTATCGGGCGCCGGGCGCGCTGAGGTAGCCGCGGGCGTTGGCCAGGTAGATGTCGCCGAGCGCCTTCTTCTTGTCGGCGTCCTCGACGAACACCCATTGCCAGCCCTGCGAGTTGGAACCGGTGGGCGCCTGCAGCGCCAGGTCGAGGCATTCCATCAGCACGTCGCGGCCCACCGGCTTGTCGAAGTCGAGGCGCTTGCGAACCGAGCGGGTGGTGGTCAGGACTTCGTCGACGGACAAGTTGAGGGTCATGCGTGGAGACTACCGTTGGCGGCATGACAGTCGAACTGACGCAAGAGGTTTCCAGCAGGCTCAAGTCGGACAACTTCGGGTGGCTGACCACCGTCGCCAAATCGGGACAACCGGTTCCCCGGCTGGTCTGGTTCTACTACTCGGGCGTCCCTGGCGCCAGGCTGACGGTGTACTCGATGCCGCAGGCCGCCAAGGTCGCCCACATCAAGGCGCACCCGCAGGTGAGCCTGAACCTGGATTCGGACGGTAACGGCGGCGGCATCATCGTCGTCGGTGGGACCGCGACCGTCGACGCGACCGGGGTGAATTGCGCGGATGACGAACCCTACTGGGCGAAGTACGGCGAGCTCGCCAAGGAGCTGGAGTCGGCCGAGGGGATCTCGATGGACGCCTTCAGCACCCGGTTGGCGATCACCCCGACCAAGGTGTGGACCACGCCGGCCTAGCGATCTTGCTCGGCGAAGGGCGTCAGCGGAAGTCGCGCGACTTCGAGCCGACCGCCAGGCTGATGCGGCCCAGCCGCTCGGCCACGACGGTGACCGCGCCGCTGGCGTTTTGCACCTGGCCGCGCACCAGTAGCGCCGGCGCGGTATTGGCCAGCTTGCGGTGCCGCGCCCACACCCCGGGCGTGCAGAGGACGTTGACCATCCCGGTCTCGTCCTCCAGGTTGAGAAACGTCACCCCCTGGGCCGTCCCGGGCCGCTGCCGGTGTGTCACTGCACCGGCGATCAGCACCCGGTCGCCGTCGGGCACGTCCAGCAGCGCCTCGGCGGGCACCACGCCCAGCGCGTCCAGGTCGTCCCGCAGGAACTGCGTCGGGTAGCTGTCCGGGGAGATGCCGGTGGCCCACACGTCGGCGGCGGCCAGCTCCAGCTCGCTCATCCCCGGCAGCGCCGGGATGTGCGACCCATCAGCACCGTGGGCCCCCACCCCGGGCAGCCGGTCCGGGCGCTGGGTGGCGGCCGCCCCGGCCGCCCACAGCCCCTCGCGCCGGGACATGGAAAAGCAGCCCAGCGCCCCGGCCGTGGCCAGCGCCTCGGTCTGCGGCACGGACAGCTGCAGCCGGGTGGTCAGGTCCAGCAGGGAAGCGAAGGGGCCGTTGGCCTTTCGCTCCTCGACCAGCCGCTCGGCCAGGTCGTCGCCGATGTGGCGGACGGCGCCCAGACCGAGCCGCACCTCGGTGCCCGCGTTCTCGAGTGTGGCGTGCGCCAGGCTGGCGTTGAGGTCCGGGCCGTGCACCGTCACGCCGTGCCGGCGCGCGTCGGCCACCAGCGACTGCGGCGAATAGAAGCCCATCGGCTGAGCGCGCAGCAGCGCCGCGCAGAACGCCGCCGGGTGGTGCAGCTTGAACCACGACGAATAGAACACCAGCGACGCAAAGCTCAGCGCGTGGCTTTCCGGGAAGCCGAAATTGGCGAAGGCTTCCAGCTTTTCGTAGGTCCGGTCGATCACCTCGTCGGGGGCGCCGTGCAGCGCGCGCATGCCGTCGTAGAACCGGCCGCGCAGCCGTCGCATCCGTTCGGTCGAGCGCTTGGAGCCCATGGCGCGGCGCAACTGGTCGGCCTCGGCGGCCGAAAAGCCCGCGCAGTCGACCGCGAGCTGCATCAGCTGCTCCTGAAACAGCGGCACCCCCAGCGTCTTTCGCAGCGCGGATTCCATGGACGGGTGGTCGTAGGTTACCGGGTCGACGCCGTTGCGCCGCCGGATGTAGGGGTGCACCGACCCGCCCTGAATGGGACCGGGGCGGATCAGCGCGACCTCCACCACCAGGTCGTAGAAGATCCGCGGCCGCAGCCGCGGCAGGGTGGCCATCTGTGCGCGCGACTCGACCTGGAACACGCCGACGGAATCGGCGCGGGCCAGCATCTCGTACACCGCCGGTTCGGAGAGGTCGAGGCGGGCCAGATCCACCTCGATGCCCTTGTGTTCGGCCACCAGGTCGATGGCGTAGTGCAGCGCGCTGAGCATGCCCAGCCCGAGCAGGTCGAATTTCACCAAACCGATTGCCGCGCAGTCGTCCTTGTCCCATTGCAGCACGCTGCGGTTCTCCATGCGCGCCCACTCCACCGGGCAGACGTCGGCGATCGGGCGGTCGCAGATCACCATGCCGCCGGAGTGAATGCCCATGTGCCGCGGCAGGTTCCGGATCTGGTTGGCCAGCTCGATCACCTGCGGCGGGATGTCGTCGATATCCGGTGAGTCCGCGAGCCCGTTCCAGTGGCTGATCTGCTTGCTCCACGCGTCCTGCTGCCCCTGCGAGAAGCCCAGGGCGCGGGCCATGTCGCGCACCGCGATCTTTCCCCGATAGGTGATGACGTTGGCGACCTGGGCGGCGTAGTCGCGGCCGTACTTTTCGTAGACGTACTGGATGACCTTTTCGCGCTGGTCGGATTCGATGTCCATGTCGATGTCGGGCGGCCCGTCGCGGGCCGGCGACAGGAAGCGCTCGAACAGCAGCTCGTTGGCCACCGGGTCCACGGCGGTGACGCCCAGGGCGTAGCAGACCGCGGAATTGGCCGCCGATCCCCTGCCCTGGCACAGGATGTTGTTTTCCCGGCAGAACCGGGCGATGTCGTGCACCACCAGGAAGTAGCCCGGAAATGTCAGGTGCGCAATGACTTTCAGCTCGTGTTCGATCTGGGCGTAGGCGCGGGGCGCTGATTCGGGGAGCCCGTAGCGGTCGCGCGCCCCGGCCATCGTCAACTGCCGCAGCCAGCTGTCCTCGGTGTGCCCGGCGGGCACGTCGAACGGCGGCAGCCGCGGCGCGATGAGCGCCAGCCCGAACGCGCACTGCTCGCCGAGCTCGGCGGCCGCGCGCACCGCGTCGGGCCGCTCACCGAACAGCCGGGCCATCTCCTCGCCGGAGCGCAGGTGCTCACCGCCCAGCGGGGCCAGCCACCCCGCGGCGGAGTCCAGGGACTGCCGGGCCCGGATCGCGCCCATCGCCATGGCCAGCCGGCCGCGCGACGGGTGGGCGAAATGCGCCCCGGTGGTGGCGACCACCCCGACGCCGAAGCGCGGCGCGAGGCCGGCCAGCGCCGCGTTGCGTTCGTCGTCGAGCGGGTGGCCGTGCCGGGTCAGCTCGACGCTGACCCGGTGCGCCCCGAACCGGTCCACCAGGTCGGCCAGCGCCCGCTCCGCGGCGTCCGGGCCTTGCGACAGCGCCTGGCGCACATGGCCTTTGCGGCACCCGGTCAGGATGTGCCAGTGCCCGCCGGCGGCCTCGGTCAGCGCGTCGAGGTCGTAGCGCGGCTTGCCCTTCTCCCCGCCGGCCAGGTGCGCCGCGGCCAGTTGTCGCGACAGCCGCCGGTAGCCTTCCGGGCCGCGGGCCAGCACCAGCAGGTGCGGGCCGGGGGGATCCGGCGTCTCGGTGCGCGCGCCCGGCCCCAGCGACAGCTCGGCGCCGAACACGGTGCTCAGGTCGAGTTCGGCGGCGGCTTCGGCGAACCGCACCGCCCCGTACAGGCCGTCGTGGTCGGTGAGCGCCAGGGCGCGCAGGCCCAGCCGGGACGCCTCCTCGACCATCTCCTCGGGAGTGCTGGCGCCGTCGAGGAAGCTGAACGCCGAATGCGCGTGCAACTCGGTATACGGGACCGACGAGCGGACCGCCCCGGTGTCGCCCGGCGGCCGGTAGGTCCCGCGTTTGCGCGACAGCGGGGCGTCCTCGGTGGGTTCCGCCGGCGCGCCGGCGTGGCGCGGCTTGCCGTCGAGCACCCGCTCCATCTCCGCCCAGCTCGGCGGCCCGTTGAACCAGCCCACGGTCCCGAGCCTACTCGAATATATGTTCGAATGCGAACATCTGTTAAACCGCTCTAAACACGTTCTTAACGCTGCCGGCCTACCGCCCCGAACCCGCCGCACAGATACTGGTACCAGGGCAAAACGACGGCGGGGACTGGGCATGGCGCAAGCGAAGACACTGGACACGGCTTACCTCAAGGCTCAGGATCCCGAACAGCACGCCAGCCTGGCGATCGGCGCGGTCGCCGTCGTCGACGGCCCCGTCCCCGATTGCACGCTACTGAAAGACCTTCTGGCGGAACGCCTTCGCTCGATACCGCGTTGCACACAGTTGCTGCGGGCGCAGAATTTCGAGTGGATCGACTGTCCGGAATTCGACGTCGCCCGTCATCTGCGCCGGGTGGCGATTCCGCGCCCGGGCGACGACACCCAGCTGTCCCAGGCCATCGCCTTCGCCCTGGAGCGTCCCCTCGACCTGAACCGCCCGCCGTGGGAATGCTGGGTCATCGAGGGCCTGACGGGCAACCGGTGGGCGATCCTGATGAAGACCCACCACGACGTCGCCGACGGCAACTCGGCCGCCCACCTGCTCGCCAGGCTCTGCGACGACGCCGGCGGTGACGCCTTCACCAACAATGTCGGAGCCCAACAAGTTTCGTCGGGTCCGCAACGAGGCTGGGCCGACGTCCTGGGCCGGGCGGCCACCGTCGCCGGCACGCTGGTCGGGGCGATGTGGCCGACGGAACGCCTGCCCGTCCACCCGGTCATGCGGCGCTACGGCACGGTGCGAGTCCCCGCCGCCGACGTCGACAAGGTGTGCCGCAAATTCGGTGTGACCGTCAACGACGTTGCGCTGGCGGCCATCACCGAGGGCTTCCGGCGGGTCTTGCTGCGGCGCGGCGAGGAGCCGCGCGCGGACTCGTTGCGCACCCTGGTGCCACTGTTCGGGCGGACGGTCCGCTCGCCCATGCTGCCGTATCTGCCCGTCGAACACGAGGATCCCGTCCAGCAGTTGCGCACGGTGCACAAGAGGTGGAAGGCACAGCAGCCCCAGCCCGGCATCGTGGAGTCCGCGCTCAACTGCCTGCCGGGGTTGTTGCGCAGCAACGTATTACAGGTGCTGGCCCGGCTGCCACACGCCGGCCTCGTGACGCTGGGCACCCACACGCCCGGGCCACGCCACCAGCTCCGGTTGATGGGCCAGACGATGGAGCGGCTGCTGCCGATCCCCCCGACCGCCACGCGGCTGAGCACGGGGGTCGCGGTGCTCAGCTACGGCGACGACGTGGTGTTCGGGATCACCGCCGAATACGACGCCGCGGCCGACGTCAAGGAATTGGCCGCCGGCATCGAACTGGGCATGGCGCGGATGGTGGCGCTCAGCGGAGACTCCGTGTTGCTGTTCGGCAGGGAGCACCGGCGCAGGCGCGCGGCCACGAGGCACCCGAGCCAGGCGCCACGAGCGCACCCGTCGGCGCGTTACTGACCCGGCCCCGGCGGGGCGCGGCGCCGTGAGAAGGTTGGGGGCATGCCGGTCACCATCGACCCGCGCCGCCTCGACGCGGTGCTGTTCGACGCCGCGCTGAGCGATGCCCCGGGCCTGGCCGGGCGACTGCGCGACGCCGGCGTCGGCGTCAACTCGTGGGGCGCCGACGCGGGGGCGGTCCGGCCGGGCAGATGCGCCGTCGTGACCGGCGACCCGGACGTCGTTCGGGCCGCGCGCGATGCGGGGTACGCCCTGGTCATCGGTGTCGGGGACCCGGACGCACTGCGGGGCGCCGGCGCCGACGCGGTGGTCACCGACCCGGGTGAGATCACTGTGCGCACCGGGGATCGGCGGATGTCCCGGCTGCCCGACGCGCGAGAAGCCTTGGACGCACTGGCCGACCGCAGCCCTGCGGTCTTCTACGACTTCGACGGCACACTGTCGGACATCGTCAACGATCCCGACGCCGCCCGGCCCGTCGCCGGGGCCGTCGAGTCGCTGCAGAAGCTGGCCGCGCAATGTCCGGTAGCGGTGCTGTCCGGCCGCGATCTCGCCGACGTGACGAAGCGCCTCGGCGTGCCGGGCATCTGGTACGCCGGCAGCCACGGCTTCGAGCTGACCGCGCCGGACGGCACGCACCACCAGAACGAGGACGCGGCCGCGGCCATCCCCGTGCTGGAACAGGCGGCCGCCGAACTGCGTGACCGGCTGGGCTCGATTCCCGGAATTGTGATCGAGCACAAGCGTTTTGGCGTGGCGGTACACTACCGCAACGCCGCCAGGGACCGCGTCGGCGAGGTGGCCGCGGCGGTGCGCGCGGCGGGCCGGCGCGACGCGCTTCGGGTCACCACCGGCCGCGAGGTCATCGAGCTGCGCCCCGACATGGACTGGGACAAGGGCAAGACCCTGCGGTGGGTGATCGGGCACCTGCCCGATTCCGGCTCGCTGGTGCCGGTCTATCTCGGCGACGACATCACCGATGAGGACGCGTTCGACGCGATCAGCGACGACGGCGTCCCGATCCTGGTGCGGCACACCGAGGACGGTGACCGCGCCACCGCCGCGCGGTACGCGCTGGACAGCCCCGCGCAGGCCGCCGAGTTCACCGACCGGCTGGCGCGGCGGCTCGTCGACGCCGACTGAATTCGGCTATGACCATTGGTCATTGAACCGCCGTTGTTCCCTGCGACCGCACTGTGAATATGCCCAACGTCGGCGTCGCGTCAACGTCACTACCCCCCGGCGCCTCGCTACCCGACTAAGACGGGGCGATCACGGCCATGCCGAGCGCCTCGGCGGCGTCGCGCATGCGCGCGTCGTATGTGCACACCTTGCCAAGGTCGGCGCCGAGCCGCTGCGCGGTCGCCAGGTGAATGGCGTCGAGCGTGCGCAGCTCGAATGGTTGCAGCCCGCCGGCGAGATCGAGTACCCGGTTGTCGATGCGAAGCAGATCCAGCTTGGCGAGGGTCCGGCGTCCGGCTGTCCGCGCGGGCTCGCCCTTGTGCAGCAAGGCCCGCATGACCTCCGTCCGCGCCAGGGCACTCGACACCCGGGGACGGCGGGAGCGGAGGTAGCGACGCAACGCCTCTGATTCCGGCTCACGGACCGCGAGCTTGACGATTGCGGACGAGTCCAAGTAGATGGCCGCCATCAACGCTCGTGCTCACGCAGGCGCGCAAGTGTCACTGACGGCAGCTCGACGCCGGCTGCGAGTTCGAGCGGTTCGGGCAGATCATCGAAGTCGATTGTGGCGCGGTCGATCTCGCCGCTGGCCAGCATCTGGTCGTAGGGGCCGCCCTCGGGCATCGGCGAGAGCAGGGCGACGGGCCGACCGCGGTCGGTGATCTCGATCGTCTCGCCGGCCTCGACGCGGCGGAGGAGTTCGCTGGCACGCTGGCGCAGTTCCCGCACACCCACCGAAGCCATGTGCTAACTGTAGCACATTGGAGTAAGAGGCGGTTTGGCGTGCCCCCGGCACCGACCGGACCTCGGCGCTAAGCCGCGTACTCGGCCGCGCCGTCGTCGAGCACCACGCGGGCGTCCGAACCCTCGGCCCCGGACGCCTCGGTGCGGAACACCGCCTTGCCGGGTTCGGTGCGCCAGATCAGCGTCGTCAGCGTCTCGCCCGGGAACACCGGCGAGTTGAACCGCGCGTCGATCGAGGTGACGTTGGCGGCCACGCCCTTACCCAGCTCGGCGACCAGCGCCCGGCCCGCGACCCCGTAGCTGCACAGCCCGTGCAGGATCGGCTTGGGGAAGCCGGCCAGCTCCCGGGCGAACCAGGGGTCGCTGTGCAGCGGGTTGCGGTCGCCGGACAGCCGATAGATCAGCGCCTGATCCTCCCGGGTGGGCAGCGGAATCCGGGCGTCCGGCTCGCGGTCCGGGATCTCCGGCGCGACGGGCCGCTGTCCCGGCTGTCCGCCGAACCCGCCCGCGCCCCGGACGACGAAGGTCGTCGACGTTTCGGCGATCAGCTTGCCCGAGTCCGGGTCGGTGCCGCGGCCGCGCAGCATCACGACCGCGTTCTTGCCCTCGCCCTTGTCCTGAATGTCGGTGACCTCGGAGACCACCGAGAGCTTCCCCGCCGGCGGCAGCGGCGCGTGCAACCGGACGCCCTGCGATCCGTGTAAGAGCATGGCCCAGTTGAACGTTCCGATCTTGCCGGCCGCCCCGAAGGCCGGAGAACAGATCACCGCGTAGGTGGGCAGCACCTGCTGGGCGATGTCGTGGCTGTTCTCGGTCGTGAACGACAGGTCGTCGATGCCGCACCCGACGCCGAGCGCGTAGAGCATCGTGTCCTTGTCGGTCCATTCGAACAGCATCGGATCGCTCACCGCGCCGACGGCACTCGGGTCAATGGCCATACGAGTCTCCTCACTGATGGAATCGCGCCTTTTCGTACCTAACCATCGCAAACCCTTCCCCCCGGCACCCCCGGCAGGGCAGGCTATCGACATGCGCAAGGGGAGCGTGCTCGCAAAGGTTCTCGCCGTGCTCGCCGCGGCGGTCATCGTCGGCGCGTGCGGCGGCTCGCCGCAGCCGCGCAGCATCACCCTGACGTTCATCCGGCACGCGCAGTCGGAGGCCAACGCCAACGGGATCATCGACACCTCGATCCCGGGTCCGGGCCTCAGCCCGGAGGGAAAGGCGCAGGCCGAACAGCTCGCGCACCAGGTCGCGCACAACAGGTACGACGCCGTCTACGCCTCGACGATGGCGCGCGCGCAGCAGACGGCCGAGCCGTTGGCCGCCGAGCTGCACGAGCAGGTGCAGGTGCTGCAGGGCGTCCAGGAGATCGATGCCGGCTGGTTCGAGGGCAAGCCGACGTCGATGGATCCCACGACGTACCTGCTGGCGCCGGCGGACTGGCTCAGGGGTGACGTGCAAAACAGCATCCCCGGCTCGATCAGCGGCAAGGAGTTCAACGACAGGTTCACCGCGGCCGTCCAGAAGGTCTACGACAGCGGCCACAACAACCCGGTCGTGTTCTCGCACCTGTACTCCATCGAATACTGGGTGCTGATGAACGTGAAGAACGCCAAGGACAGCCTTCGGACTACCCATCCGCTGCCCAACATCGGTCGCGTGGTGATCTCGGGCAACCCGATGACGGGCTGGACGCTGCAGGAATGGGACGGGATCCGCGACTTCAGCGGCTGACGGCTAGCATGTCCGCATGCGGTATGTCGTTACCGGCGGTACCGGGTTTATCGGTCGCCGCGTCGTGTCCCGTCTCCTCGGAACCCGGCCGGACGCGCGGGTGTGGGTGTTGGTGCGCCGCGGGTCGCTGGGCCGCTTCGAACGCCTCGCGGCCGAGTGGGGCGAGCGGGCGACGCCGCTGGTCGGGGAGCTGCCGGAGCTGGAGCTGACCGACGAGACCGTCGCCGAGCTGGGCCGGGTCGACCACGTCGTGCACTGCGCGGCGATCTACGACATCACCGCGGGCGAGGCCGAGCAGCGGGCCGTCAATGTCGAGGGCACGCGGGCGGTGATCGAGCTGGCGCGGCGGCTGGGCGCGACGCTGCACCACGTCTCGTCGATCGCGGTGGCGGGCGACTTTCCCGGCGAGTACACCGAGGACGACTTCGACGTCGGCCAGCGGCTGCCGACCGCCTATCACCGGACCAAGTTCGAGGCGGAGTCGCTGGTGCGCTCGACACGGGGGCTGCGCTACCGCATCTATCGCCCCGCGGTCGTGGTGGGCGATTCGGTCACCGGGGAGATGGACAAGGTCGACGGGCCGTACTACTTCTTCGGCGTGCTCGCCAAGCTGGCCGTGCTGCCGTGGCTGACCCCGATGCTGCTGCCCGACACCGGCCGCACCAACATCGTCCCGGTCGACTACGTCGTCGACGCGCTCGTCGCGCTGATGCACGCCGAGGGGCACGACGGACGAACCTTCCACCTCACCTCGACCAAAACCATCGGGCTGCGCGGCATCTACCGCGGCGTGGCCGGTGCGGCCGGGCTGCCGCCGCTGCGCGGATCGCTGCCCCGCTCGGTGGCCGCGCCGGTGCTCGGGGCGCGCGGGCGCGCCAAGGTGCTGCGCAACATGGCGGCCACCCAGCTGGGCATCCCCGCCGAGATTTTCGACGTCGTCGACTCCAAGCCCACGTTCCTCAGCGACGAGACCCGTAAGGCGTTGCGGGGAACCGGAATCGAGGTGCCCGACTTCGCGAGCTACGCGCCCGAGCTGTGGTGGTACTGGGCCGAGCACCTGGACCCCGATCGGGCGCGGCGCGACGACCCGAAGGCGCCGCTGCGGGGCCGCCACGTCATCATCACCGGCGCGTCCAGCGGCATCGGGCGGGCGTCGGCGATCGCCGTCGCCGAACGGGGCGCAACGGTGTTCGCGCTGGCCCGCAACGCCGACGCGCTGGATGAGCTGGTGGCCGAAATCCGGGACAAAGGCGGGCAGGCGCACGCCTTCACCTGCGACGTCACCGACTCAACGTCGGTGGAGCACACCGTCAAGGACATCCTGGGTCGCTTCGATCATGTCGACTACCTGGTGAACAACGCGGGCCGGTCGATCCGCCGCTCGGTGGTCAACTCCACCGACCGGTTGCACGACTACGAACGGGTGATGGCGGTCAACTACTTCGGCGCGGTGCGCATGGTGCTGGCGCTGCTGCCGCACTGGCGCGAGCGCCGGTTCGGTCACGTGGTCAACGTCTCCAGCGCGGGCGTGCAGGCCCGCAACCCCAAATACAGCTCGTATCTCCCGACCAAGGCGGCGCTCGACGCGTTCGCCGACGTGGTCGGGTCGGAGACCCTCTCCGACCACATCACGTTCACCAACATCCACATGCCGCTCGTCCGCACGCCCATGATCGCGCCGTCGCACCGGCTCAACCCGGTGCCCGCGATCAGCCCCGAGCGCGCGGCGGCGATGGTGGTGCGCGGGCTGGTCGAGAAGCCGGCGCGCATCGACACCCCGCTGGGCACGCTCGCCGAGCTCGGCAACTACTTCGCGCCGAAGACGTCGCGGCGCATCCTGCACCAGCTCTACCTCGGCTACCCCGATTCCGCCGCGGCGCGGGGCCTTTCCGCCGGGGCTGAAGCGCCGCCGCCGAATCGGAGGCCCAAGCGCCCGGCCCGCGCCGTCACCGGGGGCATCCGGACACCACGCCCGGTCAAGCGACTGGTGCGGCTGGTGCCGGGAGTGCACTGGTAGCCATCAATCGCTGTGTCTGGCGAGCCATCTCATCCGATCTGGCCCGGGAAGCGCGTGAGGAAGGAAAGCCGGCATGGTTGACATGCGCCTCGAGGTCCACGTCGTCCCAGTGTCTGACGTCGACCGCGCAAGGCAGTTCTACGAAAATTTGGGCTGGCGGTTTGACGGCGACACCGCGCCGGGAGAGGGCGTGCGCGTCGTCCAGTTCACGCCTCCGGGCTCGGCCTGCTCGGTCACATTCGGCGAGGGCGTCACGCCGTCGGCGCCCGGGTCGGCGCAGGCGGTGCTGACCGTCCGCGACATCGAAGCGGCCCACGAGGACCTACTCGGCCGCGGCATCCGCGCAAGCGACATGTGGCATGGCGTGCCGTTCCCGCCGGAAGCACGGCTGCCCGGGCCCGACCCCGAGCACGCCAGTTACCAGTCGTACTTCTCGTTCACCGATCCGGACGGCAATACGTGGCTGGTCCAGGAGGTCACGGCGCGGCTCCCCGACCGAGACTGACACTCCAGCAAAACGTTTCAGGGCGGCCGGATTGCGGTATCCCGGCGCGGTGGTTCTTTGCGAGAAGTGGACGGACGCCGACGCGGTGGCCGCCGCGGCCCGGCTGGTCGCGACGACGGGCGTCGCCGTGCTGCCCTCGCTCGACGTGACCCGGAGCCTGGAGGTGGGCCGCGAGGAATGGACCCGCTTTGCCCGGCACTGGCGCCAGCTGGCGCCCGACCCCTACGCGGCGGAGCTGGGCGTGCGGCGGCTGCGCCGGTACGGTCAGTACTCGCTGCGCGACGGCGTGCTGCGCCCCATGCCGAGGCTGGCGTTCGCGCAGCCGGAGGACTCCAATCCGCTCTACGTCGGCAAGGACCGCGACTTCGAGCCGTTGACCGACGCGTTCGCCGCGGATCCGTTGCTACACAAGGTGATCAAGCTGCTGGCCCGGGTGGCAGCGGCCCTGGACGACGTCGCCGACTGGAACGTGAAGGTGCACCCGTTCCGCGTCCGATGCTGCGCGGACGAGGACGGCACCCCCACGCCCGAGGGCCTGCACCGCGACGGCGTCACCCTGGTCACGTCGCTGCTGGTCGGGCGCCGCAACGCCATCGGCGGCGAGAGCACGGTGTGCGACCTGGATGGCCGGCAGTTGCTGGCGACGACGCTGGCCGAGCCGGGGACGCTGATGCTGGGCGACGACCGCCGCACCCTGCACGGCGTCTCGCCGATCCGGCCGATCGACGGCTCCGGGCCGGCGCAGCGCGACGTCCTGGTGATCACCTTCGCGTCGGCCTGGCCGTAGGCCGGTATCGTCGCGGCGGTGAACGCCATCTTCGTCGACGTCGACACCGGCATCGACGACGCGATGGCGTTGATCTATCTGCTGGCCAGCGCGGACGCCGAGGTGGTGGGCATCGCGTCGACCGGCGGAAACATTCACGTGGACCAGGTCTGCGCCAACAACCTGGGTTTGCTCGAATTATGCCGTGCCCCAACGATTCCCGTGTCCAAGGGCGCCGACGAACCGCTGTGCGGCCGGTGGCCCCATCACTCGAAGTTCCACGGTCCGACCGGATTGGGTTATGCCGAACTCCCCCGCACCGACCGCGGGCTCGCCGGTCACGACGCCACCGCGGCGTGGGTGGGCGCGGCGCACGCCCATCCCGGCGAGCTGGTCGGCCTGGTCACCGGCCCGCTGACCAACCTGGCGCTCGCGCTGCGCGCCGAACCCGCGCTGCCGAGGATGCTGCGACGGCTGGTGATCATGGGCGGCGCGTTCGGCGGGGACACCGATCCGCTGGCCGAATGGAACATCCGGGTGGATCCGGAGGCGGCCGCCGAGGTGTTCGCCGGCTGGGCCGGGCAGCAACAACTCCCGATCGTCTGCGGCCTGGACCTCACGCGGCGCGTCGCGATGACGCCGGACATCCTGGCCCGGTTGGCTGCCGAGGCGGCCCCGTCGCCGTTGATCCCGGTGATCGAGGACGCGATGCGGTTCTACTTCGAGTCCCACGAGGCCCGCGGGCACGGCTACGTCGCGTTCATGCACGACCCGTTGGCCGCCGCGGCGGCGCTGGACCCGCGGCTGATCACGACCCGGGCGGCGACCGTGGACGTCGAGCTGGCGGACACCCCGACCCGGGGCGTGACGACACCCGATTGGTCGGGCGACCGAAAAGCCAACGCCCTGATCGGCGTTGACGTGGACCCGGCGGCGTTCTTCGCGGAGTTCATCGAGCGGGTCGGGCCGTTCGCGCGGCGAATCTGACCGAGCCAGGTGGTCTACTGCCGGCGATGAACCACTTCGCCGGTGCGGATGTCGATCAGGTTGTTGGGATGGCCCGGGTCCGGCAAGTCTGCGGGCACATCGTCGTTGCCGCGGGCCGGGGGCCGGTTGCCGGCGACATGCCGGTAGCTCCAGACCAAGTCACCGGCCTCGCTGCCGACTTTGGATACGGCCCTGGACGCGGCCTCTGACACCGCGCCGACCATCCGGCTCAGGTGGAGCGCCGTCGCATGCGCAGCTTCCAGGACGGCGCCCGTTCCTCGTGCGAGGACGACGTCGACCTGCCGGCCGATTTCAGCCGCCATCTGTACTCCTTCGCTGAACATCCTTCGACTACCACGGTACCGAAGGCTTGGGTTGCCGGCCAGACGCCTCGCAAGGCGTCGAACACGTTGAGTCGCAGCGTTACTCATAGCTTCCCTCGAGATACCAGCGTCGCCGGCGATAGCACAGCAGGAACGCCCGCTCGTCCTCCAGCAGGACCTGGGCGCGGGCCGTGCGACTCCCCCCTTGACCGGCCTCCGGGCGGTTGTCCCACCACCGCTCGTCGACCGGCCACGGCCCGGCCCACCAGCGCAGCCCCTCGTCCCGGCCGCGCAAGGTCAGATGGGCAGGATCGGCCGAGAACATCCCCCGGCCGGTCACCCGTATCGAATTCCATCGGGCATCAAGCAGATCCACCGGGTCATCGAGCAGCACGGCCGGCGACGGCCCCGGCAGCTGGCCGGGCCACGGCAGGCCCGGGTCGGCCCGGGGCACCGGCTCGTCACCCAGCGGGATCAACGTGATCCGCTCGGCGGGCCCGCGGCCGCCGGACAGCACCGGCACCCGCACCGCCTCCGGCCCGAGCAGGCCCTGCACCCGCACCAGCGCCCGGCGGGCCCGCAGCCTGTCCTCCTCCCCGAGGCCGCCCCAGAGCGGCAACTGCAGCGCCTCGGCCGACACCACCTCCACCGCCTGCAGCCGCAACAGCGTCACCGGCCCGGTGGGACGCCTGTCGGCGGTCCGATTGCTCAGCCACCCGTCGAGCTGCCAGCGCACCCGGTCGGCGGTGGCGTCCTCGGTCAACGGCTCGGCGCACCGCCAGACCCGTTGCCGCTCCTCGCCGTTGGCGGTGACGGCGTGGATGGCCAGCCGGGTGCACCCCACCCCCGCGGACATCAGCGTCTGGTGCAGCGTGCCGGCCAGGAAGCGCCCGGCGAAGGCCGCGGCGTCGACCCGGTCGATCGGCGGGTCGCAGTCCAGCACGGCCTCGAGTTCCGGCGGCGGCTCGCGCCCGGACGGTCCCCGCTCGGGTTCGCCGCGGGCGAACCGGTGCGCGGCCATCCCGTCGGCGCCGAACCGGGAGGCCACGTCGGTGCGCGACAGCGCGGCGAACTGCCCGATGGTGCGAATTCCCATCCGCCACAACAGGTCCGTCAGCTCCTCGCGCCCCGGACCGGACAGGCTCGGCTCGGTGGCCAGCTGCCGGATCGACAGCGTCGACAGGAACCTCGCGTCGCCCCCGGGCTCGACGATCCGGCCCGCGCGCGCGGCGAAGACCGCGGTGGACAGCTGGTCGGCGATCCCGACCTGACACTCGGCACCGGCGGCGGCCACCGCGTCGATCAGCCGCTCGGCGGCCCGCTCCTCGGACCCGAAATAGCGGGCCGCCCCGCGTACCGGCAACACCAGAAGGCCGGGCCGCAGCACCTCGGCCCGGGGCACCAGGTCGTCCACCGCGGCGATCACCCCTTCGAAGAAGCGCGCGTCGCGGTCGGCGTCGGCGGTCGCGACGTGAAGTTGCGGGCACCGGGCCGCCGCCTCCCGTCGCCGCAGCCCGCGCCGCACTCCCGCCGCGCGGGCGGCCGACGAGCAGGCGATCACCCGGTTGGCCAACGTGATCGCGATCGGGGCCGTCGCGGGCAGGTCCGCCGCGGCCGCGGCCGCGACCGCGGGCCAGTCCATGCACCAGATCGCCAGCGCGCGTGAGGAAGCCATCCGAACTCACCCGGCTCGCGACCGGCCGATCACCCGCCTGCCCGCGCACAGCCCGCTGACCCGCAGCCGCACCCCGCCGATGCGGCCGAAGCCCGCACCCGCCGTGAGCTCGTAACCGCAGACCCGCGCCTCCAACCGCGTCGGCGCACCCTGCCAGTCGCCGTCGGTGACCAGCAGGGTGCACCCCTTGTTGCGGGCCCGCGCCACCACCGCCCGCGCCCGGGTGTGCGGCACCTGGCGCCCGCCCAGGCCGAGCACCACCAGGTCCATGCCGTCGACGAGCACCGCGGCCACCTCGACCGGATCGGTCCCGGCGTCCGGTATCACCGCAAGCCGGCTCAGGTCCGCCCCCATCTCCGCGGCGGCCAGCAGCCCGATGTCCGGCTGGCCGACGATGGCGGCGTTGCCACCGGCCGCCGTCACCGCGGCCACCACGCTCAACACCAGCGACCGGGCCCCCGACAGGACGGCCACCGTTCCCCGCGGCAACGGCACCGGCAGCGACTCCGCGAGCCAGCGCGGGAGCGCCAGCCCGGATTCCGAATCCGGCAGCAGGTCGTCGGCGGGGACGCCGCGCCCGGAGACCTTGCCGGAGATCTTCCCGGAGATCTCAGCCATCCGGCGGCGCAGCGATTCCAGCTGCTCAGCGCGGTGATCGGAGGCCATAGCCGCAGTCATGACCAGCCTCCATTCGAAAGTTTGTTCGATACATTGGCGAGTAAACACCCACCCTCCGACAACCGTCAAGAAACGTGAGAGGCTGCTTTATGCGGTCGGTGCTGGTGTGGCTGATGGTGCTTTTTTGCTGCACTTTGCCGACGCCCGCCCGGGCCGCGCCCTGCCAACCGGCGGAGCTGTTCGCCACCGAGACCGCCGACCCCCTGTTCGAGGCGCAGGCCACCGTGACGATCGCGCTCAGCGGCGCGGCGGTGACGGGATCGACCCCGCTCGACGGCGTGTACTGGTCCAGCGCGCAGCGACGGAGCATCCCCGAGCGCTCGCGCGAATTCCACCTGTGCAGCGGCTCGTCGCACGCCGCCGCCGACGCGCTGCGCCGCCAGTTCGACCAGGAAGCGGTGCTGACCTTCGACTACCTGCCGCAGCGCGCGCCCGACGAGGACGCGATCCTCATCGCCGTGCCGGACGTCGACATCGCGCGCTTCGGCGCCGCGCTGGCGGCCGATCCGGTCGCCCGCCAGCGCATCCGGGGCGGGTCCGTCACCACCACCGACCACACCCTGATCGTGGTCGCCGGGGACGACGACCTCGACGTCGCCCGCCGGCTCGTCGGCGATGCCGGCGGGAACTGGGAGGCGGCCCAGATTGCCTACGGCAGACTCGAATTCGTCGCGTAACCGCGCGAGTGTGCGGCTGGCCGCACCTTCGGCCTCGAGCGTGCGGCTGGCCGCACACTCGCCGCAGAGAGCCGAGCTACTCCCACTCGATGGTGCCGGGCGGCTTGCTGGTGACGTCCAGCACCACGCGGTTGACCTCGGGCACCTCGTTGGTGATCCGGGTCGAGATGCGCTCCAGCACCTCGTAGGGCACCCGGGTCCAGTCGGCGGTCATGGCGTCCTCGCTGGACACCGGCCGCAGCACGATCGGGTGCCCGTAGGTGCGATTGTCGCCCTGCACGCCGACGGACCGAACGTCGGCCAGCAGCACCACCGGGCACTGCCAGATCTGGTTGTCCAGGCCGGCGGCGGTGAGCTCCTCGCGGGCGATCGAGTCGGCGCGCCGCAACGTGTCCAGCCGCTGCGCGGTGACCTCGCCGACGATCCGGATCCCCAGCCCCGGGCCCGGAAATGGCTGGCGCCCAACGATTTCCTCCGGCAGGCCCAGCTCACGCCCGACGGCGCGCACCTCGTCTTTGAACAGCAGCCGCAGCGGCTCGACGAGCTTGAACTTCAGGTCACCCGGCAGGCCGCCGACGTTGTGGTGGCTCTTGATGTTCGCCGTGCCGCTGCCCCCGCCGGACTCCACCACGTCCGGATACAACGTGCCCTGCACCAGGAAGTCGACCTGAGAATCGGTGTCGCCCACAATGTCTCGCACCGCGCCCTCGAACGCCCGGATGAACTGCCGCCCGATGATCTTGCGCTTGCCCTCGGGGTTGTGCACCCCCGACAGCGCCTGCAGGAAGGTCTCCTCGGCGTCGACGGTGACCAGGTTGGCGCCGGTGGCGGCCACGAAGTCGCGCTGCACCTGATCGCGTTCGCCGGCGCGCAACAAGCCATGGTCGACGAACACACACGTCAGTCTCTCGCCGATGGCGCGCTGCACCAGCGCGGCGGCCACCGCCGAATCGACCCCGCCGGACAGACCGCAGATCGCGTGGCCGTCCCCGATCTGCGCGCGGACCTGCTCGACGAGCGCGTCGGCGATGTTGGCGGGCGTCCACTCCGCACCGAGCCCGGCGAAGTCGTGCAGGAACCGGCTGAGCACCTGCTGCCCGTGCGGGGTGTGCATCACTTCCGGGTGGTACTGCACCCCGGCCAGGCGTCGCCCCCGGTTCTCGAAGGCGGCCACCGCCGCGCCCGCGCTGGAAGCGACCACGTCGAATCCGTCCGGCGCCGCAGTGACGGCGTCGCCGTGGCTCATCCACACCGGCTGGACGTCGGGCAGGCCCGAATGCAGCTCGCCGCCAAGGACTTTCAGCTCCGTGCGGCCGTACTCGCTGGTGCCGGTGTGGGCGACCGTGCCGCCCAGGGCCTGGGCCATGGCCTGAAACCCGTAGCAGATGCCGAACACCGGCACCTCGAGGTCGAACAGCGCAGGGTCCAGTTGCGGGGCACCCTCGGTGTAGACGCTGGCCGGTCCGCCGGAGAGCACGACCGCCACCGGGTTGCGGGCCTTGATCTCGTCGACCGTGGCGGTGTGCGGGATCACCTCGGAAAACACCCGAGCCTCGCGGACGCGTCGGGCGATCAACTGCGCATACTGTGCCCCGAAGTCCACCACCAGCACGGGGCGGGGCGATACCACGTCGGGGTCGGCAGGTTCGGCCACGCCGCAAGTTTAGTGGCTGGCGACGACCGCGCTCACTGCGCGGACGCGGCGGCGATCACCGCGTCGACGATGCTCCGGATTCGGGTGGCGGCTTCGTCGGGGTCGGGCTGGCCGGCGTCGAGCCAGGCGATGACGGCGTCGATCGTGATGGTGGGCAGCAGTCGCGCCGCCCAGCCCCGCCATCGCTGGTCGGCGATGTCCGCGAGGTACCGCCCGGTGATCTCGGCCGAACCCTCGATGAGGGTGTCGATCACGTCGCGGAACTCCGCTTCGCGTGCGGCATGACGGTAGAGCAGCCGGAAGGCGTCCGGATCCGCCGCAGCCGCACGAATGAACGCGGGGATGCTGGCATCGTCGAACTCCTGCCCGCCGGTGGCCTCGCGCAGCCGAGTGTGACCGCTCTCGATCACCTCCCGGTAGAGGTCGGCCTTCGACGCGAAGTGCCGGTACAGGATCACCGGGGTGACACCGGCCTCCGCGGCGATGGCATCGAGCCCCGTCTTGGCGAAGCCCCCGCGGGCGAAGGCGCGCGTGGCGGCCTCGAGGATCTGTTCCCGCCGCTGGGCGCGGGGCAGCCGCCGGGTCGGCTCGGATTGGACGGTCGTCACGCCAACCTCCTCTTGTCTAGAAGACAGTATACAAGTAGCCTTGTATATGCTGCTCTATACAAGAGGCTCCGATGGCATCCATTCAATCGGTACTCACCTCCGTCGGCGACGAGGCCTGGCTGGTCACCGACTACGCCCAGGTGCGACGGCTGCTGGATGACGATCGCCTCGGTCGCTCTCACCGCGAACCCGAAACGGCCGCGCGCACGGGGGAATCCGCGTTGTTCGGCGGCCCCCTGGGCGACTTCGACACCGAGGCGGCCGACCACGCGCGGATGCGGGCGCTGCTGCAGCCCCATTTCTCGCCCAGGCACCTGCGGTCGCTGGAGCCGCGAGTGGAAACGCTCACCACCGGGCTGCTGAACGAACTGGCGGACCAGGGCCCGCCGGCCGACCTGCACGCGCGGCTGGCGCTGCCGCTGCCCATCCTGGTGATCTGCGAGCTGCTCGGGGTGCCCTATTCCGACCGTGACCAGTTCCGCGCGTGGGCGGAGGACGCCGGCAACGTGCGCGATCACGCCCGCTCCGAGCGCGGGCTGGCCGAGCTGTTCGATTACGGTCGCGGGTTGGTCGAGCGCAAGCGCGCGCACCCGGACGACGACGTGATCTCGCGGCTGTGCGCGACCGACGGCGTCTCCGACGAGGAGGCCGCCACCATGTCGATGTTCCTGCTGTTCGCCGGGCACGAGACCACGGTGGTCCAAATCGGGCTCGGAGCAACGCTATTGCTGTCGAACCGCGATCAGTGGCAGGCGCTCGTCGATCACCCTGCGCTGATCCCCAACGCCGTCGAGGAACTGCTGCGAGCGACGGCGTCCGGCGGTGGGGTGGGCGGCATTCCCCGCTACGCGCGAACGGACTTCGACATCGACGGTGTCGCCATCCGCGCCGGCGACCTGGTGCTGCTGGACATCGGAGCGGCCAACCGCGACCCCACGACGTTCGCCGAACCGCAACGCGTCGACGTCGCCCGCAAGCACGCCGCGCACCTCACGTTCGGGCACGGCGCACACTATTGCCTCGGGGCTCCGTTGGCGCGCATCGAGTTGAAAACCGTCTTTGGGCAACTGATCCCGCGATTCCCGTCGATGCGCCTGACGGTCGATCCCGCGGCGTTGCCCACGCGAAGCGACGTGCTCGCCGGCGGGCTCACCGCGCTTCCGGTGTCCTGGTGACGATGGCGAGGCGTTACCCGAGGCCCGGTTCGATCCAGCTCCTGGTGTGGCTCAGGAGGGTGCCGGCGGCCCCGTCGGCCCCGGCGACCAGCCGGAACTCGACCGACATGATGGGCCGGTGCGGGGCGGACTGCACCCAGCACAATCGCCGGCGCGGTTGCAGCGACGTCACGCGGCACAGCGCGCTGTCATCGCGTCCGCCGCGGTGCCGGATCAGGCGGAACGACGTGCCCAATTGCAGTCGTTGGTCGCCGGTGGCGTGTTCGACGGCGTCCCAGGTGTCGTACCACTCCGCGATGGTGGCGACGGTGGTGATCAGGTCCCACACCCGGTCGGGCGGGGCGGCGATGCGTATCGAGTCGGACAGTGTCTGCGGGTTCATGTGGGCACGCCCTCCCGGGCGGTACGAGTCGAGACAGCGTCGGGCCGGCGCGCCCGACGGCCGACGCCCACCCGCCGGGGCCACCAGAACCAGCGTCCGAGGAGGGCGGCGATCGACGGCGTCATCAGCGACCGCACCACCAGCGTGTCGAAGAGCAGTCCGATGCCGACGGTCGTGCCGAACTGACCGATGATCCGTAGGTCGCTGAACACGAAGGACGACATGGTGAACGCGAACACCAGGCCCGCCGAGGTCACCACCGCACCGGTTCCACCCATGGCGCGGATGATGCCGGTCTTGATGCCGGCCCCGATCTCCTCCTTGAACCGGGAGACCAGCAACAGGTTGTAGTCCGACCCCACGGCCAGCAGGATGATCACGGCCATCGCTATCACCAGCCAGTGCAACGGAATACCGAGGATGTCCTGCCACACCAGCACCGACAGCCCGAACGAGGCGCCCAACGACAGCACCACCGTGCCGATGATGACCAGGGCCGCGACGACGCTTCCTGTGATGACCAGCATGATGACGAAGATCAGGCAGGCCGCGGCGATTCCCGCGATCAGCAGGTCGTATTTCGCCGCGCCACTCATGTCCTTGTACGTCGGCGCCGTGCCACCGAGGTAGATCTTGGCTTCCGCCAGGGGAGTTCCCTTGACGGCGTGGCGCGCCGCCCTTTCGATCGCGTCGACGTGCGAAACCCCCTCGGGGGTCGCGGGATCCCGGTCGTGGGTGATGATGAGGCGGGCGGACTTGCCGTCGGGCGAAAGGAACATCGCCAGGCCGCGTTTGAAGTCCGGGTTGTCGAAGACCTCCGGCGGCAGGTAGAAGGAATCGTCGTTCTTGGCCGCGTCGAAGGCCTGCCCCATCGCGGCGACACCCTGCTGCGCGGCGTCCATCTGATCCAGCAGGCCCGCGAACGTGCTGTACATCGTCATCGTCATGGCGCGCATGGTCGTCGTGGCGTCGATGATCGGCGGCAGCAGCGAGATCAGTTGCGGCATCAGGTCATCCAGCCGGTCGGTGTCGTTCACGAGACCGCCGAGGTCGTCGGTGACCTTGTCGACGCCGTCGAGCGCGTCGAACGCCGACCGCAGCGCCCAGCAGACTCCGATGTCGAAGCAGTGCCGCTCCCAGTAAAGGTAGCCGCGCAGCGGCCGGAAGAAGTCGTCGAAATCGGCGATGCGATCGCGTACCTCGTTCGTGTCGGCGACGACCTGCCTCGTCCGGCCCGCGACGTCGTGGGTGGTGCCGGCGAGCCGGTGCATCAGTACGAGCATGCGTTGCATGGTGTCGATGACGCCGGTCATCTGATCGGCGATCGCGCGCATGTCGGCCATGCGGTCGTGCAGGTACTTCATGTTCTCGGTCAGCGTGGTGCCCTGCATGCTGATCTGAAAGGGAATGGAGGTGTGCGCGATCGGGGCGCCCAGCGGCCTGGTGATGGACTGGACGCGAGCGACGCCGTCGGCTTGAAAGACGCCCTTGGCCACCCGGTCCAGGACGAGCATGTCGGCGGGGTTGCGCATGTCGTGGTCGGTCTGCAGCAACATCAGGTCGGGGTTCAACCGCGCGGGTGAGAAGTGCCGGTCGGCGGCGGCGTAGCCGATGTTGGACGGCGTGGTCGGGGGCAGGTAACGGCGGTCGTTGTAGCTAGTCGTGAACGACGGCAGCGCCAGCAGCCCCACGAGCGCGGTCGCGCCGGAGGCGGCGAGAATCGGTGCGGGCCAGCGGACCACGGCGGTGCCCACGCGCCGCCACCCCTGCGTCTTGATCGTCCGTTTGGGGTCGAAGAGGCCGAATCGGCTGCCCACCGTGATGACGGCCGGACCCAGCGTGAGCGCGGCCGCCACCAACGTGAACATCCCGATCGCGCAGGGAGCGCCCAGGGTCTGGAAATAGGGCAGCCTGGTGAAGCTGAGGCACAGCATCGCGCCGGCGATGGTCAGGCCCGACCCGAGGACCACGTGGACGCTGCCGCGAAACATGGTGTAGTAGGCGGCTTCGCGGTCCTCGCCGGCCTGACGGGCCTCCTGATATCGGCCCACGAGGAAGATCGCGTAATCGGTCCCCGCGGCGATGGCGAGAATCGGAAGGATCTGCACGGCGAAGGTCGAGAGCCCGAGGATCCGGTGGTCTCCGAGGACCGCGATCACCCCTTGCACGGCGGGCAATTCGATGAAGACCATCAGCAGTGTCAGCAGCACGGTGACCAGCGAGCGGTACACGATCAGCAGCATCAGCACGATGACCCCGACGGTCACGCCCATCACCTTGCGGGCGCTCTTGTTGCCGAATTCGAGCTCATCGGTGGTCACGGCAGCGGGTCCGGCGACGTAGGCCCTGATCCCGTTGGGCGGCAGGGTGTTTGACACGATCCGCCGGACGGCGTCGACGGACTCGTTGGCCAGCGTCTCGCCCTGGCGGCCGGCGAGGAAGACCTGGACGTAGGCGGCCTTGCCGTCGGGGCTCTGCGAGCCGGCGGCGGTGAGCGGATCGCTCCAGAAGTCCTGGACGTGCTCGACGTGCTTGCGGTCCTGGGCGAGCTTGCCGACCAGGTCGCCGTAGAAGCGGTGCGCCGCGTCGCCCAGCGGCGTCTGGCCCTCGAGAACCACCATCACCGCGCTGTCGGAGTCGAACTCGTTGAACACCCGGCCGATGCGCTTCATGGCCCGCACCGCCGGGGCGTCGTCGGGGCTCATCGACACCGCGTGCGCCTCGCCGACCGCTTCCAGTTGCGGGACAACGATGTTGGTGACCGCGGCCAGCCCCAGCCAGAAGAGCAGGATGGGCACCGAGAGCCGGCGTACCGTGCGCGCGATCACGCGGACTTCACCAGGCAGAAGGTTTGCGGATGAATTCCCGCGACCGTTCGCTGGGCCTTGACGCCGCCGTTCACCGTGATGCGGCAGCCGATGACCGCGTCGTCGCCCTGCGCGACGACGTTGACGCTGACCGCCGGGTCAGTCGTGGCCGCGCTGTACGTCCACGGCAGGGGCACGGCGTCGGCGCGCCGCGGTGCGGCGTCGACGTCGAGATAGTTGATGTCGGCGACGCTTCCGGCCGGCCCGAAGACCTCCATGGTCACGCGCTTGGGATCGAAGGGCTTGATCTCATCGGGTCGCGCGGCGGTCGCCGACGCGGCACCCCGGGCGCCGAAGACCCCGTGCAGCCGGTAGACGGCGAAACCCGCGAGAGCGACCACGAGCACGACCACCAGCGGAATCCACGCGCGTTTGACGACACTCATTCTCGGCCTCGATGTCATCGTGCGGATTAAGTCAGCTGACCAACACAGTAGCTACCCCAACCGTCCCAACGCAATGGCCATTAGCAGCGAATTATTTGGGTATTCAGGTGGTCATCAATCAGCCCTTGCCAGAGAACCTATCGGAATAGTAAGTTGTGCAACTAAGCCACAATCCCGCTCTGGCCCTGCGGAGCGTCTGAGGAGAGGTCCAAACACCATGAGTATCAACGCAGATCGGTTCGGGCCCTGGGCGGTCGTGACGGGGGCGTCGTCGGGCATCGGGCGCGAGTTCGCACACCAGCTCGCCGAAGCGGGCATCAACGTGGTGCTGGTCGGGCGGCGTCAGGCCGCCCTGCAGGACCTCGGCGCGGCGCTGGCCCGGGGGTACGGCGTCGACTGTCGCGCCGTCTGCGTCGACCTGTCCGACCCGGGCATGCTGACGCCAATCACCCAGGCTACCAACGACATCGACGTCGGGTTGCTGGTGTCGAACGCCGGCGAGGCACTGCCCGGGCCCTTTGTGGGCTCCGATCTGCAGGCGCAGCGGGCAATCCTGCGGCTCAACACGGCCGCGCACCTGGGCCTCACGCACCACTTCGGCGAGCGGCTCGCGCGGCGCGGCCGCGGCGGCATCGTGCTGGTCTCCGCGCTGGGAGCAAAACACGGCGTCCCGTACCTGGCCAACACCGCGGCGAGCAAGGCCTATGTGGCCAGCCTCGGCGCCGGCCTGCACGGCGAGCTGGCCAAGCACGGTGTGCATGTCACGGTGCTGCACCCCGGGCCCACCCGCACCCCGGCGATCGCCCAATTGGGCCTGCACCCCGACAAATTGCCGATGCCGCCCATGGCCCCGGACGCTTGCGCGCGTGAGGCGCTGCGCGCACTGGAGCGCAATCGAACCCACTGCATCCCGGGCCGGCTCAACCGGGTGACGACCGCGCTCGTCCCGGCCGCCGTCACCCGCTCGATGATGTCGCGCATGTTGGCACGGCCCACCCGCGCCACGACGACCACCGCGTAGTCCATGGACAACCCGATCTGCCTCATCACCGGCGCCACCGACGGCATCGGCAAGGTCACCGCGACCGCGCTGGCCCGCAAGGGCCACACCGTCGTGCTGGCCGCGCGCAACGAGGCCAAGGCCGCGACCGTCACATCGGAAATCGTGGCGTCCACCGGCAACCGCGACGTCGGCTACCTCACCGCCGACCTGCGGTCGCTCGCGCAGGTGCACCGGCTGGCCCAGGAGTTCGCGGCGCGCTACCCGCGGCTGGACGTGCTGGTCAACAACGCCGGCGTCGTCATGCCGCAGCGCGCGCTGACCGAGGACGGCTACGAGACGACGTTCCAGGTCAACTACCTCGCGCAGTTCTACCTCACCCAATTGCTGCTCGACGCACTGGAAAAGAGCCCACAGGGCAGGGTCGTCAACCTCAGCTCGAGCGTCTACCGCGCCGGTAAATTCGAACCCGAGAACCTGCAAAGCGAGCGCCGGTTCTCCACCATCGGCGCCTACGCCGCGTCCAAACTGTGCGTGCTGCTCTTCACCGTCGAGCTGGCGCAGCGGCTGGCGCCGACGCGCGTCACCGCGAACGCCGTACACCCCGGGATCGTCAGGACGCCGATGATGCGCGGGGCTGAAGGTGTCTTCCGGGCGATCTCCTATGCGGCGCTGCCCTTTTCGCGGTCCCCGGACAGAGGCGCCGCGACGTCGGTGTTCCTCGCCGACTCACCCGAAGCGGCCCAGCTCTCCGGGCAGTACTTCGCGAACCGCAGGGCGAAGAAGGTCAGGACCGCGCACAACACGCCGGAGAACCGGGACCTGCTGTGGAACCTGAGCATGGAAGCGTGCCGTCTATAGTCCGTGAGTGATATGGCTGACTCAACCGGTAAGCGAGAGCGACTGATCGCGGCCGCGTGCGACCTGTTCTACCGCCAGGGCATCGCGGGCACCACACTCGCGCACATCGCGGAGGCCGCCGAGGTGCCGCTGGGCAACGTGTACTACTACTTCAAGACCAAAGACGACATCGTGGCCGCCGTCGTCGAGGCGCGCACCGAGGAGATCCGCTCCGCCACCGCCGCGCTGCAGCGCCGGCACGGCAGCCCCAAGGCCCGGCTCAGGGCACTCGTGGGGATGCTGGCGGAGTCGCGCGACACCATCGCCGACCACGGCTGCCCGTTGGGAACGCTGTGCACCGAGCTGGCGAACCAGCCGGGCCAGTCGCCCGCGCTCACCGCGCCGATCATGCAAACCCTGCTGGACTGGACCGAGCAGCAATTCCAAGCCATGGGCCGCCGCGACGCCCGTGACCTGGCGCTCGAACTCGTCATCGCCTACGAGGGCAGCGCGGTGCTGACCAACGCCCTGGCGCGGCCCGAGGTCATGGCGCATCAGGCACGCCGGCTCGAAAAGTGGATCAGCGCAATGCAGGCGTGAGGCACTACAGCGCGAAGGCCCGGCGCACCGCGTCGACGGCCGCGGGGTCGCCGTCGAAGGTGATGTGCCGCAGCCCCGCCTTGCGCTTGGCCTCGGTTGCCCCGAGGCGGGCGGCGACCAGATCGGCCGCGCTGGCGGTCACGGTCACCGCAGGCTCGCCACGCGCGCCGGCGAGCCTGCCCTGTGTGACCGCGAATTCGAAACGGCGGCCGTCTATCTCGATGCGGATCGTGGCCTCCAGGCCAGCCGCGCCGGCCGAATCGAAGCCGAGCAGGAATCCGGCCAGGAAACCGTTCAAGGGCGTTCCCGGGCCGTCCTCGATCGGGTCCATCCGGTCCAGCCCGAACCACGCGACGCTCCGCAACACCGGCAGCACCCGCTGCCAGCCCAGGTCGCTGAGCGTGTACACGGTACGCCCGATCGGGGCGGGCAGGTCGATCCGGTCGACGATCCCCGCCTCTTGTAATTCCTTTAGCCGCTCGGCCAGCAGATTGGTCGCGATGCCGGGCAGCGCGTCGCGCAGGTCGCCGTAGCGGCGGGCGCCCCCGACCAGCTCGCGCAGGATCAGCAGCGTCCACCGCTCGCCGAGGACGTCGAGGCCACGCGCGATCGGGCAGTTCTGGTTGTAGTTCCTGCGGGACGCCACCATGCCAGTCTACCTGCGCATAGACGTCTTTTTCAACTCTTTACTTGATTTATTTGTCTATCAGCTTTAGCGTCTTGTCCATGCCCACCGAACCGATATTCCGGAATCGCCCGATCGCCGCGCTCGGCGTCATCTGCCTCGGCGTCTTCGTCATCAGCGTCGACGCCACCATCGTCAACGTCGCGCTGCCCACCCTGTCGCGCGAACTCGACGCCGACACCGCCCAGCTGCAATGGATCGTCGACGCCTACACCCTGGTGATGTCGGGGCTGCTGCTGTCGGCCGGCAGCCTGTCCGACCGCTTCGGCAGGCGCGGTTCGCTGAGCCTGGGCCTGGCCCTGTTCGCCCTGACCTCCGGCGTTGCGGCGCAGGTTAATTCGGCCGACGCGCTGATCGCGGCCCGCGCCGCCATGGGCGTGGGCGCGGCGGTGATCTTCCCAACCACGCTGGGGCTGATCACCAACATCTTCACCGACCCGGCGCCGCGCGCGAAGGCGATCGGGCTGTGGGCGGCGATGGTGGGCGTCGGAGTGGCCGTGGGACCGATCAGCGGCGGCTGGCTGCTCGAACACTTCTGGTGGGGCTCGATTTTCATGGTGAACATCCCCATCGCGGTGCTGGCCATCGCCGGCGGTGTCCTGTTCGTCCCGACCTCGCGCGACCCGGCGGCGCCGCGCGTCGACATTCCCGGCCTGATCCTGTCCGCGGCCGGGATCACGACGTTGGTCTACACGGTTATCGAGGCGCCCACGTGGGGATGGACGAACGTCCGCACGGCAGCCGGGTTCACGCTCGCCGCGGTCGTTCTCGCCGGATTTGCCGCATGGGAGCGGCGCAGCACCCACCCGATGCTGGACGTCTCGGTGTTCGGAAACCGCCGGTTCTCCGGCGGCAGCCTGGCGGTGACCGCCGGCTTCCTCACGCTGTTCGGGTTCATCTTCGTCATCACCCAGTACTTCCAATTCATCAAGGACTACACGGCGTTCCAGGCCGGCGTGCGCCTGCTGCCCGTCGCCGTCTCCATCGCGCTGGCCAGCCTCGTGGGGCCGCGCCTGGTGGAAAGGGTCGGCACCACCGCAGTCGTCGCGGGCGGGCTGACCGTGTTCGCCGCCGGCCTGGCGTGGGCGTCCACGGCCGACGCCGCCACCCCCTACGACCAAATCGCCATGCAGATGTTGCTGCTCGGCGGCGGCCTCGGTCTGACGGTTTCGCCGGCCACCGAGGCCATCATGGGATCGCTGTCGGTCGACAAGGCCGGGGTCGGCTCGGCCGTCAACGACACGACGCGCGAACTCGGCGGCACCCTCGGCGTTGCCATCGCCGGCAGCATCTTCGCGTCGGTGTACTCGGGGCATCTCGGGTCAACGGCTCTGCCCGGATTACCCGGCGAGGCGATGCGGCACTCGATGGCGTTGGCGCACACGGTTATCGGACGGTTGCCCGCCCAGCAGGCCGGCCACGTCCGTGCCGTCGTCGATCGCGCATTCCTGGACGGCCTGCAGGTGAGCTCGCTGGTGTGCGCGGGCATCGCGCTGGGCGCCGCGATCGCTGTGGCCTGGCTCTTGCCGGCCCGCGCGCGGGAAGCGGCGCCGTCCCCCGCGCTGGCCGAGGCCTAGCCCCCACCACAGAGAACGGCAGGGAACTGATGAGTACAACCGACAGCACGTATGTCCTCGGCCACGCCGACGTGGAGGTGCAGCGGCTCCTCCTGCAGGGAAGGCTGTACGACGACTACACCGAGCATGCGCTGCGGCTCGCCGGCCTGCTTCCGGGCATGCGGGTGCTCGATATCGGCAGCGGTCCCGGTGATGTGTCGTTCGTCGCCGCGCGGCTGGTCGGCGCAGGCGGTAGCGTGCTCGGCGTCGACGCCGCGCCCGCGATGGTCGAGCTGGCCCGCGCCCGCGCCGCCGAAAAGGGCCTGGCAACAGTGCGTTTCACCCACGGCGCAATCGACGCGATCACCCTGGACGAACCCGTGGACGCCGTCGTCGGCCGGCTGATCTTGATGCACCTGCCCGACCCTGCCGCCACGCTGCGGCACCTCAGCTCGTTTGTGCGCCCCGGCGGCATCATCGCGTTCTCGGAGATCGACGTCACCTCCGCGCGCTGCGTCCCGGACCTGCCGCTGTTCGACCGGGTGATAGCGGGTATCGCCCGCGCCTTCGGGGCCATGGGGCTCAGCGCGCGGTTCGGCGCCACGTTGCACACCATCTTCGCCGACGCCGGCCTGGGCGTACCGCGGTTGACGCAGGGCACGCCGACCGGCACCGCCGCCGACGCCGACTTACTGGCCTACGCCGCGGAGGTCTGGCGGCTGGTCTCCCCCGTCGCGGAACGAGGGGGCTTCGCCATCGACGAGGTCGCCGACATCGACGATTTCGTGCCACGCTTCCGGGAAGAGGCGCGGGCCGCCGACGCCCTCATCACGATGCCCCCGATCATCACCGCATGGACGAAGGTGCAGAAATGAACGACACCATCGAAGCCCAGTACTCGACCGGCCTGTCGCGCAACAACATCGAACGGGCGCTGCGTTCCGCCGGCAAGGACCTCGAGAGCCTCGCGCCCGCCGACCTGGGCCTGCTCGAGGACTTCCACACGATGGGCCGCTTCGCCACCGCCGAGCTGGTGGGTCTGGCGCGCATCACCGCCGACAGCGAAGTGCTCGACGCCGGCAGCGGAGTCGGCGGCACGGCCCGCTACGTCGCCGACCGCTACGGGTCCCGAGTCACCGCCGTGGATCTCACCGACGAATACTGCGAAACCAATCGCTGGCTCAACCGGCTCGTCGGGCTCGACGACCGGATATCTGTTCGTCAGGCGGACGTCACCGAACTCCCCTTCGCCGACGGCGGTTTTGACGTCGCCGTCAGTCAGCACGTCCAGATGAACGTGGCCGACAAGGTGCGCCTCTACGCCGAAGCGCACCGGGTGCTGAAAGATGGCGGGCGCCTTGCCCTGTGGGACATCACGATTGTTGACGGCCGCGCGCTCGACTATCCCCTGCCGTGGGCCGACCACCCCGCACGCAGCCACCTGGTGACCCCCGGTGAGCTGCGCGCCCTGGTCGAATCCGCCGGATTCGCCGTCGAAGCGTGGAACGACCTCACCGACCAGGCGGCCGCGCTCATGCAGGCCTTGCTGGCCCAGCCCGACAACCCGCTGGGCCTGCAGGCCTTCGTCACCGACTTCCGCCGAAAAGCCGAAAATCTCACCCAGGCCCTGGCCGACGGGCGCCTTCGCGCGATCCAGGCGATTGCGGAAGCGTAAACACCATGCAGATCAACGAGATTACGGACCAGCACTACACGCTGACCTGGAGCCGCGGCCGGGGCGCGGTCGGGTTCCTGCCGCGGTCCGACGGCTCCCGGTTGCGTTACTTCACGACCGGAACCGGCCCGCCGCTGGTCCTGCTCCACACCGTCCGCACACAGCTGGACTACTTCCAGCGCGTCGTGCCCGCGCTGTCGGACGACTTCACGGTGTACGCGCTGGACCTCCCCGGCATGGGATGGTCGGACATCGTCCCCGGCGCGCGTTATGGTGAGCCTGAATTGCGCGGCGCCGTCGTCGAATTCATCACCGAGCTCGACCTGCACAACGCCACGCTGGCGGGTGAGTCGATGGGAGGGGCGCTGGCGCTGTTGGCGTCGATAGAGCTGACCGACAACGTGCGCGGTGTCGTGGCCTTCAACCCCTACGACTATCCGAGCGGCCTCGAACGCGGCAACTGGTTCGCCCGCCTGATCGGTTCCGGCGTCCGCCCGCCCGGGTCGGGACCGATCTTCGCCCGACTGGAAAACCGCATCATCCTCGAAGGCGTGCTGGCCGGCGGCTTCGCCGACCGTCACGCGCTGCCGGAGGACTTCGTCGCCGAGCTGCGGCGAAGCGGCCGCCGGCCCGGCTACCCGAAGGTGAATCGGGCCATCATGCGCAGCCTCGCCGGGTTCATCGAAGCGAAAAGCCGCTACGCGCAGGTGAGTACACCCGTCACGCTGGTGTACAGCGAGCGCGATTGGTCGCGTCCAGCGGAGCGGGACGAGGTCGCTCGCCTACTCGGTGTGCGGGCCATCACGGTGAGCGGTGTAGGCCACTTCTCGGCCCTCGAGCGCCCCGCCGAGATGGTCCGCATCATCCGGCACGCGACCGGTTCATGAACCAAACCCGCGCTGCGTCGCGGCTTCTTCGTGCCCCGGCGGCGTGCCGGCTTCCGGTCCGGCGCGGAGACTAAGTACGCGTGGCCGATTCGATCCGGCCGGCCAGCATCGCCGTCCAGTCGGCAACGAACTCCTCGTCGGGTGTGTCAACTTGTGTGCTGTGGAAGACGATTCGGGTGGCCCGCTTTCCGAGGAGGGCGCTGACGCCGACGATGGCGATCCTTTTGGCTTCGGACTCCTTGACCTTCGGCGCGCACCCGGTGATCCAGTCGGCGAGTTCGCCGTACAGCCCGTCGACGAGCGCGGCATAGGCGTCGTGCAGGCGAGTCGATTGGCCCGCGGGGGCGCGGGCGGCGACTTGGAGGAATTCGCTTTCGCGGTCCAGGACGCTCATGAGGTAGCGGCACAGGAGCATTAGTTCGGTGCGCAGATCACCCTGGCCGGCGAACAGCGCGCTGATGTCGTGCATCGCGCGACGGCGATCGAGTTGGCGGTCGATGCCGGCGGCGAGAAGTGCTTCTTTGGATTTGAAGTGGTTGTACAGCGCGCCGCAGCCGGGCACCAGGCCCGCGGCCTTCTCGATCTGGTTGATGCTGGTCGCGCGGTAGCCCTGTTCGCTGAACAAGCGCATGGCCTCGGTGACCAACCGCTCCTTCGTCGATGTCGACAACCTTGACCGTCCTATATGTGGATGCTTATATTCGGTACAAGGGCACTATATAACACCGGCGCTGGGGCAGGGGAAGGTCGAGATGGCAGACACCGATCGTTCCGTGCCCCGCGGCAGGATGCGCCGCACGATGCCCCTGGCCGGCTTCACCGCCCGCGCCGCCGGCGGCCGCATGGTGGCCGCCCTGCGGGAGAAAGCCGGCGACGCGGGCGCGATCGAGCGATTCCATGAACGAACCGCGGAGCGTTATGCGGACTTGCTCGGCCACTCAAAAGGCGTGCTGATGAAGGCGGGGCAACTGGTTTCGATGGTCGACGCCGCCGCGGTTGGTGCCGGCGAGCTCTCCCCGTATCAAAAGGCGCTGGCGCGGTTGCAGGCCGACGCCCCACCGATGGACTCGACGCTCGCCCGGAAGGTTTTGGAGGACGAGCTCGGCCGGCCCGCCGGGGTGGTCTTCGCCGAGTTCACCGACGAGCCGATGGCGGCCGCCTCCATCGGCCAGGTCCATCGCGCCGTTTTGCATGACGGGCGCCAGGTGGCCGTCAAGCTTCAATATCCCGGTGTCGCGCAGGCGATCCGGGACGACCTCTCCAACACCGAGCTGCTGGCGACCGTATTCCGGTTCGCCGCCGGCGCCGCCAGCGTACTGGGCGCCGCGATGCCCGACATCGACAAGGCCGCTGAAGAGATTTCCGCGCGCATCTCGGAGGAAGTCGACTACCGGCACGAGGCCGCCAATATCGCCGCGTTCAACGAACTTTATCGCGGGCATCCGTTCATCCGGGTTCCCGAAGTGGTTCCGGAGGCCTCGGGAGATCGCGTGCTCACCATGACCTACTTGGACGGATGGGATTGGGCCGCGGCTCAGGACGCCGATCAGACCCTCAAGAACACCTGGGCCGAGGTGATTGCGCGGTTTGCCACCGGCTCCTACCGGCACGCCAACCTGTTCCACGCCGACCCGCACCCCGGCAACTATCGCTTCGGCGCGGACGGCACGGTGGGATTCGTCGACTTCGGCTGCGTGAAGATCCTCCCCGAGCACCTACGCCGCCGGATCGTGGGCATGGTGCACGCCGCTGTGAATCGACGCACGAGCGAGCTACGGGAACTGATGATCGAAAGCGGTTTCCTCACCGCCGATTCGACCCTGAGTGCCGCCGAGGCCTATCAGTGGTGGGAGGGAATCATCTACGAATTGCTGGCACCGCAACCGGCCACCTACAGCGAGGAGGCCTCTGAACGCGCCATCCAGTTTCTGCTCGACGTGCGCGCGGCCGATCACCCCCTGCGCCGCATGGCGGTGCCCCCGGACTTCGTCTTCTTCTCGCGGCTGAACCTTTCGATGAACGCGGTCTTCACCACCCTGCGCGCGGCATTTTATGCACGAGCAATGCTGGACGACATGGACGGCGTGGCCGCCCCGATCACCGAACTGGGCCACCAACACGACGCCTGGGTGCGTGATCGCGGCCTGCCCTACGGAATGGACCACCATGACGACCACTGATGTAGCGGGCGCTCGCCTGCCGTGGGATCCGTCCGATCCCTACCCCTACTACGAGGCGCGTCGCCGCGAGGGCGACGTCGTGTGGGACGACACCGCCCAAGCCTGGCTCGTCCTAGGCTACGACGCTGCGCGCCAGGTGCTGGGGGGAGCCGGATGGACGAGCGATCCACTGGCCAATGCCCTCGTGCGAGCATCGACGGACGCGGTCAGCCATGACTTCATCCGGCGCTCAATGCTTTTCGCCGATGGCGCCGACCATCACCGCTTGCGTGGCTCGGTGCGCGACTGCTTCACCAAATCCTTCGTCGTCGAGCTCACTGCGGGCGTCGAGGCGATCGCCGATGCGCTGATCGGGCAGCGGGCGGCCGGCACGGTGTTCGACTTCATGTCCGAAATCGCCCTGCCCTTGCCGATCACCGTGATCGGCGAATGGCTCAACCTCGACCCGGAGACCTCCCGCCTGTTGCGTGACTTGTCGCCGACCATCATCCGCATGCTGGGGACGCTCGCCGACCCCGACGAGATCGCCTCGGGTACGACCGCCTCGGCCATCCTCATGGCCCAGTTTTTGCCGATGGCCGCCGATCGGCGCGCCCGCCCGGGCGACGACCTGCTGAGCTTCATCGCCGCCGACCCCGAGCTCCTGCTCGACGAGGTAGTCATGACGGCCATCCTCATCGCCGTCGCGGGCCACGAAACAACCGCAAATCTCCTCGGGGCGGGCTTGACGAGGCTGCTGACACCCGGGCCAGACGGGCGACGGATCGCCGACGACGTCGACGCCGCGGATCCGGCGATGGTGACCGAACTCATTCGACTTGACGGACCCGTGCAGTCCACGGTGCGCACCGCCACCACGAACCGCATCGTCGCGGAAGTCGAAATCCTGGCCGGGGACAGCGCTCTGGTCGCCGTCGCGGCAGCGAACCGCGATCCAGCCGTTTTCGACCAGCCCGCTCAATTCCGGCTCGATCGCACCGGGCCCGCCCCCCTGTCGTTCGGGTACGGGGCGCATTACTGCCTCGGCGCCGCGCTCGCGCGACTCGAGCTGACCCAGGCCCTACCGAGAATCCTTAACCGCCAACCCATTCTGGCTGGCGATGTGCGCTGGCGCGACACCCCCGCCGTCCGCGGACCACTGACCGTCCCACTGGTGTTCGGCGCCACGTAGCCGATTTCGACGAAGAGGGATGCGCGTGCGCATATTTGTCGCCGGCGGCACTGGTGCGATAGGCGGCCACGCAGTGCCCGCACTCGTCGGTGGCGGCTCGAGGCTCTACCCGCCGAAAGGGGCGCATGATGAACACTATGGATGAAGTTCTCTTTTTCGACGGCAACTGCGGGATGTGCACGCGCGCGCGCAACGCTCTGCTCCGGTTGAACCGAACCGGCCGATTGCGAACCGAACCGATGCAAAGACCCGGTACCGCCCAACGGCTGGGCGTTTCGACTGAGCGGTTGCTGCAATCCGTTTGGTGGCTGGACCGATCCGGTGCAGTGTTCGCCGGCGCGGAGGCGGTGAACGCGGCACTCTCAGCTGCGCTGGGCACACAACTGCCGCTGCGCGTCTACCGCATACCCGGGATGGGCCCGATACAAGAGGCCGTGTACCGATGGGTGGCCGCCCACCGGTATCGGTTCCGCGGAGTCACACCATTTTGCGAATCCGAGCCAAGCCAGTGCCTTTCCGCCCAGGCGTGGTGACCGCTGCACGACGGGCGTCACCGCTGACCGGGCGCGGTCGCTAGGACGACAACCGTTCGTCCCAGAGTCGGCCCGGGGCCGCCGCTGCGGGCGGCGTCCCGGCACGGGCGAACCGGTAGTGGGTCGCGTCAACTGACGGGACGTGCTCGCTTCGCCACACGGCCGACTCGGCGGAATACCGGGGCCGGGCAGGCTGCGGATGCTGCTGGCGCCTGTCGAAGCGGTCGAGCCGGGGCGTGGGCACCAACCCGGTCAGCATGAGATTCCCGATCTCGCGCGCGATCCTGCCCGCGGTGCGCCGGGTGTCCGCGGCTGCGACGTAGCGGCGGGCGATGGTGAGAAAGTCTTCGGGTTCCACGCCGGCGACATCACGCACGTCGGTGGTCGGGCCGCCCACTTCCCAGCTTCCCAGAGCGGTCTCGGGCAGGTAATGGCGCAACCCGGACTGGAAGAACGTGTCGGCTCCGAGTCGCTTGGCGTTCACGCGCACCGCTCGCAGGAACATCCACGGGGGAATCTCCATGAGCCGGACGCGCCGGCCGAGCGCTTCACCGACCGCGTCGGCGATGTCTTTGCCGGACAACAGCTTTGGCCCGGTCGGTCGGTAGGCCCGTCCGTCATGACGGTGCGGGTCGAGCAATGCGCCCACCGCGACCCGGGCGATGTCCTCGTTGGACGGGGGCGCGTTGAGTCGGCCCCCCGTCGCCGGCATCGGCAGCACCCCGAGTTGGGCCGCTACCGGCAGGACCTGGAAGTAGTTGTCCGCGAAGAAGCCGGGATCGACCGCGACGTGAGCGGTGTCGGGCAGCAGCGCAAACAGCTTGTCGGACAACCACTGTTGGCGCGTCATCAACGACGGATGCTCGGGGCTGGCCAGCCACTGGCCCAGCGCGACCACCGCCTCGACGCCGGCGCTGCGCGCGGCCACGGCAAAGCTGACCGCACTGTCGAGCGCATGCGGGTGGTACGGGGGGTTGAAGAACAGTCGATCCACGCCGTGGACCGCAGCCCGAACCTGTTGAATATCAAGCATATCCGCCACGACGACCTCCGCGCCCAGGGAGCGTAGCCGGGCGCTGCGGCCGTCGTCGCGATGCACCAATGCCCTGGTGGCCACGCCCCGTTCCAGCAATTGGCTCACCACCGCGCCGCCGACCTTTCCCGTGGCGCCGGTGACCAGCACGCGTGCGTTCGTCATTGGAGTTCCCCTTTCGAGATGTGACCAGTGGTTACATCTGCAGTATGGACGGGGATGTGACCGTTGTCAACATTCCGGCGGGCATGAGATTCTGGTGGCATGGGTTCCGACGACGCCGCGCCGGCCGGCAAAAAGGGCTACCACCACGGTGCGTTGCAGTCGGCCCTGATCGAGGCGAGCATCGCCCTGGCCCGCGAGGGCGGGCCCGACCGCGTGATCCTGCGCGAGGCGGCCCGGGCCGCCGGGGTGTCACACTCGGCCGCCTACCGCCACTTCGCGGACCGCGAGGCGCTGTTGGCCGAGGTGTCGCGCTTCGCGCGCCATGAACTCGCCGAGCAGATGCGCCAAAGGGTCAATCGCAGCACCGACCCGCGCAAGAGACTGCGCGCCGTCGGCACCGCCTACATCGACTTCGCGATCTCCGAGCCGGGGCTGTTTCGCACCGCGTTCACCTCGCATCCCGCGACGTCCGCCGAGCCGACCGACGCCACCGCCGACCCCTTCGAGGTTCTCGGCCAGGTGCTCGACGAAGCCCAGGCCGCCGGCCTGCTGGACGCCCGCCGCAGGCAGGGGGCCGAGGTCGCCGCCTGGTCCGCCGTGCACGGCCTGGCCGGCCTGCTCCTCGACGGACCGCTGCCCGCGAGCCCAGCCGCCATCAGATCGTTGCGGGCCCGGGTGCTGGACCTCATCGAGCGCGGTCTGCTGAACGACACCTGAGTCGGCAGCGCAACGACCGGCGATCCCTGGCGGCAGGCATCTCGGCATGGTGGAGTGGGTATCGCACCAAGTAATCGCCCGCCAGCTGAGAGTGAGGTCCGCAGTGAGCCCAACGCTGGGTCTGCCGGAGAAGGTGCGTGCCTGTCTGTTCGACCTCGACGGTGTGCTCACCGACACCGCGAGCGTGCACACCAAGGCGTGGAAGGCCATGTTCGACGCCTACCTGTCCGAACGGGCCGAGCGGACCGGGGAGAAGTTCGTCCCGTTCGACCCGGCCCGCGACTACCGCGAATACGTCGACGGCAAGAAGCGCGAAGACGGGGTCCGGTCGTTTCTGGACAGCCGCGGAATCGAGCTGCCCGACGGCGACCCGGATGACGCCGGCGACAAGGAAACGATCTACGGCCTGGGCAACCGCAAGAACGAGATGTTCCAGAAGGTGCTGCACGACGACGGCGTCGAGGTTTTCGACGGGTCGCGGCGCTACCTGGAGGCGGTCTCGGCCGCGGGCCTGGGCATCGCCGTGGTGTCCTCGAGCGCGAACACCCGCGACGTCCTCGAGATCACCGGCCTGGACCGGTTCGTCCAGCAACGGGTGGACGGCGTCACGCTGCGCGAGGAACACATCGCCGGCAAGCCGGCACCCGACTCCTACCTGCGCGGGGCGGAGCTGCTCGGCGTCAGCGCCGACGCCGCGGCCGTCTTCGAGGACGCACTGTCGGGCGTGCAGGCCGGCCGCGCCGGTAACTTCGGCTACGTGGTGGGCGTCGACCGGGTGGGCCAGGCCGAGGACCTGCGCCGCAACGGCGCCGACGTCGTCGTCACCGATCTGGCCGAGCTGCTGAACCCATGATCACCGAGGAAGAATTTCCCGTCGAACCGTGGCAGGTCCGCGAGACGCGGCTCGACCTGAACCTGCTGGCCCAATCGGAATCGCTGTTCGCCTTGTCCAACGGGCACATCGGGCTGCGCGGCAACCTGGACGAGGGTGAACCGCACGGCCTGCCGGGCACCTACCTGAACTCCTTCTACGAGATCCGGCCGCTGCCGTACGCCGAGGCCGGTTACGGCTACCCCGAGGCCGGCCAGACGATCGTCGACGTCACCAACGGCAAGATCATCCGGCTGCTCGTCGAGGACGAGCCGTTCGACGTCCGCTACGGCGAGTTGCTCTCCCACGAGCGGGTGCTCGACCTGCGCGCCGGGACACTGACCCGTCGCGCGGACTGGCGCTCGCCCAACGGCAAGCAGGTCAGGGTCGTGTCCACCCGCCTGGTCTCCTTGGCCCAGCGCGGCGTCGCGGCCATCGAGTACGTCGTCGAGGCGGTCGAGGAATTCGTGCGCGTGACCGTGCAATCCGAACTGGTCACCAACGAGGACCAGCCGGAGACCTCCGACGACCCGCGGGTGTCGGCGATCCTCGAGCGCCCGCTCGAGGCCGTCGACCACGAAAACACCGAGACCGGAGCGCTTCTCATGCACCGGACCCGGGCCAGTGCCCTGATGATGTCCGCGGCGATGGATCACGAGATCGACGTGCCCGGGCGCGTCGAGTTCAGCACCGACGCCCGCCCGGACCTGGCCCGGACCACCGTGATCTGCGGGCTTCGGGCCGGCCAGAAGCTGCGCATCGTCAAGTACCTGGCATACGGCTGGTCGAGCATGCGCTCCCGACCTGCCCTGCGCGACCAGGCCGCCGCGGCCATCCACAGCGCCCGCTACACCGGCTGGCAGGGATTGCTGGAAGCGCAGCGGTCCTACCTCGACAACTTCTGGGAGAACGCGGACGTCGAGGTCGAAGGCGACCCCGAATCCCAGCAGGCCGTGCGGTTCGGGATGTTCCACCTGCTGCAGGCCAGCGCCCGCGCCGAACGCCGCGCCATCGCCGCCAAGGGGCTCACCGGAACCGGCTACGACGGCCACGCCTTCTGGGACACCGAGGCCTACGTGCTGCCGGTGCTCACCTACACCGCGCCGCACGCCGCCGCCGACGCGTTGCGCTGGCGCGCGTCGACGCTGGAACTGGCCAAGGAGCGCGCGGCCGAACTCGGCCTGGACGGGGCCAGCTTCCCGTGGCGAACGATCCGCGGGCAGGAGTGCTCGGCGTACTGGCCGGCCGGCACGGCGGCCTGGCACATCAACGCCGACGTCGCGATGGCCTTCGAGCGCTACCGCGTCGTCACCGGAGACCACGACCTGGAGCGGGACTGCGGCCTGAAGGTACTGGTCGAGACCGCCCGGCTGTGGATGTCGCTCGGGCACCATGACCGGCACGGCGTCTGGCACCTCGACGGGGTCACAGGACCCGACGAATACACGGCGATCGTCCGCGACAACGTCTTCACGAACCTGATGGCGGCGCACAACCTGGTGACCGCGGCCGACGCGTGCAACCGCCACCCCGAGCAGGCGGCGGCGCTGGAAGTCACCACCGAGGAGGCGGCCTCCTGGCGCGACGCGGCCGACGCCGTCAACATCCCGTACGACGCCGAACTGGGCGTCCACCAGCAGTGCGAGGGATTCACCACCTTCGCCGAATGGGATTTCCAGAAGAACACCACCTATCCCCTGTTGCTGCACGAGGCCTACGTGCGGCTCTATCCGGCCCAGGTGATCAAACAGGCCGACCTCGTGCTGGCGATGCAGTGGCAGAGCCACGCCTTCACGCCGGAACAGAAGGCCCGCAACGTCGACTACTACGAACGGCGCACGGTGCGCGACTCGTCGCTGTCGGCCTGCACGCAAGCCGTGATGTGCGCCGAGGTCGGGCATTTGGAGCTGGCCCACGACTACGCCTACGAGGCCGCGCTGATCGACTTGCGCGACCTGCACCACAACACCCGCGACGGATTGCACATGGCCTCGCTGGCCGGGGCCTGGATGACGCTGGTGGCGGGGTTCGGCGGCCTGCGCGATGACGAGGGCATCCTGTCACTGGATCCCCAACTGCCCGACGGCATTTCGCGCCTCCGGTTCCGCCTGCGCTGGCAAGAGTTCCGGCTGACCGTCGACGTCAACCACTCCGAGGTCACCTACGCGGTGGACGACGGGCCCGATCACGAGCTCACCCTCCGGCACTCCGGCGAACAACTGACGCTGAAGACCGATTCGCCGACGACCGTCGCCGTGCGCGTCCGCAAGCCGCTGCTGCCGCTGCCGCAGCAACCGCCGGGTCGCGAGCCGATGCACCGGCGCGCCCTGGCCCGAACTCAATGAGGTTCGACGATCCGGCCCATCTCGGCGACGACCGCCTGCCGTAGGTCGGCCTCCGTCAGGTCCTCGATGCCGACCGCCGAACGCAGGAACGGCGCGAACAGCCGCCAACCGAACTGCAGCGCAAAGGCATTCGCGACCGCCAGGCGCGCGCTGAGGTCGCCCTCGGGGCCGGGGCCGTGGTGGGGACGAATGTCGTCGTACAGCTGCGAGGCGCCCGGAAACCGGGACTGCAACTTGCCCGCGGGGTAGCCGTCGAGCAGCGTGCGTGCCATCACCCGCAGGTGTCGGTCCAACGCTCGCTCCGCCTCCTCGGGGGTCGGGTCGCTCTGCAGCAACGCCGTCGTGGTCGCGCCGAGGTGATCGAGCACCGCGCCGACGAGCTTGTCCTTGGTGCCGAAGTGGCGAAACACCAACCCGTGGTTGACCTTTGACCGGGCGCCGATGTCGCGGATCGACGTCGCGGCCGGGCCCCGCTCGGCGAACAGGTCGGTGGCGGCCTCCAGGATGGCGGCGCCCACCTGTTCCCGGCCGGTCGGCGCTCCCTGCCCGGTGAGGGCTCCCTGCCCGGCGGAATTTGTCCCAGCGGCCCTTGCCGAACGCGTAGTCATATGACTACACTAACCCATGTAGTCAGTTGACTACAGCGAACTTGACCGAAGGACGGAAGAAATGACCGACTCCATCACCGTCACCAAGCTGGGCAGCCGGATCGGCGCCCGACTCGACGGCGTGCGCCTCGGCGGCGACCTCGACCGGGGCACCCTCGACGAGATCCACCGGGCACTGGTGACCCACAAGGTGATCTTCTTCCGCGGACAGGACCATCTCGACGACGAGCAACAGCTCGCCTTCGCCCGGCTGCTGGGCACCCCGATCGGCCACCCGGCCGCGGCGTTCCTCGCCGGCAAGGACGCACCGGTCATCACCCCGATCAACTCCGAATACGGCAAGGCCAACCGCTGGCACACCGACGTCACGTTCGCGGCCAACTACCCGGCGGCGTCGATCCTGCGCGCGGTCACCCTGCCCAGCTATGGCGGCTCGACCCTGTGGGCGTCGACGGCGGCCGCCTACGAGCAGCTGCCCGAGCCGCTGAAGTGCCTCGTCGAAAACCTCTGGGCGCTGCACACCAACCGGTATGACTACGTGAACGCCGAACAGCTCACCGACGCGCAGCGGGCGTTCCGGCAGGCCTTCGAGAAAAAGGAGTTCCAGACCGAGCACCCCGTGGTGCGCGTGCACCCGGAAACCGGTGAGCGGACGCTGGTGCTGGGAGATTTCGTGCGCGGTTTCACCGGGCTGGACAGCTACGAATCGAGCATGCTGTTCGATCTGCTGCAGCGTCGAATCACCATGCCCGAGAACACCATTCGCTGGAGCTGGGCGTACGGCGACGTCGCGATCTGGGACAACCGGGCGACCCAGCACCGGGCGATCGACGACTACGACGGCCAGCGTCGGCTGATGCACCGGGTGACGCTGATGGGTGACGTGCCGGTCAACGTGCACGGGCAACGCAGCCGCGTCGTCAGCGGTGCCCCGCTCGACGCGCTCGCGAGCTGACCTGCAGGGGTGGTGACGACCCGCAGCGCCCGGTCCCCCGCAAGCGGGAGGTGCCCCCAACGCGCGCCTCGCGATCGTCACGGCCGTCAGCCCGCGCTGCTCACCGGGTCGATCGGTAGCCAGCGCAACGCGCCGGGCGCGTGCGCCGGGACCACCGGACGCTCGGGCGGGATCGGATTCAGCCGGCGGTAGGCGTCGCCCTGCAGCGGCCGGACGTCGTTCTGGCCCCTGTTCGGCCAGAGCGACGCGGCCCGCTCGGCCTGTGCGGTGATGGACAGCGACGGGTTGACGCCCAGGTTCGCCGAGATCGCCGCGCCGTCCACCACGAACAGCGTGGGGTAGCCGTAGACCCGGTGGTACGGGTCGATGACGCCGTGTTCGGGGCTGTCGCCGATCACCGCGCCGCCGAGGAAGTGGGCGGTCAGCGGGATGTTGAACAACTCGCCCCAGGTGCCGCCGGCCACGCCGTCGATCTTCGCGGCGATGCGCCGGGTGACCTCGTTGCCGACCGGGATCCACGACGGGTTCGGCTGGCCGTGCCCCTGCTTGCTGGAGTACCAGCGGATTCCGAGCTTGCCGCGCTTGGTGAACGTCGTGATCGAGTTGTCCAGGTGCTGCATCACCAGCGCGATCACCGTGCGCTCGCTCCACTGGCGCACGTTGATCATCCGCAGGATGCCGCGCGGGTCCTCCCGGCCCTGCTGTAGCAACTGCTTCCAGCGCGGCACGTAGTCTTCATCGGGCCCCTCCGCCCCGGGGCCGTCGGTCATCAGCGTCTGCAGCAGCCCCATCGCGTTGGAGCCCTTGCCGTAGCGGACGGGCTCGATGTGGGTGTCCGACGTCGGGTGGATCGACGACGTGATCGCCACCCCGTGCGTCAGGTCCAGCTCGGGCAGCACCTCGAGCGTGGCGGCCCCGACGATCGACTCGGAGTTGGTCCGGGTCAGCACGCCGAGGCGCTTCGAGAGGCGGGGCAGCTTGCCCTTGTCGCGCATGTTGAACAGCAGGTGCTGCGTGCCCCAGGTGCCGGCGGCCAGGATCAGGTTTTCCGCGGTGAAGGTGCGCCGGTCGCGCCGCAGCCAACTCCCGGTGCGCACGGTGTGGACCTCCCACAGGCCGTCGGGACGCTGCTCGAAGCTCTTCACCGTGGTCATCGGAATGACTTGCGCGCCATGGGATTCGGCGAGGCCGAGGTAGTTCTTCACGAGGGTGTTCTTGGCCCCGTAGCGGCAGCCGGTCATGCAGCAGCCGCATTCCAGGCAGCCGGTGCGGTCGGGCCCGGCCCCGCCGAAATACGGGTCGGGCACGGTCTTGCCCGGCGCCTTGGTGCCGTCCGGGCCGAAGAACACCCCCACCGGCGTCGGCACCCAGGTGTCGCCGCAGCCCATCTCGTCGGCGACTTCCTTGACCAGGCGGTCGGCGTCGGTGAACGTCGGGTTCTCGACGACGCCCAGCATCCGCTGCGCCTGTTCGTAGTGCGGCGCCAGCTCGTCACGCCAGTCGGTGATGTGGGCCCACTGCGGGTCTTTGAAGAACGGCTCCGGCGGCACGTACAAGGTGTTGGCGTAGTTGAGCGAACCGCCGCCCACGCCGGCGCCGGCCAGGATCATCACGTTGCGCAGCGGGTGGATCCGCTGGATGCCGTAGCAACCCAACTTGGGCGCCCACAAAAACTTGCGCAGGTCCCAGGAGGTCTCGGCGAATTCCTGGTCGGAGAAGCGGCGGCCAGCCTCCAGCACCCCCACGCGGTAGCCCTTTTCCGTCAGCCGCAGCGCGCTGACGCTGCCACCGAACCCCGAACCGATGATCAGGACGTCGTAATCCGGCTTCATGGCAACCAGTATGGCCGTACCCGCCGGTAACTAACCAGGGGCCTCGAGCACCGAGCCGTTGGCACGAGCGTGAAGCTGGCCGCACACTGGGAGCCGAGCGTGAAGCTGGCCGCACGTTCGGCCGCCGAAACTCAGCTACCGACCGTCAGGCCGACCTTCTGGAACTCCTTGAGGTCGCAATAGCCGGCCTTGGCCATCGACCGGCGCAGGCCGCCGACCAGATTCAGGCTGCCGAACGGATCGTCGGACGGGCCGCCCAGGACCTGCCGCAGCGGCGGGCGCTCGCCCACGGCGATCTGCAGCAGCGCCCCGCGCGGCAGCGACGGGTGCGCCGCCGCGGCCGGCCAGAACCACCCGCCGCCGAGCGCCTCGGCGGCCTCGGCCAGCGGCGTGCCCAGCATCACCGCGTCGGCGCCGCACGCGATGGCCTTGGCCAGCTCGCCGGAGGTGTGGATGTCGCCGTCGGCCAGCACGTGCACATACCGGCCGCCGGTCTCGTCGAGATATTCGCGGCGTGCGGCGGCGGCGTCGGCGATCGCGGTGGCCATCGGCACGCTGATGCCCAGCACCTCGTCGCTGGTGGTCACGCCGCGGGTGGAGCCGTAGCCGACGATGACCCCGGCGGCGCCGGTGCGCATCAGGTGCAGCGCCGTCCGGTGATCCAGCACCCCACCGGCGACCACGGGGATGTCGAGCTCGGAGATGAAGGTCTTCAGGTTCAGCGGCTCACCGTCGCTGGCGACCCGTTCGGCCGAGACGATGGTGCCCTGGATGGCCAGGAGGTCGATCCCGGCCTGCAGCAGCGCCGGGGTCAGCGCCTGCGCGTTTTGCGGGCTGACCCGGACGGCGGTGGTCACGCCGGCCTCGCGGATGCGGGCGACCGCCGAGCCCAGCAGGTCCGGGTCGAGCGGCGCGGCGTGCAGCTCCTGCAGCAACCGGATCGCCGCCGACGGTTCCGGCTCCTTCTCGGCGGCCTCGAGCAGTTGGGCGATCTTCGCCTCGACGTCGGCGTGCCGGCCGATCAGCCCCTCGCCGTTGAGCACGCCCAACCCGCCGAGCCGGCCCAGCTCGATGGCGAACTCCGGCGACACCAGCGCGTCGGTCGGATGCGCGATGACCGGGATCTCGAACCGGTAGGCGTCCAGCTGCCAGGCCGTCGACACGTCCTGCGACGAGCGGGTGCGCCGCGACGGCACGATGCTGATCTCGGACAGTTCATAGGTGCGACGGGCGTTGCGGCCCATCCCGATCTCGACCATGGCCAGTTCGCTGTTCACCGCGCGAAGTAGTTGGGGGCTTCGACGGTCATGGCGACGTCGTGCGGGTGGCTCTCGCGCAGGCCCGCCGCGGTGATCCGGACGAACTGCGCCTGCTGGAGCGCCTCGATGGTGGGCGAGCCGGTGTAGCCCATCGCCGCCCGCAGCCCGCCCGTCAGCTGGTGGATCACCGACGACAGCGGCCCACGGAACGGCACCCTGCCCTCGATGCCCTCGGGCACCAGCTTGTCCTCGGAGAGGGCGTCGTCGGCGAAATAGCGGTCCTTGGAATAGGACTTGCCGCCGCCGCGACCCTGCATGGCGCCCAGCGAGCCCATGCCGCGGTAGCTCTTGAACTGCTTGCCGTTGACGAAGATCAGCTCGCCGGGCGCCTCCGCGGTCCCGGCCAGCAGCGAGCCCAGCATGGCCGTCGACGCGCCGGCGGCCAGCGCCTTGGCGATGTCGCCGGAATACTGCAGCCCGCCGTCGGCGATCACCGGCACACCCCTCGGCCGGCAGACCGCGACGGCCTCCAGGATCGCCGTGATCTGTGGCGCGCCGACGCCCGCCACGACGCGCGTCGTGCAGATCGATCCCGGTCCCACACCGACCTTGACGGCGTCGGCGCCGGCGTCGATGAGCGCCGCGGCCGCCGCCCGGGTGGCGACGTTGCCGCCGATCACCTCGACGCGGTCGCCGACCTCGGCCTTGAGCTTGCCGACCATGTCGAGCACCAGCCGGTTGTGCGCGTGCGCGGTGTCGACGATCAGCACGTCGACCCCGGCGTCGACCAGCATCATCGCCCGCACCCAGGCGTCACCGCCGACGCCGACGGCGGCGCCGACCAGCAGCCGCCCGTCGCTGTCCTTGGTGGCCAGCGGGTGCTGTTCGGTCTTGACGAAGTCCTTGACGGTGATCAGTCCGGTCAGCCGGCCGTGGCCGTCGACGACGGGCAGTTTCTCGATCTTGTTGCGCCGCAACAGCCCCAGCGCCGCGTCGGCGGACACGCCCTCCTGGGCTGTGATCAGCGGGGACTTGGTCATGACCTCGGCGACCTGCTTGGTCTGGTCCACCTCGAACCGCATGTCGCGGTTGGTGATGATGCCGACGAGAGCGCCGGACTCGTCGACCACCGGCAGCCCGGAGATCCGGAAGCGGGCGCACAGCGCGTCGACCTGCGCCAGCGTGTTGTCCGGCCGGCAGGTGACGGGATCGGTGACCATGCCGGCCTCCGAGCGCTTCACCATCTCGACCTGGCCGGCCTGTTCGGCGACCGGCAGGTTGCGGTGCAGCACGCCCATGCCGCCGGCCCGGGCCATCGCGATGGCCATCCGTGACTCGGTGACGGTGTCCATCGCCGAGCTGACCAGCGGCACCTTGAGCCTGATCTTCTTGGTGAGCTGGCTGGAGGTGTCCGCCGTCGCGGGGACCACGTCGGAGGCCGCGGGCAGCAGCAGGACGTCGTCGAACGTCAGGCCGAGCATCGCGATCTTGTCCGGGTTGTCGCCGCCCGTCGGCACCGGCTCGTCGGCCAGTCCCGCGAGACGGGGGTCGCGCACGTACGGGCCGACAACGAGGTCGGAGCTTTCTTCCAAGTGGGACATGCCACGGGTCATCGGGAGGCCCTCCATACGCGCGCGGAGTGAGAAGCCCATCCTATCGGCTCCCGCGGCACCCGGACCCGCTTGTCCGGGCGTGCCGCGCAGGGCGGGCGGCGGGCATGTCCCTGCTGGCGCTATGACGGCCCCCCTGCGTAGGCTAGGGGCGTGCGTGACCACCTCCCACCGGGTTTGCCACCCGACCCGTTCGCCGACGACCCCTGCGATCCGTCGGCGGCGCTCGAAGCCGTCGAGCCCGGGCAACCGCTGGATCAGCAGGAGCGGATGGCGGTCGAGGCCGACCTGGCCGATCTGGCCGTGTACGAGGCCCTGTTGGCGCACAAGGGGATTCGCGGGCTGGTGGTCTGTTGCGACGAGTGCCAGCAAGACCACTACCACGACTGGGACATGTTGCGGGCCAACCTGCTGCAGCTGCTCATCGACGGCACGGTCCGCCCGCACGAGCCCGCCTATGACCCCGAACCGGACTCCTACGTCACGTGGGATTACTGCCGGGGCTACGCCGACGCCTCACTCAACGAGGCGACGTCGGACGCCGACGGATTCCACCGCCGCTGAGTCAGGGCGTCTCGTCCGGCGCCGCCGATGACGGCGTCGACGAATGCGCGTGATGCCGATGCCGCCCCGAGGACGGGCTCGTCGTTGTCGGGCTCGTCGTGGAACTTGCTGTTGGGCTCGGCGGTGTCGTGGTCGGACCGGGCTGGGCCGGCGACGTCGACGAGGCGGCCGGCGCCTTGGGTTTCGGCGCGGCGGGCGGCACCGTCGCGTTCGGGTTGCGGGATTCCACGCGGGTGTTCAAGAGATTGACCTCGTCCAGCAGGTCGTTCCGGCTTGCCCCGTCGTTCATGGACTGCACTGTGCTGCTCACCTGGGCCAGCTGGTTCTGGGCCTGCGCCCACTGACCCTGGTCGATCATTTGCTGGACCTTGGCCAGCTCGGCCTTGGCGGACAGCTCGATCTGGCTGTCGTTGACCCTCGGCTGGTCGAAGAACATCGCGTGCAGGCCGTAGAGCGTGTCCCCGGGACGGGCCTCGACCACCATGGCGCCGAACCCACTCAGCGCCAGCAGCGTGGCGGCGACCGATCCGATGGTCGCCAGGCCCCGGCGGGCGCGCCGCCGCTCGGCGAGCCCGGTGTGCAGCGCTTCGATGGCCTCCTCGGGCGACACCAGCGCGCTGGCCGGCGGCCACCGCAGGTCGTCGCGCCAGTCCTCCAGCAGCACGGCCAGCGCTTCGAAATTGGGGTCGTCGGGATCGTCCAGATCGACCGGTCGCCGCTCGGCGAGCGCGTCGAGGAGCAAATCGGTGTGGGCGAACTCGTCCAGGGATTCAGGCATAGTCACCCGCCGCGACGATTTCGGACTTGAGCCGGGACAGCGCCCGGTGCTGGGCCACGCGGACCGCTCCGGTGGTGCTCCCGACGGCGGCGGCGGTCTCCTCGGCGGACAGGCCGACGACCACGCGCAGGATCAAAATCTCCCGCTGCTTGGCGGGCAGGATCTCGAGCAACTCGTTCATCCGGCTGACCGAGTCGGCCTCGAGGGCCCGCTGCTCCGGGCCCGCCTCGGGCGACCAGCGCTCCGGAACGGTTTCGGCGGGGTAGGCGCGATCACGGCCGGCCGCTCGGTGCGCGTCGGCGATCTTGTGGGCCGCGATGCCGTACAGGAAAGCAAGGAACGGGCGCCCGCGCTCCCGGTACCGCGGCAGCGCCGTGATGGTGGCCAAGCACACCTCCTGAGCTACGTCGTCTGCTGACAGACCGCCCCGTTCGACCGTGCCGACTCGCGCCCGGCAATATCGCACGACAATCGGACGGATGGTCTCCAGCACCTCCCGTAGTGCGTTGCGGTCTCCCGCCACGGCCTCCGCAACCACAGCGTCGAGACGTTCGCCTTGAATTGTCATCGACGGCGGTATCTCCAACGTTACGAATGGGACACATCGCGGGCTAACAGTCGAAATGACAATAGCGGGCGGAAGGCCGTTTTAAGCGCAACGCCACGCGCCCCCGGCGCGCCGCACCTGGCCTGCGCAGATATCGCGAATTTCAACCAGTTTTTGTGCTGAAAACGTGACGCTTTCGATGTCGCTCAGCAAGCAAGCCAACGCCCAGCGAAGCGGTATCAGGCCCAGCCGACCGGTGGCGTCCAGCGCCGCCTCCGCGACCGCGCGGGCGCGCTCTGCGTCGCCGGCGCTGCACAGCGCGGCGGCCAGCACCACGTCGCTTTTCACCCGGTGCCGCGCCGAGGGTTGGCCCATCGCGTCGGCGAGTTCCACCGCCTCCTCGGCGTGCCGCACGGCCGATTCGCCGTCGCCGGTGGCCATCGCCAGCTCGGCGGCCACCCACCGCCGGCGCACCGGCAGCCGGTCGGGGACCGCGTCGTGTCCGAGGTCCACGCGACCCAACAACGTTGCCGCGGCGGCGAAGCGGCCGACGCCCAGCGCGTCGGCCGCCAGCCCGATCAGCGCGTCGGCGCGGGCCTCGGGATCCGTGCCCGCCAGCGCCAGGGCGCGCCCGTCCCAGCCCCGCGCCACCGCGTGCCAGCCGAGCTGGCGCAAGAACGACCCCTGGGTGCTGTGCGCCAGCGAGATCAGCCGGCCGTCCGCGGCGTCGCGCCGCAGCGCCGCCAGGTCGCAATAGGCGCTGCCGTAGCGGCCCTGCCCGCCCGCCGCGACGGCGCGCAACCACAGTTGCTCCGGAGCGGTCGCGGCGGGCAGCGGCCAGCTATCCGGTCGCCCGCCGAAGGCGGCGCCGGCCAGCGTGTGCTGAATCACGGAAGTGTGACGAGTTTCAATCACGGTGATAGTAGTAAACACTTCGTGCTGATCGTGTTACCGAACTGTTAATCACAATGGGTCGCGTACTAATTGCTCCACCTCCCGCCGCGGCCGCTGAGCTGGGAAATCTCGGTTCGGTCAAGTGCCTGCTAGCACGGTTTTCGGTCGCCGAATGGGTGGCAGATGAACGGCGAGTAAATTTTGCTACAACGCTTACATATTTTGCCGACCTAAGTGGCTATTGACGGAAATTCGCCGCCGCACCTAAGTTCTAGGTTTGTCGGGTAGTCATCGGTGACTCCACTCCAAATCAGTTTGCACGGTCGCTTCTCGGGCGCTTCGCGAAACCCGTCCTTCTGGGCGTGCCGTGCAGAGAGGGAACGATCCTATGCCACAGCCGGAGCAGCTACCTGGGCCCAACGCCGACATCTGGAACTGGCAACTGCAAGGCCTGTGCCGTGGCGTTGACTCGTCGATGTTCTTCCACCCCGACGGCGAGCGGGGTCGCGCCCGCATGCAGCGCGAGCAGCGCGCCAAGGAGATGTGCCGGCAGTGCCCTGTCATCCAGGAGTGCCGTTCCCACGCCCTGGAGGTCGGCGAGCCCTACGGCGTCTGGGGTGGCCTGTCGGAGTCCGAGCGCGACCTGCTCCTGAAGGGCGACATCGGCCGCAGCCGCGGCATCCGCCGCTCGGCCTGATCGGCCCGCTCCCCCCGGCCGGCCTGATTCACCGCGCCTCGCCCGTCTCCGCCGTCCACTGTGCGTACTCGTTGCCGGCCGAGAGGTCCCAGAAGGTCGATGTGTGCAACGAGCCGTCGTCGCCGAATTTGTAGATCTCGATGCTCTGAATGACCGCCGGTTGCCCGTTCACGGTGCCCGAGTTGCGGATGACGGCCGCGCCGGTGGCACCGCATACGTAGAGCAGGTCGATGCCCAGCTTCCATTCGGCGTTCGGCGAGGCGTCCCACACCTCGCTCATGACGTCCCATCCCCGCTTGACCGGCGTGCCGACAGGATCCTCCATCGTGACCTCGCCCGGCACGACGCGCTTCCAGTGCGCGAGCCACGCCTCCTTGTCACCGGCATTCCACAATTCCACGTGCCGCCCGACCGCCGCGCGGATCTCATCGGCTGTGGGTGCTGACATCTCTTTCCTCCTGCGTAGTCCCCGCCTGCGATGAGCATTGCGCCCGTGGACGGGTTTGCATAGGGGGGTTCAGCTCGTTTCGGCATGCGCTAACGGGGGTAAGACCGGTCAATGAATAAGGGTTTGGCCTTCGCCGCCGCGGCGCTTACCGCGACCATCGCACCGTTAGCTGCATGCGCAAACCAGAGCGGTAACCAGTCCGCCACGTCCTCCAGCGCGCCACCCGGCACCGAGCGGATGACCACGCAGGTGAGGAGCTCCGACGGGACCCAGATCGCCACCGCCACCTTCGATTTCGCGAACGGCTATGCGACGGTGACGGTTGACGCCGGACCCAACCAGGTTCTGAGCCCGGGCTTCCACGGGCTGCAAATCCACTCGGTCGGCAAGTGCGACGTCGCCGACTTCAGCTCCGCCGGAAGCGTCTACCAGGCGCCGAATCACACCGGTTATCCCGCCAGCGGCGACCTGACCGCATTGCAGGTGCGCTCCGACGGCTCGGCGAAACTCGTCACGACGAGCAACTTGTTCACCGCCGCGGACCTGAGAAACAGCTCGGGTACCGCGCTGGTCATCCACCAGACGGCGGACAACCTCGGCGGCGCCCCGGCCGCTGAATCGAGCAAGCGCATCGCCTGCGGTGTGATCACCGCGGCGTCCGCGACCACGACATCGTCGACCACTGAGACCACCAGCGTCACCACGGTCACCACGTCGGTGCCACCGCCGTCGACCAGCACGAGCACCAGCACCGTGACGGTCACCAGCACCCCGACCGCCACGTCGACGCCGTCCTACACGACGACGCCTCCCAGCCTGCCGCCCAGCCGGTGACGCGCCGTCGCCGCCGATCAGCCGTGGCCAGGCCTCAGCTCGCGCCCGCCGCGATCACCTGGTCCACTTCGACGGCCCGCTCGGCCATCTCGGCGTGCGCCTTGTCCAGCGAATCGGCCTGATCCTCGTCGGCTTTCATCAGCGCCTCGATGTCCAAGCCGCTCATGTCGAGGACGCCCATGTCCCGGAAGGCCTTCTGCACCCTGTTGCCCCACAGCCCGATGTCCTTGACGATCGGCACGATGCGGCTGAACAGGTGCGAGCGGAACTGGATCATCAGCGGCGAATTGTCGACCCACTCGGCGCACGCTTGGACGTCGAGGCCGAGGGTCTCGAAGACCTCCTCGCCGCGGAACCGGTCGCGCATCAGGTAGCAGGCGTCCACGACGAACTCCTCGCGCTCGTCCCGTTCGGCTTCGGTCAGCTCGGAGTAATAGTCCTTGAGCGAGATCCGGCCGAAGGCGACGTGCCGCGCCTCGTCCTGCATCACGTACGCCAACAGCTGTTTGGCCAGCGAGTGCTGCGGCACCATGTCGCGCAGCACCCCGAAGGCGGCGAGTGCGAGCCCTTCGATGAGGACCTGCATGCCGAGGTAGGGCATGTCCCAGCGCGAGTCGCGCAGGGTGTCGTCGAGCAGCGCGGTCAGGTGCGTGTTGATCGGGTAGACGAGGCCGACCTTCTCCTGCAGGAAGCGCGAGAACGCCTCGACGTGCCGGGCCTCGTCCATGGTCTGGGTGGCCGCATAGAACTTCGCGTCCAGGTCCGGGACGACCTCGACGATCTTGGCGGAGCAGATCATCGCCCCCTGCTCCCCGTGCAGGAACTGCGAGAACTGCCACGCCTGGGAGTGCAGGCGCATCTCGGCGCGCCGGGATTCGTCGGCGGCCTCCCACACCGGGCTACCGAACAGCGGATGAAACTCGTCGGGCAGCCCGACCGGGTTGGTCGGGTCGACGTCGTGCGCCCAGTCGATGCGCGACCGGGCATCCCACTGCTTGTCCTTGCCCTTTTGGTAGAGGGACAGCAGCCGGGCCCGCCCCTCGTCGTACTCCCACGTGAAGCGCGCGTCGCCGGCACTGGCGACCTGCCACGAGTAGGGCGTGGGCACGTTCGTGTACTTGTCCCTCGTGGTCATGAGCTGCGCCTTCCTGCCCGGAGTGACCAGTGGTCATATGACCAGTATCACATTGCACCCCCGTCCGGCGGCGCGTCAAGCGTGGGGGCGCTCATGCTCAACAAACGAAGGCACCCCCGGCCAATCGACCGGGGGTGCTTCCTTACCAGGTGTTCAAGCCTAGGCGTCCCAGCTCGTCAGGTCGCGGGCAGCGATGCCGTGGCTGGCGCAGTAATTGGTGTACCGCTCGATGGAGGTCTTATGATTTTCCTGCCACAAGATTGTGTTGTTCTCGTCGATGAACAACAGCTCGCCCACGATGAAGAAGAACACCTCGGCGTCCTCCAGGCTCTCTGGGGTGTGCCTGGAGCCGGCAACTTCGTAGACGGTGTCGCCCGCGCGGGAGATCCAGTTGTTTTCCTGGTAGCGCCACGCCCCGGTGACGGTATGCCCGACCACGATGCCCGTGTGGTAGTGCGGGGCTAGCTCCAGTCCGGCCGGAAACTTCATCGACACGACGATCTCGGCGCGGACCGGGTCGACCTTCCAGTACTTGAGAAACACCTGATCGCTGAGAGGGGTGAACGGAATCCAGGGGTTGTCGGCGCCGCTCATGTAGTTGACGTCTAGCTCTTGCACGGTCTGCATCGGGGCCTCCTCGGTTCTTGTGGCCGGTCGGCCAACTACCCGAAACGGTAGGTACGGGCGCAGCGAATTCCTTGGCACGCGGTGCCAAGGTTGGTGGCCTGGTTTGTGCTCAGGTCACAGACCGAGCGGACGCTTCGGCGCTGCGGCGCTCGAGTCCCCGCAGCGCGGGCAGCAAGACCAGCGCCACCGCGAGGTCGAGGCTGTCGATGTCAATGCTGCGACCGAGGATCATCTGGGCCTGATCGACGCGGTAGCTGATGGTGTTGGGGTGCACGGTGAGCCGTCGCGCGGCTTTGGCTCGGCTACGGTTCTCTTGCAGGTACACCAACAACGTCGACGCGACCCGGTACGTCGCCTCGTCGTCGGCGGCCAGCGGACCAAGCACCCGTTGAACGAACAATGCCGCGTGCTCGGCGTCGCAACTGGCCAGCGCGGCGACCGCGACATCCCGGTAGCGCGTCAGTGGGGCGGCGCGCTTCCCGACCAACGATGCCACCCGTCGCGCGTTCTCAGCTTGGATATGACTGCGGCGGAAGCCTTTGAGGCCGTGTCCGGGCTCGCCGATACTGACCTGGACGCCGTCCGGGAGTTTTGGCCGACGCACCGTGGTACCTGAACCGAAATCGACTGCGGTGAAATCGCTTTGGCGGCTCAACCAGCCGAACGCCACGAGAGAGCCGACCGGGTGGATGAGGGTTGACTCGGCGCCCATCTCGCGCGCAAGGACGGTGATCGCCTCGGTCAGCGATCTCTGGGCGTCGCGGTCAGCCGAGACCGAATCGACCCACGCGACAGCTCCGACATGGTGGCGGCCAATGTCGTAGCGCAGCCGTTTCGAGGCCCGCTGCTGGTCACGTTCCCGCTGCGTCAGGATGTCGTCGATGGCACCGGTACGGGCGGCGGCCGTGTTGCGCAACCAGATTTCGCGTTCGGCCTCGTAGGCCTGCTCGGCGCGGTTCAGGGCCGCGTCGACGTAGCCGAACATAAAGCTGGTGGCGAGGCGAAGTGCCGCGGCTTGTTGCTTCTGATCCGCTGCGGCCGCCGTGATCCGGTCCCACATCCACTGCCACACCAGCTCTTGGGTCACCCGGTAAAACCGCATCAAGCTGGCAAGGGGAATCTGGCGCTGTACACCGGTGCGAGCGATGGCCAGCGTCGGCGCGGGCAACTCGACATCGCGGGGGTCGCCGGCCACGTCGATGATGTCGGCCAGCTGGCGGATGCCCGCCTCGGTGCTGACCACGTTCTCCTTGACGGACTGCGGGTCGGGAAATAGCACTGGCATTTCAGCCTGCATGCGGGCGGCTGCCCGTTCGGCGAGGTCGGCCGCGCGCGAGCGCAGTTCGGCGGCGATCGGACGCAGCAGCTTCTCCCAGACCTGCTCAGAGCCTGGCTCACGCAATGGTTCCCACGTGAGTTCCATGGCGGGTGAACATACTCCGTTGTGACGCCGTCACAACCTACATCGGCGAGATTGGCCCGTCGGCACGAGTTTTCCCACTCGCTCGCCACCTACCTTTCGGAGCAACAACTCATGCAAAGGACGAGCCATGAACCTGATGTCACCGGTCGAGTCGATGATGCTGCTCGCCGAGTCGCCCGGACACCCGATGCATGTCGCCGGATTACAGCTGTTTCAGCCACCGCAGGACGCGGGGCCGGAGTTCGTCCGCGAGTACTGCGACTCGCTGCGGGCGTGCGATGATGTGCAGCCCCTCTTCCGCAAGCACCCGGCCGTGATGCCGGGAGGTTTGACCGCCGGCTGGTCGTCAGCGACCGACATCGAACTCGACTACCACGTTCGGCACTCGGCGCTGCCCGGTCCCGGTCGGGTCAGGGAACTGCTCGAACTGACTTCGCGGCTGCATTCCGGCATGCTCGACCGGCACCGTCCGTTGTGGGAGACCCACATCATCGAAGGGCTGAACGACGGACGCTTCGCGGTGTACACCAAGATTCATCACGGCCTGGTCGATGGGATAGCGACGATCAACCTCCTTCAGGGTGCGCTGAATGCGGATCCACTCGACCAGGAGGTCCGCGCGCCATGGGCGTTGCCGACCCCGACTGATGGCAACGCGCGCGCTTCGTCGAAGCAGACGCTGGCCGGGGCCATCAAATCGATTCCGCGCGTCGGCGCCTCGACGCTCGGCCTGGTGCGCAGTGCTGTGCTTGAGCAGCAGCTGACATTGCCGTTTCGGGCACCGAACACCATGCTGAATGTTTCGATCGGCGGTGCTCGGCGCTGCGCCGCGCAGTCATGGCCACTGCAGCGCATCAAAGACGTCAAGAACGCCACCGGATCCACCGTCAACGACGTCGTACTCGCAATGTGCGCCGGCGCTCTCCGGGCATACCTCGCCGACCAGAACGCATTGCCCGAAAAGCCTTTAGTTGCAATGGTTCCGGTCAGCCTGCGTACCGCCGACGACGCCCCCGGGGGCAACGCGGTCTCGGCGGTACTGACCAATTTGGCGACGCACGTCGACGACCCCGCCCAGCGTCTGACGACGATCAGCGAGTGCATGCGGAACAACAAGGCGGTGCTGGCCGAAATGCCGAGACCCGAGGCGATAGCGTTGGGGATGATGTTGCTCTCGCCGGTCGTTTTGGGCGGTGTGATGGGGACCGCGGCAGGGCCACCGCCGTTCAACCTGTGCATCTCCAACGTCCCTGGCGCCCGAAACCCGCTGTATGCCAAGGGCGCTCGGCTGCAGGGCAGCTATCCGATGTCGATCGCGGCCAACGGGCAGGCGCTCAACATCACGCTGGTGGGAAGCGGCGACAGGCTTGACTTCGGCCTCGTGGGATGCCGCCGCGCCGTGCCACACCTGCAGCGCCTGCTGGTCCACCTGGAGACGTCGCTCAAAGACCTCGAGCAAGCCGCCGGGTTATGACCCGCAGATGAGCGTGAACGTGATGCTTTGGCATCGATTGTGACGCACCTTGAGACGAAAACCCACCCGACCATCGGGCCGAGGGCACTCAAGTAGCACGAGCAGATTCAAGCCGTCGAACGAGCCGTCACCCGGGCGGTCATCAGGTGGGACTAACCGTGACGAACGTGACCGTCTCGTCGAGCGGCAGACACATAACCGTATTGCGCAGCGACGGAAAGCCGCACGGGCTAGGACCGAAGCTCACCGCCGATGCGCAGGGCCCCCGTTCCTGGACGGATGCGGGGGCCTGCCGCAGGACGCCGACCGTGGGGCCTGTGCATGAAAACCCTCGAGTTTTCTACATCAGCCCCACAGTCGGGCATCAACTACTTAGTGATGGTGGTGATGACCGTGGCCGTGGCCGTGGTCGTCTTCCGCCTCGGCGGGCTTGTCCACCACCGCCGTCTCGGTGGTGAGCACCATCCGGGCCACCGACGCCGCGTTGACGACGGCCGACCGGGTCACCTTGACCGGGTCGATGACGCCGGCACCGAGCAGGTCGCCGTAGGCGAGCGTTTCGGCGTTCAGCCCCTGCCCGACGGGCAGCTCACTGACCTTGTTGACCGCGACCGCGCCGTCCAGCCCCGCGTTGCTGGCGATCCAGTACAGCGGCGCCGCCAACGCCTCGGAGAACACGTCGACGCCGAGCGCCTCGTCGCCGCTGAGCGTCCCGCGCAGCTCCTTCAGCGCCTTGCGGGCGTGGATGAGTGCCGTTCCGCCGCCGGCGACGATGCCCTCCTCGACCGCGGCCTTGGCCGCCGCCACGGCGTCCTCGACGCTTTCCTTGCGCTCCTTGAGGGCGGTCTCGGTGGCGGCGCCGACCTTGATGACGGCCACGCCGCCGGCCAGCTTGGCCAGCCGCTCCTGCAGCTTCTCGCGGTCCCAGTCCGAGTCAGTGCTCTCGATCTCGGCGCGCAGCTGCTTGATGCGGGCCTCGACCGCCTCCTTGGAGCCGCCGCCGTCGACGATGATCGTGTCGTCCTTGCCGACCACCACGCGCCGCGCCGAGCCCAGCACGTCGGTGTCGACCTCGCGCAGCAGCAGTCCGGCGTCGGGGTTGATCACCTGGCCGCCCGTGACCACCGCGAGGTCCTCGAGGAACGCCTTGCGGCGGTCGCCGAAGAACGGCGCCTTGACCGCGACGGCCTTCAGCGTCTTGCGAATCGAGTTGACGACCAGCGTCGCCAGGGCCTCGCCCTCGACGTCTTCGGCGACGATCAGCAGCGGCTTGCCGCTCTCGGCGATCTTCTCGAGCATCGGCAGCAGATCGGGCAGCGAGCTGATCTTCTCCTGGTGCAGCAGGATCACCGGGTCGTCGAGCACCGCTTCCTGGGAGTCGAAGTCGGTGACGAAATATGCCGACAAGAAGCCCTTGTCGAAGCCGACGCCCTCGGTGAACTCCAGCTCGGTGCTCAGGGTGGAGGATTCCTCGACGCTGACCACGCCGTCGGCACCGACCTTGGTCATCGCCTCGCCGACCAGCTCGCCGATCTGCTGGTCGCGTGACGACACCGTCGCCACCTGCGCAATGCCTTCCTTGCCGGCCACCGGGGTGGCCTCGGCGAGCAACGCCTCGGACACCGCGTCACCGGCCTTGCCGATCCCCACGCCCAGGGCGATGGGGTTGGCGCCGGCGGCGACCATGCGCAGCCCGTCCTTGACCAAGGCCTGCGCGAGCACGGTCGCCGTGGTGGTGCCGTCACCGGCGACGTCGTTGGTCTTGGTGGCCACCGACTTCACCAGCTGCGCGCCCAGGTTCTCGAACGGGTCCTCCAGGTCGATCTCACGCGCGACGGTGACGCCGTCGTTGGTCACCGCCGGGCCGCCGAATGCCTTGGCCAGCACCACGTGGCGGCCCCGCGGTCCCAGCGTCACCCGTACCGCGTCGGCGAGCTTGTTCACGCCGGCCTCCATGGCGCGGCGCGCGGTTTCGTCGTACTCAATGATCTTGCTCATCAGGCTCCTTCCGCCCGGCGACGATGCGGTCCGTGTGAACGGACCGCTGAGGAGCCGGGCAACTCGAACTCCGCCCGGCGACGATGCGGTCCGTGTGAACGGACCGCTGAAGAGCCGGGCAATTCAAACTCCGCGAACGCATGCCGCCCCGGAAATCACCCGCGCAATGACGGGGATCGCCGGGGCGGAACACGGTCCTTACTTGGATACGACAGCCAGCACGTCGCGGGCGGACAGGATCAGGTACTCCTCGCCGTTGTACTTGATCTCGGTGCCGCCGTACTTGCTGTAGATGACGGTGTCACCCTCCGAGACGTCCAGCGGGATCCGCTTCTCGCCGTCCTCGTCCCAGCGGCCGGGGCCGACGGCGACGACGGTGCCTTCCTGCGGCTTCTCCTTGGCGGTGTCAGGAATGACCAGACCGGACGCGGTCGTGGTCTCGGCCTCGTTGGCCTGCACGAGAATCTTGTCCTCGAGTGGCTTGATGTTCACCTTCGCCACGATTGGAGCCCTCCACTAGTTCGATCGGGCCGGGGCCTGCGGCCCCGACGGGGTTAATTACGCGTCCGGGGCGTTCACCCCGGACATTTGTAGGTCTCGGGTCCGGGGCGGGGTGCCCCGGACCGGAGTTGGCGGTCGGTCCGGGGCCAGCCCCGAACCGTCCGAATCATCAGTTGATCCAGCATCCATCCGTTGCCCGAGCGCCGTCGTCGCGGGTGCCGGCACAGGGCTTGGCCGATTGCCACCTAGCACTCTATACATGCGAGTGCTAGCACTCAAGGCCGCCCTGGTGCTTCTGTCGTGTCAGCCTGTCCGCGCTGAGCGAACATCAGCCCACCTGCGCCTTTACCACCGGCAGACCGGGGTCGCTGGGCACGTCCAGGGGCGACGGCGGCGCCCCCGCGGCCACCAGATGCGCGGCGAAGGACGCGATCATCGCGCCGTTGTCGGTGCACAACCGCGGCCGGGGGATGCGCAGCGTCAGGCCCGCCGCCGCGCAACGCTGCGTGGCCAGCTCCCGCAACCGCGAGTTCGCGGCCACACCCCCCGCGATCAGCAGGGTGGAGACGCCCAGCGCGGTCGCCGCGCGTACCGCCTTTTTGGCCAGCACGTCGGCGACGGCCTCCTGGAAGCCGGCGGCGATGTCGGCGGTCGCGGCCTCGGGGTGGCTTTCCACGTACCGCGCGACGGCGGTCTTCAGCCCGGAGAAGCTGAAGGCGTACGCGTCGTCGCCCGGGCCGGTCATGCCGCGCGGGAACGAGATGGCGTCACGATCGCCGGTGCGGGCGAGGTCGTCGAGCACCTTGCCGCCGGGATAGCCCAGCCCCAGCAGCCGCGCCACCTTGTCGTAGGCCTCGCCGGCGGCGTCGTCGACGGTGCTGCCCAGCTCGACGATCGGTTCGCCGAGGGACCGCACGTGCAGCAGGTGGGTGTGCCCGCCCGACACCAGCAGCGCCACACACTCGGGCAACGGCCCGTGTTCGTAGACGTCGGCGGCCAGGTGTCCGCCCAGGTGGTTGACGGCGTAGAACGGCACACCCCAGGCCGCCGAATACGCCTTGGCCGCGGCGACTCCCACCAACAGGGCGCCGGCCAGCCCGGGCCCGATGGTGGCCGCGACAATGTCCGGTTTCTGGTCCGGCCCGTCCAGGCCCGCGGCCGCCAGCGCGCGGCGCATGGCGGGGCCCAGCGCCTCGAGGTGGGCGCGGGAGGCGATCTCGGGGACGACGCCGCCGAAGCGGACGTGTTCGTCGACGCTGGAGGCCACCTCGTCGGCCAGCAGCGTCACGGTTCCATCGGCGTCGAGCCGCGCGATGCCGACTCCCGTTTCGTCGCACGAGGTTTCGATGGCCAGTACGACCGTCACCGCGGCTCCCTGCGCATCGTGTACGCGTCGGCGCCGCTGACCCGGTAGTAGCGCTTGCGCAGGCCGATCTGCTCGAACCCGGTGCTGCGGTACAGCGCGATGGCGGCCTCGTTGTCGGTGCGCACCTCCAGGTACACGGCGCCCCCCTCGGCGAAGGCGAGCAGCTCGTCGAGCAGGCGGCGGCCGATGCCACGGCCCTGGTAGGCCGGGTCCACGCCGATGGTGTGCACCTCGTACTCGAACGGCGGGGTGCGGCCCAGCCGCGAGATGCCGGCATAGCCGACCAGCGTGCCGGCGACGCGCGCGCCCACGTAGTGGTTGTGCTTGCCGGCCAGTTCGCGGTTGAAGGCCACCGCGGGCCACGGGTCGTCGCCGGGGAACAGCTGGGCCTCCAGCTCGGCGCAGCGCGGTGCGTCCGCCGGTGTCAACGCGCCGATGGTCACCGACTCGCTGCAGGCCGTCATCGGGGGGCCGCCAGGGGCTTGGCGTCGGGCCGGCGCAGGTACAGCGCGACCAGGGGGAGCGGGCGCTCGGACCAGTCGGGTACCGCGGCCACCAGGCCGGCCGGCGTCGGCGAGACGGGCCCGCATACCGGCAGGCCGAACAGCGCCGCGTGCTCGGGCGAGCCGGCCACCGCGCGCGCCGGCCCGGGGTCGACGTCGGCGGGGGCGCCGACTCCGGGTCCGGCCATGCGGAACCCGTCGCGGTAGCGGGCCCAGTACACCTCGCGCCGGCGGGCGTCCGTCACCACCAGGACGTCGCCGGAGGTGCGCACCCCGATGGCGTCCAGGCTGCAGACCCCACGCACCGGGATGCCCAGCGCGTGGCCGAACGCCGCAGCGGTGGCCATCCCGGCCCGCAGCCCGGTGAACGGGCCGGGGCCGCAGCCCACCACGACGGCGTCGAGATCGGCCATCGTCAGCGCGGCGTCGGCGAGGGCGGCCACCACGTTGGGTGTCAGCCGCTCGGCGTGCGCCCGGGCGTCGACGGTGACCCGCTCGGCCAGCACGGTGTGGACGCAACGCTCGAGCCGTACCAGGCCCGCCGTCACGGCCGGGGTGGCGGTGTCAAGGGCGAGAACGAGATTCACGGCCGCCCCCACTGCCAGGTGGCGATCCGGACGTCGGAGTGACTGACCCGCTCCAGGCGGACGTCGAGGTGCCGCTCGGAGAGGCGTTCGGCGAGGCCCTCGCCCCACTCGACCACGACGACGGCGTCCTCGAGATCGGTGTCCAGGTCGAGCGAGTCGAGCTCGCCGAGCAGGTCGGCGCCGTGATCCAGCAACCGGTACATGTCGACGTGAATCATCGCCGGCGCGCCGGGCCGCCGCGGCGGGTGCACCCGGGCCAGCACGTAGGACGGCGAGGTGACGGGCCCGTCGACGTCCATCGCCGCGGCAATTCCCTTGGCCAGCACCGTCTTTCCCGCACCGAGCGGGCCGGAGAGCACCACCACGTCGCCGGCCTTGAGCCGCTCACCCAGCCGCGATCCCAGCGCGACGGTGTCCTCGACGCGCTCGCACGTGGCAGTGCCCGCATCACCGTCAGCCACGGCGGCGCAGCCGTTGCTTGAGCCGCCGGTAGCGCAGGGCCACCTTGCCCGGGACGGCGCGGTGCACCAGCCGGACCAGCCCGTCGTTGATGGCTTCGGGTTTGTCCAGCAGCGCCAGGTGGCTCGCGCCGCTGACGATCACCAACTCCGACAACGGCAGCGAGGCCGCCATCTTGCGCGAGTATTCGTCCGGCGTGAGCAGGTCGTGGTCACCGCAGGCGATCAGGGTGGGGACCTTCAGCAGCGTCCACAGCCCGGCGGTTTCGTCGTGCTTTTCCAGGGCGTCCAGGAAGCCGACCATGGTGGCGATCGGTGTGCCGTTCATCATCCGCTGCGAGAACGCGTCCAGGCTCCGGCTGACCTGCAGGTCGCTGTAGGACGCGGCCCGCAGGATCGGGCCGATCAGCGACCGCGACACGTTGCGGCCGCGGTGCATCAGCTTGGGCGCGGACCGGGCGGTGAACCGGAACGCTTCCAGCGCAGGGTTTTTCAGGATCTCGCCCAGCGGGGACCGCGTGACCCCTTCGGCCGCGGAGGAAATGATCGCGGCGCCGACGATCCGGCTGCCGTACTGCTCGGGGAACTGGCGCGCGTGCGACAACACCGTCATGCCGCCCATCGAGTGGCCGACCAGCAGGACAACCCCGCGCGGCGCCACCGCCCTCAGCACTGTCTGAAGGTCCTCGCCCAGTTGAGTCAGCGTGTAGGTCTCGGGCTCGCCGGCGCCCGAGCGCCCGTGTCCGCGCTGGTCGTAGAACACCATCCGCACGGGCGCACCGAGCCGGTTGGGCAGCCGGGTCCGCTGGAAATGGAAGGCGCCCATGCGCAGGCAGAATCCGTGGACGAAGACCATGGTGACCTGCGCGTCCAACGGGCCGGCCTCGCGGACCGCGAGCGCCACCCCGTCGCGGGTGGTCACCACGTAGGCGCGGTCGTCGTCGATCCGCTCGAAATCCTCGTCGGCGTAAGGGTCTTCGCGGGTGGTGGTGCGCTGGGTCATCGATCGGCGGGCCGAGGCTCCGACGATGGTGGCGACGGCGGTCACGCCGGCGCCACCCGCAAGCCAGGCCCTGCCCCGGTGGCGCCTGCGGGTTTCCTCAGGGCTCAACGGTTTCGGCCTCGCGATAGGTTCGCCTGATCCGCCCTCGGGGGCTGGTGACCACTTCGTAGTGGATGGTGCCGAGCAGGTCGGCCCAGTCCTGTGCGGTGGGTTCGCCGCGGGTTCCGGGCCCGAACAGGATGGCCTCGTCGCCCTCGGCCACGTCGACGGGCCCGGGACCCAGGTCGACGACGAACTGGTCCATGCAGATCCGGCCGGCACCGGGGCGGCGCCTGCCGTTGATCAGCACCTCCAGGCGCCCGCCCAGCGAGCGGAACACGCCGTCGGCGTAGCCGATCGGCAGCAACGCCAGGGTGGTGTCGCACCGCGCCGTCCAGGTGTGCCCATAGGACACGCTCTCGCCGGCGCGAATCGACTTCACCAGCGCGACAGGGCATTTCACCGTCATCGCCGGGATCAATCCCATGTCGCCGAGGTCGGGCACCGGGCTCAGGCCATACACCGCGATGCCGGGGCGTACCAGGTCGTAGGCCAGGTCGGGTCGCGACATCGTGGCCGATGAGTTCGCCAGATGCGCCACCTCGAACCGCACACCCTCGGCGCGCGCCTGTGCCAGCGCGTCGGAAAACCGTTGGGCCTGAACGTCGTTGATGGGGTTCTCGGGCTGATCGGCGAACACCAGGTGCGACATCAGCCCCCGCAGCCGGATGGCGTCCTCCGCGACCGCCCGGCGCAGCGTGGTCAGCATAGCCGGGTACTGCGCCGGGGCGACGCCGTTGCGGTTCAGCCCCGTGTCCACCTTGACGGTGACCGTCGCCGTCCGACCGGTTCGGCGCACCGCGTCGGCCACCTCGTCGAGCTGGCGCACCGAGGACACGCCGATCTCCACGTCGGCCAGCAGCGCCGGCCCGAAGTCCATGCCGGGCGGGTGCAGCCATGCCAGCACCGGCGCGGTGATGCCGTCGGCGCGCAGCGCCAGCGCCTCGTCGACGGTGGCGACGCCCAGCTCGGCCGCCCCGGCGGCCAGCGCCGCGCGGGCGACCGGGGTGGCACCGTGGCCGTAACCGTCGGCCTTGACGACGGCCATCACCTGCGCGGCGCCGGCGCGCTCGCGCAGCACCCGGACGTTGTGCGCAACAGCGCCCAGGTCCACCACGGCCTCGGCGAGAACACCGGGCGTCAGGGATATCGGCGTAACGACCACGGGCGCCATTCTCCCAGAACCCCGCCAAGCGTCGCCGAGCGTCGACTTGTTGCGCAGATCACGGCCCTGATTGCCCAACAAGTCGACGCTCGGCGCCAAACGCTCAGTGCGCGAAGTGCTGGGCGTCGTAGTGCCCGCCTGGCTTGAGCTTGTCCAGCGACGCGAGGGCGGCGCGCGCGTCGTCGTGCAGCGCCCGGGCCAGGTCGGCCGAGAGGCCCTCGCGCACGACGATGCGCAGCACCGAGACGTGGGTGGCGTTGTCGGGCATCGTGTAGGCGGGCACCTGCCAGCCGTAGCCGCGCAGCTCGTGGGAGACGTCGAACTCGGTGTAGCCGCGGTCCTTGGCCAGCCGGAAGCTGACCACCGGGATCGCCGAACCGTCCGAGATCAGCTCGCAGTGCTCCCCCTCGCGCAGCTGCGCACCGAGCCAGCGCGCCGTCGACGACAGGCTCTGCATGACCTTGGTGTATCCCTCGCGCCCCAGCCGCAGGAAGTTGTAGTACTGGCCGACCACCTGGTTGCCGGGGCGGGAGAAGTTCAGCGTGAAGGTCGGCATGTCGCCGCCAAGGTAGTTGACATGGAACACGAGATCCTCGGGCAGGTGCTCGGCGCTGCGCCACACCACGAACCCGACGCCCGGATACGTCAGCCCGTACTTGTGGCCGCTGACGTTGATCGAGACCACCCGCGGCAGCCGGAAGTCCCACTCCAAATCGGGGTGCAGGAACGGCACGACGAAGCCGCCGCTGGCGGCGTCGACGTGCACCGGGACGTCCACGCCCCCGCCGGCCGCGAGCTTGTCCAGCGCCGCGCAGATTTCGGCGATCGGTTCCAGTTCGCCGGTGTAGGTGGTGCCCAGGATCGCCACCACGCCGATGGTGTCCTCGTCCACGGCGTCGACGACCTGCTCGGGCGTGATGACGTAGCGCCCCTCCTCCATCGGCAGGTAGCGCGGTTCGACATCGAAGTAGCGGCAGAACTTCTCCCACACCACCTGGACGTTCGAGCCCATCACCAGGTTGGGCCGGCGGCTCTCCCAGCCCTTTCCGACCTTGGCCCGCCAGCGCCACTTCAGCGCCAGGCCGCCCAGCATCACGGCCTCGCTGGAGCCGATGGTGGACACGCCGATGGCGCTCGAGGGGTCGTCGTCCTTGAGATTTTCGGCATGGAACAGGTCGGCCACCATGCAGACGCAGCGCTGCTCGATGGCCGCGGTGGCCGGGTACTCGTCCTTGTCGATCATGTTCTTGTCGAACGTCTCGGCCATCAGCTTGCCGGCCTCGGGATCCATCCAGGTGGTGACGAACGTGGCCAGGTTGAGCCGCGAACTGCCGTCGAGCATCAGCTCGTCGTGGATGAAGCGGTACGCGGCCTCGGGATCCATGGACTCCTCGGGGAGCCGCAGCGCGGGGATCGGCGCGGTGAACATGCGGGTGGTGTAAGCGGGGGCGATCGAGTGGGCCGGCACGGACGGATGGCTGCGGGACACGGCGGATCCTTTCTCTACAGGTCTCTACAGGGCGGCTATAGCGGCCCGGATGTGCGGGATGATGCGCGACGACGACGTCGGCGCCTCGCCGGGGCCCGGGTCGGCGGCCGACATCGCGGCGGCACGGGCGTGCACGAAGGCCGCGGCCGCGGCCGCCTCGGCGGCCGGCAGCCCCGACGCCAGCAGCGCGCCGATCATCCCGGACAGCACGTCGCCCGACCCCGCCGTGGCCGCCCACGACTGCCCGGCGGGGTTCAGGTACACCGGGCCGCCGGGGTCGGCGACGATCGTGACGTTCCCCTTGAGCAGCACGGTGGCGCCGAAGCTGTCGGCCAGCTTGCGGCACGCGCCGACGCGGTCGTCCCCCGGCGGGTTACCCGCCAGCCGGGCGAATTCACCCGCGTGCGGGGTAAGCACCGTCGGGGCGGTGCGGTTGACCACCAGCTCGGGATGGGCCGCCAGGATGGTCAGCGCGTCGGCGTCCACGATCACCGGGAGGTCGGTGTCCAGCGCAAACCACAGCGCCGCCGCCCCGGTGTCGTCGGTGCCCAACCCCGGCCCGACCACCCAGGCCTGCACCCGCCCGGCCGCCGCGGGGCCGGGTGCCGCGATCACTTCGGGCCAGCGCGCCAGCACCTCCTTGTGCGCGCTGCCGGCGTAGCGGACCATGCCGGAGTGGGCGGCGACGGCCGCGCCGGTGCACAAGACGGCCGCACCCGGATAGGTCGAGGAGCCGGCCATCACCCCGGTGACGCCCTGGGTGTACTTGTCGTCGTGCGGGCCGGGCACCGGCCAGCGCGCGACGACGTCGGCGGCCTCGAAGCCGAGCACGTCCGTCTCCGGTAGGTCCAGGCCGATGTCGATCAGCTCGACGCGCCCGCAGTCGGCCAGTGCGTGCACGGGTTTGAGCCCGCCGAAGGTGACCGTCAGCGCGGCGTGTACCGCGGGCCCGGTGATCGCGCCGGTCGCCACGTCGATGCCGCTGGGGATGTCGACGGCGACCACCGGTATCTCCCCTGCGGCCGCGAACACCTGCGCCGCGGCCGGCCGCAGCGGGCCCGATCCGGAGATCCCCACCACGCCGTCGATGACGAGATCCGTTGTCGGCGAGACGCTTTCGACCACACGCCCGCCGGCCTTGCGGAACGCGGCCAGCCCCTTGCGGTGGGTGCGGTCGGGATTGAGCAGCACCGCGTCGGCGACCGCGCCGCGCCGCCGCACGAAGGTCGCCGCCCACAGCGCGTCACCGCCGTTGTCGCCGGAGCCGACGACCGCGCACACCCGGCGCCCGGCGACCCCGCCGGTGCGGGCGGTCAGCTCGGCGATGATCTCGGTGGCCAGCCCGAACGCCGCGCGGCGCATCAGAGCGCCGTCGGGCAGGCTGGCCAACAGCGGAGCTTCGGCGCCCCGGATCGCGTCGACGGAGTAGTAATGCCGCATCATCGCAAGCATTCCATGTCGGGGCGTACCCTCGCGCACGGCTCGAATCAAACGGCGGACGGGGGGCGGTTATGGCACGGACAGACAACGACACGTGGGACCTGAGCAACGGCGTCGGGGCCACGGCCACCGGCGTCGCGGTGGGGCGCGCACTGGCCAGTCGCGGCGAGGACCCGCTGATCGACGACCCGTTCGCCGAGCCGCTCGTTCGCGCCGTCGGCATCGACTTCTTCACCCGCGTCGCCGGCGGTGAGTTGGATCCGGCCGAGGTCGACGACAACGGGGACTTCGGGATGGCACGGATGGGCGCCATGATGGGCATCCGTACCCGCTTCTTCGACGACTTCTTCCTGGCCGCAGCCCGAGACGGGATCCGCCAGGCGGTGATCCTGGCCTCGGGCCTGGACGCCCGCGCCTACCGGCTGCGCTGGCCGGCGGGCACCACGGTGTTCGAGATCGACCAGGCCGCGGTCATCGACTTCAAGACCGCGACCCTGGCCGAACTGGGCGCGGCCCCGACCGCCGACCTGCGGACGGTGCCTGTCGATCTGCGCCACGACTGGCCGTCGGCGCTCCGCACGGCCGGCCTGGACCCCGCCCGCCCCACCGCTTGGAGCGCCGAGGGCCTGCTGCCGTTCCTGCCGCCGGACGCGCAGGATCGGTTGCTGGACAACATCACCGAGCTCAGCCCGCCCGGGAGCCAACTGGCCACCGAGAACTTCCGGGGGCCCGCCGATGCGGTGCAGGCAATGGCCGACCGGATGCGGGACGTCACCGACCAATGGCGCGAACACGGCTTCGACATCGAGATGACCGACCTGTGGTATGCGGGCGACCGCCACGACGTGGTCGAGTACCTGGACGGCCACGGCTGGGCGACCTCGGCCGTGAGCGTTGCGGATCTGTTTGCCGCCCAGGGCTTTCCGCTGCCCGCCGGCGCGGACCGCGAGACGGGCACCGGGCTGCACTACGTCAGCGCCAAGCGTACCTAGCCGCGGCGGGCGCGTGGTTTCGCGCGCTGGACCGGCTCGTGGGCGTCGTCGGCGACGAGGTGGGCGCACGCGATGGCGTCGGGCGACGGCTGGGCGCGCGGACCGGCCGCCCCACCGCCTACCCCCCGGAACCGACTCGCCGGAAAGCGGTTCTGAGTCTCGCCGGATTCAAGGCCGGACCCTTGCGTTCCCGCGCCATCGGGTAGAAGCAGAGCCCGATCAGGATCGCGGCGAAGTGACCGATCGCGGTGAAGTTCACCCCGTGGCGACTCATCATCAGCAACGGAAAGCCGAAGATGACGAGCAGCACCCCGAGGTAACCCCACCGCCACGGCCGCGCGATGTGATAGGTCAGCACGGCCATCACGCCGACCAGGAAGTAGCTGACCCCGATGTCGCGGGCGTGCACCAGCCGTTCCGGCGCCTCGTGTTCCTCGATCGCGTAGTACAGGATGCCCTCGCTGATGTAGGTGGCCAGGATGTGAGAGGTCAAACCGATTGTTAGCCAACGCAATTGGCCGAGCCAGTGTTCGGCGGGCGCGAGGAAAAGCGTGAACAGCAGCAGGTAGGGTTCCAGGTCCTTGCCGTCGAGCCACAGCAGGCTGGAGAACAGCACGTCGAGCGGGTCGGTTCCCAGCGCGTGAATGTTGGTGGACCGGTGCAGCAGCACCCAGTGCAGCTGCCGCCCGGGCAGTTCGTTCTGGATGATCGTGGTGATCGTCAGCACGAGCAGCCAGCAGTAGGTCAGCGGCGCTCCGGTGACGAAATGCCACACCGCGAGCCAGATCCGCCGCAGCCGGGTCCCCACCGATGCGTTCGCCACAAGTTCAACTTTTGCACGCCCGGCGTTGCTACGCGACGGTGGCCGGCTCGGGTCTCAGGTGCCGCCACCAGCAGAAGATGTAGAGCAGCATCGCGTTCACCAACGCGACGATCACCCACAACGTGACGGTGACATCGACCCACGACCCGATCGGCGGCGCGTCCGGCAGGGCGTTGCGCAGCGGCATGATGGCGAAAAGCATCGCCGCGTACCACGTCGTCATCGGCGGCTGAAACTTTCGCCGGTCGAGCGCCGTCAGCACGGCGACCGAGAGTCCGATCGCGGCGATCGCGATCATCATGGCGACGATGACGGCGGCGAATGCCGCCGTGCTCGGCGACCGGCGCAATTCCACCCGGTAAGGCGCGGCGATGGGCGCGGCGATACCCGATCTGGCGCTGACCGGTATGTCGACGCGCCAGCCCGGAATGCGGTCGATGAAGGTGACCGACGCCCGTTGCGGCACCGGCGAGGCGCCGCGGAACAGATCGACCGTGATCGGCCCCGAGTGGTAGTGGTCGAAAGGCCAATCCGAAGGGTCGCCCGTGATGGTCAGCGGGACGGGAGACACGCCCGGCACCGTGCCCTTCGCCCAGCTGCGCTTGGTGGGCGTCACCGCGGAGTGGACGGCGACGGCGAGATCTTCGGTGAGGCCGCCGGTCAGCGGATCCAGCAGCTCATGCCCCGGCGAAACGGTGATATTGCCGCTCAGCCCGCCCTTGACCGACTGGAGTTCTTGGAGATCGATCGTCACCGTGGTCCCGTCGGGCGCCGGCTGGCCCTGGGTGACCTGACGCGGGCAGCCACAGCCGGATCGGGAATACAGCCCCACCGTGATGGCGTAGGTCGCGACGAACAGAACCACCAGACCGACGATCAACACTCGCCCCGAGCGCCTGCCCCGCTGGGCCGAACCATCCGCCGACAATGCGCCTCCCCCTCGCTCGCACGACTTGACCGCCCGGAGATTGTACGGCGGAACCCATTCGGCTATTCGACGGTGACGGACTTGGCCAGGTTTCGCGGCTTGTCGACGTCGTAGCCGCGGGCCTGCGCCACCGACGCGGCGAACACCTGCAGCGGGATGGTCGACAGCAGCGGCTGCAGAAGCGTTGACACCGAAGGGATTTCGATGAGGTGATCGGCGTAGGGGCGCACGGTGTCGTCGCCCTCCTCGGCGATCACGATGGTCACCGCGCCGCGGGTCTGAATCTCACGGATGTTGGACAACAGCTTGGCGTGCAGCGTGGCCTGGCCCTTGGGCGAGGGCATCACGACGATGACGGGCAGGTCGTCTTCGATCAGCGCGATCGGGCCGTGCTTGAGCTCCCCGGCGGCGAACCCCTCGGCGTGCATGTAGGCCAGCTCCTTGAGCTTCAGGGCGCCCTCCAGCGCCACCGGGTAGCCGACGTGGCGGCCCAGGAACAGCACGGTCGAGGACTGGGCGAACCGGTGCGCCAGCGCGGCCACCGGCTCGATCATCGCCAGCACGCGGGCCACCAGGTCGGGCATCGCCTCGAGCTCGCGGTACTCGCGCTCGACCTCGTCGGGGTACTTGGTGCCGCGGGCCTGCGCCAGCGCCAGGCCGACCAGATAATTGGCGGCGATCTGCGCCAGGAAGGTCTTGGTGGAGGCCACGCCGATCTCCGGGCCGGCGCGCGTGTAGAGCACCGCGTCGCATTCGCGCGGGATCTGCGAGCCGTTGGTGTTGCAGATCGCCAGCACCTTGGCCTTCTGCTCCTTGGCGTGCCGGACCGCCTCCAGCGTGTCGGCGGTCTCCCCCGACTGCGAGATGGCCACGACCAGGGTGCTGCGGTCCAGCACCGGGTCGCGGTAGCGGAACTCGCTGGCCAGCTCCACCTCCACCGGCAGCCGGGTCCAGTGCTCGATCGCGTACTTGGCCAGCAGCCCCGAGTGGTACGCGGTGCCGCAGGCCACCACGAACACCTTGTCGATCTCGCGGAGTTCCTGGTCGGACAGGCGCTGCTCGTCGAGCACTATCCGGCCGTTGACGAAGTGCCCCAGCAGGGTGTCGGCCACCGCGATGGGCTGCTCGGCGATCTCTTTGAGCATGAAGTACGGGTAGCCGCCCTTCTCGGCGGCGGCCAGGTCCCAATCGATATGAAAAACGCGGGCACTCGCGGCGTCATCGTTGCCGTCGAAGTCGGTGATGCGGTAGCCGTCCGCCGTGATCACCACGGCCTGGTCCTGGCCGAGTTCGACGGCGTCACGGGTGTGTTCGATGAACGCCGCCACGTCGGAGCCGACGAACATCTCGCCGTCGCCGATGCCGACGACCAGCGGGGTCGAGCGGCGCGCGGCCACGATGGTGCCCGGCTCGTCGGCGTTCGCGAACACCAGGGTGAAGTGGCCCTCGAGCCGGCGCAGCACCGCCAGCACCGAGGCGACGAAGTCACCCGCGGTGTCGCCGTGCCGGTAGGCCCGGGCCACCAGGTGCACCGCCACCTCGGTGTCGGTGTCGCTGGCGAACTCCACGCCGGCCGCCTCCAGCTCGTGGCGCAGGGCCGGAAAATTCTCGATGATGCCGTTGTGGACGACCGCGATCTTGCCGGCGGCGTCGCGGTGCGGGTGGGCGTTGCGGTCGGTGGGGCGGCCGTGGGTGGCCCAGCGGGTGTGGCCCAGGCCGGTGGTGCCGGCGAGCGCCCCGGGCGTCGTCTGCTCGGTTTCTTCGATGGCCTCTTCCAGGTTGGCCAACCGGCCGGCGCGACGCCGGACGATCAGTTTGCCCCGGCCGTCGACCAGCGCGATTCCCGCTGAGTCGTAGCCGCGGTACTCCATCCGGCGCAGCGCGTCCATGACGACCTCGCAGGCCGGGCGCTGCCCGACGTAGCCGACAATCCCGCACATCCTGAACAGGGTAGTGCAGCGATCGCCGCGGACCCGCCAGCACGGGCCCGACCTGCGGATACCGCGGGCGCGCCGCCACCAAGCATCCGTTGAGGATCCCTCCAGGCCGGGGCGCGACGCTGTGGTCAGCGACACCGGCGCCGGGAAGGACCGCAGGGATGCATTCACACCGATTTAACAAACGATCAGGGCTTATTTCACCCGATGTATTCGTGTCGTTCCCGTTGGCTTCCGGCGCCCAGCAACTGCCCGCCTTACACTGCGAAATGTGGGACCCAAGCTGGCAACAACCCACTGCTGGCGGAAGAAACGACGGGGGTGGCTCTCGCCCGATCAGGACCGGGACGAATTTGCGGCGGACTCTATCGGCAAATCAAATGGTCAGCCCCCTAATTGCCACGCCGGCGCACCGCATCAAATTCGGCCGAGAATCCTTACCACGTCACTTTAGATACAAGTCAATGTCAATAGTTCAACTATCCGTAAACCTTACGAAAATAGCCGTCTAGCAAATGTTAAAACCTAATCAGGGAATCGGAGATCTGGCCGCATTCGAATAGATCTCACGGCCCCGTGGATCTTCCAGGAGGGAACCATGACCGCAGTTCTGATCGACGAGGTGGTGACTGTCCAGGCCGCGTCACGGCCGACCGTTGCGCCCGCGCCGAAGCGGACCCCTCGCCCGCCGGTCGCCGGCGGCGACCCGATGGTGGACGCGGCCTCTCGTTTGCTGAGCATCCCACTGCGCCACCTGTACGCGGCGTTGTGGCGGGTGGGTCTGATCGAGGTCACTGCCTAGCGGCTCCATGCGCTAACGTCGACGGGTGGCCCGCATCCGCAAGCTCGTCGCAGCCCTCAGCCGCCGTGGCCCGCACCGGGTTTTGCGCGGTGACCTGGCCTTTGCAGGTTTGCCGGGCGTGGTGTACACGCCCGAGGCGGGGCTCAATCTGCCGGGCGTCGCGTTCGGCCACGATTGGCTCGCCGGCGCCGCTCGTTATTCCGGCCTGCTGGAGCACCTGGCGTCGTGGGGCATCGTGGCCGGGGCGCCCGACACCCAGCGGGGCCTGGCGCCGTCCGTGCTCAATTTCGCCTTCGACCTCGGCACCGCCCTCGACATCGTGGCCGGTGTGCGCCTCGGGCCGGGCAACATCAGCGTGCATCCGGCCAAGCTCGGCGTCGTGGGCCACGGGTTCGGCGGCTCGGCGGCCGTGTTCGCGGCGGCCGGCATGCCCGCCAAGCCCGCGGCCGTGGCGGCGCTCTTCCCGTCGGTCACCAGCCCCCCCGCCGAGCAACCCGCCGCGACGCTGAGGGTCCCGGGGTTGATCCTGACCGCGCCGGGGGATCCGAAATCGCTGAATTCCAACGCGCTGGCCCTGGACGCCGCGTGGGACACCGCGACCCTGCGCATCGTGCACAAGGCCGAACCCGGCGGGCTGGTCGAGGGCCGCCGGCTGACCACGGTGTTCGGGCTGGCCGGGCCGGACCGGCGCACGCAGCGCTCGGTGCGCGCGCTGCTGACCGGTTACCTGCTCAACGCGCTGGGCGGGGACAAGACCTACCGCGACTTCACCGATCCCGACGCCAAGCTGCCGCGGACCGATCCGGTGGATCCCGAGGCCGAGCCGGTCGCCCTCGAAGAGAAGGTCGTCGCGCTGCTGAAGTGACACTCCCCACAGGGGCGTGCCACCGACGCCGTGGTATCTGTCGTTGATGCGAATCGGGATCGCCCTGGACTACTCGGGCGGGTTTCACGAAGGCGTTGACCGCATCGTCGAACTCGAAAAGGCCGGCATCGACATCGCGGTGGTGGCCGAGGCATATTCCTTCGACGCCGTGAGCCAGCTCGGGTATCTGGCCGCCAAGACCAGCACCGTCGAACTCGCGTCGGGGGTGTTTCCCATCTACATCCGCACGCCGTCGCTGCTGGCGATGACCGCCGCGGGCCTGGATTTCGTGTCCGACGGGCGATTTCGGCTCGGCATCGGCACGTCCGGGCCCCAGGTGATGGAGGGGTTCCACGGCGTGGAGTTCGACGCCCCGTTGGGCCGCACCCGCGAGATTGTGGAGATCTGTCGGCAGGTCTGGCGCCGCGAGCGGGTGCAGTACGCCGGCAAGCACTACCAGATCCCGCTGCCCGCCGACCGCGGGACTGGCCTGGGCAAACCGCTGCAGCTCATCAATCACCCTGTGCGCGAACGCATTCCGATCACGATCGCGGCGCTGGGCCCGAAAAACGTCGAGCTCACCGCCGAGATCGCCGAGGGCTGGCAGCCGGTGTTCTACCTTCCGGAGAAGGCGAATCTGGTGTGGGGCGAGGCGCTGGCCGCCGGGGCCGCCAAACGCGATCCCGCCCTGGGGCCGCTCGACGTCATGGTGCACGCGTCGCTGGCCGTCGGCGACGACGTCGAGGAGCGGCTGGCCTGGGTCAAGCCGCAGCTGGCCCTCTACATCGGCGGGATGGGCGCCAAGGGCCGCAACTTCTACCACAACCTGGCCACCCGCTACGGCTTCGGCGAGGTCGCCGACCGGATCCAGGAGCTGTACCTGTCCGGCCGGAAGGCCGAGGCCATCGACCTGGTGCCCGACGAGCTGGTCCGCGGGATGTCCCTCGTCGGCCCCCGCGGGTACGTCGCCGAACGCCTGGCCGCCTTCGCCGAGGCCGGCGTGACGACCCTGTTGGTGAGCCCGCTGGCCGCCGACGCGGGCGAAGGCGTGCGCTTCGTCGAGGACGTGCTCGCGCTGCGGCCGGCCTGAGGGCATCAACTTCCCGCCTGCGGGAGCTGGTCCGCGGCGATCTCGCACGGCGTTTTCGACTCGTTGCCAACAGGCGCCGGCGGCGGGGCCGGGGCCGGCGGCGCGGCAGGGGCCGGCGGTGCGTCGACCGGTGCGGGCGGACCGTCCGGTGCGGCTGGCGCGGCGCCCGGCGCCGACGCATCGACCGGCACGGCCCGGTCGGCGGGCTTGAGCGCCTCGTCGTCGGGTGTGTGGTCGGCATCTTTCGGCTCGTCGGGTTGACCGGGCTTGTCCTCGGGGTCATCGTCGGCGTCGTCATCGGGGTGGAACGGCTCCTCGCCATCGACGGTGCCCTCCTCGCCTGATTGGTCCGCCGGACCCAACAGGGAGCCCATGGCCTCGACGATCCGGTTGGCCAGCCCGCCGAGCCCGCCCAGCCCACTCAGGCCGCCGCCCAGGTCGCCCGCCGGCATGCCGGAGGCGGTCCCCAGCTCGGGCAGTGCCGGAGCCGGGATCGCGGGGTTTGTTGCCGGCGCGGCCGAGGCCAATGTCGGCGCGGGTGCAGGATCGACCGGCGGCCCGGCAGCCGCGGCGGGCGCGGGCGCGGCCGCGGGAGCCGGCGCGCCTGCCGGGGGAGCCGGCACGGCTGCCGGGGGCGCCGCCACGCCTGCCGCCGGGCTCGGCGGGCCCGCCGGACGCGGCCGATAGTCGGGCCCGAAATCGCCGGGCACCTCGAAGCGCGCCGGTGGCGTGACCGCCATCCGGTCGATGACCATGTCGTAGGACGTGTCGACACCGTCCACCGTCGAGCGCATCGTCGTCAGCCAGTCGTCGCGAATCTCGTTGTCCACGTAGGGCTGTATCTGCTCACGGACCACCTCCTCGGCGCTCGCCCGGTCCCCCGCGCCGGACGTCACCGCGGCTGCGGCGGCCAACCACGCCGGTTGCTGGGCCCGCGTGCGATCGTCGATGGCGATGGCCGTCGCGACCTTCGAGTCGACGAGGTACCACAGGTTGTCCCGCAGGGACTCACACCGCTGAGCCGCCGCGCGGACCTCGAGGGCCACCGCGCTCGCGGCGTCGCAGTGACGCTCCAGAAACCGGGCCGCGGAGTCCCCGCCCGCGCCCGCCCACGCCGTGGCCAGCTCGGAAATCTGCGCGCGCTGGATCCGCAGCGCCTCCATGACCGCCGCGCCCGCGGCCCGCAGTTCCGCGCAGTCGCGATCGAGGGTGCGAAGGTCGAGGCCATCTTCGCTGTCGTACCAATCGCGAATCCGGAAGGGATGCGACGTCATTTCGGGGTACCGGTAACCGAGCGCGTGGCAGGCCTGCACGTAGGCCTGGGTGTGCTCGACGGCGGGCCGGCCCTCGGCGAGGCGCTCGGCGACGTCCAACCGCTCGGCCACGATCAGGCGATCCGCGCCGCGGTGTACAGTTCGGCGTCGGCGTAGCGGTCGGCGCCGGCGCGCAGCGCGGCCGCGGCCGCGGTTGCCGCCCGGGACCACTGCGTCACCTCGGCCGTCAAGCGGTCCAGCTGGACACGCAGGGCATCCCCGCGAGCGGTGTGCGCCCGGCCGGCGCTCGCCGCGCCGAAAGCCAACCGCGCCAAGTGATCTCCCACGGCACGATCGAGCAGTTCCGCGGCCGCGTCCAGCTGGTCGGAGACCCTGTACACCCCGGGGCTATCGAATTCCATGCCTAATCCGACGCCCGACACCGCGCCGGGGTTCCAGCGGAAGGATCAGCGCGCGGAGCTCACCGCTTCGGCGACACCGGCCGCGACGCGCTGCGCGATGGCCTCTTCGGGGGCCTCCACCATGACCCGGATCATCGGCTCGGTTCCCGAGGGGCGCAACAGGATTCGCCCGGTGTCACCCAGTTCGGCCTCGGCCTGCTCGACGGCGGCCCGCACCGAGGGGGCCGCCGCGGCGGTGGCCTTGTCGGCGGCCTTGACGTTGATCAGCACCTGGGGCAGCGCCCGCATCGCCGAGGCGAGGTCCGCCAGCGACGAGCCGGTCTGCACCATGCGCGTCATCAGGCGCAGCCCGGTGACGATGCCGTCGCCGGTGGAGCCCACCGCGGGCATCACGATGTGGCCGGACTGCTCGCCGCCGAGGCTGTAGTCGCCGGCCCGCAACTCCTCCAAAACGTAGCGGTCGCCGACGCCCGTGGTGCGCACGGTGATGCCGGCCGCGCGCATCGCCAGGTGCAGCCCGAGGTTGCTCATCACGGTGGTCACCAGCGTGTCGGAGGCCAGTTCGCCGGCCTCCCGCATGGCCAGCGCGAGCACGACCATGATGTGGTCGCCGTCGACGAGGTTCCCGTTGGCGTCGATGGCCAGGCAGCGGTCGGCGTCGCCGTCGTGCGCCAGGCCGAGGTCGGCGCGGTGCTCGACGACGGCCGCCTTCAGCGCATCCAGGTGCGTCGAGCCGCAGCCGTCGTTGATGTTGAGCCCGTTCGGCTCGGCGTTGATCGCGATCACCCGCGCGCCCGCGGCGCGGTAGGCGCGCGGCGCCACCGACGATGCGGCACCGTGGGCGCAGTCGACCACCACGGTCAGGCCGTCCAGCCGCAGCGTGCACGTCTTCGACAGGTGGCGCAGGTAGCGGTCGTCGGCGTCCTCGGCGTCGACAAGGCGGCCGATCCCGGCGCCGACCGGGCGCAAGCCGGGTCCCGCCGCAACCAGTTCCTCGATCTGATCCTCGGTGTCGTCGTCCAGCTTGTGGCCGCCGGGACCGAAGATCTTGATGCCGTTGTCGGGCATCGGGTTGTGCGAGGCGGAGATCATCACCCCGAAGTCGGCGTCGTAGGCACCGGTCAGGTACGCCACAGCCGGTGTCGGAAGCACCCCGACCCGCAGCGCGTCGACTCCCTGGCTGGTCAGCCCGGCGATCACGGCCGCCTCCAGCATCTCGCCGCTGGCCCGGGGGTCGCGCCCGATCACGGCGACCCGCCGGCCCGGCCCAACGGAACTCGCCAGTCGCCGCGCCGCCGCGGCGCCCAGGGCCAGCGCCAGCTCGGCGGTCAACTCGCGATTGGCGACCCCGCGAACACCGTCGGTGCCGAATAGTCGACCCATGCCGAAAAACCTCTCACAGTTGGCGGTCGTTCACCTAACGTGCCCGTTCTTTTCTGACCGAAACCATGCGTTTTGGTGCGCAGACACGCCGCTGACTTGCGCAAAAGTTGCCAAGTCGCGGCCGAAAAGCGAGCGTTGATCAGCGCTTGCTGTACTGGGGCGCCTTGCGCGCCTTCTTCAGCCCGTACTTCTTGCGCTCGGTGGCACGCGGGTCACGCGTGAGGAAGCCGGCCTTCTTCAGGGCGGGCCGGTCCTCCGGCGAGGCCAGGATCAACGCCCGGGCGATGCCCAGGCGCAGCGCGCCCGCCTGCCCCGACGGGCCGCCGCCATGCAGCAGGGCGAACACGTCGAAGCTTTCCACCCGGTCCACGGTCACCAGCGGGGCCTTGATCAGCTGCTGGTGCACCTTGTTGGGGAAGTAGTCCTCCAGGCTGCGGCCGTTGAGGTCGAACTTGCCGGTGCCGGGCACGATGCGCACCCGCACCACGGCCTCCTTGCGGCGGCCGACGGTCTGGATGGGCCGCTCGAACACGAACGACTCGGCGGGACGGGCGGCGGGAGCCTCGGCCGGGGTCTCCGGCGTCTCCGGGGTCTCCGGGGTCGCCGGGGTCTCCAAGGCCTCGGTTGTTTCGGTCACTGCGCCACCTGCTTGATCTCGTACGGCACCGGCTGCTGAGCGGTGTGGGGGTGCTCCGGGCCCGCGTAGACGCGAAGCTTGCGCTGGATCTGACGGCTGAGCTTGTTCTTGGGCAGCATGCCGACGATCGCCTTCTCCACGACGCGGGTCGGGTGCTTTTGCAGCAGCTCGCCGGTCGAGCGCTTGTGCAGACCGCCGGGATACCCCGAGTGGCGGAAAGCCATCTTCTGCTGCAGTTTGTCGCCGGACAGGGCGACCTTTTCGGCGTTGATGACGATGACGAAGTCACCGCCGTCGACATTGGGCGCGAACGTCGGCTTGTGCTTGCCGCGCAGCAGGTTGGCTGCCGCGACGGCAAGGCGGCCAAGCACCACGTCCGTGGCGTCGATGACGTACCACGACCGTGTGGTGTCACCCGCCTTTGGCGCGTAGGTGGGCACAGCGCTTACCTTCTCTTCTCGAGGTGGATCCCGGGTCGAGCCGGGTGCCGGTCAGGCGTTCACGGTGGGGTTCATCTCGGCGACCGACGTTGACCCGAGACCCCGGCGTACCGCACGCCAACCGAGCAGCTTACCGATGCGCGTCCCCGCAGGTCAAAATGACTGTGTGGTCCCGGCGGCTCTCCCCCGCCGGGACCACACAGGGGCCATCACGTTTATCGTGCCCAGACGCCGGCCGCCCGCCGGTCGGCGTTCGCCATCTCCTCCGCACCGTCGCGCACCGCATTCCCCAGCTCGACCAGGATCTCGTTCAGCGCCGTGGCCGCCTGGTGCCACTTCAACTGCTCGGCCTGGTACGCGGCGGCCGCTTCGCGGGTCCACAGCTCCCGCAGGGGCGCGACCTGCGAGTTCAACTCTTCGAGCGCCGCGTTGAAGCGGGTCGCGGTCGCGTGGATCTCCCGGCGGATCGAGTATTCGATCTCGCCGAAGTTGTAGGACAGCACCTGGTCCACGTTCCCTCCCTCACACGTTCCCGCCGGCGGCGGCGATGCGGCGGGCGTGCTCCTCGCCCGCCTCCGACAGCGCGGCCTCGTTGTGCCGGATGGTCTCGGCGATCGTGTGCAGGGCGTGGTAAAGCCGCGTCGACTCGGCATTCCAGCGGTCCACCACATCTTTGAACCGCGCGGCCGCGATCCCACCCCACACGGAGCGCGGCACGCTGCCCATGCGTCCGATGAAGGCCTGCAGCATTGCCCGGATCTCGTCGTTGCGCGCGTCCGTCGAGGCCGCCACCGTGCGCATCACGCCAAGGTCGGTGCTGAGAGTGTTCGCCATATCAGATTGGACCGCGCGGGGAGGTATTCGGTTCCGCCCGATTCGCCGACTCATCCGATCGCGTGGGCGGACCGCACCGCCTGCTCGCACGCCTCCCGAACGGCCTCCTCGCCGCCGGGGCGGCTCTGGCAGCCGACGCTGATCCGGACCGGACCGTCCAGCAGCACGGACCAGCGCACGTGGTGTGTGCCGCGCACTTCGCGGTACGTCACCGCCGGGCGGCCCGCGCTGCTCCCGGAAGGGTTGAAATCGACGAACACCCCGGTGGCCTCCGCGTCGATCGCGCGCTTCAGCCGCTCGGCGGTGGCCCCCAGCGTCTCGCCGGGCACCGGCGACTGCGTGACGTGCAACGCCACCTCGGGATCCGTCGGCGAGGTGACCTGTACCCGCGCCGACCCGGGGCCGGTCACCACCCGCTGCGCCAACCAGTTCGCGGGCACCGTCAACGCGACGCGGCCCTCGACGAGCAATGTCGTCGGCACCGGCAGCACCGTGGCCGGGGGCGGTCCGCCCCCGCGGCGGGGCGCCCCGCCCGAGATCGCCAGCGGCAACGCCGTCAGCGCGACGACGGCCGCCGCAAGCCCGGCCACGGTCCGCGCGCGGGACCGGGCGTCTCCGGTTGCGGCGCCTGCCCCGGCCTCGGGTGGGGCGGGCACCTCGTCCGGCACCGACCGAGCCAGCTCGGCGTCACCGATCTCCACCACCGCCCGCCCGCTACCGCGCACCGCCCCGGCGATCAACGCGGCGAGGGTCGGACCCCCGGCAACCGTGCCGGGCGCGTCGATCAGGACGACCGCCGACGGGTGATGGGCATCGCCGGCGATGACCGTGGCCACCTCCTCAGCAACCGAATGCTCGTCGGCAACGCGCGGTATCGCGGCGACCTCGGCGCCGGTGATCGCCACCAGCCGCTCGGCGACCTCCACGACCACCGTCGCCTCGCCGCGGGCGTCCGACGCGCGCGCCAGCAGCCACGACCGCGGACGCGCCAGCGCGTCAACCCCCGGCATGGTGGCGGCCCTGGTCACCACGTCGACACGGGCCGGCGGCCACCAGGACGGATGCACCACGAGCACGCCGTCGCAGTCCGCACACGTCAGTGATCTCAGCGCGGCGCGCCACAGCGAACCGACGGCGACCGGTCGCCCACCGACCAGTGCGACCCGATCGTCAATCGCGCCCAGCGCCACCCGCACGGTCTCCGAGACATCGCCGCCCGCCACACCACTTGTCCCACAACATAATCGGCGGATCGTTCCGGGCCCGGCCTCGATGACGGCCCGATGGCGTGTCACGGCGGCGGGACCCACGCCACCTGGACAAGCTGGTCGTCACCGGCGCGGGTCGCCAGAACGCCACGGCCCGGCGGCAGGCGCTGCGGGCGCCCGGCCCCCCACGGCGTGCTTTCGTCCGGGCGCCCGCTCATCGTCAACGTCATGCAGCCGAGGTCACGCAGCCCCGTCAACAGCGGCTCGAACAGGGCGCGCTCTGCACCGCCGCGGCGCGCCACCACGAGATGCAGCCCCAGATCCTTTGCGTACGGCAGGTAGTCGACGACGGCCCCGAGCGGGTTGCCCGCGGCCGTGGCGACCAGGTCGTGGTCGTCGATCAGGACATAGAGGTCGGGCCCGGACCACCAGGACCCGGCACTGAGCTGCGCCGGGCTGGCGTCCGACGGGGGCATCCGCCGGCGCAGGGAATCGAGCAGATCCGGCACCGTCGCGCCCAAGGCGGCCGGCGACCCGGCGTAGCCCGCGAGGTGTTCCGACTCGACGACGCCCAGCAGGGAGCGGTGGAAATCGACGATCAGCAGCTGGGCCTCCGCGACGGTCTTGGTCCGGACTATCTCATGGCACAGGGTCCGCAACGTGGCGGTCTTTCCGCACCCGGTGTCCCCGAGGATCAGGAGGTGCGCGTGGCGCCCGAAATCGACTGAAACCGGACGCAATCCGCGCTCCTGAAGGCCGAGCAGGACGCACGCACCGATCTCGGCACCCGCTCGCTGCACCACGACGTCGTGGTCGACGTGCCGGGGAAGCAGCGCTATCGGGGGCGCGGCGGGACCATCGGTACGGAACCTGTCGGTGGGCAGCGCGAGGACCATGTGCAGGCCCTCGCGGGATAGTCCGCGGCCCGGCCTGTCGAGGGGTACTTGCTGCGCCCGTTTGCGGTCGATCTCGGAATCCGCCGGGTCGCCCAGCCGCAACTCGATGCGGGTGCCGATCTGATCCCTCAGCGACGGCCTGATCTCGGCCCAGCGCGACGCCGACAACACCACATGAACGCCGAACGAAAGACCCTGGGCCGCAAGGGCGCTGACCGGCGCCTCCAGTTCCTCGAACTCGCGACGCAGGCCCGCCCAGCCGTCGACGACGAGGAAGACGTCGCTGAGGCGATCGCCGTCACCCGAGACAACATTTCGGTGCTCCTGGCGGTACCGGACGATGGCTTCGATCTCGGCGACCACCCGCCGGACCAGCTCGGGTTCGGCCCGGCCGGCGACGGCGCCGACGTGCGGCACGGTTCGCACGGAGCCCAGCGCCCCGCCGCCGAAGTCCAGGCAGTAGAACTGCGCCCGTCCCGGACCGTGGGTGGCCGCCAACGCCGTGATGAGCGTGCACAATGCCGTCGACTTGCCGGATCGGGGCGCCCCGACGAACGCGACATTGCCTGCCGCTCCGGACAATTCGGCCAACAGCGGCGCGCGGCATTGCTCGAAGGGACGGTCGACGACACCGATCGGCACGGTGAGGCCGTCCAGCGCCGGTGCGCGGTCGCGGAGCAGGTCGTCCAGTGCCGGTGCCGCCCCGAGCGGGGGCAGCCAGACTTGGTGCGCGGGCGGCCCGTGTCCGGCCACCCGGTCGAGGACGCACTCCAGCACGGTCCGCGTGCCCTCGGTCCCGACGGCGCGGGTAACCCGGCCGGCCGCCCGCGAGCTGAACACCCGCGCCGGAGGCGTCGGCGCGTGCGCGGGGCCGGTCGCCGTCAACCGCCCCGAAACGAACGCGGCCTGAAACCGAATCGACTCGCCGCTGCCGGTGCTCAAAAACCCCGCGCCCGGCGCGTTCGGCAGCTGGTATGCGTCAAGCGTTCCCAGCACCGCGCGTGATTCGCCGGCGGTCAGGGTCTTCAGGCATATCCGATAGGCCAGGTGGGCTTCCAGGCCGCGCAGGCGGCCCTCGTCGAGCCGCTGGCTGGCCAGCAACAGATGCATGCCCAGCGACCGGCCCAGCCGGCCGATCGCGACGAACATGTCGGCGAACTCGGGATGCTGGCTGAGCATTTCGGAAAACTCGTCGATGATGATCAACAGCGTCGGCAGGGCGGCCAGCTGGCCGCCGGCCCGGCGCGCGCGGTCGTATGCCGCGACGCTGGCACAGCGTGCCGCCCGGAGCAGCCGTTGCCGGCGGTCCATCTCGCCGCCCAGCGCGTCGCGCATGCGGGTGACCAGCGGCGCCTCGTCGGCGAGGTTGGTGACGACGGCGGCGACGTGCGGCGCCCGCGCCAGGTCGAGAAACGTTGCGCCCCCTTTGAAGTCGATCAGCAGCAGATTGAGCTCTTCCGGGGAGTTCCGGGCCACCATCCCCAGCGCGATGGTGCGCAGCAGCTCGGACTTGCCCGACCCGGTGGCTCCCACGCACAGCCCGTGCGGGCCCATGCCATTGTCGGCCGCCTCCTTGATGTCCAGTTCGATCGGTGTGCCGTCGAGCGCGGTGCCCAGCGGGACGCGCAACCGCTCACGGTGGTTCCGGTTGTGCCACAACGTGATCGGGTCGAAGTCGGCGAGATCTCCCAGGGCCGCCAGGTCGGACCACGCGCCGTCCGCCGCGCCCGCCCGATACGCGGCGAGCCGCCGGGCACAGGTCAGCGCGTCGACCAGTTCCATGCGGTCGGGACATGGCAACGGCTGGGGTTCGTCGTCCCGCCGAATCGTCACCGGGGCGCCGGGGCGGTGGCAACCGGCCTCGAGCAGGGTGCACCCCGTGATCGCACCGGACGTCGCCCGCTCACCCAGGTCGACGACCACGATCGCGTGGGGGACCGCATCGGCGAGCGCACGCCGCGCCTCCGGCAGGCTCGGATACACCATCCGCGCGGACCCGACCGCATCGGTGGCCGTCGGATGTTGATTGTGCGGCAGCCACTTCAGCCAGTCCCAGTGCCGCCGATTCGGATCACCGACGGCCGCTGCGATGAGCAAGCGATCCGGCGGATGCAGCACGGCCAGCTGGCAGATCATCGCGCGCAGCAGTGCACGTACCGAGGCCACATCTCCGTCGACCGTCACCGTTGCAACCCCGAACAGGGCGACCGTGACGGGCGCGTCCGCGAGGACCGCGTTGGCTGTCAGGAAGCGATGGAGTGCCGTCGCGGTGACCGGATCCGAGGCATCGCGGGCCGGCGGGTCCGGCGCTACCAACCGGGCGGCAAGCGGTAGGTTCCCGATCCCGACCCGGGCGAGGCAGAAATCCGGATCGGACGCTCTGCGCTCCCACATGCGGGGACCGCCGATCAGGGTCCACAGCGTGTCGGGGTCGGGGTGGCTCCAGCGCAGCGACAGTCGTTGCGCGGTAGCGATTTCGGTGACCGTTGCGCGGAGCCGGCTGAGATAGCCGAGGTACTCGACCCGGTCGGTGTCGATGCCGCGCCCCTGCCTGCGGCCGCGGCCCGCGGCCACCGCGACGGATGCCAGCGTCATCGCCGGGAACGCCAGGAAAATCGGATTGCGGGCGGCGGTCGACCCCGAGAAGAACACGGCCGTCATCACACCGAGACCCGCGATCGAGGCGGCAACCGGCAGCCAGCCGGGCGATCGAGGCGGCGGGGGGCTCGGCGGCGCCTCGACAGCGATGTCCGCGGTTGCGACCGCAGGCGCCGGCCGCCGCCCCACGGGCACAAAGCATTGAGTCATCTCGACCCCTTCCCACCGTCGGGCGACGGTAGCAGCGCCGAAACCGGCCGCAAGTCGGCTGTGGATAACCGGATGCCGGGAGATCGGGAGCCGCCTACGGTGCCGGTAGTCCGACCGAAGGGATCACCATTGCCCGGATCCGATCTGGCGCTGCGCCGCGTGGCGATCCACGCCGGCGCCGCCGTCGCCGACGTCGCCCTGCCGGCCGGCGTCCCGGTCGCCGTCCTGATGCCGTCGATCGTCGACATCCTCGGCGGCCGCGGGAATGAGGGTGCCGGTGAACTGGTGGCGAGGCGCTACCGGTTGTCCCGGCCCGGTGCGGCCCCGTTGGGAGGAACGTTGGCCCAGAACGGGATCCAAGACGGCGAGGTGCTCGTCTTGACCGACTCCGCTGACCCGCCGCCCGCTCCCCGTTATGCGGACCCGGCTGAGGCCGTGGCGGCGACGCTGGACTCGACGGCCCGGCCGTGGAGCCACTCCCGGCAGGCGACCCGCCTGACGGGCGCGATCGCGGCGATCGCGCTCACCGGCATCGGTGCGCTGGCGCTCATCCGAAACGCGTTCAGCGCCAATGTCACCGGCGCCACGCTCGCCGTCACGGCATCCGCGGCCCTGGGGGCACTGATCGGTGCGGCGATCGCGCACCGCACCTACGGGGATGCGTTCGCCGGGCTGGCGCTGAGCCTGATCGCCACCGCCTTCGCCGCGGTCGCCGGTTGCCTCGCGGTGCCCGGCGCCCCCGGGCTCCCCAGCGTGGTGCTGGGTGCGACGGCGGCCGTCGTCGCCTCAATGGCGGCGATGCGCGCATCGGGCTGCGGCGTCATCACATTGACCGCCGTATCGTGCGCCGCAACGATCATCGCCGCGGCGGCCCTGGCCGGCGTGATCACCGCCGCACCGCCGCGCGTCATCGGGTCGGTGTCCGCGTCGGTGTCCCTGGGTCTGCTCGGCGTGGCGGCGCGGGTGTCGATCGTTCTTGCCGGGCTGTCACCGCAGCGCCCGCCCGCCGCGGACCTCGACGCCAAGGCGATCCGTGCCGACACCTGCCTGACCAGTCTGCTCGCCGCGTTCGCGTCCGTGGCCACCGTCGGTGCGGTGGTCACCGTGCTCGGCGGCGCACCGCGGCCGCAGCACATCGCCGTCGGCGCACTCACCGGCGCGGCTCTGCTGCTGCGGGCCCGTTCGGGCAACGGGACCAGGAGGCTGGTGTTCGTCGCCTGCGGGACGGTCATTACCGCAACAACTTTCGCCGTCGTTGCCGCCGGCACGCCACATGGCGCGTGGACGGCGGCGTTGACGGCGGCGCTGGCCGCCGCGGCGATGCACCTGGGGTTCGTCGCGGCGGCCATATCGACCTCACCGTTGATACGCCGCGGTGTCGACGCGCTGGAGGGTCTGACCCTGGTCGCGATGGTGCCCGCGACGTGCTGGGTATGCGGCCTCTACAGCGCCGCTCGCGGATGGCATCTCGGGTGAGCGTGTCACGCCTCATGGCGGTGTCGGCGCTTGCGTCGCTTCCCCTGCTGGGAGTGCCTGCCGCGCAGGCGGTTTCGCCGCCTTCGATCGACGACAAGTGGCTGCCCGAGCCGGCTCTGCCCGCGCCGCCGTGGCCGACCCTGCAGCGCGAGGTTTGCGCGCCGCTGACGGCGGCCTCGGCGAAAGACGGCACCCACCTCCCCGATCTCGTCGACCTGCGCCGGGCCTGGCAGTTCACCCGCGGTGCCGGACAACGCGTGGCGGTCATCGATACCGGCGTCTCGCCCCACCCCCGGCTACCCGCCGTCGTGCCGGGCGGCGACTACGTTTCAACCGGCGACGGCGCCCAGGATTGCGACGCGCACGGCACCCTGGTGGCCGGGATCATCGCGGCTGCGCCCGATCCCGGGGCCGACGGCTTCACCGGGGTGGCGCCCGAGGCCACCGTGATCAGCATCCGCCAGTCCAGTTCCAGATTCGCCCCCGCCACCGACCGCTCCCGCGCCGGGGTCGGCGACGTCGAGACGATGGCCAAGGCCGTCCGAACGGCCGCCGATCTCGGCGCGTCGGTGATCAACATCTCCTCCGTGGCCTGCGTTCCCGTCGGCTCGGCACCCGACGATCGGGCCCTGGGCGCCGCGCTCGCGTATGCCGTCGACGTCAAGAACGCCGTCGTCGTGACCGCCGCGGGCAACGCCGACGGCGCCGGCCAGTGCCCGCGTCAGCGCCCCGACGCGACGTGGCAGACGATCACCGTCGTAGCCAGCCCGGCCTGGTACGACGACTTGGTGCTCACCGTGGGTTCCGTCAACGCCGAAGGCGCACCGTCGGCCTTCACGCTTGCCGGACCCTGGGTGGACGTCGCCGCCACCGGCGAGGCGGTGAGTGTGTTCGGCGCACAACCGGTTTCGGGCACCAGCTATGCGGCTCCGGTGGTCAGCGGGCTGGCCGCGCTGATCCGGGCCCGCTTCCCCGCGTTGACCGCGCGGCAGGTGATGCAGCGCATCGAGTCGACCGCCCACCACCCGCCCGGCGGGTGGGATCCGACGGTGGGCAACGGCGTCATCGACGTGCTGGCGGCGATGAGCACCGACTCCGGCCCGCCCGCGACCGCGATCACCACACCCACACCGGCGCCGCTTCCGGTGATCATGCCGCCGCAGCACCCGCCGGATTCGCGGGCCCGCGGCGTCGCGCTGCGTGGCGCGGCCGTCGGTCTCGTTGCGCTGCTGGGCCTCCTGGCGGCCGGACGGCTACGGGCTTCCCCCAACCGTGTCGCGCGCGACTGACGCGCTCTGCCTGCTCAGTTCCGGCCCCGGCGGCAGGGCCGCCAACACCGACCATGGCGCCGGAATAGGCGCCGGCAGACCAAGATCGCGCGCCGCGTCGTCGTCGCGGATCGCAAAGCGCACCCCGGTGTCGGTGACCAGATAGCGCGCGCCGGCTCGGTTGCCGTCCCGCACATAGGCGCTGTGGCCGGGCGGCAGGAACACCGCGTCCAGCGCCGGACCGCGACCGTCGGCCTGCGACAGGGGCACCGCAGCCCGGCCGGCCGGCACCGGCAGGCCGCTACCGATCAGGAACGCGATGTCGAAATTTCCCGATGTCCCGGGCCGCGCGGTGACGCACAGGATGCTGCCGCCGTCCAGCTCCGGCGCCCGGTCCGGGAAACCCGCCAGCGGCAACGTGTTCGCGACCGCCGCGGCGCGGATCGCATCGGGCGCGACGGTGATGGCGTTGGCGGTTTCGTGCGAATCGCCGAAGCGCAGGAGTTCGGCGGCCACCCGCCCGATCCGCTGGACTCCGACGGGCAAAACGACGTAATACTCGTCGGCATCGCCGCGCGGGACGCGCAGCACGCTGCCGACCGTGAAGCCGGGCAGCCAGGGCACCGCCGCGCCCGACGCGCGAATCCGCGGGGTCCGTATCGGCGAGCCCTCGGGCACCGCGTTCAGCAACGCCTGCGACACGAGCCGCGGCGCGCGGCCCTCCAGCCGCAGCGCGCGCACCACCGCGGCATCGGCGAGGTCCACCACCGCCCGCTGACCGTCGTAAAGCAGGTAGGCCGGCGAGTCCGGCGCGCCCGCGACGAGGAGGGCACGCCCGGAAGCCAGGCGGTGGACCGGCGATTCGGCAGCCGGCCCGACGACGACGGTCGTCGCGCCAGTCGCGTCGGCATCGCAGATCGTCCACACGGACGCGTCCGCGGGCAGCGTCTCGCCGATGAACTGCGGCGCACCCGGAATGCCCAGCAGCGGACCGCGTTTGGTGCCTGCCAAATCCGACTCCCGCACCGGTTGCGGGTTGGCGGCCGTCCCCGCGATCAACCGCGCCGAGGCCAGGTTCGGTACGGGGTGCCAGACGTCGCCCACCCGCACGTAGAGCGCCCCGGATTCCCGGCCCATGACGATCCGGGCCTGCCCGAAATCCGCCTGCGGCCGCAGCGCACCCAGCAACGCGCACCCGGCCAGCGCGACGGCCGCGACAACGCACCCGACCGCGAGCGATGCGCTCTGGGTGCGCAGCGGTTCGTCCGCGGCGTCGATGTCACGCCCCAGCAGGGCGCACTCCAGCCTGCGCAGCAGGAATCGGTAGCCGCTGACCTGCAACCGGCTCGTCGGCCGGCGCAGCTGCGAACTGTCCAAAATACCCCCGGCAAATTTGTGGAATCCGTCTCCCCGCTCCAGTCAAACCGCAGGTAGGCGCGGGCGCCCGCGGTTGTCCACAGGCCGGCGAATTTTCCCCTCTTCGCTGGTTGCGGGTACTATTCCGGCGTGTCTTCCCACCGCATCGGTCGCTGGGTGGGCCCGGGGGTTTCTGCAGTGCTCACCGCCGCCGGCCTGCTCCTGTCCCCGACGGCGACGCCGGTCGCCTCCGCCTTCGACTGCCCGGACGTCGAGGTCATCTTCGCCCGCGGCACCAACGAGCCGCCCGGCCTCGGCCGCGTCGGCGACGCCTTCGTCGACTCGCTGCGCCAGCAGACCGGCCTGAACATCCTGCCCTACGGGGTCAACTACGCGGCCAGCAAGCTGCAGCTGCACGGCGGCGACGGCGCCAACGACACCATCGACCGCGTCAAGAAAAGCGTGGAGACGTGCCCGAACACCAAGATCGTGCTGGGCGGCTACTCGCAGGGCGCCTCGGTGATGGACATCGTGGCCGGCGTTCCCATCGGCGGCATCAACTGGGGCAACTCCCTGCCGCCGCAATACGCGAACAACATCGCGGCCGTCGCCACCTTCGGCGACGTGGCCGACCGCGCCGGCGGAACGCTGCCGGCCCAGAGCGCGCTGCTGGGCTCCAAGGCGATCGACCTGTGCAATCCGCAGGACCCGATCTGCCACGCGGGTCAGGGCAACGAGTGGAGCGGCCACACCGAGGGCTACGTCCCGGCGTACACCACGCAGGCCGCCGCGTTCGTCGCATCCAGGCTGATGACCGGGACCAACCCGCAGGTGCCCGGCTACGGGCCGCAGACGCCCGGCTACCCGCCGCAAGCACCGGGTTACGGCCCGCAGGCGCCTGGTACCAGCCCGTCGGTGCCCGGTAACGTCCCGGCGCCGAACGCGCCGGGCGCGCCGGCGCCGGTGAATCCTCAAGCGCCGCTTGTCTAAATCGTTACCGGGGCTTGATCCTGGGCCCGTAGCCTCGTCGTGTGAGGCTTATCCGCTTGGGGCTGACCGCCGCATTCCTTGCGGCGGTCGCGCTTTTCGTCGTCCCGAAGCTGCTGCCGCTGGCCTCCGCGTCGTGCCCGGACGTGGAGGTGGTGTTCGCCCGGGGCACCGACGAGCCGCCGGGTGTGGGGAAGGTGGGCCAGGCCTTCGTCAACTCGTTGCGCCAGGACACCCGCAAAAGCGTTGGGGCGTACGGGGTTAACTATCCCGCCAACAAGGACTTTCTGGCCGCCACCGACGGCGCGAACGACGCCAGCAACCACATCCAGCAGATGGCCAACAACTGCCCGAAGACGAAGATGGTGCTCGGCGGGTATTCGCAGGGCGCCGCCGTCATCGACATCGTCACCGCCGCACCGCTTCCCGGGCTCGGCTTCCGTCAGCCCCTGCCCGCCGCCGCGGCCGATCACGTCGCCGCCGTCGCCCTGTTCGGAAATCCGTCCGCGCGGGCCGGCGGGCTGATGAGCGCGCTCACGCCGGATTTCGACGGCAAGACCATCGACCTGTGCAACCCCGGCGACCCGATCTGCTCGAACGGCAACAAATGGAGTGCGCACCTGGGCTACGTGCCCGGATTGACCAACCAGGCCGCAAGTTTCGTCGCGGGCAGGGTCTAGCCCCGATGGCGGCGACCCGCGTCGCCCGACTGAGCCGGGCTCCCGATCGCCTCTAGCCCGGCGTGCGGAGGTCCCTGGTGATCAGGATCCGCGCGGCCAGTTGGTCGTCGGGCGGGTAATCGACGCCGACCATCGTCAACCCGTGTGCCGGCGCGGCGGCGAAGTCGCTGGAGCGGTCCGTGGCCGAAAGCAATTCGCGGCACCAGGACACCGGGCGCCGGTGCTCGCCGACGGCCAGCAGCGCCCCGACCAGCGACCGCACCATCGACCAGCAGAACGCGTCGGCGGTGACGTGCGCGGTGACCAGGTCGTCGTCGCGTGACCAGTCCAACCGCTGCAGATCGCGGATGGTGGTGGCGTTCTCCCGCTGACGGCAGAACGCCGCGAAGTCGTGCAGCCCCACCAGGTTTCGCGACGCGACGGCCATCGCCTCGACGTCCAGGTCGCGGGGCCAGGCGGTGACGTAGCGGGCCTGCTGCGGCTGCACCCCATACGGCGCCGTCGACAGCCGGTACACGTAATGGCGTCGCAACGCCGAGAATCGGGCGTCGAAACCCGCTGGGGCGCGGGCGATGTCGAGCACGCGCACGTCGGTCGGCAGGAACCGGCCCAGCCGGCGGACCAGCGGCAGGAACTCCGGCTCACCCGTCCGGAGTGCGCGCGGGTAGGCGTTCGGCAACGCGTCGGCGGGCACGTCGACGTGGGCGACCTGCCCGGTGGCATGGACCCCGGTGTCGGTGCGCCCGGCGGCGCGGAGCCGCACCGGAACGCGGAAGACCGTCGTCAGCGCCTCGTCGAGGACGCCGGCGACGGTCCGCTGCCCGGCCTGGGCCGCCCAGCCCGCGAATTCCGTTCCGTCGTAGGCGATGTCGAGCCGCAGACGGACCTGAGAATCCGGGTCGTTAACTCTCGTCAGCCTCGTCGCTCGCCTCGGCGGCCTCGGCTTCGGCCCTCGCGGCCACAGCCTCGTCATGCTTCTCGGCGGCGGCGGCCTCGGCCTCCGTGGCCTCGCCGGCCCCGGTCTCGGCCGGCTCGACGGCCTCTTCGGCGGGCTCGGTCAGCTCGTCGGCCGTCGGGCCCTCCGCCGCCTCCGGCTCGACCGCCGCCTGCGGCGCCGCCGCGGCCGCCACCGGCGCGTCGGACGTCTTCTTCGACGCCTTCACCCGGCGCGCCCGGTCCGCCTCGGAGGTCACGGTCTTCTCCCGCACCAGCTCGATCACGGCCATCGGGGCGTTGTCGCCCTTGCGCGCCTCGACCTTGATGATGCGGGTGTAGCCGCCGTTGCGGTCGGCGAAGAACGGCCCGATCTCCTCGAACAAGGCGTGCACCACGTCCTTGTCGCGGATCTTCTTGAGCACCTCCCGACGGTTGTGCAGCGTGCCCTTCTTGGCGTGCGTGATCAGCTTCTCCGCGTACGGCCGCAGCGCACGGGCCTTGGGCTCGGTCGTCTTGATCCGGCCGTGCTCGAACAGCGACGTGGCCAGGTTGGCCAGCAGGGCCTTCTGGTGCGAAGACGACCCGCCGAGGCGAGGGCCCTTGGTGGGCTTGGGCATTGCACTATCTCCTCAGTGGGGGCCGACCCCCGTATCAGGTAGGGCCGGGACGGGATTCTGTTGTAGGCCTTTACAGCTGTTCGGTTTCCGCGTAGTCCTGGTCGTCGTAGGCGGCCTCGGTGGACCAGGTGCCGGTTGCGACGTCATAGCCGGCGACCTCCGACGGGTCGAAGGTCGCGGGGCTGTCCTTGAGCGACAGGCCCAGCTGGTGCAGCTTGACCTTCACCTCGTCGATGGACTTCTGGCCGAAGTTGCGGATGTCCAGCAGGTCGGACTCGGTGCGGCTGACCAGTTCGCCGACGGTGTGCACGCCCTCGCGCTTGAGGCAGTTGTACGACCGCACGGTCAGGTCCAGGTCGTCGATCGGCAGCGCGAACGACGCGATGTGGTCGGCCTCGGCCGGCGACGGCCCGATCTCGATGCCCTCGGCCTCGACGTTGAGTTCGCGTGCCAGGCCGAACAATTCGACCAGCGTCTTGCCGGCCGAGGCCAGCGCGTCGCGCGGGGTGATCGAGCTCTTGGTCTCCACGTCCAGGATCAGCTTGTCGAAGTCGGTGCGCTGCTCGACACGGGTGGCGTCCACCTTGTAGGTGACCTTGAGCACCGGCGAGTAGATGGAATCGACCGGGATGCGGCCGATTTCGGCGCCCGAGGCCCGGTTCTGCACCGCCGGGACGTAGCCGCGGCCGCGCTCGACGACGAGCTCGACCTCGAGCTTGCCCTTGTCGTTCAGGGTCGCGATGTGCATGTCGGGGTTGTGCACGGTCACACCGGCCGGCGGCACGATGTCACCCGCGGTGACCTCGCCGGGACCCTGCTTGCGCAGGTACATGGTGACCGGCTCGTCCTCCTCCGAGGACACGACCAGGCCCTTGAGGTTCAGGATGATGTCGGTGACGTCTTCCTTCACGCCGGGCACGGTGGTGAACTCGTGCAGCACGCCGTCGATGCGGATGCTGGTGACGGCCGCGCCGGGGATCGACGACAGCAGCGTGCGCCGCAGCGAATTGCCCAGGGTGTAACCGAATCCCGGCTCCAACGGCTCGATGACGAACTGGGACCGGGTGTCGGTGAGGACTTCCTCGGACAGTGTGGGTCGCTGTGAGATCAGCATGGTGTTTCTTCTTCTCCTTCTCGGCACCCGCTATTTGATGCCGCCGTGTTGTCCGCTCCGACCCGCCGCGCCCGGCTTCGCCGCGCTTGCGATCGTCGCAGACCTGAACCAGGTTGGTACAGGGGTCTTTACTTCGAGTAGTACTCGACGATCAGCTGCTCGGTGAGCGGCACGTCGATCTGCGCGCGGTCGGGCAGCTGGTGGATCAGGATGCGCTGCCGCTCCCCCACGACCTGCAGCCAGCCCGGGATCGGGCGGTCACCCGCGGTCTCCCGCGCGATCTGGAACGGCACCGTGTTCAGCGAGCCGTCCCGCACGTCGACGATGTCGTACTGCGACACCCGGTAGCTGGGGACGTCCACCTTCACGCCGTTGACGCTGAAGTGCCCGTGGCTCACCAGCTGGCGGGCCATCCGTCGGGTGCGCGCCAGGCCGGCGCGGTAGACGACGTTGTCCAGCCGGCTCTCGAGGATGCGCAGCAGTTCCTCACCCGTCTTGCCGGGCTGCCGGACGGCCTCCTCGTAGTAGCGGCGGAACTGCTTCTCCATCACGCCGTAGGTGAAGCGGGCCTTCTGCTTCTCCTGCAGCTGCAGCAGGTACTCGCTCTCCTTGATCCGCGCGCGGCCGTGCTGGCCGGGCGGGTAGGGACGCTTCTCGAACGCCTGGTCGCCGCCGACGAGGTCGGTGCGCAGCCGGCGCGACTTGCGCGTGATGGGTCCGGTGTAACGAGCCATGATTCTTTCCCTAGACCCTTCTGCGCTTCGGCGGACGGCATCCGTTGTGCGGCTGCGGCGTGACGTCGGAGATCGCCCCGACCTCCAGGCCCGCCGCCTGCAGCGAGCGGATCGCGGTCTCACGGCCCGAACCCGGGCCCTTCACGAACACGTCGACCTTGCGGACCCCGTGCTCCTGGGCCTTGCGGGCGGCGTTCTCCGCGGCCAGCTGCGCGGCGAACGGCGTCGACTTGCGCGAGCCCTTGAAGCCGACATGGCCCGACGACGCCCAGGCGATGACGTTGCCCTGCGGGTCGGTGATCGTCACGATCGTGTTGTTGAACGTGCTCTTGATGTGCGCGGCGCCGTGCGGGATGTTCTTCTTTTCCCGCTTCCGGGTCTTGTGCTGCCCCTTCTTGGGGGCCGAGCCGCTCGCCTTCTTCGGTGGCATTGATTACCTGGCCTTCTTCTTGCCCGCGATGGTGCGCTTCGGGCCCTTGCGGGTGCGCGCATTGGTCTTGGTCCGCTGGCCGCGCACCGGCAGGCCGCGGCGGTGCCGCAGACCCTGGTAGCAGCCGATCTCGATCTTGCGGCGGATGTCGGCCTGGACCTCCCGGCGCAGGTCACCCTCCACCTTGAGGTTGGCCTCGATGTAGTCACGCAGGTGGGTCACCTGGTCATCGGTGAGGTCCCGCGTGCGCAGGTCCTTGTCGATGCCGGTGGCGGCCAGGATTTCGTTGGCGCGGGTACGGCCGACGCCGAAGATGTACGTCAGCGCGATCTCCATCCGCTTGTCGCGTGGGAGATCGACGCCTACTAGTCGAGCCATAGGTGGCGTTTCCTCTTAATCTCGTGCGGAGGTCTGATCCCAGCCCGTTCCCGGCCCCTTCGGGGGTGGGGCCCGGCCTCCGTCCGGGCGTGGCTGAACTGGCCCATATCTGGATATGCCAGCCGTTCAGTGGTGCTGGGAGGTCATCATTTAGTTGTTCAGCAGGCGGGAGCTCTAGCCCTGGCGCTGCTTGTGGCGCGGATCGGAGCAGATCACCATGACCCGCCCATGCCGACGGATCACCCTGCACTTGTCACAGATTGGCTTGACGCTCGGGTTCACCTTCACGGCTGGTCGATCCTGTTCTTCTCGTTGTCCGAATTCGGGCTGTCACTTGTACCGGTACACGATGCGGCCCCGGGACAGGTCGTAGGGAGACAGCTCCACCACCACCCGGTCCTCGGGCAGGATGCGGATGTAGTGCTGCCGCATCTTGCCGCTGATGTGGGCGAGCACCTTGTGACCGTTCTCCAACTCAATGCGGAACATCGCATTGGGCAGGGGTTCGACCACGCGGCCCTCGACCTCGATGGCACCGTCCTTCTTGGCCATACTTGTCAGAAATCCTCGTCATTCGTTTCGTTCACGTCAGCGCCCGGATGAGCGCAACATTCGCCCGACTTGAAACGTGAGCCGGTGACAGGAAATTCCTAGGGACTGGGCACGCAAAAAGTCGGCGCGGATGCCGCACCGTTGGTCCACGATACCTGGTAATTCGCCCCCACCAAAATCGCCGGCAGCTGAATCGGCGCCGCCTCCTCGACCCGCCACACGTCGCCTGACGAGCGCATACTTGAGGCCGATGACGAATCCCGCCGCCGCCCCCCGCAAACCCGTGCTGCTGACCGTCGACGACGACCCCGCGGTCTCCCGCGCGGTGGCCCGGGACCTGCGCCGCCAATACGCTGACCGGCACCGCATCGTCCGCGCCGACTCCGGCCCCGACGCCCTGGAAACGCTCAAGGAGCTCAAGCTGCGCGGCGAGACCGTCGCGGTGCTCATCGCCGACTACCGGATGCCGCAGATGAGCGGCATCGAGTTCCTCGAGCGGGCGATGGACCTCTACCCGGCCGCCCGGCGCGTGCTGCTGACCGCCTACGCCGACACCCACGCCGCCATCGATGCGATCAACGTCGTGGACCTGGACCACTACCTGCTCAAGCCGTGGGACCCGCCGCAGGAGAAGTTCTATCCCGTCATCGACGGGCTGCTGGACGCCTGGCGGGCGGCGCCGGAACATCCCATCCCGCACACCAAGGTGATCGGGCACCGGTGGTCGGCGCGATCCTGGCAGGTGCGCGACTTCCTGGCCCGCAACGGGCTGCACTACTCGTGGTTCATGGCCGACGACCCCGACGGCGAGCGGTTGCTGAAGGCCGCCGGCGCGGATTGCCTGCGGCTTCCGGTCGTCGTCACCGAGCGCGGCGACACCCTCGTCGAACCGACCGACGCGCAGCTGGCCGACACGCTGGGCCTCACCACGACGCCGTCGCAGGAGTTCTACGACCTGATCGTCATCGGCGGCGGGCCCGCGGGCCTGGCCGCCGCGGTCTACGGCGCCTCGGAGGGCCTGCGCACGGTGCTGATCGAACGCACCGCGACTGGCGGTCAGGCCGGCCAGAGCTCGCGCATCGAGAACTACCTCGGCTTTCCCGACGGGGTCTCGGGTGGCCAGCTGGCCGAACGCGCGCGCCGGCAGGCCGAGAAGTTCGGCGCGGAGCTGATCACCGCGCGGGCCGCCACGGCGCTGGAGGTCAACGGCTCCAAGCGCACCGTGCGGTTCGCCGACGGCGGCTCCGTCGACGCGCACGCGGTCATCCTGGCCACCGGCGTCGCGTATCGCCAGCTCGGCGCCGACGGATGCAACGAGCTGACCGGCCGCGGCGTCTACTACGGCGCGGCGGTCTCCGTCGCGACGGAGTGCGCGGGCGAGGAGGTGTACGTCATCGGCGGGGCCAACTCGGCCGGCCAGGCCGCGATGTATCTGTCCCGCGAGGCGAAGTCCGTGACCATCGTGGTGCGCGCCCCGTCGCTGGACGCGTCGATGTCGTACTACCTGATCGAACAGATCAAGCAGCGACCCAACATCACCGTGCGCACCTGCACCGAGGTGCAGCGCGCCGTCGGCGCCGACCACCTGGAGAGGCTGACCCTGGTCGACAACCGGACGGGCGCCACCGAGGACGTCACCTGCGCCCGGATGTTCATCTTCATCGGCGCCGCGCCGCGCACCGAGTGGCTCGACGGGGTGGTCGCCCGCGACGACCGCGGCTTCGTCCTCACCGGACCGGACCTGCGCAACGTGTGCGGCTGGACGCTGGACCGCCCGCCGCACCACCTGGAGACCAGCGTGCCGGGCGTGTTCGCCACCGGCGACGTGCGCGCCGAGTCCGCCAAACGCGTCGCGGCCGCCGTCGGCGAGGGATCGATGGCCGTGATGCTGGTGCACCGCTACCTCGCCGAAGCATGACGGCCAAGACGCCCTGCGAGCCCGACGAGCTGCGCAGCCTGTTCCTCTTCGAGGCCCTGTCCGACGAGCAACTCGCGGTGTTGTGCGCCAACGGGCACATCGAGAACTACGAGCCCGGCCCGATCTGTGTCGAGGGTGAGCCGGCGACCTGCTTGTACGTCCTGATCGAGGGCGAGCTGGCGATGTCGAAGCTCTCCGGCGGCCAGGACATCGAGACCAATCGGACCTCGCAACGCGGGGTGTACTGCGGCGCGTGGCGGGCGTTCACCGGTCAGCTGCACCGGCAGAGCTACGACGCGTCGGTGTCGGTCACCAAGCCGTCGCGCTTCTTCGTGCTCGACGCGCCCGCGTTCGCCCAGTTCATGAAGGACCAGTTCCCGATGGCCGTCCACCTGCTCGACGGGATGGCGGTCGGCCTGGAGCGCACCCGCCGGATCATCGACAACCGGGAGAAGCTGCTCGCGTTGGGCCAGTTGTCCGCCGGGCTGACCCATCAGCTGAACAACCCGGCCGCGGCCACCGTCCGCGCGGCGTCCGAGCTGCGCGAGCGGGTCGCCGGGATGCGGCAGAAACTCGCGATGCTCGCCGACGGCACGGTCACCCCGGACGCGCTGCGCGCGCTGGTGCGCCTGCAGGAGGAGGTCGCCGCCCAGGTCGCCAAGTCCGCCTCGGGGGACATGACCGCGATCGAGACGGCCGACCTGGAGGACGCGGTCGGTGAGTGGCTCGAGGACCACGGCGTCGAGGGCGGTTGGGACATCGCACCGACCTTCGTCGAGGGCGGCATCGACACCGATTGGCTGGAACGGATAGCCGCGGCGACGGCGGAGCCCGGCGCGTCGACGTCGCTGGAGAAGGCCGTCCGCTGGCTGACCTACACCGTCGAAGGCGAACTGCTGCTGAACCAGATCCTCGAGGCGAGCAAGCGGATCTCGGCGCTGGTCGCCGACGCCAAGCAGTATTCGCAGATGGACCGGGCGCCCTTCCAGGTGGCCGATGTGCACGAACTGCTGCACAGCACGCTCACGATGTTCGCCGATCGGTTGGGCCGGGACCCGAACAAGGACAAAGCCGTCCGGGTGGTCAAGGAATTCGACCGGTCGCTTCCCCAAATCCCTTGCTATCCAGGCGATCTCAACCAGGTGTGGACGAACATCATCGACAATGCGATCGCGGCGATGCGCGACGGCGGCGGCACACTGACCATCCGCACCGGCCGGCAGGGCAACATGGCCCGAATCGAGATCTGCGACACCGGGCCGGGGATCCCCGACGACGTGCGCGAGCGCATCTTCGAACCGTTCTTCACCACCAAACCGTTCGGGGAAGGCACGGGCCTGGGGCTGGACCTCGCGTTCAACATCGTCGTCAAGAACCATCGGGGCGACCTGCGCGTGGAATCGGTTCCGGGCGACACGCGGTTCATCGTGCTGCTGCCGCTGGACGCGCCGCCGGCCCAGGAGCCGGATCTTCCGGAATAGGGGCGTCGCGGCGCGGGTTGGGGACGACCATTCCCTATCGCTGCGGCAGCGCCACGATCTTGTTGTTGTGGCCGGCCACGTAGACCGTGCCGTCGACGCCAACCGCGAGCCCCCAGGGATAGTCCAGGCTGGCGAACGGCAGGATGACTTGCTCGCTCGAGCCCGGCGGAAGCTTCAGGGCCCGATTGTGCGCACTGTCGGTGACGTACACCGCACCGTGAGTGTCCACCGTCACCCCGCCGGGAGTGGAGAGGCCGGTGAAGGGCAACGTGCTTTGGACGGTCGAGCCGCGGGCCAGTGCCAGGACCCTGTTGTTCCCGCCGTCGGCTACATAGATCGTTCCGTTGTCGGCTACCACCAAACCGGTGGGAGCGTTGAGACCGGTGAAGGGTAGGACGGTTTCCGTGGTCGAGTGGGCGGGAAGGGCAACTACCCGATTCTTTTGGGTGTCGGTGACGTAGACGGTGTGGGCGCGGTCCACGGTCAGGCCGGTCGGGTTGCCGAGGTCGTTGAACGGCAGCTGAAATTGTTTCTTCGAGCCGGCGGCGAGCACCACCACCCGCTTGTTTCCGGCGTCGTTGACGTACACGGCGCCGGTGTCGTCCGTTGTCACACCGGTCGGAAAGCTCAGGTTTTCGAACGGCAGCAAGGTCTGCTCCTTCGAACCCGCGGTCAAGCCCAGCACCCGGTTGTGCAGCGTGTCGGCGACGAACACGGTGCCGCCACGATCCACCGTGACGCCTTCGGGCTCACGCAGGCCGCTGAAGGGCAAGGCCGTCTCCAGGGGGCCGCCACCGCGCTCGCTGACGGCAACCAGAGCAACCACCACGGCAACGACGGCGAGCAGGGCGGCTACCGAGATGCGCACAGATCTGCGCACCCACCACGGGCGAGACGGCGCGACCCGCGAAGACGCCGCAGGTGCGCTCGTCGGGGACGGCCGGTCGACGGGGTTGGCGGGGTTTTCAATGTTTTCGGGGTTTTCACTGTTTTTAGTGGCTGCGTTGTGCGGGGCCGCGAGTGGCTCAACCGGGGGCGGCGAGCTCGGCGTGGTGAGGGCCTCGCGGGCGGCTGCCGCCAGCTCCGGCGCGGTGTCGTAGCGGTCGCTCGGCCTCTTGGCCATGCCCTTGGCGATAACCGCGTCGAAGCCTCGCGGCAGCGCCGGGTTGGAGTCCGACGGCCGTGGCGGCGGGGCGACCACGTGGTTGCCGATCTGTTGCTCCAGGGTATAGCCCCCGATTGCGTGCTCCGCGGTCAAGCACTCATACAGAACGCAGGCCAACGCGTAAACATCCGAGCGGGCGTCAACCGCAGGGGCGCCGGTGTCTTCGGTTTGGAACCGTTCCGGGGCCATGTAGCGGAAAGTCCCCACCATGCCGCCCGTCGTCGTCAAACCCCGCTCGTCGGCGGTGCGGACGAGCCCGAAATCGATCAGGTAGGCATAGTCCTCGTCGTCGAGCAGGATGTTCGACGGTTTCACGTCGCGGTGCAACAGCCCCACCCTGTGGGCCGCATTCAGTCCCTTGGCGATCTGCTCGATGACGTGCACCGCCCGGGCCGGCGTCAGCGGCCCGCTGTCCAAGACGGACTGCAGGTCTCGGCCCTCGACCAGCCGCATGTCCAGGAACAGCCGTCCTTCGACCTCCCCGTGGGTGTGGATCGGGACGATGTGCGGACTGTTCAGTTGCGCAACCGCATGGGCCTCGCGCCGGAACCGATGCTGAAAGACCTCATCGCGGGAAATGTCGGCGGACAATATTTTGAGCGCGACAATCCGGTCGATGACGGTGTCGTAAGCCCGCCACACCAAGCCCATGCCGCCACGACCCAGCACTTCGATGAGCTGGTAGCGCCCGAACGAAATTTCTTGCAGAACGCCTCCCGGAGCACCGTTTCAGCACCATAACGCGCCCCCGACCATGGTGGCAGGTGTTCGGCGGGTCTGCTGTGCGGGGTCGGCGGGAATTGCACCGGGATTTGCCCGACCGCGCGAATCAGACACGCGGGCAAGCCGCGCATCCGGCAAGGAATAGGGCGGGGCGGCGGGCGGGTTGGGAAAACCATGACCGACTCCGCTCCCAGTAAACCCAATCTCGGCCGGTTCGGATCGTTCGGACGCGGCGTGACGCCCCAGCAAGCCAAAGAAATCGAATCCCTGGGCTACGGCGCCGTCTGGGTGGGCGGTTCCCCGCCCGCCGAGCTGGCCTGGGTGGAGCCCCTCCTCGAGGCCACGACGACGTTGCAGGTGGCCACCGGCATCGTGAACATCTGGACGGCGGCCGCGGGGCCGGTGGCCGAGTCGTTCCACCGCATCGACAAGGCCTATCCCGGCCGCTTCCTGTTGGGCATCGGCGTCGGCCACCCCGAGGCGCACACCGAGTACCGCAAACCCGCTGATGCGCTTGCCGCGCTGGTGGGTTACCTGGACCAGCTCGACGAGTATGGTGTGCCGGCCCACCGGCGCGTGGTGGCGGCCCTGGGTCCGCGGGTGCTGAAGCTGTCGGCCGAACGCGCCGCCGGCGCCCACCCTTACCTCACCACGCCCGAGCACACCGCGCAGGCCCGCGAGCTGATCGGCGCGTCGGCGTTTTTGGCGCCCGAACACAAGGTGGTGCTCACCACCGACGCCGACCGGGCCCGCGCGGTGGGCCGGCGGGCGCTCGACATCTACTTCAACCTGGCCAATTACCGCAACAACTGGAAGCGGCTGGGCTTCGCCGACGACGAGGTCACCCGCCCGGGCAGCGACCGCCTGGTCGACTCGGTGGTCGCCTACGGCACGCCCGAGCAGATCGCCGCGCGGCTCAAACAGCACCTCGACGCGGGCGCCGACCACGTCCCCGTGCAGGTCCTGACCAAGGATGAAAACCTGGTCTCGGCGCTGGCCGAATTGGCGGGGCCGCTCGGACTGAGCTGACAGACATCGAGGGGGAGACGATGACCGAGGCAGTGGCGCTGAAACCCGATTTGGGGCGGTTCGGGGTGTGGCTGCCCACCCGGTCGATCACGCCCGAACTGGCCGCAAAGATCGAGTCGCTCGGCTACGGCGCTCTCTGGGTCGGCGGCTCGCCGGACGCGGACCTGGCCTGGGTCGACCCGGCCCTGGCGCAGACCACGTCACTGCAGCTGGCGACGGGAATCGTGAACATCTGGTCCGCGCCGGCGCCGGAGGTCGCCGAATCCTTCGCGCGCATCGAAAGCGCCCACCCGGGGCGGTTTCTGCTCGGCGTCGGGGTGGGTCACCGCGAGAGCACCGAGGAGTACACCAAGCCCTACGACGCCCTGGTCGGCTACCTCGACGCGCTCGACGCCGCGCTGGTGCCCACCAGCCGGCGGGTGCTCGCGGCACTGGGGCCGCGCGTGTTGCGGCTGGCCGCCGAACGCAGCGCCGGCGCCCACCCGTACCTGACCACGCCGGAACACACGGCCAAGGCGCGCGAACAGGTCGGCAACTCGGTGTTCCTGGCGCCCGAGCACAAGGTGGTACTCACCACCGACCCCGACGAGGCCCGCGCGATCGGCCGGCAGACGGCCGAGCGCTATCTGAGGCTGAGCAACTACGTCAACAACTGGCTGCGGCTCGGATTCACCCCGGACGACGTGCGCAGGCCCGGCAGCGACCGGCTGATCGACGCGGTGGTGGCCTACGGCACCCCGGAGGCAATCGCGCGGCGCCTCGGTGAACATTGCGAGGCCGGCGCCGACCACGTGGCGATCCAGGTGCTCGGCGCGCCGAACGAGGAGGCGCTGGTGTCGGCGCTGCGCGAGCTGGCCGGCCCGTTGGGACTAACTCCCCCAAACTGATCACCCGGCTCGGTTAGGGTGGGTGACCATGCGACTGCTGGTCACCGGTGGAGCCGGCTTCATCGGCGCGAATTTCGTGCACAGCACGGTGCGCGAGCACCCCGAGGACGCCGTGACGGTGCTCGACGCCTTCACCTACGCCGGGCGGCGCGAGTCGCTGGCCGACATCGAGGACGCCATCACGGTGGTGAAGGGCGACATCGCAGATGCCGCGCTGGTCGCCGCGCTGGTCGCCGAGTCCGACGCGGTCGTGCACTTCGCCGCGGAGACCCACGTCGACAACTCCCTGGAAGACCCGTGGACGACGCTGCAGACCAACGTGGTCGGGACCTTCGCGATCCTGCAGGCCGTGCGACGGCACGACGTCCGGCTGCACCACGTCTCCACCGACGAGGTCTACGGCGACCTGGAGCTCGACGAGCCCAGCCGGTTCACCGAGTCGACGCCCTACAACCCGTCGAGCCCGTACTCGGCGACCAAGGCCGCCAGCGACCTGCTGGTCCGGGCCTGGGTGCGGTCCTACGGCGTGCGCGCGACGATCTCCAACTGCTCGAACAACTACGGGCCGTATCAGCACGTCGAGAAGTTCATCCCGCGCCAGATCACCAACGTGCTCACCGGGCGCCGCCCCAAGCTGTACGGCGCGGGCACCAACGTTCGGGACTGGATCCACGTCGACGACCACAACAGCGCCGTCCGGCGGATCCTGGAAAAGGGTGAGAACGGCCGGACCTACCTCATCGCCGCCGAGGGCGAGCGCGACAACCTGACGGTCATGCGCGCGATCCTGCAGGCGCTGGGACGCGACCCCGACGACTTCGACCACGTCACCGACCGCGTCGGCCACGACCTGCGGTACGCGATCGACCCGACGTCGCTGTACAACGAATTGGGTTGGACGCCAAAGCATGCCAACTTCGAGGAAGGGCTGCGCGCCACCATCGACTGGTATCGCGCCAACGAGTCGTGGTGGCGACCCCTCAAGGACGCCACCGAGGGCCGCTACGAAGAACGGGGTCAGTGACATGGCGGTGCGCGAGCTCAAAGTCCCCGGCGCCTGGGAGATCACCCCGACCATCCACGGCGATTCCCGTGGCCTGTTCTTCGAATGGCTCACCGACCGCGCGTTCACCGAGTTCGCCGGCCATCGGCTCGACGTCCGGCAGGCCAACTGCTCGGTGTCCTCGGCCGGCGTGCTGCGCGGCGTGCACTTCGCGCAGGTGCCCCCGAGCCAGGCGAAATACGTGACCTGCGTGTCGGGTTCGGTCTTCGACGTCGTGGTCGACACCCGCATCGGCTCCCCGACATTCGGCCAGTGGGACTCCGTATTGCTCGACGACGAGGACCGCCGCACGGTCTACATCTCCGAGGGACTGGGCCACGGTTTCCTTGCGCTGCAAGACAATTCGACGATCATGTATCTGTGCTCGTCGGAATACAACCCGCACCGCGAGCACACCATCTGCGCGACGGATCCGGAGCTGGCCATCGACTGGCCGCTGGTCGACGGCGCCACCCCCACGCTGTCCGACCGCGACGCCGCGGCGCCCAGCTTCGAGGAAGTGCGGGCGTCCGGCCTCCTGCCCACCTGGGAGGAGACCCAGGCTTTCGTCGCCGGGTTGCGCGACAGATAGGCGAGTATTCTCTCGCCCATGGCGTCGAGCTTTCTGGGCAAGATCGCATTCGTCACCGGCGGCGCGTCCGGAATCGGCGCGGCGCTGGCGACCAGGCGGGTCGACGAGGGCGCCGAGGTCTGGATCGCCGATCGCCAGCTCGGGCCGGCACAGGAGCTGGCGGAACGCCTGGGCAGCGGTAACGCGAAGGCGCACGCGATCGAACTCGATGTGCGCGACTACCCGGCGTTCGAGAGCGCCGTCGCCGAGGCGGTGCGCCAATCCGGGCGGATCGACTACCTGTTCAACAACGCCGGCATCGGCGTGGGCGGCGAGGTCGACTCCTACGCGCTCGAGGACTGGAACGACGTGTTCGACGTCAACCTGCACGGCGTGGCGCACGGCATCCAGGCGGTGTACCCGATCATGATCCGGCAGCGCTCGGGCCACATCGTGAACACCGCCTCGATGGCCGGCCTGCTCGCCTCCCCCGGCGCCGTCAGCTACACCGCCGCCAAACACGCCGTCGTCGCGCTGTCGCGCGCGTTGCGACTGGAGGCCGGGCGCCACGGCGTCGCGGTGTCGGTGCTGTGCCCCGGGGCGATCCGGACGCCGATCCTCACCGGCGGCGTGTACGGACGGATGACCAAGACCGGCGCCGGCGACGAGGCGCTGCTCAAATTCTGGGAGCCGATGCGGCCGATGGCGCCGGAACGGTTCGCCGAACGTGTCCTTCGTGCCGTGGCGCGCGGGGACGCGATCATCATCGTGCCGGCCTGGTGGAGGGCGCTGTGGTATCTGGAGCGCCTCTCCCCGGCCGTGTCGGCGCAGGCCGCCAGGCTCACGCTGCGGCGCATGCGGAAAATGGATTCCACCGCCTCCTGAAGCGCGACCGAATCACGCTTGAAAACAAGCACTTTCGCCAACCAGCGGCGCTACTATCACGCTTGTCGCTGTAGTCGGGCCGCGACCGCTTCACGTGTGAGCCATTGCTCGGAGGGGGTCGGATGTCGTTTGTACTTGCGGTTCCGGATGTAATGGACGATGCGGCAACGCGTTTGGCGAGCATCGGCTCGGCGATCAGCGCCGCCCAGGCCGCGGCGGCCGCACCCACAACGGGGTTGCTGGCGGCGGCCGGTGATGAGGTGTCGAAAGCCGTCGCGGCCCTGTTTTCCCGGTATGCCTCGGGGTATCACGCGCTGGGTGCTCAGGCGGCGGCATTTCACACCCGGTTGGTGCAGACGCTCAACGCGAGTGCTGGCGCCTACCTCGCCGCCGACGCCGCCAATGCTTCGCCGCTGCAGACCCTCCAGGACGACCTGCTGGGCCTGATCAACGCGCCGACGAACGCGCTTTTCGGACGCCCACTGATCGGCAACGGCGCCGACGGGACGACGAACGCCCAAGGGGTGGGGACGCCCGGCGGCGCCGGCGGATTCCTGTCCGGCAACGGCGGCAACGGCGGCAACAGCACCGCCACCGGCGCGCCCGGCGGGGCGGGCGGGTCCGCCGGCCTGTGGGGAAACGGCGGGAACGGCGGGATGGGTGGGCCCGCCGCGCTTGGCGGCGCCGGCGGCCGGGGCGGCCTGTTGGGCGGTGCGGCCGGCGCCGCCGGCGCCCCCGGCATTGCCACGGTCCCAATCACGGTGCAAAACAACGACATCGTGGCGAACCTGTCGGTGGGCGGCGGACCGACCGCGTCCGTGGTGGTCGATACCGGGTCGCGGGGGCTCATTCTCCCGCCCCAGGACGTGAACACGGCGACCCTCGGCCCGCCCACCGGGAGCGGCAGCGTCGTCTACGGCGAACCCGGCAATACCTTGACCGTGAACTACAACACCTACACCACGACAGTGAATTTCGGGAATGGAATCGTGACCCGGCCGACCACCGTCGCCGTGGCCACTTCCGCGACCCAAACCATCGACTTGTTCTTTTCCAATCCGGTTCCGACTTCGCAAGTGCCGGCCATCTTGGGCGTCGGGGTCAATCCCCCCGGACCACTCGGCAGCAGCCCGGTGACGGCATTGCCCGGCAGTTTCGGTCAGGGTGTGCTGATCGATGAACCCAAGGGCGTAATGGAGTTCGGCACAAACCCGTTGCCCGCCATCGGCTCCGTGACCGGCGCCCCGTCCGCCACCCTGGACGTGCGTATCAACAACGGGGCGCTCCAACAGACTTCCGGCGCGTTCATCGATTCAGGCGGCCTGTACGGATACGTCCCGGACAATCTCAACCCTCCAAATGCCGGCGGTTACCTGCCGGCCGGAACCACCATTTCCGTCTACACCCCCGACGGGGCGACCTTGCTGTACACGACGACGGCCGGTTCGCAACAGACGTCCGTCGTGTCGAGTTTGCTGGGTGGCAACTTCAATACCGGGATCGCTCCGTTCCTACAAGATCCGATCTACCTCTCGTACAGCCCCGGAGGCACCGGGACAACAATTTTCGACGCGTGAGGTGTCGCTACCCTACCGCTTGCCGGCTACGGTGCGGCGGCACTCGCCTTCGCGCGTAGGCCCGCCGCGCTCGGGCGCGGCCACCGGACGAATGCGGCCGCCCACAGCGCCACGCACAGCACCTCGGCCACCACGGTGAGCGCCGCATGGGGCGCCGGGTCCCACCCTCGCTCGGAAAACCCGAACAGCCCCACGGTTCTCGACAGGACGAAGGCCACCAGCGAGCCGCCGGCCATCGCGGCGGCGGCCCACGAGAGCCACCACGGACCGCCCGCGGCGATCAGCAGGGCCAGCGAGAACGAGACGCTGGCCTGGACCAAGAAGGCGGTGCCGATCCGCGGAATGTGTTGGTAGCCATGAATGTACAGATAGGCGTGGCTGAAGGCGCTGACGGCCAGCGCGGCGGCCAGGCCGAGTCGCAGCAGAAGTTTCATTGCAGCGTCGTCTCCTTCAGTGCCAGGGCGGTCTGCCCCTTGGTGTAGTTGACCTCGCGAATCCCCAGGACGTCGCGCAGCTTGCCGGCCGGCAGCGTGACCGGCTTGGGCGCCGGCCCGTCGCCGGGGTGCGGCAGCGGGTAGGCGGTCGTCGTGCCGCTGTAGAACGTCACGTTGCCCTCGGTCTTGGAAAACAGTTGGTGCACATGCCCGTTGAGGCAGGTGACCGACGAGAACCGGCTCAGGTAGCTCAGCGCCTGGGCGGCGTCGTCGGTGCCCCAGCCCCAGTCCGGGTACATCGCGAACAGCGGGATGTGGCTGAACACGATGATGGGCGTGTCGTTCGACAACCCCGCGACGTCCTTCTCGACGAACGCCAGCTGATCGGTGCCCAGATGCCCGAGCTTCTTCAGGTTCAGCGTGTTCACCAGGGCGATCACGTGGACCCCGGCGATGTCGAAGCTGTACCAGCCGTCGCCGCGGGTTCCGGCGCCGAAGACGCTGCGGTACTTCTGTCCCGCGTCGTCGACCGAATCGTGTTCGCCGGGCACGGTGAAGACGTGCGGCGTCTGCAGCTTGGTCAGCATCTGCTTCACCTGGTCGAACTGCTCCGGGCTGGACAGGTGGGTGAGGTCGCCGGTGTGGATCACGAAATCGGGTGTGTAGCCGAGGTTGTTGATCTCGTCGATCGCGTGGCCGAATGTGCCGGCCACGTCCGGATTCGGCGGCCCGGAGAAGCCGATGTGGCTGTCGCTCACCTGGGCGAATCGCAGCGTCGGCCGGGCGCTTGCCCGCTCGGCGGCCGCGGTGCCGGCGACGTGTGAGATGACCTCGCCGCCCACCACGGCGAACCCGACCGCGGCGCCGAACCACGCCGAGTGCCGGATCAGCTGGCGGCGGGTCATCGTGTTGGGGTCGTTGCTCATCCCGTCACCACCACCGTGCCGTGCATCATCGGATGAATCGAGCAGACGTAGTCGAACTTCCCCGCCTTGTCGAAGGTGTGCGAATACGTTGCCCCCGTGCCCATTCCGGGCGAGTGAAACGACCCGTCGCTCGCGGCCACGGTGTGCGGTTCCTCGTCGTGGTTGGTCCACGTGACGGTGGCGCCCGCCTTGACGGTCAGGGTGGCGGGTGCGAACGCGAAGTTGTCGATGCTGACCTGGTCGCCCGCGGCGGCCGCCGGTGACCCCGTCGCCGATGCCGGGCCCGGCGTCGGGCCCGGTGCGCTGGGCATCCCGCTCATGCCCGTCATCCCCGGCGTGCCGCCGGCCCCCGGGCCGAAGGTCACCGACGGCTGCGCGGCCGGGTGCGACGACGAGCAACCGGCCAGCAACAGCACGCCCGCGGCCGGCACCGCGACCAGATGTTTTCGAAGCTTGGCGATATCCATGCCCAGAGATAGGGCGGCGGGTTACACCTCGCGGCGCGCGGGGGCGAACACCTCGATCACGCCGTTGACCTCGCGAACCATCAGCGCGGGCAGGGGCTTTGGCGAGATCGGCAGCTGGTGGGCGAGCACCTGACCGCTGGGCGAGAACGACGTCGTGTGGCAGGGGCAGCGCAGCGCCCCGTCCGGCGCGTCGAACCACAGCTTGCACCCCTGATGGGTGCAGACGCCGGATATCGCTTCGGGCTTGCCGTCGACGCGGCGCACGAAGCCGGTCACCGTTCCCAGATCGAACGGATGCATGACGCCATCGGGCACGTCCGAGCTGGCCGCGACGCGCTGCCAGCTTCCGTCGTTGGGCGTGAGTTCGCCCGCGGCGGCCGGGCTTTCGGTGGGATTCGCCATCAGCGCCCGATCTACGGACACCGCCGCCGCCGCGGCCGCCGCGGCGGCCGACGTGCCGACGATCACCATGCGGCGCGTCGTGGGATGCCTGGTCGCCGCCGGCGCGGGCGCGCCGTTCATCTGCTCGGCGAGCCGGCCGTGCAGGTCGGCGAGGAACTCCGGGCGCGGCTCGGCACCGGAATCCGAGCCCTGCCCGGCCGCCCGCAGCTCGATCGCGGTCCGGATCTGAGCCGCCTCGAAGTCGTCGGCCGCAAACGGCCTGGGCCGGCGGCCCCGCAGCAGGTCGTCGACATAGCGGCGCATTCCCCGCGCGTTCATCGCTGACCTCCATCGTTGACCTGTGCCGCCAGCCGCAGGGCCCGGTGCTGGAGCACTTTGGCGTTGGCGACGCTGATCCCCAGTTCGGCGGCGGACTCCTTGATCGAATTACCTTGCAAAAAGCGCATTTCCAAAATCCGGCGATAGCGGTCCGGCAGGTGGGCGAGAACCTTGGCCACCCGCTGGGGCGCGGTGCTGATCGCCTCCTCGCTGTCGGGAGGTTGTTCGATGTCGTCGATCGAGGTTATCTCCCGGCCCATGGTCTCCCGCCAGTGCGCGGCCAGGACCGTCCTGGCCGTGGCCCGCAGGTAGGCGCGCACCTCGCCGACGCTCGCGGTCAGGCGCAGCGGCCGCAGCGCGGCCAGAAAGACCTCCGCGGTGAGGTCCTCGGCGTCGGCGCGGTTGCCCACCCGGGCGAACAGGGTGCGGTACACCCAGGACGCGTTGTCGGAGTAGACGGCCTCCCAGTCCGGGTAGCCGTCATCGGGCACCGCGCGCAGCGGACGCGGGCCGGGTTCGCTGTGAGCCGCCACGTGCCTCCTTCACCGATAAGTATCAGCTCGGGTTACACGAGATGTCGTCGGCCGTCGGCCGATGTTCACCCGATGTCGGCCGCCGCCGCGCGGAGGTCGTCGAGCGCGGCGCGCACCAGTTCACCCAGGCTCTGGTCGCCCTTTGCCGTAACCCATTCGGCGAACGCCTCTTTGAATGCGAGCCCCCCCAACTCGGCCGCCAGGGCCGCCGCCCGGTCCGGCACGCCGCGTGCCCGCAACGCGCCCGCCATGGCGGCGGCGAGGCCCACCTGCTTGAGCGCATCGCGCTCCTGCAGCTCGGTGCTGGTGGCGATGACCGCCTTCAGCCGGGGGGCGAGCTCGCGATTGAACGGCGTCATCGAACCGGCCGCGCGCTGCAGCCCGGCGGCCACCGCGGCCAGCGGGGTGGCGCCCGTCGGCGCCGACGAGATGCCGTCGACCAGCAGCCGCGACAGGGTCTCCTGACCGGCCGCCAGCACCTCCCGCTTGTCCGGGAAATAACGGAAGAACGTGCTCCGCGTCAGCCCGGCGCGATCGGCGATCTCCGCGACCGTGGTCTTGTCGTAGCCCTGGTCGGAAAACAGCTGCAGAGCGGCCTCGACCAGCCGCAGCCGCGCATCGGGTTCCCATCGGGGCATGGGGTCATCGTAGCGATGAGACTTTTATCCCATTACCCTGCTAATGTGATAGGACATCAGTCCCATCACTCGAGGAGTTTCTCATGCGCGTTTTCGTCACGGGCGCCACCGGCGGGGTCGGCTCGGCGGTCGTCCCCGAGCTCATCGGCGCGGGCCACGAGGTCCTCGCACTGGCGCGTTCCGACGCGTCGGCGCGGGCGGCCGCGGCCATGGGGGCCGAGGTGCTGCGCGGCGACCTCAACGATCCGGAGAGCCTGGCCGAGGGCGCCACCCGGGCCGACGCGGTCATCCACCTCGCCTTCCTGCATTTCGGCGACTTCGAGGCGGCCGTCGCCCAGGAGGGCGCCGCCGTCGAGACGTTCGGCGCCGCCCTCGCCGGGAGCGGCAAGCCGTTCGTCATGGCCTCGGGCACACCCCCCATCGCGGGCCGGGTTGCCACCGAACGCGACTCGATGTCGATCGAGGGGCCCGTCGGCGGGCGCGGCCGCAACGCGCAGGCCGCGCTGGACCTGGCCGCCAAGGGAGTCCGGTCGGCGGTGGTCCGTCTCCCGCGGTCCGTGCACCGGGCCGGTGGGCCATGCGGGTTCGCGTCGCTGCTCGTCGAGGCCGCGCGCCGAACCGGGGTCTCCGGCTACGTGGGCGACGGGAGCCAGCGCTGGCCGGCCGTGCACGTCCTCGACGCCGCCCACCTCTTCCGCCTGGTGCTCGAGCGGGCCGAGCCCGGCACCGTGGCCCACGCCGTCGCCGACGAGGGCGACCCGATGCGCGCGCTCGCCGAGGCCATCGGGCGCGGGCTCAACGTCCCCACCGCGTCGGTCCCGGGGGAAAGCTTCGGGTTCCTCGGCGCGGTCTTCGCGATGGACCAGCCGGCGTCGAGCGCGCTGACCCGCGAGCTGTTCGGCTGGCAGCCCACTCATCCAAGCCTGCTCGAGGACCTGGCGGCCGGAAACTACCCCGAGGCGTCCGTGGCGAGCTGGTAGGCGCCTTGCCAACCCCCGAGTGCGGTTACTAGGATATGCAAGTATCCGCTTCAGCGCGTCAACGACACTCGAGGGCCCCATGACCACACAGATCCCGCACTTCATCGACGGCAAGCGCACCGCCGGCCAGTCCACCCGCACCGCCGACGTCTTCAACCCCAGCACCGGCGAGGTGCAGGCGCGGGTGCCGATGGCCGGCACGGCCGAGGTCGACGCCGCGGTGGCCTCGGCCGTCGAAGCCCAAAAGGGTTGGGCCGCATGGAATCCGCAGCGCCGCGCCCGGGTGATGATGCGGTTCGTCGACCTGGTCAACGAGCACATCGACGAGCTGGCCGAGCTGCTGTCCCTCGAGCACGGCAAGACGGTGGCCGACTCGCGCGGCGACGTCCAGCGCGGCATCGAGGTCATCGAGTTCGCGATCGGCATCCCCCATCTGCTCAAGGGGGAATACACCGAGGGCGCCGGGCCGGGCATCGACGTGTACTCGCTGCGCCAGCCGCTGGGCGTGGTCGCCGGCATCACCCCGTTCAACTTCCCGGCCATGATCCCGCTGTGGAAGGCCGGGCCGGCGCTGGCGTGCGGAAACGCGTTCATCCTCAAACCCAGCGAGCGTGACCCGTCGGTCCCGGTGCGGCTGGCCGAGCTCTTCATAGAGGCGGGCCTGCCGCCGGGCGTGTTCCAGGTGGTGCACGGCGACAAGGAGGCCGTCGACGCCATCCTGCACCACCGGGACATCCAGGCGGTCGGTTTCGTCGGCAGCTCCGACATCGCCCAGTACATCTACGCGACCGCCGCGGCCACCGGCAAGCGGTCGCAATGCTTCGGCGGCGCCAAGAACCACATGATCGTGATGCCCGACGCCGACCTCGACCAGGCCGTCGACGCGCTGATCGGCGCCGGGTACGGCAGCGCGGGGGAACGGTGCATGGCGATCAGCGTCGCGGTGCCGGTCGGCGAGCAGACCGCAAATCGACTGCGCGCCAGGCTCATCGACCGGATCAACAACCTGCGGGTGGGCCACAGCCTGGACCCCAAGGCCGACTACGGACCGCTGGTCACGGAGGCCGCACTGAGCCGGGTGCGCGACTACATCGGCCAGGGGGTGCAGGCGGGCGCCGAACTGGTCATCGACGGCCGGGACCGCGCCAGCGACGACCTGACCTTCGGTGACGCCAACCTCGAGGGCGGATTCTTCATCGGCCCAACGTTGTTCGACCACGTCACCCCCGACATGTCGATCTACACCGACGAGATCTTCGGGCCCGTGCTGTGCATCGTCAGGGCCAAGACCTATGAGGAAGCAGTCGCGCTCCCATCCGAGCACGAGTACGGCAACGGCGTGGCGATCTTCACCCGCGACGGCGACGCCGCCCGCGACTTCGTGTCCCGCGTGCAGGTGGGCATGGTCGGCGTCAACGTGCCGATCCCGGTCCCGGTGGCCTACCACACCTTCGGCGGATGGAAGCGCTCCGGCTTCGGCGACCTCAACCAGCACGGCCCGGCGTCGATCCAGTTCTACACCAAGGTCAAGACCGTCACGTCGCGGTGGCCGTCCGGCATCAAGGACGGCGCCGAATTCGTGATTCCGACAATGAATTAGGCGCGATGTTCACCCTCAACGAGGACGAGCGGGTCATCACCGAGACGGCGGCCGCGTTCGCCGCCAAGCGCATCGCACCGAACACCCTGGAATGGGATGCCACCAAGCATTTCCCGACCGACGTGCTGCGCGAGGCCGCCGAACTCGGCATGGCGGCGATCTACTGCAGCGAGGACGTGGGGGGCAGCGGGCTGCGCCGGCTCGACGGTGTGCGCATCTTCGAGCAGCTGGCCATCGCCTGCCCGACTATCGCGGCATTCTTATCCATCCACAACATGTGCACATGGATGATCGACAGCTACGGCACCGCCGAACAGCGCAAGTTCTGGGTGCCGCGGCTGGCCGCGATGGACGTCATCGCCAGCTACTGCCTCACCGAGCCGGGCGCCGGGTCGGACGCCAGCGCGCTGAGCACCCGCGCCGTCAAGCAGGGTGGCGACTACGTGCTCGACGGCGTCAAGCAGTTCATCTCCGGCGCCGGGGCCTCGGACGTCTACGTGGTGATGGCCAGGACCGGCGGCGATGGTCCGCGCGGCATCTCCGCGTTCGTCGTCGAAAAGGGCACCCAGGGGCTGAGTTTCGGCGCGCACGAGGAGAAGATGGGCTGGCACGCCCAACCCACCGCCCAGGTGGTCTTCGACGGCGTGCGGGTGCCCGCCGACGCGATGCTCGGCGGCGCCGACGGGGAGGGCACCGGCTTCGGCATCGCGATGAACGGCCTCAACGGCGGTCGGCTCAACATCGCCGCGTGCTCCCTGGGTGGCGCGCAGTCCGCCTTCGACAAGGCGGGTGCCTACGTGCGCGAGCGGCGGGCGTTCGGCTCCCCCCTGCTCGACGAGCCGACCATCCGGTTCGCCCTGGCCGACATGGCGACCGGCCTCGAGACCTCGCGAATGATGTTGTGGCGGGCCGCGAACGCGCTGGACACCGACGACCCGGACAAGGTCGAGCTGTGCGCGATGGCCAAGCGCTACGTCACCGACACCTGCTTCGAGGTCGCCGACAAGGCGCTGCAGCTGCACGGCGGCTATGGCTATCTGCGCGAGTATGGTCTGGAGAAGATCGTCCGCGACCTGCGTGTGCACCGAATCCTGGAAGGTACCAATGAGATCATGCGGGTGGTCATCGGCCGGGCCGAGGCAGCACGATGCCGGGCCGCTCAAGCCACCGCCTAGAAGGGTCCGGAGATGACTGAGCACTTGACGGTGGCGTTCCTGGGCCTGGGCAACATGGGCGCGCCCATGGCGGCGAATCTCGTTGCCGCCAACCATGCGGTCCGCGGATTCGATCCCGTGCCCGCGGCGCTGTCCGCCGCGACCGCCAACGGTGTCACCGGTTTCGACAGCGCCACCGCCGCGGTGGCCGACGCGGACGTGGTCATGACCATGCTGCCGAACGGCGAGCTGGTCAAACGCTGCTACGCCGAGGTGCTTCCGTCGGCGCGCCCCGGTGCGCTGTTCATCGACAGCTCCACGATCTCCGTCAACGACGCCCGCGAGGTGCACGCGCTCGCGGAATCCCGTGGGATGGCCCAGCTGGACGCCCCGGTTTCGGGCGGGGTGAAGGGCGCCGTCGCGGGGACGCTCGCGTTCATGGTGGGCGGCGACGACGCCGCGCTGGACCGGGCCCGGCCGGTGCTGGAGCCCATGGCGGGCAAGGTCATTCACTGCGGCGCCGCCGGAGCGGGCCAGGCGGCCAAGGTGTGCAACAACATGGTGCTGGCGGTGCAGCAGATCGTGATCGGCGAGGCGTTCGTGCTCGCCGAGAAGCTCGGGCTTTCGGCGCAGTCCCTGTTCGACGTCATCACCGGCGCCACCGGGAACTGCTGGGCCGTGCACACCAACTGCCCGGTGCCGGGGCCGGTGCCCACGTCGCCGGCCAACAACGACTTCAAGCCCGGTTTCGCGACCGCGCTGATGAACAAGGATCTCGGCCTGGCGATGGACGCGGTGACGTCAACCGGTTCGGCGGCGCCGCTGGGCACCCACGCCGCGGAGATCTACGCCAAGTTTGCCGCAGATCACGCGGACAAGGACTTCAGCGCGGTGATCGAGGCGCTCCGCGACGGCTGAAGCCTTTGCGTCACTGCACCTTCCGGCCGAGGAACGCCGCCAGCTGATCGGCGGGTACGCGCTCGGCCGAGCACGACTGCTCGTGGCCGAATGGCCGGCCCGGGCCGCGGAACTCGGGCCTGACGTACACGCGCACGGCGGCCAGCTGTTCGGCCGCCAGCTCCGGGTCGAGATCGGTGGACTGATTGGTGGCGAAGGCGAGATCCCACGCGTGGGTCAGCACGTCGGAGGTGCGCATCCCGACGAAGACCTGCCCCGGGACTTCCCCGAACGGCAGTTTGTACATGCCGGTCATTCCGTCCGGTCCGGCGAAGACGTCCTGGGCGGCCAGGGCGGAGGCCCGGTGGGCCGCGACGGCGTCCCCGGGCCGGGCCGGCGGCTCCGTGGGGTTGGCCGCCCACAGCCCGACGCGCTCGTTGCCGCCGATGACGTGGTCGATCAGGTCCCCGATCGTCCACTCCGAACAGGGCGTCGGGGCGCCGAACTCGTCGGGGTCGACGCGGGCGAGGACACCGGCGAACGCCTCCTGGGCGCGCTGATGCGCAACTAATGGGTCCACTGTCCTGCCTTTCTCTCGTGTCAGTCTGAGAAGTCACCCGCGTTGCGCCGCAGCGTGTCGATGGACGACACCAGCGCTTCGGCCTCGGCGGGCCGGATTCCGATGTCCGCGAACACCTGCTCGTTCAGCGTGACGGTGGCGTCCTCGACGGTGGAGCGCCCGAGCTCGGTGATCTGCACCAGCGTGGTGCGCCCGTCGGTGGGGTGCGGCACCCGCTGGACGAGCCCGTCGGCCTCCAGCCGGCGGATGGCGTGGGTCACGCTGGTCACGTGCACCTGCAGCCGGTCGGACGCCTTGGTGATCGGCAGCGCCCCGGTCCGGCTGAAGGCCAGCAGCCGCAGCAACTCGAACCGGGAGAAGCTCAAGTCGTAGGGCCGCAGCGCGTTCTCGACCCGGGCCAGCAGGATTTGGTGCGCGCGCATCACCGACGTGACCGCGACCATGCCCTGCGACACGTCGCCCCACCCGGCGCGCTCCCAGTTGGCCCTCGCCGCGGCGATCGGATCGCGCTTGGAGCTTGATGGGGCCACGCCCCTTCTTACCGCATCTGCGGCGCAACCGTGGCCTTTCCGACCGCCGAGACCACCGCCAGCGTCGACGCGCGGTTACCCACGGTGATCCGCGCGCCGCCGTCGGCGTAGTGACGGACCTGCAGGCCGCTGCCCGCGAAAACTTCGTGCCACGGCCCACCCCTCGAAGGCAGGTACACGAAGTTCGCGTGGGCGTCGGTGGTGTAGATGCCCAACGCGCTCAGCCGCATCCGCAGATAGCGACGCTCGGCGTTGATCGCCCGAATCCGTTGCAGCAGTTGCTCTTCGGCCGCGTACGAGGCGGCGACCGCGAGCAGGCCGGTGAGCGCGATCCCGAACGGCAGCTGCTGGGACCACAGGGCACCGGCCAGTTCGGGGGACGCCAGCCCGTAGCCGATGCGCAGCCCGGCCAGCCCGTACGCCTTGGAGAAGGTGCGCAACACCACGACATTGGGAAACCTCGCGAGCAGCTCGGGGACGTCGATGCGGTGCTCGGGCGCGACGAATTCGATGTAGGCCTCGTCGAGCAGCACGACGGTGTCGCGCGGCACCCGGCGCAGGAACCGCACCACCCGGGCCGCGGGGTCCAGCACACCGGTCGGGTTGTGCGGGCGACACACCACCACCACCCGGGCGGTGGCCGCGGCGTCGGCGAGCCCGTCGAGGTCGTTGTGGCCGTGCGTATCGAGCGGCACGGTCAGCGAATTCAGCCGCGCCATCCGCGCGATGATCGGATAGCCGTCGAATGTCGGCGAAGCCATCGCGACCGCGTCACCCGGCGTGGCCAGCGCCTGCAGGGCCTGCAACGCCACGCCCGTGGCGCCGGCGCCGAGCACCACCTGCCCGGCGGGCACGCCGGCGTGGCCGGCGATCACGCCGCGCAGCCGCTCCGGAAGGAACTCCGGATACCGGTTGACCGCGTAGATGGAGCGGATCAGCGCCGACCGCACCGCCGGCAGCGGCGGGAACGGATTCTCGTTGAGCGACAACGCAAGCGGGTCGATCGCGGTGGGAAAGGCGTCGTCGAGCTCGTCGGCGAAGGGGCCGCGCACGGGTTGCATCAGCCGCGCCCGCCCCAGCGCACCGCCGCGGCGCCCGCGAAGTCCCCGGCGTGGGCGAAGGCCGCCATCATGACCAGATCGCCGGGCTTCGCCTGACCGTCGGAGATCGCGTGATCGAGGTTGACCGGGATCCCGGCGCCGAACAGGTTGCCGCACTTGTCGAAGGTGTCCCGGTGGCGTTCGGGGGGCAGCTCGAGCGCGTCGCGCCAGTTGCGCAGAAACACCCGGTTGGGCTGGTTGGTGACGAGAACGTCGATGTCCTTGGACGACAAGCCGATCCGGTCACAGACCGCCAGCGCCACCTCGGGCACCTGGCGGTTGCCACGGGCCAGCACCTTGGTGATCTTGCTCTCGGTGAAGCCGATGCTGCCCTCGCCCGGCCCGGCCTGCCACCACTTGCGCGGCGGGTCGTAGGACAGCGTCATCTCGCCGGCGTACTCGCCGTAGGTGCGGCATTCGACGCCGAGGATGGGCGATCGGTCCGACAGCGTCACCAGACCGACCGCGGCCCCGTCGCCGGGCACCGCCGACTGTGCCTTGCGGCGGATCGTGGGCTGGTCGAAGAACTGCCCGGCGGCGTTTTGCGCGACGGCGATCAGCGCGCTGTGCCCCTCCCCCGACGACAGCAGCTTGCGGGCCACGTTGAGCGCCAACACGAACGCCGCGCACCCCCCGTTGTTCAGGTCGAGCACCCACGACGGCCGCATGCCCAGCCGGTGCGCGATGCCGCCCCCCTGCCCATAGAACGCCATGTCCGGCACCTGGGTGTGGGTGATCAGCACGTCGGCGCCCTCGACGACGTCGTGGCCGTGCCGCTCGATCAGGCCCTGCGCCGCGCGTTCGATCATGTCGATCGAGCTCTCCTCCGGCGCGACGTGATGGCGGAACGCCGGCGCGCGGAACATGAGATTGTCACGCAGGTCGTCGGATTCGGCGAATCGCGCGTAGTAGTCGGCGCCGATCGGGTCGCCGGGCAGATAGGTGGAGACGTCGATCAGGCTGACGCTCGGCTGGTTCATGGTTCACCCCATCCATTTCGGGGTCACCGGCAGACCGTTGCGGTGGCGGTACTCGGCGATGGCCTTGAGGTTCTTCAGCTCCAGCAGGTGGCCGGCGCCGAACATGTCCCAGAAGTCGCCGACCCACACCGGGCGCTGCGGCGGGGCGGTGTGCGGATAAGGGTTGCGGTCGTAGAACGGGTGATGGCAGTTCGTCCACAGCACAACGGAACCCGGCCTGTCGATGACCACTTGCGCGTCGACGACGCGCATCAGGTAGACCATCCACAGGTGCTCGCCCTGATCCCACGCGCAGTGGTAGTCGACCGTGCGGGAACGTTCGTTGGCGACGGTCCGGGTATAGATCTCGGTCTCCGAGCCGAGCCGGTCGTGGGCCACCCACAGGCCGGGCTCGCCGGTGGGGGTGAACCCGCGCAGGCTGTACGTCCACTCCTCGAGGCTGCGGGTGTCGGCCATGTACCCGTACAGGTCGTCGGGCGGACACTCGACGTAGGCGTTGACGGTGCAGTAGTCCCCGAAGACCTGGTCGTGCGGGTACACCGACCGCATCATGTCCATGATGATCGGGGTGGCCTGCTCCCGCGGGCTGGTCTCGATGCGGGTCACGCCGTCGAGGGGCGTGGGGATGTCCTCAAGCGCTGGCAACGACATCGGTCCGGTTCTCCTTGATGGTCGGGGTCAAAAACGGTGCGAACGGCGGGATCTCGTCGGCGGCGCATTCGACGCTGACGACGGCGGGGCCGCCGGTGTCCAGCGCTGCACGCATCGCGGACGCCAGGCCGTCGAGGTCGGCGACGTCGACGGAAGCCAGGCCCGGGAACATCGCCGCCAGCCCGGCGCCCAACCGGCTGGACCGGAAGCGGTTGTAGCTGTAGAGGTCGTCATAGAACAGCTGCTCGCGGGTCACGCACATCCCGTGGGCGTTGTTGTTGAACACCACGAAGGTCACCGGCAACCGGTACTGCACGGCGGTGTGCACCTCCATGCCGTGCATGAAGAACGCGCCGTCCCCGGCGATCACGACGGTGCGCCCGCGGGGGCGTCCGCTGCCGGCGCGACCGAAGGCCATCCCGATGCCGGCGCCGAAGCTGTATCCCATGCCGCCCATGCCCAGCGCGACCGCGAACCTGCCGCCCCGCCGGGCCGGCAGGTAGTGCACGGCCGCCGCTCCGGTGTTGCCCGCGTCGACGACGATGTCCGCGCCGTCGGGCAGGCAGCCGTCCAGCACCGCCATCGCGTCGCGGTAGCGCACCCCCGGCCCGTCGCACGGCGGCGGCGCCAGCTCGGTGCGCCGGACCAGGTCGGGCACCCGCACGCGCGTGGGCCGTCGCGTACCCGACAGCTCCCGGGCCAGCAGTCGCAGCGAGCCGCGCAGGTCGTCGGTGTGCACGTGCGTGCACGGGACGTACGGCGGCGCCGAGCCGATCGACACCGTCGGCACGGCCGCCAGCGCGTCGTCCAGGCCGGTGCGCGCGGTGACCGACAGCCGGGTGCCGACCACCAGGCAGACGGCGCTGGCCGCCACCGCTTCGGCCACCCCCGGGTGGCCCATCACACCGGTCACCCCCAGCGCCGACGACGACCCGAGGCCCGGGGTGCCGGCGACGTCCTTGGCGTCGGGCACGGTCGCCACCCGGGCCCGCAGCACCGCACGCAGCGCCTCGAGCTCGCCGCGGGCGTCGTCGCGGGCCACCTGCTCGCCGACGATGATGGTGACCGGGCCGTCCGCGTCGCGCAGGATTCCGGCGAGCGGGGTCGGGTTACCGATGGGCCGCAAAGACTGCACGGCGTACCCGGTGCGCTCGCAGTCGAGGTAGCCCTGCTGAATGTCCTTGGGCAGCAACAACACTGCCGGACCGCCGGTACGCGCCGCCGCGATCGCCCTGGACAGCGCCGGCGGCGCGTCGGCAGGGTTGAGCACCCGCTCACACGACACCGACACCGCGGAGAACACCGCCCGCGCATCCAGCGATCCGTTGACGCCACTGGTGTCCTGAAAGCCGCCCCGGCCGTCCATGGCGGTGGGCGTTTGGCCGACGAGGGCCAGCACCGGAACCCGGCTCGCCAACGACTCACCCAGGGCCGCAACGAGATTCAGTGCGCCGCCGCCCGACGTCGCCGCCACGACTCCCAGGCCGGACCCCAGTCCGGCCCCGCTGCGGCTGTACCCGTCGGCCATGGCCGCCGCGGAGAACTCGTGCTTTGCCAGCACGGCCGTGATGCCGGAGCGGAAATGCGCGGCGTCGTACAGGTCCTCGATGTTGGCGCCGTCCACCCCGAAGATGTGGTCGACGCCGGCCGAGGCGAGCCGCTCGACGATGTGGTCGACCACCCGCTGCTTCCTGGGCATGCCTGTAACACGGCGCGCGGGTGAATTCAGTTCACCGCGCGCCGTGTTGGCAGGGGTTTACAGCGAGCGCTGCAGCAGAACCTGACCGCTGTCGGCCGCAACCACCTGGATGGCGGCGATCTGGTCGACGGGCGTCGAGATGCTGCCCGCGGGGGTCGCGGTGTGGCCGGGCTCGGCCGTCCACGTCGCCAGCCGGGTCTGGCTGCCGTCGCGGCCGACCACGACCATCGCGAGCGTGTCGTGGTGGGCGTTCATCGGTGCCAGGCAGACGCACTTCAGGTTGATCGACGTCCCCCAGTGCTGGCTGGACAGCTGCACCGTGGAGGCCAGCAGGGTCGTGCCGACCTGCGCCATGGTTTGCGAGGACGCGGCCGGCTGCTGCGCGGGCGACGAGACATACCCTTGCACTCCGACCAGCACGCCGACCCCCAGCACCGCGGCCGCCGCGGACGATGCGACCCAGGTCGCCACCCGGGTGCGGCGCCGGCGCCAGCGCACCGTCGCCAACAGCGCCGGCAGCAACTCCGGTGACATCTCGGGTGTCGCCGCGCCGGCACGGCCCGGTTCGTCCATCGCGGCCACTTCGGCACGGTCAAGCTGCGACAGCAGGGCCGGCACGCCGCTCAGATCGGCGACGGCCTCCCGGCATGCGGGGCAGCCGGCCATGTGCGACTCGAATTCGCGGCGGTCGGAGGCAGACAACGACCCCAGCACGTATGCGGCATCCCACATCGCGTAGCGGTGGTCATCCCCTGTGGTCAGGCCAAACACCTCGCTGTCACCGGGCGGGCCGATGCCTGTCAGCGGCGTCCTCATCTCGTCCATCTCCTGTCACCCATCAAGTATTCGGAGTCGATGACCATGCGGATGGTCATCGCGTGACCCCAAGTTCCTGCAGAGTGAGCCGCAATGCCCGCACGGCATAGTGTAATCGCGACTTCACCGTTCCTTCGGCGATCTCCAGGTCCGCAGCAATCTGCGCGGTGGTCCAACCACGGTAGTAGGACCGTTCGATCACGGCCCGGTGTTCGGTGGACAACTGCGTCATGGCCTCGGCTATCAGCAGGCGGTCCAGGGCCGCGTTCACCTCGTCGGGTGTGGACTGCTCGGGTGCCCCCGCTTCGTCCAGCGAACCCACCACGTTGCGGTACCGCGCGCTGCGCCGGTCGTCGATGATCATGTTGCGGGCGACGGTGAACAACCACGCCCGCGCCGACCGCTCGGTGTCGCCGACGACCTCCGGATGCTGCCACGCCCGCAGCAGCGTCTCCTGGACGACGTCCTCGGCCTGGCTCGCGTCCCCGGTCAACCGGAGCGCGTAGCGCCACAAGACCGCGGCATGTTCGTCGTAGAGCGCCTTCATCAGAGCGGCCTCGGCAGCCCCGGACGCGCCCCAAGTTCCTGCAACCCGGGCCACTCGATCACCTCCGACTACTGAAACGAGTCGAATGGGCGGCCAGTTCAACTAGGCAAGTGTCAGGATGCGCGGCCCCGCGTCGGTCACCGCGACGGTGTGCTCCCAATGCGCCGCGCGCGACCCGTCGGCGGTCGTGACGGTCCAGGCGTCGTCGAGAATCAGCGTCTTGCCGGTTCCCAGCGTCAGCATCGGCTCGATGGCCAGCACCGAGCCCGGCGCCAGCAGCGGGCCGCGGCCCGGGGCACCCTCGTTGGGCAGGAACGGGTCCATGTGCATGTGCCGGCCGATGCCGTGGCCGCCGTAGCCCTCCACGATGCCGAACGCGATTCCGTACCGGGCCTGGGCCGCGCGCGTGCCGGTCTCGATCGCGTGCGCGACGTCGGTCAGCCGGTTGCCGGGGACCATCGCCGCGATGCCGGCCTGCAGCGATTCCCTGGTCGCATCGCACAGCGCCTCGTCGGCCGCGTCCAGCTTCCCGACGCCGAAGGTGATCGCGGCGTCGCCGTGCCAGCCGTCGAGCACCGCACCGCAATCGATGGACACCAGGTCCCCGGGCGCAAGGATTTCCGCGGCGGACGGGATGCCGTGCACCACCCGGTCGTTGACCGACGCGCAGATCGACGCCGGATAGCCGTGATAGCCGAGGAATGAGGGAACGGCGCCCGCCTCGCGGATCACCGACTCGGCGATCTCGTCGAGGCCCAGGGTCGACGCCCCGGCGACCGCGGCCGCGTGGACCGCCTGCAGGGCGGAGGCCACCACCGCGCCGGCCGCGGCCATCGCGTCGAGCTCACCGGGGCTGCGCTGCGGCACGACCCTGCGGCTGCGCAGCCGCGCCAGCGCGCTCATGATTACTTGCCCAGCGCCCGCAGCGCGCGGGCGAACACCTCGTCCACCGTGCCGACCGCGTCGACCGTCTTCAGCTCGCCGCTGTAGTACTCCAGCAGCGGCGCGGTCTCGTCGCGGTAGACCTTCATCCGGTTGAGGATGACGTCGTCGGTGTCGTCGGCGCGGCCGCGCCCCTTGAGCCGTTGCAGCAGCTCGTCCTGCGAGACGCGGAACTCGACCACGGCGTCGATGTCGGTGCCCCGGCGGTCGAGCATCTCGTGCAGCGCCTTGGCCTGCTCGAGCGAGCGCGGGTAGCCGTCGAGGATGAAGCCGTTGGCGGTGTCGGGATCGTCCAGCCGGTCGTCGACGAGCTGGTTGGTCAGGTCGGAGGGCACCAGGTCGCCGGCGTCCAGGTAGCGCTTGGCCTCCAGCCCGAGTTTGGTTCCGTTCTCGATGTTGTCCCGAAACAGCTCCCCGGTGGAGATTTGCGGGATCCCCAGCTTCTCGGCGAGCTTTTGGGCCTGCGTACCCTTGCCCGCCCCGGGCGGTCCCAGCAAAACCACTCTCACTTGAGGAACCCTTCGTAGTTGCGCTGCATGAGCTGGCTCTCGATTTGTTTGACCGTATCCAAACCGACGCCAATCATGATCAAAACCGCAGTTCCGCCGAACGGCAAATTCTGGACCGCTCCGCCGTTCCCGATCTGCAGGAACAGGTTGGGCAGTACCGAGATCGCGCCCAGGTAGATCGAGCCCGGCAGCGTGATCCTGCTCAGCACATAACGCAGGTAGTCGGCGGTCGGCTTGCCCGGCCGGATGCCGGGGATGAACCCGCCGAACTTCTTCATCTCGTCGGCACGCTCGTCGGGGTTGAACGTGATCGACACGTAGAAGTAGGTGAAGAAGATGATCAGGCCGAAGTAGATGCCGATGTAGACCGGGTCGCTCGGGTCGGACAGGTAGCTGCCGACGAACTTGTCCCACCAGCTGTTGCCCACGCCGCCGCTGCCGCTCCGGATCAGCTGCGTGATCAGGTGCGGGATGTAGATCAGCGACGACGCGAAGATGACCGGGATGACGCCGGCCTGGTTGACCTTCAGCGGCAGATACGTCGACGTTCCGCCGTACATGCGCCGGCCCACCATGCGCTTGGCGTACTGCACGGGGATGCGGCGCTGGCCCTGCTCGACGAACACCACGCCGACGATGATCACCAGCGCGGCGACGCAGACGGCGGCGAAGATGACCCCGCCGCGGCTGTCCAGGATGGACTTGCCCTCAGCGGGGATGCGCGCCGCGATGCCGGTGAAGATCAGCAAGGACATGCCGTTGCCGATGCCGCGCTCGGTGATCAGCTCACCCATCCACATCACCAGGGCCGCGCCGGCCGTCATCACCAGGACGATGACGACCAGGGTGAAAATGCTCTGGTCGGCGATGATGTCCAGCGAGCAGCCCTGCAGCAACCCGCCGTTGGCGGCCAGCGCCACGATGCTGGTGGCCTGCAGGATGGCCAGCGCGATGGCCAGATAGCGGGTGTACTGGGTCATCTTGGCCTGGCCCGACTGGCCCTCCTTGCGGAGCTCCTCGAAGCGCGGGATGACCACGGTCAGCAACTGCACGATGATGCTGGCCGTGATGTAGGGCATCACCCCCACGGCGAACACCGTGAGCTTGAGCAGCGCGCCGCCGGAGAACAGGTTGATCAGCGAATAGATCTGTCCCGCCTCGCCGCCGCTGGCCTCCTTGATGCACTGCTGCACGTTCGGGTAGTTCACACCCGGAGACGGCAGAGCGGCGCCGACCCGATAGAGAAGGACGATGCCAAGCGTGAAGAGGATCTTCCGTCTCAGGTCGACTGTCCGCAACGATGAGATGAAAGCCGAAAGCACTCTTCCTCCTGCGTCCTGCGTCACGCGCCTAACACCCGCAGGCCAGGACGTACGGCTGCCATATATACAAGCGCGTCAAACCGTGTACGAGACTAACAGCTGAACGGGGGAGGTCCTGTCGACACCCTTTGCCGACACCGGCGAGGCGTAGAGTTTCGGTGACTCGTTGCATTTGCTAAGTAAGTGGGGGCATCATGACGCGAACCGAACAAGACACCTGGGATCTGGCCTCCAGCGTCGGCGCCACGGCCACCATGGTCGCCGCGGCCCGCGCGCTGGCCAGCGCGGAGCCGGACGCCATCATCAACGACCCGTTCGCGGCGCCGCTCGTGCGGGCGGTCGGCCTCGATTTCTTCGTCCGCCTGGTCGACGGCGACGTGCTGCCGTCGGACCCGCAAGACGGCGAACGGGACCTGCGACTGGAGACCGATTCGATCGCGGTGCGCACCCGCTTCTTCGACGATTTCTTCCTCAACGCCGCCCGCGACGGGGTCACCCAGTCGGTGATCCTGGCCGCCGGTCTGGACGCGCGCGCCTACCGGCTGGCCTGGCCGCCCGGCAGCGTCGTCTACGAGGTCGACCAGCCCAAGGTCGTCGAGTTCAAGACCGCGGCCATGGCCAACCTGGGGGCCGAGGCGACCGCGGACCGGCGCACCGTCGCCGTCGACCTGCGGGACGACTGGCCGGAAGCGTTGCGCCGCGGCGGTTTTGACCCGTCGCAACCGACTTCGTGGAGCGCCGAAGGCCTGTTGATGTACCTGCCGCCCGAGGCGCAGGACCGGCTGTTCGACAACATCACCGAGCTCAGCGCGCCCGGCAGCAAGCTGGCCACCGAGTACCACGGCGACTCGGGCCGCACCATGACCGAACGCGCGCGGCAATTCAACGACCGGTGGGCGAACCTGGGGTGCGACGTCGACCTGTCGGGGCTGTTCTTCGACGGCGAGCGCAGCAATGTCGTCGACTACCTGGGCGAGCGGGGCTGGCGGGTGACCACCCGGCCGCGGCGCGAGTTCTTCGCCGATTACGGGCGCGTGTTCCCGGCCGACGAGGAATCCCAGCTGCGCAACATCATCGCCGTCACCGCCACGCTGGGCTAGGGGCTCGCGATCGCGACAGCCGACAACGCGTGTGAAATGACGGCGTTGGGTGTGCACTGGTGGCGTTGAGTGTGCGTATGGGGCGGGATTCGGGCCGGTTTTCGGCCCTGGGCTCACAGCGAAAGCCCTGGCCTCACACCGAAAGCCGTGGGCTCACACTCGACGCCGTGGCCATCGCAATCGCGGTGTCGTAGCTCAGGCGGGCCTGGCCGGCGGCGTCCGGACGACCAACGGCACGGCGGGGAAGCACCACGCCATTTCCGTGCGCGACTTGCGCAGCGCGGCCGTGCCGTAACCCTTCTTCCGGTGCTCGGGGTGGATCCAGATCCGCACGTTCACCTCGCCGGCGACCAGCTCGCCGAACACCATTCCGACCTTCTCGCCCGAGTCGACGGCCACGAACCAGGCGGCCTCCTCGTCGTCGACGCGCCCCAGCGCCGCACGAATCTCGTCGTCGAGGTTGCCGGCCGGTCCGCCGGACCCGTCGCCGGCGGCGCCCATGTCCTCGGTGCGGGCGGCGAAGATGTCCCGGTCCGCCTCGGCGGAGAAGGGCCGCAGCTCGAGGGTCTCCCCCGAACTCGCCGGGCGCTCGCCGAGCGTGAAGCTCAGCTGCTTGTTCAGGTCCTCCAGGTCGGCCTGGATCTTCTTGCGGGAATCCTTCGTGAGCAGGTCGAAGGACATGCCCATCACCGCTTCGGCGCCCGCGTGCGACGTGTCGAGCAATGCGACGATCGCCTCGACCGCGGCCGCCGTGTCCTCGGAATCCACGATGAGGTCGAGCACCTCGTGCCGACGCTCGAGGGCTTTCAGCAGGGCGTCGGCGATTTCGCGGCGGGCGGCTTTGCGGTCCTGGTCAGTCATTGCACCAGCCTAGAACGCCGCCGGGGGTATGGCGCACGATCTCTGGTTTCCCAGCTGAAGGAAGCGTTGGTAGCGGTCCGCGGTCGCCGCTGCCCACGCGGGATCGGGATCGACCGTGCGCTCGATGCGGGCCCAGCGCGCGGCGTCGGCGATCGACGTCTCCAGGCCCGCGGCCATGCGGCCCAGGAAGGCCGCGCCCAGCGCCGCCCCCTCGGCGACCGCGGACACCTCCACCTGGCGCCCGGTGGCGTCGGCGATGGCCTGCATCCACGGCGCGACCCGGGTGCCCCCGCCCGCCGCAACGATGCGCGCCACCGGCGCCCCGCTCAGTTCGATCAGCTGCCGGACGACGAAGCCCGACGCCTCGTAGGCGGCCCGCCGCAGCGCGGCGGCGTCGTGGGTGAGGTCCACCGCGTCGAGCACGGCCCGGCGATCGGGGTCGTGGAACGGGGTGCGCTCGCCGCGGATGTAGGGCGACCAGACGGGCACCCGCCGCGGATCGGCGGCACCCGGATCCGCCTGCGCCACAACGCGATCCACCCAGCCCAGGAACAGGCCGCCCGCGTTGCTGGCCCCGCCGATCTGGTTTTTGCCGGGGGTGGTGTGCGGGATGGTCCACAGGCCGGGCACCTGCCGGGCCTCGGCGATGGTGTTCCACACGATCAGGGTGGTGCCGCACAGCACCAGCACGTCGCCGTCGCGCTCGGCGCCGGCCACGATCTGTTCGCACAGCGCGTCGATGGCGCCGATGCCCAGCACGGCGCCCGTCCCGGTGACCTGCCCCGCCGCCGTCCCGATCGTCGCCACCCGCGGCATCTGCTGCACCGACGCGCCCCGCTCGGCGCACGCCGCCGCGTTCCAGCCCGTCCCGTCGAACAGCGGGAAGGCGGTGGCGGCGGTGGCGACGTCCAGCACCGCCTCGCCCGCCAGGGCATGGTTGGCCACCGCGGGCGCGGGCCAGTACCCGGCGGCGCCGGGCGCCCGGGCGGCCGTCCAGCGCAGGAACTCGGCGGCCTCGCCCAGCGCCGGCAGTGGCTGCTCGTCCGATCCCGGCACCCGTCCCCGCCCGTCGCCGTACAACAGCCCCGGCGTCAGCGGGGCGCCCGCTGCGTCGACGGCGGTCATCGACGGCACCATCGCCGCGACGGCCACCGCCCGCGCGTCCGGGCGGTCCAGCCGCGCGAGGGCGGCCACCGGCCCCCGCCGCCACGCCGCGTCGGCGTCGTGTTCGAGAAGGTCGGGCGCCGGCACCTTGAGCTGGTGGGGGATGCGCGCCCGCGCGGTCACCCGGCCGTCGGCGTCGGCGGCCACCGCCTTGACGGCGGTGCTGCCGACGTCGATGCCGATTGTGACGTCATCACGTGACACGGGCGTCACCGTACGCCAGCATTGACGTTCGTGACGCCAAGACCGCGCGCCCTGGTGACGGCGCCCCTGCGCGGGCCGGGGTTCGACAAGCTCCGGCAACTGGCCGACGTGGTGTACGACCCCTGGATCGAGCAGACCCCGCTGCGGATCTACAGCGCCGAGCAGCTGGCCGAGCGGATCGCGGCAGAGCGCGCCGATGTCGTTGTGGTGGAAAGCGACTCGGTGCGCGGCCCGGTGTTCGACCCGGGGCCACGCGCCCTGATCGCCGTGGCGTCCACCCGCGGCGACCCGAACAACGTCGACATCGACGGGGCCACCGCCGCGGGCGTCCCGGTGCTGAACACCCCCGGCCGCAACGCCGACGCGGTCGCCGAGCTGGCAGTGGCGCTGCTGCTGGCCGCCACCCGTCAGCTGCTGACCGCGGACGCGGATGTGCGGAGCGGCAACACCTTTCGCGACGGCAGCATCCCGTATCAGCGGTTCCGCGGCTGGGAGATCGCCGGGCGCACCGCCGGGCTGGTGGGCCTGGGGGCCGTCGGCCGCGCCACCCGCTGGCGACTGGAAGGGCTGGGCATGCGGGTGATCGCCCACGACCCGTACAACGACGAGGCCCGCCACGGCCTCGACGAACTCCTGGCCGAGGCCGACGTGGTGTCCCTGCACGCGCCGGTCACCGACGACACCGCCGGCATGATCGGCGCGGCGCAGTTCGCGGCGATGCGCGACGGCGTGGTGTTCCTCAACACCGCCCGGGCCCAGCTGCACGACACCGACGCGCTCGTCGACGCGCTGCGGGCCGGCAAGGTGGCCGCCGCCGGCCTGGACCACTTCGTAGGCGAGTGGCTGCCGACCGATCACCCGCTGGTCGGCATGCCCAATGTCGTGCTCACGCCCCACATCGGGGGCGCCACGTGGAACACTGAGGCCCGGCAGGCGCAGATGGTGGCCGACGACCTGGAAGCGCTGCTGGCCGGCGGCTCGCCCGCCCACATCGTCAACCCGGAGGTGCTCCGCCGTGAAACACGTTGACAACCCCGAAACGGCGGTGCTGGACGCGGCCAAGGACATGCTGCGCCGGGGCCTGGTCGAGGGAACCGCCGGCAACATCTCGGCACGCCGCTCCGACGGCAACATCGTGATCACGCCGTCGTCGGTCGATTACCGCGACATGCAACTCGACGACCTGGTGCTGATCGACCCGCAGGGTGCGGTGCTGCACGCCGCCGACGGCCGGTTCCCGTCGTCGGAGATGCAGCTGCACCTGGCGTGCTACCGGGCGTTCGACGACGTCGGCAGCGTGATCCACAGCCATCCGGTGTGGGCCACCATGTTCGCCATTGCGCACCAAGCCATTCCGGCCTGCATCGACGAGTTCGCCGTCTACTGCGGCGGGGAGGTCCGGTGCACCGAGTACGCGGCCTCCGGGACGCCCGATGTCGGCGCCAACGCGGTCACGGCGCTGGAGGGCCGGGGCGCCGCGCTGATCGCCAACCACGGGCTGGTGGCGGTGGGGCCACGGCCGGACAAGGTGCTGCACATCACCGCACTGGTCGAGCGGACCGCCCAAATCGTCTGGGGAGCAAGGGCTCTCGGTGGACCGGTGCCCATTCCCGAGGACGTGAACCGCAACTTCGCCGGCGTCTACACCTATCTGCGCGCCAACGCCTGATGCGCCGGGTCCGGTTCGGCCGCGCGACCGTGGCGCGGGTGCTGGAGCTCCAGTTCGACCTGCCGACAAGCTCGTTCCCGCACACGCCGCCATCGGGGTGGCGCGACAACGCCGACCTGCTGGTGCCGGACTTCTTCGACCCCGGCGCCGCTCAGTGGCACATCGCGATCCAGAGCTGGGTCATCGAGGTCGACGGGCTGACCGTCGTCGTGGACACGGGCGTGGGCAACGACCGCGAGCGCCCGCACATGCCGCCCCTGGACCACCTCAGCACCGATTTCCTGGCGGCCCTGCGGTCGGCGGGCATCGACCGCCACGCGGTGGACGTCGTGGTCAACACCCACATCCACTCCGACCACGTCGGATGGAACACCATGGCGGACAAGGACTCCCGGGACAGCTGGGTCCCGACGTTCCCCAACGCGCGCTACCTGGTGCCGGCCGCCGACTACCGCCACTTCTCACCCGACGGGCCCGCCGGCGGGCAGCCCGGTGACCGGCTCGTGTTCGCCGACAGCGTGCTACCGATCGATGAGGCCGGCCAGCTCGTCGGATGGTCCGAGGATTTCCAGATCAGTCCGTCGCTGCGGCTGCGGGCCGCCCCCGGGCACACCCCGGGCTCCTCGGTGCTGTGGCTGGACGCCGGTCAGCCGGCGGTCTTCGTCGGCGACCTCACCCACAGCCCCCTGCAGCTGCGCCGGCCCGGCGACGCCTGCGCGTTCGACGTGGACGCCACCGCCGCCGCCGTGACCCGCCGCCGGATCTTCACCGAGGCCGCCCGGGCGAAGGCCGCCGTGATCCCCGCCCACTACCCCGGCCGGGGCGGCGCGACGATCCGCGCCGTCGACGAGCGGTTCGAGGTCGACGACTGGCTGGACATCGATACGGTGTGACCATGACGTACCGAGTGGTCCAGTGGTCGACCGGCAACATCGGCACACGGGCGCTCGGCGCCCTGCTGGAGCGCGACGACTTCGACGTCGTGGGCGTCCACGCCTTCGGTGCGGACAAGGTGGGCCGTGACGCCGGCGAGCTCGCGGGCCAGGCCCCGGTCGGCGTTGTGGCAACTGGCGATGTCGACGCGTTGATCGCGCTCGAGCCGGACTGTGTCAACTACATGCCCCGCGCCATCGACTACGACCTGGTGATCAGGATGCTGCGCTGCGGCATCAACGTCGTCACCACCGGAGATTTCGTGACCGGTACCCATCACCCGGCCGAGCTCCCGGCGCTGCAGGAGGCGGCCCGGCAGGGCGGTGCGACCTTCCTGGGGACGGGGTTCGAACCGGGCTTCATCAACGTCGTCGCCGGCTTCCTCACCGGCGCCTGCCGAAGAGTCCGCAGCGTCAAGCTCGTCGAAACGCTGGACTGCACCACCTATCCCGTCCAGGACGTGTGGAAGGTGCTCGGATTCGGGAAGCCGCCCCGTGAGCGGGTGACCCACCTCGACCCCGCGACGCAGCGATACGGCCTCGGCTACTTCGAGACGCTGGACATGATCGCCACCATGCTGGGCACCGAGCTCGACACCAAGGAGGCATTCGTCGAGCCCGCGGTGTTGACCCGGGATCTGAATCTGGGCTGGGTGCACTACGCCGCAGGCACCGCCGGGGGCCAGCGCCGCACCTATCGCGGCTATCGCGGCGGGCGGCCGTTGATCGAGCTGGCCATCTGCTGGACCATGAGCGACGACGCGCTCGACCCGACATGGACCGACCCCAAGGGTTTCAGCGTGGTGATCGAGGGCGACCCACGCGTCGACGCAACGATCCGGTTCGGCAACCCCGGAGAGGACGTGATGACCGTGTTGATGGACAGCACGGCCATCGCGGCGGTCAACGCCATCCCGTTCCTGTGCGAGGCGCCGCCGGGTGTCATCACCCCGATCGACCTGCCCGTCGCCGGATCCCAAGGGGCACTAGCGGTTTGAACCGCGCCACGCGCGGGGCGAGGTGCCATGCGTGCGGCCGAACAGCCGGCTGAAATAGCCCGGGTCGCCGATCCCCACACGCCCGGCGACCTCCGCGACCGGAAGATCCGTCTCGGCCAGCAACGTCCGGGCCTCGGCCATGCGGCGTTCGATGATCCACTCCTGCACGGTGCGCCCGGTGCGGCGCCGCACCACGGTGGTCAGGTGCCCGGGCGTGATGCCGAGTTCGCCGGCCACGTCGCGCAGCGACAACGGTTCGGCGTGCCGCCGGTCGATCACCTCGAATACCTCGGCCAGCAGCGGTTCGCCGCTGCGCCGCAGGTCGCCGACCACGTCGACGGCCAGCCGCGCGAGGTCGATCAGCAGCAGCGTGAGATGCGCCAGCACCGCCTGCTGGTAGCCGTCTTGGCGCCCCGTCAGTTCGGTGTCGATCGACGCGATCGCGCCCTCCCACGCCGACCGCCGCTCCGCGGGCACTTCCAGGCGCAGCAGCCCGCCGGACCGCCCGTGCAAAAACGGGAACAGCAGCGGATGCGCCCGCCACGCCGGCCACGGCGATCGGCCGTCCTCGCCCAGCGCGGCGGGATCGAAGAAGACCCCCACCCCGCCGGCGATATCGCTCACGCCGGCGGGGTCGATGACCTCGCCCGGCGCCACCACATACACATGACCGGCGGCGGGGATGTACCACAAGGCCGGGAAGTCGTGAATGTGGCGGCCATGCGCGAGCACGTCCTGGCGATCCGCCCACTGCACCGACACCGTCGGAGTGTCCGGGTCGCTCCGGTACTGGTAGACGGGCACACCGCCGCGATGGCTGGCCAACCGGGTTGCCACACTCATTGCACCAAAGATAGTCCTACTTTTACCGATAATCACCTAATTATATGCCGCCCCAGCGGTTCACCATGGAGGCGTGACAAAACATCATCCACATGACTACCTGCCCGCCGCGGGGCACGACGCGCTGCTGCCCTGCTACGACCTGTTCGCCCGGCTGCTGGGAATGCGGAAGGTCTATGCCGCCCTCATCGCGCAGGCCGAGATCGCCGATGGCCAGCGCGTCCTGGAAATCGGCTGCGGCACCGGCAATCTCACCACCCGAGTCAAGCGCGCCCACCCCGGCGCCGACGTCACGGGATCCGACCCCGACCCCCGGGCACTCGACCGGGCGCGGCGCAAGTCGAACGACATTCGTTTCGAACAGGGCTACGCCGAGCGGCTGCCCTACGCCGACGGCGAATTCGACCGGGTGCTGTCGTCGATGATGCTGCACCACATCAATGGCGATGCGAAAACCGCTGCGGCGGCGGAGATCTTCCGGGTCCTGCGGCCCGGCGGGCGGCTGCACCTCGTCGACATCGGCGGCGAGGCGGCCGCCGACCACGGCCCGACGGCGCGGCTGATCCGGCGCAACCCCCACGCGGCCGGCAACCTCGGCGACGCGATCCCCCGACTGCTGACGGCGGCGGGATTCGACTGCACCGAGGTCGCATCGACGCGACACCGCGTTCTCGGGAGATTGAACTACTATCGCGCCACCCGCCCGTGATCGATCAGGGGCAGCTCGAAGGCCGCGAAACAGTCGCATGCGATGGAGATTGATCCGGTAGAACAGGCCCGGAAACCGGCGGTAAAAGTGCCAAATGACCTGAACTGCGGCGGGAAACACAATCAGCGGCCGGTTCCGGTCCACGCCGCGCAGTATCGCGCGGGCCGCGGCCTCTGCGCTCATCTGAGGCATCAGATAGTGGGTGCGCCGGCTCAACGTCGCCACCCGCTCGCGCGGCATGTTGACCACGACCATGTTGTCGTAGATCTTCGTCTTCATGTCGCCGGGGGCAGGCCGCGGTGACTTTTACGCCGAGGTCCGCTCCCTCGGCCCGCAGCGAAAGCGAAAGCCCTACGATGCCATGCTTGCTCGTGCAGTAGGGGGCATTGCCCGGCTGGGGAACCAGCCCGCTGAGCGACGAGATGTTGAATGAACCACGCCCAGCAAGTCGACATCGATCGGCCTAGCGCTGGTCGAACGCGACCTTGACGGCGCCGCTGTCGGCCTGGTTGGCGATGGCCAGGAAGGCGTCGCGCCACTGCTCGAGTGCAAACGTGTGGGTCAGCATGGGGCGCAGGTCAATCCGGTCGGCGGCGGCCAGCTCCAGGTAGTGGGCGATGGCGTGCCGGCGCCGGCCCTCGACGTCCTCGACCCCGAACGCGTTCGAGCCCACGAGCGCGATCTCCTTGAAATACAAGGGACTCCACTCCCAGCGGCCGGGCGCGTGCACGCCCGCCTTGACCAGCGTCCCGCGGGCGCGCAGGACCCGGACGCCGACCTCGAAGGTCTCCGGCTTGCCGACGGTGTCGTACACGACGTCGACCGCCCCCGGGTAGGCCATCGGCAGGCCCAGCAGCGGCTGCCGCAGCCGGCCGCCGCCCCACGCGGCCAGTCGCTCGATGACGGCCAGCCGCGGTTCGTGCTCCAGCACCAATTCGGCCCCGAATCCGCGGGCCAGCTCGTGCTGCGCCGCGAACCGCGCGACCACCGCGACGGCCACCTCGGGATACAGCGCCCGCAGGATCGCGACCGCGCACAACCCCAGCGAACCGGCCCCGTACACCAGCACCCGGCCCGAGGGCGGCGGCGGGTGACGCGTGATCGCGTGCAGGGACACCGAAAACGGGTCGGCGAACACCGCCAGCTCGTCGGGCACCGAATCCGGGACGGCGAACAGCATGCTGTCGTGGGCCGGCATCAGCTCGGCGTAGCCGCCCGTCACGTCGGCCGAGACCCCGGTGTGGATGCCGGGCTTGATGTCGCCGTCGGCGAAGCTCCAGCACAGGCTGTAGTCGCCGCTTTCGCAGGCGGGACAGGGCGGTGAGATGCCGCGCGGCCCGCACGACAGCCACGGGTTCAGCACGACCCGCTGGCCGATCTGGATCCCGCGGGCCTTGGGGCCCGTCGCGACCACGTCGGCGACCACCTCGTGTCCCATGACTTGCGGGAAGGAGCAGAAGGCTGACATCGCATTGTCGGCGTCGGCCTCGCCGAAATCCATCAGGATCTGCTTGGAGTCCGACCCGCAGATGCCGGTCAGCCGCGGCCGGGTGAGCACCCAATCGTCATGCGGCAGCACCGGATCCGGCACCTCGCGCAGCGCGGTCGGGGTGCGGGCGAGGTTCTGGGTCAGCGTGTTGGCTGTCCCATCGTCCAAACCGGGTGCCTCGTACGGCTCAGGCGGGACGCCGTAGACGAGGGCCTTCATCGCGGCGCCATCGTCGCCGCGCCGGCGATGAACGCGTCGAGGTCGGCGTTCTTGGCGTCGACTACATTTTTCAACGGCATCTGTCGTGGGACGTAGTGCTCGAACCGCTCGGTGCCCAGCGCCTCGATGATCCCCTCGGCCACCTCGTCGGCGGGCACCTTGGGGCCCTGATAGAGCGGCTCCTCGCTGCCCGGGTGGTCCCAGATCTCGGTGTCGACGGGCCCCGGTTCGATCAGCTTCACCGCGACACCGCTGCCGTGCAGGTCCACAGCCATCGCCTCGCTCCACCCGCACAGCGCGAACTTGCTCGCGCAGTAGGCGCTTTCGTGAATGATCCCGAGCCGGCCGCCCACGCTGGACACGTTGACGATCAGGCCGGAGCCCCGCTCGAGCATCCGCGGCAACAGGGCCAGCGTCAGGCGCATCGGCGCGAAGAAGTTGAGCCGCATGACGTCCTCCACCTCGCTGGGCTGCAGGGCGGTGACGGGCCGGCGCTTCGGGACCGCGGCGTTGTTGACCAGCACGTCGACGCCGCCCAGCCCCTCCCATGCGCGCACCGCCAGCTCGCCCAGTGCCGGGGTGTCCGCGAGGTCGGCCACCCACATCGCCGATTCGGGCGAGGCCTGCCGGCAATCGCCCAGCACCCCGGCCAGCCGGTCCCGCCGGCGGGCGACCAGCCCCACTACCGCCCCCCGCTCGGCCAATCGCCTGGCCAGGGCCGCCCCCAGCCCCGACGAGGCGCCCGTGATGAGCACCCGTTTGCCGGCGGCGGCGTACGTCATCCGTCAAGGTTGCCGCGAAACCCGGCACGCGTACAGTGGTAGAAGCTTGTTATATCGGCTAAATATTAGATTAACTAGATCCGAACAGGGGCAAACATGACTTCCACCAGGTATGAGGGCGACACCTGGGACCTGGCGTCCAGCGTCGGGGTGACCGCGACCATGGTCGCGGCGGCCCGTGCCGTGGCGTCCCGCGCCGACCGTCCGCTGATCGACGACCCGTTCGCCGAGCCGCTGGTCCGGGCCGTCGGCGTGGACCTGCTCACCCGGCTGGCCACCGGCGAGGTGAATCCGGACGACCTGAACGACGTGCACGACGGCGCCGGGGCGTCCACCGGCGCGATGTCCCGGATGGCCGACAACATGGCGGTGCGGACCAAGTTCTTCGACGAGTTCTTCCTGGGGGCGACGCAGGCGGGCATCACGCAGGTCGTGATCCTGGCGTCCGGCCTGGACTCCCGGGCGTACCGCCTGGCCTGGCCCACCGGAACCGTGGTCTACGAGGTCGACCAGCCGCAGGTCATCGAGTTCAAGTCCCGCACGCTGGCCCAGCTGGGCGCGGCACCCACCGCCGAACGGCGGGTGGTGGCCGTCGACCTGCGCGACGACTGGCCCGCCGCCCTGCGCGCCGCGGGATTCGACCCGGCCCGCCCGACCGCGTGGAGCGCCGAGGGTCTGCTCGGCTACCTGCCCCCGGAGGCGCAGGACCGCCTGCTGGACACCATCACCCAACTCAGCGCGCCGGGCAGCCGGTTGGCCACCGAAAGCGCGCCCAACCCCGAGCCCGGGGAGGAGGACAAGATGAAACAGCGCATGCAGACCATCTCCGAACGCTGGCGGGCGCACGGGTTCGACCTGGACATGGCGGGGCTGGTCTACTTCGGCGAGCGCAACGAGGCCGCCCCCTACCTGAGGGAGCGCGGCTGGGCGATGGACGGCATCAGCATCCGGGACCTGTTCACCGCCAACGGCCTTCCGCCGCTGGCCGACGACGACATGCGGATGGGCGATGTGCTCTACGTGAGCGGCAGCCATGAGTAAGGGGCGCACCGACGGGGACAGCTGGGGCCCGGCGTCCAGCGTGGGGGCGACGGCCACGATGGTCGCGGCATCGCGCGCGGTGGCGTCGCAGGGCCCCGACCCGCTGCTCGACGATCCGCTGGCCGATCCGTTGGTGCGCGCCGTCGGGTTGGATCCCTTCATCCGGATCATCGACGGGGAGCTCGATTTCGAGGACGACCCGCTGTTCAACCGCAAAGCGCGGGCGCAGCAGATCACGGTGCGTACCCGGTTCTTCGACGACTTCTTTCTCGGCGCCACCGCGGGCGGCGTGCGGCAGGCGGTGATCCTGGCGTCCGGCCTGGACACCCGGGCCTACCGGTTGCGGTGGCCGGCCGGCACGGTGGTCTACGAGATCGACCAGCCACAGGTCATCGCGTTCAAGACCGAGACCCTGGCCAACATCGGCGCCGAACCGACCGCGGAGCGCCGCGCGATCGCCATCGACCTGCGTGACGACTGGCCGGCGGCGTTGCGCGAAGGCGGTTTTGACGTCGCGCTGCCGACCGCATGGAGCGCCGAGGGGCTGCTGCCCTACCTGCCGCCCGAGGCGCAGGACCGGTTGTTCGACAACATCACCGCGCTCAGCGCGCCCGGCAGCCGGCTGGCCACCGAGCACGTGCCCGACCCGAACGCGTTCTCCGACGAACGCCTGCAGCGCATCTCCGAGCGCTGGCAGCGCTTCGGTTTCGACCTCAACGCGGCCGACCTGTTCTACCGCGGCGAGCGCAACGTCGTCGTCGACTACCTGACCACGCACGGCTGGGAAGTGACCCCCCACCCCGCCAGGGAGTTGTACGCGCGCAACGGGTTTGACTTCCCCGAGGACGAGATGGCGGCCACGTTCGGTGAGCTGAGCTACGTCGCCGCGACCCTCAAGTAGGGTTGCGCGTATGCCACGCGCTCACGACGACAACTGGGATCTGGCGTCCAGCGTGGGCGTGACCGCGACCATGGTCGCGGCCGCCCGCGCCATGGCGACCAGGGATCCCCGCGGCCTGATCAACGACCCGTTCGCCGAGCCGCTGGTGCGCGCCGTCGGCGTCGATCTCTTCACCAAGCTGATGGACGGCGAAATCGACCTCGACGCCATCGAGAACGCGTCGCCCGCGCGCATGCAGGCGATGAGCGACGGAATGGCCGTGCGCACCAAGTACTTCGACGACTACTTCCTTGACGCCACCGGCACCGGGGTGCGCCAGGCGGTGATCCTGGCGGCCGGCCTGGACTCGCGCGCCTTCCGGTTGCCGTGGCCGGACGGCACGGTGGTCTACGAGCTCGACCAGCCCCGGGTGATCGAGTTCAAGACGACCACGCTGGCCGGCATCGGCGCCGAACCGACCGCCACCCGGCGCACCATCGCGATCGACCTGCGCGGCGACTGGCCGGCCGCGCTGAAGGCGGCCGGGTGGGACGCGACCGCGCCGACCGCGTGGCTGGCGGAGGGCCTGCTGATCTACCTGCCGCCGGAGGCGCAGGACCGGCTGTTCGACAACATCACCGACCTCAGCGCGCCCGGCAGCACCATCGCCACCGAATTCGTGCCGGGCATCATCGATTTCGACGCCAGCCGGGTGCAGGACATGTCCGGCGTGTTCCGGGAGCACGGCGTCGACATCGACATGGCGTCGCTGGTCTACACCGGAGAGCGCAGCCATGTCGTCGACTATCTGCGGTCCAAGGGATGGGACGTCGACGGCATCACGCGAACCGAACTGTTCCGGCGCAACGACATCGAGGTGCCCGCGCCCGAACACGACGACCCGCTCGGCGAGATCATCTTCATCAGCGGCAGGCTTCCTGACTCAAAACCTTGAATTTCCCGGCCACAGCGCGCTGGCGCCGCTCAGTGTCTGTTCGGCACTGTCCAAGATTCCGGCGATCGAGCGACCGAGCAGTGCGCCCAGCGCATCCGGGAGCGACGCCGCGGCCGGCTGTGACGAGGCCCGGGGTCGCACCAGGTCGAGCAGCGACGAGCTCGGATAGCCGACGAGACGGACCTCGGCGTCCTCGTCCAGGCCCGCGAGGGCCTTGGCGCGCCGCACGGCCTCCCGGAAGCCGCCGAGTTCGTCGACCAGTCCACGCTCGGCGGCGTCGGCACCGGTCCAGACCCGTCCCCGGGCAACGACTTCCACGGCCTCGGTGCTCAGCTTGCGGCCCTCGGCGACCCGTTCCACGAAGTCGGTGTACATCAGGTCCGCCTCCGCCTCGCGATGCGCCCGCTGGTCCGGCGTGAACGGCGCGTCGGCCGACCAGGCGTCGGCATTTGCGTTGGTGCGCACCGTATCCGACGCGACGCCCAGGCGGCCCTTCAGGTCACGAACCACCAGCTTCCCGGTGATCACGCCGATCGAGCCGGTGATCGTGCCCGGATTGGCCAGGATCGCGTCGGCGGCCATCGCCACGTAGTAGCCGCCGGACGCGGCGACCGCACCCATCGACGCCACCACCGGCTTGCCGCGTTCGCGTGCCATCTTCACCTCGCGCCAAATGGTTTCGGACGCGGTGACCGATCCTCCCGGGCTGTTCACCCGCAGCACGATCGCGGACACCGAATCGTCGGCGGCGGCCTCGCGCAGTGCGGCCGCGATGGTGTCGGCGCCCGCGGTGGGCGTGCCGATCGGCAGGAATTGCGGGCCCCCGCGCCCGCCGACGATGTTCCCGTCGACGGTGACCACGGCGAACGTCGGCTTGGATCGGCGGCCGGGCACCGACGGCACGGGCGGGTTCAGTCGCGGCCGGGCCGCACCGGCGTAGCGCGCCAGGTAGAGCCTGGGCGGCTCCTTGTCATCCGAAATATCCTCGGGGTCAACCAGTTCCGCGATCCGGGCGTATGCTTCGTCGCGGAACCCGATGCGGTCGACCAGGCCGGCGGCGACCGCGTCGTCGCGCAACAGCGGGCCCCGGTCGGCGATCGCGTCGAGCGCCGCCGGCTCGACCTTGCGTGATTCGCCGACCGCCCGCCACACCTGGTCCTGCAGGCTCTCCAGCATCCGGGTGACGGCCTCGCGGTGCGCCTCGGTGAAGCCGTGTTCGGTGAAAAGGTTTGCCGCCGACTTGTATTCGCCGCGCGTGATGATCTGGGCTTCGATCCCCGCCTTGTCGAACGCGTCACGCAGGAACATCGCGTTGCTCGCGAACCCGACGAGCCCGACGCTGCCCGCGGGCTGCATCCAGATCTCACCGAACGCCGAGGCCAGATAGTAGGACAGCGTGCCGGGGTAGGTCTCGGCCCACGCCAGTGACGGCTTGACGGCGCTGAAAGCCGCGATCGCCGCCCGCAACTCCTGCACCGCCGCCGGGGCCGACGCCCCCAGCTGCACGCGGGCGATCAGCCCGGCGACCCGGGGATCCTCGGCGGCGCGATGGATCGCCGCGACGCCGTCGCGCAACGCCATGGGCCGGCCGCCCCCGGTGATGATGGCCACCGGGTCGAAGCCCGTCGTCTCCGGCGGCATCGAGCGCAGGTCTAGCTCGAGCACGCAGCCATTGGGCACGCCGTGGTGGCGGGCGGTGTCGACGCGGCCCGCCAGCGCACGGACCTCGTCGATCCCCGGAATGGAGGGCAGAAAACCAAACATACTGTGCAGGGTACCGATCGGCCGCCGTACGGTGGTCGGGTGAGGCTTTCCATCGCCATCCCCCAATTCGACTACGACGGCTTCGACGCATCCGGCATGCGCTCCTACCTCGCCCGCGCCGAGGAGCTCGGGTTCGAGGGCGGCTGGGTGCTCGAGCAGACCGTCGGCGCCGCCCCGCTGCTGGCGCCGCTGGAGCTGCTGGCGTATTGCGCCGCCTGCACGGAGCGCCTGCGGCTGGGGGTCGCCGTCCTGGTGACCTCGCTGCACGACCCGCTCCAGCTCGCCTCGGCCGCGACGGCCGTCGACCGGCTCAGCCACGGACGGCTGGACCTCGGCGTGGGAACCGGCGGCGGCTTTCGCCGATTCGACGCATTCGGCGTCGACAAGGCAACGTACATCTCGTATTTCACCGAGGGCCTGGAGCTGATGAAGGCGGCCTGGTCGGACGAGCCCCGGGTGACGTTCCACGGCCGGTTCCGCGATGTCGACGACGTGCCTATCGCACCCAAGCCGGTGCAGCGGCCGCACCCGCCGATCTGGTTCGGTGGGCTGGCCCCCAAGGCGCTGGCCCGGGCGGTGCGGCACGGGGACTCGTTCCTGGGTGCCGGCTCGTCGACCACCGAAGCCTTCGCCGGCGCCGTCACCGTGGTGCGCCGCGAACTCGAGGCGCAGCGGAAAGACCCGGCGCACTTCACCATTGGCAAACGCGTGTACCTGATGGTCGACGACGACCCGGTGCGGGCGCGCGAGCGGGTGCTGGGCGGGCTGCACCGCATCTACGGCGACATGCCCGGCGTCGAGGACGTGCCGGTGTCGGGCACACCTGACGACGTGGCGCGCGGGCTGCGCGACGTGATCGCCGCCGGGGCCGAATATCTGCTGCTCAACCCCGTCGGCGTCGATGTCCCGGAGAACCGCGAGCAGATGGAACGCCTTGCCGCGGAAGTGATTCCGCAGCTGAGCTGACTACAGCTCGGTGACCGAGCCGCCCGCGGCGGTGATCTTCTCGCGCGCGCTGCCGCTGAACTTGTGCGCGGACACCTCGACCTTGGCGGTCAGCTTGCCGTCGCCGAGGACCTTGACCAGAGCGTTCTTGCGAACCGCACCCTTGGCCACCAGTTCGTCCACGCCGACGGCACCGCCCTGCGGGAACAGCCGGTTGAGGTCGCCGACGTTGACGATCTCGTATTCGGTGCGGAACCGGTTCCGGAATCCCTTCAGCTTGGGCAGGCGCATGTGGATCGGCATCTGGCCGCCCTCGAAGGTGGCCGGCACGTTCTTGCGGGCCTTGGTGCCCTTGGTGCCGCGGCCCGCCGACTTGCCCTTGGAGCCCTCGCCGCGACCGACCCGGGTGCGCGCCGTCTTCGACCCGGGCGCGGGCTTCAGATCATGCAGCTTGATGGTCACTGTGTTTTCCCTTCGGGCGCCGACTCCACCTCGACCAGGTGGCTCACCACCGCGATCAGGCCGCGGGTCTGTGGGTTGTCCTCACGGATCACCGAGTGGCGAATCCGCCGCAGGCCCAGGGTGCGCAGGCTCTCGCGCTGCTTCCAGCGCGCACCGATGGTGCTGCGCACCTGGGTGATCTTGAGCTGACTCATGGCTACGCCGTCCCCTCCCGGACCGCCGCACCCGCGGGCAGGCTGGCGAGCGCGTCGCTCTCGCGTCGCGCCTTCAACATCCCGGCCGGGGCAACGTCCTCGATGGGCAGCCCGCGACGCGCGGCCACCTCCTCGGGACGCTGCAGCAGCTTGAGCGCGGCCACGGTGGCGTGCACCACGTTGATCGCGTTGTCGCTGCCCAACGACTTGGCCAGGATGTCGTGCACCCCGGCGCATTCCAGCACCGCGCGCGCCGCGCCGCCGGCGATCACACCGGTACCCGGGCTGGCGGGTCGCAACAGCACCACGCCCGCGGCGGCCTCACCCTGCACCGGGTGCGTGATGGTGCCGCCGATCAGCGGGACGCGGAAGAAGCCCTTGCGGGCCTCCTCGACGCCCTTGGCGATCGCGGCGGGGACCTCCTTGGCCTTGCCGTAGCCGACGCCGACCATGCCGGCGCCGTCACCGACGATGACCAGCGCGGTGAAGCTGAATCGCCGACCACCCTTGACCACCTTGGAGACGCGGTTGATGGCGACGACCCGTTCCAGGTAGTTGCTCTTCTCGCCGTCGCGGTCGCGATCGCGGCCTCCGCGGCCGCCGTCGCGCCGGCCGCGGCTGTCGCGGTTGTCACCGCGCGAGTCGCGGTTGTCGCCGCGGGCCTCGGGGCCGCCGGCTGACTGTTCCGCCATTATGCGGTCCTTCCAGTTGTCATCAGAATTGCAATCCGTTCTCGCGCGCGGCATCGGCCAGCGCCGCGATCCGTCCGCCGTAGGTGTATCCGCCACGGTCGAAGACCACGGAGTCGACGCCGGCGGCCTTGGCGCGCTCGGCGATCAGCTGACCCACCCGAATGCTGCGGGCTTTCTTGTCGCCTTCCAGGCCGCGCACGTCGGCCTCGATCGACGAAGCGGCCGCCAGCGTGGTGCCGTTCTCGTCGTTGACCACCTGCACGTGAATGTGCCGGGCCGACCGGTGCACCACCAGCCGCGGACGCTGCGGGGTGCCCGCGATCTTCTTGCGCAGCCGCGCGTGCCTGCGCAGCCGTGACACCCGCCGCGTAGCGGATACGTTCTGCCCCACCGGCTTTCGCGCGGCGGCGTCTGTCTTCGTTTGCGCCATGACTACTTACCCGTCTTTCCGACCTTGCGGCGGATCTGCTCACCCTCGTAGCGCACGCCCTTGCCCTTGTACGGGTCGGGACGGCGCAGGCGGCGGATGTTCGCCGAGATCTGGCCGACCTTTTGCTTGTCGATCCCCGACACCGTGAACTTCGTCGGCGACTGGACCGCGAACGTGATGCCCTCGGGCGCCTCGATCACCACGGGGTGGCTGTAGCCCAGGGCGAACTCGAGGTTGGAGCCCTTGAGCTGCACGCGGTAGCCGACCCCGAAGATCTCCATCTTGACGGTGTAACCCTCCGTCACACCGGTGACGAGGTTGGACACCAGGGTCCGCGACAGGCCGTGCAGCGAGCGGTTGCGCCGCTCGTCGTTGGGCCGGGTGACCACGATGGCGCCGTCGTCGTTGCGGGCCACCGTAATCGGCTCGGCGACAGTCAGATTCAGGCTGCCCTTGGGACCCTTGACCGAGACGTTCTGGCCCTCGATCGTTACGTCGACTCCGGTGGGTACCGGAACCGGCTGCTTACCAATGCGCGACATTGTCTTTCCTTACCTCCGGGCCCCTCACCACACGTACGCGAGGACTTCGCCGCCCACGCCCTGTCGGGCCGCCTGACGGTCGGTGAGCAGACCCGACGACGTGGAGATGATCGCCACGCCCAGGCCGCCGAGCACCCGCGGCAGGTTGGTCGATTTCGCGTACACCCGCAAACCGGGCTTCGACACCCGGCGCAAGCCGGCGATGCTGCGCTCCCGGCTCGGGCCGTACTTCAGCTGGATCACCAGCGACTTGCCGACCCGAGCGTCCTCGGTCCGGAAGTCGTTGATGTAGCCCTCGGCCTTGAGGATCTGGGCGATGTTCGCCTTGAGCTTGGAGTGCGGCAGGCTCACCTCGTCGTGGTAGGCCGAATTGGCGTTGCGCAGACGCGTCAAGAAGTCCGCGATCGGGTCCGTCATCGTCATATCGTCAGTCCCCTGTCACCAACTGCTCTTCTGCACGCCGGGCAGCTCGCCCGCATGCGCCATCTCGCGCAGGCAGATCCGGCAGAGCCCGAACTTGCGGAACACCGCGCGCGGACGGCCGCACTTGCTGCAGCGGGTGTAGCCGCGCACCGCGAACTTGGGTTTGCGTGCGGCCTTGTTGACCAGTGCCTTCTTCGCCATTTAGTCAGTTCTCCTTGAACGGAAAGCCGAGGGCCCGCAGTAGCGCTCGCCCTTCGTCGTCGGTCGTCGCCGAGGTGACGACGTTGATGTCCATGCCGCGGACCCGGTCGATCTTGTCCACGTCGATCTCGTGGAACACCGACTGCTCGGCCAGTCCGAACGTGTAGTTGCCGACCCCGTCGAACTGCTTGGGCGACAGGCCCCGGAAGTCCCGGATACGCGGCAGCGCGATCGAGGTGAGCCGGTCGAGGAACTCCCACATCCGGTCCCCGCGCAGCGTCACCCGGGCGCCGATCGGCATGCCCTCGCGCAATTTGAACTGTGCGATGGACTTGCGCGCCTTGCGGATCTCGGGCTTCTGACCGGTGATCAGCGCCAGGTCGTTCACCGCGCCGTTGATCAGCTTGGCGTCGCGGGCGGCGTCGCCGACGCCCATGTTGACGACGACCTTGGTCACGGTCGGGATCTGCATGACGTTGCCGTAGTTGAACTGCTTCTGCAGCGCATCGCGGATCTCGTTGGCGTAGCGCTGCTTGAGCCGCGGCTGGGTCTTCTCTGCGGTGCTCATCAGATGTCCTTGCCGTTGCGCTTGGAGATGCGGACGCGCTTGCCGGTTTCCTCGTCCACCCGGTAACCGATCCGGGTGGGCTGGCCGTCGGAGTCGACCACCATCACGTTGGAGACGTGAATCGGCGCCTCCTGCGTGACGATGCCGCCCGAGCGCGCGCCGCGCTGGTTGGTGGAAATCGCGGTGTGCTTCTTGATCCGGTTGACGCCCTCGACAAGCACGCGGTTGCGTTCCGGGTACGCCTGCAGCACCTTGCCCTTGGCGCCCTTGTCCTTGCCCGCGATGACCAGCACGGTGTCGCCTTTGTGGACCTTCATCTACAACACCTCCGGGGCGAGCGAGATGATCTTCATGAATCGCTTCTCGCGCAGTTCGCGGCCGACCGGCCCGAAGATGCGCGTGCCGCGCGGGTCGTTGTCGGGCTTGATGATCACCGCGGCATTCTCGTCGAACTTGATGTAGCTGCCGTCGGGACGCCTGCGCTCCTTCACCGTGCGCACCACGACGGCCTTGACGACGTCGCCGCGCTTGACGTTGCCGCCGGGAATGGCGTCCTTGACGGTGGCGACGATGACGTCACCGATGCCGGCGTATCGTCGCGACGAACCGCCGAGCACCCGGATGCACAAGATCTCCTTGGCGCCGGTGTTGTCGGCGACCTTCAGCCGCGATTCCTGCTGAATCACTCGATCTCCTGACCTGGTTCACGTGCACGGCAGGAGGCAGGCAAAACCCACCCTGACATGCGCGGTCTTGAAACACTTTTGTCACCGAAAGGCACGCGGGGCCGATTCGCACCGGCCGAGGTCTGCCCAAGGCAACCCCTAGAGTCTAGGGGACGACCAGCTCAGAGCCAAATCTGCGGATGTCGGCGACATGATGGACGCCTTCGTGCATCGCCTGGCGCACCAGCCAGCGCGCGGTGCGCCGCTCGCCCGGCAACCGGCTGCCGATGCGATCCCAGTCGTCTGTGCGCACGACCTCGTCGCGGAACCCGGCGGTGCCGGCCGCCAGCTCGTAGAGCGTGGCGTCGACGTCGCAGTCGTTGTACCGGAAGCGGCGGGCCCGCAGGTCGTTGAACATCGGCTCGAAGGCGGGTTCCTGCTCGATGCGGGTGCGGTGCAGCCGGATGGTGAAGCTGACATAGACGTCGCGAACGTGGCAGAGGTACTCCGCAACCGACCACACGCCGGGAGCCGGCCGCAGCCGGCGCGCGTCGGGCGCAATCGCGCCGATCGCCTCGCGCATCGCATTGGGCAGGCCCGCGATGACGGCGACGGCATCGTCGATCCGCGTGTCCGGGTAAGCGACCGCGCAGGTCTCGCAGACGTGGTCCTCGGCGGCAAGCGGCGGCAATGGCGCGGGCATACGCAAATCCTGCACCCCGACCGGTGGCGGAGCCTCATGGCCGTGACAGCCGGCGCAAATGACGCCCGATCAGTCCCCTTGCCGGACCCAGGCGAAGATGTACAGGCTCATGGCCGTCACGAGGGCGATCAGCACCCACTGCACGATGGCCTGGTCTATCCAGGAACCGGGCGGTGGGGCACCCGGAAGGATGTTGCGCAACGGGACGATCGCGAAGAGGTTCGCGGCGTACCACGTCGCAAAGGGCGGCAAGAATTTCCTCCTGCCCAGCGCCATCGGGATGGCGACCATCAGCGCCAAGGTGGGCAGGCTGATGAGGACCAGGCAGATGCCCAGGTCGAAGATCAGCGGGCCCTTGGCCCTCTTGAAGGTGATGACGACGTTCCCGTTGTCGCTACCACGCTGGGTCGGGAGCGCGGCGGGATCGTGCAGCCGCTGGACGCTCACGTCCCAACCGTCCAATTCCCCGGTGACCTCGACGCGAGCGGGCACCTTCTTGATGTTGTCGCCGGACCCGACGAACGCGTCCGCGGAGATCGGTTCGGTCCGGTAGGAGTCGAAGGGCCAGTTACCGGGATCGCCGTGCGCCTCGATGGTGGTGCTGAGTTGCGCCGGCGCCTTCCCCTTCGGATAGTGCAGGTCCCCCAGGTCGCTCGTCGGGTACAGTCGCACGCCAACGTCGGTGCCCAGTACGTCGAAGCGATTGTCGTAGGCCGAAATCCCTGGATAGACAAGCACATTCACCGTGAGACGATTCGCGACGGTCTTCAGCTCCTCGAGGCGCAGCTGCACGATCGTCGCATCGCCCCCGCCCTGGCTGAGGTCCAGTGGGGGAAGCGGGGCCTCTGCTTCCTGCAGCTGGTGCACGCCGAACAGGGACAGGGCGTAGGCGGCGACGACGGCGAGCAGGATGGTCACCCCGATGGCGATTCGGGGTTTCCGGTACTGTTTGCCCGACGGCGGCGGTGGCGTCGGCGGCGTGTCCGAGGGTGGTGGCGGAGCCGGCGTCGTCTGCGCCTCAGCGGTCATTGCTGACCCGCGCGGACAGTCGAAATCGGCGGGCTGAAACTCACTGGCGAAATCCGGCTCGTCTGGGGCAACACTGATCAGATGCTAGCGAACTCGCGCGAGCGTCGCGCGACGACGAAGGCCCTGTCACTCGCCGTCCATCCGGCGGTAACCCGCCGGTCGTTTTTGCTGTCGGGCGTGCGGGGCGGCGGGCACCGGCCGAGCCGGCGCGCGACGATCTAACCCGACGCGGAATTTGCCACGCAGCGAAATCCGATGTGGGTTGTCGCCGTGTCCTGTGACTGCGGCGACCGCGCGGCCGGACGGTAGCGGTGGCAATACTCCGGCGCGCAGAGATGCGAACCGCCCTTCAACGTCTGGCTGACGGACGGATCTGCCGGACCCGTTGGCGCGCAACAGGCTTTCGGGGGTTGATCGAGCCGGTGGTGTGCGGAGAACTCGGTGGTGGTCCATTCCCAGACGTTGCCGATCATGTCGAGCAGACCGAACCCGTTGGGCGGGAAGGTCCCCACAGGCGAGGTGCCCACCCACCCGAGCGCCCCGTCGTTGCGATACGGGAATCGTCCCTGCCACGTGTTGGCCATCAGCCTGCCATCGGGATTCGGCTCGTCCCCCCACGAGTAGGTCGTCGCGGTTCCGGCGCGGGCGGCATACTCCCACTCGGCCTCGGTCGGGAGCCGCCGACCGGCCCAGCGCGCGTACGCCGCCGCGTCGGGGTACGCCACCTGCACCACCGGGTGATCGGCCCTGCCCTCGAGATCGCTGCCGGGTCCGAACGGATTTCGCCAGTTGGCGCCCGGTACCCAGTCCCACCATTGCCGCCAGTCACGCAGGTCGACCGGGCCGGGCGTCGGACGGAAGACCATGGCGCCCGGACGAAGGTCGTCGGGATCGGCCCCCGGGTAGAGTGCCGGGTCGATCGGCTGCTCGGCGACGGTCACATAGCCCGTGTCGGTGACGAATTCGGCGAACTGCGCGTTGGTCACCGGATGGCGCTCCATCGCGAAGGCCGCGACCGTCACCGTATGGATCGGTGCCTCCTCGGGATAAAAGCTCGTCGAGCCCATGCGGAACGATCCGCCCGGCAGGTCGACCAACTCGGTGAGCACCGCTCCAGCGTATTAGTCCGTTTGTCGGTACCAGGTGACGAAGAAAAGGATCATCGCCACCACCAACGCGATCAGCACCCAGAGCACCAAGGCCTGGTCGACCCAGGCGCCCGCCGGCGGGGAGCCGGGTAAGAAGTTGCGGATGGGGATCACGGCGAAGAGCACCGCGGCGAACCACGTGACGAACGGTGGCAGGAACTTGCGCTTCCCCGTCACCATCAGGATGGCGATCGTCAATGCCAGTGCGGGTAGGGCGAACAGGACCAGGCAGATGCCCGCGTCGAAGATCAGTGTGCCCTTTGACCTGTGCAACGTGATGATCACGTTGTCGGGGCGCTCCGATTCCTGACTGGCTTCGCCCACGCGCCGGACGCTGACATCCCAGCCGTCCAGCTGCCCGGTCACCTCCACCCGGGCGGGGATGTATTGGCGCGCATCGCCCTGGCCGACGAGCACCTCCGCGGAGAGGGTGTCAGTGCTGTAAGAGTCGAACGGCCAGTTGTTGGGATTACCGTGCGCCTCGATCGTGGTGGCGACCTGGGCCGGCGACTTCCCGGCCGGGTAGATCAGGTCGCCCAGGTCGTTCGGCGGATCCATGCGCACCGCGGTGTCGGTCGTGAGGACGTCCAGGCGCTTGTCGAACATCTTGTCCTGGGGGATGACAAGAACCTTCACCGTCAGGCGGTTTGCGGCGGTGTCCAGCTTTTCGAGGCGCACCAGCACGACGGTGTCGTCGGTTGCGCTGAGGTCCGGCGGCTTGATCGGTTGCGCCGCATTGAAGAGCAGGTGGACGCCGAACAGCGACAGCCCGTAGACGATGAGGAAGACCATGAGGGCGCCGAGGCCGACCACCATGCCTCGTCGGCCCCGCTTGGTCGGCGCTGCGGCCGGCGGTTCCGGGTTCGTCGGGGTCGTCGGGGGCGGTGGTGCTGGGGGAGCCTGATGCGTCATCGGTCAACACCTCCTGGGTGTGCGGAAGCTCAGCGGGCAAGCACACGAGGATTAGATCGTAGCGAACCGACGCCGTCCACGCCTATATCGAAATTTCCTCTCCTCAGTAGGCAATTTGCGTCAACCCGCCGAACACGTGTTCGCCACCCAGCGAAACGCGGCGCGACGTCGGCGAGGCGGCCAGTTCATCCGTTGTTGGTTTGCCTGTTAATTCGATGGCTGTAAACAACGACGTGTATCCCTACACTCAGCTCGCCGCCGACGCCGGGCGCCAGCATCGCCTGGAGGCATCAACATGAAGCACAAGCGCTCCACCGCCGCCGTCAGCTCTCTGGCCGTGGCGGCCCTGGTGCTCTCGGCATGCAGCAATGCCCACGCAACCCTGGCCTATGCCGTCGGGGCGAAGGTGGACTGCGGCGGCAAGCAGACCCTCATCGCCAGCGGCTCGACCGCGCAGGCCAACGCCGTGACCAAGTTCATCGACGCATACCACAAGGCCTGCCCCGGACAGACCCTCAATTACACCGCGAATGGCTCGGGCGCCGGGATCAGCGAATTCCTCTCCGGCAAAACCGATTTCGGTGGATCAGACATACCGCTGTCGGGTGACCAATACGCCGCCGCCAAGCAGCGGTGCGGCGGGGCCGATGCATGGAACCTGCCGGTCGTGTTCGGCCCGCTGGCCATCACCTACAACCTCGGCGCCGTCGATTCGTTGGTGCTGGACGCTCCGACCATGGCCAAGATCTTCAACGGCACCATCACGCGCTGGGACGACCCGGCCCTCACCGCTCTCAATGCCTCCATGCCGGCCGAGGACATCCGCGTCATCTACCGCAGCGACGCGTCGGGCACCACCGAGAACTTCCAGTCCTACCTGCAGGCCGCGTCCGGCGGAGCGTGGAACAAGGGCACCGGGAAGATGTTCAACGGTGGGGTCGGAATCGGCGCCGCGGGGAACAAGGGCACCTCGGAGCTGGTGAAGGCCACCGAGGGCGCGATCAGCTACAACGAACTTTCATTCGCGCTCCAGCAAGGGCTTTACGCCGCCGAGATCAAGACTCCGGCGAGCCGCAGGTCGCTGCGGCCGGTACGGATCGGCACCGACACGGTCGGCAAGACGATCACCGGCGCCAAGATCACCGGCGCGGGTAACGATCTCGTCCTTGACATCTCGTCGTTCTACAACCCCGCCCAGCCCGACGTCTACCCGATCGTGCTGGCCACGTACGAGATCGTCTGCTCGAAATACCCGAGCGCCGATGTGGGGCGGGCGGTCAAGGCGTTCCTCCAGGCCGCGATCGGCCCCGGCCAGCTCGAACTCGCCAGAAATGGCTACATCCCGCTGTCGCCCGCGTTTCAGTCAAGGGTGTCGAGCGCCGTCGACGCCATCAGCTACGCGGGGGCGGCCGAAGCGGAATAGGTCAGGCCTTTTTCGGCTGCCTTCGGTCGCGTTGCTGCCACCAGCCGAACAGGAACAAGGCCATCGCGGTGACGAGGCCGATCAGCACCCAGAGCACAACGGCCTGGTCGATCCACGAACCGTAGGGCGGGCTGCCCGGCAGGATGTTGCGCAGCGGGACGATGGCGAACAGCATCGCGCCGTACCACGTCGTCATAGGCGGCAGGAATGACGTCTTGCCGAGCGCCACCGGGATCGCCACCCACAGCGCCAACACCGGCAGCGCGATCAGCACCAGGCAGATGCCGATGTCGAAGATCAGCGGGCCCTTGGCCCGGTGCAGGGTGATGGTGACGTCGTCCTGGATGTCCGGGTTGGAGTCTGCGGGGTCGTGGACGCGCGTGGCGGTGGCGTCCCAACCGTCGAGCTTCCCGGTCACTTCGACGCGGGCGGGCACCTTTTCGCGGTTTTGGCCGGAGCCGGTGAACACGTCCGCCGCGATCACCTGGGTCTTGTAGGTGTCGAACGGCCAGTTACCCGGGTCGCCCTGCGCCTCGATGGTGGTGCTGACCTGCGCCGGCGCCTTGCCCACCGGATATTGCAGGTCTCCCAGGTCGTTCTCCGGGTAGAGGCGCACGGCCGCGTCCGTCGTGAGCACGCCCAGGTTCTTGTCGTACAGCGAATCCTTCGGGTAGACAAGCACATTCACCGTCAACCGGTTCGCTAAGGTATCCAGCTTCTCGAGGCGCACCTGCACCACGCTGTCATCGGCCTCGACCTTGCTGAAGTCCACCGCGGGCAGCGGAGGGGCCGACTTGGCCAGCAGGTGCACGGCAATCAGGGACAGCACGTAGATGACGATGATGGCGACGACGACGCCGAACGCGATCGCAAGGCGAGGTCCTCGGGCGGGGGGCGCCTGCGGTGGCGGCGCTTCGGTTGTCATTGCGGCATCACGGGGCCAGATGCTACCGCCCGCTTGCGCCGAAATGCGGTCTTTTCAGGGGATGACGACGGCGAATTGCTGCATGGCCGTGAATTTCGCCGCGTCGAAGCCGGGCGCGCCGCCCGGCACCGGCTCGGCCCGGATCCGACCGCCTGGGCGCGGCGGAGCTCGTCGACGGGGCCCCCCCGTTGCGGACAGCGGTGCCCCCGGTCGTCCTCTCGCAGCCCACCACCGCCCCCGCCCACAGCGGGGCAGCCACGCCGATCGTCAGCTCAGTCGCGCGAAAAGGCAAGCGCGAGTTCCCTTTCCACGTCCTCATACGGCCTGCCCGAGAGGTCGACGGTGACCTGAGCGATGGTGCCGCCGGTGAACGTGAACGGCGCCTTATAGCGGCTGGACACTCCCGACCCGCCATTGTGCCCGACGGTGATCCCGGCCCCCGCCAGGCCGAACGTCCCGGGGTGGGTCGTCACGTCGGGCAGCGTTGCGACCACCTCGTCATCGACGAAGAGCGCGAGGTCGCCCAGCGGGGTGTGGCTGTTCGCAACCGTCCCGGTCCGCGCGTAGCGGACACCGAACATGTGGCGCCCCAGCGGGACCGGGCCGGACGAGGACACCAGCTGCTGGCGCTCACCGAGGAAGTTGTAGACGTAGTGCAGCCGCCCGTCCTGGATGAACAGGACGTGCCCGCCGTGCGCGCCGCCCTGCTTGAACAGCACGCCCTCGGCGCCGGCGGTGTCCACGGTCACGTCGGCCAGGACGGCGAACGAGCGGCCACGAATCTCGGCGGCCGCGCCGATGCCCACGTCCGCGCAGTGCGGGTAGTACGTGTAGCTGTCCCGTTCGCCGACCAGGTAGGGCCGCGTTCGCATCATCGTCTCGACGATGTTCAGGTCCGACAGCGGCAGGCCGTTGTACTTGGCGGCCTCGGAAAACCACAGCGCCTTGAGCTCTTCCAGCTTCTCGGGTTGGTCGGCGGCCAGGTCGTGGCACTGGCTGCGGTCGGCCTCGATGTGGTACAGCTCCCATCGGTCGGCGTCGAAATGCGACCAACCGGCCGGCGTCGCGGCATGGACGGTGTTGGCGAACCAGCCCTCATGCCAGATCCCCCGGGTGCCCAGCATGGTGTAGAACTGGGTCTTCTTCCCGGTGCCGGCGTCAAGGGCCGCTTTGAAACTCACCCCGTCCAGTGGTTTCTGTGCGATGCCCTTGACGGTCTCGGGCGGCTCCATGCCCAGCAGGTCGAGGACGGTCGGCGTGATGTCGCAGACGTTGACATAGGTGTCGCGCACCTCGCCGTGCGCCGCAATGCCGTTGGGCCAGGAGACGATTGCCGTGTCGGCGATGCCGCCCTCGTGGGACGCGTAGCGCTTGTACAGCTTGTAGGGCGTGTTGAAGGCCATCGCCCACCCGATCGGGTAGTGGTTGTAGGTCTCCGGGCCGCCGAGGTGGTCGAAGAGCTTCATGCTCTCCTCGACGGTGTCGATGTACCCGTTGAAGAACTTGCCCTCGTTGACCGACCCGTTGGGGCCGCCCTCGCCGCTGGCGCCGTTGTCGGAGATCACCACGATGATGGTGTTGTCCAGCTGGCCGGACTCCTCGAGATAGTCCAGGATGCGCCCGATCTGGGCGTCGGTGTAGCTGAGGAAGCCGGCGAACACCTCGGCCATCCGGCAGAACAGCTTGCGCTCTTCGTCGTTCAGCGAGTCCCACGGCCGCACCGTGTCCTGCAGCGGCCAGGGCTCGCCCTGCGGGCCCTTGACGTCCGAATACGGGTTGACCGGTGACAGTTCGGTGTCCGGTGGCACGATCCCGAGCGACTTCTGCTTTTCCAGCACGACCTCGCGGTACTTTTCGTAGCCCATGTCGAATCGGCCGGCGTAGCGGTCCGCCCACTCCTTGAAGACGTGGTGCGGCGCGTGCCCGGCGCCCGGGCACACGTAGCTGAACCACGGCTTGTCCGGCGCGATCACCTTGGCGTCGCGGATGAACTCGATCGTCTTGTCCGCGAGGTCCTTCGACAGGTGGTAGCCGTCCTCCGGTGTCCCCGGCGGGCTGACCGGATGGTTGTCGTAGACCAGGTCGGGGTACCACTGGTCGGTCTCGCCGCCCATGAATCCGTAGAACCGCTCGAAGCCGCGCGAGGTGGGCCAGTGCCGTTTCGTCGACGCCAGATTGGACTCCTCGAGCGGCGTCAGGTGCCACTTGCCGACGCAGTACGTGTTGTAGCCCCGCTCGGCGAGCATCTCGGAGAGCAGCGCGGTGTCCGCGGGAATGCGCCCGTTGCAGTTGGGGAACCCGTCGGTGAATTCCTCGATGGTGGCCATGCCCACGGTGGTCGCGTTGCGCCCGGTCAGCAGCGACGCCCGGGTCGGCGAGCACAGCGCGGTGGTGTGGAACTGCGACAGCCGCACGCCGCGCTCGGCGATCCGCGTCATCGCCGGCATCTCGACCAGGCCGCCGAAGCAATCCCACGTCGCGATGCCGGTGTCGTCCCACACCAGATACAGGATGTTCGGTGAATTCTCCGGTGCCGTCGGCGCCGCGTACGGACCCCAGTCCGGCTCCGAATCCCGGATGTCGAGCTCGATCTTGCCGTGAAACTCGCGCGAGTCAGTGGACATGCGCCGAGCGTAACGCCACCGCGATTATTCCGGCCTTCTTTCGCAGTGCGGTTACGCTCGGCAACACAAACGCCCGAGACCGCGGGGGTCTCGGGCGTTTCTGCGTTGCCTGCGGGCTACTTGGCCTTCTCGAGGATTTCAACCAGCCGCCAGCGCTTGGTCGCCGACATGGGTCGCGTCTCCATCAGCGAGACGCGGTCGCCGATGCCGGCGGTGCTGTTCTCGTCGTGCGCCTTGACCTTCTTGGTGGTCCGGATGATCTTGCCGTACAGCGGGTGCCGCATGCGGTCTTCCAGCTCGACCACGATGGTCTTCTGCATCTTGTCGCTGACCACATAGCCGATGCGCACCTTGCGCCGACCACGCGTTTTCGGGTTGGCCGGAGTGTGCTTGGGGCCCTTGTCTTTCGGCTCGGCGTCGGTTGCCGCGGCCTTCTTCGGGGCGGCCTTCGCGGGCGCCTTCTTAGCTTCTGCCATCACGAATCCTTACCATCGGGCCCGCTGGCCAGGCCCAGTTCTCGTTCACGCAGCACCGTGTAGACGCGCGCGATTTCCTGACGCACGGTGCGGAGCCGGCGGTTGTTGGTGAGCTGACCGGTCGCCATCTGGAAGCGCAGGTTGAACAGCTCCTCCTTGGACTCGCGCACGCGCTCGGCGAGTTCTGCGTCGGTGAGCTCGCGCAGTTCGCCAGGCGAAATTCCCAGTGCCATCAGAACTGATCCTCTCGGGTCACGATGCGTGCCTTGATCGGCAGCTTGTGGATTGCGCGGGTGAGCGCCGCCCGGGCCACCTGCTCGTTGGGGTAGCTGAGCTCGAACAGCACCCGGCCCGGCTTGACGTTGACGACCCACCACTCCGGGGAGCCCTTACCCGAACCCATCCGGGTCTCGGCGGGCTTCTTGGTCAGCGGGCGGTCGGGGAAGACGTTGATCCACACCTTGCCGCCACGCTTGATGTGCCGGTTGATCGCGATACGGGCCGACTCGATCTGGCGGTTGGTGACGTAGGCGTGCTCGAGGGCCTGGATGCCGTAGTCGCCGAAGTTCACCGCCGTGCCGCCGCTGGCGATGCCGCGCTGACGGGGGTGGTGCTGCTTGCGGTGCTTGACCTTGCGGGGAATCAACATGATTCAGCTCTCCGTGCTCTGTGGTTCGAGGGGAGGCGCGGGTTCGGTCGGGGTCGCCACGGCGCTGTCCTCGGCGCCCGCCGCGCGGCCGGCCTCGGTGCTGGTCGCGGTGGTGCCCGACGCGCCGCTACGCCGCGGACGCGTGCCCGACGGCCGCTCGCGGCGCGGACGCTCGGCGCCGGCCGGCGCCCCCACTCCCGAGGCGGCCAATTCGCGCTTGCCGCCGACGATGTCGCCCTTGTAGATCCACACCTTCACGCCGATCCGGCCGAAGGTGGTCTTGGCCTCGTACAGGCCGTAGTCGATGTCGGCGCGCAGGGTGTGCAGCGGCACCCGGCCCTCGCGGTAGAACTCCGAGCGGCTCATCTCCGCGCCGCCCAGGCGGCCGGAGCACTGGACCCGGATGCCCTTGACGTTGGGCTGCCGCATCGCCGACTGGATGGCCTTGCGCATCGCGCGGCGGAACGCCACCCGGTTGCTCAACTGCTCGGCGACGCCCTGGGCCACCAGTTGCGCCTGGGACTCGGGGTTTTTGACCTCGAGAATGTTGAGCTGAACCTGCTTGCCGGTCAGCTTCTCCAAATCCGCGCGGATCCGGTCGGCCTCGGTGCCGCGGCGCCCGATGACGATGCCGGGGCGGGCGGTGTGGATGTCGACCCGCACCCGGTCGCGGGTGCGCTCGATCTCGACGTCGGCGATGCCGGCGCGCTCCAAGCCCGTGGACAGCAGCCGCCGGATCGCGACGTCTTCCTTGACGTAATCGGCGTATTGCTTGTCGGCGTACCAGCGGGACTTCCAGTCCGTCGTGATGCCCAGCCGGAAGCCGTGCGGATTGATCTTCTGGCCCACTAGTCTGAGCCTCCCTTCGCGTCAGAAGCCTCAGAAGCCTTGGCCGGGGCCTTCTTTGCCGGCGCCTTCTTCGCGGCCGGCGCTTTCTTGGCGGGTGCCTTCTTGGCGCCCGAACCAGGACCAGCCTTCGCCGCGGCCTTGCTTGCCTCGGCGCGACGGGCCCGCGTCGACTTCGCCGAACCCTGATCCTTGGCCGGCCGGCTTTCCACCACCACGGTGATGTGGCTGGTGCGCCTGCGGATTCGGAACGCGCGGCCCTGGGCGCGCGGACGGATGCGCTTGGCGGTGGGGCCCTCGTCGGCGTAGACCGTGGCGACCACGAGGGTCGCCGGGTCCAGGCCGTTGTTGTTCTGCGCGTTGGCCGCCGCGCTCGCGATCACCTTGGCCACCGGTTCGCTCGCGGCCTGCGGCGCCCAGCGCAGGATGTCCAGCGCATCGTTCACCGACTTGCCGCGGACCAGGTCGATCACCCGGCGCGCCTTGGTCGGCGACACCCGGACGAACCGGGCCTTCGCGACCGCCGACGGGAATTCAGTTGTGGTCATCGCCGCTTGGCCTTCCGATCATCCTTGATGTGCCCCTTGAAGGTGCGCGTCGGGGCGAACTCGCCGAGCTTGTGACCCACCATCGCCTCGGTGACGAACACGGGGACGTGCTTGCGCCCGTCGTGCACGGCAAAGGTGTGGCCGATGAAGTCCGGAATGATCGTCGACCGGCGCGACCAGGTCTTGATGACCTGCTTGGTGTTCTTCTCGTTCTGGACGTCGACCTTCTTGAGCAGATGGCCGTCGACGAACGGGCCCTTCTTCAGGCTGCGTGGCATGTCTGGCTGCTCCTACCGCGAATGCTTCTTGCCGGTGCGCCGGCGTCGGACGATGAGCTTGTTGCTCTGCTTGTTCGGGTGGCGGGTGCGGCCTTCCGGCTTGCCCCACGGGCTGACCGGGTGGCGACCGCCGGAGGTCTTGCCCTCACCACCGCCGTGCGGGTGGTCCACCGGGTTCATGACGACACCGCGGACCGACGGGCGCTTGCCCTTCCACCGCATGCGGCCGGCCTTGCCCCAGTTGATGTTCGCCTGCTCGGCGTTGCCCACCTCGCCGACAGTGGCGCGGCAACGCACGTCGACGCGGCGGATTTCGCCGCTGGGCATGCGCAGCGACGCGTAGCTGCCTTCCTTGCCGAGCAACTGGATGCTCGACCCCGCCGAGCGCGCGAGCTTGGCGCCGCCGCCCGGCCGCAGCTCCACGGCGTGCACCAGGGTGCCGGCCGGGATGTTGCGCAGCGGCAGGTTGTTGCCCGGCTTGATGTCGGCGTTGGCACCCGACTCCACCACGTCGCCCTGCGAGAGGCCAAGCGGGGCAATGATGTAGCGCTTCTCGCCGTCCAGGTAGTGCAGCAGCGCGATGTTGGCGGTGCGGTTCGGGTCGTACTCGATGTGCGCGACCTTGGCGTTGACGCCGTCCTTGTCGTTGCGGCGGAAGTCGATCACCCGGTAGGCGCGCTTGTGCCCACCCCCCTTGTGGCGGGTGGTGATCCGGCCGTGCGCGTTGCGACCGCCGTGCCCGTGCAGCGGACGCACCAGCGACTTCTCCGGCTCCGCGCGGGTGATCTCGGCGAAATCGGACACGCTGGCACCGCGGCGACCCGGGGTCGTCGGCTTGTACTTACGAATTGCCATGTCTAGTCAGGTCTTTCTCTCGTCGCCGCGCTAGCTCGGTGCGCCGAAGAGGTCGATCGGCTTGCTGCCCGGCGCCAGCGTGACGATGGCCCGCTTGGTGCTCTTGCGCTTGCCGTATCCGGTCCGGGTGCGCTTGCGCTTGCCCTGTCGGTTCGCGGTGTTCACCGAGGCGACCTTCACCGAGAAGATCTTCTCGACAGCGATCTTGATCTGCGTCTTGTTCGAGTCGGGATGCACCACGAACGTGTAGACGTTCTCATCGAGCAGCCCGTAGGACTTCTCGGAGATGACCGGCGCCAGGATGATGTCCCGGGGGTCAGCGATGGTCGCCATCAGGCCGAAACCTCCTCGGCAGAACTGGTTTTGGCCGTGTTGGCCGCGATGTAGGCACTGAGCGCCTCGACGCTGAACACCACGTCGTCGGAGCGCAGCACGTCGTAGGTGTTGAGCTGGTCGGGCGTCAGGACGTGCACGCCCGGCAGGTTGCGCACGCTTTTGGCACCGGTCTCGTCGGTGCGGCCGATGACGAGCAGCACCTGCTTGCGCTCGGTCAGCGTGCTCAGAAATGCCCGGGCGCTCTTGGTGGAGGGGGTTTGGCCCGTGACCAGCTCGGTGACTGCATGGATGCGGCCGTTGCGCGCCCGGTCGGACAGCGCCCCACGCAACGCCGCGGCGATCATCTTCTTGGGCGTGCGCTGGCTGTAGTCGCGCGGCTTGGGACCGTGCACGACGCCACCGCCGGTGAACTGCGGGGCCCGCGTCGAACCCTGCCGCGCACGGCCGGTGCCCTTCTGCCGGTACGGCTTGCGCCCACCGCCGCTGACCTCGCCGCGGGTCTTGGTCGAGTGCGTGCCCTGGCGAGCGGCCGCCCGCTGGGCGGTGACCACCTGGTGCATGAGCGCGATGTTGGCCTCGACGTCGAACAATTCGGCGGGCAGCTCCACGGAGCCGTCGACCTTGCCGTCGGGCGTCTTCACGTCAATCTTCTGCGCCGCCATTACTTCTCACCTCGTTTGATCGCGCTGCGGACCATCACGAGTCCACCGGTGCGGCCGGGGACCGCGCCCTTGATGAGCAGCACGCCGTTCTCGGTATCGACCTTGTGCACCACCAGGTTCTGCACGGTCACCCGGTCGTTGCCCATCCGGCCGGCCATCCGGGTGCCCTTGAACACCCGCGCCGGGGTGGCGCAGCCGCCGATGGAGCCCGGCCGGCGGTGCACCGCCTGGGCGCCGTGGCTGGCGCCCTGACCGCGGAAGCCATGCCGCTTCATCGTTCCGGCGAAGCCCTTGCCCTTGGAGGTGCCGGTCACGTCGACATAGGCGCCGTCGGCGAAGATCTCGGCCGTCAGTTCCTGGCCGACCTCGTATTCGGCGGCGGCGTCCGGATTGTCCAGACGCAGCTCGGCCAGGTACCGGCGCGGGTTGACCCCCGCCGCGGTGTACTGGCCGGTCACCGGCTTGTTGACCTTGCGCGGGCTGATCTCGCCGTATGCCAACTGCACGGCGCTGTAGCCGTCGCGCTCCGGCGTGCGGATGCGGGTCACCACGTTGGGACCGGCCTTGACCACCGTCACCGGCACAACCCTGTTGTTCTCGTCGAACACCTGCGTCATGCCCAGCTTGGTACCCAGAATGCCTTTGCGTGCCATGAGTCTGGATCTCCTACTGGATGTTGACGTCGACACTGGCCGGAAGGTCGATGCGCATCAGCGCGTCGACCGTCTTCGGCGTCGGATCGAGGATGTCAATCAACCGCTTGTGCGTGCGCATCTCGAAGTGCTCCCGCGAGTCCTTGTACTTGTGCGGGGAGCGGATGACGCAATACACGTGCTTTTCGGTCGGCAGCGGCACCGGACCTACGACGCTGGCACCCGTACGGACGACGGTCTCGACGATCTTGCGCGCCGATGCGTCAATAGCCTCATGGTCGTAGGCCTTAAGCCTGATGCGGATCTTCTGTCCCGCCACGCTTCTCCTACCCTCACTCCTACTTGAAGCCCGTCGTCCGGGCTTACGTCCATGTCTCAGTGCCCCCCGGAGCGCCGATCGACCGCCCAATCCTGGGCCGGTCGAGCGTCGCGCCGGATACTGCGCCGCTGTTTACCTGTCGTGGTCCACCGGCCCCCGCGGTCGGGTGTGTCACCCTTACGCAGCCTCTTCCGCGGCCAAAATTAGTCGCGTTCCGAGGATGGGACCGGACGCGCCCGTTTGGGCGCTGGTCGTATGCCCGGCCAGGCGCAGAACCTGGCGAAAGGCAACCCGAACAGTATGCCCTAGATCGCGGCGCGGACAAAATTTCGGCGCCGGCGGCGACGCCTCAAGCACCTGCCGATTCGATACTCGCCGCGGCGGCCCGCTGCTGTGCGCGCTGAACGTGCAGGAAACCGTCGACGGCCGCCCGCGCACACTCGCGATAGTCGAAGTCGGGGAGGGTGGACAGGCGCCCCAGCACCAGCGGGCCGATCAGCAGGGCGATCGCCCGCGACCGGTCGACCTCGCCCAGCTCGGCGGCCGCCTCGGGGCTGTCGAACACCGCGTCGAACGGCGCGGCGTACTGCTGGGCGATGCGTTCCCGCAACGAGGTGATCGAACAGCTGTCGGCGTCCGCGTCGCGCGGTTCGGGCAACCCTTCCAGGTCCGGTCCCAGGGCCAGCCAGGACATGGCGGTCAGCAGCGCCGGGGCCTGCGCCACGGCTTCGGCCTGGGCCAGCACCAACGCGACGAGCCGATCGCGCAGCGACCCTTCTGCCGGGGGCGTCGGCGAGGGGGGTATCAGGCTGTTGAACGCCGCCGCCAGCAAATCATTTCCACTCGGGAAGTGGCGATACAGGGTAGCCCTCGCTACGTTGGCGGTACGGGTGACCGCATCGACGGTCACCGCGCTGGGACCACCGGAACGCAGAAGCGCGGCAGCGGCTTCGAGCAGGCGGGCCCGGGACCGCGCCGGCCGGGGATCGGTACTACCGCCGGTAATTGTGAGCCACCTCTCCGTTTGGAAACAAGACTATCGGTCTACCTACAAGACTATCGGTCTCAAAACTTCCCCGCCCCCCGTTAGGAGGCGCTTTCGTATGGTCGAAACGCTGGTACGGCCTGATAAGCGTACTGATTCGGCAAGCATCGGCGGTAGCCCCCGGGCCCGAAACTGGACCCTGACGGTCGCCTGCATGGGCGTCGCGCTGGTCGTCGGGTCGATGACGGCGCTGAACACCGCGCTGGGGGATCTCGCGGTGGCGACATCCGCGACGCAGACGCAGCTGACCTGGATCGTCGACGGTTATACCTTGGCGCTGGCGTGCCTGCTGCTACCCGCCGGGGCCATCGGTGACCGCTATGGCCGGCGGGGCGCGCTGCTGACCGGTCTGGTGGTTTTCGCACTGGGCTCGGCCACACCGGCGATCCTCCATAACCCTCTGGAGATCATCGCGGGACGGGCGGTGGCCGGTGTCGGCGCCGCCTTTGTGATGCCCGCGACGCTGTCGCTGCTGACCGTCGCCTATCCGAAACAAGATCGGATGAAGGCCGTCGGCATCTGGGCCGGCACGGCCGGTTCCGGTGGGGTCATCGGAATGCTCGGATCCGGCCTGCTGCTTCGCTTTTGGGACTGGCACGCGATCTTCTGGTCACTGGGCATAGCCGGGATGGTGATCTTCGCCCTGGGGTGCACCATCGCATCGTCGCGCGAGGCCGACGCTCCCCGCATCGACTGGCTCGGTGCGGTCCTCATCGCCGGGGCCGTCGCGATCGCGGTGTTCGCCATCCTCGAAGCGCCCGACCGTGGTTGGACCGACTCGCTGGTCTGGGGCGGCCTGGTCGCGGGTGCTGTCATCGCCGTCGCGTTCGGCGTCGTGGAGTTCCGGCGGCGGCAACCGCTGCTGGACGTCCGGTTGTTTGCCGACCACAATTTCGCCACCGGGGTGGCGGCGATCGTCATGCTGTTCGGCGCAACGTTTGGCTTCTTCTACATCGGCATGCAATACGTCCAGCAGATCATGGGTTACTCGCCGCTGACGACGGCGATCGCCTTCGGTCCATTCATGGTTCCGCTGGGCATTTTCTCGGCGCTGTCGTTCTGGTATGTGCCGAAGCTGGGCCTGCGACTGGTGCTGTTCGTCGGCACGCTGTTCATGGCCGCCGGCTTTGCGTGCATGTACGGACTCGGCCTGCATTCGACGTATTCGCAGTTCGCCTGGCCGACGTTGATACTCGCCACCGGCATCGGAATGTGCACGGCGCCTACGACTTCGGCGATCATGAGCGCGGTTCCCGACGAAAAGCAGGGCGTTGCCTCCGCGGTGAACGACACATCTCGCGAAATGGGCGGGGCACTGGGAATCGCCGTCGCGGGTTCGATCCTGGCCGGGCGCTACTCACACGAGCTCGCGCCGAAGCTCTCCGGCTTTCCGGACCCGGTTCGCGGACCGGCCACCGATTCGCTGGCCAAGGCCGTCGAGGTAGCCGGCAAGCTCGGGCCGCAGGGGCGCCAGTTGGCCGAACTCGGCAAAGCCGCATTCCTGACGGCCCTCCATGCTTCGACCATCACGATGGCCGTGATCGTCGCCATCGCGGCAGTGCTCATCGGATTGTGGGCTCCGGGGCCCGACGGGCGACAGCTGAGGCTGGTGCGCCGGATCGCGACCGCCGGGGGTTCGCGCGGAGCCGCTAAGCCGGAGTAAATCCAGATTGGCCGCGTGAGCCCAAAGTTCACCTGAAAACGCCTCGGCCGCCTCGCGAAGGGCGCTAGCATCCGCAGAAGCGGAGTCCGTTATGGGGGTGCGGACGCCGTCGAGGCTACCCGGGGGAGCGGAATGTCCTATGTGATCGCAGCGCCGCAGTACGTGGCGGCCGCCGCAGTCGATCTGGCGAACATCGCATCCATGGTCAGCGACGCCAACTCCGCCGCGCTGGGGCCCGTGTCGAGCGTGCTGCCCGCAGGCGCCGACGAGGTGTCGGCCAGCATCGCCAGCCTGTTCGACGCGCACGCCCAGGTGTACCAGGCGCTCAGCGCCGCGGCGCAGGCGTTCCACACGCAATTCGTCCAGCTGATGAGCGCGGGCGCCGAGCAGTACGCCCTGACCGAGGCCGCCAACGCAAGTCCCCTGCAAACCGTCGAGAGCATGGTGACCGGCAATACCCCCGGCCAGGCGCTGTCGACCGCGCAGCCGCTGATGGGCACCGCGGCCTCGGCGGGTTCGGCGGCCGCGGGGGTGCCGGCGTCCATGGCCGGCCTGGCCGGTGGCGCCGCGCCGGCCCACGCGGTCCCCGCGGCGGCGGTCACGCCGGCTCCGGTGACTCCCGTCGCGCTGGCACCGACGGCTACGCCGCTGGCGGCGGCGCCGCTCGCCGCGCCGATGGCATCGACGCCGTTGGCCCCGGCCGCCGCGCCCGCGGCCGCGATGTCGGCGGCTTCGCCGGTGGCGGAGGTTTCTCCCCTGGCGCCGGTGTCAACCGCGGCTCCGGTGGCGGCCGTCGAGGCCGAAGCACCGGTGTTCTCCCCCGCCACCGCGGCGCAGGCGCTGCCGATCACCACGCCGCTCAACACCGCGCCCGCGGCGACGCCGAACTATTCTCCGGCGACGCCGGCCTACTCCCCGGCGGCGGCGGGATCCCACGAGGAGCAACCGGCGGCGACGGGCGTGCCGATCGAGATGCAGCCTTACCAAGCCTGATTCGGGCTTCGGCGGCACTCAGTCGACGAATTCCGCGGCCCTGTGCCCAAGCATCACGATGGTCGCGTGCGGTCCGCGGCTGGTGATCGCCGGCAGGATGGAACCGTCTATGACCCAAAGGTTTTCGAGGCCATAGACCCGACAGCGCGGGTCAACCACGGCGCCCATCGGCGCGGTGCCGCACAGGTGTTGGGACGTCGACCACACGGGCGGCCCGACGGACGCTGCGGCACCGGCTAATTCGCGGGCGAGTTCACTGCCCTCCCGCAGCGCGGCGACGTCGTCGGGCTCGCTGTCGTAGCGGTGCTCGATCCGTGGCGGCACGGCGGGATCGGCCGAGACCAGCGTGACGCGTCCGCGCGACCGCGGGCGCATCAGGGCCACCCCGATGTGCGGCCAGTCGGGATGTCCGGCGGTGCCGTCACCCGTCATCGCGACGAAGCCGCCGGTGTACGGCCTGACCTCGAGGGCGTCGGCGGTGCCGAGCACGACCTCGAGCACGGGCCGGCCGGGGGCCACCGTCCAATTGGTCGGCAACACCCACTCGGGGTGGTCGCTGCACGACGTGCCCACCGGCAGCGGCGCCAGCACCGGCACGCCGGCCGCGCGCAGCGTGGCCTCGTCGCCGACCCCGGACAACATCAGCAGGTGCGCGGACTGAATCGCCCCGGCGGACAGGACTATCCGGTCCGCGGACAACTCCATCGGGCCGTGCGGGCCGATCGCGTCGACGCCGACCGCGCGGGTGCCGGAGAAACGCAGCCGGACCGCCCGGGTGCGCTCCAGCAGGGTCAGGTTGGGCCGCGCGAGCGCCGGCAGGAGATAGGCGGCGCCGGGTCCGGTGCGGACGCCATCGACGATGTTCAGCGGAACCGCGCCCAGCCCCGAAATCGGTTCGGGCCCGGAGTCGTTGAGGTCCTCGATCCAGCGAAATCCGGCCCGCCCGGCGGCCGCGATGAAAGTTTCTGTGCTACCGGTCATTTCGAGGGTCCGGCGCACCGCGATCGGGCCGGTCCTGCCGTGGGCGGGGCCGTTGAAATCGAGGTCGGTCTCGATGGCCCGGAAGTGCTCGAGCACGTCCGACCATGCCCAACCGGGCAGCGCTGCCCGGTCGAAGTCACTGGCGAGCGCCCGGCAGAAATAGCCGCCGTTGACGGCGCCCGACCCACCCACCGTCTTCCCGCGCACGATCGGAAGCTTCAGGTCATGCCGATCGGTGAGGTGGGTCAGGTACCGCTCGGCCACCGGGCTGCCGACCCCGATCGGCAGCTGCGAACCGTTGGCGGTCAACGCCAGCAGGTCCGGATCGGCGAGACCGGGGCCCGCCTCGAGGACGGTCACGGTACGGCGTGGATCGCTGGAAAGCCGTTCGGCGACAACCGATCCGGCGCTCCCGGCGCCGACGATCAGCACGTCGCTGCGCGGGACGGCCGCGGTCAAGGCGTCTTCAAAACCGTTATGTGCGGATCTGTGGCTTGAGCGCCCGCGCGTTGCGTTCGCGCGCGACGCCCCACCACAGCCCGAGGCCGTAGGCCAGGTCGTCGATGCGCTTGAGCAGCAGGTAGGTCAGCAGCCCGATCGGTTCGGCCTCGTCGCCGGTGGCATCGCGGCGGCGCAGCCAGTCCACCACGCCGTCCATCACGGCGGCGACCAGCACCACCCGTCTGCAGTGCCGCGACAGGACGGCCGCGACGAGCGCCACCGGCCAGTAGTGCCGGCAGACGGCCGACGCCAGCTGCAGCGCCGCCGCCCACAGGCCGCGGGTCGCGATCGCGGCCACGTCCCACAGCGAGGTCTCGGCGCTGCGCATCGCCCTGGCGATCCGCCGGCCCGTTACCAGGGCGACGACGATCGAGGCGAGCTGGCTGAGGCTGGTGCCCAGCGCCATCAGGGTCCAGGCCATCAGCGCCCAGCCGGAGATCACCACCGGCGCGGTCTTGTCCGGGTGACGCACCGACAGCGGGGCGGCCGAGCCGCCATAGAATGCCTTGCGCGCAAGCCAGTCCCGCAATTCGGTGCGGTGGTCGTGCGCGACCTGCGCGATCGGCTCGTAGCGCAGGCGGTTGCCCGCCTCGATGAGCCGCCAGCACAAGTCGACGTCCTCCCCGGACTGCATCGTCTCGTCGAACCCGCCCACGTCGCGGATGGCCGAGCGGCGACAGATGATGGCCGCGCTGGGGACGTAGGACACCGTGCTGTGCGGCAGCACCGGCGCCTCGCGCTCCCCCAGGTCCAGCGACGAGTGCACCGCCTCGTAGCGCGCCACCACGTTCTCGCTGTGCGACAAACCGACGATGCGCGGCGCCACCAGGGCGACGGTGGGATCACAGAAGTGACCGAGCAGGGCCTCCAGCCATCCCCGGCGCGGCGTCACGTCGGAGTCCAGGAACGCGACGAAGTCGGTCGCGCAGGCGGCCAGCCCGGTGTTGCGCGCCGCGGCCGGGCCCTTGCTGTACGAGTGGCGCAGCACCTCGACGTCGCAGTGTGCGCCGAGGAAGTCTTCGGGTTCGATGGGCGGGAACGAGCCGTCGTCGACCACCACGACCCGCAGCCCGCGCAACGAGCTCACCAGGCGCCGAACGCCGGAAACGTTGTCGCGCACCGGGATTACCACGGTCACGTCGCGGTGCGACGGCCCGCCCGCGGGCCGGGGGTGGGCCACGGTGGCGTCGAGCAGGGTGCGCGCCAGCTGCGCGCTGACGTCGTCGCGGACCTTCAGCCGGCCGTCGGACAGCATGCTCTGGGCGGCCGGGGCCAACTTCAGCAGACGCGTCGGCGAGCCGCCCAGCAGTGCCGAACCGTCGCCGAGCACCCGCACGCGGCGATCGACCTGGACGGCGAACCCGTCGGGCAGCCGCGTCGCCGGCGCGGTCATGTCAGCATCCCGTCGCGCCCGGGCGACCACCGGGCGACCCGGCGGACGCAGTCGTCGACCATCTCGGCGAAGATGCGCTTGCCCTCCGCGGCGGTCGCCGTCGTCGGGTCCCCCAAGACCCCGACCGGGCTGACCGCCGCGACTCCCCCGCGACGCATCGAGGGCAGCAAGTCGGCCAGGGGCGCCCGGTTGCCGGCGAGCCACCGGTCGGTCAGCACCTCGGTCGGCGAGATATGCAGCAATACGGATGTTTCGGTATGGCCGGCGTGGGCGTCCCCGCCGGCGGCGACGCACGGGCACCACCCGGCGTCCCGGCCTTCGCCGCGCAGCCGCGCGACCGCACCGCTCAGCGCGGCGGCGTTGCCGCCGTGGCCGTTGACGAAGAGCAGCCGCGGGGCCCAGCAGGCGGCTGACCTGCCGTACTCCACCAGGAGCGACGCCAGGGCATCGGTGCCGATGGAGATCGTGCCGGCGAAGTCCTGGTGCTCGCCACTCGCGCCGTAGGCGATGGCCGGCGCCACCAGCCAGGGTTCGCCGAGGCGGGCCCGGGCCCCACGGGCGACGGCGGCCGCGATACGGGTGTCGGTGTCCAACGGCAGGTGCGGACCATGTTGTTCGGTCGATCCCAGCGGGACAATTATCGACGGCGAGGTGCTTAATAGCTGGCTTGACGTCGCCGTTGCTAATTCGCCGAGTACGGGCACTGGCTGATGGTAGGACGAATTCACCTGGCGTGCACCAATTGTTGACCCTCCAAAATATTTTTTTTCTGGCTTGTTCACCTGGCGGTCGAATTCGACGGCTCGTCCGTCACGGTTACCTCGCGAGCACCACAATTGTTGCCGCTGTCGAATGAGGCTAAAAGGGCTTTCCGAAGGCCAACTGAAAACGGCTCAGCTCAAATCCCGGCTAAAGTGCCCAACGTGCCCGAATTTAGGCGGGCGGCACGCCGAGCGTCCGCGTGAAACCCGCCGGCACCAGGATGTCGTCCGGGCCGAGGTCGTGAACCGACGAGCGCCCCAGACCCATCAGCGCCGAGTCGATGCCGCCGCGCAAGATGTCGAGGACGTTCTCCACCCCCGCCTGCCCGGCCGCGGCCAGGCCCCACAGGTATGCCCGGCCGATCATCACCGCGCGCGCGCCCAGCGCGATGGCCTTGACGACGTCGCTCCCGCGCCGGATGCCGCCGTCGAGCAGCACCTCGACCTGATCGCCGACCGCCGCCGCGACCGCGGGCAGGGCGCGGATCGACGCCGGGGTGCCGTCCAGGTTGTTGCCACCGTGGTTGGATACCGAGATCGCCGAAACCCCGGCGTCCACCGCCCTTTTGGCGTCATCGACGCGCATCACGCCCTTGAGCATGAAGGGTCCGCCCCACAGCTCGCGCAGCCAGGCGATGTCCTCCCAGGTCGGCGGCGGCGTCCCCATCCACTCGCCGTAGGCGGCGAAGAAGGGCGGCCCGGGTTCGCCGCGGCGGCCCTGGTTGGGCACCCGCAGGTCCGGCGGGCGCAGCGTCTTGCCGTACTTCCACAACCAGCGGGGCTTGAAGACCGCCTCCGGGGACTGCCGCAGAACGGTCCGCAGGTTCATCTGCTCGGGGATCTTCGGGCTGCCCCAATCGCGCCCGTGGGAGAACGACCAGTCGGTGGTGACGATGAGACCGACCGCGCCGGCCTGCCGCGCCCGCTCCACCCGCTCGGCAATCGCGTCGCGCCCACCCAGCCAGTACACCTGAAAGAACACTTTCGGGTTTGCGGCGATGACCTCCTCGATGGGCTTGCTGGCGAAGGACGACAGGCCCATCGCGGTTCCCCGCGCCGCCGCGGCCCGCGCTACCGCCACCTCACCGTCCGGATCGACCGCCTGCACGCCGGTCGGCGAGATCAGCACGGGCATGGAAATGTCTTGCCCCATAACGGTGGTCGATTGGTCCCGCTTCTCCGGCGCGCCGACGACGTGCGGCGCAAATCCCAGTTCGCTGAACGCCTCGACGTTGTTGGCGACGGTGATCCCCTTTTCGCTGCCCGCGACCAGCGCCGAGTAGACGGATTTCGGGAGCCGCCGCTTCGCGCGCTGCTGGGCGATGGCCACCGTTTCGAACCATTGGCCGGCCACGGTTACACCGGGCTTTCGTTGCAGAGGCGCGCCGGCGGTCGCGACAGCGTCAGGGGGATCGGCCCGGCCTTGCGTGAGTGGTCGGCGCGCGGCCGCGGCTTCTGTCGCTGTAAGGCCAGCGCGGGCTCTCCGTGCCCCTGGACGCATTCGGGATCCGGGCCGTCCATCGGCAGGCCGGTGAAGAATTTGGCCGCCATGCAGCCGCCCCGGCAGGCGTCGTAGTGCCCGCAGCTGCCGCAGGCGCCGGCCGACTGCGGTTCGCGCAGCTCGCGAAACAGCGGGGCGTTCTTCCAGACGTTGTCGAATCCCTTGTCCGACAGGATGTTTCCGGCCAGGAATCGGTCGTGGATGGCGAACGGGCAGGCGTACACGTCGCCCACCGGGTCGATCAGGCACACCACCCGGCCGGCCCCGCACATGTTCAGGCCGGCAAGGGCGCCGGAGGAGCCGAGCGGCGCCAGGTGGAAGAAGGAGTCGCCGGTGAGCACCCGCTCGCCCTTGGCGACCAGCCAGTCGTAGAGCTGAACCTGCTGGGCGGCGGTGGGGTGCAGGTCTTCCCACACGTCGGCGCCCCGACCGGAGGGGCGCAGCCGGGTGATTCGCAGCGTGGCACCGTACCGGCTTGCCAGCGTTGCGAACTCGTCGAGCTGGTCGACGTTGCGCCGGGTCACGACGACGGAGATCTTCGCGTCCTTGAAGCCCGCACCGGCCAGGTTCTCCAGCGCGCGCACCGCCATCGCGAACGAACCGGCGCCGCGGACGGCGTCGTTGACCTCGGCCGTGGCGCCGTCGAGGGAGATCTGGACGTCGACGTAGTCGCTGGCGGCCAGCCGCGCGGCTACCTCCGGCGTGATCCGGACGCCGTTGGTGGAGAACTTCACGCCGACGTGGTGCGCGGTGGCGTAGTCGACCAGCTCCCAGAAGTCCGGGCGGACCGTGGGCTCACCGCCGCCGATGTTGACGTAGAACACCTGCATGCGTTCCAGCTCGTCGATGATGTCCATGCACTGGCGCGTGGACAATTCCCGCGGGTCGCGCTTGCCCGACGACGAAAGGCAGTGCACGCAAGCCAGATTGCAGGCGTACGTCAGCTCCCACGTCAGGCAGATGGGCGCGTCCAGCCCGCGCTCGAACTGCTCGATGAGCCGCGGAACCATGACCGTCATGTGGGAGCCTCCTGGGGTACCAACATCTTCGATTCGGCCAGCACGCCCAGCGCGTGCAGGTAGGGCCCCTGCCCCGGGTCGTCCACGCCCGCGGCGCGGCAGGCCGACCGGACGTCGGGGTGGTCGGCCAGCGACCGCACCACCGCCAGGATGGTGCGGTTCTTCAGGAAGGACAGCTTGCGGGTGCCGAAGTGGTAGAGCAGCGCGCCGAACGGCTCGGGGCGAACCGCCACCTGCGGGTGCAACCGCCAGCCGCGATCGGGATCGAACACGCGGGTCAGTAGACCCCGCACATCCCGTCGATCGACACCTCTTCCACCAGGGTCTCGGTGACGAGTTCGGTCGCGGTCTCGGTTTCCTGGTCCATGTGGATATCCTCCCGGTGGGGCTCGACAACGACGGATCGTTCTGGCCACAATATGGCATCGAGTGCCGCAATGGAAGGGCGGGTCTGATGATGCCGCAGTCGCGGGTGGGCCGGCGCCGCTCGACGACACCCGGGCACATCACCGACGTCGCCCTCGAACTGTTCGCCGCCCGCGGGTTCGCCGACGTGAGCGTCGACGACGTCGCCCAGGCCGCCGGCATCGCCCGGCGCACCCTCTTCCGCTATTACGCGTCGAAGAACGCCATCCTGTGGGGCGATTTCGACGCCCACCTCGCCCACCTGCAAGAGCTGCTCGACACCGTCGACCCGCGGGTGCCGCTGGGCGACGCGCTGCGCGCGGCGCTGTTGGCGTTCAACACCTTTGACGAGTGCGAGACCGTCCGGCACCGCCAACGCATGCGGGTCATCCTGGAAACCGCGGAGTTGCAGGCCTATTCGATGACGATGTACGCCGGCTGGCGCGAGGTGATGGCCGGCTTCGTGGCCCACCGGTTGGGCCTCAAGACAACCGACCCGCTGCCCCGGACGGTCGCGTGGACGATGCTGGGGGTGGCGCTGAGCGCCTACGAGCACTGGCTGTCCGACGAGTCAGTCCCGCTGCCCGTCGCGCTCGGCGACGCGTTCGACGTCGTCGGCGCCGGGCTGGGAAGCCTGGGCCGATGAGCGCCGGCGTCGAGCACCTGCTACACATGCTGCGCTCGCAGGGACGGTTCTGCGCGGGCTCCGGCTCCCCGATGTACGGGGAGCTCTTCGAGTTGGTGGCGTCCGACGTCGAGGCGGACGGCGTCTTCGCGGCCATCCTGTCCGGCCACGAGGACGACCCCTCGCGCCTCGCGGTGCCGCTTCGGCTACTCGGCGGGCTGCACCGGTTGGTGCTCGACGGCCGGGCACCGGCCCTGCGGCGCTGGTATCCCAGCACCGGCGGCGCGTGGGACGCGCAGGAAGCCTGGCCCGAGATCCTGAGCACCGCCGGCCGCCACGCCGACCTGCTGCGCGCGGCGCTGGGGCGACCGCCACAGACCAACGAGGTGGGCCGGTCCGCCGCGCTGATCGGTGGGCTGCTGCGCATCAACCGCGGATTCGGCTTGCCGATAAGGCTTTTCGAGATCGGCTCGAGCGCGGGACTGAACATGCGGGCCGACCACTACCACTATCGGTATGACGGCGGCCGGTGGGGGCCGGCCGGCTCGCCGGTGAGCATCGACGACGCGTGGCGCGGCACCCTGCCGCCCGACGGCGACGTCTCGATCGTCGAGCGCAGCGGCTACGACATCGCACCCATCGACGTCACCGGCGCCGACGGGGAGATGACCGTGCTGAGCTACGTCTGGCCCGACCAGCACGACCGGCTGGAGCGGCTGCGCGGCGCCATCGCGGTCGCCCGGGACGTCCCGGCGCGGCTCGAGCGACGGACGGCGGCCGATGCGGTGGCCGGCCTGACCCTCGCCGACGGCACGCTGACCGTGCTGTGGCATTCGATCACCTGGCAGTACCTGTCCGACGACGAACGCGCCTCGGTCCGCGACGGGGTCGAGGCGCTGGGCGCGCGGGCCGGCGCCCGGTCGCCGTTCGCCCACCTCACGCTGGAGCCGGCGCGGGACGCGCCCGGCGGGCCGATCAGGTTTTTGGTGCGGGCGCGCAGCTGGCCGGGTGGCCGGCGCGCGGTGCTCGGCGAATGCCATCCGCACGGCCCGCCGGTGAACTGGCGATAATTTTCTGCCGCCAAGCCGTCGGAGTTCGGGCCGCCGCGGCGACGATAGGGGTGTGAGCGCCGAAGCGGAGCACCCATCCGACGCTCGACGCGCGCTGCTCGCGCTGTACGACGAGGCGTTGCCCGTGGTGTACGGGTATTTCGCCCGCCGCTGCGGGGAGGCCGCCACGGCCGAGGACCTGACGTCGGAGACGTTCCTCGCGGCGATGGACGCCGCGCGCAGGGGCGATCCGCCGCCGATCTCGATCCGCTGGCTGCTCGGCGTGGCACGCCACAAGCTGGCCGACCACTATCGGCGCGGGCAGCACCGGCTGACCGTGCCGGTCGCCGATCCGCCGGAGCCGGTGTTCGAAGCCAGGGGGGCCGCCGACGTCTGGGACGCCGAGCTGGACCGCATGGTCGCCGAATCGGTGCTGGCCCGGCTGGCCGAACCGCACCGCGCCGTGCTGGTGCTGCGCTACATGGACGACTGCTCGGTAGGCGAATGCGCCGAGCTGATCGGCCGGACGGTGCACGCCACCGAGGCGCTCCTGGTCCGGGCCCGCCGGGCCTTCAAACAGCAGTATCCGGAAGGAGGCGCGTGATGAGTCGACGAGACAGCTCGGACCCGCTGCGCGTGCTGCACACGGAAGACCTTCCGGTGGAACCCGATCCGGACTTCGCCGCGCGGCTGCGCCGGCGATTGGAATCCGCATTAACCCTCCCGGAAGGAGTTGTCATGAGCGGCACCGCAACCGCCATTTCCGAACTGACCGAACCGGGCACAGCCCCCGACGCCCCGCGCCCGGCCGCGCTGCCCTACCTCAGCGTGGCGGACGCGCGTGCGGCGATCGCCTGGTACGCCGACGCGTTCGGCGCCGCCATCGTCGGTGAACCGATCGTGATGGACGACGGCCGGATCGGGCATGCGGAGATCGCGATCGGCGATGGCGTGTTGTACCTGGCCGACGAGCACCCCGAGCTCGGCTTGAAAGCGCCTGCGCCGGCGCGTGTTTCGGTGAGCTTGATGCTGCATGTCGCCGACGCCGACGCCGCGCTGCGAAAGGCGCGGGAGCGCGGCGCGGCCGTCGAGCGCGAGACATATGAAAGCTACGGCAGTCGCAACGCCACCATCATCGACCCGTTCGGCCACCGGTGGATGCTGTCCGGCCCCACCGCGGTGCCCGGCATCCGGCACGGCGACATCGGCTACGTCTCGGTGTGGACCGCCGACGCCGATCGCGCGGCCGCCTTCTACGGCCACGTCCTGGGCTGGGCCTACGATCCGGCGTCGCACCGGGTCACCAACACCGATCTGCCGACCGGCATTTGGGCCGGCCCGGGGCGGCCCACGCTGTTCTGCTGCTACGCCGTTGACGATGTCGGCGCCGCACGCACGGCGATAATCGAGGCGGGCGGTGTCCCGGGTGAAACGCGCGACACCGAGTACGGGCTCCGGCTCGACGCCACCGACCCGCACGGCGTGGCGTTCGCGGTGTTTCAGCCGCGGGCCGGACGAAAGCGCCCGGAACTCAACGGGTCCGGGCCCGGCGAGCTGTCCTACGTCACCTACCAGGTGCCGGATTCGTCGGCCTTCCGCGATTTCTACGCCCGGGTGCTGGGCTGGACCTTCGAGCCCGGCCGGGTGGCCGACGGCTGGCAGGTGGTGGGAACCCATCCGATGGCCGGCGCCGCCGGCGGCAGCACCACCCCGACGACGGTGCCCATGTGGACCGTGGCAGACATCGGCGCGGCCGTCGCCCGCATCCGCGAGGCCGGCGGCACGGTGCTGTCCGAGCCGGCCCGGCAGCCGTACGGCGTGACCGCGGAATGCGCCGACGATCAGGGCGGCCGCTTCTACCTCGGCGAGTTCTAGGCGTTGGCAATGCGGACCGGCGCGCCGTCCAGCCACGCGACCACGGCCTCGATGGTGTCTTCGTAGAAGGCGCCGAGCATCTCGCGGGTGACGTAGCCCAGATGCGGGGACAGCGTGACGTTCGCCAGGCCGCGCAGCGGGTGGTCGGGCGGGGGCGGTTCGGCGTCGTAGACGTCGAGCCCCGCCCCGGCGATGCGCCCGGTCCGCAGCGCGTCGAGCAGCGCCGCCTCGTCCACGATCGGCCCGCGGGAGGTGTTGATCAGGTACGCGTGCGGCCGCATCAGGGCCAGCTCGGAGGCGCCGACCAGGCCCCGGGTCCGTTCGGAGAGCACCAGGTGGATCGAGACCACATCGGATTCGGCGAACAGCGCCGCCTTCTCGACGCGGCGGGCGCCGGCCGCCGCGGCGGCCTCCTCGGTGAGGTGCTGGCTCCACGCAAGGACTTGCATGCCAAACACTTTCGCGTATTCGGCCATGCGCTTGCCCGTCCTGCCCAGGCCGAGCAGCCCGATCGTCTTGCCGGACAACGTCATACCGGCGGTGGTCTGCCATCCCCCGGCGCGCATGCTCCTATGCTCTTCGGCCAGGTTGCGCACCGTCGCGATCAGCAACCCCCAGGCCAATTCCGGGGTGGCGTCGCGGACCGAGGCGAAGCGCGGATTGGCGAAGTCCGAGTGGGCGACCAGCACGCCGCGCTCGCCGGCCGCGGCCACGTCCAGGTTCGGCAGGCTGCGGCCGACGATCGTGATCAATTTGAGGTTCGGCAGCCGCTCGATCAGCGTGCGCGGCAGGGCCATCCGCTCGCGCATCGTGCAGATCACGTCGAAGGGCCGCAGCGCCTGCGCCGCTTCCGGCTCGGAGAGGTGACGGTTGAAAACGGCTAGCTCGGCCCGGGATTGCACCGGCGACCAGTCGGCGAGGTCGAGCGCCAGGCCGGCGTAGTCATCGAGTACCGCCACCTTGGGAATCGTCAGCCCAGCACCTCGGATATGGGGGTGGCGGCGGCGATCTTGGCGCGGACCTTCATCACCTTGCCCGGCATTCCACCACCGACGACACCGACCAGCACCCCGTCGCGCTCGTAGTACGCCAGGAACTTGCGCCCGTCGTCCTCCACGACGTGGACGGTGTCGGTGGCCTCCGGCTCGCCGAGGCACTGGATCTTGACGTCGTACTGGTCGCTCCAGAAATAGGGGACCACCACGTTGGCGGGGACGTCCTGCCCGAGCATCGCGGGCACCACCACGCGGGCCTGGTCGGCGACGTTGCTCCAATGTTCCACGCGCACTTGGTGTCCCGTCGCGTCGCGCCACGAGGCCACGTCGCCCAGCGCCCACACGTTGGGCGCGCTGGTGCGGCCGGCCTCGTCGCAGACGACCCCGTTATCCACCTCGACACCGCTGCCCTCCAGCCACTCGGTCGCCGGGCGGGATCCAATGCCGACCACGACGAGGTCGGCGGCCAGTTCCGTGCCGTCGGTCAGCACCACCGTCTCGACGTGGCCCCGGCCGCGCACCTCGGCAACGCTGACACCCAGGCGGACGTCGACGCCTTCGTCGCGATGCAGCCGGGCCACCAACCCGCCGATCTGCTCGCCGAGCACCGCGGCCAGCGGCGTCGGCTGCGGCTCGACCAGCACCACCTCCACCCCGAGGCTGCGCATGCTGGCCGCCACCTCGCAGCCGATGAAACCGGCGCCGACGACGACGGCGCGCTGAGCCGCGGACGCATGCTCGCGCAACGCCAGGCTCTCGTCGAAAGAGCGCAGCACCCGGATGCCCTCCAGGTCGGGGAACGCCGGAATTCGCCGCGGCACCAGGCCGGTGGCGACCACCAGCTCGTCGTAGCCGAGCGCGGTTCCGTCGGCCAGCGTGACCGTCTGCCCTGCGGTGTCCAGACCGGTGGCCGCCGCGCCGAGCCGCAGGGTGATGTCCTGCTCGTCGTACCATTCGCGCGGCTTGAGGGCCACATCGTCGACCTCTTTGCGCAGCACCTCCTTGGACAGCGGCGGGCGGTCGTAGGGCAGGTGGACCTCATCGCTGACGATCGTGATGCGGCCGGTGTATCCCGACCGGCGCAGTTGCTCGGCGGTGCGGGCCCCGGCGAGCCCGCCGCCCACGATCACAACCCCCTTTTCGAAGCCGTTTTCGGTCACGTGGTGTTCATACACGATCGCGAATCAGTACTTCAAGGCGCCCTTGTCCACCGGGACCTGGGTGCCCGACAGCGTGCCCGAGCCGTCGCCGGCCAACCACACGACGACGTCGGAGACCTCGTCGGCCGCCATAAAACCCTTGTACTGCATCGGCATTGGCGGGAAGCTGTGCACGTACCGCGGGTGCTTGGCAAAGATCTCCATCATCGCCTCCGGCTCGATCATCGGGGTGTCCACCGAGTAGGGATGGATGGAGTTGACCCGGATGCCGTATTCGCCGAGTTCGATGGCCAGCGTGTTGGTCAGCGCGGTGAGCCCGAACTTGCTGGCCGCGTAGTGGCCGTTGCCCGGCGTCGCCTTCAGGCCCGCCGACGAGCTGACGACGACGATCGACCCGCCGTTTCCGGCCTCGATCATCGCGGGGATCGCCGCGCGCAGGGTGCGCCAGGTGCCGGTCAGGTTGATCCCGATCACGGTGTCCCACTGCTCGTCGGTGAGCTCCCAGACCCGGCCCCAGCCCAGCACCCCGGCGTTGGCGACCAGGATGTCGAGCCGGCCGAATTGTTCGACGCCGTCGGCCACCAGTTGCCGCAGCGCGGCGTCGTCGCGGATGTCGACCTCGCGGGCCAGCACTTTGCGGCCCTCGGCCTCGACCAGCCGGACGGTCTCGTTGAGATCCTCGGGCGTGGCCGGCGTGTAGGTCAGGGTGTCGGACGCCCGCGCGCAGATGTCGAGCGCGATGATGTCGGCGCCCTCGCGCGCAAGCCGCACCGCGTGCGACCGCCCCTGCGCCCGGGCCGCGCCGGTGATGAATGCCACCCGTCCCTGCAGTGCTCCAGCCACGCAGCAAGGCTAGCAGCGGAACTGGAACGTGTTCTAACTAACCCGCTGGTTCAGATTTCGGAGATGATCTGGGCCCGCCGGCTGCTGTACTCCTGGTCGCTCAGCGCACCGCTGGCGCGCAGCGTCTCCAGCTCCTGAAGCCGCTGGGCGATCGACGGTTGCGGCGGCGTGGCGACCGGTGCCGGGCCGCCGGCCGTGGCCGGCTGGGGCGCCGGCTGCGGCGCGGGCGCCTGCTGCTCGGCCGCCCGTCGCACCACGGCCTGGACCTGCTGGCGCAGCGCGGGATTGGACCGGATGTCGACCATCCGATCGAGCGGAACGTGGTTGGCCTTGAGGATCTGCAGGATCTCCATCAGCGGGCCGGCCTGCCCGCTGAGATCGTAGGTCCTGTTGTCTTCGGCCACCGTGAACTGCGCCGGCACCAGCCCGTTGACCAACGCGCTGCGTTCCCAGTCGATGCGGTATTCGCCGGTGGTGGGGTTGACCAGCACCACAACCTTGCGGGCGTTGAGGTTGCCGAGCCGGGTCACGCTGGCGATCACCCGGTCCTCGCTGTCGAACGGCAGAAGCCCGGGCCCGGCGATGTGCAGGTGCACCTTGACCACCTGCTGGTTGTTGATCCACGTACCGGTCTCGCTGATCCCGGTGATCTGGGCCAGCGCCAGCACGCCGTGCTGCTCGAGTTCCGCGTTCTTGGCGGAGGACTTGGCCCCGTAGTTGGCCAGCGCGAGAGCGATCACCACGTCGGCCACCGTGATCAGCAGGCCGACGTAGAGCATCCACTGCAACAGGTTGCCGAACCCGAGGGTGAAGTAGACGACCAGAAAAATCGGCCCCACCAGGCCGCCGCACAGCAAAACGATCAGCTGTGCCTTCAGGTAGCGCGCCAACACGTGTCTCTCCTAGTCTCGCTGGGAAGTCCGTGTCAGATTAGCGCCCCACCGGCCGTCGCGATACCTGTGCGCGCAAACCGTTCGTGAAGGCCCGATCACTCCCCTGAAGACTCGGAGGGCTCGGCCGCGGCGGCCGACGCCGGAGAGTAAGCCGGCGTCGCGGGACGCACCGCCGCCGACGAGCCGGCGGGCGCCGCGGCCGGCATCGCCGCGGGCAGCGGTGTCCCGGCGTACCCTCCGAGCCCGGTCTCCTCGGCGGCCGCGACGCCCTCCGAGGCGCCCATGACGCCGGAGGACCCGGCCGGGCCGACGCTTGCGGCGGCGGCAGCGGGGACGGCGCCGAAGTTCTGGCCCGCGACCAGGCTGCCGGTGAACCCGGCTCCGCCCATGCCGAACGATTCGCCGCTGCCTGCGGCCGCGGCGGCGGGGCCCACACTGCCCAGCAGCCGGGCCGTCGCACCGGTGCCGCCGGGGCCGAACACGCCCGGCCCCGCGCCCGGCGGCATCGCCGGTGCGAGGCTGACCGCGTTGCCGGTCGGGACGGCCGCCGCCGACGCCTGGCCCGGCGCGCCGACCGCGCCCAGCGCCGCCTGCTCCACCGTCTGCAGTGGGGATGCGTTAGCGGCCTCGGTGAGGGCGTATTGCGCCGCGCCGCCGCTCATGAGCTCGACAAACTGCTGATGGAAATACGCGGCCTGGGCGCTGAGCGCCTGGTAGACCTGGGCGTGCGCGCCGAACAGGCTCGCGATGGTGGCCGACACCTCATCGGCGCCCGCGGCCAGCACCCCCGACGTCGGGCCCAACGCCGCCGCGTTGGCCGAGCTGAGCGACGAGCCGATATTCGCCAGGTCGGACGCCGCCGCGGCCAGGTACTCCGGCGTCGCGAACACGAACGACATCCCAACCTCCCGGGCGGGCCACGAGTGACAAAGCGATCGTCCGGTCATTAGACACGGACGCAATAGCCGTAAATCTATCGTAACCTTCACGGTCCCCGCCGGGTTTCGCCAATTGCGCGGACCGGGAATGCACGAAGCCCGGGCGGCCCATCGGCAGCCCGGGCTTCGTATCGAACCAGACCTACTTGATGATCTTGACGACCCGGCCGGCGCCGACGGTGCGGCCACCCTCGCGGATGGCGAACCGCAGGCCCTCGTCCATGGCCACCGGCTGGATCAGCTTCACCGTGATGTTGGTGTTGTCACCCGGCATCACCATCTCGGTGCCCTCCGGCAGCGTCACCACACCGGTCACGTCCGTGGTGCGGAAGTAGAACTGCGGGCGGTAGTTGTTGAAGAACGGCGTGTGCCGGCCGCCCTCGTCCTTGGACAGGATGTAGACCTGGCCCTCGAACTCGGTGTGCGGCGTCGTGGTGCCCGGCTTGGTGACGACCTGGCCGCGCTCGACATCCTCACGCTTGATGCCGCGCAGCAGCAGCCCGACGTTGTCGCCGGCCTGCCCCTGGTCGAGCAGCTTGCGGAACATCTCCACACCGGTGACGGTGGTCTTGGTGGTGGACGGGCGGATGCCGACGATCTCGACTTCCTCGTTGACGTTGATCACGCCGCGCTCCACACGACCGGTGACCACGGTGCCACGGCCGGTGATCGTGAAGACGTCCTCAACGGGCATCAGGAACGGCTTGTCGGTCTCGCGGACCGGGTCCGGGATCGACTCGTCGACGGCGTTCATCAGCTCCTCGACGGACTCGACCCACTTGGCGTCGCCCTCGAGCGCCTTCAGCGCCGAGACCCGCACCACCGGGGCGTCCTCGTCGAACTCCTGGGCGGCCAGCAGCTCGCGGACCTCCATCTCGACGAGCTCGAGCAGCTCCTCGTCGTCGACGGCGTCGGCCTTGTTCAGGGCGACCAGGATGTAGGGCACGCCGACCTGGCGGGCCAGCAGCACGTGTTCGCGCGTCTGCGGCATCGGGCCGTCGGTCGCGGCGACCACCAGGATCGCGCCGTCCATCTGGGCGGCGCCGGTGATCATGTTCTTGATGTAGTCCGCGTGACCGGGCGCGTCGACGTGGGCGTAGTGCCGCTTATCGGTCTGGTACTCGACGTGCGCGATGTTGATGGTGATACCGCGCTGACGCTCCTCGGGGGCGTTGTCGATCTGGTCGAACGCCTTGGACTCGTTCAGGTCCGGAAACTTGTCATGCAGGACCTTGGTGATAGCCGCGGTCAGGGTGGTCTTGCCGTGGTCAACGTGACCGATGGTCCCGATGTTGACGTGGGGCTTGGTCCGCTGGAACTTCGCCTTCGCCACTGTTGTGTCCTCCGACTTGTTGGTGCTTGTTAAGCAGTGTTGATGTTTTTAGTTGTGCCGCGGTTAGTGACCCGGCAAGGTTACTCCGACCAGATCCTCACTGGCCCGTCGCCTTCGCGATGATCTCCTTCGACACGTTCGCCGGCACTTCGGCGTACGAGTCGAACACCATGGAGTAGTTCGCCCGGCCTTGAGTCTTGGACCGCAGGTCGCCGACGTAGCCGAACATCTCCGACAGCGGCACGTGCGCCTTGACCACGCGTGCACCGCTCCGCTCCTCCATGGCCTGAATCTGGCCACGGCGGGAGTTCAGGTCGCCGATCACGTCGCCCATGTAATCCTCGGGCGTGGTGACCTCGACGGCCATGATCGGTTCCAGGATCACCGGTTGTGCTTGCGCGGCAGCCTTTTTCAGCACCTGCGAACCGGCGATCTTGAACGCCATCTCCGAGGAGTCGACCTCGTGGAAGGCGCCGTCGAGCAGGGTGACTTTGAGGTTCACCAGCGGGTAACCCGCCAGCACGCCGTACTGCATCGCGTCCTGCGCACCGGCGTCCACCGACGGGATGTATTCCCGCGGGATGCGGCCACCGGTGACCTTGTTCTCGAACTCGTAGGTCGCACCGTCTTCGCCGGTGAACGGCTCGAGGTTGATGATCACCTTCGCGAACTGACCCGAGCCACCCGTCTGCTTCTTGTGGGTGAACTCCACGTTCTGCGCGATCCGCCTGATGGTCTCCTTGTAGGCCACCTGCGGCTTGCCGACGTTGGCCTCGACCTTGAACTCGCGACGCATGCGGTCCACCAGGATGTCCAGGTGCAGCTCGCCCATCCCGCCGATCACGGTCTGGCCGGTCTCCTGGTCCAGGTGCACCTTGAACGTCGGGTCCTCCTCGGCGAGCTTCTGGATCGACAGGCTCAGCTTCTCCTGGTCGCTCTTGGTCTTGGGCTCGATGGCCACCTCGATGACCGGGTCGGGGAAGGTCATCGATTCGAGGACGACCTGGTCGTTCGGGTCGCACAGGGTGTCGCCGGTGGTGGTGTCCTTCAGGCCGATCACCGCGTAGATGTGACCCGCCGACGCCGTGTCCACCGGGTTCTCCTTGTTGGAGTGCATCTGGAACAGCTTGCCCAGCCGCTCCTTCTTGCCCTTGGTGGAGTTGATGACCTGGCTGCCGGAGTCGACCTTGCCCGAGTACACCCGGACGTAGGTCAGCTTGCCGAAGAACGGGTGCGTGGCGACCTTGAACGCCAGGGCGGCGAACGGCTCGTCGGTCGACGGCTTGCGCACGACCTCGACGTCCTCCTTGCCCGGCGCGTGGCCGATGGCCGGCGGCACGTCCAGCGGCGAGGGCAGGTAGTCGATGACCGCGTCCAGCATCGGCTGCACGCCCTTGTTCTTGAACGCGCTGCCGCACAGCACCGGGTAGGCCTCCGAGCTGATGGTCAGCTTGCGGATGGCGCCCTTGATCTCCGCGACGGTGAGCTCCTCGCCGCCCAGGTACTTGTCCAGCAGCGCCTCGTCGGTCTCGGCGACGGCCTCGAGCAGCTTGGTGCGGTACTCGTCGGCCTTCTCCTGCAGGTCGGCGGGAATGTCGACCACGTCGTACTTCTCGCCGAGCTTGGCTTCGGCGCTCCACACCTTGGCCTTCATCTCGACCAGGTCGACGACGCCCTCGAAGTCACCCTCGGAGCCGACGGGCAACTGAATCGGGATGACGTTGGCGCCGAGGCGCTCCTCCATGGTGCGGACCGAGAAGTAGAAGTCGGCACCGATCTTGTCCATCTTGTTGACGAAGCAGATCCGCGGGACGTCGTATTTGTCGGCCTGCCGCCAGACCTGCTCGGACTGCGGCTCGACGCCCTCCTTGCCGTCGAACACGGCCACTGCGCCGTCGAGCACGCGCAGGCTGCGCTCGACCTCGACGGTGAAGTCGACGTGGCCGGGGGTGTCGATGATGTTGATCTGGTTGTCGTTCCAGAAGCAGGTGGTGGCCGCGGAGGTGATGGTGATACCCCGCTCCTGTTCCTGCTCCATCCAGTCCATGGTGGCGGCGCCGTCATGGACCTCACCGATCTTGTAGCTGATGCCGGTGTAGTAGAGGATGCGCTCCGTCGTCGTCGTCTTGCCGGCGTCGATGTGCGCCATGATGCCGATGTTGCGGACCTTGGTCAGGTCGGTCAGCACGTCCTTCTGTGCCACAGAAGTCTTCCCACTCTTTCGATTGCTCGGTTTGCTGTCGTGTTTACGCCGGCGACGATGCCGGCGTGCTCACCAGCGATAGTGCGCGAAGGCGCGGTTTGCCTCGGCCATCTTGTGGGTGTCCTCACGCCGCTTGACGGAGGCCCCGAGGCCGTTGCTGGCATCGAGGAGCTCATTTGCCAGCCGCTCGATCATGGTCTTCTCGCGGCGCTGCCGGGAGAAGCTGACAAGCCAGCGCAGCGCCAGCGTGGTGGACCGGTCCGGACGCACCTCGACGGGCACCTGGTAGGTCGCACCACCGACGCGGCGGCTGCGGACCTCCAGCGCGGGCTTGACGTTGTCGAGAGCACGCTTGAGCGTGATCACCGGGTCGGTGCCCGTCTTTTCCCTGGCCTGCTCGAGCGCACCATAAACAATGCGCTCGGCGAGCGATTTCTTCCCTTTGAGCAGAACCTTGTTCACCAGCTGGGTCACCAGCTGCGACCCGTAGACCGGGTCGTTGACCAGCGGACGCTTGGGTGCGGGCCCCTTGCGCGGCATCAGCTCTTCTCCTTCTTGGCGCCGTAGCGGCTGCGAGCCTGCTTGCGGTTCTTGACCCCCTGGGTGTCGAGCGAACCGCGGATGATCTTGTACCGGACACCCGGCAGGTCCTTGACCCGGCCCCCACGCACCAGCACCATCGAGTGCTCCTGCAGGTTGTGACCCTCGCCCGGGATGTAGGCGGTGACCTCGACCTGGCTCGTCAGCTTCACGCGCGCGACCTTCCGAAGCGCCGAGTTCGGCTTCTTCGGGGTGGTGGTGTACACGCGGGTGCATACGCCACGGCGCTGCGGGCTGCCCTTCAGGGCCGCGGTCTTGACCTTGGCGATCTTGTCGCGGCGACCCTTTCGGACCAGCTGCTGAATGGTTGGCATCTACCGGCTTTCTGTGTTGAGGTTCGTGTTCTGGTCAAGCTGTTAAGTCTGTGTACTGCAGTTTTGCCCCGCCCCGGGATGACTCCAGTACCCCGCGGCCGGGTGTGTCGCAAGCGCTCGGCACGGGCGTCGATCCGGTGCGTCGGGGACATGCGAAGTCGCCCGGCATCCGCTTCCTTACGTCAGGCGCCGTAAGCCGCCAGGCACGAGCCACCACAATACCCGTCGCCGGTCTCGCAGGTCAAAGCGGCGGCAGACTAGTTCGGCGCAGGGTGATGCTGCGCGGTGCGCCTGTCCAGACCTGTCGCCAGCCGCAACACCATGTCGGAGAAGAGCGCGTCGGTGTCGATGTCGTCCATGACCCCGGTCATCTCCAGCAGCACGAAGCCGTGCAGCGCGGACCAGAATTCCAGCGCGGCGTGGAAGGCCTCCTCGCCGCCCAGGCCGTAGGACGCCAGCACGGAGATCACGGGCGCGGCCGCGCCCCTGGTGGCGGCCGCGTACTCGGGGTCGTCGCCGCCCAGCGGCATCCGGGTGAACGCCGAGTACCGACCGGGGTGGTGATGGGCGTAGCTGCGGTAGGCGCCGGCCATCACCAGCACCGCGTCGTCCCGGGCGCGGCCCTCGCCGACCCTGTTCAGCATCGTGATGATGTCGTCGATGACGCGGATCCGCACGGCGCGGCGCAGGTCCTCCAGGCTGTCCACGTGGTTGTACAGGGACGGTCCCTTGGTCCCGAGCTGGGTGGCCAGCGCGTTGATCGTCAGCGAGTCCCAGCCCTCGCGGTCCAGGAAGGTCAGGGCGCCGTCGACGATGCCCTCGCGGCTCAGCTTGGCCGGGCGCGAACCCGACTTCCCGGCGCGCTGGCGCCCCGCCGCCGGCGGCGGTTCTGGAGCTGCCATGGCGATCGCCCTTCGAGTGGTCCGGGTTGGTTGACTAATGACTCTAGTTGACGATGGGCGCAAAACCGGTCAGCCGATAACCCTGCCGTCGACTGGGCGGATGCACGTAATCTCTTTCCAGGCCGATCCGCACGCCGTAAGGGGGCTCGCAGTGAAGTGGACAACCGCCGCGGGGCCGCTGGTCACCTGCGCGCTCGTCATCGTCGCCCCCTTCCCGCCCGCGCACGCCAAGAACGGCGACACCCGCGTCACCGGGCAGGGCCTCGAGCAGACGCTGGACTGCAACGATGCCACGCTGATCGTCAACGGCACGGCGAACGTCGTCAACGCGAAGGGCAACTGCTGGGCGGTGACGGTCATGGGCTCGGGCAACACCGTGATCGCCGATTCGGTCACGCACGACATCACCGTGTACGGCTACGACGAGACCGTGTTCTTTCACGGCGGCGACCCGATCCTGTGGGACCGCGGCCGCGAACTGGGCATGACCAACCGGCTCCAGCAGGTGCCGGGCTGACGCACCGAACCGAGGGAATCGAGGATCAATGCGTGACCACATCACCGACCGCCCGTCCCGGCTGGCCGCGCTCGCCTGGGCGCCGGCGGCCGCGGCGTTAGTGCTGGCGGGCTGCAGTTCCACCGCCAACCCGCCCGGGGGCTCCACCGCGACGACGACGAAGAGCACCAGCACGAGCACGAGCGCCGCGGCGGGCCCGACGAGCACCAGCGGGGCGAGCACCACGGCGTCGGTCGAGATCGGCAACACGCTGAACTACGGGTCGATGGGGACCACAGCCACCCTCGATTGCGCCAGCGGCAAGTCGCTGAACGTGGGCGGCTCGAACAACACGCTGACCATCACCGGCACCTGCGAGACGGTGACCATCGGCGGTGCCGGCAACAAGATCACCCTGGACAAGGTCAATACGCGCATCACCGTGGTCGGGCTGAACAACACCGTCACCTACAAAGACGGCGATCCCAAGGTCGACAACCTCGGCTCGAGCAACACCATCAGCAAGGGCTAACTCGCCGGCGCTCCGTGCCGGCCCGCGCCCGCGGCAAATCGCCCGGCCCCTTCCGCGGCTTCCGCAGCAACCCTTGCGATGCTTGCGAATTCGAAGTCGATGGCCTCGGGTTCCGGTGTCCCCCATTGGTGTAGCGCCGAGCGCCGGTCCGACCGCAGGCACTGCTGCGGCAGGGCGGCCAATTGGGCCGCCAGTTCCTCGGCGGCCTGGCGCGCTTGGCCTTTGGGCACGACGCGGTTGGCCAAGCCCATCGCCAGCGCCTCGTCGGCTTGCACGCCGCGGCCGGTGAGGATCATGTCCATCGCGCGGCTCTGCCCGATCAGCCTGGGCAGCCGCACGGTGCCGCCGTCGATGAGCGGCACGCCCCAGCGCCGGCAGAACACCCCGAACACGGCGTCCTCCTCGGCCACCCGCAGATCACACCACAGGGCCAGCTCCAGGCCACCGGCGACGGCGTAGCCGCTGACCGCGGCGATCACAGGTTTGGACAGCACCATCCGCGTCGGCCCCATCGGGCCGGGACCCGTCCGGTGCACGGCGTTGGCGTCGGGCGTGCCGAACGCCTTCAGATCGGCTCCGGCGCAAAAGGTTCCGTTGTCGCCCCACAGCACGGCCACCGAGGCCTTGTCGTCGCGGTCGAATTCCTCGAACGCCGCATAGAGCGCGGCGGCCGTCGGGCCGTTGACGGCGTTGCGCGCCCCCGGCCGGTCGAGGATCACCGTGGTCACGGCGCCGTTGCGCTCGACGCGCACTGGATCGCTCATGTCACCTCCAATAGGTTCGGGTCACGTCGTTCGAGCAGTTCGGTGGCGAAGTCGTGGTACGCGGCGCGCAGCCGCTTGCCGGGCCAGTCGGCCGGCAACAGCTCCTCGGGCAGAACCGGGTCGGTGAGCAGGTGGCGCACGGTGGCCGCGGCTGCCACGAAACGGGCGGGAACGTCGGCGGCGGCGGCCATCTCGTCGAGCAGGAGGTGGCCGGTACGCGACCAGGCGGTCAGGTCCCACAGCTGGGCGGCCAGGTCGGCGGGGGCCGGATCGCGAGCCGTGAGGATGCGCCCCCTGTTCGACACGTCGTCACCCAGGTCGACGCCGAGGTTGTCGGGCCGCATCCAGACTCCTTCGCGCAATTCGCCAAAGCGCTTGTCGTGCATGGCGGTTCGCAGCGCCGCCCGGGTGCGGGCGTCACCACCCACGCTGGTCACGATCAGCACGACCCACTCCCCGCGCCACCGCCGCACCTGCGGGTCGATGGCATCGTCCTGCCGGCGCTGACGGGCCAGCAAGCGATCTGAGAGCCGGTAGCCGCCGGCGGAGCGGATCAGGTCGCCCGCGCCGACCATGCGAGTCAGCGCCACCCGAAGCGCCGACTCCTTGATTCCGAAATCAGCTGTTAGCCTGATCAATTCGCCGGCGGTGGCGCATGCCGGGTGGGCGCCGAGCAGCACGCTGAGCACCACCGACCGGGCCGTCATGTCCGGCATGGCTCATACCCCCGACGCTTTGCGGCCGTGGTCCCCGAACGGCTCGTCGCGATGCCGCACCGCCTCCCGAAAGCCGTGCTCGACCGCGTCGGCCACGAAGGCGTGCCCCTCGGGCGTGTGCCGGGCGACGCCGTCGAACACCGTGCTGACCATCCTGCTGGTGGCGACACCCTGTTGCAGCAGAGCGGAATTGAGCGCGAGCTTGACCATGATCAGCTGGTTGACGGGCACCGCCGCGATGCGCTCCACGAGCCGCTCGGTGCGCTCGTCGAGGTCCTCGGGAGCCGGCGCCTCGACGGCGAGGCCCCACTCCGCGGCCTGCGCACCGGTGATGCAATCGCCGGTGAGCAGCAGTCGTTTGGCGCGCTGATCACCGAGCCGGTGCGCCCACAGGCCGGCCGCCGGCACTCCCCATACCCGCGTGGGCGGGTAGCCGATCTTGGCGTCGGCGGCCGCGATCACCTGGTCGGCGTGCAGCGCGATGTCGGTGCCGCCGGCCACGCAGTAACCGTGAATCTTGACCACCGTCGGCTTGTCGGCGTGCATCAGGCTGGAGAAGCCCCGCACGAAGCGGCTCATCATCTGGTAGTCGATCATCGGGTCCCACGGCTGGTTCGGCAGATGGTTGACCGCCTGGGCCTTGCCATCCAGCACCGTGCCCTGATACGCGCCGGTCCCCCCGGCCGAGCCGGTGCGATCGGCGTAGGCGCTCAGGTCGAACCCCGCGCAGAAACCCTCACCCCGGCCCGAAACCAGGATGACGTGCACGGCGGGATCGAGGTCGGCGCGCTCGACCAGCGCCGAGAGCTCCAGCGGCGTGTCCGCGACGATCGCGTTGCCCTTCTCGGGCCGGTTGAAGGTGATGCGCGCAACCCGGTCGGTGACCTCGTAGGTCATCGTCTTCAGGTTGTCGAAGTCGACCGGCCTGATGGCGTGAGTCATGTTTCGGCTCAGCCCTTTACCAGGCTTCGCTCCAGAATCGGCGCCAGGTCCAGGCCGGTGGGCATGGTGCCGAACGCGCCGCCCCACCGGCCGTCGAGCCGGGTGGCCAGGAACGCCTCGGCCACGGCGGGGTGCCCGTGGCGCACCAGCAGCGAGCCCTGCAGCGCGAGGCAGATGTCCTCGGCGACCTTGCGGGCCCGGTATTGGATCGTGTCCAGCTCGCCCAGGTCCTGTCGGAGCCGATCGACGTGGCCGCCCAGCCGCGGGTCCTGTCCGGCGCCGTCCGCCAATTCGGCGAACAGCACCTCGATGCATTCGGGACGAGTCGCCATGGCGCGCAACGTATCCAGCGCGCCGACGTTGCCCGAGCCCTCCCAGATGCCCATCAGCGGTGCCTCGCGGTAGAGGCGCGGCATCCCGGAATCCTCGACATATCCGTTGCCGCCCAGGCATTCCAGCGCCTCGGCGGCGTGCGGGGTCGCGCGCTTGCACACCCAGTACTTGCTGGCCGCCAGGCCGATCCGGCGCAGCAGCGCCTCGCTCGCATCACCCCGGATCGCCCTGTCGGTGGCGCCGGCCATCCGCATCGCCACGATCGTGGCCGCCTCGGCCTCCACGGCCAGGTCCGCCAGGACGTTGCGCATCAGCGGCTGGTCGATCAGGTAGGCGCCGAACGCCTTTCGGTGCTGGGCGTGGTGGATGGCGCGGGTCAGGCCGGTGCGCATGCTGGTCGCGCTGCCCAGCGTGCAGTCCAGCCGGGTGAGGTTGACCATCTCGATGATCGTCGGGACGCCGCGGCCCTCCTCGCCCACCAGCCACGCGACGGCGCCCTCGTACTCGACCTCGCTGGAGGCGTTGGCGTGGTTGCCGAGCTTGTCCTTGAGGCGCTGCAAAAACATTCGGTTGCGGGTGCCGTCGGGCAGCACCCGCGGCAACAAGAAGCACGACAGCCCGCCCGGGGCCTGCGCCAGCACCAGGAAGATGTCGCACATCGGCGCCGAGGTGAACCATTTGTGGCCGGTCAGGCTGTAGCTGCCGTCACCGTTGGGGCCAATGGGGATCGCCTGCGTGGTGCCGGCGCGCACGTCAGAGCCGCCCTGCTTCTCGGTCATCGACATGCCCGCGGTGATGCCCGCCTTCGTGGTGGCCGGCTTGAGCTCGGGGTCGTACACCCGACTGGTCAGCAACGGCTCGTACACCGCGGCGAGTTCGGGGTTGTGGCGCAGCGCCGGGACTACGGCATACGTCATCGAGATGGGGCAGGTGTGGCCGGGCTCGACGTTCCAGACCGACATCTTGGCGGCGCGCACCACGTGGGCCCCCGGCCGCTCGTCGGCCCATGGGGCGGCGTGGACGCCGTGCGCGATCGCCGCGCGCATCAGCTCGTGGTAGGCCGGGTCGTACTCCACCTCGTCGACGCGGTGCCCGTATTGGTCGTGGGTGTGCAGCACGGGCCGATTGCGATCGGCCAGCTCGCCCCAACGCTGAGCTTCGCGGGTGCCCGCAAGCGCCCCGAGCTCGGTCACCTCTTCGACGCCCCACTGCCCGCCCTCGCGGATCAGGGCCTCGACGAGCACAACGGACGTCGCTGGGTTGTGGTTTTCCAGCGGGGGAACCTGGTTGGTGACGACGTGGGTCTCCGGCATGCACCCCATGTTACATTTTTGCGACAGCCGCACAAGACCTGTAATGCTCAGCGTGGGTGGGCCGCGAAGAATTGCCACAGCGTCTGGGTCGCGAAAGGCGGCCACTCGTGACCGCCCCCGTCGACGGTGACGAGCACGACGCCGCGGCCGTCGGCACATCCGGCCGTCGATGTTGTGACCGGGCCGCTGGTGGTGGCCGTCGGGGCGCCGCATCGATCGACGTTGCGCCAGAACGCATTCACCTCCGGCACCGACGGACCGTTGATGACGCTGAAGCCCTGCCCGCCGTTGTACGGAACGAGGCGGTCGGTGGTGCCGTGAACGTGGATGACCGACGTCGGACGCGGGGCGCCGCACGCGTTCAGCTGCGTCCCGGCGACCGGGCCGATCGCCGCGAAGATGTCGGTGGCGCACGCCAGCGTGAAGGACATGATGGCGCCGTTGCTCATGCCGGTGGCATACACCTTGGCGGGGTCGATGCCGAGGTTCTTGGCGACGTCGGCCACGGCGGCGCTGACGAACCCGACGTCGTCGACGCCCTCACGTCCCGGCCGGCCGCAGCAGGTTTCCCCGTCGACGTTCCAGGCCCGGCCCAGGCCGTCGGGATAGGCGACGATGAACTTGCCCGAATCGGCCAAACCGTCCCAGTGGTAATCCCTTTCGGCCTGCCTGGCGCTGCCGGAATAGCCGTGCAGAACCACCACCAGTGGGGCCGGCGTGGACGCTGCCGGGGGCTTGTACAGCCGATAGGTGCGATCCCGCCCGCCGACACTGAGGTGGTGCAGGCTGGTCCCGTTGACGAAGCCCGACGGCGGCTCGGGCCACGGCGAGCAACCCGCGGCCAGGAGAACCACCCCGAACAGCGTCGCCAGCCGACCGAGCATGGGCCGCGGGTCAGCCGCCGGTCTTTTCCCGCAGGAACGCGATGTCGTCCTTGCGGCCCTCGTCGGCGGTTTCGCAGATGACGGGCGCGTCGGCGGCCTCGACGACCGCGGCCAGCAGCTCGGGATCGATCTGGCCGGTGCCGAAGTTGGCGTGCCGGTCGGCGCCCGAGCCCGCCGCGTCCCGCGAGTCGTTGCAGTGCACCAGGTCGATGCGGCCCGTCAGCGCCTTGATCCGGTCGACCGCGTCGATCAGCTCCTCGCCCGCGGCCCACGCGTGGCAGGTGTCCAGGCAGAAGCCGATGCCCTTGTCGCCGATGCGATCCCACAGCCTGCCGATGGTGTCGAAGTAGCGGGCCATCGCGTGGTCGCCGCCGGCGGTGTTCTCCAGATAGACCGCCACGTCGGTTTCGAGGTAGTCCAGCGCCTTGACCCACCGCTCGAAGCCGGCCTCCATGTCGTTGTCGTCGGCGTGGCCGCCGTGCACGATCACCGCTGTCGCGTTGATCTCCGACGCCGCGTCGCAGGTGTCCTGCAGGATCTTGCGCGACGGGATGCGGATGCGGTTGTTGGCCGACGCCACGTTGATGAGGTAGGGCGCGTGGACGTACAGCGGGATCGTCGACGCCTTCAGCGCGTCGGCGTCGTCGCGCGGCTTGGGCTTCTTCCAGCTCTGCGGGTTGCCGAGGAAGAACTGCACCGCGTCGGCGCCGTCGGCCTGCGCGGCGGCCAGGGGATCGTCGCTGTGGACGTGCGAACCGATGAGCACGGTGGCCAGTCTAGTGAGGAGTGGCGACGCCATGGACCGCCCACGCACCGATAGGTGACTTTCAAAAGCGGTAGCACCGGCGCTATCGCATTCGCGGATTGAGTGGTGGGCCCGCGTGGTGCTGATGCGACGGATGTGCCGCGATACCTGGCTGACTTTCGCTGTATGCCTGAGCGAATAGACTTTTTTCTCATGCAGCTAGTGCGGGTGGATACCGGCGCTGTGCAGGCGATGTCCGACCGGTGGGCCGCCGCCGCGGGCGAACTTACGGCCACCGTGGCTCCGACCGGGGTCGGCTTGTCGTGTCAAGCCAGCGCCGCGGCGGTAGCAGCCGCCCGTGCCGACGTCGCGGCGTTCACTGCAGGGCTGGCCATCCGGGTCGGCGGCCACGCCACCCGAGTCGGCGATGCCGACGCCGCCTACCTGGCCAACGAAGCCGATGCCACGCACGCGATGACGGCAATGATGCCTCCCTTCACCTCCGCGTAGCCATGGCATCGGTTGCGGGAATTGCCGGCCTCTCGGAGCTGGCGGCCTGGCCCACGGAGCATCTCACCGAGGCCGCCGAGCACTGGGAAGCGGTGGCCGGGCGCAGCTACGCGGTGGCCAGTCAGGTGTGGCGCGACGCGCTATCGACGGATTGGCACGGCGAGGGCGCCGAGGCGCTGCGTACCGCGACGCATGCCGACATGCTGACGACCAGCGCAGCCGCCGACCAGTTGCAAACGGCGGCCAAGGTGGCCCGCAGCGGCGCCTCAGATCTCTACGCGGCGCGATCGCGGGTGCGCTACGCGATCGAAGACGCGAATACGGCGGGATTCGATGTGGGTGAAGACATGTCGGTGACCGACCGCTCCACTGGCGGATCGGCCGCGCAGCGCGCCGCGCGGCAAGCTCAGGCGCAAACCCTGGCCGCAGACATCCGCCAGCGTGCCGCTCAACTGGTCGCGCTCGATCAACAGGTCGCCGGCAAAGTCGCCGCAGCCATGGCCGGAATTCGGGAAACCTTCCCGCCGCAAAGCCGCGCCTCCGACACGCCGTCGCTGAAACCGATGATACAAACCGTCGACAACCACACTTTCAAACAAGACCCATCGCCTCCGCCATACCCGATCAACGACGTGATCGCCCAGGCTACGGACCTAGATGGCAACTATGTTGTGCTTCGGCGCGGCTACTACGACGAGCGCACGCAACAGGGGTTTGGGTGGGACAAGGCTTATTGGAGGCATCATGTGGTCAACCCCAACGTGTTCAAAGATCTGATCTCACATAGTCGGCCGATCAGCAATGATGATGGCACTCTCGTTTATGAGGTTCCGATCAACCGCGTCCACTGCACACAAGGGCCGTTGGGACTCACCGACTGCGAGGATACTGGCGAACAGGTGACGATGAGGATCGTGGCAAATATCAACGAAGGGCGCGGCGGCATCCCCGACGGGGGTCAGAAAGGCGTTATCTCGATGTATCCCGTCGCGGGCGGAAGTGGAGTGGTCGAAGTGGAACCGGGCTGGACACTGTGCCCGCCATGGGTGAATAAAAATGTGCCCATCAACTGAAGCTACCGACGCCCAACGCGAGTTCGCGGTAGATGTATTGCGAAATCTGTTGCGCCACATCCACCGTCAGAACTGCGCAGGACACGAGCCGTTTCTTGTTTCCCATGCTTGGACAGATGGACCGATGATGTATTTGGTGTACACCGCACCGCCATCGGACAGAACTTGGGGACTTGTTCGCGACACCAGAGACTCGATCATCGACCCCGGCCCGTGGCCGGACCTGGACGAGGCGGTGCTTTACTACTACCTGGTTGACTTTGAGGAGAATCAACCCTCCTCATCTCTTCGCCGGCCAGGCGAGCCCGACACCATTTGGTGGTTCGGCTTCCCGCGCGACAGTCTCCCCGAGCACCCGTCAGATATTCCCGAGACGTACCGGTATACGCAGCCGACACGAACGTCATCGGCGAAGCACGACCGAGCTCGAGATCGGCCTGTGATCGACGAGCCTCGCCTGTACGGCAACCGGCACTGAGCCCTGGGGCGCGAACGAAAAAGCCCCGGGCGAAACCCGGGGCTCTTTCTCGATTGACTACCGGTAGTCGCTGTAGCCGTAGTCGTCCAGCGGGACCGCGGCGCCAGTCGCCTGGCCGAAGTCCGGGCTGTAGTAGTGATCCTCGTAGGACGGGATCGTGTACGCCGCGGCGCGGGCCTCCTCGGTGGGCTGCACCTGGATGTTGCGGTACCGGTTGATGCCGGTACCGGCCGGGATCAGCTTTCCGATGATCACGTTCTCCTTCAGACCGTTGAGCTTGTCGCTGCGGCAGTTGATCGCCGCATCGGTCAGCACTCGCGTGGTCTCCTGGAACGACGCCGCAGAAAGCCACGAGTCGGTGGCCAGCGACGCCTTCGTGATACCCATCAGCACCGGACGGCCGGCGGCGGGCTCGCCGCTTTCGGCGACCACCCGGCGGTTTTCCGCCTCGAACTCCGCGCGGTCGATCAGCGAGCCGGGCAGGAACTCCGTCGAGCCCGAGTCGATGATGGTGACGCGGCGCAGCATCTGGCGAACGATCACCTCGATGTGCTTGTCGTGGATCGACACACCCTGCGCCCGGTACACCTCCTGGACCTCGCGGACCAGGTGGATCTGCACCTCGCGCGGGCCCTGCACGCGCAGCACCTCGTGCGGGTCGGCCGAGCCCTCCATCAGCTGTTGGCCCACCTCGACGTGGTCGCCGTCGGACAGCACCCGCTCGGAGCCGTCCTCGTGCTTGAACACCCGCAGCCGCTGCCGCTTGGACAGCTTGTCGTAGACAACCTCCTCGCCACCGTCGTCGGGGACGATGGTGATCTTGTAGAAGCGCTCACCGTCCTCGAGGCGGACGCGACCGGTGACGTCGGCGATCGGGGCCTTGCCGCGCGGGACGCGGGCCTCGAACAGCTCCTGCACCCGGGGCAGACCGCCGGTGATGTCCTCACCGACACCACCCTGGTGGAAGGTACGCATCGTCAGCTGCGTGCCGGGCTCACCGATGGACTGGGCCGCCACGATGCCGACGGCCTCGCCGATGTCGACCAGCTTGCCGGTGGCCATCGAGCGGCCGTAGCAGGTCGCGCAGACACCCGTGCCGGTGGTGCAGGTCAGCACCGAGCGCACCTTGACCGACGTGATGCCCGCCGCCAGCAGGGCGTCGATCTCCGGGTCGCCCAGGTCCTCGCCGCGCGCGACGACGACGTTGCCGGCCTCGTCGACCGCGTCGGTGCCCAAAGTCCGCGCGTACGCCGAGGTTTCGATGTACGGGTCGCGGATCAGCGTGCCGTCCGGCTGGCGCTCGGCCAGCTCGACGACGATGCCGCGCTCGGTCTCGCAGTCGTGCTCGCGCACGATGACGTCCTGGCTCACGTCCACCAGACGACGGGTCAGGTAGCCCGAGTCGGCGGTGCGCAATGCCGTGTCCGCCAAGCCCTTCCGGGCGCCGTGGGTGTTGATGAAGTACTCCAGCACCGTCAGGCCCTCGCGGAACGACGACTTGACCGGACGCGGGATGAACTCACCCTTCGGGTTGGTCACCAGACCCTTCATGCCGGCCAGCGTCCGGGTCTGGGTGAAGTTACCCGTGGCGCCCGAGTCGACGATCGTGATGATCGGGTTGTCGGCGGGGTAGTGCTCGCGGAGCGCCTGACCCACCTCGTCGGTGGCTTCCTTCCAGATCTCCACCAGCGCCTCGTTGCGCTCGTCGTGGTTCAAAGCGCCACGCTGGAACTGTTTTTCGACCTTGTCGGCGCGCTCCTCGTAGTGGTCGAGGATCTCCTTCTTGCGCGGCGGAACCAACACGTCGGCCATCGAGACCGTGACACCACTGCGGGTCGCCCAGTAGAAGCCGGCGTCCTTCAGCTTGTCGACGGTCTGCGCGACCACGATCATCGGGTAGCGCTCGGCCAGGTCGTTGATGATGGCGGCCTGGACCTTCTTGTGCATCTGCTTGTTCACGAACGGGTAGCCCACCGGCAGCAGCTCGTTGAACAGCACCCGGCCCAGCGTGGTCTCGGCCATCCAGGCGTCGCCCTGCTGCCAGCCGTTGGCGCCGAACAGCTCGGCCTCGATCTCGGCCGGCGGACGCAGCTGCGTCAGCCGCACCTTGATCTTGGCGCGCACCGAGAGCACCCCGCGGTCGGACGCCATGATCGCCTCGGCCGGCGAGGAGTACACGCCGACCTCCGGGGTGTCCTTGGCGGCCGGCGAGTATTCGCCCTTGTCGCCAGGGACCTCGGTGGTCAGGTAGTACAGCCCGGTGACCATGTCCAGTCGCGGCATGGCCAACGGACGGCCGGATGCCGGCGACAGGATGTTGTTCGACGACAGCATCAGAATGCGGGCCTCGGCCTGCGCCTCGGCGGAGAGCGGCAGGTGCACGGCCATCTGATCGCCGTCGAAGTCGGCGTTGAAGGCCTCACACACGAGCGGGTGCAGCTGAATCGCCTTGCCCTCCACCAGCATCGGCTCGAAGGCCTGGATGCCCAGCCGGTGCAGGGTGGGCGCGCGGTTCAGCAGCACCGGGTGCTCGGCGATCACCTCCTCCAGCACGTCCCACACCTGGGGACGCTGGCGCTCGACCATCCGCTTGGCGCTCTTGATGTTCTGCGCGTGGTTGAGGTCGACGAGCCGCTTCATCACGAACGGCTTGAACAGCTCCAGCGCCATCAGCTTGGGCAGGCCGCACTGGTGCAGCTTGAGCTGCGGGCCGACCACGATGACCGAACGGCCGGAGTAGTCGACGCGCTTGCCGAGCAGGTTCTGGCGGAACCGGCCCTGCTTGCCCTTGAGCAGATCGGACAGCGACTTCAGCGGGCGGTTGCCCGGCCCGGTGACCGGGCGGCCGCGGCGGCCGTTGTCGAACAGCGCGTCCACCGACTCCTGCAGCATCCGCTTCTCGTTGTTGACGATGATCTCGGGCGCGCCGAGGTCGATCAGCCTCTTGAGGCGGTTGTTGCGGTTGATCACGCGGCGGTACAGGTCGTTGAGGTCACTCGTGGCGAACCGGCCGCCGTCGAGCTGGACCATCGGGCGCAACTCCGGCGGGATCACCGGGACCGCGTCGAGCACCATGCCCATCGGGGAGTTGCCCGACTGCTGGAAGGCGGCGACCACCTTCAGCCGCTTGAGCGCGCGAAGCTTCTTCTGCCCCTTGCCACTTCGGATCACCTCACGCAGCGAGTCGGCCTCGGCGTCGATGTCGAAGTTCTCGATCAGCTTCTGGATCGACTCCGCACCCATGGCGCCGGTGAAGTACTCGCCGTAGCGGTCGACGAGCTCGCGGTAGAGGTTCTCGTCGACGATCAGCTGCTTGGGAGCCAGCTTGGTGAAGGTGCTCCAGATGTCCTCCAGCCGGTCCAGCTCGCGCTGGGCGCGGTCGCGGATCTGGCGCATCTCCCGCTCGCCGCCGTCGCGAACCTTGCGCCGCGCATCGGCTTTCGCGCCCTCGGCCTCCAGCTCGGCCAGGTCGGCCTCCAGCTTCTGGGCCCGGGCCTCCAGCTCCGCGTCGCGCTGGTCCTCAACACCCTTGCGCTCCACCATCATCTCGGCCTCGAGCGTGGACAGCTCGTTGTGCCGCATCTCGTCGTCGACCGAGGTGATCACGTACGCCGCGAAGTAGATGATCTTCTCGAGATCCTTCGGGGCCAGGTCGAGCAGGTACCCCAGCCGGCTCGGCACGCCCTTGAAGTACCAGATGTGCGTGACGGGGGCGGCGAGCTCGATGTGGCCCATCCGCTCGCGGCGCACCTTGGCGCGGGTCACCTCGACGCCGCAGCGCTCACAGATGATGCCCTTGAAGCGGACGCGCTTGTACTTGCCGCAGTAGCACTCCCAGTCGCGAGTCGGTCCGAAGATCTTCTCGCAGAACAGGCCGTCCTTCTCCGGCTTCAGCGTGCGGTAGTTGATCGTCTCCGGCTTCTTGACCTCGCCGTAAGACCATTGCCGGATGTCCTCCGCGGTGGCCAGGCCGATACGGAGTTCATCGAAGAAGTTGACGTCGAGCACGTAACTCCCTTTCCCCTTGCGGGTTTAGTAATTGTGTTGCCAAGTCCACTAAGCCAGATCTTCTACGGAGGCGGATTCGTTGCGGGACAGGTTGATTCCCAGGTTGGCCGCGGCCCGCTCCAGGTCCTCGTCCTCGCCCTCGCGCAGCTCTATGGCCGCGCCGTCGGACGACAGCACCTCGACGTTGAGGCACAGCGACTGCAGCTCCTTGAGCAGCACCTTGAACGACTCGGGGATGCCCGGCTCCGGGATGTTCTCGCCCTTGACGATCGCCTCGTAGACCTTGACCCGGCCGACGGTGTCGTCGGACTTGATGGTCAACAGCTCCTGCAGCGTGTACGCGGCGCCGTAGGCCTGCATGGCCCAGCACTCCATCTCGCCGAACCGCTGGCCACCGAACTGCGCCTTACCACCCAGCGGCTGCTGGGTGATCATCGAGTACGGGCCGGTGGAGCGGGCGTGGATCTTGTCGTCCACCAGGTGGTGCAGCTTCATGATGTACATGAAGCCGACGGTCACCGGGTACGGGAACGGCTCGCCGCTGCGGCCGTCGAACAGCACCGCCTTGCCGTCGCCGTTCACCAGCACGTCGCCGTCGCGGTTGGGCAGCGTGGCGGACAGCAGGCCCTGCAGCTCGGCCTCCTGCGCGCCGTCGAACACCGGCGTCGACACGATGGCGTTGGGCTCCGCGTGCAGCAGGTCCTCGGGCAGGTTGGCGGCCCACTCCGGGGTGCCGTTGCCACTGTCGACCTTCCAGCCGCTGTGCGCGCACCAGCCGAGGTGCGTTTCCAGGATCTGGCCGATGTTCATCCGTCGCGGCACACCGTGCGTGTTCAGGATGATGTCCACCGGGGTGCCGTCCGGGAGGAACGGCATGTCCTCCTGCGCCAGGATCTTCCCGATCACGCCCTTGTTGCCGTGCCGGCCGGCGAGCTTGTCGCCGTCGGAGATCTTGCGCTTCTGGGCCACGTACACGCGGACCAGCTCGTTGACCCCGGCCGGCAGCTCGTCGTCGTCCTCGCGGGAGAACACCCGGATGCCGATGACCTTGCCGGACTCGCCGTGCGGCACCTTCAGCGAGGTGTCGCGAACCTCGCGGGCCTTCTCGCCGAAGATCGCCCGCAGCAGCCGCTCCTCCGGGGTCAGCTCGGTCTCACCCTTGGGCGTGACCTTGCCGACCAGGATGTCGCCGTCGCGGACCTCGGCGCCGATGCGCACGATGCCCCGTTCGTCCAGGTCCGCCAGCACCTCGTCGGAGACGTTCGGGATGTCCCGGGTGATCTCCTCGGCGCCCAGCTTGGTGTCGCGGGCGTCGATCTCGTGCTCCTCGATGTGGATCGAGGTGAGCACGTCCTCTTCGACCAGGCGGTTGGAGAGGATGATCGCGTCCTCGTAGTTGTGGCCCTCCCACGGCATGATCGCCACGAGCAGGTTCTTGCCCAGCGCCATCTCGCCGTTCTCGGTGCACGGACCGTCGGCGATGACCTGGCCGGCCTCCACGCGGTCACCGGCGTCCACGATCGGCGACTGGTTCGCGCACGTGCCGTGGTTGGACCGGGCGAACTTGCGCATCCGGTAGGTGTGCCGGGTGCCGTCGTCGGCCATCACGGTGATGTAGTCGGCGGAGACCTCCTCGATCACCCCGGCCTTGTCCGCGACGACGACGTCGCCGGCGTCGATCGCGGCGCGCAGCTCCATGCCGGTGCCCACCAGCGGCGCCTCGCTGCGCACCAGCGGAACCGCCTGACGCTGCATGTTGGCGCCCATCAGGGCACGGTTGGCGTCGTCGTGCTCGAGGAACGGGATCATGGCGGTGGCCACCGACACCATCTGGCGCGGCGAGACGTCCATGTAGTCCACCTCGGACGAGGGCACGTACTCGACCTCGCCCGCCTTCCGGCGGACCAGCACGCGGCCCTCGACGAACCGGCCGTCGGCGTCGATCGGCGAGTTGGCCTGCGCCACCACGTGGCGGTCCTCCTCGTCGGCGGTCAGGTAGACGATCTCGTCGCTGACCACTCCGTCGACCACCTTGCGGTACGGCGTCTCGATGAACCCGAACGGGTTGACCCGGGCATACACCGACAGCGAACCGATCAGGCCGATGTTCGGGCCCTCCGGGGTCTCGATCGGGCACATGCGGCCGTAGTGCGACGGGTGCACGTCGCGGACCTCGAGGCCGGCGCGCTCACGGGACAGGCCGCCCGGGCCCAGCGCCGACAGGCGGCGCTTGTGGGTCAGCCCCGACAGCGGGTTGTTCTGGTCCATGAACTGCGAGAGCTGGCTGGTGCCGAAGAACTCCTTGATCGCGGCGACCACCGGCCGGATGTTGATCAGCGTCTGCGGCGTGATCGCCTCGACGTCCTGAGTCGTCATCCGCTCCCGGACGACGCGCTCCATCCTGGACATGCCGACCCGGATCTGGTTCTGGATCAGCTCACCGACCGTGCGGAGCCGGCGGTTGCCGAAGTGGTCGATGTCGTCGGTCTCCACCGGCACCTCGACGCCGCCGGGGACGGTCATCGTGGCCTGGCCCTCGTGCAGGCGGACCAGGTACTCGATGGTCGCGACGACGTCCTCTTCGGTCAGCGTCGTCGTCGTGATCGGGTTCGCGGAATCCTTCGCGTTCAGGCCCAGCTTCTTGTTGACCTTGTAGCGGCCCACCCGGGCCAGGTCGTAGCGCTTCTCCTTGAAGAACAGGTTCTCCAGCAGGGTCTGCGCGGACTCCTTGGTCGGCGGCTCGCCCGGACGCAGCTTGCGGTAGATGTCCAGCAGCGCCTCGTCGGTGCCGGCGGTGTTGTCCTTCTCCAGCGTCGACATCATGATCTCGGAGAAACCGAACCGCTCGGTGATCCGCTCGGCGGTCCAGCCGAGCGCCTTGAGCAGCACGGTCACCGGCTGCCGGCGCTTGCGGTCGATGCGCACGCCGACGGTGTCGCGCTTGTCGACGTCGAACTCCAGCCAGGCCCCGCGGCTGGGGATCACCTTGACGCTGTGCAGCGTCTTCTCGGTGGACTTGTCGATGGTCTCGTCGAAGTACACGCCGGGCGAGCGCACCAGCTGGCTGACGACGACGCGCTCGGTCCCGTTGATGATGAACGTGCCCTTCTCGGTCATCATCGGGAAGTCGCCCATGAACACCGTCTGGCTCTTGATCTCGCCGGTGTTGTTGTTGATGAACTCGGCCGTGACGAACAGCGGGGCCGCGTAGGTCATGTCCTTGTCTTTGCACTCGTCGACCGGCGCCTTGACCTCGTCGAAGCGCGGGTCGGAGAAGGACAGCGACATCGAGCCCGAGAAGTCCTCGATCGGCGAGAGCTCGTAGAGGACCTCTTCCAGGCCGCCCACCGGGTTGGCCTCTCCGCGAGCCGCGGCGGCCTCGCGCCAGTGCGACGAGCCGATCAACCACTCGAAGGAGTCGGTCTGCACGTCGAGAAGCCCCGGAACCTCGAGCGGTTCGCGGAGCTTGGCGAAGGAAACTCGGTTAGGTGCCCCGGGCACGGAGCCATTGGTGGAACTTGAGTTTTCGGAACTCTGTTGGCGACGCTTGCTCTGGCGGGAATCTGCCAAGATGCATCCTTCCAGCACCTCGTGCGACTCACGGGAACCGGGAACACCGGTCTGCTCGCCGCATCAATTTCTTCGGTATGGCCGGCGAACGAACTGCCCGGATCTCACGCGCGCAACTAAGTAGCTAAGCCGCGGGGTGGGGGCTCAGGCTAAGACCACAGTGTCAAGTGGCGGGTGAGGTGGGCAGGAGGTAGCCAGCGCAACGTCCAACAATAGCGCAGGCGCGCGCATTCCTCAACTACCCACAACAAACTGCCCAGGGACATCGGCGCTGGCTGGCATATCGACTTTCCCGTGAGCACATGCTGCCCAACAGACTGACCCGTTTACGCCCTGTCGTCAAGGGGGCGGGGCGGCAAGTTGCACTGAGTTATCGCAAATTTCTCAGATGACACCGCCGGGCCAGGCCGCCGCCGGGCCGCTAGCCGCCGCCGAACTCGTTCGCGCGGTATTTGTGGGTGCCCTCCAGGTCGTCGAGGATCGCCGCCTGGGCCTTCTTGGGCAGCGTGTGCAGAATTTCGCGGACCCGGGCCTGGCGGCGCGCGACGGCCTTGCGCTCCGGCATGCCCGGCGTCGCGACGATCTGCGGCGGCACGCCCTCGATTTCCTCCACACCGCCGGCGTGGTGGCCCGCGTCGAGCAGGGCCTGCTCCTCGGCCATGGTCGCCTCGTCCTTTTCCTCGGACATGCCGATCGGGCCGATGCGCCGGCCGTTGAGGAACTGCCGCACCACCGGCTCGTCGCTGGTCAGCAGCACCTCGCGCGGGCCGAACATGACCAGCTTGCGGCGGAACAGCATGCCCATGTTGTCCGGCACGGTGCGGGCGATGTTGATGTTGTGCGTCACGATCAGGACGGTGGCGTCGATCTGGGCGTTGATGTCGAGGATCAGCTGGCTCAGGTAGGCGGTACGAACCGGGTCCAGACCCGAGTCGGGCTCGTCGCACAGGATGATCTGCGGGTCCATCACCAGCGCCCGGGCCAGGCTGGCGCGCTTGCGCATACCGCCGGAGATCTCACCGGGGAACTTCTTCTCGTCGCCGCCCAGACCCACCAGGCTCAGCTTCTCCATGACGATGTCACGGATCTCGCTTTCCTTCTTCTTGGTGTGCTCGCGCAGCGGGAACGCCGCGTTGTCGAACAGGTTCATCGACCCGAACAGCGCGCCGTCCTGGAACATCACCCCGAACAGGGTGCGGATCTCGTACAGCTCCTTGGCCGAGCATTCCAGGATGTCCGTGCCGTCGATCATGATCGAGCCGCGCTCCGGCCGCAGCAGACCGATCAGCGACTTCAGGAACACCGATTTGCCGGTACCCGACGGCCCCAGCAGCACGCTGACCTCCCCGGCGGGGATATCCAACGACACGTCTTCCCAAATCCTCGAGGGACCGAAGGACTTGGTCAGTCCCCTCACCTCGATAGCGACGCCCATGGGAGATCCTTCCGTCGACGCTTGTGCCCGCCACCTGCCCTTTTCTGTGGCATGAGTCACTGTAGCGCACGCTCGCGGGGCCGCATCAGGGTTGGACGCCGCCGCCGGCAAAAAGTGGCCGACCTGAGATCGGAGCGCCGGCGCGGGGCGCGGTTATTTGACGCGGGTGTTAGCCAGCCGGCGCCCAGTTGCCGTGGAACCCCATCGGCACCCGCTGCGGCAGGTGCACGGTAGCCACCGATTCGAGGGTCTGGGCGTCCAGCAACACCAGCTGCCCTTCGTCGCGGTCGCGGTGGTAGCCGTAGCCCATCAGGACGCCGTCGTCCTCGGCTCGGTCCCCGGGGCCGTCCGCGGGGTTCGGGACGAAAGACATCTCGCCGAGCACAAGGGCGGGATCGAGCGCGGCGACCTCGCAGGACCCGGACGCGTAGTCGTGCTTGTACAGCGCCGGCTCGTCGCCCTGGAAGGATGCACCGACGGTGTAGCCGTAGCGGTGTTGCCGGCCGAGCAGGGCCTCGTTGATGCGGGGGAACTCCTGCGGCCGGTCGTCGCGGCATTCGGTGGACACGGCGCCGCTGGCCAGGTTGACGGTCCAGCGCTCGAGCGTCGGCGGGGCCTCGCCGGGGCCGCGCCGATCGCGGTCGAACATCCGCGAATAGCGGACCACGTCGAGCACCAAAACCTCGGCCCCGCCTCGCGTTTCGGAATAGCCGTTGAGCGGGTGATAGACGTAGCAGGGTTCGATGTCGAACCAGCGCACGTCGGAGCTGTCACCCTCGCGGGGCATCACCCCGACGCGCGCCGGGTAGCTCGGGTTCCACGCGTACGGCATCCGGTCGGAGTGCTTCGGGTCGCGGTTCATCATCGCGTTGAGCGGGCCCGGCACCCGGACGCGTCCGATGAGCGACTGCATCACCAGGCGGGCCGGCATCGACAGCCAGCCCGGCATGCCCGCCGGCAGCGCCTGCACCACGTCGAACGTCACCGGCAGGTCGTAGATCACCACATATTTGTCGGTCAGCGAGAAGTCGTGCATCATCGGCGACCCGGACACCTTGATGTCGACGGTGCGGCGGGCCCGCCCCCGGGTGTCGATCACCGAATACTGCACGGTGCGCCCGCGGGCAAACGAATAGGACACCGCGTGCAATTCGCCGGTCCGCGGATCGCGGTGCGGATGTGCCGTGTAGCCGCCCGACAGGGTGCCGTCGAAGTCGCACGTCCCGACGGTGTCGAGCTCGTCGGTCAGCTCGTAGTTGGCGACGCCACCCTCGACCAGCGCCAGGGTCCGTCCGGCGTGGGTCAGGACGTTGGTGTTGGCGCCCAGCGAAAGCATGCCCGCCCGCGGGTCGAGCCGGGCCGGCGCAGGCTCGCCCAGCGTGCGGCACAGCGACAGGCTGCGCACCCAGCGGTTGCGGTACCAGCGGGCCTTCCCGTCGCGCAGCGCGACGCCGTGCACCATGCCGTCGCCGCTGAACCAGTGGTAGGTGGCCGGGTCGACCTCTTCCGCCGGGTTGGGGCCGTTGCGCAGATAGCGGCCGTCGAGGTGCTCGGGGATGTGCCCGGTGACCCGCAGGTCGGTGGCGGTCACCTCGGCGCCCACCGGCGCCAGAAAGCCCTCGAGGTACGGATTCCGGGACCGCGCGGTCTGCGTGGAAGTCATTGCCAAGCTCCTATAACATTGTTATTTCAGCGTTATGAGAACCTTACGCCCGCGATGAGAACATGGCAATAATGTTCCCCAAGATGACTTCGGAGACCCAGCGCAGCGTTCGCGACGAGATGCTGCACGCCGCCGTCGGCCTGCTCAACGAGCAGGGGCCCGACGCGCTGCAGACCCGCAGGGTGGCCGGCGCCGCGGGGACCTCGACGATGGCGGTGTACACCCATTTCGGCGGGATGCGGGGCCTCATCGCCGAGGTCGCGGAGGAAGGCCTGCGGCAGTTCGACGCCGCGCTGACGGTGCCACAGACCGACGACCCGGTCGCCGACCTGTTGACCCTTGGGGCCGCCTACCGGCGCTACGCCATCGAGCGCCCGCACCTGTATCGGCTGATGTTCGGCAGCACCAGCGCACACGGCATCACCGCACCCGCGGGCAACGTACTGACGCTGACGGTCGAGGAGATCGAGCAGCACATCCCCAGCTTCGCGCACGTGGTGCGCGCCGTGCGGCGCTGCGCGCGGGCGGGCCGAATCGAAATCGCGGCCGATGAAGCGATCGTGACCACGTCCGCGCAGTTCTGGGCGTTGGTGCACGGGTTCGTGATGCTCGAATTGGCCGGCTTCTACGGAGAGGACGGCGCGGCCGTCGCGCCGGTACTCGGCTCGATGACGTCGAATTTCCTTGTTGCTCTGGGGGATTCACCAGAGCGCATCGAAAAGTCACGACGCGCGGCCTTCGGCGGCCACTGAGCGCACGAAACCCCCGGGGCCCGCCGGGGCGGTCCGGGGGTTTCGTGAACGGAACTACTTGACGGTGACCGTGGCGCCGGCGGCCTCGAGCTTGGCCTTGGCGTCGTCGGCGGCCTCCTTGGCGACCTTCTCCAACAGCGGCTTGGGGGCGCCGTCGACGAGGTCCTTGGCCTCCTTGAGGCCCAGGCCGGAGACGATCTCGCGCACCACCTTGATCACGCCGATCTTCTTGTCGCCGGCGGCCTCGAGGATGACGTCGAACTCCGACTGCTCCTCGGCGGCCTCGGCGGGCGCGCCACCGGCGGCGGGGCCCGCCGCAGCGACGGCGACCGGGGCGGCCGCGGTGACCTCGAAGGTCTCCTCGAACTTCTTGACGAAGTCGGAGAGCTCGAGCAGCGTCATTTCCTTGAACGCGTCGAGCAGGTCGTCGGTAGACATCTTTGCCATTGTGGGTCCTTCCTGGTTTGGGGTTTTGGGGGTTATTCGGCTGCTGCCGGTGCTTCGGCTTCGGCCGGGGCTTCGGCTTCGGGCGCGGCTTCGGCTGGGGCTTCGGCCGCGGCGGCGGGGGCCTCCGTGGCCTTCTTTTCCTGCAGCGCGGCCGCGAGCCGGGCCATCTGCGAGGCCGGGGCGGCGAACAGGCCGGCCGCCTTGGCGAGGTTGCCCTTCATCGCTCCGGCCAGCTTGGCCAGCAGCACCTCGCGGGACTCCAGGTCCGCGATGCGCTCGACCTCGGCGACCGTCAGCGGGTGGCCATCCATGTAGCCGCCCTTGATGACCAGGGCCTTGTTGTCCTTGGCGAAGGTCTTGATGGCCTTGGCGGCGTCAACCGGCTCCCCGCTGACGAACGCGATGGCCGTCGGGCCGGCGAACAGCTCGTCGAGGCCCTCGATCCCGGCCTCCGACGCGGCCCGCTTGATCAGCGTGTTCTTCGCCACGGTGTAGGTGGCCGATCCCGCCAGCGAACGGCGCAGCTCGGCCAGGTTGGCCACGGTCAGGCCGCGGTACTCGGTGATCAGGGTGGCGGTCGCCTCCCTGAACTGCTCCGTGATGTCTGCAACGGCGGTGGCCTTGTCAGCTCTGGCCATGCATACCTCCTGTCGGTGAAAGTCGTCGCGATACACCGGAGGAACGCCTGAGAAGGAAGTACGCCCCGGCGCAGGAAGCGGCCGGGGCGTGGAGATGCGCCGGCACGGGCCGGCGAAAGTTGCCTCAGTCCTCCTGCGTGGGCCGCCGGGATGTTCCCGGACCTTCAACCGATTGCTCGGTGACCGACGGTCTTCGGTGGATCGCCACCACAATAGCGTGACGCCCCGCGGTCAGCCAAAACTCGCGAGCCGGGCCGCGCCGACCAGGCCGGCCTCGCCACCCAGCCCGGCCGGCACCACCCGGAGCGCGGCCAGAAAATCCAGCCCGGCGTAATCGGCCAGCGCGGCGCGCAGCGGGTCGAAGAGCACGACGCCGGACTTGGCGACGCCGCCCCCGATGACGACGAGGTCGAGGTCGCACACCGCCCCGACCGACGCGATCATCGCCGCGAGCGCGGTGGCGCCCCGGCGGAACGCCCGCACCGCCAGCGGATCGCCGGTCGCCGCAGCGGCGGCCAGGTCCCTCGCGCCGGCTCCGGGCGGCGCCGACCAGCCGTTGTCCCGCGCCCAGCGCACCAGCGCCGGGCCGGCCGCGACGGTCTCGACGCAGCCACGGCCCCCGCACGCGCACGCCCGGCCGTCCTGTTCGACGACCACGTGCCCGACGTGGCCGGCGTTGCCGGTGCGCCCGGTGTACGGGACGCCGTCGAGCACCAATCCCCCGCCCACGCCCGTCGACACCACCATGCCGAGCATGAAGCGCGCGTCGCGGCCCGCACCGCGCCAGTGCTCACCCAGCGCCATGCACACGCCGTCGCCGCCGAGCCGGACCGGCACGCCCGGGACCGCGGCGGCGACCCGGTCGCGCAGCGGGAAGCCGCGCCAGGACCGGATATTGATCGGGCTGACGCTCCCTCCGGGCAGGTCGATGGGCCCGGCCGAACCGATGCCGACGGCCGTGACGGGACCGTCGGCGACGCGCATCGCGTCGGCGATGCTCGCCGCGACCGCGGCCCAAACCTCCTCGGCTGCGCCGCCGGCGGGCGTGGGCCGGATGGCGGTGTGCACCAGGGTGCCTTCGGGATCGGCCAGGGCGGCAGCGATTTTTGTGCCGCCGATGTCCAGGCAAAGGGTGAGCGCGGTCATCAGTGGCGGTGGGTGTTGTCGGGTTGGCGCGGGTCGCCGGGATGCTCGTATCCGGGCGCGAGCCGGACCAGCGCCGCCCGCCGGGCGTCCAGCCACACCCGGAAGGCGCGGCGCCGCGCGGCGCCCCGCAGGTGCTCGGCGATCGCCGGGCGCACCTCCTCCAGCGGGGGCCCGACCCGCGCGGGCGCCCGCCAGCCGTGCGGGCCGGAAAGCGGCGCGGCGAACCGCAGCGGGTTGCGGGTGTGGTAGGCGGCGACGTCGTCGTCGCCGATCCCGACCGCGGCGGTGACGTCGGCGAACAGCGCCCGCGCCCGCGGGTCGGCCAGCGCGGCGGCGGCGACGCTGCCGATCTCCAGCCGGGCGGTCACGTCGGGCAGCAGCTCGGCCTCGGCCGGGGCGCCCCGCGCGGTCAGGCCGCGCGCGGCGGCCTCGGCGGCGACCACCCGCTCGGTCACGATCAGCTGGGTGAGCCAGCGCCGCAGCTGCCGGCCCTCGGCGGTGCCGCTCGCCGGCAGCGCGGCCGCGCCCGGGCGGTCCCGCAGCCGCACCTCGGCCGCGTCGACCTCCTCGACGGGCACCGGCTCCCCGGCGATGGTCGCCACCACCCGGGCGCTCATGTCACCGTCACCCGCACCGCCGGCGAATAGAGCAGCCGGCCGGCGCAGCCCACCCGGACCAGCGCCCACCACCGGCCGGGGTCCAGCCACGGCGGCGGCGCCACGTCGAAGCCGAGCTCGACCGCGCCCCCGGCGGGCAGCACCGCACCGAGCGCGGCCGGGCCGATCCACTCCCACGTGCCCCAGGGGCTGATCAAGTGCCCCTCCAGCGCCAGGTCGGCCCGGGCGTGGGTGCCCACCGTCACGGCCAGCCGGGCCGTCCCGCCCGCCGCGAGCTCGACGTCGACCGGCCCGTCGACGAGGTGGAGCAGCTCCGCCTCGGCACAGTCGCCCACCTCGACCACGCACACGTCCTCGACCACCTGCCGCCAGGCCGCGGAAACGTCGTCCCCCGTGAGGCCCAGCTGGGCGCGCACCGGGTACAGGCCGGGTCGCGCGCGCGGCGGGACCGACAGCACCAGGTCGGCCTCGCGGTGCTCGCCGGCGCGCAGCCTGAACGGCAGCTCGGCCGGTGCGGCCGACCAGCCGTCCGGACACACCAGGGTCACCGCGCCGGCGAGCGCGGCGTCGCTGCAATCACTGGCCGCGGTGAGCCGCAGCGCCACCTGGCCGCCCGGCACGGCCGTCACCCGCCGGGGGTGCAGGTGCGCGACGGCCGGCAACCCCCCCAGCGGCGCGGGTCCGCGGTTGTGCAGCCAGTAACGGGCGTACAGCGGCTGAGCGGCCTCCGCGTCCGGCGCCAGCCGCGCCGAACGCTCAGAAGCCGTTGAAAACGAGGGTATTTCGAGACGGGCCAGCACGGTGGCGATCTGGTAGCCGTGCAGGTCTATCGACGTCGTGTCGCGGCCCGGATTTTCCAGCAGGTCGGCGAACTGCAGCCCGCGCACCGTGCCCGGCCCCGAGCCGAGGTCGACGCGGACGCCGTTTCCGGTGGTTTCCACCAATCGCAGGGCTACCGCGCCGGGGTCGACGGGCCGCGCGCTGCCGGTCGTCAGCGGGTTGCCGGCCGCCTTGAGGGCGCCCAGCTGCACCGTGTTGGCCGGTTCCACGTGCAGCAGCGAACCGCACGGCGCCAGCCCCCCGCGTGCCCCGCCCGGGACGACCGCCAGCAGCGGATCGGCGAATTGTGCGGCGCGGCTTGGGATTTCGGCTTGACGCCAGTCGCCGTCGCCGCTGACCAATGCGTATTCGAAGGCGTGCGTCCAGTGCTGAAGCTGGAAGTTGGATCCGTCGGGGGCGGTGCGGCGCGGATCGTCGATCCAGGTGCCCGACGGCCAGCCGGTGCAAGACCGCATCAGCGCGGTGTGCAGGGTGCCGTCGGTGTCCACGGCGAAGCTCGGCACCCCGCGGTTGAGCAGCGCGACGGTGTGGGATTCGAAGCGTTGCATGCCCGGCGGCGCCCGCCGCGGGTCCTGGGCGACCACGATCTCGAAGTCGCCGAGGTCGTCGACCACCGACGCGATCGCGGCGGCCAGGCCGTCGTCGGGGAGCCCCGGGTCACCGTCGACCACGAGGACGGGCAGCGCCCGCGGCGATCGAAGGTCCGCGCCGGGCACCCAGGCCGCCGCCAGCGGGGCCTCGGCCGGCACCCAGACCCGGGCCCGACCCGTCGCCGCCAGCTGACGATCGAGCTCGGCGGTATATTGCGGATCTGCTTGTGCCAGAACGGCTTTGGCGAAGGAGTTGCGGGCGGGGCCGCCTAGCGCGATCCGGACGTCGGGCAGGTTGGAGTCGACGTCGAGACAGCCGTAGCGCGGCCGGTCGGCGCCGCTGCAGGTGGCCGTGACGCCGGCGCGGACCAGCGCGACCATCAGCTCGCGGGCCAGCGGCCCGGACACCGACTCGGCCGGCGTCACCACCTCGGCCACCGACACCGCCCGCACGTCGTCGCCGACCCGAACGCGCACCGCCGAGGACAGCCCGAACCACCCGTAGGCCGGGTTGTCCAGCGTCCACGGGTGCTGTGCGGTGTCCACGGAGCGGTCCCCGTCATGCAGCAACGCGAAGCCCCGCCCGACGACGGCGTCGCCCACCTCGCTGACCGGCATGGCGCCCGGCACCGGACACGGCCAGCGCAGCCGCAGCAAGGTGTCTGCACCGGTGAATTCGTCGATGGCGGTGCGGCAGTCCAGCCGGTCCACCCCGTGCCACAGCGTGAGGGTTTGGGTGTAACGCAGCAGTCCGCCGACGCGGCCGCGCACCACCAGTCGCTGACCGAGCGGGCCGCGGTACGCCCGCACCCGCGCCGGCACTTCCGACGAGCAGACGACCGGGCCCTTGGGCAGCAGGTGCCACGGCCCCTCCCCCTGCTGCGGGTGCGCCGGGTACTCCTCGTAGAGCGCCAGCTCGTTGCCCACCCGGCCGGCGGCGATGAGCTGCCGGCCCTCCCGCACCAGGGACACCACCCCTCCGCCGCGGCGCGGGTCGACCTCCAGCCGGTAGTGCTCGTTGCCGATCGCCGTGCCCGCCATGGATTCCCAGCCGTTCGCGTGGTCGGCAGGCGCCAGCCGGTAGGCGCGCCAGCCCAGCGACGGCACGTCGCGCGCCAGCCAGGTGACCGAGCGCCCGTCGTGTTCGACGTGCGCGGGCACCTCGACACCGTCGGGGTCGAGCACCCGAACCCCGGCGGCCGGCGACGGGTCGAGGCGGGCGGTCACGACGTCGGAGCGCCTGTGCGCCAGGGGGTTCCACACCACGAGGTCACCAAGGACCTGACCGACCACCAGGGCCGACAAGCGCGCCAGCGAGTTGTCGCGGGCCGCCCGCCCCAGCTCCCAGGCGTCGCGCCAGCCGGTCAGCAGGTCCAGGTAGACCTGGTCGGACTCCGAGCCGGTGATGGCGTCGTGGTGCGCGCCGTAGGCCAGCTGCACCCACGCCTTGGCGAACGCGGGCTGCGGATACTCGGCGCCCGTCATAAGCGCGGCGAACACGGCGAACCGCTCGCCGGCAAGCACAGCGTTCTCGGCGGCCCGGTTGGCCTGCTTGGTGTCGATGTAGGACACGTCCTTGCCCGTGTAGATCGGGTTCATGTCGCGGGTTTGCGGCGACGGCTCGCGCCCGCGCTGCGCCAGCTCGGCGCGCACCGCGGCGAAGAACTCGCGCGGCAGCGCGCACACGAACCGCGGCCAGGTGTAGCGCGCGGCCCAGTCGCGGTGGATGGCGGTCACCCACTTGTTCGGCGGGGTGTAGTCGGTACCCACGGGCAGCAGCACGTTGCGCGTCAGGGCCACCTTCTTGAGCCGATCGAACAGCGCGAAGGTGGCGGCCTCGGCCTCGGCGAGCGAGGCCGACTCGTCCATCCCCCACCCGGCCCCGTAGTGCGCGGGCATGTAGTGGGTGAGCAGGCCGCGACCCGACGGCGCGATCCACTCGAACTCGCTGCAGAACTGCATGCGTTCGATGCCGCCGCCCGGGCCCCATTGGTGGTGCGGCCCGCGGGCCCACGAGCTCGACGTCAGGCCGGCGTCGGCGGCCATGCCGGGGAACTGCGGGTCGTGGCCGAACACGTCGAGCTGCCACGCGGTGGCCGGGTCGGCGCCCAGCACGCGGCGCTGAAACCCGCTGCCGTGCACCAGGTTCCGGATGGTGGTTTCCGGTCCCGTGAGGTTGGTGTTGGGTTCGTTGTAGGTGCCGCCCATCACCTCGACGCGGCCCTCGGCCAGGAACCGGCGCAGGTCGGCACGGTCCTCGGGGTGGGTGTCCCAGTACGGCTTGAGGTAGTCCACCTCGGCCAGCACGAACTTGTATTCGGGCTCGCGGCGCGCCATCTCCAGGTGCGCGTGGACCAGCTCGAAGCCGTTGGTCTGCCGCCCCGGCGGGTCTTCGGCCCACTCGCTGGTGTAGGCGCCCTGGGTGTTCCACCAGACCGGGTCGTAGTGGAAGTGGCTGACCATGAACATGGTCCACCCCGGCTCGGCGACCGTGAACTCGAATGGCGCGGTGACCGAACCGGCTCGCACCCGCGCGGCCCGGCGCTGACCGACGGCCGCACCGTCGACCGTGACCGGCACCTCGACGACCCCGGCCCCGGCCGGGGCCACCGCCTCGCCGCTCAGGCCGTCGCCGTCGATGCGGATCGGGGTCGGCTCGGCGCAGCCCGCCACGTCCACGCGCGCCAGCTGCAGCGGCGCGTCCGGCGGCCCGACGAAAAGCTCGGTCGAGCCCGCCGAAATCACCTGCACCCCCGCACCTTACGACGCGAGGGGCGGCGGTGTCGGCATCTGGACCTAGGATCTGGTCATGCCCGCCCTCGCCCCGCCCGTCACCGACGAACGCAACGCCCTGCGCGAATTCCTGGCGTTCCACCAAAGCGCTTATTTCGCCGTCTCTTACGGCCTCACCGACGAACAGGCCCGCTCGACGCCGTCGGCCAGCGCGCTCTCGGTCGGCGGGTTGATCAAGCACGTCACCGCCATGCAGCGCAACTGGATGGCGCGGGTCGCCGCCGCACCGGAGGCGCCGCCGAAGGACCCGCGGCCGTTCGACGAGATCACCAAGGAATTCGGCGACCAGCACGTGATGCGGCCCGACGAGACGCTGGCCGGGCTGCTGGCCGCCTTCGAGGCCCAGAACGCCGAATCGCTGCGGCTGGTCGACACCGCCGACCTCGACGCCGCGGTGCCCGTTCCCCAGGACATCCCCTGGTTCCCCAAGAATCAGAAGGCCTGGTCGGTGCGCTGGGTGATCCTGCACGTGATCAACGAGCTGGCGCGCCACGCCGGGCACGCCGACATCGTCCGGGAGACCATCGACGGCGCCACCATGTACGAGTTGATCGCCGGTCTGGAGAACTGGGAGATCGAAGGATGGGTCCGGCCCTGGAAGAAGTAGCGGACCGCGCACTTCGCCCTCGCCGGGGCCCGGTGAGCGCGCTCACAGCAATTGGGACTTGACAGCCACGATTTGGCAGACTGCTGGAATGACTACTACCAAACACCGCGAGGTGGCCAAGCTCGACCGGGTGCCGCTGCCGGTCGAAGCGGCCCGGGTAGCAGCCACCGGTTGGCAGGTCACCCGCGCCGCCGCCCGCGTCGTCACCAAGCTGCCCGGCAGGGGGCCGTGGCAGCAGAAGGTGATCAAGCAGCTCCCGGACACGTTCGCCGACCTCGGGCCGACGTACGTGAAATTCGGACAGATCATCGCCTCGAGTCCCGGCGCGTTCGGCGAGTCGCTGTCCCGCGAATTTCGCGGGCTGCTCGACCGGGTGCCGCCCGCCGACCCGAAAGAGGTGCACAAGCTCTTCGTCGAGGAGCTCGGCGGCGACCCCGCCGACCTGTTCGCCAAGTGGGACGAAACTCCGTTCGCGTCGGCGTCCATCGCGCAGGTGCACTACGCGACCCTGCACAGCGGCGAGGAGGTCGTCGTCAAGATCCAGCGCCCGGGTATCCGGCGCCGGGTCGCCGCCGACCTGCAGATCCTCAAGCGGTTCGCCCAGGCCGTCGAGCTGGCCAAGCTGGGACGCCGCCTGTCGGCGCAGGACGTGGTCGCCGACTTCTCCGACAACCTGGCCGAGGAGCTGAATTTCCGCCTCGAGGCCCAGTCGATGGAGGCCTGGGTCTCCCACCTGCACGCCTCGCCGCTGGGCAAGAACATCCGGGTGCCGCAGGTGTTCTGGGACTTCACCAGCGACCGGGTGCTGACGATGGAGCGGGTGCACGGCATCCGCATCGACGACGTCAAGGCCATCCGCCAGGCCGGCTTCGACGGCACCGAGCTGGTCAAGGCGCTGCTGTTCTCGCTTTTCGAGGGCGGGCTGCGACACGGGCTCTTCCACGGCGACCTGCACGCCGGGAACCTGTACGTCGACGACGAGGGCCGCATCGTGTTCTTCGACTTCGGCATCATGGGCCGCATCGACCCCCGCACCCGCTGGCTGCTGCGCGAGCTGGTGTATGCGCTGCTGGTGAAGAAGGACCACGCCTCGGCCGGCAAGATCGTCGTGCTGATGGGCGCCGTCGGCACCATGAGGCCAGAGGCCGAGGCCGCCAAGGACCTGGAAAAGTTCGCCACCCCGCTGACCATGCAGACGCTGGGCGACATGTCCTACGCCGACATCGGGCGGCAGCTGTCGGCGCTCGCCGACGCCTACGACGTCAAGCTGCCCCGGGAGCTGGTGTTGATCGGCAAGCAGTTCCTCTACGTCGAGCGGTACATGAAGCTGCTGGCACCGAAGTGGCAGATGATGTCGGACCCGCAGCTGACGGGTTACTTCGCCAATTTCATGGTCGAGGTCAGCCGCGAGCACCAAAGCGACGTGGAGGTCTAGGGGCGCCCCGATGGAAATCCGTAACGGGCATGCCATCTCGGGCGACCTGAAGCTGTATTACGAGGACATGGGCGACGTCGACCACCCGCCCGTCCTGCTGATCATGGGTTTGGGCGCCCAGCTGCTGCTGTGGCGGACGGGGTTCTGCGAGAAGCTCGTCGCCCAGGGCCTGCGGGTCATCCGCTACGACAACCGCGACGTCGGCCTGTCCAGCAAGACCCCCAAGGCGGGCGCCGGCCAGCCCATGGTCCCGCGGCTGCTGCGGTTCTGGTTCGGGCTGCGCGGCGAGGCGGCTTACGCGCTGGAGGACCTGGCCGACGACGCCGCCGCGGTGCTCGATCACCTGGGCATCGAACGCGCGCACATCGTCGGGGCGTCGATGGGCGGCATGATCGCGCAGGTCTTCGCGGGGCGTTTCGCCGAGCGGACCAGGAGCCTGGCGGTCATCTTCTCCAGCAACAACCGCCCGTTCCTGCCGCCGCCGGCGCCGCGCGCCCTGCTGGCGGTCCTCAAAGGCCCGCCGCCCGGATCGCCGCGCGACGTGATCGTCGACAACGTCGTGCGCGTCACCGAGATCACCGGCAGCCCGCGCTACCGGGCGCCCGAGCAGCAGGTCCGCGCCGAGGCCATCGAGGGCTACGAACGCTGCTACTACCCGTGGGGCGTCGCCCGGCACTTCAGCGCGATCATGGCGAGCGGCAGCCTGCTCGGCTACAACAGGCGGACGGTCGCACCGACCGTGGTCCTGCACGGCCGGGCCGATAAACTGATGCGTCCCTCGGGCGGACGCGCAGTCGCACGCGCCATCGACGGCGCTCGACTATTCTTATTCGACGGCATGGGCCACGACCTGCCCCAGCAACTGTGGGATCGGTTGATCAACGTGCTGACCGGCAACTTCGCCGAGGCCGGCTGAGGCCAGCGTCGGGCGGCTTTCTTCAGCACCCTGTCGATTTCACGGAGCACTTGCCGCGTTGTACGGTTGGCGTTGGGAGGATGTCTAATAATGGCCGAGCTGAAACCCTATTACGAGGACTCGCAAGCGGCGTACGACATTTCGGACGACTTCTTCGGCCTCTTTCTCGACCCGACCTGGGTCTACACGTGCGCCTACTTCGAGCGCGACGACATGACGCTGGAAGAGGCGCAACTCGCCAAATTGGATTTGGCGCTGGACAAATTGGAGCTCGAGCCCGGCATGACGCTGCTCGACGTCGGGTGCGGCTGGGGCGGTGCGCTGGTGCGCGCGGTCGAGAAGTACGACGTCAACGTCGTCGGACTTACCTTGAGCCGCAACCACTATGAGCGCAGCAAAGTCAGGCTGGCCGCGCTCGATACGAGCCGGCGCGCCGAGGCTCGGCTGCAGGGCTGGGAGGAGTTCGAGGAGAAGGTCGACCGGATCGTCTCGTTCGAGGCCTTCGACGCCTTCCACAAGGAGCGGTACGGCGCGTTCTTCGAACGGTCTTACGACATCCTGCCCGGCGACGGCCGGATGCTGTTGCACAGCTTGTTCACCTACGACCGTCGCTGGTTGCACGAGCAGGGCATCGCGCTGACGATGAGCGACCTGCGCTTCCTGAAGTTCCTGCGCGAGTCGATCTTCCCCGGGGGTGAACTGCCCTCCGAGCCCGACATCGTCGACAACGCGCGCGCCGCGGGGTTCTCCGTCGGGCAGATCCAGCTGATGCAGCAGCACTACGCGCGAACCCTGGACACCTGGGCCGCCAACCTGGAGGCCAACCGGGATCGGGCCATCGCCATCCAGTCCGAAGAGGTCTACAACAACTTCATCCACTACCTCACCGGGTGCGCCGTGCGGTTCCGCCGAGGGCTGATCAACGTCGCGCAATTCACCCTCACGAAGTGACACGGCCGAGGGAGGCTACCTGGCCATGGCCAAGGATCTGACGCCGCACTTCGACGACGTGCAGGCGCACTACGACCTGTCCGACGACTTTTTCCGCCTGTTTTTGGACCCCACCCAGACCTACAGCTGCGCGTACTTCGAGCGCGACGACATGACCTTGGAGGAGGCGCAGCTCGCCAAGATCGACCTGGCGCTGGGCAAGCTTGGGCTGCGGGCCGGCATGACGCTGCTCGACGTCGGCTGCGGCTGGGGTGCCACGATGCGCCGGGCGGTCGAACGCTACGACGTCAACGTCGTCGGCCTGACGCTGTCGAAGAACCAGGCCGCCCACGTGCAGAAGTCCTTCGACGCGATGGGCGGCCCCCGCACCAAGCGGGTGTTGCTGGCCGGCTGGGAACAGTTCGACGAGCCGGTCGACCGCATCGTGTCGATCGGCGCGTTCGAGCACTTCGGCCACGATCGCTACGACGACTTCTTCGCGATGGCGCGGCGCATCCTGCCCGGCCGGCCCGATCCAGGAGTGATGCTGCTGCACACCATCACCGGGCTGACGGGGCCGCAATGTATCGAGCGCGGCATACCGCTGACGTTCGAGATGGCCCGGTTCATCAAGTTCATCGTCACCGAGATCTTCCCGGGGGGCCGGCTGCCGTCGATCGAGATGGTGCAGGACCACTCGGCGAAGGCGGGTTTCACGCTGACCCGCAGGCAGTCGCTGCAGCCGCACTACGCCAGGACGCTCGACCTGTGGGCGCAGGCCCTGCAGGCGCACCGGGACCAGGCCGTCGCGATCCAATCCGAAGAGGTCTACGAGCGGTACATGAAGTACCTGACCGGCTGTGCCGACGCGTTCCGGACCGGCTACATCGACGTCAATCAGTTCACCCTGGAGAAATAGCGGTAGCACCCGTCACACTGAGGTGGGGGACTCGACCGAAAAACCCAGGGGCATGCGACCTTAAATGCATAGGATGCGTCCCGCCCCGTGTAGGGTGCCGGGGATGGCCACCTGGTGCAGGTGCCTGTCCAGTCGGGAGGACACATGGCTGAAAATCGAGTGGGGGCCACGCGGATGCGGTCTGATTCCGACAACGTGCGGGCGCACTATGACCTGTCGAACGAGTTCTTCGCGCTGTTCGTGGATCCGACCCGCACCTACAGCTGCGCCTACTTCCCGCGCGAGGGGATGACCCTGCAGGAGGCCCAGGTCGCCAAGATCGACCTCACATTGGACAAGCTCGGACTGCAGCCCGGGATGACGCTGCTCGACGTCGGCTGCGGCTGGGGCTCGGTGATGAAGCGGGCCATCGAGCGTTACGACGTCAACGTCGTCGGGCTGACCCTGTCGCGCAACCAGCACGCCTATTGCCAGCAGGTGCTCGACGGGGTCGACAGCCCGCGCTCGCGCCGGGTGTTGCTGCGCGACTGGGCCGAGTTCAGCGATCCGGTGGACCGCATCGTCGTCATCGAGGCGTTGGAGCACTTCGGCTTCCACCGCTACGACGACTTCTTCAAGTTCGCCTACGAGGCGATGCCCGCGGACGGGGTGATGGCGCTGCACGCGATCACCGGGCTGCACGTGAAGCAGGTCATGGAGCGCGGCATCCCCCTGACGATGGAGATGGCCAAGTTCATCCGGTTCATCGTGACCGAGATCTTCCCGGGTGGGCGGCTGCCGATGATCGAGACCGTCGAGGAACACTCGGAGAAGGTCGGCTTCAAGGTCACCCGCATACAGTCGCTGCGGCAGGACTTCGGCAAGACCCTGGACTTCTGGGCCGAGGCGCTCGAGGCCCACCGGGACGAGGCCGTCGCGATCCAGTCCGAAGAGGTCTACGAGCGGTACATGAAGTTCCTGACCGGCTGCGCCAAGGCGTTCCGCATGGGCTACATCGACTGCAACCAGTTCACGTTGGAGAAGTGAACTTCGGTACGGTGGTACGTCAGTTATCGCGACGACGTGTGCCCGCGTTATCGCCGCAGTGAACTTCCAGGAGAACAAGACGGAAAATGGCTGATCAACCGACTGGCCCGACGAAGACGCGGACGCGCCAATTCGAAGACATCCAGGCGCACTATGACGTCTCCGACGATTTCTTCGCGCTGTTCCAGGATCCGACCCGCACCTACAGCTGCGCGTATTTCGAGCCGTGGGACATCTCGCTGGAAGAGGCCCAGTACGCCAAGATCGACCTGAACCTGGACAAGCTCGACCTCAAGCCGGGCATGACGCTGCTGGACATCGGCTGCGGGTGGGGCACCACGATGAAACGCGCCGTGGAGCGGTTCGACGTCAACGTCATCGGCCTGACGCTGTCCAAAAATCAGCGGGCCCGCTGCGAGCAGGTGCTGGGGGCGCTCGACACCGGCCGCTCACACGAGATCCGCCTGCACGGCTGGGAGGACTTCAACGAGCCGGTCGACCGGATCGTGTCGATCGAGGCCTTCGAGCACTTCGGGCACGAGAACTACGACGACTTCTTCAAGCGGTGCTTCGACATCATGCCCGACGACGGCCGGATGACCATTCAGAGCAGCGTCGGCTACCACCCCTTCGACATGGCCGCCCGCGGAAAGAAGCTGAGCTTCGAGACGGCGCGCTTCATCAAGTTCATCATCACCGAGATCTTCCCCGGCGGGCGCCTGCCGTCCGCCGAGATGATGATCGAGCATGGTGAAAAAGCGGGTTTTGTTGTCCCCGAATCACTTTCGCTGCGGCCGCACTACATCAAGACGCTGCACATCTGGGGCGACGCGCTGGAAGCCAATAAGGAGAAAGCCATCGAGGTCACCTCCGAAGAGGTCTACGAGCGGTACATGAAGTACCTGCGCGGCTGCGAGCACTACTTCACCGACGAGATGCTTGACGTGCGCCTGGTGACCTACCTCAAGCCGGGCGCGGCCTGACTGTCGGATCGGGGCTGCGCCGTTCGTCGAATCGGTAGAGAGTGGAACAGCAGGTTTCGCTCACTACCGGAGGTGACGACAAATGCAGTACTTCGCCCTATTGATCAGCAGGGAAAGCGACCGCGACCTCACGCCCGACGAGCGGGCTGAGGTCATGACGGCCTTCGAGGAGTTCCACGCGAAGGCGGAGTCGGCGATCCGCGCCGGCGACGCCCTGCTCCCGACGGCTCAGCCCGGTTCCGCGGTGCGCATCAGCGGGGGCCCGGACGCGCCGGTGACCACCGACGGCCCGTTCGCCGAGGCCGCCGAGGTGGCGTGCGGTTACTACGTGTTCGAGGCCGAGAACCTCGACGAGGCGCTGGCGCTGGCGCGTGGCGTCCCGGTGGCGCAGTACGGGGCCGTGGAGGTCTGGCCGATGTTCCACTCGTTTGAACCGTCGCGCAAGCTCACCGGCGACGACTGGCTCGCGCTGCTGCTCGAGCCCCCCGCGTCCGCGCACACGCCGGGCACGCCGGAGTGGGAGGCGATGGCCGGGCGCCACGGGGAGTTCATGGCCGCGGCGGGCGATCACTTGCTCGGCGGCGCCGCCCTGCACGACCGGTCCACGGCGACGACGGTACGGGTGCGCGACGGCGAGGCCCTCATCACGGACGGCCCCTACGCGGAGGGTGCGGAGGTGGCCACCGGCTTCTATCTGCTCGGCGCCACGGATCGCGACGAGGCCGTCAAGGTGGCCGCGATGATCCCCGCCTCGGCCGTGGAGTTGCGGCACCTGGCCGGGGTCTCCGCGCTCTAGATGCGCGAATGACCGACCTGGACGGCGTCTTCCGTCGGGAGTGGGGCCCCGCGGTCGCCGCGCTCGCGCGGTGGTCCGGCGACCTCACGATCGCGGAGGACGCCGTCCAGGAGGCCTGCGCCGAGGCGTTGCGCACCTGGTCTCGCGATGGTGTGCCGGACAGTCCCGGCGGGTGGCTGGTGACCGTCGCGCGCAACCGCGCCCGCGACCGGCTGCGCCGCGAATCCGTGCGCCCCGGAAAGGAATTGGCGGCCGTGATGGACGATATCCTGGCGCGCACCGACGGCACCGACCCGCATCCGGTTCGCGACGACGAGCTGCGGATGATGTTCACCTGCGCGCACCCGGCGCTCGACCGCCCGTCGCAACTGGCGCTCACGCTGCGGCTGGTGTCCGGGTTGACCGTCGGCGAGATCGCCCGTGCGCTGCTGCAGAGCGAGGCGGCCGTCGGGCAGCGAATCACGCGCGCCAAGAACAAGGTTCGCCACGCCAACATCCCGCTGCGGGTGCCACCACCCGAGCTGCTGCCCGAACGCACACCGCACGTGCTCAGTTGCATCTACTCGGTGTTCACCGAGGGCTATTGGTCGACGGCGGGGCCGTCGGCGATCCGGGACGAACTGTGCGATGAGGGGGTCCGGTTGGCGCAGGAGCTGTGCGGGCTGATGCCGCACGAGCGGGAGGCCCACGCGTTGGCCGCCCTTGTGCTGTTGCACGATTCGCGGCGCGCGACCCGGGTGGACGCCGAGGGGATGCTGGTGCCCCTCGACGAACAGGACCGTCGCCGCTGGGACCGCGGCCGCATCGCCCGTGGGCTGGACCGGCTGCGGCAGGCCCAGGGATCCCCGGGCCCCTATCTGCCGCAGGCGGTGATCGCCGCGCTGCACGCCACCGCGCCGTCCTGGGAGCAGACGGACTGGGCCACCATCTGCGCGGCCTATGACCGGCTGGTGGAGATCACCGACTCGCCGGTGGTGCGCGCCAACCGGGCGCTGGCGCTCGGCTTCCGCGACGGACCCGACGCCGGCCTGGCCGCCCTGGACATGGTCGCGCACGACCCCCGGCTGGGTCGGTCGAACCTCGTCGCGACGGTGCGCGCCGACCTGTTGCGGCGCGCCGGGCGGCCCGGGGAGGCGGCGGGGTGGTACCGCATGGCGTTGGAGTCCAACGGCTCCGAGCCCGGCCGCGAATTCCTGCGGCGGCGCATCGCCGAGTGCGGGGGGTGACAGCCCGGGACTAGGCCTCGGCGAAGTTGCGGGTGACGGCCGGGTCCACCGGAATGCCGGGCCCAGTGGTCGTCGACACCGTGATCTTCTTCAGGTAGCGGCCCTTCGACGACGACGGCTTGAGCCGCAGCACCTCGTCGATCGCGGCGCCGTAGTTCTCCGCCAGGCTCTTCTCGTCGAACGACGCCTTGCCGATGACGAAGTGCAGATTGGCCTGCTTGTCCACCCGGAAGTTGATCTTGCCGCCCTTGATGTCGGACACGGCCTTGGCGACGTCGGGGGTGACGGTGCCCGTCTTCGGGTTCGGCATCAGGCCGCGCGGGCCCAGGATGCGGGCGATGCGACCGACCTTGGCCATCTGGTCCGGGGTGGCGATCGCCGCGTCGAAGTCCAGGAACCCGCCCTGAATCTTCTCGATCAGGTCGTCGCTGCCGACGATGTCGGCGCCGGCGGCCTGCGCCTGCTCGGCCTTGTCGCCCACGGCGAACACCGCCACCCGGGCCGTCTTGCCGGTGCCGTGCGGCAGGTTGACCGTGCCGCGGACCATCTGGTCGGCCTTGCGCGGGTCGACACCGAGCCGGATCGCCACCTCGACGGTCGCGTCCTGCTTGGTCGACGAGGTCTCCTTGGCGAGCTTGGCCGCCTGCAGCGGGGTGTACAGGTTGCTGCGGTCCACCTTCTCGGCGGCGGCGCGGAATGCCTTGCTGTTCTTGCTCATTGATTCATCCAATCCGATGTTGGGGTCGTGGTTGTCGGCGGGCCGAAGCTGGCCCTCCCACGGCTTGACTTGCTATTCGACGGTGATGCCCATCGACCGCGCGGTGCCGGCGATGATCTTCGCGGCGGCGTCGATGTCGTTGGCGTTGAGGTCGGCCTTCTTCGTCTCGGCGATCTCGCGAACCTGATCCCAGCTGACCTTGGCGACCTTGGTCTTGTGCGGCTCCGCGGAGCCCTTGCCCACGCCGGCTGCCTTGAGCAGCAGCTTGGCGGCCGGCGGTGTCTTGAGCGCGAAGGTGAAGCTGCGGTCCTCGTAGACCGTGATCTCCACCGGGATCACGTTGCCGCGCTGGTTTTCCGTGGCGGCGTTGTAGGCCTTGCAGAACTCCATGATGTTCACGCCGTGCTGGCCGAGGGCAGGCCCGACGGGCGGGGCAGGGTTGGCCTGCCCGGCCTGGATCTGGAGCTTGATCAGCCCGACGACTTTCTTCTTCGGGGCCATGAGATGTTGCGGTTCCTTCTCTTGGGGGTTAAAGGGGACTAGATCTTGGAGACTTGGCTGAAGGTCAGCTCGACGGGGGTTTCGCGGCCGAAGATCGACACCAGCACCTTGAGCTTCTGCTGTTCGGCGTTGACCTCGTTGATGGTGGCGGGCAGCGTGGCGAACGGTCCGTCCATCACCGTCACCGACTCGCCGACCTCGTAGTCGACCTCGACGGTCGGACGTTCCAGGCCGCCCGCCTCGGCGACGGCCGCGGTGCTGGCCGCGCCCTTGGCGGCCTTCTTCGCCGCCCCCCGCGGCAGCAGGAACTTCACCACGTCGTCGAGGGCCAGCGCCGACGGGCGCGACGTCGCGCCGACGAAGCCGGTGACCCCCGGGGTGTTGCGCACCGCGGACCACGAATCGTCGGTCAGGTCCATGCGCACCAGGATGTAGCCGGGCAGCACCTTGCGGTTGACCTGCTTGCGCTGGCCGTTCTTGATCTCGGTGACCTCTTCGGTGGGCACCTCGACCTGGAAGATGTAGTCGCCGACGTCCAGGTTCTGCACGCGCGTTTCCAGGTTGGCCTTCACCTTGTTCTCGTATCCCGCGTACGAGTGGATGACGTACCAGTCGCCGGGCTTGCTGCGCAGCTCCGCCTTGAGCGCGGCGGCGGGATCGACCTCCTCGGCCGGTTCCACCTGCTCGGCCGGTTCCGCCTGCACCGCGATCTCGGTGGTCTCCGGGGTCTCTGAGGTTTCAGTGACCTCTTGCACGTCGACCGCTTCACCCGCGGACGTGTCACCGTCGAAGGTAGTCACGGTTTTCAGTCCTCTCTATCACTGTCAAAGCTCAGCCGAACACCAGCAGCACGAGCTTGGCCAGGCCGAAGTCCGCCAGGCCGACAAGCGCCACCATGAAGGCGAGAAACGCCAGCACCACCGAGGTGTAGGTGAGCATCTGCTTGCGGTTCGGCCAGATCACCTTCCGCATCTCCGCAACCACCTGCTTGAGGTAGTTGTAGACGAACACGAACGGGTTGGCCGAGCGGTCGCCGGGCTTCCGCGGCTTCTTGCCGGCCTTGGCCTTCCTGGCGGCGCGACCCTTCTTGCCCTTGTCCTCCTCGGCGGCCTCGACCTCGTCCGGCGACTCCGCCTCGACGTCGTCGTCGGCCTCGGCCACGCGCAGCCGCGACCGCTTGCCTGTCGGCCGCGCCGGCTTGGTCACCAGGGCCGTCCGACCGCCGCTGTCGCGGCTCTCCTCGGTGTCGCCGCCGTCGCGTGCGGCGTCGTTGGCTGCGTCGCCCTCGTCGCTCACCGCATGCTCCTTTGTTTGCTAGTGTCCCGCGAGCCGTCCCACTGTGGATCGTGCACTTCTTCTAGTGTCCACCATGGCACCACCTCGATGGTCCGTCTCTGCAGGGGCGACAGGACTTGAACCTGCAACCTGCGGTTTTGGAGACCGCTGCTCTGCCAGTTGAGCTACGCCCCTTCGCGGTTGGCAGGCCAACCTGCGCTTACCTGCCGGGGCTTACATGACACGCGCGCTCCCCGATTGTTTCGAATCCCGGAAAGCGCGCTGATGCTGGGAAAACCCCGAGGTTCGAGTGTACTCGATACCCCTCGAGGGCAGAAATCCCGACGCTGATCACGACGTCCTGATGACCTGCCCCGACTCTTTGTCCCACTTGAGCCTGGCGGATTCTTCGCCCTGCTGGCCCATCAGCGTGGTGTAGGACTCCAGCACGAGTTCGCCGTCGTCGTTGTGGCAGATGTTCTTCGTGACGACGATGTCAGCGCCGAAGCGCTCGCTCACCGAGTGGATGTCCATCCGGGCCCACAGCTTGTCGCCGGCCAGCACCGGCTTGTGGAAGAGGAACTGCTGGTCGACCTGGACGATCTGCATCGTTTCCATGCCCACGTCAACGTTCCGGAAGAAATCCAGCTGCACGTACTTGGCGAGGATCGTCACGAACGTCAGCGGCGCGACTATCGCGTCGTAGCCGAGCTCGGCGGCAGCGTCCTCGTCGAAATAGGCGGGATGGTCACATTTGATGGCGCGGGCGAACTCGCGGAGCTGTTCGCGGCCCACGACGAAGTAGTCCGGGTACCGCCAGATCATCCCGCGGATGTCGGTTTTCAAAGCCATAAAAGCAAGCCCCCGCCTACGCCAGTTTTGCCGACGCGATCGCCCGTCCGAAAATCTTCTTGCCGCCGGTGGTCGCCGTCAGCGCGATGGTCACCGACTTGCTGTCGGGATCGACCGACTTCACCCGTCCGCTGAACACCAGCTCGGCGCCCTTGCCGTCGTTCGGAACCGGCACCACGGCGGTGAACCGCACGTTGTACTCGGTCACCGCGCCGGGGTCGCCGACCCACGAGGTGACGTAGCCGCCGCCCAGCCCCATGGTCAGCATGCCGTGGGCGATCGCGGTATCCAGCCCGACCACCTTGGCGATCTCGTCGTCCCAGTGGATCGGGTTCAGGTCGCCGGACACCCCCGCGTAGTTCACCAGATCCTGACGGGTCAGCGGATAAGTCTTCTCCGGCAGCTTGTCGCCCACCTTGACCGAACTGAACTCACGCAGTGGCATCAGAAAATCCCTTTTCTCCATCCTCGCCGGCACGGCCCGCCAGGGTCGTGTAGGTCTCCTGTACAACGTCACCGGACTCGTCGGTGATGATGTTCTTGGTCACGATGATCTGGGTGCCGTGCGACTCACGCATCGAGTCCACCCACACGTCGCAGTACAGCTTGTCGCCCGCCACGATCGGCTTCATAAACTTCAGCACCTGGTCGACCTGGACGATCTTCGCGTCCTCGACGGCTATCTTGGCGTGCTTGAAGAACGCCGACTGCGCCTGGTAGCCGAACACGCAGATGAACGTCAGCGGGGCCAGCAGACCCTTGTTGCCCAGCTCGGCCGCCGCGTCCTCCTCGAAGAAGTAAGGGTCGTCGTTTTGCACGGCCACCGCGTACTCGCGGATCTTCTCCCGTTCCACCTCGTAATGGTCGGGATAGCGATAGTGCATCCCAACGATGTTCGCGCTCAACGACACGGCTTTTGAACCTACCTAGTCGGTCTCGATAACTGCCGGCGGGACGCGCCTAGCGGGTCTCCCGGTGCGGCTGGTGCTTGCCGCAATTCGGGCAGAACTTCTTCAGCTCCATCCGGTCGGGGTCGTTGCGGCGATTCTTCTTGGTGATGTAGTTACGGTGCTTGCACACCTCGCATGCCAAGGTGATCTTCGGCCGCACGTCGGTACTGGAAGCCATGTCCGTTCTCTCTGCTCTGTAAAACTCACGTTGTTGTGCTGTAGCGATGGCCGGACTCGAACCGGCGACCTAACGATTATGAGTCGTTCGCTCTAACCGACTGAGCTACATCGCCTCTGCTACGCGCCGCCTGCCAGCTCGGCGTCCGCCGAGCCCCCTAACGGAATCGAACCGTTGACCTTTTCCTTACCATGGAAACGCTCTACCGACTGAGCTAAGGGGGCCGTTCAGCCAAGCGACAGTCGTGCCGCGGGCCTAAAAGAGGGTACAACCTGGCGCACAACGTCACCAAACCACGGAGTGACCCGGGGCGGCTCCGCTCCTCGACTAGTTTTCGTCATGGCGGGGTTGCCACGCGCTGAGATCGCTGAACTCGTCGTACTCGTCACCTTGCTCGTCCGCCGCGTCCGACTCGCCCACCAACGTCCGCAACGCGAGATGTACGGCCTCGCGCGTGTCGGCCACATGAAACCGACGAATTATTTCTTGGACCAGATCGTCGTCGATCTCGATCTCGACCCTCTTCTTCATGGGCCAACAATACCCATCAGGCAGGGGCCCAACCGATGCGCGACGGCCCCCCGGCAAACTGGGGCCCGGCTACGCCGCGCTCGCGATCGGCACCCGACCCGACGGTGCCGACCCGCATCGCCCGGCTACGCCGCGCTCGCGATCGGCACTAGTCTGGTCGGGTGCCTGAGGACCGGCTGTACTTCCGCCAGCTGCTGTCCGGTCGCGATTTCGCCGCCGGCGACATGTTCGCGACGCAGATGCGCAACTTTTCCTATCTCATCGGGGACCGGCAAACCGGGGACTGCCTCGTGGTCGATCCCGCCTACGCCGCCGGCGATCTGCTCGACGCGCTCGAGGCCGACGGCATGCACCTGTCCGGGGTGCTGGTGACGCATCATCACCCCGACCACGTGGGCGGTTCGATGATGGGCTTCCAGCTGAAGGGCCTGGCGGAGTTGCTCGAGCGAGCACCCGTGCCCGTCCATGTGAACACGCATGAGGCCCTTTGGGTTTCGCGGGTCACCGGAATCGGCATGGGTGATCTCACCACCCATGAAGGCCACGACAAGGTCAGCGTCGGGGACATCGAAATCGAGCTGCTGCACACCCCCGGCCATACGCCGGGCAGCCAGTGCTTCCTGCTGGGGGACCGCCTGGTGGCCGGTGACACGCTGTTTCTCGACGGCTGCGGACGCACCGATTTCCCCGGTGGCGACTCCGATGAGATGTATCGCAGCCTGCAGCGGCTCGCCGCGCTGCCGGGTGACCCGACCGTGTTTCCCGGACATTGGTATTCGGCCGAGCCGAGCGCTTCGCTATCGGAGGTCAAGCGCTCGAACTACGTGTATCGCGCCGCCGATCTCGATCAGTGGCGAATGTTGATGGGCGGCTAAGCGACTCGGCGGCCATTTCCGCTCAGTTACCGCTGAATAGTCCCGGGTCGGCGACAAGCGCCGCACGCCTTTAGTATCGGGCCAGCGAATCTCTGCGGAAGCCCGCTGTGATATGAGCGGAAGGGTGGGTCTCATGGGGTGGATCCAGAGCGCCTGGCAGGGGGTCACCCATGTTGGGTCCGACACCTGGTTGGCGTGGGCGGCGTGGGCCGCGATTTTGCTGGGTGTCGTCACGCTGATCTTCATCAGCCGGCAACTCGGACTCAATCGCCGGCTGGCCGCCGAGCGAACGAGGCCCCAAGTCGCGATGTTCATGGAGCCGCATCCCGCCGACTGGCACGTGATCGAACTCGTCGTCCGAAATTTCGGGCAGACCGCGGCGTATGACATCCGGTTCGCGTTTCCCAACCCGCCGACGGTGGCCGAATACGAGAACGCCGCCGACGGCTACGCCGACGTCGTCGAACTGCAGCTTCCGCGCGAGTTGCCGGTGCTGGCGCCCGGCCAGGAATGGCGCATGGTGTGGGACTCGGCGCTGGATCGCGCCGAGATCGGAACGGGCATCGAGTCGCGCTTCACCGGGTCGGTGATCTATCACGACCGTCCCGACAAGCCGCGCGGCTGGCGGTTCTGGCAGGGCGACCGGCCCGTGCTGCAGACCAACGTGGTGCTGGACTGGGACGCGCTGCCGCCCGTTCAGCGCATCGAGTTGATGACCACCCACGACTTGGCGAAGCGGGAAAAGCAGAAGCTGGAGCTGTTGCGGGGGCTGCTCACCTACTTCCACTACGCGAGCAAGGAAACGCGCCCCGATGTGTTCCGCAGCGAGATCGAACGGATCAACGGCGCCGTGCAGGAGACGCAGGACCGGTGGCGCACCCGGCTGCTCGACCAGCCCACCGACGTCAGCCTGCGCTGGGGCAACGCCGAAGCCGACCTGGCCAAGCACCGCAGCCAGCACGTCTGACCCAGGATCGAAGGAGCAACTATGAGCGGCCCGGTCGCCTACACCCTGAAGGACTCGATCGCGGTCATCAGGATGGACGACGGCAAGGTCAACGCGTTGGGCCCGACGATGCAGCAGGCCCTGGGCGAGGCGATCGACCGGGCCGACAGCGACAACGCCGGTGCGTTGGTGATCACCGGCAACGAGCGGGTTTTCAGCGGCGGATTCGACCTGAAGATCCTCACCTCCGGCGAGGTGCAACCCGCGATCGACATGCTGCGGGGCGGCTTCGAGCTGGCTTACCGGCTGTTGTCCCATCCCAAACCGGTGGTGATGGCCTGTACCGGCCACGCCATCGCGATGGGGGCGTTCCTGTTGTCGTCGGGCGACCACCGGGTGGCCGCGCACGCCTACAACATCCAGGCCAACGAGGTGGCGATCGGGATGGTGATCCCGTACGCCGCGCTGGAGATCATGAAGCTGCGCCTGACGCAGTCGGCGTACCAGCAGGCCGTCGGGCTGGCCAAGACGTTCTTCGGTGAAACCGCGCTTGCCGCAGGCTTTGTCGACGAGATCGTGTTGCCCGAGATGGTCGTCGACCGCGCCGAGGAGGCCGCGCGCGAATTCGCCGGCCTGCACCAGCACGCCCACGCCGCGACCAAGCTGCGCGCCCGGGCCGACGCGCTGAAGGCGATCCGTGCCGGAATCGACGGGCTGGAGGCCGAGTTCGGGCGCTGATCGTGCGAACGCGGTGACCGGGAAAAGTCCCTGGCCACCGCGTTGCTCGCCTCCTCGTGGCCAGTGTGACACGCACGCGGGGTGCGGTCACTTCACCCTTCTGCCGAGACCCATTGGTAGGGGAGGAACTTCCCGTCGAACGTCACCACGACGCGGTCGCCCGACTCGTGCGGCTTCTTCTGCAGGTCGACGCTGAAGTTGATCGCGCTCATGATGCCGTCGCCGAACTGCTCGTGGATCAGTTCCTTGATGGCGCCGGCGTACACCTGCAGCGCTTCGTAGAAGCGGTAGATGGTCGGATCCGTCGGGACGGCCGTCGGCAGGCCACCGCGCATGGGCGGCGCCGCCAGCACGGGCACCGCCGACTCGTCGAGGCCGAGCATCTCGACGAGAACCTTGCCGAGCTCGGCGGGTACCGGGTGCTGACCCAGCAACGCCGACGTGGTCCACAGCACCGGCCTGCCGATCGCGTCGGCCAACTCCTGCCAGGTCAGCCCTTTCGCCAGCCGTGCGACGACGATCTGTTCGGTGAGTTCGTTTCTCGTCATGCGAACAGCATGGCACCGCCGGGCCGTCGGCGCCGGGCGCGGGCCTCACGCCGGTTTCGTCGCCGTGACCAGGCGCGTCGAAAACCACGGACCGCCGTACCACATCCGCCATCCGACGTTGCGGCGCTTCACGTTTCGCCATCCCATCTCCCGCAGCCGGGCGGCGTGCTGCCGGGTCTCCCACAGGTCGGCGATGGCAAGGCGGCCACCCGGCCGCAGCACGCGAGCCGCTTCGATCAGCGCCTGCCGCCGGCCGGCGCGGGTCGGGATGTTGTGGATGGCGAGGTTGCTGACGACCACGTCCACGCTCTCGTCGGCCAGCGGCAGGGCCGTCATGTCGGCGGTGCGCACCTCGATGCGGTCGGCAACGTTCTCCAGCGCGGCGTTGGCCAGCGTGGCGTCCCGGGAGTTGCCGGTCTGGTCGGCGTGCCAGAGGTCGACACCGATCGCGCGGCCCCGCGGCAACCGCTTGGCCGCGGCCAGCAACACCGCGCCGCGTCCGCAGCCCATGTCGAGCACCGTTTCGTCACCGCGCAGCCGCAGCTCGTCGAGCACCCGGTCCCACACGACGAACTTGCCCGAGCGCGTCGCATAGACGTAGGACGCCAGCGCGGCGAGCAGCGCAATGGCCCATCCCGCGGTCAGCGCGGCCGTCACCCGCCTGCCGCGCGCCCAGCTGAGCCCGGCCCACGCCGCCAGGGCGGCCGCCTGGGCGACGATGCCGATCGCCTGCCCGCGTGCCGAGATGGTCTTGAACGAGCCGTCGGTCCCGTAGTCGCCGCGGTGATCATGCACGGAGGTCACCACCCTCCGTGATGCACGACCTCGGAAAACGGCCGCCGATCCGGCTTGCGGATCGGGGCGAGCGGACGGTCGGCGGGGTAGCCGATCCCCAGCAGGAAAGCGACCTGGTGGCCGTCGGGCACACCCAGGATGGCGCGCGCCTTCTCCTGGTCCCCCACCGAGGAATGGCCCGTCCCGATGCCCAAGTCGGTCGCGGCGATCATCATCGCCATCGTGGCCTGGCCGACGTCGTAGTTGTCGGTGACGAGCCGACGCTCATCCGGCGGCACCGGCACCACGATCGCGATCGCGGCCGCGGCCGCGGCGATGTGGCCGGCGCCTCGCCAGACCGTCGACAGCTCTTGAAGCTGGGCCCGGTCGGTGACGATCACAAAGTCCCACGGCTGCCGGTTTTTCGCCGACGGCGCCCGCCAGCCGGCCTCGGCGATGCGGTCGAGGTCGGCCTCGGGCACCGGCTCCGGCTGGTATTGCCGCACATTGCGCCGCGCACAGATCGCGTCCCACGCTTCCATATGTTCGCCCCGTTCCTTTGTTTTCTGCCCATGCTGCCACCACCACCGAACGGCATGTCGGCGCGGAATCATCCCCGCCTGTCGGTGCGGCGTTCTATGGTGGCAGCGCAATGGCCCTCCATCTCCACCGTGCCGAACGCACCGACCTACTCGCCGCCGGTCTCGGCGCGCTGTTGGCCAACCCGCTCGCCGACCCGTTCGCCGAGGAGCTGGTGCTGGTCCCGGCGCGCGGCGTGGAACGCTGGCTCAGCCAGCGGCTCTCACACGTCCTGGGCCGCCGGCCCGGCGCCGGCGACGGGGTGTGTGCGGGGGTGGCGTTCCGCAGCCCGGCCTCGTTGATCGCCGAAATCACCGGCACGGCCGACGAGGATCCCTGGTCGCCGGAGGCGATGACGTGGCCGCTGCTGGAGGTCATCGACTGCAGCCTCGACGAGCCGTGGTGTGCAACGCTGGCAACGCATTTGGGTCACGGCCTGGGCGATCTGGAAGCCGAGTTGCGCCGCGGGCGGCGCTACTCGGTGGCCCGCCGGCTGGCCGGGCTGTTCGCCTCCTACGCCCGGCAACGCCCGCACCTGCTGGCCGACTGGCTGGACGGCCGGGAGGGCGGCCTCGACGCCGACCTGGACTGGCAGCCGCAGCTGTGGCGCGCGCTGGTCGAACGCGTCGACGCCGATCCACCGCATGTCCGGCACGAGAAGACCGTGACCCGGCTGCGCGAGGGCCCGACCGAGCTGCCGTCGCGGCTGTCGCTGTTCGGGCACACCCGGCTGGCCCGGACCGAGGTGGAACTGCTCGACGCGCTGGCCACCCACCACGATCTGCACCTGTGGCTGCCGCACCCCAGCGACGACCTGTGGCAGGCGCTCGCCAATCTGCACGGCGCGGTCCCCCGCGACGAGGACGGCAGCCGCCACGCCGCCCGTCACCCGTTGCTGGAAACCCTGGGCCGCGACCTTCGCGAGCTGCAACGCATGCTGCCCGCCCACCCCGCCAGCGACGAATACCTCACGCGCGCAAGCACTCCCGGCACGCTGCTGGGCTGGCTGCAATCGGACATCGCCGCCAACGCGGTGCGGCCCGAAGGACGCGCGCTCGCGCCCGGCGACCGCTCGGTGCAGGTGCACAGCTGTCACGGGCCGGCCCGCCAGATCGACGTGCTGCGCGAGGTTCTGCTCGGACTGCTGCAGGACGACCCGACGCTGGAGCCACGCGACATCGTGGTGATGTGCCCCGACATCGAGACCTACGCCTCGTTGATCGTCGCCGGGTTCGGGCTCGGCGAGACCGCGGGCGACAGCCATCCGGCGCACCAGCTGCGGGTTCGCCTGGCCGACCGGGCGCTCACGCAGACCAACCCGCTGCTCGCGGTGGCGGCCGAATTGCTTTCGCTGGCCGGAACCCGCGCCACCGCCAGCCAGGTGCTCAACCTCGCGCAGGCCGCCCCGATCCGGTCCCGCTTCCGGTTCAGCGACGACGACCTGGAGGCGATCACCGACTGGGTCCGGGAGGCCAACATCCGATGGGGCTTCGACAAGGAGGATCGCGCGCCGTACGGGCTGGACCACATCGTCCACAACACCTGGCGCTTCGGCCTGGACCGCATCCTCACCGGCGTTGCGATGTCCGACGACTCGCGGGCCTGGCTGGACACCGCGCTGCCGCTCGACGACGTCGGCAGCGACAAGGTGCAACTGGCCGGGCGGCTGGCCGAATACGTGGCCCGGCTGCACGGCGTCGTCCAAAATCTCGGCGGTGCAAAGCCTTTGACCGAATGGCTGTCGACGTTGGCGGAGGGCGTCGCGGGATTGACCCACTCCGACGACGCCTGGCAGGAGGCGCAGCTGCAGCGGGAGTTCGCCAAGGTCGTCGAGCAGGCCGGCGCGCGCAGCTCCACGCCGCTGCGGCTGCCCGACGTGCGGGCGCTGCTTTCCGCCCACCTGGCGGGGCGGCCCACCCGCGCGAATTTCCGCACGGGGACGCTCACGGTGTGCACGATGGTGCCCATGCGCTCGGTGCCGCACCGGGTGGTGTGCCTGGTCGGCCTGGACGACGGCGTGTTCCCGCGCCTGCTGGTCGCAGACGGTGACGACGCGCTGGCGCGCCACCCGATGACCGGTGACCGCGACGTCCGTTCGGAGGACCGGCAATTGCTGCTCGACGCGGTGTGCGCGGCCACCGAGACGCTGGTGATCACCTACACCGGCGCCGACCCGTACGCCGGCTACCCGCGCCCGCCCGCGGTGCCGCTCGACGAGTTGCTCGATGCGCTGGACCAGACGACGCCGGTCCCGGTGCGCTCCCACGTGGTGACCGAGCACCCGTTGCAGCCGTTCGACCGCCGCAACGTCACCCCGGGCGTCGTGGTGCCCGGCAAGCCGTTCACCTTCGACCCGACCGCGCTGGCCGCCGCCCGGGCCGCGACCGGGAAACGTTGCCCCCCGGCGCCTTTCATCACCGACCTGCTGCCGCCGCCGCCCAAGACGGACGTGGCCCTCGCCGATCTGCTCGACTTCTTCAAAGACCCGGTCAAGGGCTTCTTCCGCGCGCTGGATTGCACACTGCCGTGGGACGTCGACGAGATCAGCGACGCGATGCCGGTGGAGATCGACGCCCTGGAGGCCTGGGCCGTCGGCGACCGGATGCTGCACGACATGCTCGGCGGCATGCACCCGGACACCGCCGCCAACGCCGAGTGGCGCCGCGGGACGCTGCCGCCCGGGCGGCTCGGCGTGCGCAAGGCGAAGGACATCCGCGACCGCGCACGCGAACTCGCGCTGACCGCGCTGCGGCACCGCACCGTCGACGGCGAAGCGCACGACCTGGCGATCGACCTCGGCGCCGGTCGGCGGCTCACCGGCACGGTCACCCCGGTGTTCGCCGAGCGGACGGTGTCGGTGAGCTACTCGAAGCTGGCGCCCAAGCATGTGCTGGCATCGTGGATCTGCTTGGTCGCGCTGGCCGCCGGAATGCCCGGCCACCCCTGGACGGCGCTGTGCATCGGCCGCGGCCAGAGCCAAAACCGAATCGCACAACGGGTTTTCGCGCCGCCGCCGGATCCGCTCACGGTGTTGCAGGGCTTGGTGGCGCTGTACGACGCGGGCCGCCGCGAGCCGCTGCCGCTGCCGCTGAAAACCTCGTATGCCTGGGCCGAGGCCCGCCGGAACGGCGAGGACCCGCGCGCGGCCGCGCAGGCCAGGTGGGCGGGCAGCAAGTTCAGTCCCGGTGACGACGCCGACCGTGCGCACGTGCGGGTCTGGGGGGAACGCGCACCGCTGTCCGTGCTGTTGCGGCCACCCCGACCGGGCGAGGAAATGCCCGGGGAGGACACCCGGTTGGGCGCGCTGGCCGCACGGCTGTGGTCGCCGGTGCTGGCGGCCGAGGGACACCTCGGCTGATGGATCGCTTCGACCTCCTGGGCCCGCTGCCCCGACACGGCTCGACCACCGTGCTGGAAGCCAGCGCCGGCACCGGTAAGACGTTCGCGCTGGCCGGTCTGGTCACCCGGTTTCTCGCCGAGACCGGCGTGACGCTCGGCGAGATGCTGCTGATCACGTTCAACCGCAACGCAAGTCGGGAGTTGCGCGAGCGCGTCCGCGGTCAGATCGTCGCCGCGGTGGCGGCGCTGGAGGGCCGCGCCCCGGCCGGCTCCGAGTTGGTCGAGCACTTGCTGCGCGGCAGCGCCGAGGAACGCCGTTGCCGACGGGCCAGGCTGCGGGATGCGCTGGCGAATTTCGACGCGGCCACCATCGCCACGACGCACGAGTTCTGCGGGTCGGTGCTGCGGTCGCTGGGCGTGGCCGGCGACACCGGCTCCGACGTCAGGCTGGAGGAAGACCTCGACGACCTGGTCACCGAGATCGTCGACGACCGCTACCTCGCCCGGTTCGGGCGAGAAGAAGGCGACCCGGTGTTGAGCTACCGGCAGGCACTCGAACTGTCCCGCGCCGTCGTCAACGACCCCTGCGCCGACTGGCGGCCGCTGGACCCCGACCCGGACAGCGAGGCCGGGGTGCGGTTGCGCTTCGCCGCGGCGGTCCGCGAGGAACTCGAGCACCGCAAGCGCCGGCTACGCATCCTCGGCTTCAACGACCTGCTCACCCGGCTCGCCAAAGCCCTTGAGCAGGAAGGCTCCCCGGCCCGCGAGCGAATGCGGGGTCGCTGGCGGATCGTGATGGTGGACGAGTTCCAGGACACGGACCCCATCCAGTGGCGGGTGCTCAACTGCGCGTTCAGCGGCCACTCGACGCTGGTTCTGATCGGCGATCCGAAACAGGCCATCTACGGTTTCCGCGGCGGCGACATCTTCACCTACCTGGAGGCGGCCCGCAGCGCCGATGCCCGGTACACGCTGAGCGTCAACTGGCGCAGCGACAGCGCGTTGGTCTCGCGGCTGCAGACGGTCCTGCGGGGCGCGGCGCTGGGCCATCCCGAGATCGTCGTACGCGACATCAAGGCCCACCACGACGGACATCGACTGGCCGGTGCGCCGCACAATGCGCCGTTTCGGCTGCGCGTGGTCAAGCGGGCCGGGCTCGGCTTCGCCGGCACCGACACCATCCCGATCGGGGTGCTGCGGCGCCACATCCCCGCCGACCTGGCCGCCGATATCGGGGCGCTGCTGGCGAGCGGTGCCACCCATGACGGCTCCGCGGTCGGCGCCGGTGACATCGCGGTGATCGTCGAACGGCACGAGGAAGCGCGGGCATGCCGTGATGCGTTGGCGGCGGCCGGCATTGCGGCGATCTACACGGGCGACACGGACGTGTTCGAATCCCAGGCCGCCAAAGACTGGCTGTGCCTGCTCGAAGCGTTCGACGCGCCGCACCGCAGCGGGCTGGTCCGCGCCGCCGCCTGCACCATGTTCTTCGGCGCCACCGCCGAAACCCTGGCCGCCGAAGGGGATGTACTCACCGACCGGGTCGCGGACACGCTGCGGGAATGGGCGAACTACGCGCGGCAGCGCGGCATCGCGGCGGTGTTCGAGGCCGCGCAGCTGGGCGGCATGGGTCGTCGGGTGCTCTCGCAGTTCGGCGGCGAGCGGCACATGACCGACCTGGCGCACATCGCGCAACTGCTGCACGACACCGCCCATCGCGAGCACTACGGCCTGCCGTCGTTGCGCGATTGGCTGCGCCGCCAATGCGACCGCCGCAACGGCGCCACCGAACACAACCGCCGCCTGGACAGCGATGCCGCCGCCGTGCAGATCATGACGGTCTATGTGGCCAAGGGCCTGCAGTTCCCGATCGTGTACCTGCCGTTCGCGTTCAACCGCAACATCCGCAAAGACGACATCCTGCTCTATCACGACGAGGACGAACAGCGCTGCCTCTACCTCGGCGCCAAGAACGACCGCGACCGTCGCCGCGCCGACGAATTGCACCGAACCGAAGAGGCCCGCAACAACATTCGGGTCACGTATGTGGCGCTGACCCGCGCCGAGTCGCAGGTGGTCGCCTGGTGGGCGCCGTCGTGGGACGAGCGCAACGGCGGCCTGTCGCGGCTGTTGCGCGGCCGCGGCGCGGACGAGGCCGGGGTGCCCGGCAGGTGCGACGCGGCCACCCTCACCGACGAGGACGCCTGGGCGGTGTTCAAGGGATGGGAGGACGCCGGCGGGCCCGCGGTGGAGGAATCGGCCGTCGTCGCCCCCGCCGCGGTCGAAACAATTAGCGAATCGGCCGATTTCGGCGTGCGGCACTTTCATCGGGCGATCGACACCCGGTGGCGGCGGACCTCGTACTCGGCGCTGGTCCGCGGCATGGAAACGGGCGGCGAGGCGGCCGGGGTGGAAAGCGAGCCGGAGGTCGGCACGCGCGACGACGAGGTGGACACCGCAGTCACGACACCCAGCCCCGACGCGACGGTCGTCTCGCCGATGGCGGCGCTGCCGGCGGGCGCGGCGTTCGGCTCGTTGGTGCACGCGGTGCTCGAGACCGCCGACCCAGGCGCCGCCGACCTGGCCGCCGAGCTCGAAGAGCAGGTGCGGCGCGCCCTGGCGTGGTGGCCGGTCGGCGTCACCGCGCCCGAGCTGGCCGTCGCGCTGGTCCCGATGTTCGACACGCCGTTGGGACCGCTCGCGCCCGGCATGACGCTGCGCCGGATCGGCCTGCGGGATCGCCTGCGGGAACTGGACTTCGAGATCCCGCTGGCCGGCGGCGACGTGCGCGGGGCCGCCCCGGACGTGTCGCTGTCCGACGTGGGCCGGTTGCTGCGGGCGCAGCTGCCTTCGGGTGACCCGCTGGCCGCATACGCCGAGCGGCTGACATCGCCCGGAATGGGCGGCCAGCCGCTGCGCGGATATCTGGCCGGGTCGATCGACGCGGTGCTGCGCTTGCCCGACCGGCGCTTCCTCGTGGTGGACTACAAGACCAATTATCTCGGCGACACGGCGGCCGATTACTGCCGCGACCGGTTGACCGAGGCCATGCTGCATTCGGATTATCCGCTGCAGGCCATGTTGTACACCGTTGTGCTGCACCGGTTCCTGCGGTGGCGGCTGCCCGAGTATGACCCGGCGCGGCATCTCGGCGGGGTGCTCTATCTGTTCGTGCGCGGCATGTGCGGTTCCGGCACGCCGGTGATCGACGGCCGGCCGTGCGGGGTGTTCAGCTGGCGGCCGCCGGCGCCGTTGGTGGTGGCGATCTCGGATCTGCTCGACGAGGGAGGGCGAGCAGCATGACGGTCTCCGAGGTCGAGGTCGCCGTGGGAGCCGCCGGCGTGCTGCTGGCGTTCAACGAGGCGGGCGTGCTGGACCTCGCGGATGTGCATGTGGCCGAACGGGTTTGCGAGTTGGCGCGGGAGCCCGACGAGCGGGTGGCACTGGCGGTGGCACTGCTGGTGCGCGCGCTGCGGGCCGGTTCGGTGTGCGTCGACCTGGCGACGATCGCGGAGGCTGTCGGCCCGGATGCGCTGCCGTGGCCGGAGCCGGTGCGGTGGCAGACCGCCGTGCGGGCGAGCGTGCTGCTGCGCGACCCGCCGGTGCTGCGCCTCTACGACGAGCGGTTGCTCTACCTGGACAGGTATTGGCGCGAGGAAAAGCAGGTGTGCGACGACCTGCTCGCCCTGCTGGCGGCGAGGCCGGCGACCACGGCGCCCGTCCCGGGGCGGCTTTTCCCGCCGGACTACCAGGAGCAGCGCAAGGCCGCGGAAATCGCTCTCTCACAGGGTGTTACGGTGCTCACGGGCGGTCCCGGCACCGGCAAGACGACAACGGTCGCGCGCCTGCTCGCGCTGGTGGCCGAGCAGGCGGAGCTCGCCGGATCGGCCCGGCCGCGGATCGCGTTGGCGGCGCCGACGGGCAAGGCGGCGGCCCGGCTGGCCGAGGCCGTGCAGCTGGAGGTGGCCCGGCTCGACGCGGCCGACCGCGCGCGGCTGGACGGGCTGGAGGCGATGACGCTGCACCGGCTGCTGGGCCGCAGGCCGGGCTCGTCCTCGCGGTTTCGGCACGATCGCGCAAATCGGTTGCCGCACGACGTGATCGTGGTCGACGAGACGTCGATGGTGTCGTTGACGATGATGGCGCGGCTGCTCGAAGCGGTACGCCCCGGCACCCGGCTGGTTCTGGTCGGCGACGCCGACCAGTTGGCGTCGGTGGAAGCCGGCGCCGTGCTGGCCGACCTGGTGGACGGCCTGTCGGCGCGCGCGGACGTGCGGGTGGCGGCGTTGCACACATCGCACCGCTTCGGGAAGTCGATCGGTGCCCTGGCCGAGGCGATTCGGGTCGGCGACACCGAGGCCGCCTTGAGGCTGCTGCGGTCCGGCGATGAACACATCGAGTTCGTCGAGGCGGAGGACCCGACCGATCGGCTGCGCTCGGTCCTGATGCCGCACGCGCTTCGGCTTCGGCAGGCGGCGCTGTTGGGGGCGGTCGACGAGGCCGTGGCGGCGTTGGACGAGCACCGGCTGCTGTGCGCGCACCGCAAGGGGCCGTTCGGGGTGCGGCACTGGAACCGGCAGGCGGAGATCTGGCTCTCCGAAGAAACCGGCCAGCCATCGTGGTCGGAGTGGTACCCGGGGCGGCCGCTGCTGGTGACGGCCAACGACTACGGGCTGCGGGTGTACAACGGCGACACCGGCGTGACGGTCGCCGGCCCTGAGGGGCTGCGCGCCGTCATCGCCAGTGCCGCAGGGCCGCTGGACTTTTCGACGAGCCGGCTGTCCGACGTCGAGACCATGCACGCGATGACCATCCACAAGAGCCAGGGCAGCCAGGCCGTCGAGGTGACCGTCCTCATGCCACCGGAGGATTCGCGGCTGCTGACCCGGGAGCTGTTCTACACCGCGGTGACCCGCGCCAAGGCCAAGGTGCGGGTCGTCGGATCCGAGGCGTCGGTGCGCGCCGCGATCGGGCGGCGGGCGCTGCGCGCGAGCGGCCTGCGGCAGCGGTTGCAGGTGTCTGATGCCGCCGAGCGTGGGGCCCAGGTACGAAATCGAGGCCGATCACATACGTAGGCCCCACGCTCGGCGGCCCTAGAATCGCGGTCACCATGGCAGACGACGAAGAACCCGCGCCCGTATCCCGGCGGCGACACATCGCGCGGCTCGCGGTGTTCGCCGCCTTCCTGGCCGTGATGTTCTACCTGGTGGCCGTGGCGCGGGTCATCGACATCGACGCGATACGGCGCGCGGTCTCCGCGACCGGGCCGGCGGCGCCCCTGACCTACGTCGCGGTGTCGGCCATCCTGGGCACGCTGTTCGTGCCCGGCTCGATCCTGGCCGCCGGCAGCGGAATGCTGTTCGGTCCGCTCTTGGGCCTCTTCGTGACGCTGGGCGCGACGGTCGGCACCGCCATGGTTGCCAGCCGCATCGGCCGCCGGGCCGGCCGGGACAGCGCGCGGGCCCTGCTGGGGACCCGGCGCGCCGACCGCATCGACGGGCTGATCGAACGGCGCGGGCTGTGGGGCGTCGTGGGCCAACGGTTCGTCCCCGGGATCTCCGATGCGCTGGCCTCGTATGCGTTCGGGGCGTTCGGGGTCCCGTTGTGGCAGATGGCCTTTGGCTCCCTGATCGGTTCGGCGCCGCGGGCGTTCGCCTACACCGCGCTGGGCGCCTCCATCAGGCACCTGTCCTCGCCGCTGGCGTATGCGGCGATTGCGGTGTGGTGCGTGAGCGCCATCGTCGGGGCGTTCGCGGCGCGGCGCGGGTTGCGGAAATGGCGCGAGCAGGCCCGCGGCACGCGCTGACGTTCAGCCGGCCGGCGCCGGCGTCGGCACAGTGTGTCGCCTCGCCGGCTAGCTCCCCGTCCGCTGCGCCGCGACGAAGAGGTTCCCCGGCACCTGGTCCTCGACCTCTTTGGCGGCCTTGCGGCCGTAGCCGGCCATCAGCTCGTCGGATGGCGTCACCGTCACGTCCCACCCGTGGCGGCGGAACCAGTCGCCGACGTCCTCGCGCTCCTCGAAGTACCACAGCTCGTCGGTGCGGGGAATCTCGCGGCCGGGGTCTATCTTGGCCATCAGCGCGCGAATCCGCTCCATCCGATCGCGCCGCCGGGCGCGTAGCTCGGGGTCGAGGAACTTCGGTCCCAGGGCCTCGACGGCGACCCTACTGCCCGCGGCGGTGAGCTCCTGGATGCGTTCGAACAGCAGTTCCTGGGCCGCGGCGGGCAGGTAGGGCATCAGCCCCTCCGCCGACCAGACGCTGGGCGCCGACGGGTCAAATCCCGCCCGCCGCAACGCCTTCGGCCAGTCCTGGCGCAGATCCACCGCGACGGCGACCCGGTCGCACGCGGGCTGGGCGTCGTGCTCGGTCAGCGTCGCCAGCTTGAACTCCAGCACCCGGGGCTGGTCGAGTTCGTACACCGTCGTGCCGTCGGGCCAGGGCAGCCGCCACGCCCGCG
>NZ_LZKL01000054.1 GCF_001668725.1 Mycobacterium sp. E787 | reverse complement strand
TTGTCGCCGGTGGCGATCTTCACCTCGATGCCCAGTTCGGCCAGCTGTGCCAGCGACTGGCGCGCCGCGGGTTTGGGTTCGTCGGCGAAGACCAGAAAGCCGGCCAGCGTCAGGTCGTGTTCGTCGTCGGCGGTGAGCTCCGTCAGCTCGGCGGCCGGGCGGGTGGCGACGGCGACCACCCGCCGTCCGGCGGCGAACAAGTCCGCCAGGGTCGCATCCGCGGCCGCCGGCGTCCCGTCGCACCGGTCCAGGACCTGTTCGGGGGCGCCCTTGACGACGAGGAGGCGGTTGCCGTCGTCGTCGACCAACACCGACGTCGCGCGCCGCTCGTGGTCGAACGGCAGCAGCGCGACGCGGCGCACCGCGCCGCCCACCAGTTGCTGTGGCTGCGGGGAGTCCCACAGCGCGGCGTCGAGCGGATTGGCGCTCACCACACCGGATTCCGGGTCGACGTCGGTGGCCAGCAGCCCGAGCCGCCGGACCGGCTCGGCCGGCGCACCGGCCGGATCGATCGTGCCGACCAGGCGGATGCGGCCTTCCGTCAGCGTGCCGGTCTTGTCGGTGATCAGGATGTCGATGTCGCCCAGGTCCTCGATGCACACCAGGCGTTTGACGAGCACCTTGGCCTTGGCCAGCTGTCGCGATCCCGTCGCCAGGCTGGTGCTCACCACGGCGGGCAGCAGCTGCGGCGTGATGCCGACCGCGATCGCCAGCGAGAACAGCACCGAATCGATGATCGGCTTGTGCAGCAGCAGGTTGCTGACCAGGATGACCACCATCAGCGCGATCGCGACCTGCAGCAGCAGGTAGGAGAACCGGCGCAGCCCCACCTGGAAATCGGTCTCGGGTTGGCGCTTGTCCAAACCCGCTGCGATGCGGCCGAATTCGGCATCCCTGCCGGTGGCGTACACCACCCCGGTGCCCTCCCCGGCGCTCACGATGGTGCCCATGAAAGCGAGGTCGGTCGAATCGGCCAGCTCGGCGCCGGCCGGGGTCGGCTGCGGTGACTTCTCCGAGCCGGTGGACTCCCCCGACAGGATGCTCTCGTCACATTCCAGCGCC
>NZ_LZKL01000053.1 GCF_001668725.1 Mycobacterium sp. E787 | reverse complement strand
CAAAACACCCCCAGCCAACAACTGAGGGTGTTCACTATGTCGCGAGACATCTGTCCTCGATGTCTCGCGACATCACAATGTGTCCGAGGGGGGACTTGAACCCCCACGCCCATTAGTAGGGCACTAGCACCTCAAGCTAGCGCGTCTGCCATTCCGCCACTCGGACAAGACCAACGAGAGTTGGCAGCTAAGGCTATCGGATCGGCCCGCGCAGACCCAACCCAGCTCGCCGCCGCCGCGAGCCCGAGCCCGGCGGACCGCGCAGTGGTAGGAAAGGTGGTTGTGACCGTTGAGCCTGGCGCCGTCGACCAAACCCATCCCGGCGATGATGTGGTCGAGGTGGTCAGCCGGTTGATCCGGTTCGATACCACCAATACCGGCGAACCCGAGACCACGCAAGGCGAGGCCGCGTGCGCCCAGTGGGTCGCCGAGCAGCTGCAAGAGGTCGGCTACCTGCCGCAATACGTCGAATCCGGCGCGCCCGGCCGGGGCAACGTGATCGCGCGCCTGCGCGGCGCGGACAGCTCGCGCGGCGCCCTGCTGATCCATGGGCATCTCGACGTGGTGCCGGCCGAGCCGGCCGACTGGACGGTGCACCCGTTTTCCGGCGCCATCCGGGACGGTTTCGTCTGGGGCCGCGGCGCGGTCGACATGAAGGACATGGTCGGGATGATGATCGTGGTCGCCCGGCAGCTGAAGCGGGCCGGCATCGTGCCGCCCCGCGATCTGGTGTTCGCGTTCGTCGCCGACGAGGAGCACGGCGGCCACTACGGGGCCCAGTGGCTGGTCCGCAATCGGCCCGAGCTGTTCGCGGGTGTCACCGAGGCGATCGGGGAGGTGGGGGGCTTCTCGCTGACCGTGCCGCGCCGCGACGGGGGCGAACGCCGGCTGTACCTGATCGAGACGGCCGAGAAGGGGCTGTCGTGGATGCGGCTGACCGCCCGGGGCACGGCCGGGCACGGTTCGATGGTGCACGACCGCAACGCGGTCACCGCCGTCGCCGAGGCGGTCGCCCGCCTGGGCCGGCACCAGTTCCCGCTTGTGGTGACCGACACCGTCGCGCAGTTCCTGGCTGCGGTCAGCGAGGAGACCGGGCTGACGTTCGACGTCGAGTCCGGTGATCTGGCGGGGGCGATCGAGAAGCTCGGCCCGACGGCCCGCATGCTCAAAGCCGTGCTGCACGACACCGCCAACCCCACCATGCTCAAGGCCGGCTACAAGGCCAACGTCATCCCGGGGTCGGCCGAGGCGGTGGTGGACTGCCGCATCCTCCCGGGCCGCAAGGCCGCGTTCGAGGCCGAGGTCGACGAGCTGATCGGTCCCAACGTGACCCGGGAATGGATCAGGGATTTCGAGTCGTATGAGACCAGCTTCGACGGCGATTTGGTCGACGCGATGAACGCCGCGGTGTTGGCGCTCGACCCGGACAGCCGCACGGTGCCCTACATGATGTCCGGTGGTACCGACGCGAAAGCCTTCGCGCGCTTGGGTATTCGTTGTTTTGGCTTCAGCCCGCTGCGGTTGCCGCCGGATCTTGATTTCAGCGCGCTGTTCCACGGCGTCGACGAGCGGGTACCCGTCGATGCGTTGAGGTTCGGCACCGAGGTGCTGGCGCACTTCCTGACACACTGCTAGTGAACACGACACGAGAGGATCGCCCATGAGCCTGCCGCCCGACCCGTATGACGCGCTGCCCAAGCTGCCGTCGTTCAGCCTGGAGTCGACCTCGATCACCAACGGCCAGCCGCTGGCGACCCCGCAAGTCAGCGGGATCATGGGCGCCGGGGGAGAGGACGTCAGCCCGCAGCTGAGCTGGTCGGGTTTTCCCGAGGGCACCCGCAGCTTCGCGGTCACCGTCTACGACCCGGACGCCCCGACGCTGTCCGGGTTCTGGCACTGGGCGGTGGCCAACCTGCCCGCCGACGTCACCGAGCTGCCCGACAACGCCGGCGACGGCAGCGAGCTGCCGGGCGGCGCGCTGACCCTGGTCAACGACGCCGGCATGCGCCGGTACGTCGGCGCCGCGCCGCCTCCCGGCCACGGTCCGCACCGGTACTACGTCGCGGTGCACGCCGTGGACGTCGATAAACTCGACCTGCCCGAGGACGCCAGCCCCGCTTTCCTCGGTTTCAACCTGTTCCAGCACGCGATCGCGCGCGCGTACATCTACGGCACGCACGAACAGAAATAGCTCGCTCGTTCGTCGAAAGTGCAACTGCGAAGGTTTCACTCGGGAAACGTGTCGGCAGTTGCACTTTCGCGGTGCTCCTCCCGGTCGACCAGCCGGCGCCAGTGTTCGTTGATGTGGTCGGCCTGACGCTCGAGCGGGGGTTCGGGCAGGCGAGCGGCGTGCGCGGGATCGGCGCCGAGGAACCGCAAGACCCTGGCGATCTCGTCGCGGTAGTTCGCGTCGAGATCTTCATATCGGACCGTCAGGACCTTGCGAGCCCGGGTGCGGAAGTAGGCGGTCCACGCCGCCTGTTCGGCATCGAGGCCGCGTTCGATCTCGACGATCTGCTCGCGCGTCGGCGCGACGCCGGTGAGATCGACCACGGCCCCGCCGGGGGTGGGCCGGGCCAGGTAGAGCCCCCATTCCCGCGTCGACGCACCGGCGGAACGGAACCACTCGCCGGTCGCCTCGGCGCGAAACAGCGAGAGGGCCTGCGCGCGCCGATCGGCGCGCACGATGTTGACGAAAACCGCTGTCGGGAAAAGCATCTCGAGAACGCCCACCGGATCGTCAGGAAAACCCAGGGCTCCTGCCAGCGAGACGACATCCCGCCAATGAATCTTGACGCCCCGAACCCCGTTCTCCGTCGCCGCGTACGCCATGACCGTCGCCAGATACTCGGGCCACGAGCAGTCTTGCGGTAGCTTCAGATCCTCCTTGTACGCCCCCACGTGTTCGGCCGCGAAGTACTCTTCGGGCCGCCCGGCGACTCCGGTCGCGACGAGGCCGGCGGCAAGGAACGAACTACCCGAGCGAGGAGTGGAGGCGATGAGATAGGTCTGGTGTCTCATACCCTTCGATCCCTCGGCTGCCCGTGGCTTCGGAAAGACTAATCCACGGCATGCGGCGAAGCGACTACAACGAAAGGCCGGGTCTTGGCTAACCGGTGGGGGTGATCGCCCCGGCTATCGCTTCCGAAATCGTGTTCATCAGCGTCGGGAAGAGACCCCCGAATTCCGTGCCGCCCAGGGTGGCATTGATGGGAACGGTGATGCCCGCGACGCCGGCGGGGATGGTGACCGTCAGCGGTTCGGGCGGCGTGAGAAGCCCGTCGAAGGGGACGTGGGCGACGGCCGGCAACGTGAGGGAGCCCAGCAACGGTGTCGACACCGTCATCGGCAGCGGCAGATCCACCAGGAGTTGGCCGTTGAGGAAGCCGTTCATCGCGTAGGCGGGCATATCACCGACCGCGTTGAGCATTCCCAGGACGTTGCCGGCCTGCGCAGCGGCGCCGAAGGCCGTTGCGCCCTGGGCGATTCCGTTCGCCATGGCAAACGGTGGGCCCAGTATCGCGAAGCCCAGCTGCAACGGCAGCCCGAAGATGGCGGTGCCGGCCAGCGTGCCGGCCGGCGGCAGGCCGGTGATGGTCAGCGCGAAGTTCGCGGTGACGTTCGCGTTGACGAGGGTGTCGACCGCGTTTGCGAAGTTGCCCAACATCATTCCGGGGATCGACGTGTGCGGGACCAGGCTCGCAAGGCCTACCGGCTGTTGTCCCAGGGCGGTCAGGATGGGCAGCAACTCGGCGGCCGGACCCTCCAATCCGACCGGACCGGCGATACTGACGGCGAAGCTGGGCGGGAGGAGGCTGGTGATGCTGCCGCCGACGGTCAAGTGGCTGGTGTCGAATCCCGTGATGAAGAGATCGATAGGGGCATGCGCCGCGTCCTGCACCGCGCCGTAGTAATCGCCCGCCTGTACCGCTTGGCCGGCCATCGCGATGTCCTTGCCGGCAATGGGAATCGTCTGCTGAAGATCCGAGCCCATCTTGTTCAGCGACGAGCCGACCGTCCCCCAGAAGCCGGTCGTGCCGTTGACGAAGTCGCCTCCGATGGCGCCCGGGTTGAAGGTGGACGCGCCTTGCAGGGCGAGTTGGATGTTCGCCGGCACGTTCGCGGGGAAAACCTCCAGGTCGGTCAGGACCCCGCTCGAGAAGATCTGCGCGTAGTGATTCTGGTTGATGACAACCTGGTTCAGGATCGGGAAGGGATGGCTCGCGAATTGGGCGCCCATCAGGTTCAGGTTCAGCGCCGTGTTGTCGAACAGGACGGTGTACGGGTTGGGGTAGGGAGCCGCGCCTGACGGCATCGGTCCGAAGAGCGCCGGCAGCAACGGGTTCAGCAGCGGTTGAAGCCCCTGGAGTAGCGGCACGTCCTGCAAGAGCCCGGTCGCGGTTCCGACAAGGTTGGTCAGTGTTATCCCGTTGACCAGTTCGTTGGACACGAAGTTGCCCAGGTCCAGTCCGACGCCGTTGAGGGTCGGGCCCAACAAGGCGCCAAGGGGCCCCGAGGTGAGGCTCAAGCCCGGGGTCAGGTTGCCGAGGTTTATCGGCCCGACGAGGTCGCTCAGGGTCGGTACGGCGTTGAGGATCGCGGGGTTGAAAACCAGCGACCCCAGGCCGTTGGCGAATTGGGTCCCGATGCTGTTGAACGGGCCCAGGATCTGGCTCAACCCGCTGCCCAATCCGCCGAGCAGCCCGCCCCCTCCGGTGCCCAGGCCGAGGAGTCCGTCCAGCCCGCCGAGCAGGCCCCCTCCGCCCGAGCCGCCGCCGAGCAAGCCACCGAGCAGGCCGCCACTGCCGCTCGAGCCGCCCAGGCCGAGCAGCCCGCCGAGGAGCGGCGTGGACGCGGCGGCGCCGCCGGGGGTGGAGCCGCCGATCATGGCCTGCTCGGCGTTGGCGATTTCGGTGCTGAGGTAGGCCGCCGCGCTGCCGTTCAACAGGCTCACAAACTCGTTGTGGAATGCCGCCGCCTGAGCGCTCATCGTTTGGAATTGCCGCCCGTACGTGCCGAACACGTCAGAGATTGCGAGCGACACGTCGTCGGCGGCAGCGGAGGTGATTGCGGTCGTCTGGCCCGCTGCCGCGGCGGTGGCCTCTCGCAGTGCGCAACCGATGCCTGCCAGATCGCCGGCGACCGCCCCCAACGCCTCCGGAGCAGCAACTACAACGGACATCGTGGTCTCCCCTCGAAGACGATCCCCATGAGAAAGCTAGGTCGCACCGGTCACGATGCTGAACGAAATCGTGACGAAGAAAGCGGGCGTTCTCCTGTTTCTAACAGCTTGTTCTACAGATGCACAACCCTGGATTCTCAAGGCAATCAATCGAATTAATCGACATATGCGCAACAAGCGCCTATCCCGATCCCCCAAGCCGGCCGGGTCTACCCGGCGGTTTGTCCGGGTCACCGGCTGCCGACCCGACCGCGTCGCGCAGCGAGGCGAACCCGCCGTCGTGCAAGCGCCGCGCGATGCCGTCGTGAATGTGCTTGGGCCACAAGCCCCCTCCGTAGACGAAGCCGGTGTAGCCCTGCAGCAGCGAGGCGCCCGCGGTGATCCGCTCCCAGGCGTCGTCGGCCGTCTCGATGCCGCCGACGCTGATCAAGACCAGGCGGTCGCCGACCCGGCCGTAGAGCCGGCGCAGCACCTCGAGGGCCCTGTGCGCCACCGGCGGCCCGGAAATGCCGCCGGCGCCGAGCTTTTCGACGCCGGGGGTGAACAGGCCTTCGCGCGACACGGTGGTGTTGGTGGCGACGATGCCGGCCAGGCCCAGTTCGACGGCCAGGTCCGCAATGTCGTCGACGTCGGAGTCGGAGAGGTCGGGCGCGATCTTCACCAGGACCGGTGTGGACGTCTCGGCAACGACTCCCTCCAGGATGGGCCGCAGCGACGCCACCGCCTGCAGGTCGCGCAGCCCCGGCGTGTTGGGCGAGCTGACGTTGACCACCAGATACGCCGCCAGCGGGGCGACCAGCCGGGCGCTGGCCCGGTAGTCGCTGACGGCGTCGGCGGCCGGCGTTGTCTTCGTCTTGCCGATGTTGACCCCGATCGGCACCTCCGGCCGATGGTGGGCGAGTTCGATCGCCAGCGCGCCTGCACCGCGATTGTTGAAGCCCATCCGATTCAGCAGTGCCCGGTCGGCGGGCAGCCGGAACAGGCGGGGGGCAGGGTTGCCGGGCTGCGGCCGCGCCGTGACCGTGCCGACCTCCGCGTACCCGAAACCCAGCGCACCCCAGGTGAGCAGCCCCAGGCCGTCCTTGTCGAAGCCGGCGGCCAGCCCCAGCGGTCCGGGAAAGCGCACGCCGAACACCGTGCTGGCCAGCACGGGATCGTTCGGGCCGAGCCGCCGGTGCAGCAGCCGCCGCGCCACGGCGACCCTGGTGAGGCCGCGCAGGATCGCGAAGACCAGCAGGTGGATGCGCTCGGGCGGGACCAGGAACAACAGCCGGCGGGTCAGCCGGTACATCACAAACCCGGCTGCTCAGGCCGCGCGCTTTCGAGGCGAGACTTCTTGCGGCGCAACAAAACCCGACGACTACCGTCGTTGTAGAGGCGCACTCGCGTCAGCTCCCAGCCGCGATACTCGGCCTCGATCGACAGCCGGATGGACGCGCTGAGCCGGGTGACCTCCGGCGGCAGTCGCAGCGGTATCCACTCGTAGTCATCCGACATCTCCGCGGCCCAGCCCTCCGGCAGCCGGCTCCACCGGGGCGCGGTCACCGCGGGCCCGCCGCGTGCTCGATCACCTGGACGCCCGCACCCGACCCCGACACCACGTACAAGGTGCCCGACGCTTCGTCAAAAGCCAGTGAGTTCGGTTGCTGCACGGTTGGGTATCGCACCCTTTCGACGGGAATTCCGGTTGACAGATCGTAACCAATGACGACGTTCGCGGCGGTCTGGGACACCCACGCGAGCCCGCGCGAACCGGCCAGGCCGTACGGGGACTGCCGCACCGGATAGGCCTGGCGCAGGATCAGCGGGTCGACACCGTACACCAGCAGTTGGCCGCCGCGGGTGTCCGCGACGAGGACCCGGCCGAGCGGATCGGTGGCCATGGTCGTCGCGCCCTCGCCGGCCCGCAGCGCCTGCTCGGCGTGCCCGTCGGGCCCGATCGTCGTCACCGAGGTCTGGCCGCGGTCGAGAACTACCGTCGTATTCCCTTGTGCGGCAAGCGCGTCCACGCGGGCGAAGATTTTGTTCCGGCTGGCGATGGTCGCGCTCTTCGCCGTGTCCGGCGCGGGGGAGGCGAGGGTGTACACGGCCCCGTCGGCGCTGCCCAGCACCAGCTTGCCGTCGGCGCGCTGCGCGATCGCGGTGAACTCGGCCTCAGGGGCCCCCACGACCGGCACCTGTGCTGCGCGGCCCGCGGCCAGGTCGACCGTGAGGTAGCCGCCCCGGGTGGGGAGGTAGGCGGTGCCGCGGCCGTCGCCGGTCAGCGCGCTCGCCGGACCCGGCAGGTCGATCACCCGCGGCGCGACCCCGGGATCGCCGAACTCGGTGAGGGTGGCCGGCGCGGTCGGGTCGGCGCCGGCGGCCAGGACGGCCAGTTGCCGGGTCGCGCCGTCGAAGATTGCCGCCGCCGCGTGACCGCCCAGCGGACGCACCGCGCCGGCCGGCTGTCGGGATGGCGGCGGAGACACCGCGGGCTGGGCCGGTTCGATGGTCGGCGGCTCGCTGTGGAAAGGATTCGCTGCACAACCCGCGCTTCCCGCGATCACCACCAGCAAAAGCCGCAGGCCAGTCAAGCGGTTTTGAACTGCGCGTCTTTCGCCTTTACGCCGTGACAGCAATAATTTTCCTTCGCGTCATCTACATGAACGTCAAATTTTAGGGAACGGTTTCGCATCCAATATGGCCATGTTGCCTACATCGGGTCGGACTGGAGAGGTATGGTCGCGTCATGACCGTCATCGTTGACCGGCCTACCGCGGAGACAGAGTTTGCTGTCGAGGACATCTCGACGGGAATCTTTGCCAGCGGGTACGGACAGGTCGGTGATGGGCGCAGTTTTTCCTTCCACATCGAGCATTGGTCCCTCGTCGTCGAAATTTACCGGCCGCGCCTGGTGGGTCCCGTTCCGCAGGCCGAGGACGTGGTGGCCAGGGCGGTCCGCGGACTGGTCGACATCGATCTCACCGACGAGCGCAGCCTGACGGCCGCGGTGCGGGATTCCGTCGCGCACGCGGTGCCGATCTCCCACTAGCCGGGCGCTGCGGGTCGCCACCATCGTGCTCGTGGCGATCGCAAGCGCGGCGTAGCCGGGCGCTGCGGGTCGCCACTATCGTGCTCGTGGCGATCGCAAGCGCGGCCATCCCTGTACGGTCGTCGTCGTGACCGTCATCCTGCTGCGGCACGGCCGATCCACCTCGAACACCGCGGGCGTGCTGGCCGGCCGTTCCGAGGGCGTCGACCTGGACGACAAGGGCCGCGAGCAGGCCGCCGGGCTCATCGACCGCATCGGCGACCTGCCGATCCGTGCAGTGGTCAGTTCGCCGTTGCTGCGTTGCCTGCGCACCGTCGAGCCGCTCGCCGACGCGCTGTGCCTCAAACCGCTGATCGACGACCAGCTCGCCGAGGTGGACTACGGCGACTGGACCGGCCGCAAAATCGGTGAGCTGACCAACGAGCCGTTGTGGCGGGTCGTCCAGGCGCACCCCAGCGCGGCGGTGTTTCCCGGCGGGGAGGGGTTGGCGCAGGTGCAGGCGCGTGCCGTGGCGGCCGTCCGTGGGCACGACCGACTGCTGGCCGAACAGCACGGCGGCGACGCGCTGTGGGTGGCCTGCACCCACGGCGACGTCATCAAGGCCGTCGTCGCCGACGCCTACGGCATGCACCTGGACGGCTTCCAGCGCGTCACCGCCGACCCGGGGTCGGTGACGGTGATCCGCTACACACCCCTGCGGCCGTTCGTGTTGCATGTCAACCACACCGGCTCGCGGCTGTCCGCGGCGCTGCGGGCCGGGCCGCCACCCAGGGACGAATCCAAGGGTGATGAAGTTCACGACGACTCGAAGGGCGAAGCGCGGACCGAGCCGAACGGGGCGGTGCCGTCGAGCGACGCCGTGGTCGGCGGCTCCACGGACTGATCACGCGTGAATCCGCTTGAAATCAGGGGGAGCGGGGCAATCGGATCGCACGGCGGCGGCAACAGCCGGTATTTTGGAGGTGCCATGGCCCGCGCAATTCACGTCTTCCGCACGCCCGACCGCTTCGTGGCCGGGACCGTTGGTCAGCCCGGAAACCGCACCTTTTACATCCAGGCGGTGGGCGATTCGCGGGTGGTGTCGGTGGTGCTGGAGAAGCAACAAGTGGCGGTGCTCGCCGAACGCATCGGCGCGCTGCTGCTCGAGGTGAATCGCAGGTTCGGCACGCCCGTTCCTCCCGAGCCCGCCGAGGTCGACGACCTCAACCCGTTGATCACCCCCGTCGACGCGGAGTTTCGGGTCGGGACCATGGGCCTCGGCTGGGACTCGGAGGCGCAGACGGTGGTGGTCGAGTTGCTGGCCGTCACCGACGCGGAGTTCGACGCATCGGTGGTTCTCGACGACACCGAGGAGGGGCCCGACGCCGTCCGGGTGTTCCTGACTCCGGAGTCGGCACGCCAGTTCGCCACCCGCTCCAACCGCGTCATCTCGGCCGGCCGTCCGCCGTGCCCGCTGTGCGACGAACCGCTGGACCCCGAGGGCCACATCTGCGCGCGCACCAACGGCTACAAGCGCAGCGCGCTTCTCGGGCCCGACGATGACGCCGAGGAATAACGAGGCGCACGAGCGGGAGGTGCTGCGGGACGGCGAGCTGACGGTCCTCGGACGCATCCGCTCCGCCAGCAACGCCACCTTCCTGTGCGAGTCGACGCTCGGCGAGGCCAGCGTGCACTGCGTCTACAAACCGGTCTCCGGCGAGGCGCCGCTGTGGGATTTCCCGGACGGGACCCTGGCCGGCCGCGAACTCGGGGCGTACCTGGTGTCGGTGCAGTTGGGCTGGAACATCGTGCCCCACACCATCATTCGGCACGGGCCGGCGGGTCCGGGCATGCTGCAACTGTGGGTGGAGCAGGCCGGCGACGCGGCCGACTCCGACCCGCCGCCCGGCCCTGACCTGGTCGACCTGTTTCCCGCCAACAAGGTGCAGCCGGGCTACCTGCCGGTGCTGCGGGCCTACGACTACGCCGGCGACGAGGTCGTCCTGGTGCACGCCGACGACATCCGGTTGTGGCGGATGGCGGTGTTCGACGTCCTGATCAACAACGCCGACCGCAAGGGTGGCCACGTCCTGCGCGACCTCGAGGGCCACGTTTACGGCGTCGATCACGGGGTGAGCCTGCACGTGGAGAACAAGCTGCGCACGGTGTTGTGGGGATGGGCGGGCAAGCCGATCGACGACGACACGTGCGAGGCGATCGCCGGCCTCGCCGAGGCCCTCACCGGCTCGTTCTGCGACGAACTGGCCGGACACATCACCCGGGCCGAGATCGCGGCGCTGCGCGGTCGCGCGCTCGCACTGCTGGACAATCCGATCATGCCCACGCCCAACCGCCATCGCCCGATTCCGTGGCCGGCTTTTTAGATGCGGGCTCGTCGTCGGCGATACTGAGCCGGTGACCAACGGCGCGGACGACCTGACCGATGCCGCGCTGGCCGCCGAGCTCGCCGCGGATGCGGGGGAGCTGCTGCTGAAGGTGCGCGAGGAGATCGGTTTCGGCCATCCCTGGGCGCTGGGCGACGCGGGCGACAGCCTGGCGAACGCGTTGATCCTGCGGCGGCTGCGGGCCGAGCGGCCGGGTGACGCGGTGCTCAGCGAGGAGGCATACGACGATCTGTCCCGGGTGAATCACGACCGGGTGTGGATCGTCGACCCGCTGGACGGCACCCGCGAGTTCTCCACGCCGGGCCGCGACGACTGGGCGGTCCACATCGCGTTGTGGCAGCGCCCCACCGACGGGCAGCGCGAGATCACCGACGCGGCGGTCTCCCTGCCGGCCCGCGGCAACACGGTGTACCGCAGCGACACCGTGACCGCCGACGGGGCGCGCGTCGGCGTCCCGGGAACCATCCGCATCGCGGTCAGCGCGACCCGGCCGCCCGCCGTGCTGTACCGCATGCGCCAGACGCTGCACATCCAACCGGTCGCGATCGGCTCGGCGGGCGCGAAGGCGATGGCCGTCATCGACGGCGACGTGGACGCCTACGTGCACGCGGGCGGGCAGTGGGAGTGGGACTCGGCGGCCCCGGCCGGGGTGCTGATGGCCGCCGGCATGCACGCCTCGCGGCTGGACGGCTCGCCGCTGCGCTACAACCAGCTCGACCCGTACCTACCCGACTTCATCATGTGCCGCGCGGAGCTGGCGCCGATCCTGCTCGGCGCCATCCGCCAGGAATTTCGCTGATCTCGCCCGCGTTTAGAGTCGACGTTATGCAGTCGTGGTCTTCCGCACAGGTCCCGGTGGTGCCGGGGCGCGGTCCCGAGTTGCGGCTGTATGACACCTCCGACCGGCAGGTGCGTCCCGTGGCGGCCGGGTCGAAAGCCACCATGTATGTCTGCGGGATCACGCCCTACGACGCCACCCACCTGGGCCACGCGGCCACCTACCTGGCCTTCGATCTCGTGTACCGGCAATGGCTGGACCTGGGTCACGAGGTGCACTACGTGCAGAACGTCACCGACATCGACGACCCCCTGCTGGAGCGCGCCGAGCGCGACGGCGTCGACTGGCGCGAGCTGGGCGACCGTGAGGTCGCCCTGTTCCGGGAGGACATGACGGCGCTGCGGATCCTGCCGCCCCGGGAGTATGTCGGGGCGACGGAGGCGATCGCCGAAGTGGTCGAACTCGTCGAGAAGATGCTGGCGTCGGGCGCCGCGTACGTCCTGGACGGCGAGTACCCGGACGTCTACTACCGGGCGGATGCGACCCCGCAGTTCGGCTACGAGTCGGGATATGACCGCGACACCATGCTGGCGCTGTTCGCCGAGCGCGGCGGTGACCCGCGCCGCCCCGGCAAGACCGACGAGCTCGACGCCCTGCTGTGGCGCGCCGCGCGGCCGGGCGAGCCCAGCTGGCCGTCACCGTTCGGGGACGGCCGTCCCGGTTGGCACGTCGAGTGCGCCGCGATCGCGCTCAGCCGCATCGGCAGCGGACTGGACATCCAGGGCGGGGGCAGCGACCTGATCTTCCCGCACCACGAATTCACGGCCGCCCACGCCGAATGCGTCCGCGGGGAGCGGCGATTCGCCCGGCACTACGTGCACGCCGGGATGATCGGCTGGGACGGGCACAAGATGTCCAAGAGCCGCGGCAACCTGGTGCTGGTGTCGGATCTGCGGGCGAAAGGCGTTGAGCCCGCGGCCATCCGGCTGGGCCTGCTGGCCGGGCACTACCGCGCCGACCGGTTCTGGAGCCGACAGGTGCTCGACGAGGCGACCGCCCGGCTGCGGCGCTGGCGCGCGGCGACCGCCCTACCCGCCGGCCCCGACGCTGCCGACGCCATCGCCCGGGTGCGCCGCTACCTGGCCGACGACCTCGACACGCCGAAAGCCCTTGCCGCACTGGATGGTTGGGCCACCGACGCGCTGGAGTACGGCGGCCACGACGCCGGGGCGCCGGCGTCGGTGGCGACCGCGGTCGACGCGCTGCTGGGAGTGCGGCTATAGCTCGATGGTGGCGACCCGCCGCGCGATCACCGGAGCTACTTGCGCCGGCGGCGTAGGTAGCGCTCGAACTCGGCGGCCAGCGCGTCGCCGTCGATCTTGCCGAGGGCCTCGTTCATGTCGACCTCGGCGTCGCCGCGCTGCTCCAGCGACGACACGTACTCGGCCAGGTCCTCGTCCTCGGCGGCCATCTCGGTGATCGCCTGCTCCCACTCCTCGGCCTGCGCCGGCAGGTCACCCAGCGGTACCTCGATGTCGAGGACGTCCTCCACGCGGCGCAGCAGCGCCACCGTCGCCTTCGGGTTCGGCGGGTTGGACACGTAATGCGGCACCGCGGCCCAGAACGTCACCGCGGGGATGCCGGCGGCCACGCAGGCGTCCTGGAACACCCCGGCGATGCCGGTCGGGCCCTCGTAGCGGGTCTCCTCGAGGCCGAAGCGTTTCGCCGATTCGGGGGAGTACGCCGCGCCCGAGACCGGGACCGGCCGGGTGTGGGGCGTGTCGGCCAGCAGGGCGCCGAGGATGACGACGGTGTCGACGTTGAGCTTGTCGGCGATGGCCAGCAACTCGGCGCAGAACGTGCGCCAGCGCATGTTGGGCTCCACGCCGTGCATCAACACGACGTCGCGGTCGCTGCCCGGGGGGCGGCAGTGCGTGATCCGCATCGCGGGCCACACCAGCTCCCGCGTCACCCCGTCGATCTGCCGGATGACCGGCCGATTCACCTGGTAGTCGTAGTAGGCCTCGTCGTCGATCTCCACGATCGGGTCGGCCTCCCAGATGGCGTCCAGGTGCTCGAGCGCGTCGCTGGCCGCGTCGCCGGCGTCGTTCCAGCCCTCGAACGCCGCCACGACGATGGTGTTGTGCAGTTCGGGCAGCGCAGCGGCTTCCGGGCCACGATCCGGCAATGTCACAGAATCAGCGTACGGCCTGCCGCAAACCGCCTGCGCCGTTCCGCGAGGCTGGCCTGGCAGAAACCTGTCAGCCCCTGGGCGTATTGCATAGGACGACTATCCTCGTGGCGTGACTGCGACGAAATACGCTCGCCTGCAAACTGGTTAACCTTGGTAACTACCCATCGCCGACGGGATCCGCGCCCTGTCGATCGCGGCGATGAGTTGGGCGTCCAGACGTCGATCGGGTGACGACGTAGACTTTCCTGGTCGAGAGGCGTTGCAACGGATATTTTCGGGGGTCCTGGGCCCCTGGTATCCGCCACGCTCGGCAGAGTCAAGGACGCCTTCCGCTACGGAAGGACGTACGTGAACGGCGCTGAATCAGACACCGCGACAGACTTCGCACCGAACATCCGCCCCGACTGCACCGAGGAGCTGACCGCGGCTCTGCGCGAGCGGATCATGGTGATCGACGGCGCGATGGGCACGGCGATCCAGCGCGACCGGCCGGACGAGGCCGGCTACCGTGGCGACCGGTTCACGGAGTGGCCGACCGCTCTGCAGGGCAACAATGACCTGCTCAACCTGACGCAGCCGCAGATCATCGACGGGATCCACCGCGAGTACCTCGAGGCGGGCGCCGACATCCTCGAGACCAACACGTTCAACGCGAACGCGATCTCGCTCTCCGACTACGACATGACGGACCTGGCCTACGAGCTGAACTACGCGGGTGCCGCCCTGGCCCGCAAGGCCGCCGACGAGTACAGCACCCCGGAGAAGCCCCGCTACGTCGCCGGCGCGATCGGGCCGACGACGCGGACCGCGTCGATCTCGCCCGACGTCAACGACCCCGGAGCCCGCAACGTCTCCTACGACCAGCTGGTCGCCGCCTACCTGGAAGCCGCCAACGGCCTGGTCGACGGCGGGGCCGACCTCCTCATCATCGAGACGATCTTCGACTCGCTCAACGCCAAGGCGGCGGTGTTCGCCGTTGAGACGCTGTTCGAGGAGCGCGGACGCCGCTGGCCGGTCATCATCTCGGGCACCATCACCGACGCGTCCGGGCGGACGTTGTCCGGTCAGGTCACCGAGGCGTTCTGGAACTCGATCAGGCATGCGAAGCCGCTTGCGGTGGGCCTCAACTGCGCGCTGGGCGCGCCGGAGATGAGGCCCTACATCGCCGAGGTGTCGCGGATCGCCGACACCTTCGTGTCCTGCTACCCGAACGCCGGCCTGCCCAACGCCTTCGGTGAATACGACGAGTCCCCCGAGCGCCAGGCGAGCTACATCGCCGACTTCGCCGAGGCCGGTCTGGTCAACCTGGTCGGTGGCTGCTGCGGGACCGCGCCGCCGCACATCGCCGAGATCGCCAAGGTCGTCGAGGGCAAGCCGCCGCGCGTGGTGCCCCAGATTCCGGTGGCCACCCGGCTCTCGGGCCTGGAGCCGCTCAACATCACCGAGGACTCGCTGTTCGTCAACATCGGGGAGCGCACCAACATCACCGGCTCGGCCCGATTCCGCAACCTGATCAAGGCCGAGGATTACGACAGCGCGCTGTCGGTGGCCCTGCAGCAGGTCGAGGTCGGTGCGCAGGTCATCGACATCAACATGGACGAGGGCATGATCGACGGTGTCGCCGCGATGGACCGGTTCACGAAGCTGATCGCGGCCGAGCCGGACATCAGCCGCGTGCCGGTGATGATCGACTCCTCCAAGTTCGAGGTCATCGAGGCGGGCCTGAAGAACACCCAGGGCAAGCCGATCGTCAACTCGATCTCCCTGAAGGAGGGCGAGGAGAAGTTCGTCCGCGAGGCGCGGCTGTGCCGGAAGTACGGCGCCGCCGTCGTCGTGATGGCCTTCGACGAACAGGGCCAGGCCGACAACCTCGAGCGCCGCAAACAGATCTGCGGTCGCGCCTACCGGATCCTGACCGAAGAGGTCGGCTTCCCGCCCGAGGACATCATCTTCGACCCCAACTGCTTCGCGCTCGCGACCGGTATCGAGGAGCACGCAACCTACGGGATCGACTTCATCGAGGCCTGCGCCTGGATCAAGGAGAACCTGCCCGGGGTGCACATCTCCGGCGGCATCTCGAACGTCTCGTTCTCGTTCCGGGGCAACAACCCTGTCCGCGAGGCGATCCACGCCGTGTTCCTGTACCACGCCATCAAGGCCGGCCTGGACATGGGCATCGTCAACGCCGGCGCGCTGGTGCCCTACGACTCGATCGACCCCGAACTGCGGGAGCGGATCGAGGACGTCGTCCTCAACCGTCGCGAGGACGCGGCCGAACGGCTGCTGGAGATCGCCGAACGGTTCAACAAGTCGGAGGAGAGCGAGGGTCCGGCGACCGCCGAGTGGCGCGGCCTCCCGGTCCGCGAGCGGATCACGCACGCGTTGGTGAAGGGCATCGACGCCCACGTCGACGCCGACACCGAGGAGTTGCGGGCCGAGATCGCCGCCGCGGGCGGGCGCCCGATCGAGGTGATCGAGGGCCCGCTGATGGACGGCATGAACGTCGTCGGCGACCTCTTCGGCTCGGGCAAGATGTTCCTGCCCCAGGTCGTGAAGTCGGCCCGGGTGATGAAGAAGGCCGTCGCGTACCTGCTGCCGTTCATCGAGGCGGAGAAGGAGCAGAACGGCACTGCCGCCGCCAAGGACACCAACGGCACGATCATCATGGCGACCGTGAAGGGCGACGTCCACGACATCGGCAAGAACATCGTCGGGGTCGTGCTGCAGTGCAACAACTTCGAGGTGATCGACCTCGGCGTGATGGTGCCGGCCGAGAAGATCTTGAGCGCGGCGAAGGAGCACGACGCCGACATCATCGGGCTGTCCGGGCTGATCACCCCGTCGCTGGACGAGATGGTCAACTTCGCCGCCGAGATGGAACGCGAGGGGCTGGAAATCCCGCTGCTGATCGGCGGCGCGACCACCTCGCGCGCGCACACCGCGGTGAAGGTGGCGCCGCGTCGCAGCGGTCCGGTCGTCTGGGTCAAGGACGCGTCCCGCTCGGTGCCGGTCGCGGCCGCGTTGCTCGACGACAAGCAGCGTCCCGCCCTGCTGGAGGCGACCGAGAAGGACTACGCGTCCTTGCGCGAACGGCACGCCCAGAAGAACGAGCGGCCGACGCTGACGCTGGAGAAGGCCCGCGCGAACCGGACGCCGATCGAGTGGGACGGCTACACGCCGCCCGTGCCCGCCCAGGGTCTCGGGCTGCGGGAATTTCACGACTATGACCTCGCCGAGCTGCGCGAGTACATCGACTGGCAGCCGTTCTTCAACGCCTGGGAGATGAAGGGCAGATTCCCCGACATCCTCAACAACCCCACCTCGGGCGAGGCCGCCCGCAAGCTCTACGACGACGCCCAGGAGATGCTCGACACCCTGATCAAGGAGAAGTGGCTGACCGCCAACGGGGTGATCGGGTTCTTTCCGGCGAACGCGGTCGGTGACGACATCGAGGTGTACACCGACGACACCCGTTCCGAGCGGCTGACCACGTTGCACAACCTGCGCCAGCAGGGCGAGCACCGGGACGGCATCCCCAACCGGTCGCTGGGCGACTACATCGCGCCCAAGGCCACCGGTCTGGCCGACTACGTCGGCGCCTTCGCCGTCACCGCGGGGCTCGGCAGCCAGGAGAAGATCGCGGAGTTCAAGGCGGCCCTGGACGACTACAGCGCGATCCTGCTGGAGTCGATCGCGGACCGGCTGGCGGAGGCTTTCGCCGAACGGATGCACCAACGGGTCCGCAAGGAGTTCTGGGGATTCCAGCCCGACGAGCAGCTGGACAACGAGGCGCTCATCGACGAGAAGTATGTGGGAATCCGCCCGGCCCCCGGCTACCCGGCCTGCCCGGACCACACCGAGAAGGTGACGCTCTGGAAGCTGATGGACGTCAAGGAGCGGACCGGCATCGAGTTGACCGAGTCGATGGCGATGTGGCCCGGTGCCGCCGTCAGCGGCTGGTACTTCTCGCACCCGCAATCGCAGTACTTCGTGGTCGGCCGGATGGCCCAGGACCAGGTCGCCGACTACGCGAGGCGCAAGGGCTGGACCCTGGCCGAAGCCGAGCGCTGGCTCGCCCCCAACCTCGGCTACAACCCCGAGGACTGAGCCCGTCGCGAGCGTGCGCGCCGAAACCCAGGTGACTTCGCTCGTCGGCGCATGGAACAATCGCTGGCCGTGAAGACCTTCGAGGATCTGTTCGCCGAACTCGGCGAGCGCGCCCGCACGCGGCCGGCCGGCAGCGGCACCGTCGCTGCCCTGGACGGCGGCGTGCACGGGCTGGGCAAGAAGATCCTGGAGGAGGCCGGCGAGGTGTGGCTGGCCGCCGAGCACGAATCCGACGACGCGCTGGCCGAGGAGATCAGCCAGTTGCTGTACTGGACCCAGGTGCTGATGATCGCCCGCGGGCTGTCCCTCGACGACGTCTACCGGAAGCTGTGAGCATGCAGGGGCCTTTCTTAAGGGTTGCGGTGCCCAACAAGGGCACGCTGAGCGAGCCGGCCAGCGAGATCCTGGCCGAGGCCGGGTACCGGCGCCGCACCGACTCCAAGGACCTCACCGTCATCGACCCGGTCAACCAGGTCGAGTTCTTTTTCTTGCGGCCCAAGGACATTGCCATCTACGTCGGTTCGGGAGAGCTGGATTTCGGCATCACCGGGCGGGACCTGGTGCTCGATTCCGACGCGCCGGTGCGCGAACGCCTGGCGCTGGGTTTCGGGTCGTCGAGCTTTCGGTACGCCGGCCCGGCCGGGCGGGACTGGACCGTTGCCGACCTGGCCGGCAAGCGGATCGCCACCGCTTATCCGAACCTGGTCCGAAAAGACTTGGCAGAGAAGGGGATTGAGGCCACGGTCATCAGGCTCGACGGTGCCGTGGAGATCTCGGTGCAGCTCGGTGTGGCCGACGCCATCGCCGACGTGGTGGGGTCCGGGCGGACCCTGAGCCTGCACGACCTGGCGGCCTTCGGCGAGCCGCTGTGCGACTCGGAGGCGGTGCTGATCGAGCGCGCCGATCACGACGGGCACGGCGCGGCGGCGGCCGCCCGCGATCAACTGGTCGCCAGGGTCCAGGGTGTGGTGTTCGGCCAGCAATACCTGATGCTCGATTACGACTGCCCGCGTTCGGTTCTGGACAAGGCCACGTCGATCACCCCGGGACTGGAGTCACCGACCATCGCCCCGCTCGCCGATCCGGACTGGGTGGCCATCCGCGCCCTGGTGCCGCGGCGCGGCGTCAACGAGATCATGGACGAACTCGCAGCCATCGGGGCCAAGGCGATCCTGGCGTCCGACATCAGGTTCTGCCGGTTCTGACCCGGTGCCGTGGTTGCGGCTGTGTTAGCGTGCGCCTAAGGGCTGCTAGAAAACTGACGCCCGTTTTATCTCCATGGGCCGTCATCCCTACCGTTGCCGGAATGTCGAGTCCCCGGGAGGATCTTCGTGACACACGCGCTAATTCTGCTGCTGGCTTTGCTGATCGGTGTCGTCGCCGGGTTGCGCTCGCTGACGGCCCCCGCGGTGGTCGCCTGGGGCGCCTACCTCGGCTGGATCGACCTGCACGGCACCTGGGCGTCGTGGCTGGGCAACGTCATCGCGGTCGTCGTGTTCTCCGTTCTGGCCGTGGGCGAGCTGGTCAACGACAAGCTGCCCAAGACGCCGGCCCGCACCGCGCCGCCGATCTTCGCGGCCCGGATCATCACGGGCGGGTTGGCGGGCGCGGCGCTGGGCGCCTGGCCGCACTGGACCTTTTCGGCGCTCGGCGCGGGCGTCATCGGCGCGGTGCTCGGCACCCTCGGCGGCTACCAGGCGCGCAAGCGGCTGGCCGCCGTGGCCGGCAGGGACCTGCCGATCGCGCTGCTCGAGGACGCGGTCGCGATCCTGGGCGGGTTCGCCGTCGTCGCGATGACGGGCCACGTGCTGACCGAGTATCTGCTGTCGGCGGTTAAGTGACAACGCATTTCGACGCGATCATCGTCGGGGCCGGGCAGGCCGGCCCTCCGCTCGCGGGGCGGCTGACCGCGGCCGGGCAGCGTGTCGCCATCGTCGAGCGCAAGCTCATCGGCGGCACCTGCGTCAACACCGGGTGCATCCCGACCAAGACCCTGGTGGCCAGCGCGCACGCCGCCCACCTGGCCCGGCGCGGGGCCGAATACGGCGTGGGAACCGGGTCGGTCAGCGTGGACATGGCGAAAGTCAAGGCGCGCAAAGACGACATCATGCTCGCCGACCGCAAGGGCGTCGAGAGCTGGTTGGAGGGCATGGACGGCTGCACCGTCGTTCGTGGTCATGCCCGTTTCGAAGACCCGCACACCGTCAGCGTGGACGGCGACCTGCTGCGCGCCGACCGGATCTTCCTCAACGTCGGTGGCCGCGCGGTGGTGCCCGACGTCCCGGGGCTGTCCGACGTCGAGTACCTCACCAACGTGTCGATCCTCGAACTCGACACCCTGCCAGACCATCTCGTGATCCTCGGCGGCAGCTACATCGCGCTGGAATTCGCGCAGATGTACCGGCGCTTCGGGGCCCGGGTGACCGTGGTCGAACGCGGGCCGCGCCTGGCGTCCCGCGAAGACGAGGACGTCTCCGCCACCGTCAAAGAGATCCTGGAGGCCGAGGGGATCGACATCGTCGTCGGCGCCGACGACGTCCGAATCCGCAAGACCAGCACAGGTTTTGAGCTCACCCCCCGCGCCGGTGCCGTGCCCATCGCCGGGAGCCACCTGCTGGTGGCGGTGGGCCGGCAGCCCAACACCGACGACCTCGGCCTCGAGGCGGCCGGCGTGCGCACCGACGCCCGCGGCTACATCGTGGTCGACGACCAGCTCAAGACCAGCGTCGAGCACATCTGGGCGATGGGCGACTGCAACGGCAGGGGCGCCTTCACCCACACCTCGTACAACGATTTCGAGATCGTGGCCGCCAATCTGCTGGACAATGACCCCCGCCGGGTGAGTGACCGCATCACCACCTACGCGCTCTACATCGACCCCCCGCTGGGGCGTGCCGGGATGAGCGTGAGCCAGGTCCGCGCCTCGGGCCGCAAGGCGCTGGTGGGCAAGCGGCCGATGACCCGGGTGGGCAGAGCCGTGGAAAAGGGTGAGACACAAGGCTTCATGAAGGTGGTGGTGGACGCCGACACCGACGAGATTCTGGGCGCGGCCATCCTGGGCGTCGGCGGCGACGAGGCGATCCACGCCATCCTGGACGTCATGTCCGCCAAAGCGCCGTACACGACCCTGTCGCGCACCATGCACATCCATCCCACCGTCAGCGAGTTGATTCCCACGATGCTGCAGGAGATGTCGCCGCTCGAATAACGGCAGCCGATCATGCCGCCGGTTCGGTGGGATGCGAAATGCCTTGTGCGACGGCGACATCCGGCCATCCGGGGTAGGGCGGTGGCGTTCCGCCGAACGTCGGGCAGTGTTGCCGGTGGGCGCACCACTCGCACAGCCGGGACGGGTTGGCGCGGAAATCGCCCGTCGGCGCGGCGGATTGGATGGCGCGCCAGATCGCCATCAGCGTCTTCTCGAAGCGCAGCAGCTCGTCATGGTCGGGCGCGTAGTCCAGCACCTGGCCGTCGGCCAGATAGATGATCCGCAACCGGGTGGGCAGCACACCGCGGGAACGCAGCAGCGCCACCGCATAGAACTTCATCTGAAACATCGCCTTGAACTCGGCCAGCGCCCGCGCGGCCGGCGGCGCCTTGCCGGTCTTGTAGTCGACCACCCGCACCTCGCCGGTGGCCGCGACGTCGATCCGGTCGATGAAGCCGCGCAACAGCGTGCCGTCGGCGAGCTCTACCTCCACACGCTCCTCGCAGGACTGCGGGTCGAACCGGGTCGGGTCTTCCAGCCGGTAGTAGCCGGCGAGCAGCTCGCGGGCCTCCGCCAGCAACTGGGCTCGCGCCTCGGGGCCGACGCCGCCGGCCAGGTCGGGTTCGGCGGCGATCACCCGATCCCAGGCGGGTTCCACCAGCGAGCCCGCCGCGTCGGGCCCGCGCATCCCGGCCGGCAGGCCGTAGAGCTGTTCCAGGGCCGCGTGCACCAGCGATCCGCGCAGCTGCGCCGTCGACGGCGCCTCGGGCAGCCGGTCGATCGCCCGGAACCGGTACAGCAGCGGGCACTGCTTGAAGTCCGCCGCCCGCGACGGTGACAGTGCCGGTCTCGAAGCCGGTCTCGAAGCCGGTCTCGCCGGTGCGCGTCCGTCCGGCTGGTCCGTCATGAACCGCAGCCTAGGACCGGGCGGCGACAACCCCCAAGCACCGGTTGCGGCGAGTCGGCTGGCACGCTGGACCGCGTGTCCGCAACCGGCCCGTTCACCGCTGGCGAGCGGGTCCAGCTCACCGACGCCAAGGGCCGGCATTACACGATGTGCCTCACCCCGGGCGTCGAGTTTCACACCCATCGCGGATCGATCGCACACGACACCCTCATCGGGCTGGAGCAGGGCAGCGTCGTCAAGTCCAGCAGCGGCGCGCAGTTCCTGGCGCTGCGCCCCCTGCTCATCGACTACGTGATGTCGATGCCCCGCGGCCCGCAGGTGATCTACCCCAAGGACGCCGCCCAGATCGTGCACGAGGGCGACATCTTCCCGGGCGCGCGGGTGCTGGAGGCCGGGGCCGGATCCGGGGCGCTGACCTGCTCGCTGCTGCGCGCCGTCGGGCCCGAGGGCCGGGTGGTCTCGTACGAGCAGCGCGCCGACCACGCCGAGCATGCCCGCCGCAACGTGACCAACTTTTACAGCGTTCATGGCGACGGGCTTCCCGACAACTGGGAGCTGCTCGTCAGCGACCTCGCGGACTCCGACCTGCCCGACGGCTCCTTCGACCGGGCCGTGCTCGACATGCTCGCGCCGTGGGAGGTGCTCGACGCGGCGGCGCGGCTCCTCATCCCCGGCGGCGTGCTGATGATCTACGTGGCCACCGTCACCCAGCTGTCGCGGACCGTCGAGGCACTGCGGGCCCAGCAGTGCTGGACCGAGCCCCGGTCGTGGGAGACGCTGCAGCGCGGCTGGAACGTCGTCGGCCTTGCCGTTCGCCCGCAGCACTCGATGCGCGGGCACACCGCCTTCCTGATCTTCACGCGCCGGCTCGCGCCCGGCGCCGTCGCGCCCGCGCCACTGGGCCGCAAACGCGAGGGCCGCGACGGGTAGCCGTTCAGTCGTCACTGTGGTGCAGTCCCCGCCGCACCGACAGCAGCTCGAATTCGGGATGCGCGGCCACCAGGCGTTCGGCGGCGTCGAGCACGTCGACGGCGTGGCCCCGGTCGCCGGACACCACGCCCACTCCGATCCCGGCCCGCCGATGCAGGTCCGCTGGCTCGAGTTCGACGTGCTGCTGGGCCCGGAGCTTGGGGTGCGATCACTCAAACAGAAGCGGTCTGTTTTTCTTCTCGTCGTGGCCGAGCTGCGGCGCAAGTTCAGCGTGTCGGCAGCCGAGAC